>NZ_JAGTJK010000002.1:0-1009990 GCF_028435265.1 Polyangium jinanense | reverse complement strand
TCTGCGATCGTCGCGCCCTCGTCACGCCGCGACCAGAAGTATTCGATCGCGCGACGACGCACCTGCTCGGGGTACGCCCTCCCTCGTCCTCGACCCTCGCTCCGCTCGATCTCCGCACGAATCGCCGCCGCTCGCTGATGGTTTCGCATCGGGTGCTCCCTTCGGGGCACCAGCGTCGGAGCCGCAAGCCGTCGGTGTCACGACGGGGCTCGGCGAGGACTTACAGTCGTTCGATGTTGCAGATCGCGCGTATATTGCGGATTCGCCTCACGGCGGCGTATGCGCGTCTTGAACTGGCGCGCAAGCGGCTCGCGAGGATGGGGATGCAGTACGTGCGTTAGACCTGCCACGCCCCTTATTTCGGCGGCGTTGCGGTCAACCCCAGATCCGCGCGTCCCAGGAACTTCATCATCCCACCCATCTCGTGCCCACGAGGCTCAGATCGAGCGGCACGTTCGCCAACGCCAGCACGAGTGCTTGCTCCGAGTCGGCGCCCCACACGGATCGACTCGATTCGTTCTCGCCGGGCCGCGGTTCTCGTACGATACCGATCAGTTTTCGCTTTCCCCGGCGCCGACGCTTGTTCCTGTCGGAATATTGGATGGGCGGGAGACATTCAGTCGGCGTTTCCGGGGCCTAGAAGATGCTGCGCGACACTTGTTGCATCGGCTACGAGTTCTCGGTTCTCTTGCTTGCTGAACCACTTTAGTAGACGAGCGAGCGCTCCTCGCAACCACTGTACTTTCGACAGGGTCGCAAGTTGCTTCTTCAAGGAATCGATTTCCTTCTTGAGAAGATCAATGTCTTCTTTGACCTTCTCCTTTGATTCCTTCGATGTCGCGTGCTTACTAATCTCGTCCGCCAGTTTTTGTTCTAGTTCATCGAGGCGCTGCGAGCAGCGTCGTATTTCCTGACGCGTAAAGAAGACCTCTGAGCTTTCGGCCTTTGAAGCAACATCCGCAACAATGTCCTCGATTACTTCACGCTGCTTCGCCAACTCGCGGGCCAATGCCCCGTCCTTCAAGTCGACCTCAGCTCGTCGTAGCCACAGTGCAAAATTAACAACAAGGCCCTCCCACCCATCCACGGTATCGGTCTGAGTGGGGCCTAGTTCGCCAGGCGATGATATTGTATGAACCACCAACTTAGACGAATAACCATCCTTCGAAGTCGTGTAGGCCGTAGGCAGTGAAAAGGAGAACCATAGATTGGGCGAAGCCAAATATTTAACAACGATCCCCGCTTGGCTATTGCTGAATTTGGTCTCTTCGTAGGAGAAATCGTTAGGTAGAAAGAAGTTCGTTGCCTCGATCTTGGAACACATGTCCTTGAAGAGCGCCGGACGCAGGGATTTCGGAATCATTGTGGCAAGCAACCCTAGCGCAAGCTCGGTCGTGTGGGAAGGGTCTGACCGAGCAAGACGCATATGTTGCCCTCGTTCGCAGACTAGAACTCCTCGTGGGGGTGCACGGCCTCCGCCTTCCTCACCGTCACCCTCCCGGTCGCCGACGAACCACCTGGGTTACCTACGCACGGTCTCAGCGCCTACGTGCGGACGCGGTTGGCGAGGGTGAGGAGGCGATGAGGCGATGGGGATCCGCGCGGACACGGTTGCCGAGGGCGCGGACACGGTACCGCTCCCGGTACGCGAAGAAGGCCGCCGACCAGCGCCGCAAGAACAAGCAGGCACGCGCCGAGACCGAGACGGACGCCGAGCACGCCCCGGAAGCCAGTAGAGCCGCCGCCGCCGCAGCAGCAGCAGCAGCAGCAGCAGCAGCAGCAGCAGCAGCGGCAGCAGCAGCCGACCCCGGCCACCCTGGATCCCCCGGATCCCGCCCCCTGAACGTCTCCCACCTCCCCCGCAACCAAGCCTTCCGCGAACCCGCCTATCTTGGCGCCCCACCCCCCGGATGCTACGGTCCGCCCCCGGGCAGGGGTCGCCGGACGCACTTCAGAACCGCATGAAACGCGCGCTCATCACCGGCATCACCGGCCAAGACGGCTCGTACCTCGCGGAACTCCTCCTTGCGAAGGGGTACGAGGTCCACGGCATCATCCGGCGCTCCTCCTCCTTCAACACCGAGCGCATCGACCACCTCTACCGCGACCCGCACGAGCGTGGCGTCCGCCTCTTCTTGCATCACGGCGACCTCAACGACGCCTCCTCGCTCCAGTCGATCATCGCCGAGGTCCAGCCGGACGAGATCTACAACCTTGGCGCGCAGAGCCACGTCCGTGTCTCCTTCGACATCCCCGAGTACACCGGCGAGGTCACCGCGCTCGGCGCCATTCGCCTCCTCGAGGCCATGCGCAAGATGCGCGTCACGGCGCGCTTCTACCAGGCGAGCTCGAGCGAGCTCTACGGCAAGGTCGCCGAGATCCCCCAGCGCGAGACCACGCCCTTCCACCCCCGCAGCCCCTACGCCGCGGCCAAGGCGTATGCGTTCTACGTCGCGCAGAACTACCGCGAGGCGTACGGCATGCACATCTCGAACGGCATCCTCTTCAACCACGAGAGCGAGCGCCGCGGCGAGACCTTCGTCACCCGCAAGATCACGCGCGGCGTCGGCCGCATCAAGCATGGCCTCCAGCGTGACCTCTGGCTCGGCAACCTCGATGCCCGCCGCGACTGGGGCCACGCCGAGGACTACGTCGAGGCCATGTGGCGCATGCTCCAGCAGGACCAGGCCGACGATTACGTCGTCGGCACGGGCGAAACCCACTCCGTGCGCGAGTTCCTGGAGCTCGCGTTCCGCCATGCGGGCCTCGACTGGCAGGAGTACGTGCGCATCGATCCCAAGTATTTCCGACCGGCCGAGGTCGACGTCCTCCTCGCGGATCCCACGAAGGCGCGGGAGAAGCTCGGATGGACGCCCAAGGTCTCGTTCCCGGAGCTCGTGCGTCGCATGGTGGATTCGGACCTCGAGCTCGCGGCGCGGGAAAAGCGGGCGCGGGGATGAACGCGGCGTTCGGGTACGTCAGCGGCAGGCCTGGCTCGGCGATTGACGAGGCCCGGTTCTCCCCGAATGCCGTGACGTCCCCCGACGGCCGTTTCACGGTCGTCTTCGAAGGTGACGTCGAAACCCCGGAAGGCGTCCTCGCCGCGTATGCCGCCCGCGGCAAGCGCGCGCTCGAAGAGCTTCGGGGCGGTTTTGCGCTGGGTCTTTGGGACGCGAACGAGCGGACGCTCCTCCTCGCGCGGGATCCGATCGGCATCAAATCCCTCTACTTCGCGACGGCCCCCGGAAAGCTCGCCTTCGCCTTCGAGGTCTGGACGCTCGCCGCGCGGGGTTTTGCCGAAAAACGGCTGTCTCTCCGCGCAGTCGGGAGCTTCCTCGCCACGGGCGCCGTCGCCGAGCCCGACACCATCCTCGAAGGCGTCTCGCCGCTCCCGCCCGCGACGATCCTCACCTACTGCGACGGCCACGCGCGCAGCGCCACGTACTGGGAGCTGCCGATCGAGCCCCGAACGACGACCGATCCGCGCGACGTCGAGGCCATGCTCGCCGAGGCCGCTTTCCCTCGAACGGCCTCCCACGTCGCCCCTGACGAACGCGAGATCACGGAGGCCGTCGAGGCGCTCGATCAACCTTCCACGTCGTTCCTCCGCGCGTTCCGCGCCGCGAAATCCGCGGGCGTGGCGGCCTTTTCTGGCCTCGGCCGGAGCGCGCTTTTCCCCGCGGCGAGCCGCATCCTCCACTTCGGAGCGCTCTTCGCCCGATACCGATCCGTCGAGCATGCGTACGCCGCGCTCCGCGGCACGGTCGAATCCGACGTGCTCACCGTCGCCACCTTTCCCGGCCGCGACGCCTTCGCACACCCGAGCTCGCTCTCCTTCAAGGACACCGCGCTCCTGCCGATCACAATCCCGTCGCAGCTCGAGCCCGCGCTCGCGCGGCGCGGGCTCCGCCTCGATCGTGCCCTCGCCCTGCTCGACCTCACGAACGACCTCCGCGACCGGGCCCTGCGTGACGCCGACGTCGCGTGCCGCCGCCGCGGCCTCTCGCTCCGCGCCCCACTCCTCGATCGCTCCGTCGTCGAGCGCGCGCTGTTCCTCCCGCGGAGGTCCACGCTCCTGCACACCCCCGCACGCCCGGCGCCCGCGCCTCCGCTCGCCGCGTGGCTCAAGGGCCCGCTCCGCGCCTGGACCGAACGAAAGCTCCTCGACGAGGCCCGGCGCCACGCGCCCTTCCTCGACGCAGGCGCCGTCGCCGGGTTGTGGCGTTATTTCCTCGCAGACGACAAAAGCACCTATGCCGCGCCGCACTTCTTCGCATTGACCACGCTCATCGCCTATCTGAAAAGCCATGATGCAACGATCTGACGGAGGACTCTGCTGACATGGGACTCGGCGCAGCACGCAAGACCGCGCTCGTCACGGGCGCTGCGGGTTTCCTCGGCTCGCACCTCGTCGATCGCTTGCTCGACGAGGGCTACGAGGTCGTCGGCATCGACAACCTCATGACCGGCGACCTCGGCAACCTCGAGCGCGCCGGCCGCGACTCGCATTTCCACTTCCAGATGGGCGACGTCCGCGAGCCCATTCACGTCTACGCCGAGCTCGTCTTCAACTTCGCCTGCCCCGCCTCGCCCATCCATTACCAGAGCGACCCGTACGCCACGCTCACCACGAGCGTCATGGGCGCCCTCCGCCTCGTCGAAATGGCCCGCGGCCGCCGCTGCACCATCGTCCACGCCTCGACCTCCGAGGTCTACGGCGACCCCACGGTCCACCCCCAGCCCGAGAGCTACTGGGGCAACGTCAATCCCATCGGCGAACGCTCCTGCTACGACGAAGGAAAACGTTGCGCCGAGACCCTCCTCAACGACGCCCGCCGCGCCTGGGGTGTCGACGTCCGCATCGCGCGTATCTTCAACACCTATGGCCCGCGCATGGCCTTCGACGACGGCCGCGTCGTCTCCAATTTCATCGTCCAGGCGCTCCGGGGAAAACCCCTCACCCTCTTCGGCGACGGCAAGCAAACCCGCTCCTTCTGCTTCGTGAAGGACCTCATCGAAGGCATCCTCGCCCTCGCCCGCTCCGGGCCGCTCGAAAGCCCCGTGAACCTCGGCAACCCCGAGGAATTCACCATTCGTGAGCTCGCCGAAGAAGTCCTCCGCCTCCTCGGCTCGGACCTCGAAATCATCCACGCGCCTTTGCCCGCCGACGACCCGCGCCAGCGCAAGCCCGACATCACCCGCGCCCGCGAGCTCCTCGGCTTCTCCCCGCGCGTCGCCCTCCGCGACGGCCTCCGCGCCACCGTCACCGACTTCCAGGCCCGGCTCGCCGAGCGCAGCCCGAAAGGACGATAGGCCCGCCATGGTCCGGATCGCGATCCTCGCGACGCACCCGATCCAGTACCAGGCGCCGCTCTACCGCGCCCTCGCCGCCCGCGAGGACGTCGCGATCAAGCTCTTTTTCTGCTGGGATTTCGGCGTCAAGGAGACCCGCGACCCCGGCTTCGGCAAAACCATCCGCTGGGACGTCCCCCTCCTCGAAGGCTACGACCACGAATTCGTGCCGAACGTCTCGAAGCGCCCCGGCACGGACCATTTCTTCGGCCTCGTCAACCCCGGCGCATTTTCGCGCATGTCCGCGTTCCGCCCCGACGTCATCATCGTCCACGGCTATGCCCATGCCACCGAGCACGACGTCATGCTGCGGGCCCGCCAAAAGGGCATCCCCGTCCTGCTCCGCGGCGAATCGAACCTCCTCGCCGAGCGCCCCGCGCACGTAAGCCTCGCCAAGCGCCTCGCCTTGCCCCCGATCTTCCGCCGCCTCGGCGGCGCCCTCGCGATCGGCACCCTCTCCGCGCACTACTTCGAGCATTACGGCGTCCCGAAAGAGCGCGTCTTCATCGCGCCCTACACCGTCGACAATTCGTTCTTCCAATCCCAGACGGGCTCCGTCCGCGAAGAGGCCCGCGCCTTCCGTAAAGAGCTCGGCATTCCCGAGGACGACCTCGTCGTCAATTACGCCGCCAAGCTCATCCCCGTGAAGGGCTGCGCCGATCTGATCCGCGCCTTCGCCGCGCGCCCGCGCCCGAATGCCCACCTCGTCCTCATCGGCGACGGCCCGCTCCGGGGCGAGCTCGAATCCCTCGCCCGCTCTCTCTCCGCCCGCGTGCATTTCGTCGGCTTCGTCAACCAGAAGCGCATGCCGGCCGCGTATGCCCTCGGCGACGTCTTTGCCTTGCCCTCGCGCTTCGAGCCCTGGGGCCTCGCCGTCAACGAGGCCATGAACCTCGGCCTCCCCGTCATCGCCTCCGATCAGGTCGGCGCCGTCCCCGACCTCGTCGGCCCTGACAATGGCTGGGTCTTCCCCGCGGGCAGCGTCCCTGCGCTGACGCGTGTCCTCGACGAGGCCCTCGCGCACCCCGACGCCCGCGTTTCCCGTGGAAAAGCCTCCCTGCGCCGCATTGCCGCGTGGGACATCCCTCACACCGCCGAAGGCTTCGTCCGCGCGGCCCGCGCCGTCTGGTCGCGCTCATGAAGCTCGCGTTCCTCTGCCCCGACCTCGTCGACGCGCCCCACGGCGGCATCCCCACCGTGAGCCGCCAGATCCTCCGCCAGCTCGAACGTATCGCCGCGGAGCGCCGCGTCCCTCTCGAATACGACGTCTGGGCCCTGCACGACGCGCCCCACGACGCGCGCGACGTCGCCCGCGAAGTCGGCCTTCAAAAACCCCCGCAACGCTTCCTCTCCTTCGGCGGCTCTCGCCTCGGCATGCTCGCCGCCGCCGCGCGCGAGCGCTCGGATGCCGACCTCGTCTTCACGACCCACATCGGCCTCGGCCCCGTCGCGCGCCTCCTCCGCCCGCGAGATGTTCCCGTGGTGCAGTTCCTCCACGGCGTCGAATGCTGGCGCCCCTTGCCCGCCCACCAGCGCGTCGGTATCTGGGGCACCAATCTTTTGATCAGCAACAGCGCCTTCACGCTCGGCCGCTTCCTCGACTGGAACCCCGAACATCGATCGACCCCGAGCAAGGTCTGCTGGCTTGGTCTCTCGAAGGATCGAGCCCTCACCCACAGTCCCACCCTCACCCCCAACCCCTCTCCCGTCCCGGGAGAGGGGGGAAATGCGCCATCTGAACCCCTCTCCCGGGATGGGAGAGGAGAGGGGGTGAGGGACTCTCAGATGGGGACGAACGAAGGCCTCTCCGCCCTGATCGTCGGCCGCATCCACCCCGAAGAGCGCTACAAGGGCCACGCCGAACTCATCTCCATCTGGAACCACGTCCGCCGCCAGTGCCCCGGCGCGCGCCTCGACATCGTCGGCGATGGCGCCGCGCGCCCCGCGTACGAGGCCCAAGCCAAACGCCTCGGCCTCCTCGATAGCGGCGCCGTCCGCTTCTGGGGCCGCATCCCCGACGACGAGCTCCGCGCCCTCTACCAGCGCACCACCGTCTTCGCCATGCCGAGCCGCGGCGAGGGCTTTGGCCTCGTCTACCTCGAGGCCAACGCCGCGGGCGTCCCGTGCATCGGCTCGCTCGACGACGCCGCGCGCGAGGTCATCGTCGACGGCGAGACCGGCCTCTCCGTGCGGTACGGCGATCACGAGGGCCTCGCGCGTGCCCTCGTCGAGCTCTTCAGCGACGCCGCCTTCCGCACCCGCCTCGGCCGCGCCGCCCGCGCGCGTGTCCTCGCCTCGTTCACCGAGGACCATTTCGGCGCGCGCATCTGGGACGCCCTCGCCGAGCTCCACCCCCGCGCCTTCGCGGCAAGCACCGTATGAGCGCCGGGCAGGCCGAGCAACCGACCGAACGATTGGGCGCGCCCGGCATGGCCGAGCGCGTCCTTCGTGGCGTCGCCGCGATGAGCGTCGTCGCGATCGTCGGTTATGTCGGCCAGTTCGTCGTCGTCCCCATCGGCATGCACGCCTGGGGCCCTGCGCGTTATGGCGAATGGACCTCGCTCTCGGCCCTCGTCGCGTTCCTGACGATGACCGACCTCGGCGTCCAGTCGCATGTCGTCAATCGCATGTGCGCGCATCACGCGCGCGGCGATCACGACCTCTTCCTCGCCGACCTCCACAGCGCCCTGCGCCTGCAAGGCCCGCTCGCGATCGGCATCTGGGTCCTCGCCGCGCTCGTCACCGCGGTCTTGCCGCTCGAAACGTGGCTCGGCATCACCACCGCGACGCACCTCGAGACGTACCTCACGCTCGCGCTCCTCGGCATCGAGCTCCTCATCGGCGTCCCACTCGGCGCCGTCCGCGGCACCTACCGCGCCACCGGCCAGCTCGTCCGCGCCGCTTATCTCACGGCCATCAAGCGCGCCGTCGAGATGGCCTTGCCCGCCGCGCTCATGCTCGCGGGCGCGCGGTTTCCCACGGTCGCGCTCGCCCGTGTCGTCTGGGCCCTCGTGCTCGACGCGTACGTCCTGCGCGACCTCCACCGCCAGAACCCCTGGTTCCGCCTCACGCCCCTCGGCGGCGATCGTGCGACGGGCCTGCGCATGCTCGCGCCCGGCGCGCTCTTCTTGCTCGCGGGCCTCGGCGAGTTCCTCGCCAACCAGGGCAACCTCCTCGTCGTCCAGTCCGTCATCGGCGGCGAGGAGGTCTCTCGTTTCGCGACCCACCGCAACATCGCGAACATGGGCCGCATGCTCTCGATCCAGTTCACGACCGTCGTCTGGCCCGAGCTCACCGCGCTCGACGCCCTCGGCGATCCTTCGCGCCTCGTCCGCGCGCATCGCACCACGGCCAAGCTCTCGGGCTTCGTCATTGGCCTCGCGCTCCTCGGCTTCTTGCCCCTCGCCGAGCCGGTTTACTCCGCGTGGACGCTCAAAAAACTCTCGCTCGACCTTCCCACGCTCGGGATGCTCGTCACGCAGGCCATCCTCTGGGGGTTCTGGGGCGTCGGCTCCACCGCGCTCCTCGCGACGAACCGCCAGGGCCGCGTCGCGGTCCTGCTCACGGCGAACGCGGCGCTCGTGTTCGTCCTGTCCGTCCTCTTCGTCCCGCGCTTCGGCATTCGGGGCGTCGCGGCGGCCGCGCTCCTCGCGGATCTCGCCCTCGCGGCCTGGATCGTCCCGCGCGCGGCCTGCCAGGCGCTCGGCGACCGGTTCGGCGGCTACGCCCGTGAAATCCTGGGCGCGCTCGGCCTCGGCTTGCTCGTCCCGGCCGCGGCCTCGGCCGGCCTTTGGTTTTTCCTCCCCGAGGGCCTCGTCCGGGCCATCGTCGTGCCGCCCGTGTTCGGCGCCCTCGCGCTCACGCTCTTCTGGATCGCGCTCGCCCCCGAGGAGCGCGAAACTGCCCGGGGGATCGCCGGGAACATCCGTCGAAAGCTCGGCGGCACGCGGGGAGATGCCGCATGATCCTGACCTGCGACACGAAGGACAAAGCCTCATGAAAGACAAACACATCCTCGTGACGGGAGGCTTCGGCTTCCTCGGCAGCCATCTCGTCGAGCGCCTGCTCGCGGACGAAGACGCGCGTGTCCACGTCGTCGACAACCTCAGCACGAGCCCCCTCGATCACGAGGCCTACGTGCGCCGCGTGAACGACCCGCGCCTCACATACGACATCCTCTCCATCGAGGACTATTTCGCGCGCGGCTCGTTCGCGCCTTTCGCCGAGATCTACCACCTCGCCTCGGTCGTCGGCCCTGTCGGCGTCCTCGGGCATGCCGGCAAGATCACGAAGAGCATCACGGACGACACCTACCGCGTCATCGACATCGCGAACCGCTCTGGTGCGCGCCTCTGCGACGTCTCCACGAGCGAGATCTACGGCGGCGGCCGCGATGGGTACTGCTCCGAGAACGACAACAAGATCATCACGCCCAAGGTCTCGGTCCGCCTCGAGTACGCCGTGGCCAAGCTCGCGTGCGAGATCGCGCTCGTCAACACGTGCAAGGTCTCGGACCTCTTCGCCGTGATCATCCGCCCCTTCAACATCGCGGGGCCGCGCCAGTCGGGCAAGGGCGGGTTCGTCTTGCCGCGCTTCATCAAGCAATGCCTCGCGGGCGAGCCGCTCACGGTCTACGGCGACGGCAGCATGATCCGCGCCTTCACGCACGTCGTCGACGTCGCCGAGGGCATCGTCCGGGCCTTGCGCCTCGGCCGTCGCGGCGAGGCCTACAACATCGGCAACCCGCAGAACAAGATCAGCATCCGCGACCTCGCCGAGCGCACCGTGCGCATCACCGCCTCCGAGAGCCGCATCGATTACGTCGACCCGAAGGCCCTCTTCGGCCCACTCTTCGAGGAGGCGAACGACAAGTATCCGGACGCCGACAAGGCCATGGGCGAGCTCGGCTGGCGTCCTCGTTTCGACCTCGACACCGTCATTCGCGACAGCGTGGAGTACATTCGTGCGGGGCGCCTCGACTGAAATGCCCTCGCCGCCGAAGCTTTCACCGAGGCCGCCCGTTCGAGAGGGAGACGTGCGCCCGCGCGTCTCCGTCGTCATGCCGACGTACAAGCGCGCGCGCCTCCTCGGCGCCACGTTGCGCTCGATCCTCGCCCAAACGTACGGCGATTTCGAGCTCCTCGTCCGCGACGACGGCCCGGGCGGCGACGGCACCGAGGAGGCCGTGCGCGAGGCCGCGGCCGGCGATCCGCGCGTCAAATACCACCACAACCCCAAAAACCTGCGCATGCCGGCGAACCTCAACGCCGGCATCGAGGACGCCGCCTCCGAGCTCATCGCGGTTTGCCACGACCACGACCTCTACCACCCCGACTTCCTCGCCGAGCTCGTGCGCCTGCTCGACCGCCACCCGCGCGCGCTCTTCGCGCACACGGGCCTCGAAATGGTCGACCAGGACGACCGCCCCCTCGGCGCCGTGCACGTCGGCCCCTGGCCCGAGCTCACGCGCGGCCGCGTCTGGCTCGACTTCATGCTCCGGAGCTTCAGCTCCCCGGTCTGCGCGTTGACCCTCGTCCGGCGCGAGGCGCACGAGCGGTACGGCCTCTACGACCCTACCTTCGGCTTCATCGCCGACGTCGAGATGTGGATGCGCCTCTGCGAACACGGCGACGTCGCGTATGCCGCGCGCCCCCTCGTCCGCGTGCGCAATCGCGAGGACGGCCACGACGTCGACGTCAATCCCTGGCCGATCCACGCCTTCTCCTTCGCCATTCACCGCAAATACGTCCCGCGCCACTTCCAGGGCCCCCTGCGCCTCGTCAAGGAGGCCGCGCTCGCGCTCCGCGCCGACAAGCAGGTCCTCCACGAGGTCGGCTCGCGCCTCCGTCACGGAAAACCCATCGGCCTCGGCGCCTCGCTCGGCCCCCTCCGCGAAAGCGCGGGCCCGCTCTCCCGTGCCCTTTTGCCCCTCGTGGGCCCGCTCGAATCCCTTCTTTCGGAGAAACGCTCGTGAAGACCTCGCTCCTCGTCGGCCAGAGCCCCCTCGGCATGATTCCGCGCATCCTCGACGAGATCGAGGGCACGCGGATCCTCGACGTCGGCTGCGGCGTCGGCGTCTATGGCTTCATGCTCCGGCACCGCTGGCAGGACACGCCGATCGGCTTTCGCCAGGTCCGCGATTACGACCGCCGCGACCCGCGCCTCGACGAACCCGAGCTCCTCAGCGGCTGCGACCTCACGGTCCACAACCTCCGCCGCACCGCCCATCACCGGAGCTACGACGAGCTCGTCCTCGCCAGCGCCGACGCCCTCCCCTACCCCGACGATTACGTCGACACCCTCCTCTGCATCGAGGTCCTCGAACACCTCGACAAACCCGCGGCACTGCGCGCCCTCCGCGATTTCGAGCGCATCGCCCGAAAGCGCATCGTCATCACCGTCCCGCGCGAATCGCTCGACCCGCACACGGGCCACGACGAGCGCGCCTTCTTGCGCCTCGACACCCCCGACGCCGACGTCCAGGCCTGGACCTTCGCCGAGACGCACCGCTCCGCCTTCAGCCCGGCCGAGCTCCGCTCGCTCGGCTTTCGTTGCGGCCGCAAGGTCGAGCCGGGCCCGCGCGCGCCGCTCCAGCTCGCGATGGCCCTCTGGCAGACCTACGGCCCGCCCGGCGGCCAGCTCCTCGCCGTGAAGGACCTCGACAAACCCGAGCGCAAGAGCTCCGGCGCCCTCCCCCAGGCGCCCACGATCACCGAGGGATTCCCCGATTACCGGCCCGCGGAGCGCCGCCCCGCGCATACCCCTGCCGCCGAGATCGGCTGAACCGCACGGCGCATGGACGCGACGCTTGAAAGGCCCTTCACGCCCGCCACGGGCGCCCGCGCGGGAGGTCTCCTCGACCGTCGTTACGGCCCGCTCGTCCCCCATGCGCTGCTCGTGTTCATCGGCTTCGTCACGCTCTGGCTCGCCGAAGAGCCCGCCACCACGCTCTACGTCACCGGCGCCGCCGTCTGCGTCGCCTATCCGTGGATCATTTTCCTCGAGATTCGACGCGCGCCGCTCGGCTTGAGCCCGATCTCCTTTTATTTCGGCTGGAACATCATGTCCCTCGGCCTCGCGGCCATCCACCACGCGAACAAGCTCGCCGAGGGCCTTCCGATTCGCTTCAGCGTCCAGAAGATCTATCCGGACGAGCTTGCCGCGGGGTATGTCATGTACCTCGTCGGCGCGTTCGGCCTCCACGCGGGGCTCCAGCTCATACGCCCGATCCCTGAACCCGGAGAGCGCCCGCCGCCCATGGGCTCAGGCTTTTTGGCCCTCTGGTCGCTCGGCGTCTTCATGCGATTCATCGGCCCCATCATCGACGTCGGCGGGTTCGGCGCCTTCAGCGGCCTCGTGCAATGGGGTTCGCTCGCGGCGCTCACCGGCTTCGTCGCGCACCAAGGCGCAAACCACCGGCGCGCCTCCTTCTGGATCCTCTTCACCCTCGGCACGGTCGTCGAATTCATCGTCAACCTGCGCGCGGGCTCGAAGGCGTTCCTCATGTTCAGCTTCCTCCCCGCCGGCATCCTCTTCACCCGCCAGCGCCCCTTGCGCCGCTGGCTTCCGGTCCTCGGCATTGCGCTCAGCGTCTTTTACCTCGGCGTCGTCGCGCCCGTCGTCTCCGCCGCCCGCCAGGCGGACGCGGTCGCCGGGGAAAACCAGAGCGACCGCATCGTCCGCACCTACACGCAAGGCGATTATGGGGAGGGCGACGGCATCGAGGAGCAGACCGCCGCCTTCTTCGATCGCTCCTTCGAGCCCATCCCCGCGTCCTTCCTCTATGGCGAGGTCGAGCGGCATGGCCTCCGCTGGGGCGACACCTTCGATTACCTCGCCTACGCCTTCGTCCCCCGCCTCTTCTGGCCCGACAAACCGACCGTCTCCCGCGGCGGCTGGTTCTACTATTACATCGGCGCCGCCCGCAGCGAGGCCGAGGCCACGACCTCGGTCGCGCAGACCGCTGCCGGCGAGCTTTACTGGAACTTCGGTTTCCCCGGTGCCCTCTTCGGCATGGGCGTGATTGGCGCCTTGTTTGGCTTCCTCTGGCGGCTCACGACGCCGTTTCCCGAACAGGACCCCATCCGCCTCGTGCTTTACATCGCCCTCTGCTTCAACATGATCGACATGGCCGAGGCGGGCACCACCCTCGTCAACATCGTGTTCCGCGCCCTCGTCCTCGTCCCCTCGATGCTCCTCCTCGACCGCGCGGCGCGAAAGCGCGCGGAGGCCGCCCCCTCGGAGGCACGAGCCCTATCATGATCCCCGCCGCCCTCTCCCGCCTCGCCCACGCCTTGCCGCCGGTTTGTCACGCGCGATTGCCGCGCAACGGCCTCGGCAACATGCTCCTCGTCTGGGCGCGCGCCGCGGCGTTCGCCGAGCTCAATGGATTGCCCCTCGTCACCACGGGCTTCGGGGCCGTGCGCCTCGGCCCGTGGCTCCGCGGCGAGCGCCAGAAGCGCATTTACGTCGCCGATTTCCTCCCGCCCCACCCGGCGCGCCTCGCGCATGCGACCACGCTCGCGCTCACGGGCAACGTCGTCCGCGAGCCCCGGGTGGCGCGCCTCCCCGAAGGCCCCGCTCCCAAGGGCACCGTTTACGTCTACGACGCCCTCCCCGACTTCTTCATGAGCTTCGCCGAGCACCGCGATTTCCTGCGCCGGCGCCTCCTCGCGATGCTCGCGCCCGCGCGCCGGAGGGCCCTCGACGCGGCCGAGGCTCCGTTCATCGGCGTCCACGTCCGCGGCGGCGATTTTGGCCCCCTCGCGCCGGGGCACGACCTCTCCCGCTCCCTCGGCCCCACGCCGCTCTCCCATTTCATGCGGCTCATCGAGGGCATTCGCGCGATCGTCGGCGAGCCCGTCCCCGTCACCGTCTTCTCCGATTCGAGCGACCGCGAGCTCGCCCCCTTGCTCGCATTGCCGCGGACCACGCGCGCCCCCGAGCGCCCGGCCATCGTCGACCTCCTCTTGCTCGCGCGGAGCCGCGTCATCATTCCCTCCGCGTGGAGCACCTTCAGCATGTGGTCCGCTTTCCTCTCCGACGCCCCCGTCCTGCTCCATCCCATGGAGCACGAACACCTCCGCTCGATCCGCCCCGCCTCCCTCAATCGCCGCTTCTACGAGGGCACCGTCCCCCAAAACATCGCCGATTGGCCCTCGCTCCTCCGTGAAAACCTCGCCGCCTTGAAAACGAGGACCCCATGAGCGGCCTCCGAACGCGCCTCCAGCAAGCCGCGCGCCTCGTCGGCCTCGATCCCGCGGCGCTCCGCGACCTCACCCGCGGCCTCCCGCGGTTTGCCCGCGACGCCCGCGCTTATCACGCGGCGCACGGCGGCCGCGGCCCCTTCCCGCTGAAACCCTCCTCGCTCTATCCGATCGTCACCGACTGGCGGGAGAGCGCCGGCCTCGCGAGTGGCCATTACTTTCACCAGGACCTCTGGGCCGCGCGAAAGCTCCACGCCCGCCGCCCCGCGCGCCACGTCGACGTCGGCTCGCGCATCGACGGCTTCATCGCGCACCTGCTCGTCTTCATGCCCGTCGAGGTCGTCGACATCCGCCCCCTCGAAAGCAAGCTCGAAGGCCTCACCTTCGTGCAGAGCGACGCCACCACGCTCGATCGATTCCCCTCGGGCAGCGTCGAATCCCTCTCCAGCCTCCACGCCGTCGAGCATTTTGGCCTCGGCCGTTATGGCGACCCGATCGATCCCGACGGCTGGCAAAAAGCGATGCGCTCGCTCGCGCGGATCCTCGCCCCGGGCGGCCGCCTTTACTTCTCGGTCCCCATGGGCCGAGAGCGCCTCGTCTTCAACGCGCACCGCATCTTCTCGCCGCGCACGGTCCTCGACACGTTCACCTCAACCGGCCTCTCGCTCGTCTCGTTCTCGGCCGTCGACGACGCCGGCGACCTCGTCGAGCATGCGGACCCTGCCCATTTCGAGTCCGCGCACCACGCGTGTGGCCTCTTCGAGCTCGGCCGATGAGCGAGGGACGAGGCACGACCGAGCCGGCCCGTATTGCCGGCCTCGACACGCTCCGCTTCGTCGCGGCGGCGATGGTCGTCCTCAGCCACCTCGGCCCCCCGCCTTTGCTCGCGGGCCTCGAACGCACGCACCGCCTGTCCTTTCTCCTCTCTGCCTCTTATGGCGTCGCCTGGAACGGCCCGGCCGCGGTCATCGTCTTTTTCGTCATCTCGGGCCTCTGCATCCATTGGCCCACCCTCACGCGGCGCCCGTATTGGCCCGAGTATTTCGTCCGCCGCTACGTCCGGATCGGCATCCCCCTCCTCGCCTCGATTGCCCTCTCCTCCGCGGTTGGCATTCCTTACGTCGGCCTCTCCGAATCGATCCTCTGGAGCCTCCAGTGCGAGCTCGTCTATTACACGCTTTATCCGGTCCTCCTCGCGCTTCGTGATCGATTCGGCTTTCGTCCGCTCGTCGCCGCCTCGTTTGCCCTCGCGACCGCGGTGATCGTCCTCGTGGATCCCCGCGCGCTCCCGTATCCGGCGTACGGCTGGGCGCTGCAATGGATCATCGGCTTGCCTTGCTGGCTGCTCGGCTGCCTGCTCGCCGAGCGGATCCACGAACGCCCGGCGCGGACGAACCCCCGCATCTGGTCGTGGCGCCTCGCCGTCTGGCTCGCGAGCGCGGTGGCCCTCGCGCTCCGGTTTCATTCTCCGATCGGTTATCCCTGGACGCTGAACGCCTTCTCGCTCCTCGTCTACGCGTGGCTCCTCGTGGAGATCCCACACCTCGCGACCGTGCGCGTGCCTCGTTTCTCCGAGCGCCTCGGCCTCTTCAGCTACTCGCTCTACCTCGTCCACCTCGCCGCGTGGGAGGTCTTCAAGAAATACTATCGCTTGAAGCTCGGCTACCTCGTCGACTGGTCGCTCCTCATGGCTCTCTCGCTCGGCGTCGCGTACCTCTTTTTCCTGGTCTGCGAGGACCCCTCGCAGAAGCTCGCGCGGCGTCTCGCGAAATCGCTCCGCCCGAAACCCGCGACGCCGCTGCCGGCCGCCTGACGCGCGCCATGCGCCCGAACCTCCGCGCCGCCGCGATTCTCTCCCTCACCTTCGCCGCCGGCGCGCTCGCCAGCGCGCTCGTTTTGCGCAACACGGACAAACGCGCCTCGTCTCCACGCCCCGAGGCCACGGTCCCCGCCCGCGTCCCCCTCCCGCCCGAGCATCTCGGCGCGCTCTCGCTCTTCATCCTCGCCGGCCAGTCCAACATGTCGGGCCGTGCGCCCTTGCCAAACCCTCTCCCACCGGCGATTCCCGGCGTCTACATCTTCGGCAATGATGGCCGCTGGCACGAGGGCCGCGAACCCGTCGATTTCGCCGAGGACCAGATCGACGACGTCTCCGCCGACCCCGGCGCGGGCGCCGGCCCCGCCGCGGCGTTCGCGGCGGCGCTCCGCGACAAACGCGGTGGCCACCCGATCGGCCTCGTCCCTTGCGCGAAAGGTGGCTCGTCGCTCGCGGAATGGCGCCGCCACCTCGGCGAGCACACCCTGTATGGCTCGTGCCTCAAGCGCGCCCGCGCGGCGTCCACGGCGGGCACGATCTCGGGCGTGCTTTTCTTTCAGGGCGAAACGGACGCCATGGATCCCGCGCTCACGGCGGCGGATGCCCACCCCAATCCTTCCCACTGGGCCGCCGCATTCCAATCCTTCGTCGCCGACCTCCGCCGCGACCTCGGCGCGCCCGATCTCCCCCTCGTCTTCGCCGAGCTCGGCCCGCCCCCCACGGACGGCCGTTTCCCCGCGTGGGAACGCGTGAAGGAGCAACAACGCGCGGTCATGATTCCGGGCGTCGCGCGCATTCGCACGGACGACCTGCCGCTCCAGGACGCGGTGCATTTTGGACTCGAAGGGTACGAGGCCATCGGGAAGCGGTTTGCCGAGGCGATGGACGGGCTCTTGCGGCGGGAGTGAGGGACCGGCCGGCGGAGCGGCCGCGACAAGAGGGATTGCGCAGTCACGCAACGACGGAAGGCAGCGCGTTGCGTGGCGCAGCGACCGACCCAAGGCGTCCTTTCGCGCCGAGCCCCGCGCGGAGGCTTCGAGATCGCCCTTTCAACGACGGAGACCACCACCACCCTCCACGTTGGTCCGACCGTTGCAGTGCCATGGCCTGCGTGAACGTCGTCGCCTTCGGTCGCCGGCTCGTATTTCGCCGGTGACACGAGAGGCGCGTATTGCTCGGCCCTGGGTCGCGCCCGCACCACCGACGAGGTGCTCTCCGCCGAGGGTCCGACCCCTGCGACGAGGGGGCGGATGCGCCGGGGCCGTCCCGCGAGGTGGAAAGGTCACAATGAACAATCGCGCCACGGGTGGGCTTTGTATCAACACGGAGCGTCAGGAGTTCCGCAATGAGTTGAGGCAGGACGGGTTGCTGACGCCGATCCAGCAGTTGTGCGAGCCGAAGCTCCTCGCCTCCCTCGCCCAGCTCGGGGCGGGGGCCGTGCTCATCGCGGGCGCCACGGTGCTCCTGGTGAAGGTGAGCTATGGGTTCCTGCCGCTGAGCCTCACGATCATCGCGCGGCAACAGCGCGTGCTCAAGAACCTCCTCCACGAGGCTGCTCACCGCAACCTCTCCAGGAACAAGCAGGCGAATGACCTGCTCGGCCGCTACGTGCTGGCGCCGCTTTCCTTCGAGAACTTCACCGTGTATCGCACGCAGCACGCGCGCCACCACGCCCTCCTCGGCTCCGCCGACGACCCGGATCGCGTGGACGTCGGCGTCGCGGGGCACGACGAAAAGACGGCCATGGGTGTCTACGCCGGCCTCCTTTTCAATCGGTCGCAATGGAAAAGCTCGATCGGGGAGAGCCTCCCGGGGATGACGGGCCGGCAACGCTGGGAGATCGTCTCGTTCTGGATGGCCCTCTCGGTCGTCCTCGGCGCCGCGGTCGGCGTGGGCGGCGTGGCGGCCGTCCTCGGCTCGTGGATGCTCTCCAAGGCGACCGCCTACCACGCCATTCAATGCTTCGCCGAGCTCTGCGATCACGCGCGGCTGCCGTCCTCGTCGGTATTTGAATACACGCGGAACATGCCGAAGAACGTCTGTTCCATCCTGCTGAACCCGTACAACGACAATTACCACCTCACCCATCACCTCATGCCCAGCATACCGATGCGGAGCCTGGCGAGGGCGCATGCGCTGATGATGAGAAACAAGCGCTACAGCGAGGCAATCCACTGCGACGGGTATTTCTGGGGCAAGCGCCCCGTCACGAGGACCTGGACGTCTCCCGTGCAATCGCCTCGACCATGCGGGGGCCTCTCGACCCCGTCGAACGTCACCTACGCCGAAAGCCAATCCTAGGAGACATCGAACGATGTTCAGCGCCGCGTCCCAGGGATTTTTGACCTCTCTCTCTCTGATCGTCGCGATCGGCAGTCAGAACGCGTTCGTCTTGCGACAGGGGCTGGCCGGCCGCCACATCGTCCTCGTATGCCTCATTTGCTCGGTATGCGACTTCGTGCTGATGAGCGCCGGGGTCCTGGGCCTGGGTGCGAACCTCGGCTCGCGGCCCTGGCTCTCATGGCTTCTCGCCTGCGGGGGCACCGTCTTCTTGTTCTGTTATGGTGCGCGCGCGCTTCGGTCTGCATGGAAACGAGAGAGCACGCTCGACGTCGAAGCTCACGGGGCGCGAGCCGCTCCCGTCTCGCTCCTCGGGGCCGCAGCAGCGACGCTCGCCGTGACGCTCCTCAATCCACACGTCTATCTGGACACCGTGGTGATGGTCGGCGGGATAGCGACCTCGTTGTCCAGCGGCGAGCGCGTGCTCTTTCTGGTGGGCGCCTCGCTGGCGAGCGCCTCGTGGTTCTTTTCGCTCGGCCTTGGCGCGCGGAAGTTGCGCCCCGTCTTCGCCCGCCCGAGCGCGTGGCGCGTGCTCGACGGTCTGATCGGCGTCGTCATGTGGGTCATCGGGTTCTCGCTGGCCGGCCATGTCGTGAGGACCATCCCCACCTGAGGCTCCGTCACAAACTGGCCTCCTCCCCGCGCCCCCGGCTACGCTCGCCTCGCCCCTCGTGGGCTCGGGTGACCCCATGGCCGTTCAAATCGCATCCGGCGCCACCGCAATGTGCAGCTTCGGCATGGCGCCCGCCTCGATCATGGTCCTGCCTGCGAACATGGTCAATGCGACCGCGTCCGCCGCGAACATCGCCGACATGGTGACCGCGACCAATGTCCTCCCCTTCGGCGCGTGCACCTCGATGGCGAATCCCACGGTCGCTTCGGCCACGGCTGCCGCCATGGGCGTCCTCACGCCCATGCCCTGCGTCCCCGTCCCCGCGGGCACGTGGCTCCCCGGCAGCACCAAGGTGATGCTGAAAAGCCTGCCCACCCTCCACAACTCCTGCCAGCTCATGTGCTCGTATGGCGGCGTGATCCAGATCCTCAGCCCGGGCCAATTCAAGGTCATGGCCGGCGGATGAGCTCCCCGTCCCCCGCGCCCCCGTCCGAGAACCTGCTCCTCGAATTCACCCGCACCGCGCAGGCCGACGAATCGTTTGTCTTACCAGACGGCGAGGTCACGTATGTCCTGCGCACCGAGGGCGGCGGCGCCGAGACCGTCACGATCGACTGGACGCCCGCGCTCTTCGCCGACCTCGACGCCGTCCGCCGCCCCGGCTGCGATCCCGCCATCGTCCAGCGCCTCGGCCGCGCCCTCCGGCGATTCCTCGCGCCCGCGGGCTGGTCTCGCCACGAGGAAAACATCCTCGCCGCCTCCTCGCGCGGCGATCCGGTGCGGATCACGTTCCGCTCGAATGCCGCGGAGCTTTATGCCTTACCCTGGGAGCTCCTGACGCTCAAATCGAGCGGCCAGCACCTCGGCGAGCTGCCCGAGGTCCTCGTCCGTTATGCCTGGCCCGAGAGCACCACGCGCCCCGAGGATCCCTCGCCCTTGCCCGAAGGCGGGCGAATCCTCTTCGGCTGGTCCGCCGCCGCTGGCGCCGTACCCCTCGCCGAACAATCGAATGCCCTCCGCGCCGCCGCCGAGCGTGGCCATCACCCTTTTGATCCGGCCCGCGACGTCATCGACCACCTCTCGCTCGGCCGCCTCTCCCGCATCCTCGAAAAGGCCGCCGCGTCGGGAGAATGCATCCACGTCCTCCACCTCCTCTGCCACGGCACCCAGGTCGGACAAACGCACGGCCTCGCCTGGGACGCGGACGACGGCAGCGGCGAGCGTGTCCTGCTCGACGCGGGCAAACTGCGGCAGCTCCTCGCGCCCCACGCGGGCCGCATTCGCCTCGTCGTGCTCTCGGCCTGCGACAGCGGCAATCCCGGGCAGATCGGCAATCACCTCGGCAGCGTCGCCCAGAACCTCCACCAGGCCGGCATCCAGGCCGTCGTCGCCTCCCGCTTCCCCCTCTCCGTCCCGGGCTCCATCACCTTCACCGAAGTCTTTTACGACAAACTCCTCGTCGAGCCCGCGTCCGTCGAAGACGCGCTCCTTGCCGCCCGGCAGCGCCTCCTCCGCGAAGGCGTAGAAAGGCTCGACTGGGCGAGCCTCACCCTGCACGCGCGCCCCGAGGACGGTGACGATACCCGCCCGATCGCCTTTCGCCCTTATCGAGGTCTCCTCGCCTTCCACGCCGCGCATCGCCGGTTTTTCTTCGGCCGCGAGTCCGAAATCGAGGAGACGCTCGCCGACCTCGCGGCCCTCGCCGCCGCGGAAAAACCTCGTTTCCTCGTGGTCGCGGGCGCCTCGGGCACGGGCAAATCGTCCATGGTCCTCGCCGGCGTCGTCCCGCGCCTGCTCGATCGCGGCGCCGCGCGTGAAGGCGCCGCGGACGCCGCGGATTTCAAACGCGCGGTCGAGCGGCTCGCGCATCTCCTCGGGCGCAGGAGCCCGGGCGCCGCCGCGCAACAGGCGCTCTCCGTGCTCCACCGCGAAATCACGGCGCTCGCCACGGCCGCGGGCGGCGCGTGGGAGGCGGTCGTCATGCGCCCCGGTGCGACGCCGCTCGCCGCCCTCGAATCGGCGATCGCCGCGCGCCGCGACAAGGACATCCCTTTCCTCCTCGTCGTCGATCAATTCGAGGAGATCTTCACCCACGTGCAGGATCCGGCCGAGCGGCAGGCATTCGCCGCCGAGCTCTGGAAGCGCTGTTCCGGCGAGGGCAACATCCATTGCATCACCAGCATGCGCGTCGATTTCGTGGGCGAGTGCGGACAGATCGTCCTCGACGCGAGCACGGGCCTAAGGCTCGATCGCGTGGCCTACGACGAGGCGCACCGCGTCTTCGTCGCGCAGATGGGCCCGGCGCAGCTCCGCACCGTGATCGAGGAGCCCGCGCGCAAGGTCGGCCTCTCCCTTTCGCCGGGACTCGCGAGCCGCATCATCGCCGAGGTCGGCGCCGAGCCCACGGCCTTGCCGCTCGTCGAATATGTCCTCGACCTCCTCTGGCAAAAGCGCCAGGGAAAAACCCTCGACGTGGCCCGGTACGAGGAGCTCGGCGGCGTGTTCGGCGCGCTCGAACGAATGGCGGACGCCGTCGTCGACGAGCTCGACGAGCCTTCGCAAAAGCTCGCCCGCCGGCTCTTCTCGCGCCTCACCCATTTCGGCGAGGGCGGCGCCTCGAACACGCGCCGTCGAGTCCCTCTCGCGCGTATCCTCCCCGCCGATCCGGAGCGGCGCGCGCGCTTCGAGGCCTTGCTCGAACGATTCATCGACGCGCGCCTCGTCTCGCGTCAGGACGAAGGCGGCCGCATCGTGGTCGAGGTCGCGCACGAGGCTTTGCTCCGGAGGTGGAAGCGCCTCGCCGCCTGGCTCGCCGAGGATCGTGCGCGCGTCGCCGAAATCGGCAAGCTCGAACGCTGGGCCGCCGATTATAAGACCCACGGCGCCCTCCTCCGCGGCGCCCAGCTCGGGTATGCCAAGCAGATCCGCGCGCAGGCCGAGGACGAGCTCGACGACGACACGCGCGCCATGATCGAGGCGAGCGAGCACGCGGAGGAAGCCGAAGCCGAGAAGGCGCGCGCAAAGCAGAGCGTCGAGCGGCGCAAGCTCTACGCCGGCGCCGTGGGCGCCGTGATTGTGGCCGTCGCCATGACGCTCCTCGCGCTCCGCACGACCCGGGCCAGTGCCGAGGCCGACGCCTCGAGAAAGCAGGCGGAGCAGGGTCGCGCCGAGGCCGAAAAAGCGCACAAGCAGGCCGACACGGAGCGCGCCCTCGCTGAAAAACAATTGCGCATCGGCGGCGCCTTGAACCTCGTCGCGCGCCATCAGCATGCGGCCGCCGCGTCCGTCATGTCGGAGCGAAGCGGCCCGTTCCCCGAGCTCCTCACGGATTTCAGGCACCTCTCGCTGGCGCAGAGCCTCCTCGCTTTGCCCATTCCGAAGGTCACGCTCTCCGGGCACCACGAGAAGTTGTGGCACGCCACGTGGTCGCCCAAAGGCGACCGCTTCGTCACGGCCTCGGAGGACCAGGTGGCCCACGTCTGGGGGCGTGATGGCCGGGGCAAACCCCTCGCCCTCCGGCATGACGGCCCCCTCTCCTCGGCGGTCTTCGACCGGGAGGGCCGCCGCGTGCTCACGGCTTCCTTGAATGGCATCGCGAAGATCTGGGACGTCTCCGGCCCGGAGCCCGTGGTGCTCTCCGAGCTCCACGGAAAGGCGCCCGGCCTGTGCGCCGCCGTCTTCTCGCCCGACGGGAAACGCGTGGCCACCGCGACGAGCTTGGGCACCCTCGAAATGTGGGACCTCTCCCCGGTGACCGGCCCCGTCCTCGAAACGAGTTTTTCCGGGCATGACCACGTGGTCGCGTCCGTCGAATTCGATCCCGAGGGCAAACGCCTCGTCAGCGCCTCCTGGGACCGCACGGCGTGCCTCTGGGACGCCCGAAGAGGGACCCACGCCTGCCTCGAAGGCCACACGGCCCCCGTCGCGTCGGCCGCGTTCTCCGCGGACGGCAAGACGATCGTCACGGCCTCCTACGACGGCACCGCGCGCCTCTGGGACGTCGCGACGCGCAGGGAGATCGCCGTTCTCGAGGGCCACATGGGTCCCGTCAACCTCGCGGTCTTTCATCCGAAGACGAGCCACATCGTGGCCACGGCCGGCGACGACAACACGACGCGCATCTGGGCGAGAATCGACGAGGAGCCCGGCTCGCACGCGGTCGGCGCCGCCTCCTACGTGGAGCTCGCGGCCTTGGATGGCCACGAGGCCGACGTCACCACCGTCGCTTTTTCGCCGGATGGCGAGCGCCTCGTCACCGGCTCGTGGGACGAGACGGCGCGCATCTGGGACCTCGCGCGCCTGCCGCGGCCCGTCCTTCCGCGGATCCTCGGGCATTACGTGACGCAGGCGCTCGAGAGCCCGACGCAGGATCGCCTGATGCAGATCACGCCCGACGGCGACATGGCCGTCTACCTCGCATCCCCGAATGCCGAGGTGTACGAAGGCATTCACCCCGTCGGCCTCATTTCCCACGGAGAAACGTGGGTCCACACGGCCGCGTGGAGCCCCGACGGGAAACGTGTCGTCAGCGGGGGCGAGGCCGGCGACGTGGCGCTCACGCCCGTCGACGATCGCCTCGCCTCGCCGCCTCTCGCGCGGCTCCCCGTCCTCCCCTCGCGAATGCTCCCCAAGCACCACAAGGCGCCCATCGTCGCGCTCGCCTGGAATGCGGACGGGGATCGATTCATCAGTGTCACCGACGAAGACGCGCCGCTCGTCTGGGACGCGGACCACCCCGAACGCCCCCCGAACCCCCTCACGGCGTCGGCAGAGAAATGCGAACATCCGGGCGGTTCCACGGCACGCGCGCTCGTCCCTGCGAATGCGGGCGGCTTCACGTCCGTCGCGTGGAGCGGCAAACCGGGCGCGCGCCATATCGTCCTCGGCCGCGAGGACGGCTGCGCTTGGTGGGTCGACCTCGATGGCCGGGAAAAACCCGTGGTGCTCGGCCGCCACCACGCCACCCTCACCGCCGTCGCCATCTCCACGGACGGCGAGCGCGTCGCCACCGCCTCGCAAGACAGAACCGTGCGTATCTGGAAGCGCGATGGCACCTACGTCGAGCTCCCGCACCCGGCCCCCATCCTCTCCGTCGCGTTCGACGCGCGCGGCGAGCGCGTGATCACGCGGGCCCGGGACAACACCGTCGACGTGTGGAGGGTCGACGGCTCCGGCCAGGTGTTCGCCCTGGCAAACGCCGCCGCGACCTTCCCCATTGCAGCCTTCGACGTGAAGGGAAATGGAGTCCTCACCGTGGACGCGCGGGGCTTCCTCCAGCGCTGGGACGCCGAGCCTGCGGCCATCGTCGCGAGCCTCGAGCGCGCGAACGACGACTGCGCCACCGCGGCGCTCCGCGAACGTTACCTGGCCGAGGACAAGGACGACGCGATCAAAGGCTGCCGCGCGTGCGCCGAGAAGCAAGGGCTCGACCCCGACAATTGCACGCGCGACCTGAAGACCGGCGCGCTCGGGTCCCACAAATGATACCGTCCGTGTGAATCGAGGACGCCATGCTCGCGAAGGACCTCCACCTCCTCCTCAGCCACGACGACGACGAGGGCGGCGCCTTCCTCGAAGGCGGCTTGCCCGCGGACGCGGCCGCGGAGCACGAAGAGCGCCCCGAGGCGCGCCCCGGCCCGACGCACCTCTGGGACGAAGGAGACGACCCGGACGACCTCGTGGCCCAGCGCTGGGGCGTGATCGTACCAGAAGGCCAAACGGGCGATCGCCTGCTGGAGCTCGCGCGTCCCCTGCTCGAAGCGCGCCGCGCGGCCCAGGGGGGCCACGAAATCAAGGTGTTCCGCGCGCCTTCGCGCCTCGACATGGCGGGCGCCGCGCGCTGGCGCAAGGACGTCTTCGATCGGGGCGCCGACCTCGCCGTCGATCTGCCGCGTTATCAGCTCATCCTCGGCGATCTCGATCAGGTCCCCTTCGCGATCCAGCAGGTCCAGCAATCGGACGGCTTCGTCGGCAGAATCGCTTTTCCGGACGAACGCGGCTACGAGGCCTACATCCACAAGATCCTCGCCGCCGAGCGCGCGGCCGCGCTGCCTTCGCCCCCGCACGCCACGTTTTACACGGTGCACGACGGCACGGCGGCGACGGCGGCCACGTACCGCGCGCTCGTCCGTCCGGGGCTCGATCTCGTGCGCCGCCGCATCGAGGCCGGGCAATTCCCCGCGAGCACCCTCGAAGAGCGCGGGCGCGTCGACGCGCCTTCCCCCGACGAGCTCTTCGAGGCCGCGTCCCGCCCCGACCCAGGCGTGCTCTTCAGCGTCAGCCACGGCGCGGGCGCGCCGCGCGAGGGCTGGAAGAGCTTCGCCGAGCAACGCGCGCGCCAGGGGGCCATGCGATTCGGCCGCGAGGGCACGTTCGCCGCGAGCGACCTCGGCGAGCGCCCCTTCGCGCCGGGTGGCGTCTGGTTCATGGTCGCCTGTTATGGCGGCGGCACGCCGGATCGCAGCGCCTACCGCCACTGGCTCGAACGATTGCAGAAGCTCGGCCATTACGGCGGCGAGGCCGAGGAGGTCCTCAAGGCGCTGCCTCGCAATGCGCCTCCCTTCATCGCGTCGCTCCCCCGCACGGCGCTTGCGAACCCGAACGGCCCCCTCGCCTTCCTCGGGCACGTCGATCTCGCCTGGACCTACAGCTTCGAGGAGCGCGACGCGGGCACGCCGATCGCCCGCCCGGCCCGCTTCATGTCGGTCGTGCGTTCGCTCGTGCGTGGCGATCGTGTCGGCCTCGCGTTCCGCGAGCTCGTGCGATTCTTCGAGCAGGCGAACACGGAGCTCACGAGCCTCTACGATCACGAGGCGAGCGGAGGCCGACGCGACGAAGTGCGGCTCGGGCATCTCTGGATGCTCCGGCAAGACCTGTCGGGGTACATCCTCCTCGGCGATCCCGCGGTGCGCCTGCGTGTTCCGAAGGCACAAAAGACCACGCCCGCCGAGCCACCCGCCCCGACAGCGGCAAATATTCTCGGGTTTGGCCAGGCACAAGCGCCCGCCCCCGCGCCTGCACCCGCCCCCGCACAGACGCCCGCGCCGATTGCGCAGGTCGAGCCCGTGGCGCTCCCCATGGAGCTCGAGCGCCTCGAAGAGGCCTTCGGCCACATGCTCGTGGGCGAGCGCGGGCACAAGGAGATCGCCAAGGAATACGGCATCGAGCTCGGGGAGCTGCGAAAGCTCTTCGACCGGTACAAGAAGGGCGGGCGCGGATCACTCGGGCATACGTGAAATGCGTTCGCTCCTGCGGATCCTCCCGCTCTCACTCGCCGCGCTCCTCGCGCTCGCCGCCCCCGCGCGCGCGGACGACATCGCTTTGCCCCGGTTCCAGCCCGCGTTCGCCGGTGATCGTATGCTCGGCGTGCAGTCCCCCTATGCCGCCGGCGATTTCACCTTCCACGGCATGCTGCTCGTGGACTACGCCAGGAACCCCTACGTCCTCAAGACGGCGGACGGCGCCACGGCGTCGGAGGTCGTGGGCCGGCAGCTCTTCCTCCACGCGAATGCCACCTATTCGATGTGGAACCGCCTCGCGGTGAACCTCGACGTGCCCGTCGCGCTCCTGCAGACGGGCGACGCCGACACGTCCCCGACCACCGCCGATTTCGGCGACATCCGCCTCGGCGCCCGCGTCCGCCTTTACGGCGGGTACGAGGCTCCGCTCCAGGTAGGGATCGGCGGCTTTTTCTGGATCCCCACCGGCACGGGCGCTTATGTCACCGATAGCTACGTGCGTGGCCTGCCGCAGCTCCTCCTCGGCGGACAGCTCAGGGACCGCTGGGTCTGGTCCTTCGCCGTGGGCCCCGAGATCCGTGACAAACGCACGACGGACGACGGCGTCGTGATGGGCACGGCAATCACCGGCGGCGCCGGCATCGCGATCCTCCTCGGGGAGGACCGCGCCCTGCAAATCGGCCCGGAGCTCGACATCTCGCAGGTGCTCCTCGACGCGAGCAGTCAGAATCGGAACATCGAGCTCTCGCTCCAGGGCCGATACAGGTTCCTCGACGACTTCGAGGCGGGCATGGGCATCGGCGCCGGTCTGAGCGAGGGCGTCGGCACGCCACTGTTTCGCGTGGTCGCGATGGTCGCCTACTCGCCCTTCCTCTCGGAGCGCCTGCGGGACAGCGACGGAGACGGGGTCTTGAACGATCAAGACGCCTGCCCCGAGGTCCGCGGCGATCGCAGCGTGTACGCCGTGGAGAATGGGTGCCCGTCCGTGTACCGCAAGCGCGCGAACGACGCCGACGGCGACGACGTCATCGATGATCAGGACGCCTGTCCGCGTGTCTACGGCATTCCCCAGAGCGACGAGACACGAAATGGCTGCCCGCTCGACGACGCCGAGGAGACGGCGCTGCTCGAACAATACCGGGACAACCGCCCGTATTCGAATAGCGACACCGACGGCGACGGCCTCGGAGATGCGGTGGACGCCTGCCCCGAAGAGAAGGGCGCGCCGAGTGAGGTGGCCGCGAAAAACGGCTGTCCCGAGGCCGTGCGCGTCACGGAGGGCGAAATCGTCCTCTTGCGCGAGCTCCTCTTCGACGCGGGCCGGGCCACGTTACGTCCCTCGTCCCGGCAGATACTCGAAGAAGTCGCCGAGGTGCTGCTCCAGCACCCCGAGATCACGAAAATCGAGGTGCAGGGCCACACCGACAATCGAGGCACTCTACCTCGCAACGACGCGCTCGCCCTGCAGCGGGCCCAGGCCGTGCGTGATCTGCTCGTGCGCCGCAGCATCGACCCGAAGCGCATCGTCCTCAAAGCGTTTGGCCCAAACGCCCCGGTCGCGACGAACACGACGCCGGAGGGGAGGCAACGCAACCGGCGCGCGACGTTCGTCATTCTGGAGAGAAAGCCCGCGCCCGCGCCTCCTTCTCCTTCCCCTTCAGGCGTCACGCCGACGCCGTAGGTACGCCCGCCCACGATGTCCGGACAAATCCGGACAAATCCGGACAAGTTCGGACAAATCCGCGAGATGTCCGGTCCTTGCACGTGAGCCTTTTCACCACCTGAGCTCGACCCAAAGGTCGCGCTTACGCGTCTCCAGGTCGCGTGCACGCGTCTCCAGGTCACGCGCACGCGTCGCCAAGTCGCGCGGGCACGCCTCCCCCGCGTGCCCACGCGTCTTCGCATCGCGGGCACGCGCCTTCATGACATTCCCGAACAATCTCCACGTCATGCACGCGCGTCTCGACCTCACGCGCGCGCACCTTTGCTCCCCGCCCGCGCGCCATTTTCCTGCGGCCGCACGCCTCGGAGACGCGTCCAAACGCCTCGCGCCTCGCTCGCGCGCGACGCCTCCGCGCGCCCTCGCCCCGCACCTGGCATATCCCGTGCACTGGTCTCCTGCGCGGCGCACGAGACGGGACCTCTCCCGTCTACCGCCACACGACAACCCCAACCGCCCCCCATTGGAGGCTGACCATGAACGACCCCAAGAACCCCGACCCCGGCGACAAGCACATCGACGCGAGCGACCTCGCGCTCATCGACGTCACCCCCGAGCAGATGTTGAAGTTCATCAAGATTCGCGAGGGCGTCGCAAAGGCGATCGCCAACCTGAAGCGCCTCACCCCCGAGCAGATCGACCGCGCGGGGCTCAACGCGGGGGACGTGCAGCGCGCCCTCGATATCGCCGACGAGCACCGGCAACTCGACGCCATGGTCCCCGCAGCGGAGAAGCTCGCCGAGATGCTCATCGAGACCCGCGCCGCGCGGGGCCACGATCTCGCCATGCTCCTCGGTGAAATCGCCTCGCAAGCGCGGCGGCGCGGCCAGCGCGACCCAAAGGGCCCGGAGATCCTCGGCCCGCTCGAGGACCTCTTCGCCTATCAATATGGCCCCGCCCAGAAGAGCGCCGCCACCCGCGCGAAATCGAGCAGCCCAGCCGAGCAGAACCCGCCAAGCCAAAGCACCGGCTGATCCCAGGGACACGGGCGGCGCCTCGCCGGGGCGCCGCCCCGGACCCCGCGGGGGCTGTTCGCCCCTCGACCCGAACCAGGGCAAGCCCTGGACCATTTGGGGAAGAACTGCGCGATGCGCAGTTCTTCCCACGGGCCCGTAGCAAGACCAAAGGCAGCGTTGTCGGTTGAGGCCGTCTTGGCGGGCAGCGTCGCTCGCCGGTCTTGCCTCGGCCTGTTCGATGAACTGCGCATCGCGCAGTTCATCGACCCCGGGTCCAGCGCTTGCGCAGGCCCCTGGTCCAGGGGCGGACAGCCCCTGGTGGGGCCTGGGGCAACGCCCCAGCGCCAGCGCAGCGGCTTCGAGGGGTGGATCCGGCCGAGGCTGGCGGGCGTACCGTCGGGATGAGTACGCCCATTTCCAGCCGCTTTCATTTCACCCACCTCCTCTTGCTCGCGGCCTCCTGCGCGGGCGCGACCGCGTGCCTTTCCGCCGGGGACGACGATGCCGTGCGTATCGGTGATGCCCCCGAGAGCGGCATCCAGGGCATCACGATCGTGCCCACGAATCCCACGTCGCCGCCCCCTCCGCCTCCACCTCCGCCGCCCCCGTGCGTCGCGAACGTGAATTCGAACCCTGCCTTCGGCTGCCTCACCGCGGCCTGGATCTATGGCCCAGGTGTGGGGCTCGAGTCCATGCTGAGCTCGGCCGTGGGGTGCGGCTGCGAGGCCGAGATCGTCACGACCGGCGTGGTGCCCGCTGCGTGCAACGTGCAACGCGTCGCCGTGAGCTGCAGCAGCGGCACGCCTCCGTTCAACGCCGTCTCGCCCATTCCTCCGGGCGAGTATCCCTGTGAAGGCCTCACGAACGACGACGGCACCCCGAGGGTCGTCGAAGTCTCCACGAACGAGCTCCCGTTCATGGGCATCCACATCGATCCGGACAACAACGGCCAGCTCTGCGACGTCACCCTCGACCCCTTCGTGGGGCCCATCGATCGCGAGATCAGGGAAAAGTGCTCCAGTTGCCACACGGACAACGAGCCCCAATGGTGGCCCGAGGAAACCGACACGGAAGAAGAGAGCTGCCCCTACTGCCACTCGAACGACGAGCCCCAAAGGTGGCTCGAGGTGGCCGACATGGTAGAAATCAAGTCCCTCGCAGGAGGCACCCGCCCCGCGTCAGGGCGCTTCCGGCACGCAGACTTCGCCCGATTTCGAGACACGGCAAAGCCTGCTCCGCTCGATCCGCACCTCGATCTTCTCCGGCGGCGGTGACGAGAGAAGCACCCGCCACGCGTCGCGGTCCGGCCGTTCGAGGAGCGCGTAAATCGCGAGCGTCCCCTTTTCCGGCACCGGCACCTGGATCACCTTCGTCTGCCCGGGCAGCACCACCACCGATGTCTGCACCGACTCGTCGGGCGTGGTCACGCGTGCCGCGACGGACTCGTACGACTCCGCGCCGAACGTCTTTTCGTCGATCGCGCGGGCGAGCACGTAAACCGAGCGCGCGCCATTCGCGTCGGCGGCCGGGCGGAGCACGAGCTCCACCTGGGAAGCATTCGACGACGCGCAACCGGCCCCGAGCATCGAGGCGAGGAGCGCGGTCAGGCCGCAGAGGGAGGCGTGACCTCGCACGAGCGCAGTATCAACGAGGCGTCGTGGCTTGTCCACTTAGCGTCGTCGTGGTGGGCTGTGGCCGCGACGGGCAACGAACCCCGCGGTTCGGCGGCGGGAGCAGCACCTCCCACGGATCCGAGCCGAGATCAAAGGCCACGCGCGCGCCGAGCATCCACGACACCGTCGATCCCCGCCATGTCGGCGCCTCGCAGACGAGCCGCAACGTCTGCCATGCCTCGCCCGTCCCCTCCTGCGACCGCGACGTCTTCCCGCCGCTCGAAAGGTCGGTGAGCTCCGCGCTCACGATCGCCGGTGTCGACGTCGACCAGGGCACGGGCAGCGGTTTCCACGCCGGCGCCTGATTGAACCCCGCGACGGTCGTCTCTCCCGCGCTGAGCGAGGACATCGTCACGGCCACCCGATCATCCCGCTCCACCTTGGGCAGCGCATGCGGCCGCACCGAAAGCGCGATTGCCTTGGGTTTGCCCGCCTCGTCCCAGAGCAGGCCCGAAAGCGCGTCGAACCAGCCGCCGACCTCGAGCGCCTCTTTCGGCAAGACGACCGCGCGATAATCGAGCGGCCGCTTCGCCACCCACGCCCCGCCGTCGCTCCGCCGCGCGGCCGGCGCCACGCCGTCCTGGAAGGCGAGGCGCATCGTGCCCTTGACGCCGAAGACCGAATCGACCTCGCTCGGCGGCGCCTCGACCTTGGCCGTCGGCATGAAGGGAAACCGCACCCAGAGCGGCTCGCCGAGCGGTCGAATCTCGCTCTTGTAGATCTTCTCGACGGCCTTCTCCACGTTCGTCAGGGCATACTCGTAGACCTGATTCACCGGCAGAAGGAAAGGCCGCCGCATGTCCCCGCCCGGAATCCGCGCCGCGTCGAGCCACGCTTTCACTTGCGGCAGCGGGTGCTTCGGGTCGGGGTCGAGCAAGGACAAACCCAGCTTTCCCACGAGCGGCAAACGATCCCCGAGCGGCGCGCCCGCCGCCTGGAGCGGCCCGTCCTCCAGCGAGGCGATGAGCGGCGTCAGGATCGCGTAATACTTGTCGAGATTGACGGGTTTGCCCTTCTCGGGCTGGAGCGCCACGATCGGATCGAACGAGCGAAGCGCATTTCGCAGAATCGCGAGGTACGGGTCGCTCCCCGGATCGACCGCCGCGTTCTCCGCCACCGTGGTCCAGAACTGGCCGAACCACGAGCTCGGCGTGGCCATGTCCTGCAGATCGGTCCGCAGCGACGCGAGCGAGCCCGACGAGAACCCGAAGCCCTGCACGTAGGAAAACAGCGCGTTCTGGTAGGCCGTCGCGTACTGGTCCATCCCGTCGCGCGCGAGCCGCGCGAGCTCGTCGCGTTCGGTCTGCTGCACGCACGCCCCCGTGAGCGCCGCGTCGAGCTTCGTGAAAGCGGGCACGAGCTCGTCATTGACGGCCCGCACCGTGTAAAGCCCCGGCAAAGGCCGGCTCGGTCCACGCCCCGGCATGTCGCTCGCGCCCACCGCGGGGAACGTTTGGTTTGGCCCAAAGAACGGCGAGCGCTGCTTTGCACGCACATCCTCGACGAACGCCTTCACGTACGCCGACGACTTGCTCGACGCGACGAGCCTGTCCCAGTCCTCCGCGCGATAAACGTGGTTCTTGTCGATCGGATACGTCTCCTTCGAGGCCGTGTCCCCCGCGGGGCATTTCATCCCCTCGAGATCACCCACGATCTGCCGCAGCGTCCGGTTCTCCGCGCTCGGCACCTCGACCTTCGATCCGTCGACCTCGCCGAGCAGCCCTTCGAGCTCCTTGCTCTTCTGCTGCGCCCAGTCCGGGATCTGGTGGCTTCCTCCGGGGCCGAGCAGTTTATCCGCGTCCTCCGGGCTCTCCGTGCGGAGCAGCGACTCGAGCTCCTTCTGTGAGGGCGCGTCATCCACACCGCGCAGCGCATCCGAGAGCCTGCGCGCGCTCTCCGAGAGCGCGCCGATCTCGCCAGGCGGAACCGCGCCCTTCTTCAACGAATCGTCGAGCGAGCCCAGAAACCCTTCCCAATCGCCCCGCGGAATGCCCTGGTCGAGCCCCTCGATCGCCCCCCGCCACGGCGAATACGAGAACGTCACGTAATCGCTGACCACGCTCTCCGGCACCTCGAGCACCCGGGCGAACGTCTCCTTGTCGCGCAGCGCGAGCTCGCCGAGATCGTTTTCCTCCGAGGCCCTGAGCAGCGCCACCGCATAAAGCCGCACCGGCAGCGAGGACGCCCTCGCCGCCGGCAGGAGATACACTTCGCGGATCTTTCCGAGGAACGCCTCGCGTTCGCCGCCTCCGTCGCGTTCGGTCCGCGGCCGGTCGATCTCCTCCTTTGCGTTCGGATACGCGAATCGCAAAGGCCACCAGCGTGGCCGGAGCGCCGCTCGAAGCGCCTTCGCGGCTTTCCCTTCGGCTCGATCGATCTCCACGTTGCGCGGCGGGCGCAGCGTGGTGAAACCCGCGACCTGCGCGGGCACGGCCTTCACGTCCTGCCAGTGCCACAAATAAAGCGCGCCAATGAGCCCCGCGATCGAGGCCCCGACGATCAGCGCGCCCAGCGTCCGCCGCTGCTCGTGCGCATTGAAATCGGATTGCACCGCCTGCGCGTCGAGGCCGAGCGGCTCGCCCACCATCCCTGCGTCCGCGCCCTCGGGCAAACCCGCGACCACGATCCCGTCGAGCGCCGGCGTCGCGACCTGCGTCGCGCTCCCCACGAATGCGTCGAGAAACGGTTCGAGCGCCGCGAACACGCTGCCCCCGCCGCCCGCGAGCAGCTTCGTCACCGCCGCCGTCTGCGCGGCCGGCAGCGTTTTGATCGCGGAAGACAAACACGGGTCGAGCGGCGCGAGCAACACTTCGAGGTCCGCCGCGCGCCGGCCCGCAGGCTTCAAGGTCTGCGTCGCATGTCCCTCGTCCTCGGCCACGCGCGCGAGCGGGACGAAGCCTTCGAGGCGCTCGTCGAGATGCGAAAGGACGACCCGCACCCGCGGCGCGCGCCCGCGCCGGAGCGACGTGAGACGATCGACCACGTCCCGCCCGAGCGCGCCGAGGCGCCTGAGGCCTGCGGGCGTGAACGAGGGCGCGCGCGCGTCGATCACGAAAAGGACCACCGGCACCCGGAGCGCGACCGGCTTCCAGAGATCCGCGAGCGAAGAGCGCGCCTCGGGCCGCGTGTCTTCGAGCAATTCGCCGCTGATCTCCTGCACGAGCGCGTGCTGGCCCGCGAACATCGAGAGCCGCGCGTCCGACGTATCGCTCGGCGCGACCTGCGAGGCCGAACCCGAACGCGCGAGCCCCGTCTGGATCACGCTCGTCTTGCCGGCCCGACGCTCGCCGAGCACGACGACGATCGGCGCGCCCTGCACGCTCTCCGGCAAGCGGCGTACGAAATCGTCCCACGTTCGGCCGAGCGAGCGCGGCGAGGGCACCTTGGGCGCCTCCTCGCCGGACTTCTTACGCGACCGTACGAACAAATAAATGCCGAGGACGAGCAGCAAGACCCCCACGAGGGCGATCGCGGCGATCACCCAGGGGTTCAAGGACGCTCCTAGCGCTGCGGCCTGCTGCATCGCGCGCGCCTCCTCGCCGCCCTAACTCCCCGCGGGCATACGTTGCCCGGCGAAGAAAAAGGCCTCGAAGAGCTCCTCCACCCGATCGAAGGCCAGCGCGAGCGCCTTCGGATCCCGCGCCTCGGGCGGCAGGGCGAGGGCCTCGCGGATGGGCTTCACGACGGCCGCGACGACATGCGGAGGCACGACGCCCGCGGCGTGCGCCTCGACCGCCGCGAGCAGGGCCGCCGCGTCCGGCGGAAGCGGCGAGCGGGGCGCGGCCTCGACATCGACCCGGGGAGGCGGTGGGGGCGCGGACGGACGGCGCCCGCTCGCTCGCCATCGTGCGAGCAGCGAGGACCGCGGATCACTCTCCTTGCCTCCGGCCGCCATTCCCTCGGCACTTCACCACAGAAGGCTGACGAGGGCAAAAACCGCGTGAAAACCTGCCGCGACGCCCAGGGCAAGCAGCGCGTACCGCAGCGCGGCCCGGGCCCGGACCGTGGGGGCCGCGGCCGTCTTGGCCGGGTCCTCGCTCCGCGGCAGGCAGCGCGCGAGCTTCTCCTTCCAGGCGCGGATCTCCTGGGGCTCGTCGAAATGGCGGCCCACGAAACCCGACTCCAGGCAATGCAGGTACGTCGCGACCACGAGCGGCTCGGACTTGCTCTCGGGCGTGAACCGCCCCGCGCGCTCGAAGAACTCGTCGCCGCCGTCGGTCTCGCCGAGCAGATCCCATTGCAAGAGCGGCCACGGCGGGCTCTCCGGATCGCCCTCGCGCGCGAGCCGCGTCTGCACGCGTTCGTCTAAAAAAACCACGAGCGGGACGAGGACGCCCTCCATGGTGCTCGGCGAAACCATCTTGTCGAGCTTCGCGTCGAGGTCGTCGAGCCTGCGCCGGAGCTTCGCGCGGAGCGCCTCGACGTCACGTGTCCTGTTGTTTCGCACGGCCGCGTCGAGGATTCGCCCGGTGTCCTCGATACAGGCGACGATCTCCGCGAACGCGCGGGTATCGAGCGTGCCCGTCGCGCTCATGCCTTCGTCCCTCCGGAAAGCGCGCGCTGGCCCGCCATCGGGCGCGTCGTGATCTCCACGTCCACGGGCTCCTCCGTCCACGCGTCGAGAAGCGCCGCGATCTCCGCCGAGAGCCGCCGCACGAGCGGCGCTTCCTCGGGCGTCCTTTGCCGCACCGCGAGCCGATACACGCGCCGGATTCCGCCGGCGCGCCGGGCCGGATCGGGCGCCTCGCGCGAATCGAGCTCGTCGACGAGCGTGGCAAACCCTCGATACGCCCCATCTCCGCTCGCGCCGAGGATCTCCAGCATCCCCACGAGATCCCGCCGCCCGAGCGACGGCCGCATGCGGAGCGACAGCACGTCGAGGCAGCGCGCCGGATCGCGCGCGAGCGGGCTCTCCGCGGGCGCGCGCATGCTGCCCACGAGCCGGAACGACACACCCGGCAAATGCCGCGTTTGCAAGCCGAGCGCGAGCTTGCCAGGCGACGCCGACCAGAGCACCGGCTGCGAAAAACGCGCCTCCGCGAGCACCTTGCAGGGCTGCTCGAAGGCGCCGTCGATCGAGAGACGGAGCTCGGTCACCCCGTCGCCTTCTTCGATCTCGTACGTATCGCCATCCTGCGCGAGCGCGGCGGGCAGAATCGGCACGAGCCCGCGATCGGTCGCCTTGTAGACCCCGCGCACGCCCGCGACCTCGACGCCTTCGAGCAACGGCGACGGCGAACGCACGGGCGCCGACGTCCGCGTCCCGTCCCAGAGGATCGGCTCGCCGAAATCGACCCACGTGTTCTCCACGGGGACGACGTGCAGGCGAAACGTATCGTTCGAGACCGACAAACTCGTGGGGAACTCCTCGTCGAGCTCCAGGAAGAGGTCGAGCGTGTCCCATGCCGTGCGTGTCTGCGGCACCTCGACCTGCACGAAAAGCTCCTGCTCGGGCAGGTGGAAAAACGAGCGAATGCGTGCGAGCGGGCCGCGGTCGTCGCCGTCTTCGAGGGCGCTCGCGCGCGGGGCGCCGAAGGAGACGCGGCAAGCGATCTCGGGCCCGTCGGTACCGGCCACGGCGAAGGCGCGCGTGAGGTGGCGCGAGAGCGCGTCGTGCAGCGCGAGCGACGCGCGATAATCGTCGAGGCGCCGCACGTAAAACGAGAGCGTGGCCGCGTTTTTCCAGGAACGCCGGGCGCGGAGGCGGATCCGCACGAAGAGCCGCCGGCTCTGCTCGACGAGCCGCGCGCCCGTGACGTCGATCGGCAGGATCGAGAGCGGCCGCATCATCGAAAAGAGCCCGACCTTGCCCTCGGCCGACATCGCGCGGAAGAGCGTGCCTCGCGGCAAAATCGCGGGCTCGACGCGCTCCTCGCCGACCACGCATTCGACCATCATCGACGCGGGCGCCGGGACGAGCAGCTCGTCGAGCGTGCCGGCGGCGATGCGACGAACGGCCGCGGCCGTCGCGCGCTGGGCGGCGGCGCGTGTCCTCGCCGAAAAGAACGCCTGCGCCTCGAGGATCCGACGCACGTCGGGATCTTCGGCCCCGAGCGAAAGCGCGCCCTCGGCCTCGCGACGCGCGGCGAATGCGTCGAGCGCGGAGAGCTCCTCCAGGAAGAGCGAATTCAAGGTCTCGGCCTCTGCCATCGTCCCCTCCTATCCGAGATTCACCAGGTTTCCCTGCACGTTCGTCATGCTGCCCTTCAGGGTCGCGATGCCGGACGATTCGAGGTTCATCGTGCCATCGGCCTTGGCCTCGATCATCGCGCCCTTGGCCGAGATCTGGCTCGTCCCTTCGAGCGTGAGCGTCGCCGACGTGGACAGCGTCGCGCCCGCGCTCTCGAGCGTCAACGTATTCGAGCTCGCGCCCGTGAGCCCCACCTTCGACGTCCCCTCGACGGTCACGTTTTGCGCCCCCGAGATGGCCACGTTCGCGTCCGAGGAGATCGTCGCGTCCTTCGTGCTTTGCACGGAAAACGTATCCTGGCTCGTCCAGCTCGACGCCTTCGTGGACGTCATGGTGATCGTCTCGTCGGCCGTGACCTCGAATTGCTTGCAGGCGATCGCGATCTTCTCCGATGTCTGCGTGATCGTGCTCGTGGCCGAATCACCGGCGACCTTGATCTCGATCTTCGTCCCGTCCATCACGATGGTCTGCGTGATGCTCGCGTCGGCGTTGACCACGGTCACGGTGATCCCCGCCGTCTTGTCCATCTCGATGGTGCAGACCAGCGGCATGACCGACTACCCTCCCGTCTCCTCGACTTTGAGGGTCATCTTGCCCTCCTCCAGCCGAAGGAGCACGGTGTCCTTGTCGTTCGTGCGCAGCACGCGCAGGACGGGTTTTTCGTCCTGGTAATCGTGGAGCACGGAGGTGTTGTTCGTCGAGGTTTTCCCGAGGAAGAGGTGCTGCCCCTGCCCGTCCTTGGCCACACGCGCCTCGGAACGCCAATCGATCATCCGGATGACCGTGGCCTTGCTGAAATCGAGGGCCACGAGCACGCGCTGGTTCTTGTAGAGCGGCAGATACAGGTTCCCCGCCCCGCTCTCCGGCTCGTAGGGCGCGCTGATCTCCTTGCTCTCGAAGAGCGGGATCTTGACCGTGTATTGATCGATCGAGGTGTCGTCGTCCGTCGCGAAATCGTACGTGATGTCGGTATCTGCCCCGACGGCGCTCACGATCTTGCCTTCGAGGTGCCCGGGGAAGCGCGGATCGACGATGGACGGCAGGCGAACGCGCGGCTCGCTCTTCTCTTCGAGGCGCGCCGTGCAATCAACGGAAAAGCTCGCCGCGGTATCGCCATAGGTCGGCTCGGGCCCGGCGCCCGACGCGCGAGCTTCGAGCGAGAGGAAAACCACGCGGAAAGATTCGGTCGCCGCGATCAGATTCGAGCTATGACCACCCGTCGTGGAGATGTCGAGCAAGCTGCCCGGCGAGACGGCCACCGTGGGAAAACGCCGGAACGAGAGCTCGACCTCGCGCTTGGGCAGGAGGGGCCGCGCGGTCTCCAGCGTGACGCGATCGTCGACGTCCTGCGCGATCGGCGTGCGGAGGAGCGTGTCGCGATACATGCCCGTAGCCGCATTCGTGTTGTCGACGAGCTGGGTCGCCGTGCTCTCGGTGTACGAGTTCAGGACGCGCGGCTTGTAGCGCGGGACCTCGGGGAAAAACGAGGTCATCGAGGAAAGGTCGTCGAGCAAGAGCTCCGAAGCCTCCCCGCTCGTGTCCTTGGCCCCCTTGATCGAATACGTGCCCTCTGCATGATCGTACGTGAAAACGCCGTTCCGGTGGCGGACGTACCAGATCACGAGATCGTAAAAGCTCGAGCGCGCGGCGGGGTCGAGATGGAAAAAGATCTGCGAGACCGTCGTGGTGATGACGTCCCAATCGTAGGTCAGGCTGATCTTGTCGCCCTTGTGGGCCTCGATCACGTCCTTGAACGTCGTCTCGGTGTAGAGCGCGCAGGGGAAATGCTGGCGCCAGAGCGCCTGCGCCGGGTCCACGAACGTCACGCGGTAATGCCGGAAGAGCACTGCCGGCTCGTCCATCACCCGCTGCGTCGTCTCCTCGCGCACCGATTTTTCGAGCACGAGGCCACTCGTCTTGATCTCCGCGTCGTCGGCCTCGGTGTCGGTCTCGAGGTGCCCCGGCTTGATCGAAAGGGAAACCTCGCCGAGGTCGGCCTTCACGAAATCCGCGAGCAGGTCGTCGGTGTATTTCCCGCCCCACGACGAGTCGTCCTGCATGACGAACTCGACAGAACCCGAGACGCCCCACGCTTCCATGCGCAAGGAAAAACCCCGCACGTTGCCGCCCGGGATCGTATGCTCCGTCCCCCCGACCGCGAGCGTCAGCGTGATTTCGAGTTTTTCCTTCAAGGCCCGCCCCCGCCGGCCGAGCCTACCCGCGACGCACGGACACGTTCCGGAGGACGCTGTGAAAAAACACGTGATACGTCACCGACTGTCCCCCCACGAGGCCCGTGAGCGCGAATCGCACCCAGAGGCCCCGGTCGCGGCCGATCAGGGTGAGCTTCGGTTCGAGCAGCCGCGGCTCGTACGACCGAACGACCCCGAGCATCTCGGCGCACAGCTCGTCGAGCAGCGGCTTCGTCGCGAAATGGCCGTCGTACCGGCCGAGCCCGTACACCTCGACCGCCGAGGCATACCCGCCCTTCGCGTTGAGCGACACCTCGAGGTTGCGCGCGATGCTCTCCAGACGGGGCTCGTGATCGCCCCTGAGCTTGCCGTAAAACGACAACGACGGCCTCCTCCGCGGTCCCTTCTATCACGACCGCCTCCAGGAGAGCAGCACCTGCAAGCCCTCGAGCTCCTTGGGCATCAAAAAACAGATCGCCCGCTCCCGGAGCACGGCCCCCCACTCGCGCGCGTCGTCGCCCGCCGACGAGCCCGCCCCTACGATCCGGAAAAAATCCACCGGCCCGCCGAACCGATGCCGGAACGGCGGGTTCGGCGAATACACGAGGCGCATGCCGCGGAGCGCGTGCTCACGCACGAGGCGGAGCCGCCCCGGGCTCGAAAGCACCGTGCCTTCGAGCGGCAGTTTGTCCGCCGTGCGATTCTTGAGGACCACCACGTAAAGCTCGGTCGCGCCGAGGGCCTGCTGCGGCAGATCCCCGGCGACGAGGCGACCATTCTCGGCGACGAACGAGAGCGCCGGCTCCTCGGGCAGGGGCACGCGGGCGCGCGAGGAGATCTCGTCGAGCACGACGCCGAAGATGCGAGCGAGATCGTGGTGGTCGTAGGGAGGCGCCGCGAACGGCGCGGCCCGCTCGTCGAGCAGGCCGAGCTCGAGCGCGAAATTGCGTAATGCCGAATAGACCGGATACGGGTGCAGGTGCACCCCGCGGTCCATGTCGCCGAGCAGCCCGCCGAGCTTGCGGGCCTCGACACGCACACGAAAGAGCGGCGCCGCCGAATCCCCGCGCGCCACGGCCTCCAGCGCGAGCTCGTCGAGCGCGCCTTCGATCTCGGCGAGCTCGCCGCGCAGACGCGTGAGGCGCGGCGCGAGGTAGGGTGTGGGGCCGATCCGCACGAGCGGCGGGATGAAATCGGTCGCGAGGCGGAATTGGCCCCCGGTCGTGACCTCGAAATGGCCGAGCTCCGCCCGGCCCATGCTGCCTTCGATGCTCGCCTCGGACGAGAGCACGACGCGGAGGAAGACGCGCGGGATTTCCCTGGGCGAGGGCGGTTCGAGCGCCCCCTCCGCGTTCGCCTCGTCGTCCGGAGGCAGGATGTGGGCGAACACCTCGACGCGGCGCCGCCCGGCGGCCTTGAGATCGAGCGGCGCGCTGAGTCGCGCATTGCCGGGCACGTCCACGAGCGCCCCGTCCGGCAGGACGGCGGAGAGGCCCGACACCCAGAGCACGCCATTCTTGGGATCGTCGCCGTTCCATTCGAGCCGCGCGATCCCGGTGAGGGGCAAACCGAGGAGGCTCGCCCTGAGCGCGGCTTCGGCCGAGAGCGCATCCTCGAGACCGAGGAAATGCTCGGGGAGCAGGACCTGCCCGATCCGCCATTTCGGCCGTGCCAGCGCCGCCACGGTTCGTCCCGGCTAGCTTTGCGCCAAGCCCCAGAGCTTGGCGAAGTTCTTCCCCTTGCCAACGGCGACCTGCAGCGATTGCGCCGAGGGCTGGGGCTTGATGCCGGTGTTGAAGGTGAAGTTGATGGGCGATTGCACCTCGGCCGACGCGTCGTCCGCCACCGAGAGGTTCAGCTCATCGCCCCGCTTCTCCAGGATCCCATTCATGTCGGTCGAGTTCGAGTGGAAGCAGAGGTAATACTCCTTCTGCACCGGGTCGTACTCGTAGACCGAGAACTGGAACGTGACCAGCACGTTCGTCATGGATGTGTAAATCAGGAGGGCGATGTTCTGCTTGTTCGTCGCGGAGACCTGCCCGGTCAGATAGACCGCGTCGGTGACGCCCGTCTCCCAGAGGATGTCGCGCAGGACCGCGACGACCGCCAGGTCCTCGGTCGGGTTCATGGGGTTCTTGCAGGTGAGATCGGCGGTCAGCGTCGTATCTCCGACCTTGATCGACGTGATGAAACCGACCGCTGTTTGCTTGTCCTTCTTGTAGTTGAAGCCCTGATAAACGTCGAGGACTTTACGAAATTCCGGCATGGCCGCTCATCCTTTCCTGAATGCTCGATCCCGTATCAGGGCCCGCCCAGGGCCGCTTCGAGCCGGAGCTCGACGTCCATTCCTTCGAATTGCGCGTGCGGCAGGACCGAGATGACCGACTTGTACCAGCCGAACGGCCCCGGCTTCGGCTCCACGGCCACAGTCACGGCCTTGAACGGATAGAACCGCAAGGTCAGATCGTCGGGATTGACGACCGTCGTGACATATCCGCCGAGCCAGTTCGCCAGCACCTGCTGGATGTACGGCCCGTCGGCCGTGCTGCCGATGTACTCGCGCATCATGCGCTTGACGAAATGCGCGATGCGCGTGATCGAGAACGAGTACGCGAGGTTCGTCACGAGGTGCGCATTCTTCGTGTTGAGATCCTCCACGAACGTGCGCGGCTTCTTGAGCGACTGCGCGCTGAAGAACGTGGCCACCGCCTCGTTCTTCTTGTGCACGAGCGGGATGAAGCCGTTCGAGGCGAACTGCAGCTCGCGATAATCGGGAATCGCGATCTCCACGGGCGGCTGCTGGTGCTCGTAGCCGTTCTTCTCGTACGTGTAGACCGTGAGCCCCTCGACGAGGCCACCGCCGCGCGGACCGCGGATGTGCTGGGCCCAGCCGGATCCCTCGAAGGAGCGGACCATGTTCTTCGCGAAGAGAATGGCCGCGTTGCCCCAGAGGAAATTGCTCGCGTCGTCGGTGAGGCCCGGCTGGACGGTCTCCTTGTAGCCGACGACGTTGCCCGGCTCGAGCTTGTACGAATGGCCGAACGGACGGCGCAGGAGGTACCGCGGCAGCACGAGCCCGAGGTACGCGGCGTAATCGGTGTCGCGCAGCTCGTTGTACTTGCCGAAATGCGGATGCGTGAGCACCGCGTCGAGGTCGCCGATCTCCGCGACCTCCTGCATCGTCTTGCAGGGCGTGAAGAACGTGGGCGCGACCGAGGAGACGAACGGGCAATGCGAGGCGTTTGCCACGCGGCCCATGGCGCGCAGCCAGTCGATGTCCTCGTCCGACGAGTCGAACTCGTAGAGGCCGATCATCGTGGCGAAGGGCTTGCCGCCGTACCGATCGTACTCCTGGATGTAGACCTTGTTGAAGAGGCTGCCGCCAAAGATGTCGGTATCGTGATCGATGACGTCGGCGCCGATTTCGGCCTTGCTCCCGTCGAGGAAATCGATGATGACGTCCTCGCTCTCGACGCCGGACGCGAGGTGGTGGAGCCCCCGCCAGACCGCTTCGAGGGCCTGGAAATCATCGTCGTGGAAGACGTCGTCGAGGTGCTTGCCGAGCTTCTCGTCGACCTTCTGCGCGACGAGCGCGATCGCCTCGACGACGTTCGAATAACTCGCGAAGACGTGCAGCGGTCCGAGCTCCTCGCCGCGCGAGAGCGTGAGGTCGTCGCCGCAATTGACGAGCAGCGCCGCGAGGTCGTTCATGAACCGCGCGCCGTCGTTGATGTTGACGTTGCGGTCGTCGAACTTGAGCGGCGCCGTCGCGCTCGAATCGTCGGCGAGAGAAAGCGCGCCGCCGGACCCGTCGCTCGGCTGCGCCGCCGGCTTGACCTCGCTGATGAGGAGCTTGAGCGAGTCACCTTCCTTGAGGTCGCCCGCGGTCTCGCCGAACGCCCCGAGAAGATCCGCCTTGAGTTCGTCGGCGTTTTTGGGAGTTGTATTGGTGGCAGGCATGATCGCTCCTCGACCTCAGATCTCGAGCACCTTGTAATTGTCTTTCGCCCACTTCTGGAGCTCCTTGAGCCCGTCGGGCGAGGCGAGCGCGCGCTTCATCTGGGCGCGCAGCTCGGGACGGTTGCGCAGCATGGACTGGAGCTCGAGCATCATCAGCTTGATGACGCGGAGGCGCTGGAGCTCGGGGATGCTGCTGGCCACGGCGTCCGGCGAGAAATCCTTCATCGACGCGAAGGGCACCGTGCGCTCCGCGCTGACCTTGAGCGGCGTGGTGATTGGCAGGACATACACCCTGCCCTTCGAGACGTCGTCGTCGTCGCTGTCCTGGGCCTCGGGCTTCGGCACGTTCGCCGCCTCGAGCGCGACCACGCGATTGCGCAAAAGGCCGGTCACGAGGCCGACCTTTTTGCGGGTCGACGGGTCGATCGTATCGCCGGCGACCTCGCCGGAGAACGTGATCGTCGCGCCCTGCACCTCGAGATTGCCCGCGTCGTCGATCGACTTCACGTCGAGCGTGCCGCCCACGACGATCTCGCCGTCGACGCGGCTCAGGCCGTTCTCCTCGGGCGTGCTCTGGAAATGCGCCTTGCCGGTGAGCGGATACTTGCCGGCTTCCTTGCGGGCGATGGCGCCGCTCGGGACCGTGCAGACGATCCGGTCGAGGGTCACGGTGCCGGGCAGGCTCGATTTGAGGTGCGAGAGCGCCTTCGGCAAATGCCAGGTCGGCACGATTTCGTGGAGATGATCGTCCACGGTGGTCCCGCGCTTGATCGAGCGAATGTTCCGCTCGGAGAGGGCGGGCAGGAGCCCCGCTGCGCGCTTGGAGCGGCCCTCGAACTCACCGAGGACCAGGATCCGGTAGGGCAGCTTCTCCTGCTGCGGCGTGCCGGTGATGTTGGTCCGGTAGGTGATGGTGAGCCTGGACTTGAAGATCTGGTCCTGGATGTACTTGCTCAAGATCGGTTCTCCTTCCCCACCACCTCGTCAAAACGAGGCAAGGCGCGCGTTTGCCAGCGATGCGCCGCTCGCCTTTGCCCCCCTCGTGCAGAAAACCCGAGGACCGAACCGTGGGGGCTCGGGGCTTTACGGTTCCAATCGCGCATAGCGTTTCATGGGTGCGCTCCCAGGGACAAATTTGCGTCACGCAGGGCGGTCGGGCGGGCGTCCCTCGAAGAGCGTGTGGATCTCGGAAGGCCGCGATTTTGCGAGTGGATCCCAGCCGAGCTCGCCTGGCCCGCGGACGATGAGCTTGCCCGACGCCTCGTGGTCGACGAGCAGCACGCGCAGGTGCACGGCCGCGCCGGAAAGCGCGGGCAAGACGTGATCGAAGAGACGCGCGCGCGCCTCGCGCGTCCACGGCTCGTTCGTCCAGGTCCGCGACGCGTCCGTGACCAGAATGGCGTCGATCCCGGGCACCGAGACCTCAGCCTCGCCGCCGAGCGCGGAAATGCCGAGCGTCGCCTGTCCAATCCGCGCGTCGGGCGCGGGCAAACGACGCTCGTGTCCGGCGCGGCGCACCGAGACTTCGAGCTCGGGATAAACCTTGCGAAAAAGCCAGCCCAGCGTCATCGGCGACGAGGGGCGAGCGAGCGTGAATGCCGAGCTGCGCAGGGAACGAGGGCGCGGGACGAGGCGCTCGTTCTCCACGGGCGCGCGCGTGTCGGCGTGATCGGCGAGGAGGCGATGGTCGGCGAGCGCGACGATGCCTTCGAGCGCCGGACCGGCTTGTGGATGCGCGAAAAGCTCCTGGAAATACGACGGCAGCGGGGTCGTGACCGCGCGCAGGCCGAGGTTCAGGGTGACGGCGATATGGTCGCCGACAAACTCGACCGCACGAACGAGCGTGGGTTCGAGCGCGAGCGAGGGGTGGCTGCGAAATCGCAAAGTGCGGTCGGGAAACCGCGCGCGGAGCAAGGCCACGAGGGCCGGAAGCTCGAAGGCGGGGGCGGCGCGCGAAATGGCCTCTTCCAGCGCGGCGCGGCCTGCGCCGGGCGGGGCGTTGGGCATTTCGGAGGACAGCGGCGCCGGCCCGTCCATGCGTCAGGTCCCGACAAACGCGTCGAGGTCGACCTGATAGAGTTGTTCCAGCGCCTGCCACGCCGGGCCCCCCTCGGCCTCCCAGTGGGGCGCGATGTCGCCGATGTTCGCCGAGAGGAGGCGGAAATGGGGCGCGAGCAAGGCGGGCAGGTACACGCGCGGATCGAATCGATCGACGACGCGGCGGACGTCCTGGGCCACGATCGCGGCTTTGCCCATGTCGCCGCGGCTCACGAGGAGCTCGAACGCTTCGAGTTTGCGGATGAACTGCTCGAGCGCGGCCGAGACCTCGATCGTGCGGGCGGGCGGCGCGCTGGGATGGAGTTTTTCCGAATCGAACACAGGCTCGGGATCGGAGGGCGCTTTCTCTTCGGGCTCGTCCACGACTTGCACCTCGATCGGCGCCGGCTCCGTGGGCGTGACCTCCGCCGGGGGCGGCGGCGGCGGCGGCGGCACGCGCTGGAAGACGCTCTCGCTGCGGGCGCGGAGCGCGGCGAGCTCACGCACGGATTGCGGCGACTCGATCACAGCCGTGATGGCCTTGGCGAGCGCCTCGGCCTCGACGGCGGTCTTCGCCGTCAAATCGCGCGGGATCGTCGTGGCCCAGGTCTTCCACGTCGCGTCTCGCTTGGCTTCGTAGAAATCGATGGATGATCGAATCCCCCGAAACAAGAGCGTCCAGGCGGAGTCGGCGACGCGCGTTTTGCGCTGGAACGGCCTGAGCGCGCGAAAGCCTCCTTCGAGTGCGAAACGCGCGGTCGCGAGGATCTCGGGCAATGCCACCGGGCCTCGCTCGGCGAAGACCCCGAGCAGGAAGGCCGCGATGAGCCGGGCGTCGGTCGCGCCGTCCTCGATCGAGAGCGAGGCACGCTCGGCGGCGGCGCGAAGCTCGCCCCCCTGGGCGAGGCGCAACGTATCGTCCACGGCCGCGGTGGTCGCATCCATTCCGGGGCCGGAGAGGGCGTGCGTGACGAGGTTCGGATCGAGCATGACGAAGACCTCGGACCGGGTGTATGTCGGGACAGACCTTTCAGATCCCGAGCATCTGCGCCCGGAGGGCGGTCAGATCACGAAAGACTGGGCTGCCCGCCTTCCGCAGGAGGATGCCCGAGGAGTATTGCCGATGGCACCAGTCGAGGTCCAATTCCTTGCCGACGCGCCGGGGGAAGAGGGGGAAGACCTCCACGCGCTCCGGGAGGAAGTCCTCGCCGAGATCCTCGCGGATCGTGCGGGAAACGAGGGCGGAGACGTCCTTTGCGGAGACGTCGTTCGCGCCGATGAAGACGAGGAGGAGGAAGGCCCAGCGGGCGCCGGGTTCGCCGGTCGGCACGGGCACGACGGCGGCGCCCACGATGCCGGGCAGCGTGGAGACGCGGGCCGTGACCTCGCTCGCGGGATACACGCGCGCGGCGCGGCGCGGGACGAGGGTGGAGCCATAAAGGAACTCGGCGCCCAGGCTCGCGACAAGAAAAAACCCTTCTTTGCCGGGCAGGGGGACGAAGACCCCGGTCGCGCCCACGGCAGGTTCACCGCTGCCGCCGGAATCGAGCAGGAGGTACGGGCGACCGGGCGCGGGCAAAACGCGGGCGTTGCTGCTGCCAGGCCGGCGGGTGGAGAACAGCAGGCAGCCGCCGCTGGCCGCGTCGACGAGGACGTTGCTCACGGGAACACGCGCCAGGTCGTTTTTCTTGACGAACTCGTTGTGAGCGATCCAGTCGAGCGGCTCGTCGACGCTCCGGAAGACGTGGCGGAGGCGCGCGAGACGCGCGGGTTTGCGGCGAAGGTGGGCCGCGACCGCCGGAGCCACGCCGAGCACGGTGATCGGCGATTTTTCGAGGAGGGTCGGGTCTTCTTCGATGTCGGCCTTTCGAATGTGAACGAATGCCGCGCCCGCGAGCCAGGTCGAGAGGAGCAGGGCCGGCATGTGCTGTTGCATCGGAAAATCCGGCGCTGCGAGAGCATCGCCGGGGCCGATGCGATAAGCGAACAGGGCGTCGCGCAAGGCGTCTTCGAGGGCACGCGCGGCGGGAAGATCGACGGGGACGAGCAGAGGCGCGCGCAGCGGGGAGAAGAGCCGGGCGCAGGGTTCGTCGGGCGCGTACGCATATGGGGGCGCGCGCAGGGCCGGGCCATTCTCGACGAGCGGCAATGCGAGCGCGGCAAAATCGCCGAGCGGCGGGTCATCGGGATCGAAGACGACGTGCGCCGGCCCGAGCGCTTCGAGGCGCGGGGCGAGCGCGTGGGCGCCCGCGGGTTCGAGGATGGAGACGCAAAGGCCGAGGCGCAGGGCCGCGGCGAGGGCCACGACGAACGCAGGTCCAAGGGGAAGGACGATGGCGATCGGCGCGCCTGCCTTGGCGCCGCGTTGCGCCCATGCGGCCGCGCACGCGGAGGCGCGGGCGTCGAGCGCGGAGAACGAGAGCGAGCGCGCTGTGGAACGTTCATACCAGACAAACGCTGGCCGGCCTGCGGCGACGTGGCGCAGGACCGCGTCGTGATAGAGATCCTGCGGTTTTCCCGGGCGGCTCCGAAGCGGCGGGCCTTTCTCGCGGACGAACTCGAAGAGGGCGGACCAGAAGGAATCCGGGGTCTCGCAGCTCTCGGCGAGCCAGCCAATCGAGGGGACTTCGTCCTCGCGGGAGAGGTCGAGGCTCTGGACGAGGGCGGGGATCTCCATGAGGCGCCCGGGCAGACGAGCAGGGCGCGCGCGGGGCAGCAAGTTTTCTGCTCGTCAATTGCAGGTAGCCCCGTTCTCGAAGCACTTCTGGAAATTGCAGCGGCATGCCACGCTCCGGCCGCCCGGCAGGTCCGTGGTCCAGCCATCCTTGGTACAATCGGAAAACGAGCACCGTGTGCGGGCCGTTTCACCGCCGGGCAAGTCCGTTTCCCAGCCGTTCTTCAGGCAATCGGAGAACGAGCATCGCGTCCGCGCCGTCGTGCCATCCGGGAAGCTCGTCTCCCAGCCGTCCTTCATGCAATTGGAGAACGAGCACCGCGTCCGCGCCGTCGTGCCATCCGGGTAGCGGGCCTCCCAGCCGTCTTTCATGCAGTCGCCGAAGGAGCAATGCACGTCGATGTCGCCCTCGGGCGTCGAGGCCGTCCAGCCGTCCTTCAAGCAATTGCTGAACTTGCATCGGCCCGCGGCGAAGACCGCGGCGGCCACGTAACGCGTGGTCTTCGCCTGCGCTTTTCGTTCGGCTTCCTGGGCCGCGGCCTCGGCGGCGATACGCTCGGCCTCGAGCTTGCGAAACTGGGCGACGTCGCTCGTCGCGCTCGCCCATTTCAATTTTTTCGGGTCGTCGTGCGCCCAATGGAGGCACGCGCGGGTAAAGGAAGGGACATCGTCCGCGGAAACCTTGGGCCTCACGCGATGGCAGGCCCGGAGAACGATGGCGTCGGCATCGGCGTGTGGCGCGACTTCGGTGAGCAGGTCGAACGATTCGAGCGAGGGAGCTTTCTCGATCGCCCTTTCGAGGTACCCGGCGGCCTCGAACTCCAGCTTGGCCACCTCTATTTCGCCGTTCCTTGCGACCTTCGTGCGCCTCAGTTCAATCACGTGCTCGGCGAAGGACGTGGCGTCGTCGACCAGGTTTTTGCCCTCCGTGATCTCCACGCGCAGCGACGCGAGCTCTTTCTGGATCTCCTCCACGCGCGCAGCCTCCGCGTCCCCTTCCTTTTCGACCTCGGCGACCCGCGCGGCGGCGCGATTCTCCGGCGGGATCAGGGCCGGCTCGGGCTCTCCAAAGCCACTCGTCTGCGTTTGCGTCTGCACTTGCAGCGGGATGAGCGAGCACCCCATGCCGAGGACGACGGGGAGCGCGAGGGCGAGGGTCCGAGCCTTGGAAACGCGCGACATATCGCGCCGATCGTACGTGGATCCGCGGCGATGCACAACCACGCGTGGTGCGCCGTCGCCAGCTACTTGGCCCTGCCCTCGCGACGCCTGGTACCCTCGTCCCACCGGAGGGAGAAACTCGCCCGGAAGGCCCGATGCTGGTCACCATTCGTATTCGAACCACGCGCGACGAGGGACGGACCGCGCTCTGCGAGCTCACGCTGGACCGGCGGCAGAGCTTCTCGGCGCTCGCCGAATCCCTCTTCACGCAATGGGAGATCGAGACCGCCGGGCCGCGGCTCGACCCGGAAGATCGCGCAGGCCTTTTGCGCAAGCTCGAGAGCTGGCTCGTCACGCATCGGCACGATCTCCGCTTCGGGCAGGCGCCGATCTTCGAGTACACGTGCCTGCGCCCGCCCGCGCCCCCGAAGCGGCCGCGCCCCCTGCCCCGCCCCGCCGAGGCGCCCCCTTCCCCGCCCGTCGACGACAGCGGCGAGGACGGAGCCCTGAAGCGCATCGAGGCCCAGATCGATTGGCAAGGGGGTTAGGCCATGAGCGGGGTGAAATCGCTGCGCATTCGGTCGAGCCAAAGGGACGAGGAGGCTTTGCGGCGGGCCGCGGCCGAGCGCGCGAAGCAGGCGCGCGAGGAGGCCTCGAAGGTAGAAGCCTCGAAGCCTTTGCCGCCGGTCCATGTGCCAAGGACGGCTCCCGTGGAGGCGTGCCTCCGTCGCGTCGAGCGGTCGATCGGGCTTTTGTCGGCGTGCGTCGCGCTCGGTGTTGCGCTCGATCGCGAGGCGGAGCAGGCCCGCGGCGGGCTCGTCGAATTCACGCGTCAGCCGGACGCGGCGCGGATCGGGGCCGTGGACGCGCTCGTCGCGCGGGTCTCGCCGCGCACGCTGGAAGAAGTTATTGCAGCCCGGCAGGAGGCGCTCTCGCGCGCGCTCGCCGTGCTGGAAGCGCCCGCGTGGCAGCGCCAGCTCGAAGCCTTTCGCCCCGGGCTCGCGGCCGATCTCCGAGGTTTGGCGGGACGAAGGATGCAAGATGGCCTTGCAAATGTCGCGAGCCTGCTCGGCGAACTCGACGCGCTCCTCGCGGCACGGGCGCGGGCGCGGGTCGTATCGCTCTGCGAGGGTGGCGTCGCGGCGGGGCTCCGGGCCTCGGAGGTCCGATTCGAGGCGCGCGAAGGCGCGTTCGTCGCCGAGCTCTCCGATGATCACGGCGTCTTCGCGCGGATCGCAGAGCACCTCGTGTCGTGGGCCGCGCTCCCGGAGATCGACGCGATCGAAATGCGGGGGCCCGCAGAGTGGGACGGCCCGGCCTGCGTGCATGGCGGTTATGCGGACGTGCTCGGGGCGCTGCGGGCGCAGGGCGTCGAGGCCGAGCTTTACGGCGAGGACGGGCGCGCCTTGTGGCCCGCGGGGGGCGACGGCGCGGGCGGCGCGGTGGTTGTCCTGCAAAACGGGGCGACGACGGGGAGGCAGGGGTCGTCGTGACGGACCTCCTGCTCAACCTCGCGGACGCGGTCGCGCCGTCGCGCGCGAACGGTCCCGGCGCGCGCGCGGTCCTCTGGGCGCAGGGCTGCTCGCTCCAGTGCCGGGGCTGTCACAACCCGCAAACTTGGGGCCCGGCGCCACGGCGTATCTGCACGGTGCATGCAGCCGCGTCCTGGGTGCGCTCGTTTCGAGGCTTGCGCGGGGTGACGTTGAGCGGCGGTGAGCCTTTCGAGCAAGCGCTCGGCTTCGCGACGCTTTGCCGCGCGCTTCGGGCCGAGGGCGCGGACATCGTGGCGTTTTCGGGTTTTACCCGGGAGGAGATCGAAGGAGACGTGCGGCCCCACGCCCGGGCGCTGCTCGCCGAGGTCGATCTGCTGATCGACGGCCGGTACGAGGCCGAGCTCGCGGCACGGCTGCCCTTGCGGGGCTCGTCGAACCAGCGTTTGCATTTCCTGACGAATCGGATTCGACCCGACGAAATCGAAGGTTTGCCCGCGGTGGAGTGGATCGGCAAGGGCGAGCGTGCGCGCGTGACGGGGTTTGTCCTCCGCGCCCTCGGCCCACGAACCGCCGAGGGTCGCGCATGAGCGGGAGCCCCGCGCCGGATCGGGAACGCGAGCCTGTGATCCTGCTGCTCGGTTGGCGTCGGTCCGGAAAAACCCGGACGCGGATGCGCTGGAGCCAGTACGCCCGCATGGCGCCGGTGACGGCCGAGGGAATCGGGCCTCCGCGGGTAGAGACGGGGGCAAACCCGGCGCCGACGGCGGCGGTGACGGAGCATCGGGTCGAAATCGGCGAGCGCGCGGTGCGGGTGATCGACGTGCCGGGGGCGATCGTGGACGCGGCGCGGGACGACGCCGGGGCGCTGCGGGATACGCTGGAGCCGCGGATCGGTCGCATCGGAGGCATCGTCCTTTGCGTGGCTCCGCCAGTGCCGCCGCGACGAAAAGGCTTGGTCCCAGGGCACGTACATCCCTCGCTCGTGCCGGCGTATGGCGACCTTTTCCCCGCTGGCGAAGCCACGGCCGAGCCCGCGGCCGCGCAGATGGAGGAGGTGCGCGCGCGGATCGACGCCGTGATGGCGTTCGTGGAGCAATTCGCAGGGCGCATGGGCAAGGACGCCCGCGACGTGCCCATTGCCGTGCAGCTCAATTTCGCCGATCTCGTCGCGCTCGGGAGCACCGACGACGAGGACGCGGCGGCGCGGGATCGGCTCTTCGCGCGGTATGGTCGCATGTTGCCGGCCGATCGGGGGGCATTCACGAACCCCGCGCAGATCGAGGCGCGGCGCGCGGAGGCCGCGGCGGTGGACGCCGACGTATCCGCCTTCGCGACGGACATCGCGGACTTCATGCGGACGCGATGGCCCGGGCACGATCTCTGGTTTTCGACAGCCGCGAACGTCGAGGATCCGCTCGGGCATCGGAGCGCGGCGGCGGGGCTCGTCTATCTCGTCGACCGGACGCTCGGGGAAGAGGCGCTCGTGGAGGCGCGCGCGCAGCGCGAGGCGGCGCGGCGGGCGGAAATGGCGCGGCGCGTGGAAGCGCGGCGGGCGCTTTTACGGCGCCTCCGGCCGGCGCTCGTCGGGGTGCCGGCGCTGGTCCTCCTTTTGCTGGCCGCGAGCACGGTGACCTGGGGGGGCCGCACGGAAAATGCCGCTCCGTTGCTGGTTCGTCGCGTGCGGTGGTACGCTCAATCTTATCTGGCCCCGGAGGGCCCCGGGCATGGGCCCGGCCCCCGTGCAGCCCGGACGCGATCGCCATGAGCCCGAAACAACGCGTCATCCAGGCGTGTTATCCCGCCAATCGTATCCCGGCAGCGATGCTGGCGCAGGCCTTTTTCCGGCCGCACGCGACGAGACCGCCGCACGCGGCCAAGGCCATCCAGCGAAGCACGACGTCCCTGCCCCCGCATCCAGCCACGGTGGCGCAACGAAAAAGCGCAACCCCGGGGCCCACGGAACGTCCGCCTCACGCCGCGACGCGTGGCGCCCCGCTGCAAAGGCGCGCCACGGACGAAACGGCCGCCATCAACCCGGCGCAGCCCTCGGGCGTGCACGCGTTCCAGCCGCCCGCGGGTTTCCTCGAAGGCAAACCGGCGCGTGACGGGCAGCCTCTCCCGCCCTCGGTGCTTCGAAAAATGGAAACGTTCTTCGAGGCCGATTTCTCCGACGTGCGGGTCCACGTGGGCGGCGAGGCGGCGTCGATCGGGGCGATCGCGTTCACGCTGGGCAGCGACATCCATTTCGCGCCCGGGTTTTACGAGCCACACACGTCGCGAGGGCAGGAGCTCCTCGGGCACGAGCTGACGCACGTGGTGCAGCAGCGCGAGGGGCGGGTGGCGAATCCGCTGGGCGACGGAATCGCCGTGGTGCAGGATTTCGAGCTGGAAGCAGAGGCGGATCGCATGGGGAGAGCGGTGGCCACGGGGCAACCGAAGATGGCGGCGAATGCGCGCCCCTTCCCCGCTTTCGGGCCTCCGGCGCAGAACGTCGGTCCGTTGCAAATGCGGGCGGCGCAGGCGAAGGGCGCGGGATATCGGCTCATCTTCGGGACGTACATGCACGAAAACGAGAGCCTCCCGGAGCCGCTCGCCGGCCACAGCTTCGTCGCGCTCGAGGAGCCGACCGGGGAACGGCACGCCTTCGGTTTTTCGCCCCAGAATTACGGCTCTTATGATCCACACCGGGACCTCGGCAAGCTCATGTCGGGCGTGCCCGGCGTGGTGCACGACGACAAGTCGGCCTTCGAGAAGCCCGGGGTGCGGCTCAAGGAATATCCGATCGACGCGGCGCAGGCGCAGGCGGCGATGGCGAAGGTGGCCGAGTATCAATCGGGGCGACACCGGTTCAACCTGCAATCGAAGCAATGCTCGGCCTTCGCGCTCGACGTGCTCCGCGCGGCCGACGTGAAGACGCCCGTGAGCGGATCCGTACGCGGGCCGCGCGACGTGTACGAAAAACTGCGATAAGGTTTTTCCCGAGGGAACGACGCGGAGGAGGCGGCGATGGCGAACGGCGAGGGCGAGGGGAAAAAGCAGCGGGCGCCGCATCCGGCGACGGTGCAGCGGAAAACGACGGCGGCGCAGCCCGAAAAACGTCCGAGCAGGCCGCCGCACCCGGCCACGGTGCAAAAGAAGTCGACCGCGAAGGCCGGCGCGCGCAAGGAGCGGCCTCCGCATCCGGCCACGGTGCAACGAAAAACGTCCGCGCCCGGCGGCGCGCGCAAGGAGCGGTCCCCGCATCCGGCCACGGTGGCTCGGACAAACGGATCCGGCGCCGCGCAACGCCTTTCGGCGCCCGGGAAAACCGGCGCGCTCACGCTGGCGTCCGGCTCGGCGCTGTATCATGCGACGAGTTATGCCGGGCTCAACGTCCTTTTGCGGTCGGGGATCGGGGCCAGCGTGAACGGGCGGACGGGCTCGGCGTTCGCGACGTCGACCGCGCTCGACGCCGGGCGCGCGGGCTCGGGCGGGCCCGCGGCGGTGCTGGAGCTGCGGACGACGCGTGCCTTGCAAGGCGGGCGTGACACGCCGGCGCAGCCGAAGACCACGGCCCCGGCCGAGCCGGCCGAAGGAGAGACGCAGCCCGATTTCGCCGTCGATCGCCGCGGCTCGCGCGGGGTGCAGTGCAAGCTGCATCCTCGCGCGCTCGACGCCCTCGAACCCGTGGCCGTGCACCTGCGCGACGCGCGGGGCGCCTGGGCGCGTTTCACGGTCGCGCAGTACCGCGAGATGTCGGCCGCGGGCTGAACCGCTGCCGCGCCCTTGCCTCGGCGCTCCGGCTTCTTCACCATGCGCTCCCGCACATGGCGTCGCTCGAAGACATCACCAGGCGCTACTACGAGACGACGGCCTCGCGTGGCCATCGCCCGACCGCCGAACACTACAAAACGAGCTCCGCGGGCCTCCTCCGCCGCCTCGGCTCTTGGCTCCCCGAAGATCGCACGACGCCGTGCATCGACCTCGCGTGCGGCTGCGGCGAGCTCATCTACGCGCTCGAGCAGCGCGGTTTCACTCGTACACACGGCGTCGACCTCTGCGTCGAGGAGCTCGACGAAGCCCGGAAGTTCGTGCGCGGCGAGCTCGTCGTCGGCGACGTGATCGACCACCTCGCGGCGCAGCGCGAGGACGCCTACGGCTTCGTGACGGCCTTCAACATCGTCGAGCACCTGCCCAAGGATCGGCTCATCGACTTCTTCCGCGAAGCGCACCGCGTGCTTCGCCCTGGCGGCGCGCTCGTGGGCATGGTGCCGAACGCCGTCTCTCCGTTCGGCGCGGCGGCGCGATACTGGGACATCACGCATCGGATCGCGTTCACGCCGAACAGCATCACGCAGCTCGCGGCGATGACGGGCTGGGGCGACCGCGTGGAGTTCCGCGAGTGCGGCCCGGTGCCGTACGGCGTGAAGAGCGCGATCCGGTACGTCGCCTGGCGCGCGCTGCGCGGCGCGATCGAGGCGTGGTTTCTCGTGGAAAACGGGGCGACGCGCGGCGGGATTTATTCGTCGGACATGCTCTTCCGGCTGCGGAAGGAGGGCTAGGCGGCGCCATGCGTATCCTCGTCCTCGGCCCCCGATTCGCGGACGGCTTTGCCGACAACGTCGCCGAGACGCTCGTCGAGATGGGCCACGAGGTCCTCGGAGCGGAGGAGGTCGATCACGCCGCGTACTGGTCGGTCCCTCGGCGCGCGCTGCGCATGGTGGAGGAGCGGGTCTTCGGGGATGCGCCTTTGCCGCAGGATCGCAAGCTCCTCCGGCTCGTGAAGGATCGACGCCCGGACGTCTTGCTCGCGCTCACGTGGGACGTGCACCCGGAGATCCTCGACGCGCTCGGCCGCTTCGTGCCGGGGCGGCGCATTCTCTGGTGGGGCGACGCGCCCGCGAACAGTCGCAGGTTCGGGCTCGTGAATCCCTTCTGGGACAAGGTGTACGTCAAGGATCCGGACGCCGTGAAAAAACTCCGGCTCGCGGGCAAGGCGTGCGCGCTCCTGCATGAGGCGATGAATCCGCGCTGGCATCGGCCGCTCGCGAAGCAAACGAGTGATGCCGTGGTCGTCGCCGGAAACTATTATGCGTTCCGACAAGCCGTCCTCCTGCGGCTGCTCCGCGACGGCGCGCGGCTCGAACTCTACGGCACCGAGCCTCCGCCCTGGTCGGCGAAGGAGATCCGGGCGAGTTTTTCCGGAAAATACGTCGTCCGCGAGGAGAAGAGCCGCGTGTTCGGGGCGGGAATGGCCTGCCTGAATACGTTCGCGCTGGCGGAGGGCAATTCGCTGAATTGCCGCGCGTTCGAGATCGCGGGTGCGGGCGGGCTCCAACTCGTGGAGTTCCGGCCGACGCTGCTCCAGTGCTTCGAGCCCGGTAAAGAGGTGCTCACGTTCGAAACGTACGAGGAGCTCCGCGGCCACCTCGAACACGCGCGCCGCTTCCCGGCCGACATGCTCGCGATCCGCGAGGCCGGCGCGCGGCGCGCCCTCGCCGAGCACACGTATCGGCACAGACTCGAAACCATCCTCGCGGATTTCGCCTGACGTTTCATGGCCCTCCGCGTTCTCCACGTCATTCCGAGCTTCTGGCCCGCGACGCGGTATGGCGGACCGATCGAAGGCGTGCTCCGGCTTTGTCAGCGGCTTCTTCGCCTCGGCGTGAATGTCGAGGTCGTCACGACAGACGCCGACGGCGCGGGGGATCTGCCCGTGCCCCACGCGGAAAAGACGCTCGCCGAGGGCGTGCCCGTTCGTTATTTTCCGCGGCGGCCTCGCACGCGTTTCGCGTTCTCCGCGCCCCTCGCGCTTCATCTCGCCCGGGAAATCCCGCGGTGGGATCTGGTCCACGTCACGGCCCTGTTCTCGTTTTCTTCGGCCGCGGCCATGGCCCTCGCGCGGCGCGCGGGTGTGCCCGCCGTGCTCTCGCCCCAAGGCACGCTCATGCCCTGGGCCATTGGCTCGAAGCGCTGGAAAAAGGCGCCGTACATCGAGCTCGTCGAGCGGAAGAACGTGCTCTCCGCCGCGGGCGTGCATGCGACGAGTGACGAGGAAGCGCGCGAGATCCTCCGGCACGTCCCCGGGGCGCGCACGTTCGTCGTGCCAAACGGCGTCGATTTGCCCGACGTGCTTCCCGACGTGCCCCGCGAGAAGCAGCGGATCGTTTTTCTGGGCCGCATTCATCCCGTCAAGGGGTTCGACGTGCTCGTGCCTGCGCTCGCTCGCGTCGCGTCCGTGATGCCCGAGGTGGAAACGCTCGTCGCCGGCCCCGACGAAGATGGGGAACAGGCGCGTGTCGAGGCGCTCCTCGCCCGCGTCACACCTCGCCCCCGCGTGCGGTTTCTCGGGCCTGTGTATGGGAACGACAAACTGGAGCTTCTCGCTTCGGCCACGGTCCTCGTGCTGCCCTCGCACGGCGAGAATTTTGGCATTGTGGTCGCCGAGGCGCTCGCTGCGGGGACACCCGTCGTCGTGAGCAAGGCTTGTCCCTGGAAAATCCTGGAAGAGCGCGGCGCGGGCGCCTGGGTCGAGAATACGCCCGAGCGGATCGCCGAGGCGCTGCTTTCGGTCCTCGAAGACCCCGCGCGCGCTCGGCGCATGGGAGAAGCGGGGCGCGCCGTGGCCGCGGGGTTCGGCTGGGACGCCATTACAAAGCAGATGCTCGGGCATTACGAGGAGATCGTCGCCGGCGAGAGGCGACCATGAAAATCCTCGTCGTCTCCTCGGTGGGCGGTCACCTGACCGAGATCATGCAGCTCGCCCCGATCCTCGCCGGCCATGAGGTGGTCCTCGTCCTCAACGACGACGCCGCATTGCCGGATTTCCCGTTTGCCCGGGTCTACCGCATCGCGCACGCCGAGCGCGACATCCGCGTGCTTTTGAACCTGCTCGAAGCCGCGCGGATCCTGCGCCACGAGGATCCCGACATCGTGCTCTCGGCCGGCGCGGGGCCGGCGGTCCCGGTCGCGCTCGTGGCGCGGATGGGCACGCGGGCACGGGTCGTGTTCGTCGAGACGGCCGCGGCGATCGTCCGGCCCACGCTCACGGGTCGGCTGATGGCGCCGCTCGCGCATCGTTTCTTCTATCAATGGGACACGCTCGCGCGGTTCTTCCCGCGGGCCGAGAAGGCGAGCATTCATTTCGGATGAGGATCTTCGTCACCGTCGGCAATGCGCTCGTCCCCTTCGACCGGCTCCTCCGCTGGGTCGACGAGGCCACGTCCGCGCTCGACGTGCCCGTGGAAGGCCTCTGCCAGCACGGCCCGAGCCTGGTTCGTCCGCGCGAGCTCACGCCACGCGAGCACCTCTCCCGCGCCGAATTCGAGCGCGAAATGGAACACGCCGACGTGGTCGTCTGCCACGCCGGCGTCGGCACGCTCTCCGAGGCCCTTCGCCGCGGCCATCGCCCGATCGTCGCCGCGCGCCGCGCCGGGTTTGGCGAGATCGTCAACGATCACCAGCTCGAAATCGTCGCGGCCCTGGGGCATGAAGGGCGGATCGAGGTCGCGGAGGATGCCGAATCCCTTCGTGCGGTGCTCCAGCGGTATACGCGGGGCGAGGCGCGGCGTGGTCCTCCGCGGGACGAGGATCCTGCGCGGCTCTCGCCCGTGGCGCGCGCGATCGCCGAAGGTCCGGCCCGCGCGCGCCCGCCGCGGCTCGGAAAACTCGCCATGGACGCGCTCGCCGCGCTGGGTCCGCGGCTCGATCGGCTGCGCGTGCGATGAACCCGCGCGCTTGCCCCCGCGCCGCGCTCCCGCTACGTTCGGCGGCGCGATGAGCATGACGGGCGAAACCACGCGTTCCGCGTGCCGGATCTGCGGGGCGCGTGGAGCGCCGGAAGAATCCTTCGAGGAGATCGCTTGTTTCCGCTGCGCCACCTGCGGCACGGTGCAATCGAACGTTCTGCCCACCGTGGAAGAGCTGGCCCAACATTACGCAGGTTTTTCCGAAAGCTACACAGCCGGCATGGGCGCCGAGCGGTTCGCCCGCGAGATGCCGAAGCGCCACGCCGCGAAGCTCGCGCTCGTGCGTCGTCACCAGCCCTCCGGCCGCCTGCTCGACGTCGGCTGCGGGGAAGGCGGGTTCCTCTCGCAGACCCTCGAAGCTGGCTTCGACGCCGTCGGGTGCGATTATTCGGTGCGAAAGGAATATCCGCCCGGCGTCCGGGTTTTTCCGGGCAACCTCGACGCCGAGGGCGGGCTGCCGTTCGAGGACGCGAGCTTCGACGCCGTCACGTCCTGGGCCGTGATCGAGCACGTCCGCGACCCGCACGCGGCGATGCGCGAGGTGCGCCGCGTCCTCAAGCCGGGTGGTTTTTTCTTTTGCGATACGCCCCTCTGCGGCGACGCCTCGGAGCGCGACGTCGCGGCGCGCTCGCACTGGTTCTGCCCGCCCGAGCACATTCACGTCTTCTCGTACGGATCGCTCTCGCGCCTCGTCTGGGCCGCGGGCCTCGACGTCGTGTATTCGACGCCCTCGTTCGAGCGCTCGGCGCCCAGGTACGTGGCGCGGCGCCTTCGAAATGTGCTGGTCGGCGTCGTCCTCGGGCGCGCGCTTCGTCATTTCGACCCGGGCGCGTGGGAGCGCCGCAGGCAGAGCGTGGTCACGCAGATCGGGGACATCCAACTCCTCGTCGCGCGGAAGCCGCGGAGCTGACCGTGCCGCCCGCTTGCCCCCCGGCCACGGGGCCGCTAGTTTCATCGGAGCTTCTGGCATGAGCCCCGATCCTCGAGCGAAATTCCGTGCGCTGACCCGGGTCTTCGACCCGATTTACCGGCCGTACCTCGACGCCGACGACGGACCCGGCTCGTCGTACGTCCCGGAAGCGCACGAGCACTATCGCGCCGAGCTCGAAGCCGCGCTCGACCTGAACGACAACGCCAAGCTCCTGCTCGCAGGCCAGCCCGGTTGCGGCAAGACCACGCTCTTGCTCAGCATCGCCCACCGGCTGCGGCGCGAGGGGCGGCTCGTCGCGTTCGTCGACCTCGAAGCGCAGACGGCCGTGCAGGACCTCGGCTCGCTCGAGATGTACCTCGCCGCCAAGGCCGAGCTCGTGGCCGAGGTGAAAAAAGCGGGAATCAGCCTCTCCGAGAAGACGGCCGAGATGCTGCGCAGCGCCCTCGAACGCCTGCTCGCCTCGCCCGTCGCGCCCGATCTCGACGCCCTCGGCGCCGCGCTCCGCCGGCTGCTCTCGACGGTGCGCGAGAGCAAGCTCCTGCGCGACGAGCTGCGCCGACAAATCAAGGAGTCGGGCTTCGAGCCGATCGACATGCTCGCGGGCTTGCTCGACGACCTCGAAGAGCACAGGCCCGTCGTGCTGCTCGACGGCCTCGACAAACTCCCGCCCGTGCAGGCGCGCGACGCATTCCTCGGCGACGAAAAGAAGCCGATGGTCGAGGCGCCGGGCGCGGCGATCCTGACGATCCCGATTTCGCTGATCTACGAGCCCACGTTCAACGTCCTCTCGGAGAGGTACAACAACGCGGGCAGCGCGGTCCTCCCCGCGGTTCGTCTCTACGATCTCAACCCCCACACGAACACGCGCAGGCGCTCCGAGCAGGGCGTGAGCATCATGCGCCGCATCGTGGAGGCGCGCGTCGAGCCGATCGATGCGCGGATCGTGATGCCCGAGGCCGTGGAGCGCGCGATCGTGGGCTCGGGCGGCAACATCCGCGAGCTCGCGCGGCTCCTCCAATCGAGCGTGGTCAAGGCGCACGTCCGCCGCGGCACGTTCATCGAGGAGCAGGACGTGTCCGCCGCGATCGCCGACCAGCGCGAATCGTTCCGCCGCGCCTACGATCCGCGCTTCTTGCCGGTGCTCGAAAAGGTGCGGCGCGAGTTCCGCCTCGAAGGCCAGGGCGACGTGACGAAGCAGCTGCTCTACGGGCTCTGGGTGATCGAATATCGCAATGGCATCGCCTGGTATTCGCTGCCCGATCCGGTCGAGCAGCTCCTCCGGCAAATGGAGACCTGGGCCGGATGACGCCGGAAGCGCGCATCGAGGAGCTCTCCGCGCGTATCTCGCTGGCGCAGGGATCGCCGTCCCTGCTCGTCGTGGTGGCCGAATCCGACGCGACGCTCGACGAGGCGCGTAAGCTGCTCGTGGGCATTTTGCAAAGGGCGCAGATGCGCGTGGAGGACCTCGGCGCGTGTGACGTCGACATGGGCCCCGCGCGCTGGGTGGAGCTCACGCACGAGCGCGCGGCGGACGCCTACGTGCTCTCCGCGGCGCCGTGGGGTCCGTTCAGCGGCGGCGCGTTCGCGGGGTTGCTGAATGCCGAGCGCGAATTCTTGCGCCGGCTTGCGGGGCCCGTGCTGCTCGTCGTCTCCCGCGATACGGAGCGTATTCTTCGGCAAAAAGCGCCCGATTTCTTCACGTGGGCCGCGCGGACGTACGAGCTGCCCGCGCCCGCGGAGCTTGTCGCGATTGCCCGGAAGCTCGGCGCCCTGCCGGACCGCGCGCCCGGCGTGCCCTCGGAGGAGCCGCCCATTCGATTCCTCCACCTCTCGGACCTCCATTTGAGGCCCCAGCGGGTGAAACGGTACGATCAGGATCGTGTTCTCCGCGGCCTCGTCGATTTCCTGGAGCAGGATCACCAGAGGTTCCCGCTCGACCTCATTTTCATCACGGGCGACCTCGCCCACAGCGGCAAACCCGAAGAGTTCGAGCTCGTGGTCGACCTCTTCCAGCGCATCCTCGACGTGACGGGCGTCCCGCCATCCCATTTCTTCGTCGTCCCCGGCAACCACGACGTCGATCGCGACGTGGGCCGATGGCTCCGGCGCACGCTCGACAAGGACGAGGAGGCCATCGTCTTCTTCGAGGACGAGCACGCCCGGCGATTCCACACGCAAAAGCTCGAAGCGTATCGTGTGGCGCTCGCGTCGCTGCTCGGAGAGGACCGCACGCTCGGCCTCGGCGTCGGCGCGAATGCGGTGGAGGTCGTGACGGTGCGCGGCGCGCGGATCGCGGTGGCATCGTTCAATTCGGCGTTTTTCGCGCAGGGCGACGACGATCACGGAAAGCTCTGGCTCGGCGAGCCCAACGTGGATCGGGCCGGCGATCGCATCGCGGACGAGGGCGCGCAGGCCGCGATCGCGCTCCTGCACCACCCGTTCGAGGAACTGCACGAGCTCGAGCGCGACATCATCGAGCATCGCTTCGAGCGCCTCTTCGACCTCGTGCTGCGCGGTCACATGCACCAGCCGAAGAGCCGCGGCATTGCCTCGCAGCGCGGCGGGTTCGTCGAGCTCGCGGCGCCGTCGGCCTATCAGGGAAGCCCGTGGCCGAATGGTTGCCTGCTCGGCGAGCTCCGTCCGCGATCGGGCAAGGTGCGAATCACCCCGTACATGTACGCCTCGGGCGCGGATCCGTGGGTGCTCGATACCAAGGTGTTTCCGGACGACGCGAAGGACGGATACACCCACACGTTCGCCGTGCCCGAGAAGAAACGGACGCCGAGCGTATTGCGGAGGCATCTGGCCCAGGCGACGGAGGAGGCCGTGGAAGCCGCGCCGGAGGCCGTGCAAAGGCAGGTCGCGAAGGTGCTGGGCATCGAGGCGCCGAGCAGCCGGATGCCAAAAGAGGTGGCGAAAAAGGTGGCGCGGGCCGCGGCGGCGAAGGTGGACGATCCGGCATTGCTCGCGAACGTGGTGGACGAGCGGCGCATGAGCACGGCGCTGAGCAAGACGGCTGCGGATGAGCTCGAAGCGGGAGGACCGACGCGTATTCCAAGGTCGGATCCGCAATTCTTGGAGAAAGCGCTCGGGCGCGTGGCGGAGTTCATCCACCGCAAGGTCAGCGGCAAGGTGGCGAAGGACGCGGCTCGCGAGGAGATGCTCGTGCAGCTCATCGCCACGGCGCTGAGTCACATCGTGGATGGGCCTGTCTCGGTGGAGCGCTTGCTCCCGGACGCCGGGAGACCTCACATCGTGATCGGTGCTCCGAATGATACGCCGGCGATTCGCTCCATCATCGGCGTGCATTTGGTATCGAAACTCGGGGACTGGGCGCTGAGCGACGTTCCGGAGAAGAGACTCGAGCGACTCGATCTCCATCTGGAGAGCGGGCATGCCGAGCACGGCGCGCTCGTGGAAGTCTACACGGGCGAGGGCGACGCGGTGCCACGCATCGAGCGCACGAAGACCCCGTCAGGCCAGAACGTCCTCGTGCTGCATTTGTTCTGGTAGGAGCGTCGCTCTCAGAACGAAAGCGCGAAACCGTCCGCCGTCGGCAGGAACCGGACCTTGCTCTCGTCCTTCCGCGCTGCGCTCGTCGGTTTGTCCGGGCTCGACGGGCGCGTCGCCACGAAGACGATGCCGACGATCGTGAGCGGCAAACCCACGAGCATGGCCGTTCCGCCCGTCGAGATGAGCACGATGCCGAGCGGGTCCTTTCCTTTGTCCCGCACGCGATCGATGCCCCAGGCGAGGCTCGCCGTACCCATCCCGAGGGTAATGGCGCCGCCGATCAGGAGCCCCACGCCGGACGAGCGCGTCTTCTTTTTCTTGGGCCGCCGCAGCCGCTCCACGTCGACCTCCACGGGGGTCGCGGAGACCACGGGCAACTGCGGAACGTCGATCGTCACCGAAGCGCACGCGCACAGCGAGAAGATGCCCCGCGAATCACAGGTCTGCGTGCCCGGCCGCCCGTCCTGGCAGGCGCAACGAGCCTGCGCGCCAGGCCTGCACATCCGCGGCAACGCCGCGAGGAGCGTGGGATCGTACGTGAACGGCGCGGCCGGCGCCGGGGGCGATGTCTCCTCCGCGCAGACGAGCGACGCCGTCGTGAGCAGCGCGGCGACCATCAAGCAAATACCAAGCAATCTCGCCATGATGCCATTCCTCGGCGTTAATGCGATAGCGCAAGGTACCACGAAGCGGACGGGCGGCGCAATCTCGCGCCGCGTCACGCACGGAGGAGCTCTGCAAACCCCCGCGCCGGATCCTGCGGGTCGAAGACGATCGTGATCGTCCCTTTTCCAGCGAACGCGCGCCACTGCTCCCGGAGGCGCGGGAGCACGCGCCGCACCTCGCGCACCCGATCGGTCGTGAGCACGGCGGCGGCCTCGATACCGGCGCGAGCGCAATTCGACGCGATGACCTCCAGGATCGCGGCGTCGGAGACCTCCGCATCCGACCACGGAGCGCCCGCGAGCCCCTCGGCGAGCAGGAGCTCCTCGAGATCGTCCCCGAAGCCCGCGTACTTGCTTCCCCCGCCCTTGCGATTGGCCTCGTCGTTGATGCGCGCCGGATCCAAGCCCGCGTCGACGCGCCCCCAAAATCCTTTTTTCAGGCCAAACGCCGCCTCGACGACCATGTGCACGAGGTCGTGCGGCAGCTCGTCGCCGTAGGTCGGAAAGACCCAGGAGACCTCGGTGCCGTTGCTCCGGTGGACGTAGATACGATCCCGCTGGCCGGGGACACGGACGAAGGCGGCGCGGAGGAGGGAGGACACGGCCGTCCGATCAGGAGGCGAGCTCGGGCTCCTCGAAAGCTCCGCGATACACCTCGTCGAGCGCGAGCGTGCAGCCGATCGAAATGAGCTCGATCGTCTCGCTGCCTTGCGCCTCGTACAGTGCCCAGCCGCCGAGATCGTGGCGCCGGAACACCTCGACGCGCCTCGTCTTGGAGGAGACGAGCACGTATTCGCGGAGCGAGGGGATCCGCCGGTAATGCGCGAACTTGTCGCCGCGATCGTAACCTTCGGTGCGCTGCGAAAGAACTTCGACGAGCACGACGGAGTTTACGATGGCGTCCTTGTCCTCGGCATCGAGCTGGAGCTTGCCGCGAACGACGGTTACGTCGGGGTACATCGACGCACCTGTCGCTTGGACGCGGATACGGACATCAGGGCCGAAAACGCGACAATCCCGATCACGGAGTTCGTTGCCCAGCTCAGCCACCACATTCGCCGATACGAGCGCATGTTCCGGGCTATCTCCGAACCTATCCAGGATCTGCCCGTCCACGTATTCGTGCTTCGTCTCGCTCGCCAGCTCGAAGGCCAGATACTCGGCGAACGTAACGTCGTGCCTCCTCGCCGGCTCCATCATGGCCCCCCGCACCTCCACCTTCACCCTAACACCCCGCCGATACGCCGTCAGCCCTCCCCGCCCGGTTTTTCCAGCCAGAACAACCCGATCCCCAGCGCATCCATCTTCGTGCGCCGATAACAATCGATCGCCTCGTCGGGCGTGTGCACGATCGGCTCGTTTTCGTTGAACGACGTGTTGAGCAGCACCGGGATCCCCGTCTTCTCCTCGAAGACCCCGAGCAGGTCGTAATACAATTCATTGTCGGCCCGCCGCACCGTCTGCACCCGGCCCGTGCCGTCCTCGTGCGTGATCGCCGAGAGTTTGTCCTTCCATTCCGGGCGGACCTTGTAGACGATGATCATGAACGGCACCTCGTGATCCCCGCGGAAGCAGGTGCTGAGCTTCTCGAGCCGCACGACGGGCGCGAAGGGGCGGAAAGGCTCGCGGTTCTTGATGCGCGCGTTCAGCGTGGCCTTCATCCCCGGCCAGCCGGGGTGGCAGAGGATGCTGCGGTTGCCGAGCGCCCGCGGGCCCCATTCCTCGCGGCCCTGGAACCAGCCGACGATCTTGCCCTCGGAGAGCGCCTGCGCCGCCGCCCCGAGCAATTCGTCCCGGCCGAGCTTGCGGAACGGGAGGCCCGAATTCACGAGCGCCGCCTCGATTTCGTCGTCGCGGAAGCTCGTCCCCCAGTACGCATGCCGCACCTCGGGCGTCCGCGCCTCGCCGTGCACGCCATGCTTCACCCAGAGCGCCGCGCCCACGGCCGTGCCGTCGTCCGAGGCCGCGGGCTGGAAATAAGCCCGGTCGACCCAGCCCTCGGTGATCATTCGACCATTGCCGACCGAATTCAGCACCGAGCCGCCCGCCATCGCCACGCTGCGCACGCCCGTACGCTCGACCGCGTCCGCCACCAGCGCGAGATACACCTCCTCGAACCGCGTCTGCAGCGACGCCGCGACGTCCCGCTCCCGATCCGTGATCGGATCCCCGCGCCGCCGCGCCGGGCCGAAGAGCGAGGCCATCGCGTCCGACCAGAGCCGCGGGACCTGGATCTCCGCGCCGTCCACGGTCTCCATTCCCTCGCTCGTCTTGTGGTGCCGAAACCACGTCAAATCGAGCCGGATGCCCTGCTCGGGATCCCAGCGAACGACGCGGCGCATCTCCCGGGCGAATCGATTCACGCCGTACGCCGACAGACCCATCACCTTGTATTCCTCGCCGAACCTGTCGAAGCCGAGGAACTGGCAGATGGCCGTGTAAAACACGCCGAGCGAGTGAGGCCAGAGGTTCTTGCGCAGGATCTCGATGCGATTGCCCTGGCAAAGGCCGACGAGGCTCGTCGCGAAATCGCCGGCGCCGTCGCAGGTGATCGCCGTGGCCCGATCGAACGGCGACCAGTAAAACGCGCTCGCCGCGTGCGCGAGGTGATGCTCGACCCGGTGGAATTTCGCCCGGATCGAGGCCTCCGGAACGCCGAGCGCCTCGGCGACGAGCCCGCCGCTCGTCGCGACCTCGCGATGCACCGCGAGCCGCTTCACCGCGCTCGGGACGCCCGTGAACGGCCGCGACGCGATGAACGCGACCTTCGACGCGACGTTCGCCCGCGGATCACGCGCCACCGCGATGTCCGTGACGTCCCCCGGCGTCGCCCCGGCGAGGCGCAGGACCTCGGCCACGGCGAGGCGCGGAAAACCTGCGCAGTGCTTTTTCCGGTTGATCCGCTCCTCGGCGATCGCCGCGAGGATGCCCCCCTCACCGATGAGCGCCGCCGACGCATCCCCGTGGGCCGAATTGATGCCCAAGACCAGACGAGACATTCATTTCTCCGTTGCGCTCAGGGCGCGCGGAGGCGGAAGGTAGCGATCGAAAGCGGGCAGCGTCAAGCCGGCTCGGCCCGGGCCCGCGGGATCTCCTTCGCATGCGCGTCGTCGCCGTCAACCAATTTTATGCCCCCGACCACGCCGCCACCTCGCAGCTCCTTACGGAGCTCTGCGAGGACCTCGCCGCCGCGGGCGACGACGTGACGGTCATTGCGAGCCGCGGCGGATACCTCGGCGGCGAGGCGCTGCCCGCCCGCGAGCACATCCGCGGCGTCGACGTCGTCCGCCCCTTCGCCACGCGCTTCGGCAAGGCCACGATGGCCGGTCGCCTCGCCGATTACCTGTCGTTCTGGGCCACGAGCGTGCTCGCCGCCGCTCGCGAAGCCAAACCCGACGTGCTGCTCGTCCTCACGACCCCGCCCATGATCGCCGCGGGTGGTGCGCTCGTGTCCCTCGCCCGCCGCCTGCCGCTCGTGACGTGGGTGCAAGACGTCTACCCGGAGGCCGCAATCCAGCTCGGCTACCTCGCGCCTCGCGGCCCCGCGTCGCTCGCGCTGCTCGGCCTCGGCCACGCCACGCACCGCGCCGCCGCCCGTATCGTCGCGCTCTCCGAAGGCATGGCCGACCGACTCGTCGCGCAGGGCGCGCCCCGCGAGCGCATCCGCGTTTTGCCGAACTGGTCCGACGGCCGCCTCGTGTCACCGCGCGGACGCGAGAGCCATCCTTTCCGAAAAACCCACGGTTTGGACGGACGATTTGTGGCGATGTACAGCGGCAACCTCGGCATCGGGCACGACGTCCGGACGTTCGTCGAGGCCGCGCGGCGCTTGAAAGACAAGCTGCCCGAGCTCGTCATGCTGTTCATCGGCGACGGCGCGCGGCGCGCCGAGGCCGAGGGGCTCGCGAAGGGCCTCGAAAACGTGCGTTTCCTGCCGTATCAGCCCCACGACGCGATCGGTGAGAGCCTCACCGCCGCGGACGCGCACCTCGTGTCACTGCGCGAGGATCTCGAAGGCCTGCTCGTCCCGAGCAAGCTTTACGGCGCGCTCGCTGCTGGAAGGCCGGTGATCTACCTCGGACCGCCGCGCTGCGAGGTCGCCCGCGTGGTGCGTGAGGACGATCTCGGCTGGACAGGTCGCCCCGGCGACGTCGAAGGCCTGTGCCGCGCGCTCGAGGACGCGGTCACGCGGAGGGCGGCGTGGGACGAGAAAGGCGCGCGGGCCCGCAGGATCTTCGACGAACGGTACGATCGTCCCGTATCCTCGGCCCGCTTCCGCGCCCTCTTGAAGGAGGCGTCGAAAGAAAGCCCGTAGTTACCGCTCGGGGGCTACGCTCCGGCGAGCGGAGCTACGCCCCCGAACCCCCGTCGCGCAGCACGCTTGAATGTGGAAGACCCACCGCACAACCAAGATCCAGCGATGATGGGAGGCATCGGCTCATGAGGACCTACCTGGCGGCGTTCGCGCTCTCGGCGCTCGTCAGTGGGATTTTCACGCCGCTCGTGCGCCTCCTCGCGTTCCGGCTCGGTGCGGTCTCGCGTCCCGGCGGCAGGCACGTACACCGCCACGAGACGCCGAGGCTCGGCGGCCTCGCGATTTGCGCGGGGTTCTTCGCGCCGCTCGTGGGCCTGTTTTTCGTGCAATCGGTGGTGGCGCAGGCCTTCACGCAGGACGTACGCAAGGTCATTGGCCTCTTCGCGGGCGGCGCGGTCCTCTGCGCCGTGGGCGCGATCGACGACACGCGGGGCCTCCGCGCGCTGCACAAGCTTTACGCGCAGGTGGCGGTGGCCGTGCTCGCGTTCGCCTGCGGATTCCGGATCGAGGCGATCTCCCTGCCCTTCGTGGGCGAGCTCTCGATGGGCATCTTCGCCCTGCCCATCACGGTGCTCTGGGTCGTGGGCATCGTGAATGCGGTGAACCTCATCGACGGGCTCGACGGCCTCGCCGCGGGCGTGGTGTTTTTCGCGGCCCTGACGAATTTCGTCGTCGCTTATCTATCGTTCGGCACGCTGCCCGCGCTCTTCATGGCTACGATGATGGGCGCGATCATCGGGTTTCTCTTTTACAATTTCAACCCCGCGCGCATCTTCATGGGCGACTCGGGGAGTTATTTCCTCGGTTACATCATCGCCGCGACGTCGCTCATCGGCGCGACGCAGAAGGCGTCGACCACGGTCTCGCTGCTCGTGCCCGTGGTCGCCCTCGGCGTGCCGATCTTCGACACGCTCTTCGCGATGGTGCGGCGCTGGCTCGAACGCCGGCCGCTGTTCTCCCCGGATCGCGGGCACATCCATCACCGCCTGCTCGACATGGGCATCACGCACCGTCGCGCGGTGCTCATCATTTACGGCGTGAGCGTGCTGCTCACGGTGGCGGCGATCGGCATCTCGCTCGGCCGGAGCTGGCAAGTGGGGCTCGCGCTCGTGGCGAGCAGCGTGGTGTTCATCGGGCTCGTGCGCACCGTGGGGTATTTCGAGCAGGTACACGGGCGGCGGCGGCAAAAAGAACGGCTGCGCTCGCGCGACAGCGAGATCTTGCGTCGCCTCTTGCCGCGGCTCCCCGCGCGTTTCGAGGCGGCGCGGTCCGAGGCCGACGTGCTCTCGGCGATCGGGACCTTCGCGCTCGAAGGACATCTCGCATACGTCGAGATTCTCCCCGTGACCGACGGCGAGCCCACGGCGTTTCGCTGGACGAACCCGACGGACGAGGATCCCTACGGCCGCGACGTGGTGTCGGCGCGTTATCCGATCGGCCGGGACGACGCGGCGCGCGCAGAGCTCAAATTCGGCCTGCGCAGCGATTTTGGCGACGTCTCGCCGCAGACCGAGGTGCTGCTCCAGGTCGTGACGGACCTGGTGGAGGCGAGCCTCGCGCGCGTGAAGAGCCGCCTCGCGCCGCGGGTGCTCGCGGAAGCGGAGGCGGCCGAAGCGCCGGCGCTCGAGGCCGCGTCGGGGACCTGAGAAGGCTTGACGGCCGCTTTCGGATGGCCAAGGCTTTCCCGCGGTGATTCTGCTTTATCATCATATCCTGCCCGAGGGCGACGCCGCGGGCCTCTCCGACGAGGATGGGCTCTTTTTCCGGCACAGCCCCGAGGCGTTCCGATTTCACCTGGAGGAGCTCGAGCGGCGGGGATATCGGTTCGGCTCGCTCGATGGCCTCGTTCGCCAGATCGACGACGGCATCGCGGAGGACGATCGCTCGGCATTCGTGACGTTCGACGACGGCTGGCAAAACCAGTACGAGCACGCCCTGCCGATCCTGCGGGCGCTCGGGATCCCGGCGACGTTTTTCGTCACGACGGACCACCTGCGGAAGGGCGTTTCGTGCCCGAAGCGGATGGGCCCCGCGGAGCTCGGGGCGCTCGTGGATGCGGGCATGACGATCGGCTCGCATACGCGGACGCATCCGGATCTCGTGCGTCTCGACGATACGCAGTTGGAAGAGGAGCTCCGCGGCAGCCGGCAGGATCTCGAGGATCTGCTCGGCAAACCCGTCACCCTTTTCGCTTATCCGGGCGGCTCGCTCTCCGCGCGCGTGGTCCGCGCCGTGCGCCGCGCCGGCTACGAGGCCGCGTGCTCGAGCTTCGGTCCGGCGCGGAACGACGCCACCTCGATTTTCTGGCTTTACCGCGACGTGATCAGCGCGTCGATGCAGAGCCCGCGGGATCGGTATCGTCTCTCGCCCGTGGCGCGGCAGCTCCTCACGTTCCGCGTGGAGCGCCGCTTGCGCGCGAGCTTGCACCGCCGCGCCTGAGGAGCCCATGACGGAGCTTTTGGTTCGTGCAATCGCGCGTGACGAGGTCAGGGATCACGTCGCGTCCTTCGCGCTGCTCCACGGCGTGCGGCCGGAGGAATTCGACGCCGATTTCATGGACTGGTGGTTCTTCCAGAACCCCACGCACGAGGGGCTGCTCTCGGGCGCGTTCGATGGCGACAAGCTCGTCGGTTACGTGGGTTTCGCGGCGCAGCACCTTCGCGTGAACGGGCGGCGTGTCTCGGCCGCGATCCTGAGCAGCGCGTTCACGCATCCTGACTACCGCGGCAAGGGGCTCTTCCAGCGGTTGATCCGGTACCTCGTCGAGGTTGCGGGCGCACGGGGCTACGAAGCCGTCTTCGGCTGGCCCAACGAAACCGCGCTGCGGATTTATCTGGGCCGCCTCGGCTTCTCGGCGATGTTCCACGTGGACCGATCCGCTCGTCCGGTGTCCTTCGGCCCGCTCGGCGCGCGGTTCGGCAGGCCCGGCGTCTTCGTTGCGGAATGCGCGGGCGCCGCGTTCGATCGAATGCTGCCGCTGCGCCTCGGGCGCTACCAGCACGAGATCGGACCGGCCGGCGGGCACGAATGGGAAGGCTTCATGGCGAGGGTGCTCGCCGCCTCCGATTGCATGCTCGAACGCCCGCATGCGTACGTCCGCTGGCGCCTGTCCCGTCCGCGGCGCGAATACATCGAGGTGTTGCTCCGCGACGAGCGTGGCGTGCTCCGCGGCTGGGCAGCGGCGCGCCTCCCCATCCCGAGCGAGCCGCCGCGCTTGCACGTCGGCGATTTCCTCGTCGACCCGCGGAGCCGCGGCGCGCTTCGAGCGCTTTTTGCGGCCTGCGCGATGGAAGCCCGCCGCCGTTCCCTCGAGCAGGTCTATACGATCGCCCGCTCGGCCCGGATCGGGAGCGCGCTCGCGACGCTGGGTTTTCTATCGAGGCGCTCCTCGACGCCCATCGTGGGGATCGCGACGACGAACGCGGATCTCTCGCCGTATCACGCGTGGGAGTACCGCGACGCGGACATGGACATGTTTTGAGCCGGTTCTCCGCTATCGAGGATCCGCGGCAGCGCAGGGATCCAAGGCGGCCACGTCCTTGCTTCGCCGCCGGAGCACGATGAGGCCGTGCGGCGCGACGCACCGGTCGAACCGGGCGAGGACGGCGGGATCGAGGTCCCGCCCGAAAAAGCCGTGATCCACGGCGATATCCAGGTCCGAGGCGGCGAGCCACGCGGGAAAGTTTCCTGCCCGAATGGCCGCGAGGACGCGTCGATCCATCTTGCCGTCGAGATTCGTGACGCCGGGACGCACCCACCCCGGGAGCCCGCTTTGCAGCGCGCCGATCCGCGTCCCCGCCGGCTGACGCGCGATGAACGCGGCGAGATCCACGGTATTCGTGCGGAAGCTCCCGCCGCCGCTCGAAATGCGCCGCGCCTCGATGCCGAGCTTCGCCACGTAAAGCAAACCGACGGCGGCCGCGAAGGCGTGGAGGGCGCGCGGGCGCTTCGAGGCCGCAAACGCGGTCGCCCCGAGGATCCCGACCACCACGAGCGGCGCGAGCCACCGCCGGACCATGTGCGCCGCGCCAAACGCGGTTCCGTAGACGAGAACGAGGACGAGCGAGGCCGCCGCGGCGCAACGGAGCACGGTGGAAGCACGAAGCTCGATGCGCCACAGAAGCACGAGGCCCGCGAGAGCGAGGGGGACGCCGAGGAGGATCATGACGTGCCCGAGCCACACGAGCGAATCGACGGGGATGATCGCGACGGCCAGATTGACGACGGCGGACACGGCGACGGCGTGCCATTGCGCCATTCGACCGGCGTCGTACAGGCTGCCCACGGCCTCGGCGGCCCCGCTCTGCGGCATGGGTGAGCCGAAAAGGACGAGGTTTCGGAGGAGCCATGGCGAGGCGAGGATCGCCATGACGGCGCCCGCGATCGACGCGAACCGGGCCCGCGCTCCGAGTGGAGCTCCCGCCGAGGCGGCGCCGAGCATGCGCGGAAACACCATGGAAAGCACGGCCAGGCCGCAGAGGACGGCGATGTCGTTCCGCGCCAGAAACGCAAAACCCCCGGCCACGCCGAGTGAGCCCGCGGCGCGCAGGGACGGGCCTGCGTGGTAATCGTGGAGCGCCGTGAGGACCCAGAGCCAGCCGCAAAGCGCGAGGGGCGTCTCCAGCCCCGTATAACTCGAAAGTCCCGCGCCCGAAGCATTCCAGAGAACGGCGAGCGAAGCCGCGAGCGGCAGGGTCAAGGGCACGAAGCGCGACACGAGGCGCACGAGGAACCACGTCCCGAGCAGGTGAAACACGGCCAGATTGAAGAGGACGAGCGCCATCGGCGCGAGCTGCAAGTCGAAGCCCGTGACGAGACCGACCACGACACACACCACCATCTGGAGCGGGTGAAAGCCGTTCGTCGGGGCGCCGTCGTAGGTGATCCCCTGCCCCTCGCCGATGTTCCGCGCGATGGTCAGGTAATAAAATGCGTCGTCGCCGAGAGGTCGGGAAAGCCAATCGCCGCTGCGCAGGGGGCAGAGGAGGAGCTTGGTCGCGCAGAAGGCCGCCGCGACGAGGAGAGCGCCGCGGGACGCGGATGCCGATCGATTCAAGCCGGCGGAGCGCTCCCTGCGCCGTGCTCGTCCTCGGCCGCTTTTGCCCGTGCCGCCGCCTTCCGCGCGGGCCGCGCCGCCGCCGCCTCGTCGCCCTCGTAATACCCTTCGCGGCGGTAATAATAATATCGATACTTGTATTCGTGGCGGTTGAAGTTCACGGCGTTGAGCACCGCGCCCGCCTTCGTCGCGCCGATGTCCTGCAATGCGCGCACCGCGTGCCGCGCGAGATCCTTCGTCGTCTTGAACGCGCGCACGACGAGCACCGTGCCGTCGACCAGCGTGGAGAGCACGGCCGCGTCCGTGACCGGCACGATCGGCGGGCTGTCGATGATCACCCGGTCGAAGCGCTTCTTCACGTCGTCGAGGAACTTCTTGAACTTCTCGCTATGGAGCAATTCCGCCGGATTCGGCGGGATCGGGCCGGCGGGAATCACCCACAGATTCGGCACGTCCGTGTCGAGCACGGCCTCGTCGAGCGAATCCTCGAGCATCGCCGTCGTCACGCCGACCTCGGAAGTCTTCCGGAAGACGCGGTGCACGCGCGGCCGGCGCAGATCACAATCGATGAGCGCGACCTTCTGCCCCGCCTGCGCCATGACGATCGCGATGCACGTGGCCACCGTGGTCTTGCCCTCCGAAGGCCCCGCGCTCGTGACGAGCAGGGTGCGGTAGGGTTTGTCCGGGGCCATGAAGAGCAGGTTCGTCCGGATGGTGCGCGCCGCCTCGGCGATGCCACTCGTCGGCTGCTCGTGCACGATGAGCTCGGAGTTCGCCACGCGCACGGGCTTGCCGCGCTGCCGCCGCGGCGAATACGAACCGGGTCGGGCCCCATTTTCGTCGATCTCGGGCAAAAGGCCGAGGAACGGCAAACCGAGGTCTTTTTCGACCTCGTCGGGCGTCTTCAAGCTGCGATCGAGCAGCCCCCGGGCGAGCGCTGTCGCAATGCCGAGGAGGACGCCCAGAAAAACCCCGATCGCGATGCTGCGCGTGACCTGCGGCCGCACGGGCGCGCGCGGGACGAGCGGCCGATCGAGGACGCGGATGTTGTTGACGCGGAGCACACGCGCCAGATCGCTCTCCTTCGTGCGTTCGAGGACGAGCGAATAAAGCTTTTCGTTGTTCTCTTTCGAGCGGCGGAGGCGGTTGTACTCGATTTCGAGCAGATTCAAATCGAGGGCCTGCTTCTTCGCCCGCTCGAAGAGCCCCGAGAGCCCCGCCTCCTGACGCTTCAGGACGGCGAGGTCTTTGTCGAGGGCGCGCTGGATGTTCTTCACCTCGGCGAGCAAAGCCTTCTTCGCCGCCTCGGCCCGCGCGTCGGCCTCCTTCACGTCGGGGTAATTGCGCCCCTTGCCCTCGCCGAGCAGGCCGTCGCGCGTGCGAATCGCCTCCTCGTACGAGGTCCGGAGGCCCATCAGGACGTGGCTCTCCAGAAGCTCGCTCGCCGGCAAATCCGTGGGGTTTTCCCCCTTCACCTTCGCGAGCTCGTCCCGCCGCGCCTGGACCTCCTCTTTTCGCGTACGGACCGACGTCAGCGTGTCATTGAGCTGCTTCATCTCCTCGCGCAGCATGTTCGACTGATCGTCGATCGCGACGGAGAGGATGTTCTTCGTCTCCTTGTATTCGTGCAGCGCCATTTCGCTCGACTCGAGGTCGACCTTGAGTTTGTCGAGCTGGCTGCGCAGCCAATCGGCCGCCGTCGCGGTCGAGGTCACCGCGTCGTCGAGGTTCTGCTGGACGTAGGTATCGACGAGGACGTTCAGAATGCGCTGGGCGCGCTGTGGATCGGCGTCCTCGAGCTTCACCACGGCGAGCCGGCTCTCCTTGATCGCGTCGACCTTGACGCGGCCGCGAAGCACCTCCGCCGCGATTTCCTCGGGCACGTTCGCATCCGGCGCGGGCGTGCCCGGCGGGAGATTGCCGAGAAAGCTGCCGTCGTGCTGGAGCCCGAGCTCGCTCACGACGGCCGTCGCGACCTTCATCGACTGGATGATCTTGTATTGCGTCTCGTAATACTCGCGGTTGTCCCAGAAGCTGCCAGCGCCGAGGTCCACGATATTCTCGACCTTCTGGCCGAGGGGACGCGGCGGGTTCGGGTCGAAGAGGATCGTCGACTGCGCCTGGTAGATCTTGACCTGGCCGAGCGTATTGAACGTCGCCGCGAGCGAGACCACGAGCGCCGCCGCGAGCGCCGTGGACCAGTACTTGCGCACCATCTGCCAGACGACGGCAGGGCTCAGGGCCCCCTCGGGCGCGCGCTCCACGGCCGCAGCGGGCTTGGGCGTCAGGGTCGAGGTTCGAGGTGCGTCCGTCACGGTGGCAAGTCGAGGAGCGGCCGAGCTGGCCGGCTCCGCCTAAGGTGCGCGAGCGCCCCCGGATGTTCAAGCGGGCCGCGATCGCGGGAAGAGCTTACTCCCTGGCGAGGATCGCGGCCGAAAATTGGGGGGTTCGGGGCCCTACGGGCTACGGTCGGCTTTGCGTGCTCGGTGATCTCGTCAAGCGCCTGGTGAACGGGGTGGTGCTCCTGCTCGGGGCCCTCGCGTTTTTCCTCGTCCCCGTCGGGGGCAAGACGTCGGCGCAACATGTCGTGGCGATCTTCTCCACGAAGCCGGCGCGCGAGGCGGCGCAAGCCTTCGCGCACGCGGCGCGCGACCTCGCCCACGAGGTGGCCGCGAACGTCGAACGAGCCAAGCGCGCCCCGGCCCTGCCCGACGCGAAGCCGAAGCCCGCGGGCGGACACGAGCGCTAGCTCTTCGCCTTGCGCGGGTCCGGGTACTGCGGGTGCTCGTTGTAGAAGGCGTCGAGGCTCTCGCGCGTGATCTCGGCCTCGATGTCGCCCTCGCGATGGATCTTCGCCTGGCAGCCGAGCCGCGAGTTCAGCCGCACGTCGAAGGCCTTGTCGAGGATGTCCTCCTCGTCCTCCTCCGCCTCGGAGAGCAGCTCCTTGCCGCGCAAAACGTAGACGTGGCACGTCGAGCACGCGCACACGCCGCCACACGCCGAGCCCTCGGGCGCCTCGACCTTGCGCGCCGCTTCGAGGAGCGAAGTCCCGATCGGTACCTCGACGTCGTACGTCGACCCGTGCGCCAGAAACCGTACCTTTGCCATCAGCTCCCCGTCCCGGAGGCGTCGCCTTCCGGTGCGTTATGCCCCGCATGCTCGGCGAGGTGGGCCTCGACGCCCCTCGCCTGCGCCACGGTGCTTTCGATCGCCGTCACGTCCTTGCCCGCGATCGCCCGCGCGATCGCGCGATCCATGCGCCTGCCCGCCCAGCCGTGCGTGACGTCGTCGAGGACCTCGGTGCGGCCGCGGATGATCGCCGCGCGCGTGCCGCGGATGGCCTCTTCGAGCCCGGCGAGCGCCTCGTCGATGCGAGCGCGCTCCTCGTCGCCTTCGAGCAGATCGGCGTCGGCGACGAGGGCCTTTCGCGTGGCGAGCACGACCCGTTCGGCCTCGACGCGCGCCTCGATGAGCTGACGTTTTTCGAGGTCCTCTTCGCCGTGATCGAGCGCGGCCATGAGCATCGCCTCGACCTCTTCGTCCGTGAGGCCGTAACTTGGTTTGACCTCCACCTTTTGCTCGACGCCCGTCGTGAGCTCCTTCGCGGTCACGCTGAGCAAGCCGTCCGCGTCCACGCGGAACGTGACTTCGAGGCGCGCGAGGCCCGCGGGCATGGGCGGGATTCCTTTGAGGACAAAGCGAGCGAGAGAGCGGCAATCGACCGCGAGCTCACGCTCACCCTGGACGATGTGCAGGTCGAAGCCGGTCTGGTTGTCCGCGTACGTGGTGAAGGTTTGTCGCGCGCCAGCCGGGATCGTGGTGTTGCGCGGGAGGATCTTCTCGACGACGCCACCCATGGTCTCGAGGCCGAGCGAGAGCGGCAGGACGTCGAGCAGGAGGACCTCGTCGGCGCGTTCTTTGGTGCCTGCGAGGATGTCGGCCTGGATCGCGGCGCCGAGCGCGACGACCTCCTCGGGATCGAGGTCGCAAAGCGGCGGCTTGCCGAAAAGTTTTTCCACGTACTGCCGCACATACGGCACGCGGGTGGAGCCGCCGACGAGGATGACGCCGTCGAGCTCGTCGGCAGAGATGCCCGCGTCGCGGAGCGCGCGCCGGCAAGCGACGCCCGTGCGCTCGACGATGGGTTTGATGAGCGCCTCGAACTCGTCACGCGTGACGGCGAGCTTGCGCGTGCCGCCCGGGACCTCGATCTCGGCCTCGACGCGATCGTTCTCGGTGAGCCCGTGCTTGATCTTGCGCGCCGTATCGAGCGCGAGTCGCACGAGCTCACGCGGGCGATTGTCCGCAGGAACGCCGAGGTCCTGGAGCAGACGCTCGGCCAGCGCGCGATCCATGTCGTCGCCGCCGAGCGCGCTGTCGCCGCCGGTCGAGCGCACCTGGAAGACGCCGTCGTCGAGCAGGAGGATCGTCACGTCGAACGTGCCGCCGCCGAGGTCGTACACGGCGAACAGGCCGTTCTTCTGCTTTTCGAGCCCGTACGCGAGCGCCGCCGCCGTCGGCTCGTTGAGGAGCCGCAACACGTCGAGGCCCGCGAGCTTGCCCGCGTCCTTCGTCGCTTGCCGCTGCGCGTCGTCGAAGTACGCAGGCACGGTGATCACGGCGCCGCCGACGGAGCGCAACTCGTCCTCGGCAAGCGAACGGAGAACCTTGAGGACCTCGGCCGAGACCTCGACAGGCGTGACCGAGCGATCGCGGACCTTGAACCGCACGCTCTTCGCTTCCTCGGGCGTCTTCGGCTCTACGAACTCGTACGTGCCGAGCCGGCGCGTCTCGGGATCGTCGGCCCCGCGCCCCATGAAGCGCTTCACGCTGACGATGGTCTCGCGCGGAAAATCGACCGCGAGGCGCTGCGCGTCGGCGCCGACGATCACGCGGCCGCGCGGGTCGTAGTGCACGACCGAAGGGACGAGCTTCTCCGCGTTGCAGTCGGTGATGACGACGGGCTTGCCGTCACGGACACGCGCGACGAGCGAGTTCGTGGTGCCGAGGTCGATGCCAATCGGCCTCGGGGCTGCCTTGGGGTCGAAGATTTCGAGTAGAGCCATGGGGGTTCCGGGAGCCCCCATCGTTTCCATGAGGGCCTTTCAGGATCAGGAAGAGAGCTCTTCCTCGATCGCGCTCGCCTCGTCGAGGAAGCGCCGAAGATAACGGAGCTCGCCGAGCTCGGGCAGGACGGCCGCGAGCTTCGTCGAGTCCGGATCGGAAACTGCAAACTGGCGGCCCATCGATGCGAGCACCTCGCGCTCACGCAGGCGGATCGCATCCGCGAGCGCATGGACAGCCGCAAGGTCCTTCCGCCGCCGCGCATCGCCGAGTTCTTCGCGACGCTCCATCATCTCCATCAGGAGATCGGGTGACGGCTTGGGCTCGGCGGTCTCTCCGACGGGCACGCCAGCGCGGCGAAGGAGCGCCTCGGCGCGGCGGATCGGGTCCTTCAGCACGCGGAAGGCGTCGTTCACTTCGATCGCGCGCGACAGGGACAAACGGCGCTCGGCCGCGGGCGCGCCCGCGTAACGATCGGGGTGGAGCGCGCGCGAGAGGTCACGATGCCGGCGCGCGAGGTCGTCCGGATCGAGGTCGAAGCGGGCCTCGACGCCCAGCGTCTGGAAGGGATCGATCATCGTGAGAGGAGCGGTGGAATGCAGCGTGCGCGCCGCGGCGCGCGGCGCGTGCTCAGCCGACGGTGAAGGAGTGGCCGCAGCCGCAACGGCTCGCTTCCTTGGGGTTCTTGAACTTGAAGCCCTGGAACATCAGGGTCTTCTCCCAGTCGAGCACCGAGCCGCCGAGGTAAAGGATGCTCTTCTTGTCGCAGTAGACGCGGACCGTGCTCTTGCCGTCTTCGGGGAACTCGAGGACGAGGTCGCCCTTGCGCGGGGCGTCGTCGTCGAACTCGATGACGTACGAGAAACCCGAGCAGCCGCCGCCGCGAATCCCGACGCGGATCGCGGCGTCGGGCGTGCCCCGCTTGGCGAGGTTCGTCCGCATCGCCTCGACCGCCGACGTGGTCACGCCGATCGTCTTCTTCGCGTCCGTCGGCGCGGGCCGCTGCTCCGTCTGGTTGCCCTGCGAAACTTCGCTGCTGGCGTTCATCGTACGTTCTCCGTCCGCCGTCCCGAAGGCGACGTCACTGCCCCGCGAGGGCCTTCTTCGCCGCCTGCTTCGACCGGAAGTCGGCGATCGCGCTCTTGATCGCGTCCTCGGCGAGCACCGAGCAGTGGATCTTCACCGGCGGCAGGTGGAGCTCCTCCGCGATCATGCTGTTCTTGATCTGCTCGGCCTCGTCGATCGTCTTGCCCTTGAGCCACTCCGTAGCGAGGGACGAAGAGGCGATCGCCGAGCCGCATCCGAACGTCTTGAACTTCGCGTCCTCGATGACGCCGGAGTCGCTCACCTTGATCTGAAGACGCATCACGTCGCCGCAAGCGGGCGCGCCGACGAGCCCCGTGCCGACGTGTTCGTCGTTCTTGTCGAGCGTGCCCACGTTGCGCGGGTTCTCGTAGTGCTCGATCACTTTCTCGCTGTATGCCATGGCTCGAAACTCTCCTACCTCAAATCAATGCGCGGCCCACTGCACGGAAGCGAGATCGATGCCTTCCTTGTGCATCTCGTAGAGCGGGGACATCTCGCGGAGCTTGTTTACCTTGCGGATCACGAGGTCGGCTACGTAGTCGACCTCCTCCTCGGTGGTGAAACGACCGAGGCCAAAACGAATCGACGAGTGGGCGAGGTCGTCGCCGATGCCCATCGCGTGCAGGACGTACGAGGGCTCGAGGCTCGCGCTCGTGCAAGCCGAACCGCTCGAGACCGCCACGTCCTTGATCGCCATGATGAGGGCCTCGCCCTCGACGAACGCGAACGAGACGTTGAGGTTGCCCGGGAGCCTGTGCTCGAGCGAACCGTTCACGATGACCTCGTCGAGCTCGCTCGTGATGCGCCGGCGGAGCTTTTCGCGCTGCGCGAGGATGCGCGCGCTCTCCGCGCGTCCCTCCTCCAGCATGATCTCGGCGGCCCGGGCAAAACCCACGATGCCCGGCACGTTCAGCGTGCCCGAGCGCATGCCGTACTCGTGGCCGCCGCCGTCCATCTGCGCGACGAGGCGCACGCGCGGCTTCGACCGGCGCACGTAGAGCGCACCAACCCCTTTGGGCCCATACATCTTGTGCGCGGTGACCGAAGCGAGATCGACGTTCATCGCCTCGACGTCGAACGGCACCTTGCCCACGCCCTGCACCGCGTCCGAGTGGAAGAGGACGCCGCGAGAGCGCGTGATCTTGCCGATCTCCGCGATCGGCTGCACCGTGCCGACCTCGTTGTTCGCGAGCATCACGGAGACGAGGATCGTCTTGTCCGTGATCGCCTTCGCGACGTCGTCCGGGCTCACGAGCCCGTCCTTGCCAACGGGCAGGTACGTCACCTCGTAGCCCTGCTTCTCCAGGCGCTTGCACGTGTCGAGCACGGCCTTGTGCTCGATCACCGTGGTGATGATGTGGTTGCCCTTCTCCTTGTAGAGCTCGGCAACGCCCTTGATCGCGAGGTTGTTGCTCTCGGTCGCACCCGACGTGAAGATGATTTCCTTCGGGTTCGACGCGCCCACGAGCTTCGCCAGGATCTCCCGCGAGCGCGAGACCGCCTCCTCCGCCGTCCACCCGAAGACGTGGCTCCGGCTGGCCGCGTTGCCGAACCGGGCGTTGAAATACGGGAGCATCGCCTCCACGACGCGCGGATCGACCGGCGTCGTGGCGTGGTAGTCCATGTAAATCGGGATCTGGATCGACATCGGTTTCGTCTCTCTTCGAAGCACCCTCTAGCGGTCCGCGCCACCTCGGGAATGCCCGTTTCCGCCGTGAATTCCGGCCACCAGCTCGGGCTCGGCCTGCGTCCGATCGTGCACGTTGCAGTCCGTGCAAGCGGCCACGATCTCGTCGGGAGCACACGTGTCGCACGTGTCGAGGTAGTCGATGCTCGCCACGAGCTCACGCTGGAGCGAGGAGAGCCGCGCGATCTGCGCGCGCGTCTCTTCGAGCTTCTGCAGGTAGATCGATCGGACCCGCGCCATCGCCTCGGGCGCCGAGGGCGCGTTCTCCCAGAACGCGACGATCTCCTGGATCTGCGCGAGGCTGAGCCCGAGATCGTGCAGCTTGCCGATCCACCGGACCCGCGTGACCGCCGCCCGATCGTAGAGCCGATACCGGCCCTTCGACCGCGCGTGCGGCCGAAGCAAACCGACCTCCTCATAATGGTGAATCGCCCGCACCGTCTTGCCGACGGCACGCGCGATGTCCCCGACCTGAAGGAGGCGCTCGCCCCCGTGCCCGTCCCGATCGTCGTCGAGATCCGGCGGCACGAGCCCCGCCTCGGCCCGCTGCACACCACCATGCGCACGAACGTCATCCGGGAGAGGAAGGACACCTCTCTCGAAACCCCGCGCTAAAGGTAGGTGGCGAACCGGCCGCATCCGAAACTCCAACCCTCACGCACGCGTTAGGGTTACCTAACGGAAGGTTTAGGCGGGCCTCGGGAGGCTGTCAACCGGAGCAGGACGAAAATGCACGCGATCGAGCTGAAGAAGCGCGCGATCCCCGAAGCGCTCGCGCTCGGCCCCGCGCTTCTCGAGCGGGCCGAGCAAGCGCAGGCGGCGCACGTGGCGCTGAGCCTGATCGATGGATCGGCCGTGGTGCTCGGCGCGGCGCAACGCGCAGGCCGCGTCGTGGACCTCGCAGCGTGCGCGCAGAGAGGCATCCCGATCTTGCGACGCGCGACGACGGGGACGGCTGCCTGGCTCGGCGGACGTGGCCTCGTGGTGACACTGGCGCTGCCGCACGTCGCGGCGCTGGTCGCCGACGCGACGCCGCGGACGCTGCTGAACCGGAACGTGCGCCCGCTCCTCGGAGGGTTTACCCGCGCAGGGTTCATCGCGCATTACTTCGGACGCGAATGGATCTCGCTGCGTCGTCGGCCGGCGGTGCTGCTCGGGTTCGACGTCGCGGCGTCGGGCGCGGTGCTCGTGGAAGCGTTCGTCGGGTACGAGGCGGCAATCGCGCTGCCGGAAGAGATCACGACGGAGAGCGAACGCGCGGTCGATCGGTTCCTCGGCAAGAAGCCCGCCTCGCTCGCCGAGCTCGCGACCGACGCGCCACTCGACCTCGAGCGGTTTGCACACGCGCTCTTCGAAGGCTTGCGGACACGCGCCGAGCCGATGAGCGCAACGATGACGATCGCATCGGAGGAGCTCGATACGCGTCCGTTCGCTCCGATCGAGCACGCGCTCGATCCTGTCCCCGAGGGCCTGATCCTTCGCCCGGCCGTGCGTGTTCCGATCGGCTGGATCGAAGCCGCGGTCGAGCCTGAAGGCGGGCGGCGCGCCTGGCTCGGTGGAGACGTGCTCGCGCCGCGCTGGGCGCTCGCTCGCATCGCAGCACGAGAAGACGCGGGCCTCTCGGAGATCCCGCTCGAAGGCGCGACGATGGCCGATCTCCTCGCCTGCCGGGATCGATCGTAGGACCACAAAAGAAAAACGCCCCGCGCGAACAGGGCGTTTTCCCTCGGAGCGAGCTGCTCAGCTCACTTGGGATCTTCGATCGGATCCGTGCCGACGACGACCGTGCCGCCGTTCGCGACCCACTCGAACCCGTCGACGAGCACCGTCGAATCCCACGCGTCGTCGCCCGTGTCCCAGATGGCCCAGCGGATCGTCACCTCGTCGCCACCCTTGATCGGGGCCTGCGTCTGCAGCCACGACGTGCCGCCCGCCTCGTCCCACGTGCCGAAGCCCGTGCCCTCCATCTCGCCCGGACCGGACGGGCAGGTGAACTGCGGGTAGATCGGGTCGTACGCGCAGACGTCGAAGTACGCGATGTTGACGCTGACGGGGTTCGTGTTCTTGTCGAAGGAGATGTTGCCGTTGATCGAGCCCTGCGGCGCCGGCGATACGAGCGCGATGAACTGATCGTTGAACGCCGTGCAGACGTACTCGGGGAACTCCATCGAGTAGAACTTGAACTTGAACTTGTAGCCCGTCGCGTTCTTCGGCGACCGGATCTTCAGCTCGAGCCCGACGTCGTCGTTGATGTCCGTTTCGCCCGCGCAACCCGGCACGTCCTGCGGGAAGCCCGCCGGCGCGGTGCCGGCGCCGATCTGGCTGCAGCTCAGGCCGCCGCAAGCGCCAGGCTGGTTCGGCAAGCGCGCGTAGCCCGAGGAGAGCGTGAGCATGCGCGTGCCCTTCTGCACGTTCACGTTCGGCCCGAAGTTGCTCTGGATGCCGATGTGCTGCGTGTACGTGGCGGGGCTGCCGTTCGCGCGCACGTACTGCGCGCTGAGCACGCCCCACTTCTTGTCGGCCGGCGTGATGAACTGGCAAAGGTCGAGCGCGCGCGCGCCGTTCTCCGGATTCGAATCCGTGAGCGCGATGTTGTCGTCGCACGACACAGGCGCGACGTTGTCGACGACCATGTCGCAGTCCTCGTCCGCGGGCGTCGCCATCGGATCGTCCGGATTGGTGGCGACCTCGATCGAGCCCGGCGAGACGTTGGGGTCGCAGTCGTTGCAGTCGCCCGCCGCCTCCGAGAACCCGTCACCGTCGTCGTCGACGTTCTGATCGTTGCTGCATTGCGCTCCGCCGCCGCCGGAGCCGGTCGCGCCGGGGCCGACGAACGCGCCCACGCTGTCCGAACCGCCGTTGCCCCCTTGCCCGGTGGCCCCCGAGCCGCCCTTGCCGCTCGAGTCCTCTCCACCGGACCCGCCATCGCTGTCGAAGACGCTACGACCGCCGGTCGCCTGGCAACCCGCGGAGCCTGCCGCAGCGACGCCCAGAACTGCGGCGAGACCGAACAGAACAAGATGGCTACGCTTCATGATCCTTCTCCATCCCCGCTCGCACGGAGGACAAGCCAAGCCGGACGCGAACACAGAGCCGTACACCCCGCGCGCGGACCGCATTCGAAAGTGTACCCATGCACGTCGGGGCGTGAAGAGAGATCGCGTCCGGAGCGACACAGGTTCGAGGACGCTCCGGACACGTCCGGGCGCGTCACTTCGGGATGATGACCTCGGTCACCGTCGTCCCGGGCTTGCCCGACCAGCGCCAGTTGTCGATCAACGTGGACGAGTCGACCTTCCCGTCCGTCGAGTCGTAGGTGACCAGGCGCAACCGGATCGGGCTGCCAGGCGTCACCGCCGTCGTCGTACGCAGCCACCCCGTCGAGCCATGGCTCCACCCGGCGTTCGCTTCGTCCTTCTCGAAAGTGGTGCCAACGAGCTGCTTCGTCTCGAGGGAGCACTTGAACGGGAAGGTGCTCGCCACGCACTCGCCCGTGGGCCCCACGGGGTTGCCCGGACAACCGCACGCCTCGAAGAACTTGTTGTTCACGCTGATCGGCGCGCCGAGCATGTCGAACGCGATGTTCCCGTCGCTCTGCCCCATCGGGAACGGGATCATGTAGGCGATGAAGAAGTCGTTGTACTCGCGGCACAAGAAGTCCGGCCACTCGTAGCTGAAGAACTGGAAGTCGAACGAGACGCTGAGCGCGTTCGAGGGGACGTCGACCTCGATCTCGAGGCCCGTCGCGTCGTGCGGGAGGCCCGTGATCACGTTGGGGCACGAAGGGCTCGCCTTCGGGAAGCCGAAGGGCGCGTTGCTCGTGTAGCCCTTGTCGAACGTGCGGTACGTGGCGTCCGCGTCGCCCTTGTCCCGCGCCTTGCCCGACGACAGGAAGAGCATCGAGTTGCCCTCCTGCGGGTTGTTGTTCGTCCCGAGCTTCGCGACGATGCCGTGCCCGAGGTGGAAGTTCGCCTTCTGCGTCTCGTTCACCGGCGGCGGGCTGCCGTCCGAGAGCACCCACTTCGCGCTCTTCAGGAACTTGCAGACGCCGATCGCCTTGGCCGCGTCGATGGGATCGAGGCTGGCGAGCGCGAGGCCGCTGTCGCAGGCCGGCGGCAGGACGTCGACCGTGCCGTCGCAGTCCTCGTCCGCAGGCTCGGGGAGGTTGCCGTTCTCGTCCTCCTCGGCGATGACCTCGACCGCGCTCGGATTGACGAATTTGTCGCAGTCGTTGCAGTCGCCTTCGAGCTCGGTGTAGCCGTCGCCGTCGTTGTCCTTATCGGGCAAGCCTTCATCACAAGCGCCGCCGCCCGCACCGCCGGTGCCGCTCGACGAGCTGCTCGTCGTGATGAGGACGTCGCCGCCCTGGCCGTTGCCGGCGGTGCCGCCCACACCGCCAGCGCCGCCGGATCCAGCCTCTCCCCCGTTGCCCCCCATGTTTCCGCTGCCGCCGCCCGCGGCGCATGCGCCCGCCGCCGTCGCGGCGACGACGCACAACCCGACGAGCCCGAACCATGTGGATGTTCTCGACCGCTTCATGACGACGCCCTCGTGATGAAAAAGGATTCCTCGGGGACTCACGGTCGCCGTCGTCGACCCATGGCCTGCCGGATCGGCCACGTCGAGCGAGCGGTACCTCGGGGAAAGGAAGACGCGCGTATCGATGGACACGGCGAGCGCAAGCATGCCTAGCCTAGCCGAACGGCCGGCATGCTGTCACGCGCTCGGGGCGCTACCGTGGTGCTGGAGAAGAGTGCGTCGGGAGGACGCGGGAGGGGTGGGAACGTGGCGCGGGCGCGCGCGTGCTCACGCTTCGGGCGAGGCCGCGGAAGCCTTCTTGCGCTTCTTCTGATCTTTCTTGCCGCTGCCGTTCGCCTGCGTGGAGCCGTTCGTGGCCGACACGCTCGGGCGGAGCAGATCGTCGGCCATCTTCGCGGCGCGATCCGTCTTCTCCCAGGTGAACTCGTCCCGGCCGAAATGCCCGTACGCCGCGGTCTTGCGGTAGATGGGCTTGAGCAGGTCGAGCTGCTCGATGATCGCCTTCGGCCGCATGTCGAAGTTCTCGAGGATGTACTTCTCGAGCACCTCGTCGGCGACGCGGCCCGTGCCGAAGGTGTTCACGTGGACGCCGACCGGCTGCGCGACGCCGATCGCGTAGGCGATCTGCACCTCGCAACGCGCCGCGAGCTTCGCCGCGACGACGTTCTTCGCGACGAACCGCGCGTAGTAACAAGCCGAGCGATCGACCTTCGTGGGGTCCTTGCCGCTGAAGGCGCCGCCGCCGTGCCGGCCCATGCCGCCGTACGTGTCGACGATGATCTTGCGGCCCGTGAGGCCCGCGTCGCCGTAGGGGCCGCCGATGACGAACCGGCCCGTCGGGTTGATGTAGAACTTCGTGTTCTTGTCGATGAGCTTCTGCGGCAGGACCTTGTCGATGACGAGCGTGCGCATCGCCTCGACGATCTCCTTGTGCTTGACGTCGGGCCCGTGCTGCGTCGAGAGCACGACCGCGGCGATGCGCGCGGGGACGTCGTTCTCGTACTCGACCGTCACCTGCGTCTTGCCGTCCGGCCGGAGCCAGTTGACCTTCTTCGACTTGCGGACCTCGGCGAGCTTGCGCGCCATGCGGTGCGAGAACGAGATCGGCGCGGGCATGAGCTCGGGGGTCTCGTCCGTCGCGTACCCGAACATCAGGCCCTGGTCACCCGCTCCCTGCTCCTTGAACAGGCCCTCGCCCTCCGTCACGCCGCGCGAGATGTCCGGGCTCTGCTTCTCGATCGCCGTGAGCACCGCGCACGTCTCGTAGTCGAAGCCCATCGACGAGTCCGTGTACCCGATGTCCTTGATCGTGCTGCGAACGACCACGGGCATGTCGACCCACGCAGAGGTCGTGATCTCGCCGGCCACAATCGCCATGCCGGTCTTGACCATCGTCTCGCAGGCGACACGCGCCGTCGGATCCTGCGCGAGGATGCCGTCGAGGATGGCGTCGGAGATCTGGTCGCAAATCTTGTCGGGATGGCCTTCCGTGACGGACTCGGACGTGAACTGGTAACGGCGCATGGATGCTCCTTGGGACGGACGGGGCGTACGCATACGCCGTGGACGATGCACCGTCAACGCGCCGAACACGACAAAAGCGAAGCGCCGGGCCTCTCAAAGGCGACCCGGCGCACGCGGGCAATGTCTCTGGAAATCTGTCAGCCGCCGAGCCCCTCGAGCTTGGTGACGACCTCGGCCGGGAACGTGCCCTGCGCCAAACGGCCGCGCACCTGCTTGAAGAGGCCTTGCCACTTGGCCTTCTGATCGGCCGTCAGCTCGACAACCGTCATCTTGCCCTTCAGGCGGCCGAACGCGGCGTCATCCTCGCTGCGGATGCGCTTCGTGAGCGCCGCGCTGGCGACCTTGCCCGTGTCCTGGAGGATGGTCTTGAGATCGCCCGGCAGCGCGTCGATCTTCTTGCTCGTCAGGACGAGCGCGCCGACCGCGAAGCCGGACGCGTCCGCGACGATGGTGTCGAGCTTCGACGCCCACTGGAGCTGCTCCGCCACGACCGCGGGCGCGACGATCACGTTGATCGCGCCCGTGTTGAGGTTCGGCAGGACCTCCGGGATGTTCGCCTGGAACGGCGTGGTGCCACCGACGACCTGGAAGAACACAGGCATCATCGCGTCGTCACGCCACACGTAGGGCTTCGTGCCCTTGAAGTCCTCGGGCGCTCGGATCGCGACGCCCTTCGACATGAGATGCGCCTGTCCGACGTCGCCCCAGCCGACGATGCTGAAGCCGGCGTCCGCCGCGCCCTTCTCGAACTCGGGCCGCATGGCTTCACGCGCGGCGTCGAGCTTCGCCCACGAGCTGAAGAGGCCCGGCATCTGGAGCGCGAGGATTGGCTTGTAAATCTTGCCGAGACCAACCGCCGTGACTGCGGCGCCGTCGAGCTGGCCGGCCTTCATCTTGCCGACCATCGCGCCTTCATCGCCTTGCTGACCGTTGTAGAAGAACTGCAGCTCGAGCCGGCCGCCGCTCTTCTCCTTGACGGCCTTCTCCCAAACACTGAACACCTGCCCCCAGGGGCTCGCCTTCGGCGCAAGCGTGCCGATCTTGATCACTTCAGCCGCACTTGCATCCTGCGACGCGCCGATCCCCGCGAGGACCGTCAGGGCGCCGAGGAGTTTCACCATCGCTCTTCGCAGCATCATCAGAAGCCTCCGTCTCGGTTCTTCCGACCCTCGTACGCGACGTGTCTCGAGGGTTGCTCCTGGCCTTCGCGTGTTCGTATACCGGAGCTTGTCGCTCTCGAACAGACAGGCTCGCCCCGCACGCACGCACGATGCACCGCAGCATCGAGCGTCGCGTTCCAGGAAGAGGGCGTCACGGGACAGTGGACGTCGCTGCGATGACGTTATTCACGTTGCCGCATCGCGAAAAACCCTGATGATAGCGTCCCGATGACCCTGGATGAGATCCGCGCCGTCCTCGAGGCGCAACAGTGGCCGGTCGAGCGGCTCTCCGAGGCCACGCTGCGCAGCCGCTTCCGCAGCAAGGACCGGATTTTTCCGCTGTTCGTGCACCTCGAACCACTCTTCGTGACGTTCGCGGTGATCCCCTACGCGCGTTTGCCCGAGGAGCCGGAGACGGCCGAGGCAGTCATGACGCGCCTGCTCAAGCTCAACCGGGAGATCAACCTCGCCAAGTACTCGGTCGACGACGACGGCGACATCATCCTGAGCGTCGAGTACCGGATCGAGCATCTCGACCCGAGCGAGATCCGCGACGCCGTGGACGTGCTCTCGTTCTACGCCGACAAACATCACGAGGACGTGCACAAGCTCGCGAGTCCGTGACGCAGAAGAGTGCAGAGCGTTCGGGGCGAACCCCGGCAGGACGAACCTCTCACTCGGTGATCGTCTCGGTGCGCGGACGCTCTTCCTTCTTCGGGTCGAGCAGGGCGCGACGCTCGACGCGCACCCGGCGGACTTCTTCGCCGCGCACGATGGTGAGGCGCACGGACGTGCCGACGTCGCCGCGCAGGAGCGCGCGAATCTCCTTGGCGTCGAGGTCGCGCACGTAGCGGCCCTCGATCATGAGGAGCTCGTCACCCGGCAAGAGGCCCGCGCGCTCGGCGGCAAGGCCCGGGGACAGGTCGCGCACGTAGAGCGCGCCTGTGTCGTTGTCCCGCGAAAGCACCGCGCCGATGGAGCCCTTCTGCTCGGCCGCGCAAGCGAGGCCCACGAACAGGAACGACGCGAGGAGCGACGCTCGGGCGACGCGCATGCCCCGCATCCTAGCGGACGTCGCGACGAACGAGCCGGCTTGCAGCGTGGCGAGCGCTCGGGTGAGCATTTCCGCATGCGCGCGCGGCGTCTCCTCCTCCTGCTCGTCGCCTTCACGCCGATCGCTACCGGCCTCGTCGCATGCACGCTCGGCGCGCCCGAGGAGCCGGGCTGCCAGAGCGACGCGGAGTGCGGCGAAGGGCTCGTTTGCCGGGCCGGTGCATGCTTCCGCTTCATCGGGGAAGGCGCGCCGGCGACCGACGCGGGCGCGGACGCGAAAGGCGGTGCGTAGAGAATTTCCGAGAGCGAGACGACAGCGCATCGAGCTACGCGCCGAGGACCTTTCCACCCTACGTCGTTCCCTCGAATTCGACAAAACCTCGACGTTTCGCGCACCTTTGATGGGCGCCGATCTTGCTTGAGGCCGCCGCACGACCCATGGCGATGAAGCCTCGACCTGCTGAGCCTTCCCCCCTAGACTCCGCCGCGTCATCTCCCGCGGCGTCGCGGTTCGTCGCTGGATCTCGGCTAAGCGGAGAGAACAAGTGAGCACCTCCACGCACCAAAACGGACTCTGGAGCCCGTCGGACATGCGTGCCTCCGAAGAGCACGTCGAGGGAGCACCCGCGCAGATCACCGCCATGCAAGGCGGTTGGCTCAAGTTCCTGCTCGGTAGCTTCACCGTGCAAGACGTCATCCTGCTCGTCTACCTGACGGTCGTGCGGCTGCTGCTCGCGCAGCGGCAAGCCACGGCCGATCAGGTGTCGTGCGCGCGGACGACGGAGCTCTGCATCGGCGTCGTGCTCGGCGCCGTGCTGATCGGCCGCGTGATCCCCGGCATCCCGCCGCTCGTCCGGAAGATCGTCTACCGCGTGAGCATCGTCGGCGTGCTCCTCCAGAACTACCTCGTGCTGCGCTGGCTCTTGCCCGTGGTGCGGCCGGATTCGGTGGACGGGACGCTCCTCCGGATCGACGAGGCGATCTTCGGTCGCGAGCCAGCGCTCGTGCTCGAGGTCTTCAACGTGCGGCCCGTGGTCGAGTGGTTCTCGTTTTTCTACTTCAGCTACTTCTTCATCGGCGCGACCTACATGATCGTCAGCGTGTGGCTGACGAAGCCGAGTCGCCGGACGACGGCGTTCGCGATCGGGACGCTGCTCGTCTTCGGCATCGGGCAACTCGGCTACATGGCGGTGCCCGGCTACGGCCCGCACCAGTACCTGGCCCAGCAGTTCAAGGGCCCGATCAACGGCGGGTTTTTCTGGGGCTGCGTCTGGGACACGGTGCAGGCCGGCAGCGCGATGAAGGACATCTTCCCCTCGCTGCACACGGCCGTGCCGACGTGGTTCACGCTGCACGCGCTGCACAACGCGAAGACGGATCGACGCTGGTTCTGGCCCGCGATCGTGACGGGCTTCTTCGCGGCGAACATCATCTTCTCGACGGTGTTCCTGCGCTGGCACTACGCCATCGACGTGCTCGCGGGCCTGACGCTCGCGTTCACGGCCGGGACGCTGGCGCCCCTGATCGCGCGGCGCGAAGAAGAGTGGCGCCTCGCGCGAGGCCTGCGCGGCGCGTGGGTCTTCGACTGAGGAAGACGCGAACGACGCGCCGCACCGTCGATCATTCGTCACTCCCCGCCCAGCGAAGCCGCACGAGCCCCTCCCCCCGAGCCACGAGACGCGCCGAGCAAGCGAGCCGCTGCGAAGGCGGCGCGTCGAAGACGTCGAGCACGTCGGACTCGTCGCTCGAAGGGGGTTCGAGGAGCGCGGCGCCTTCGAGGACCTCGACGAGGCAGGTTCCGCAGCTCGCGGAGCGACACGAGAACGAGACGGGCGCGCGGCATGCGTCGCTGACGTCGACGAGCGCGTCGCCAGGCTCGGCGTCCACGGCCGCGGCGGGGCCGAGATCGTTCGCCAGGAACTCCACCCGGATCACGAGGCAGCTCTAACGGAAGGCGCGCGCGACGTCGACCCGCTGCCTCGGCATTGGCGAGGCCGAGCGGCCGCGATATCCAGGGGCGATGTCGAATCATGGGTGGGATGCATTGATCCTCGGGGGCGGGCCCGGTGGTTCCACGCTCGCCGCGAGCCTCGCGCGGCGCGGCCGGCGGGCGCTCGTGCTCGAGCGGGAGAAGTTCCCGCGGTTTCACATCGGCGAGTCGCTCCTGCCGCGATCGCGCGAGGTTTTCGCCGAGCTCGGCGTGGACGAGGAGCTCGATCGGAGGTTTCTGCGCAAGTACGGCGCGCGGTTCCTCTGCTGCACGACGAGGCGCGAGAGCACGTATCGCTTCGAGGAGAGCTTCGATCCGAAGTTCACGTACGCCTATCAGGTGCCACGCGCCGAGTTCGATCACGTGCTGCTCGAACACGCGCGCAAGCTCGGCGCCGAGGTGCGCGAGCAGTGGGAGGCGACGGACGTGCTCTTCGAAGGCAGCCGCGCCGTCGGGGTGCGCGCGAAAAACCTCCTGAATCCTTCCGAGGTGGTGGAGCTCTTCGCGCCGGTCGTCGTCGACGCGACGGGGCGCGACACGCTCCTGGCCTCACGCACGCGGCGGAAGGCGAACATCGCGCGGCTCGACAAGACTGCGCTGTTCTCGCACTACCGCGGCACGTTCCGGCCGAGTGGACAGGACGAAGGGAACATCCAGATCGTGATCTTCGAGCACGGCTGGTTCTGGTTCATCCCGTTCCTCGGCGACGTGACGAGCGTGGGCGTGGTCGTGTCGTCGGAGTGGATGCGGCAGAAGCAAAAAGGCGAGACGCTCGAATCGTTTTACGATCGTACCTTCGCGCGATCACCGATGGCGAGCGAGCTCTTGAGCGGCGCGACGCGACTCCGGCCTGTCGGCGCGCTGGCGGATTTCTCGTATCGGATCGATCAGCTCGCCGGTGATGGGTGGCTCTTCGTCGGCGACGCGGGCGGCTTCCTCGATCCGCTGTTCTCGACGGGTGCGCACCTCGCCATCAAGGGCGCCTCGCTCGCGGCCGAGGCGATCGATCACGCGCTCACGACGGGCGATGTGTCGCGCGCGGCGTTCGCCTCGTACGAAGCGAACGTGCGGTACGCGGTCGATCTGTTCCTGGGCGTCGTGCAGAGTTTCTACGCAGGGCAGTTCCGCGAGACGTTGTTCGAGCCGAACCAGCGGACGACGATCCGCAGGCTCATCACGTCGATCCTCGCGGGCGACGTGTTCCACGTGGAGCGACGTCCGCCGTGGGCCGCGTTCCTCCGCGAGCACTACCCCGCCGAGGTGCCCACGTTCGGCTGAACGCGCGCGCTACTTCGAGGGCACGTTCGCGAGGTTCTCCTTGCACGTCGCGGCGAGCCCTTCCTTGCCGCCGGGCGCCTGCGCGGCGTCACGCCACGCTTGGCGCATCGCCTTGAAGCCGGGCTCCCGCGCGGCGCGCGCCTCCTCGGGCAAACTGTCGAGGAAGGCCTCCATCTTCTTCACGTACGCGTCGCACTCGGCGACGCCGATCGCGCCCTCGGATTCGGCAGCGGTCCCCTCGCCCTCGCGGCCCTTGTTGCAGCCGAACATCAAAAGAGAAACCGCAAAGACCAACGCGACCGTTTCACTGCGCATCTCGAACGTCTCCGTGGGAAAGCCGCGAGCATCCTGCCACACGAGGACCGAGCGAGGACAGTTCGTGGCGACGCGGCGCAGGCGCTACGAGCGGACGAGCAGGATCGCGTGCTCCTGTCGCGGGCGCGAGGTGAAGGCGCTGCGCGTGGGCGCGTGGAAGTGTGGGCGCGGCTGCGAGGCGACGGTGTCCACGCGGAGGCGCGCGCGCGGCGCGACGCGGCGGATCACGTCGACGGAGTAAACGGGGCGGCCCGCGACGACGCTGTCGGCGAGGAGGAGGATCGCAGCGCCCTCGGGACGCATGACGCGGCCGAGCGCGGCGAGGGTGTCGCCAATCTCGCGCTCCCAGCGGGCCACGCCTTCGTCTGGGCCCATGGGATCGAGGCGGCGACGCGCGCCGATCTCGGCACGCTCGAAGCGCTCGGGGCGAAGGCGCAGCCAGCGGAGGCGCGCCTCGTGGTGCGCGAGGTAGTCGTAGACGCCCGGGTACGGCGGCGAGGTGACGACGAGATCGACGGAGCGATCGTTGATGCCGTCGAGGCGGCGCGCGTCGCCTTCGAGGACACGCGCGGGCGGCGCGGCGGCGAGGCGCGCTTCTACCTCGGCGCGGCGCGCGATGAGCTCCTCGGCCTTGCGCACGAAGAGGCGCGCGGCGTAGCCGGAGGCGATGCGTCGTTCGAGCTCGCGCTCGGAGGTGTCGGAGGTTCGGCGGCTGAGCTTCGTGAGCATCGACGAGAGCACGAGCTCGAGCTCGCCGCGCACGGTGGGATCGTCGATGCGATCGATCCCAGCGCGCACGCCGTCGAGCTCCAGAAGAACGTGTCGATCGAAGAGGGCGAGATCCTCGGGGCCATAACGCCGCGTGGGTCCGCTCTTCGCCTTGCGGCGTTCGTCCGCGAAAAGCGCGACCGCGCGCGCCGCTTCAACGAACGCAGCGCGATCGGCCTCCGTGGTGTCGCGGAGCTTCAGCGCGGCGAGGCGCACGGCGAGCGGGTTCGCGTCGACGCCGATCGCCTTGCGACCCACGAGGCGCGCTTCGACGAGCACCGTGCCGCTGCCGCAGAACGGATCGAGCACGGCGTTCCCGGGGCGCGAGAAGGACTCGACGAGTCGCTGCGCAGTGACCGGATGCATGCGCGCCGGGTAGCTGTGGAAGCCGTGCACGTGCGCGCGCGCGGCCTCCTCGGCGACCTCGGACGGAGGCACGTCGAGCGCTCGGACGAGCGCCGCGCCACGCGCAGAATCTCCCTCGACGTTGGTCTCTCCACCGACGTGGGAGAGCGCGCGCCGCACGTTGGGCTTCGTCGGCTCGCTGGGCATCGGCTTCGTCGGCTCGCTGGACCTCGGCTTCGTTCGCTCGCCAGGCCTTCTTCGCTCGATGGGCTTCGTCCGCTCGCCGGGCTTCGTCCGCTCGTTCTGCTTCGTTCGCTCGCGCATTACACTTTCTCGCGCGTGACGCCGGGCGCGCGCGCCTCGGCCTCCGCCTCGGCTTCGGCCTCTGCTTCGACGGCCGCGAGGTCGGGTTTGTCCGGGGAGGCGCCGATCCGCATCCGCGTGAGACTGCCGTCGTTGCGGATGATCTCGTGCGCTTCGAGCAGCGCGAGCATCTCCTCGGCCTGCGGCTCCTCGATCGGGAGCGCCTCCGTGAGCGCGCGCGCCGTGACGGGTCCCTTGATCTGCGCGGCCACGTCCGCCGCCACCGAGAGCCACGCCTCGTCGAGCGCGGGCACGATCTCCTTGGCTTGCTCCCGCGAGCGCGCGAGGAACCAGGCGATCAGCGCGGCGAGCGGGCCGGCCGTCAAAAGACTCGCGAGGAAAAACCCGAGGCCCGGGTTCACCACGCCGATGACGCCGAGCAGCCCGTAGATCGCGAGGATGCCGATCGTGCCCGCGAGCGCGACGCCCGTGAACACCGCGGCCGCGCGGTTCTTCGCGCGCCCCTTCCGCGCGAGCTCGGCGCGCTTGAGCGCCGTGACCTCCTTGCCGCTCCGCCGCATCTTCTTCGTGTCGAGAGGCACGCGCGGGCCGCCACAAACGTCGCAGCGGAACCGGAACTCCGCGTCGCGCGTGGCCCCCGCCGTGGCGCCGCAGTGCGGACAGGCCTCCATGCGTTGCGAGGTTCCGCAGCGCGGACAAACCGCAGCGCCCGCGGGAACGCCCACGCCGCAGGCGACGCAGCGACCTTCGGCCGATCCGGCGGTCATGGCGACACGCGAGCGATCCGTCCGCGCGTCGCCCTCGCGCCCTTCAGAGCCGGTATGATGAACACGGTCGCGTGCATCATGGGCGCATCTAATCCGGGGCCGGTCCCACGGCCAGAGGAGAGCGCACCGATCGACGCTCCGGGCGAGGCGGATGCGGACGGGCGCACGGTCAGGACGGCTCGGCTGGCTTCACGGCGAGGCGCGAACGTGCCAACATGCGGGACATGCGGGGACGGTGGACCCGGACGGGCCGGAGCGCTGCAGCGTGGAGCGTGGCCGCCGGTTATGCACTCCTCGCGTGCCTCGCGACAGCCCTCGCCCTCGCGCTGCGGGACGGCGCGCCCTGGCTGTACCCGGACCCGTGGCTCGGCCTGACGTCGACCGTCGGGACACTCGCGAGCGCGCTCTCCGGGATCATCTTCGCCACGATCCTCGTGGTCACGACGCGCTTCGCCGTCGGTCGGTTCGGTTGGGCGCGCAGGCTGCACGGCGAACTTCGTCCGGTCGCGAAAGATTTATCCGTCGGACAGATCTTCATTCTCGCGGGTCTGTCGAGCCTCGGCGAGGAGGTCCTCTTTCGCGGGCTCCTCACGCCGGTGATCGGCGTCATCGGATCGGGCGTGCTCTTCGGCCTGTTGCATCAGATGCGCGGGCCGAGTCGCTGGGTGTGGACGGGGTGGGCGACGGTCGTGGGCCTGATCCTCGGGGCGATCTTCGCGGCCACGGGCTCGCTCGTCGGGCCGCTGCTCGCGCACGCGATCGTGAACGCGGTGAACCTCGGGTACCTGCGTGATCACGATCCGGGAAACGATCCCGAGCAGAACCTCGCCTGAAAAACCGCGCTCGTTGTGAACGCGCTCAGCGCTTCTTGTCGTTGACCGGACCTGTCTGACGCGGCGGCAGCGGCGGGGGCGCCGGACGAACGCCGCTCTCGGTGAGATCGGGTCGCGTCTGCACGGCTTGCCGCGGCGGCGGCGTGGGCGAGCGCGGCACCGGGCCCGTGCCCGGGTTCGGCAGCGGTGGCGGCGTGCTCTTCGAATGGCCGTGCGGGGCCGGCGGGCGCGCCGCGGGCGCGGGGCCGGGGAACGACGGGCGCGTGTACTCGCCGCTCGCACGAGCTGGCGCGAGTGGTTGTCGCGGCGGCGGACCGGGCAGCCGCGTCGCACCGCCCGCCGCGCGAGGCGGTGGTCCGGGCAAACCGCCCGCGGTCCGCGTCGGTACGGGCTGACGCGGCGGCGGACCGGGCAAAGCCGGGGAGACCGCAGGTCGACCGGCCGGCGTGAGGCGCGGCGGAGGCTGATGGGGCGATCGTGGCGCCATGGCGCCCGGACGAACCGGTCCCGCTGCGTACGTTCCCGCCGGCCGCTGCGCACCGCCTGCGGGCGCGGGTCTCGCGCCGGGTTGCTGCCTTGGCGCGGTGCCCCAGTTCGGGCGATACGCCGGCGCGCCGTCGAGATCTTCCTCTTCGAGCTGGTACTCGGACGCGGGCGACACATCGACCTCGTCGAGCGCTTCAGCGGCGAGCTCGGTGAGCTGCTCGGGCTCGTCGACGAGCTGCGCTTCGTCGCCGTATGCGGACTCGGGCACGAGCTCCTGCGAGCCCGGCGCGGCTTCCGCGCGGCCTCCGCTTTGCGGCGGCGCCACGGGCTCGTCCATGCCGAAGTCGGCCCAGTCGTAGTAGGCCTTCCGATCGTTGTCGTCGTCGTGCGCGGCCGGCGCAGCGGCGGCTTTGATCGGCTTCGGCGGCTCGGCGATCGCCTTCGACGAAGGAGGACCGAGATCGGTGCGACGCGACGGAGGCCCGCCCATCGCGGGCGCGGAGAGGCGCGTGGAGGGCGCGTTGCTACTCGAACGAGGTTGCTCGCCGTTGTGGATGCTCTCGTCTTCGAGACGCACGGCTTCGAGCAAGAGGTGACCGATCGGCTGCGCGCTTCCGGTCGGCGGACGATCGGGCTGCGGGACGAACGAGAACCGACCGACCTTCCAGCCGAGGATGTTGCGCAGGATCGTGATCGCATCGGTCGTCGTGCCGCCGATGGTGCCGGTCACGATGAAGCCGGAGGCGACGTCGAGCTGCACCTTGCGCTTCTTGCTGATGACCTCGACGATGCCCGTGCGACGCTCGAGCTCGAGCACCGTGAGCACGGTGGCGATCGACATCTGACTGAGATCGCCCTGGATCGCCGTCGTCTCGGTCGCGGACGAGGGAGGCACGGAGACGAGCGAGTTGCGACGTTGCCGCAGACGCCACGCCATCTGCACGAGCGCGCCGACCTGCGCGACGACCTCGTCGACGCGGAAGGGCTTCGTCATGTACGCATCGGCGCCGACGTGAAACCCTTCGAGCCGCGCCTCTTGATCGTCGAGGGCGGAGAGGAAGAGGAACGGCGTCACCGACACACGCGACGGCTGCGTGCGCACGTTTCGCGCGACCCAGTAGCCGTCGTTGTCGGGCAGATCGATGTCGCAGATGATGCAGTCCGGCTCGCGATCGCAGGCCGTATCGAGCCCAGCTTGCGCGGTGTTGCAGACGATGACGTCGTAGCCGGCGTCACGGATCGCGCCCGAGAGCAGGCTGCTGACCCACTCGTCGTCTTCGATCACGAGCACGAGCCCTCGGGGCATTGGCGAAACCGTATCACGTGCGCTCGCCGGGGGGCCAAGTCGCAAGGGGTCCGCCCGGTCGGTTTCGTCTCGGGGGCGCGGGAGCCCACGTCTCGGCCCGGCCGGCCGAAGGGATTCGGCCGCGCGCGGCGGGGTTTTCGGCGCTAAGCTGGGCTCCGTGACGAAAGGAACGCGGATCGTGGTCGCCATGAGCGGCGGGGTCGACTCCTCCGTGGCGGCGGCGCGCCTCTGCGACGCCGGCTACGACGTCATCGGGGTGACACTCCACCTCTGGGACTACCCCGACGACCGGAGCGAGCGGGGTCGTTGCTGCGCGCCCGAGGATCAACACGACGCCCGGCGCTCGGCGGATCACCTGGGCATCCCGCACTACACGTTCGACCGGCGGGAGCTCTTCCGGGCGCACGTGGTCGATCCGTTCGTCGACGCGTACCTCGACGGCGAGACGCCGAGCCCCTGCGTCGCCTGCAACCGCTCGGTGAAGATGCGCGAGCTCTTCCCGCTCGCGGAGCGGCTCGGCGCGTCGTTCATCGCGACCGGCCACTACGCGCGGACGGAGATCGGCGCGGACGGACGCGGGCGGCTCTATCGGGGCAAGGATCGCGTCAAGGATCAGAGCTACTTCCTGCACATGTTGCGCGAGGACGAGCTGCGGAAGCTCGTCCTGCCGCTCGGGGACGCGACGAAGGAAGAGGTGCGCGCCGAGGCGCACGCGCGGCGGATCCCGCGCGCGGACAAGGGCGAGAGCCAGGAGCTTTGTTTCGTCCCGGCCGGCGGCTACGGCGCGTTCGTCGAGAACCGGGCGGGGCGCGAGCGGGTTCGTCCGGGCCCGATCGTCGACGAGCGGGGGCGCACGGTCGGGCACCACGAGGGCGTGCATCGGTTCACGATCGGCCAGCGCAAGGGCATCGGCGTGGCGCTCGGTCGGCCTGCGTTCGTCGTGGGGATCGACGCGGACTCCGGCGCGGTGCGTCTCGGCGGCGAGGACGCGCTGCTCGCGACGGGCGCGCTGCTCGAAGCGGGCGCGTGGAGCGACGACGTGGCGTTCCCGCTCGAAGCCGACGTGCGCGTGCGCGCGCGTCACGAGGGTGAACGCGCGACGATCGAGCGCGTGCAGGATCCGGAGCGGGGCGAAGTGCTCGTCGCGCGCTTCCATACGCCGGTGAAGGCCGTCTCGCCCGGGCAGGTGGCGGTCGCGTACGACGGCGATCGTGTCTGCGGCGGGGCCACGATCAAGGCCGCGATCCACGCGAGCGCGGGAGGCGCGGCATGAGCGCGCGTCTTTGCCTCGCGGTCGCGTCGCTGCTCGCGCTCGGCGCGATGGGTTGTTCGCTCGGGCAGGGCGAAGGCGAGGTCAAGAGCGACGCGCTCGTCGCGAAGGATTGCTGGTTCGACGCCTACGATCTGCGCCCGGACTTCTTCGCGGCGGTGCCGTACCGCTCGACGCTTCAGATGCGCGTGCAGCGCGGGACCGATCTGCAAGAGGTGTCGGACGGGCTCGCGGTGCTCGTCGAGGACGTGAGCCAGGTGCGGGAGGAGCTCATCGGCAAGCCGCTCGACGTGACGCTCTCGCCGGGCGTCTTGCCTCCGGGCTCGGATTTCCCGACGCCGCCGCCCGCGGATCAGCCGGCGATTCACGTCGCGCTCTACCTCCAGCGCTCTTGCCACAACCAGAACGTGATCCTCTATGCCGTGGATGGCTCGATCACGTTTCATTCGCTGTTCAGCGGGGACCCGAACGAGGCCGAGGCCGCGGAGAAGTACACGGACGCCGAGTTCGACGTGTGGATGGGTGATCCGCGCGACGCTCCCGTGGACGCGCCCGCGAACGAGATCCCGAAGGAACTGCAATCGCGTGTGACGGGTTTCTTCCGCTTCTACTTCGAGCGCGGACAGCCCGGACAGCCCTTCCCCTGAAGTTCGCGGCGCTTCGGTAGGCTCCCTACCTCTGGCCCAAGGGGAGCATGCTCGCCCGCTGAACATCCGGAAGCGTCCATGCGCTCTCTCCCGCGCATGGAAAGTGGAATCGTTTTCGCGGTAGGATTCAATCAACGCGTCATGGCTCAACCTCCGCCTCGACCCGCTGCTTCGCGACCGGGCGGTCCGGCACCGGCGAACAACAGGAGCGCGCCCGCCTCCTCGTCCGGTCCCCGCCCGAAGGAACCGGAAAAGCAGCAGCCGCCTGGGACCTTCTTCCTCGGACGATACCGCGTCGTCGACGAGATCGGCGTCGGAGGCATGGCGAGCGTGCATCTGGCGCGCATGGACGGCCCCGGCGGCTTCCAGAAGTGGGTCGCGATCAAGCGCATCCACCCGCACCTCGTCGAGGACGATCAGTTCGTCGACATGTTCCTCGACGAAGCCCGCATCGCGGCCGGCATCAACCACGCGAACGTCGCGCAGGTCTTCGATCTCGGCAAAGACGACAACACGTACTGGATCGCGATGGAGTACCTCCACGGCGAGCCGCTGCGCGAGGTCATGCGGCGGGCCGAGGAGAAGCGGATGAACATCAGCCCCGAGCTCGCGGCGCGCATCTGCGCCGACGCGGCCGAGGGCCTCCACGCGGCGCACGAGCTGCGCGGCAAGAACGGCCAGCTCCTCGGGCTCGTCCACCGCGACGTGACGCCGCACAACCTGTTCGTCACGTACGACGGCTACACGAAGGTCGTCGATTTCGGCATCGCGAAGGTCGCCGATCGGCTCGCGTCGACCCGCGCGGGCACGCTCAAGGGCAAACTCGCGTACATGTCGCCCGAGCAGGTGCGCGGCGCGGACGTCGATCGCACGACGGACATCTTCGCGCTCGGCGTCGTGCTCTGGGAGCTGACCACGAACCAGCGCCTCTTCCGCATGGACACCGATCTCGACACGCTCGAGAAGGTGCAGGCCTGCGTGGTGCCGCTGCCCTCGACGATCGTGCGCGGCTATCCGCAGGGGCTCGAAGCGGTCGTCATGAAGGCGCTCGCGAAGAACAAGAAGGACCGCTACCAGACGGCCCGCGAGTTCTCCCGCGCCCTGCAGGTCTACCTGAACCAGAGCGGAGCGTTCGTCGGACCCGAGGAGGTCGCGCAGTTCGTCCGGCATGTCTTCACCGATCGCATCGCCAAGCGCGAGGCGCATCTCGCGTGGGCCGCGGAGGTGACGTCGACGGTCAACGTCGATCAGCTCCGCGCGCAGGGCGGCCTGAACGATGATCCGCTGCTGGAGGACGAGGACGACGATCGCCGCGGCCGCGCGAGCGGGACGGCGCCGTCGAAGTCGGCAGCGCAGCCGATCGCGAACCGCGCGCCCGCGGCGATGCCGCCGCCCGAGGATCGATCCGCATCGCAGCAGATGGCCGCCACGTCGCTCATGGACGACGACGAGGACGTGCCGACCACGGTGGCGACGCGCGAGCACCTCGAAAAATCCCAGGGGGGACCGCTGCCGAGCGCGGGTCGTCCGGGCATGCCGCAGGCGCAGCATAGGCCGCAGCTCACGACGCCGCTCCCCGCGGCGGGCATGCCCGGTCCGGGGCAGAACGAGCGCACCGCGGCGCTGCCGAACGGCGGATATCCGGGCGACGCGGACGATCTGAACGCGACGATCGCGCTCCCGGCAAACTCGAAGATCCCGGATCCCGGGCCGCCGCGGCCAGGGTTTGGCGCGCCGCAGCAGCCTGGATTCGGCGGTTATCCCGCGCCGCAGCAGCCGGGCTTCAACGGGGCGATGGCGCCGCAGCAGCCGGGCTTCGGCTTCGGGCAGCAGCCGCCGCAACCGCAGTACGGGCAGCCGCAGCCGCAATATCCGATCAGCAACCCGAACGTGCACGTGCCGCAGCAATACGGCCAGCGCGTCGCGCAGTCGCAGATCGAGACCGCGATGTCGCTGCCGCGCCCCGATCCCGCCGCGCTCTGGATGGCGCAGCAGGAGGCGGCTCGTCAGCAAGGCGGGCCGAAGCGCAACACGGGCGTGTTCGTCCTGGTGGTCGCGCTCGTCGCGCTCAGCGTGATCGGCATCGGCGTGCTCGTGTATTTCAAGCTGAAGCAGCCGCAGGGAACGGCGCAGCCGCAGGGAACGGCCGTCCCCGAGGCGCCGGCGATCCCGAGCACGGTCGCCGTACCCGCGCCAGCACCGGCTCCTGCGCCCGCGCCCGCGCCGACCGAAACGGCCGCGGCCGCGCCGACGGAGACGGCCGCGCCCACGCCCGCGCCGGGCCCCGCGCCTGGGAACGCGCCGGCCACCGCGAAGACGGCCGCGACCACGCCTGCGGCCGCGCCGACGGCCACGGCGAGCGCGGCGGCCGCGTCCGGCGAGCCGGGCTTCCTGACGATCGTGTGCAACCCGTTCTGCGACGACGTGCTCGACAACGGTCGTTCGCTCGGCCCCTCGCCGATCGTGCACCTCTCGGTCAAGCCGGGCTCGCACCGGGTCACGCTCAAGAAGGGCGACATGACGAAGGTCATCTCGGTCATCGTCGTGTCCGGTCAGGTGACGGCGCAACGCGTGTCGATGAAGTGACGAACGTGGCCGCTCGCCCTTCTGGCGGGGCGGGCGGTGCACGTGCGTTCGTCGTGACGTAGTCTCCCTCGATGCCGCAAGGAACGCGTCCCGCTGGAAAGCCGGACCGCAGGGACAAACCGTCGAGGCCGAAGCAAGCGCCTCGCCCGGAGATCCTGCACATCGAGAACCTCGCCGCAGGTGGAGCGGGCGTGGCTCGACTCGCCGATCGCACGGCCGTGTTCGTGCCGGGCACGGCGCCGGGCGAGCGCGTGGAGGCCGAGGTCGACAGGAACACGCGCCCCGCGCGAGGGCGGCTCCTGCGGGTGATCGAGGCGAGCCCCGATCGCGTGGAGCCCGCGTGCCTGTATGCGGATGCATGCGGCGGCTGCGACTTCATGCATCTGTCGCAGCACGCGCAGGAAACGGCGCACGCGGAAATCGTGCGGAGCGCGGTCGCGCACGCGACGGGCGAGACGCCGCCCGCGATCCAGGTGCACAGCGCGCCCGAGCCGCTCGGCTATCGCACGCGCGCGCGGCTCTACGTGCGCGGCGAGCGAGGGCGGGTGCGGATCGGGTATCGCGCGCCGGGCTCGCACGCGCTCGTCGCGACACCGGCTTGTATCGTGCTCGCGCCGTCGATCGCGGGCGCGCTCGACGAGATCCCGACCGTGCTCGCGGGTTCGTCGGGCGAAGGCGACGTGCAGATCGCGCGAGGCGCGGGCGGGCGGCTCGTCGTCGATGCCACGTGGCGCGGCGAGATCGCGCCTGCGGCGTGGGCGGCGCTCGATCGACGCGTCGCGGAGGGCGCGTGGGCCGGCGCGCGTGTACGCATGGAAGGCGCGAAGACGCCGGCCGTGTTCGGGGATCCGCGGCCGGTGCTCGAAGGCGCGGACGGCGCGCCGCTCGTCGTCGCGGCGGGATCGTTCGCGCAGAGCTCGGATCGTGGCGCAACGCTGCTCGCGCGTCGCGCCGCGGAGCTCGCTCGCGCGGAGGTGGACGCGCCGCGGGAAGGCGCGGACGAAAAGGCGAACGGGCACGTGCTCGAGCTTTTCGCGGGCAGCGGCACGCTCTCGATCCTGCTCGCGCGTGGAGCCGCGTCGTTCGTCGCGGTCGAGTCGGACGAGGGAGCTGCGCGTTCGGCGCGGGAAAACCTTGCGGCGCGGGATCTTCCGGGCAAGGTCGTCGTCGCGGACGCGGACGCTTACCCGATTCCGCCGCGCGTCGAGGTCGTCGTGCTCGATCCGCCGCGCGCTGGCGCGGAGGGCGCGACGGCTGCGATCGCGGCCTCGCGCGTGCATCGGGTCGTCTACGTCGCGTGTGATCCGGCCACGCTCGCGCGTGACCTCGGCGTGCTCGTGCGCGCGGGTTTCGAGCTCACGCACCTCGAGACGGTCGAGCTCTTCCCGCAGACGAGCCACGTCGAGACCGTGGCCCGCCTCGTGCGTCGTCGCGGCGCGCGCTGAGCGCTCGCGTGCGCTACGCTCTCGCCGGATGATCCACCGCGTCGACGAACGGCTCCGGCAGGAGGCGCGCCGCTTTCGCCTCGTGTTCACGTGCGGCGACTGCGCGCAGTACGATCCGGAAGCCGATCGTTGCTCGCTCGGATACCCGCACGTGATGCACCAAGAGCCCGATCTCGACGCGCGTGACGAGGTCGTCTTCTGCAAGGCCTTCGAGCTCCGTTGACCAAGTCCTCGCACCCGCCTTCGTTACGGCGCCTCGCCGAGCGCACGATCCGCGACGAAGCGCTCTTCGATCGCGGCGATCGCGTGCTCGTCGCCTGCTCGGGCGGCCCCGACTCGACGGCGCTCCTGCACGTGCTCGCGCTGCTCCGACGCACGATCGGCCACGAGGTGATCGGGCACGGCGTCGACCATGGATTGCGCCCCGAAGCGGCAAACGAGCTCGCGCTCGCGGCCGAGCTCGCGGACAAGCTCGGTGTTCCTTTCGAGGTGACGCGTCTCGAGGTCGAGCCCGGGGGCAACCTCCAGGCGCGGGCGCGTGAAGCGCGTCATCGGGCGTTGCAGGACGCTGCAGCGCGGCGTGGCGCCGCCGTGATCGCCACGGGACACACGGCCGACGACAAGGCCGAGACCGTGCTCCTTCGCTTGTTACGCGGCGCGGGGCCGCGTGGTCTCGCCGTGCTCGAACCGCGCGCGCCTGCGCCCGTGCCGCCGAGCAGCGGCGAAAGCCCGCGAGACCTCGTGCGTCCGCTCGTCTGCGCGCGCCGGTCCGACGTCCTGCTCCACCTCGATCGCCACGCGATCGCCCACGCCCGCGACCCTTCGAACCTCGACCCTCGCTTCACGCGTGTCCGGGTGCGCCGCGAGCTGATCCCGCTCTTGGAGGAGCTTTCACCACGGATCATCGACCATCTCTGTGCCCTCGCGGACATGCTGCACGACGTCTGTCCCGCGGAGGACCCGATGAGCGGGCTCGGCCGGGCACAACGGACGACGATCGAGCGAGCGCAGAAAAAGGGCTCTCGGATTGTGAAGATTCGTATGAAGGGAGGGCGGGAGCTCGACGTGACCTTCCCAGCGGGGAAGATCGTCCTTAACGAAAAGAAATGATCGAGCCGCGTCCTTCCCGAATGGACGGCGCGGCTTGGCTTCCATCGACGGGCATGCCACCGCGTGGCATGCTGGTGCAAAGAAGCGTTACATTTGGACGCAGTCTGCTCGTCCCGAGGAGATCGGGTCGGGCAACCCGAGGATCCTCGTGAAGCAATCGCACAAGACGCTCCTGCTTTGGGTCCTGCTGATCATGATGTTCCTCGTGATCTGGCAGTTCCTGAGCCCAGATCGCCCGCCCGCAACGCAGGTCTCGTTCAGCGAGTTCATGAGCCAGGTTCGGGCCGATCGAGAGAAGGACCCGCACGTCGACTCCGTCTCGATCAAGGATCGTGAATACACGTTCTGGGTGAAGGACCCGAAGAGCAACTCGAAGGTCAAAAAGGTCACGATCGGCCCGGACAACGCCGACGAGATCACGAAGACGCTGGTCGACAACAAGGTCGCCGTCACCTTCGAGAAGGAGGACGCCTCGCCATTCTGGTCGGGCGCGCTCGTGACCATCCTGCCGATGGTCTTCCTCCTCGTCATGTTTTACCTGTTCATGCGGCAGCTCCAGGCGGGCGGCGGCAAGGCGATGAGCTTCGGCAAATCGCGCGCGCGGCTGCTCTCGGAGTCGCAGAACAAGGTGACGTTCGCCGACGTCGCCGGCATCGACGAGGCGAAGGACGAGCTCGAAGAGATCATCGCGTTCCTCAAGGATCCGAAGAAGTTCCAGAAGCTCGGCGGCCGCATCCCCAAGGGCGTGCTCATGATGGGCCCGCCCGGCACGGGCAAGACGCTGCTCGCGAAGGCGATCGCGGGCGAGGCGGGCGTGCCGTTCTTCTCGATCTCGGGCTCGGACTTCGTCGAGATGTTCGTGGGCGTCGGCGCGAGCCGCGTGCGCGATCTCTTCGAGCAGGGCAAGAAGCACGCGCCCTGCATCATCTTCATCGACGAGATCGATGCCGTCGGCCGGCACCGCGGCGCGGGCCTCGGCGGCGGGCACGACGAGCGTGAGCAGACGCTGAACCAGCTCCTCGTCGAGATGGACGGCTTCGAGTCGAACGAGGGCGTGATCATCATCGCCGCGACGAACCGGCCGGACGTCCTCGATCCCGCGATCCTGCGGCCCGGACGCTTCGATCGGCGCATCGTGGTGAACCGCCCCGACGTGCGCGGCCGCGAGGGCATCCTCCGCGTGCACACGAAGAAGGTGCCGCTCGGTCCGGACGTCGACCTCGACATCATCGCCCGCGGCACGCCCGGGTTCGTCGGGGCCGACCTCGAGAACCTCGTCAACGAGGCCGCGCTGCTCGCCGCGCGTCAGGACAAGGACCTCGTCTCGATGGTCGACTTCGAGATGGCCAAGGACAAGGTCCTCATGGGCACCGAGCGTCGCAGCATGGTGATCAGCGAGGAGGAGCGGAAGACGACGGCGTGGCACGAAGCCGGTCACGCGCTCGTGGCGAAGCTGCTCGAGAAGAACGCCGACCCCGTGCACAAGGTGACGATCATCCCGCGCGGCCCGGCGCTCGGCATCACGCAGCAGCTCCCGAAGGAAGACCGCCTGAGCATGTCGCGCGACTTCGCGAAGGCGCGCCTGGCGGTGCTGATGGGCGGCCGCGTCGCCGAGGAGATCGTGTTCGGTCAGTTCACGACGGGCGCGGGCAACGACATCAAGCAAGCGTCGAACCTCGCGCGCCGCATGGTGACCGAGTTCGGCATGAGCGACGTCATCGGCCCGATCTCGTACGCCGCGAACGAGGAGAGCGTGTTCCTCGGCCGCGACTTCACGAGCCAGCGCCGCGACTACTCGGAGACGGTCGCGAATCAGATCGACGACGAGGTCCGCAAGTTCGTGTTCGACGGCCACGCCGAGGCGCGCCGCCTGCTCGAGGAGCACCGCGAGGCGCTCGACAAGCTGGCGAACGCGCTGCTCGAGCGCGAGACGCTCGACGCCGAGGAGGTCGACGCGATCGTGGCCGGGCGCGAGCTGCCCGAGCGGCAGAAGGTCGTCATCCCGACCTACGCCGACCGCGAGCGCGCCGCGAAGGAGAAGCGCCGCGCGGCGAGCATCTTCGGCGCGCCGAAGCCCGCTCCGAGCACGTGAAAAGCAGGGCGATCCCGGCCCTCGTCGCCGCGGCGTTCGCCCTGCCCGTCCCCTCCCCGCTCTCCGAAGCTCCCCTTCCTCCCCCACGCAGAAGCACCGCCGCCTCCGTGATCGACGCGGCGGCGGCGCTTGCGCCATCGAGCGATCCAAGCCCCGCCGATCCCGCGGCGAACGCCGCTCACGCGAAGAAGCCGCTCGCGACGATCGTGCACGGTCACACGCAAGAGACGCTCGCGCTCACCGAAGACGAACCCACGATCGAGCGCTTCTCCACGTTCCTCGCGGATCACGGATACGAGCAGGAGACACGGATCGATCCGCGGCTGCTCGATCTTCTTCGTACGATCGCGAAGAAACACGAGGGCACACGGATCGAGATCGTGAGCGGCTACCGGAGCCCCAAGCGCAACGAGGTGATGCGCAAGAAGGGCCGGCACGTGGCGTCGCACAGCCAGCACACGCTCGGCATGGCGATCGATTTCCGCGTCGACGGGCTCTCCGTGCCGGAGCTCGCTGCCGAGATCCTGCAGGCGAAGTGGCAAGGCGGGCTCGGCACCTACGCGGGGAGGCGCGACAGGTTCGTCCACGTCGACACGGGGCCGAAGCGGCGCTGGAGCGGGTTTTAAGGAGCGCGCAGCACGGCCTGGAGATAGGCGAAGTGCTGCATCTCGGGGCGGCCGCGGCTCGATGCTTCGAGGATGTTCTGCGCGCCCTCGCCGGTCAGGAAGAGGCCGTAGGAGGCCTCGATCGCGAGCGGATCCCAAACACGCAGGCCGAAGGTCGCGTCGATCTGGTGGCCAAGGATGTGCGACTCGTTGGTGGCCGAGGCGCCGATCGGAATCAGCGACGCGCTCGTCCAGCGGCCCTTCGGCTCGGCGAGGCCAACGAAGCGGTAGCCGAGGTTCATCGAGAACACGTCGGTCGGGCGCGCCGCAATGTCGGCGCCGGCTTCGATCACGTTCGACCACGCGTAGAGGCCCATGCGGCCGTGCATCGGGCGCTCCTCGGGGAGGATCGGATCGAAGCGCGTCTGCACGGCGAGCGTGTCGGTGCTGCCGTTGTCGCCGGATGCGTACGCGCCCGCCGCGCCGAACGTGAGGTGCCACGGAAGCGCCGTCTCCCACGTGACGCGCGCGGCGCCCGCGAAGGCGCGGAGATCGCGATTCGCGCCGAAGCTCGAGATGCGGCCGAGCTCGTACGCGCCTTCGACGGCGTACCGCACGCCGCGGTAGTCGCCCGAGAAACGCGCGTCGAACACGTACGTGTCGCTCGGCGTGAGATCGAGCGCGGCGGGCGGGCGGACGATCCGCGCGAGCGCCGTGACGTCGATCGCGAGCAGCGGGAAGATGCGGAAGATCGCGTGCGCGCCGTAGAGCTGGCTGCCCGTCTGGGGGCGGACCGTCGTGGGCACCGTGGTGTCCGTGTCACCCGCCGATCCCGAGCCGGCCGTCCCGCCCGCCGCCCCGACGGTGCCGAGCCCCCCGAAGGGCGAGGAGCCGATGAGCGCGGCGAGCAGCTCGACATCGATGTTCTTCCAGGACAAACCGAGCCGCGCGGCGTCGAGCGCTCGCGGTCGCTGCGTGAAATCGCTCTCGCCGACGAGGCGCCCGTCGCCCCACACGACGCGCTGGCGGCCGAGGCGGAACCACACGCGCCGGTTCTTGCGGTGCACGTCGAGGTACGCCTCGAAGAGGCCGAGACCCGTGCCGAGCTGGCTGCTTTGCAGCACGCCGCTTCCCGGCGCGCCCGCGATCGGCCGCGCGTCCTGCAGCACGATCGCCGCCGTCACCGGGCCGCGATCCACGGCGAGCCCGAGCCGCGCGCGGCTCGTCGCGGCCCACTGCGACGTGTAGATCGGCGTCATGTACGTCGGCGCGTTGAAGCGCGGCGGCAGGTTCGTTCCGTACGCGTCTTCGAGCACCGCCCCGCGCGTGAAGTTCACGCCGCCGATGTCGAACGGATCGGTGCGGAATTCGCCGCGCACGCGGAGCTCGAACGACGGGCGGAAGGTGAAGGATCCGACGGGGATCGACTCGGGCAGGGGCGTCGCCTGCGCCTCTGCGGAGGGGCTCGCGAACGAGAGCGCGAGCGCAGCCGCCGCGGCGAATACGGAAGGATTCGGTCTCGTCATGTCAGGGCTCGAAATCGTCGCTCGGCTTGGGCTTCGGCGCCGGCGATCCTCCCGCGGGCGCGGCGCCGCCGCCACCACCGCCGCCGGGCCGCGGACGCGGATTCTTGCCGGTGAACTTCGCGAGCGCCGCGTCGGCCCCGCCGGTCTCCAGCGCCATCGCCAGGCCCACGACGAACGACGACGCGAGCCCCGCCTCCGTCGTCGCGCGTCCACGCAGATCGGCGAGCACGATCCGCGCGCCCTCGAGCTCGCGCGGGGCGTCGCCCGACTTCGCCGCGGGCGTCGTGGAAAGCTCCGTTCGTTTCGTGTCGAGGAAACGCGCGCGTTGTTCGAGCTCGCCCATGCGCCGCGCCACGTCGAGCGACGCCTTCACGGACTGCTCCACGGCCTTCGCGAGCGCCTCGGGATCCTCGCTCGTCTTGCCACGCTTCTGCACGAGCACGATGAGCTTCGCGTCGGGCGTGAGCTCGAGGTGCAGCGCCGTGCCCGCCTCGTCGAGCGTCTTCGCCTTCTTCGCGGCCGCTTCGAGCGCCTCGCTCGCTTCCGCCGTCTCCGCGAGGCCGAGGGCCTTCACGAGCTCGACGCGCGCGGCCTTGCGATCGCCCTCGGCGCGATCGACCTCGCCACGCAGCGCGACGACGGATTTGAAGAAGTCGTCGAGCGCGGCTTCCTTCGTGGTGATCGCCTTGCCTTGCTCGATCTGCGACAGCGACGGCCCGCAAGCGGGAAGCGAGGACAGGCTCGCAGCCACGACGAAGGCCCACGCGAACGATCGCCTCGACGACAGTCTCATCCGCACTGGAGCACGCCTCCCCAAAGCTCGTAACTCGACTTGCCCCTCTGGAGGAAGACCGTGGTCACGTACGCGCCGGCGACGGCGGCCATGCCCTGACCGAAGTTGCCCGCGGGCGGCGAGAGCGCGATCGGATCACCCACGGGAACGAAGTCCGGGCCGAGCGTCTGCGCACGCACGGCGCGCGCGCCCGCCGATCCCTCGGTCCAGATGAGCACCCATCGCCCATCGGGCAAGCCCGCGATCCCGGGCGCGAACGCGTCGCCGCCAGGGCCTCCGGCCGGCAGTTCGATCACCTGGGTCGACGACGGGATCGCGCCCGCCTGTGCGTGGCCGAGCCGGATCTTCCACGGGCTCCCTTCGGTCTCGCGATCGGCGAAGAGGATCGCGACCTCGCGGCCGTTCCATCCGCTCATGGGCTTACCGACCTGCCCGCCGGAGCCCGCGACCTTCACGAGCTCGCCGATGGGCTTGTGATCCGGGCCGATGAAGCCGCCCATGACGGCGCCGTCGCGACGGAACGAGAGCGCGTAGCCCTTGTCGTCGGTGATCACCACGCGCGCGGCGTCGAGCGGATCCGATCCCGCGATCGGCCAGAGCGACTGCGGCGCGGCGTCGACACGATCGGCCGTCGCGAGGTTGCCTTCGGCGACGCCCAGGAAAAACGGCGTGGACGCGGGCACCTGCACGATCGACTTCAGCGTGCCCGACGACTCCTTCGCGGCGACGAAGTAGCCCTTGTCGGTGCCGGTTGGCGCGACGCGATCGATCTCGCCGCTGACCTTCTCGACGAACCCTTCGTTCACCTGGCCGCTCGACGGCGTGACCTCGATGCCGACGGCCTCGTCCGAGCTCTTCGCGTAGCCGATCGAGATGTTGCCCGAGGGGAGCGGCAAGAGCTCGAAGGGGATCTTGTTCGAGACGACGGGCGCCCAGCGCACGGGCTGCTTCGCCACCCAGCAAGGCTTCGGCGGTTGCGGCAAGGCGTCGCGGATCGCGCGGACCGTGTTCGCCAGAACCGCGCGCGCGCCGCCGCCGGCCACCGTCGGCTTGACCGAGCAACGACCCACGAAGAAGGCCGAGATCACCATCATCACGAGCAAGCCGCTGCTCGTGGCGATCACCTTGATCGGCAGCGTGCTCGACGCTTGCTCGGGCTTGACCGCACGCATGCCGTCCGACGTCGCGTCGAGCGCGGCACGTCCACGCGGCGTCTCCGCGTACGTGTACGGTGGCGGGCTCGGGGCCACGGGCGGGCTCTCTTCGACCGCCGACGGCAAGGTGCGAACCTCTTCGGACGAACCCCGCGCGGACGCTTCTTTTTCGGGCAGCGGCGCGGTCGAGGGATCGACGAGCAAGCTGTCGATCCGGATCGTCCGCGTGACCTCGTGCGGAAGCTTCACCGCGCCGGCCATCGACGGGCCGGTGTATCCGCCGGACGCGGCAGGGTAGGCGCCCGAGGTGAAGTCGGGCGGCAAGATCGCGGTCGTGCTCGGCTCGCGTGGAGGCGGCGCCGGAGGCAGCTCGTCGACGCGGGAGGGCGCCGTCACGGGCGCGAGCTCGGGTGACGACGGGACGAGGGGCGGCGGCGGCTCGGTCGGGGCAAGCGGCGGAGGCGCGGCCGCGGCGGGCGGCTCGGCCGAAGGCGCGGTCGGCGCTTGCGCGACCGGCGGATCGACCGGCGCGGGAGGCGGCGGCGTGCTCGGCGAGAGTTTTGCGGTCGACGTGGTCGACGTGCCCGGAGCCGCGCCGGCGCGTGGCACCGGGGCAGGCTTGAGCAGCGCCGACGGCTTCAGGATCGCCGAGGGCTTGTCCGCGCCCTTGTCCGCGACCGGCCGCGGGATCGTCGGCGACACCGCGGGCTTCGCGGCCGCGTCCGTCGTGGGCTTCGTGAGGACCTTCGACGGCGCGCGCATCGGGCTCGGACCCACCGTCGAGTACTCGGACGTCTTGGGGCCAAGGGGCTTCGGCGCGGGGCCGATCGACGTGTTCTCCGCGCTGGCCTTCCCACGCGGGCCCTCAGCGGGCTTGGCGGGCGCGGCGATCGGCGGCGGTCGGCTCGATCGAGACGTCGCGGCAGGCGGCTTCGCGGGGCTCTCCGCCGCGCGAGGTGCGATCATCGCAGGCTTCGGCAGCGCTGCGGCCGTGGTCTCTTTCGGCGGCTTTGCAGCAGGCGGAGCGAGATCCCCGACGTTCGTCGTCTCGTCGTCGTTGACGTCGCCCCAGAGCTCGTCGACTGCACTCGCGCTCGTCGCCGGACGCTTCGGGGCCGGCTCGGCGACAGGAGGTGGCAGAGGGCCCGCGGGCGGGGGCGGTCGAACGACGGCCGGTGGCTCGGGGGATGCGGTCGGGCCTCGGGGAACGGCGGCTTCGAACGCCGCGCCGCCGTACTCGGGTCGCAGCGTGATCGGCGCGGCGCCCGGGGGTGCGGCTTCCGTGCCTGCGCCCGAGGGCACGACGATCGGCACGCCCTGGGCGCCGTTCTGTGGCGCGGCCGGGCCCGGGATTCCGAGCAGTGTGCCCATCTGCCCGCGCTTCTCGGGCAGCGACCCGCCGAAGCGATGCGGCGCGACGATGGCGGGCTCGTGCAGCGGAGCGATCAGCTCCTGCGCGGTGGGCGTGACGTCGGCGAACGCGGGCACCGTGAAGGCGGGGACCCACTCTTCCATGCCCTCGCGCCAGACGAGGACGGACGGCGGGAGCACACGGGTCGCGATGGCTTCCCGCAGCTCGTCAGTTCGCACGAGCCGCTGCACGCCTTGCTCGTCGGTCCAGCGCCACTCGTCACGGCCGGTCAAGCGGGCCTCCGCGTGGAGCAGGTCGTGCGCAGATCGAGTTCGTGTCGGGCGAGCACCTCGCGCGAATCGTACAGCGACCCCTGCGACGTTGCGCGGAATTTCGTTCGCCGCGACGCAACTCGGGGCCTTTGGCTTCGATGTTCGGGCATGCCCCTCTTGCGTCCCTTCGTTCTCGCGTTCCTGGCCGCGCGTGCGATCGCCCGCGCCCTGCTCGACACCCTCAGCCCTCCGGCCTGCGCGGCCTGCGATGCGCCCGTGCGCCGCGACCGCGTCTTTTGCCAGCCGTGCGCGGCGACCGTCGTCCGAACCGCGAACACGCCCGACGAGCCGCTCGCGTTCGCCGCGTTCGGAGGCGCCCTCGCGGCCGCGCTGAAGCGGTTCAAGTACGGGGAGCGGCCCGATCTCGGGCGCCCGCTCGGCCATCTCCTGCGCGGGCTCGTGCGGGAGGAGGCGCCTGTCGTGGACCTCGTGATCCCCGTACCGCTACATCCGCGAAGGCTCGCGGAGCGCGGCTACAACCAGGCGGCGCTGCTCGCGCATGCAGCCGCCGACGAGCTCGGCGTGCCTCTCGCGGCGCGCGCGCTCGTGCGGCTTCGGAACACGCCGCAGCAGGCGACCCTCGGACGCGCCGAGCGACGCACGAACGTCGCGCGAGCGTTCGTCGTGCGAGCCCCACGAGCCGTACGAGGTCGCAGAATCCTCCTCGTCGACGACGTCGCCACCACGGGAGCCACGTTCTCGGCCTGCCGCGATGCGCTCGTCGAGGCGGGCGCGCGCGACGTGATCACCTTCTGCCTCGCCCGCACGGGCGAACCTTCCCCCGCGGCTCCCGCTTAACGCTTCTTCTTCCGCGGCACCTGCGGCGGCGGCCTGCCAGGAACGACCTCGATCCGGAGCATTTCCTGGCAAGGCACGAGCACCGTCTCCCCTGCCGAGAGCCACTCCGGATAGCGCCCTTCGGCCGAGCTCGACACGCGCACGAACTTGCTGCCGCACGGCGCCTGGAACGTCTCGTTCGTGCGGCCGAGCTTCTTTCCGCTCACGTACACGTTTCCCTCCGAGGGAAACACCACCGTCAAGAGCCCGTATCCCGCGGGAGGCGGCGAGGGCGCGGTGGACGGCGGCGCGACGGCGGAGTCGGACGGCTGGGTCTCGGGCGTCGAAAGCGGAGGCTTGGCCGAGGTCGACGCCGAGGCGCCGGCGTTCGGATTCGCGTCCGGATCCGAGCCGCCCGTGAGCATCACGACGGCCCCCGCGGTGATCAACGCGACCGCGCCTCCTGCGATCGCAAGCGCAAGCGGCGGCGGTCGCTTCTTTCGACTGGCGGGTTGCGCCGGTGCGAGCGCGGGCTCGGCAGCGGGTGCGGCTGGGGGCGCGGAGGCGGAGACGGCCGCAGGAGCCGCAGGAGGCGCGGACTTGGAAACGGCCCCCGGCGCGGACGGCGCCGCCGGCGTCCCAAACCGAGGCAACCCCGGAGGTGCGCCCATCGGTGGCGCCACGGGCGGCGCGGCCATCGGCGGCGGCACCGGCGGCGCGGCCATCGGCGGCGGCTTCGGCGCGGCCGGCGGCACGGGCGGCGGCGCGAACGCCGGCAACGCAGGCGGCGCCGCGGGCGTCGGCTCCGGCAGCTTCGGCAGCGCCATCACCGTGTCCGCGAGCTCCAGCCGCTTGCCCCCCACCTTCCCTGCGGCCGCCGGATCGAGCACCTCCGGCAGCGTCGGCGGCACGGCCTTGGGCGCACCTGCACCCAGATCGGCCGGCGCAGCGTCGACTTTCCCCGCTCCGGGCGTGAGCGGGGGAGGAACGGGCGCGACCCTCCCCGCTCCGGGCGTGAGCTTGGAAGGACCGGGGACGACTTTGTCCGCGCTGCCCGCGATTTTCGGCCCCGGCGGGACGACCTTCTCCGTCCCGGTCAGCACCTTCGCCGGTCCAGGCATGACCTTGCCCGATCCGAGCGTGGGCGGACCTGGTGGAGGCGTCACCCTGTCTTTTCGCGCCGTGACCTGATCGGGTTCGGTGATCGCCAGCGCGGCCTTCTCCCGCTCCTCCGCGGAAAACCCCATCGCCGCCAGGCTGATGCCCGAGCGCGACGTCGCGTCCTCGAAGAGCTGGTCGAACAGCTCCTCGTCCGGCACCGACTCCTTCCACTCGCTCTCGGGCACCACGGCCCCGAGCGGCGCCGCGATCGTCGGCTTCGACGGCCCTCGCGCCGCGCCCGCCGGGGTCTGCGCCGGCCGCACCGTGGGCGCCTCCGGCTGCACATCCGCCTCGGCCTCGACCACCGCGAGCGGCAGCTTCGGCGGACCCGGCACGCGCTCGGCGAGGGCCCGCAAGAGCGGGTACACCGAGGCCGGCCCATCACCGCCGTCCCCGGGTCGTTCCGACAAACGCCCCGGCGGCCGCGAAGGCGGCGCCGACAGCCTCTGCTTGCTCGACGGCGGCGGCTTCGCGGGCCGCACCGACTCGAGCGGCAACCGCCGCCGCGGAACGTCCCCTTCGGTCGCCTTCGACCGCGGCCCCTTGAGCGGCGCGACCTTCTCTTCGAGGTCCTTCTGCCCCTCCTCGATCCCCCGCGCCTTGTTCAGGACCCGCTCGAGCTCCTGGCACGACACCTTGCGTTTGTCCGGGGACGGCTCCAGCGCCGCGTCGATCGCGTTCGTCAGCTCCTTCGGCAGATCCGACCGCAGCACGGCGAGCGGCATCGGCCTCGTGCCCACCTCGGGCGGCTTCGTCCCCGCGTAGAGCGACCAGAGCAGGACCCCGAGCCCGTACACGTCCGCCTTTGGCGTCACGCGTTCGCCGCGCGCCTGCTCCGGCGCCATGAACCCCGGCGCGCCCTTGATCACGAACGCCACCGTGTCCGGGCTCCGCCCGAGGATCTTCCCGAGCCCGAACCCCGTCAGCCGCACCTGACCGTCCCACCCGATCAGCACGTTCTCTGGGTGCATCGTCCGGTGAATCACGGGCGTCGGCGTCCCCTCCTCGTCCTTCGCCGCGTGCGCGTGCGCGAGCGCGCCGCCGAGCGCGCGGCCGATGAACGCGATGGTCCGGTCGTCGAGCTTCGACTTCTGCCGCCCGAGCACGTCCTGCAGCCGATCGAGCGTCACGCCTTCCACGTGCTCGAGCACCAGCACGAGGTGCTTATCGTGCTCGAAGAAGTCGAACATCCGCTGGATCGACGGGTGGTTCAGCACCGCGCAGATCGCCGCCTCGCGCACGAGCTCCTCGGCGAAGTGCGCGTCGCCCTCGATCGTGTTCCGGACGAGCTTCAGCGTGCAGAGCCGCGAGAAGCCCATCGGGCCTTCCATGCGTCCGACGTACACGTCCGCCGAGCCCACTCCGGACAACCTTCGGAGCACTTTGTACGCCCCGATACGCTCGGGAACGGGCTCACTCGGGAACATTGGCGCGATCATACCGGAGCCGAGTCGTCTTCCCCAAATCGCAGGCACGCTGTCGGCGGATCCTGTCCGCCCGCGCAGGTCCCACACCGCTACAGACGGAAAAATCGGGCCAAACGAGCACAACCGTGGGGCACGGGCACTTCGCAGAAAGTGTGCTGAACTACATCACCTCGATGTACCTCGACCCCGTGCGCCCCACGGCGTGGCCTTCCAAGCGTGCGCGGCTCGCGCGTGCGCTCGACACGCTGGGAATCTTGGACCGGCTGCTCTCCATGCGGACGAAGCTCGCCACGCGATCGCTCATGGTGCTCACGTACCATCGGATCGCCGACGCCGCGGCCGTGGGGGAGCTCGACGCCGACGTGCGCGAGACCGACGCGCGCGGGCTCGCCGAGCAGATCAAGGTGGTGAAGCAGCACGGCGCGTTCGTGTCGCTGCCCGACGTGCGGCGCTTCCTCCGGGGCGGGCCGCTGCCCGCGAACGCCGTGATGCTGGCCTTCGACGACGGCTATCGCGATTGCCATGACGTCGCGCTGCCCATTCTGAAGAAAGCCGGCGCGACCGCGACGTTCTTCGTCCCCACGGCCTTCCCCGACGCGGGGCGCATGTTCTGGTGGGATCGCATCGCGCTGCTCCTCCGGCGCTGCCAGAAGCGCACGCTCGTGCTCACGTATCCGCGCCCGATCGTGCTCGACCTCGGGCGTGATCCCGCCGCCGCCAAGCGCTTCTTGCTCGGGCTCGTCAAGCGCACGCCGGGACTCGATCTCGCGCGCTTCTTCGAGGAGCTCTCGCGCGCCGTCGACGTCACGCTCGACCCCGCGGAGGAGCGTTCGATCGCGACGCGCACCATCATGAGCTTCCGCGAGGTCCGGGCGCTCGCGGACGCCGGGATGAGCGTCGCCTCGCATTCGCACGAGCACCGCGTGATCGCCACGATGACGCCCGACGAAGCGCTCTCCGATCTCGGACGATCGCGCCGCGTGCTCTCCGACGTGCTCGAAGAGGACGTGCGCACCGTGGCGTATCCCGTGGGCCATCAGGTGCAGGGGCCGTTCCTGCGTGTCGCTCGCGACGCGGGCTTCGACCTCGGCTTCACGAACGCGACGGGCTTCTGCATGCGCGACCGAGCGGACCCGCTCAACGTCCCGCGGATCGCGATGGGCCCCGAGTTCGAAGGACCGCTCTTCAAAGCGCTGATGATCGCGCGGCCTTGAGGTTTTTTTCGACGCTCGGGGGCTACGCTCGGACACGCCGAGCTACGCCCCCGAACCCCCTTGCAGCCCGGACGTCCTCTCGAAAGCGGCTCCGATCTGCCCATCACCGAGGCCCGTTGTTTGCCCCCTCTCGTCCGTGGGCTTCCGCCCGGGAAGGTCAGGTGGCTCGTGTCACGCAAACTCCGTCGTCGCTCCCTCGGCGCTCTCCTGCTTTCGCTCGCCACGGCCTCCGCCGCCTTCGCGGCGGCCGGTTGTGGAGCCGCGCCGAAGGGAAACCGGGCCGCCCGCTCGGCGAATCCGAACATCGTGAAGGTCGCGGGAACCACCGAAGATCCGGCCGTCGTGGAAGCGGCCGACGAACGAGCCGCGCAGCGCGTCTGGTGCGAGTACCTCGAAGCGCTCTACCACCGCGCCACGGGCGACAAGGAGCGCTGGCCGAGCCGGGACGAGTGCATCGAGGCGAAGACGATGGCGTCGCCGGAGATGCTACGGCGCACGGCGAGCTGCTCGCGTGCCGCGCTCGACAAGTTCGACGGCGACCCGTTCACGAGCGCCTACGCGGCCGAGGTGAGCCGCTGCGGCTCGTCCGCGCTCGACGCGGTGGAGGTGAAGGTCGAGGAGATCACGCCGTACGTCACGGCGATCTGCGGGCGCATGGCCCGTTGCGGCGAGGCCACGTACGACGAGTGCCGGGGCGAGCTCGGCAATGGCCTCGCGCCGCACCTCGAGCGCGCTGTCGGCGCGATGAACCGGCGCGGCCGCATGGCGTTCGAGGTTTGCCTGAAAAACCTCTCGTGCGGCGATGTCGGCTCGCAGGTCGTGAGTTGCCTCGAACCCATCATGGAAGGCCTGCTCTGGCTGCCTGGTTGATGCGGACCTGGGTTATGCTGAGCGGGTATGGGTAAAAACGTCATCGTGTCGGAGGAGACGCTCCGGGATCTCCTGGAGGCGCACGCATCTCTTTCGGCCTGGTATTACGAGCTCTCGGCCGCGCTCGCGACGGCCGGGGCCTCGGCGCGGTCGCCCGACGACACCTCCCGCGCGGCGTTCGTCGAGGGGATCGGCAAGATGTTCCCCGAGGTCGCGCAGGTCGCCGCCTCGATCCGCGTGCCCCGCCCCTTCGTCCCGCCCCCGCCGCGCGTCTCGATTCCGGTCCCCGCCCTGGTCCCGGACGATCAAAAGCGCTGACGTCAGCCGTCCGCGTCCACGATTCGCAGGACAAACCACACGAGCCCGAGCGCGGCAATGCCGAGGCTCAGGATCTTCACGCCGCGCTTCTCCAACCATTTGCGCTTCTGCGCCGTGACGAGCAGCGGCAGCACGACCGCGAGCACGGCGAGCTGCCCGGCCTCGACGCCCAGGTTGAACGCGAGCAGCGCCCCCGGAATCTGCGGCCGCGGGAGCGCAATTTCCCCGAGCGCACCTGCGAACCCAAAGCCGTGCACGAGGCCAAACGGAAACGTGATGCGAAAGCGGTTCTCGGCGTCCTTCACGAACTGGTTCTCGACCCCGACGTACGCGACGGAGAGCGCGATGATCGGCTCCACGATCCGCCCACTCGGCGCCCAGATCCCGAGCACGGCGAGCCCGAGCGTGATCGAATGCGCCACCGTGAACGCCGTGACGACGAGCAAGAGCGCGCGCAGACGGCCGCCGACGAGCACGAGGCCGAAGAGGAAAACGAGGTGGTCGTAGCCGAACAGGATGTGCTCGATGCCCATCCGGAAAAAGCCGAAGAAGCCTTCGCTTTCGTGCTTGGCTTTTGGCGCCGCCGGGGCCTCGCCGCCCCCGGGCAAACCCGCGATCCCGATCTCGCGATTCGCGCCGAAGAGCACGTGCTCGGTGGGCCCTGTGCCCACGTCCGCGCGCGCGATGTGGCGGTGGCCGTAGGGGAGATCGTCGAGCACGTCGAGGCGCACGCGCACGGCTCGCGGAGACGCGGGGCATCGGTACACGATGCGCACGGAAAAACCGTCCTCTTCCACGAGGAACGCGTCGTCGAGCGTCCCTGGACAAACGCCCTCGCCAGCGCGTACGGAGACGCGATCAACCACCGCGCGGCCGAGCGCCTCGCGTGCGTGCTGGATCTCGGTCGGTGAAATCGCGCCGTCGCCGTTCTCGTCCATGCTCCGGACGAGCGAGAGCACCTCACGCCGCGCGAAGACGAGCTCCGCGGTGATCGTGGCCCCGTCGATCTTGTATTCGCCCCGGGACAAACCCACCTGATGGGCCGACGCGACCCGCGGCAGGAGCAAAACGAGCGCGCCGAGGAGCGTGATCAGCACGGCGAAGAGGGCGCGAGATCGCACGCGCTAACCTCCCTCGCCGAGGAGCTTCTTCGCCTCGGCCACGTCGGCCGCATCGAAGTGCGGGTTCATGGCGAGCGCCTCGCGCACGAGCTTCTCGCCTTCTTTGGCGCGAGCGCCTCGTCGTGGTCCTTGTCCTTCGACGCGAGGAACGCCGCGAGCGCCTTGTTGCAGGCGGGGATCACGAGGACGAGCAGGGCTGCGCGGCAACGCTTGCTCGGGGTTCGGGAGATACGCTCGCTCGGGGGCACGATGGCTTCACGCGCTACGCGCAACGGGCCTCTCCGGCCCCGCGAAAACGTATCAAAAAAACGCCTTGCTGGGCGGCGACCGTGTCTGCGATGCGATGACCACGCATGAGGCCCGCTTACCTTCTGCCCATCGTTTTCGGCTTGTTCAGCGGCTGCACGTGCGGGAAGGACGCGGGCCGAGAGGCCGCACCGTCAGCGAGCACGACGCTCCCCGCGGCGTGTGACGGCCTCGTGCGGCGTGGTCGCCGCGGACAAACCTTGCCGATCGTCGCTCGAATGCGGCCACGGGCTCCGCTGCCTCGGCGTGGGCCCCACGGACATGGGCAAGCGCAGCATGTTGTGACGAACGAACGGGCTAGCTCAACGCCACTGCAGCATGTCCGCCTCCAACTGCGGCGGCGGCGTCGAGGGCTTCGGCGGCGGCGCGTCCTTGCCCGTGTACGGATCCTTCGCGTCGAGCGGGCGCAACAGCGAAATCTGCACCTTCCCCCCGCGCACCGTCACCTTCACCTGCCCCGAATCGAGCAGCGCTTGCACCTTGCGCACCGCGGCCGCTCGCTCCTCGGCCGAGCCTTGCTCCGACGCGCGCCGGGCCGCCGCGGCGTCGCCCTCGGGCGGCACGTCCGTCGCGTGGATGCGCGACACCATGCCCTCGACGCGGGCGAGCCGGGCGGCCATCTCGGCGATCCGCTGGTCGCGCTCGTCGTCCTTGTCCCTCCGCGCGTCGCGGCCATAGCTCGCTTGCGCCAGGGCCATCACCATGGCCATCTGCTGCGTGAACGCGGCTTGCCGCTCCTCCAGCACGCGAATCTGCGTCTCCCGCGCGGCGGACTCCCGCCGCACGGCATCGATCTCGGCGAGCGCCCTGTCCTCTCGCCCCGGATCGACGCACCCGGCCCCGAAGGCGCCGAGCCACGTGATAACAAAGCACCTTGTCACCCAGCGACTGGCCATGCCCACCTCCACGAAACTTCATCGTATCCCGACCCTCCCGCGGGTGAAACGCCCGTCGCTCCCGGCTGCTAGGGTCCTCCCATGAGCGGAGGCATGTCGGGCGGCCATTTCCTGGGTTTTTACGTCGCCGTGCTCGGGCTCATGGCGCTCGTCGTGGCCCTCGACCGCCCGCGGGTCGCCGCGCGCCTCGGAAATCGCAGGCTCCCCGTTGGTCTCGCCGGGATCGTGCTTCTCGTCGCGCTCGCCTTCTTCGGCAGCGGCAGCCGCCGAATCACCCTGCGCCCGGCCGTCGGACCGAGCAGCGGCCTGCCCGCGCGCCTCACGCAGGCGCACGTCGACGCGGCGCTCGCGAGGGCCACGTCGCCCGCGTTCGTCGCGTATGTCGCGGCCGTCTGCATCCTCCCGCCGCTCGACCACCCCGAGCGGCTCGGCGCGCGTTTGTCCGCGCGGCACATCTCCGGCTTCGACCTTCCGAACGAGGGCATTCGTGTCTCGCCGCCGCCGAAGATCGGCGACCCCTGGATCCTCGTCTCGTACGACGACACCGAAAATGCCGTGCTCGCGGCCTTCGACGGGGGCGAGGGCATGCGTCGCATGCAAGTCGTGCAGTGCCTCGCGATGGACGTATTGCCCGAGCTCGTCGTGATCGAGGCGCTCCGTGCGGCGCCCACGGACGCGGAGAAAATCGAAATTCTCCGCGGACAAACCCTCACCGTGCCCCGGACGGCCGAATTCCTGGCCCGCGCGCTCGACGACATCGCGGCGAGCGCCTCGCCCGCGCTGAAGGACGTGATCGCCGCGAAGCGCGCCTACGTGCAGAAATACCTCGACGACCCGACGATGCGAGGTTTGCCCCCGGGCACACGCCTCTCGCTTCCCGAGTTTTCCCCCAAATAGCGGAAAGCCCCGCCGAGGCAGGGCTTTCCATGACAATTGATTTCGATCGAGAAACGGCAAGGGGGAGTCCCGTCACGGCGATGGGGCACAAGAGGCGGAAATGCCTCGTTTCCCTCATGCTTCCTCCTTCAATGGGCCTCCCCACCCAGCCGTCACGCTTGCAGCTCGTGCCACATTCGATGAAGTGGGTGGCACGGACCTCGACGCGCGCGAAGGATGCGTGGCCCTTATCGGGGTTCGCGGGCTACCCGACGAGTGGCCGCGGTTGCGCGCTCCTGCGCGTGATTCGGGGAATGGCGCGATTCCGTGTGCGAGCCGCGGGCATCGACCACGAACGCCCCTCGATCTAGACTGCGCGCGCCATGTTCGACGTCGCGAAGTCCATCTACGCCCAAACCCTCAGCGAAATCCGTTCGGCCGGCCTCTACAAGGACGAGCGCGTCATCACGACGCCCCAGGGCGCGAACATCCGCACGACCGGCGGCCCCGCAGGCGCCGCGCCGCGCGAGGTTTTGAATTTCTGCGCGAACAACTACCTCGGCCTGTCCTCGCATCCCGCGGTCATCGAGGCGGCCAAACACGCCATCGACACGCACGGGTTCGGCCTCTCCAGCGTCCGCTTCATCTGCGGCACGCAGGACCTGCACAAGCAACTCGAAGGCACGATCAGCCGCTTCTTCGGCACCGACGACACGATCCTCTACTCGTCGTGCTTCGACGCAAACGGCGGCCTCTTCGAGACGCTGCTCGGCGAGGAAGACGCGATCATCTCCGACGCGCTGAACCACGCCTCGATCATCGACGGCATCCGTCTCTGCAAGGCCGAGCGCCACCGCTACACGAACGGCGACATGGCCGCGCTCGAGGACGCGCTGCGCAAGACGCAGGACAAGCGCATCCGCATGATCGCGACCGACGGCGTCTTCTCGATGGACGGCTACCTCGCGAAGCTCGACGTGATCTGCGATCTCGCGGACAAGTACCGCGCGATGGTGATGGTCGACGACTCGCACGCGACGGGCTTCATCGGCGCGACGGGCCGCGGCACGCCCGAGGAGTGCGGCGTCCTGCACCGCATCGACGTCATGACGTCCACGCTCGGCAAGGCCCTCGGCGGCGCGAGCGGCGGCTTCACCACGGGCCGGCGCGAGATCATCGACCTGCTCCGCCAGCGCTCGCGGCCGTACCTGTTCTCGAACACGGTCGCGCCGCCGATCGCGGGCGCATCGATCGCAGTCTTCGAGCTGCTCGAGCGCGAGCCCGCGCTGCGCGAGCGGCTGATGTCGAACGCGCGCCGCTTCCGCGAGGGCATGACGGCGGCGGGCTTCACCATCAAGCCGGGCATCCACCCGATCGTGCCGATCATGCTGGGCGACGCGCGCCTCGCGGGCGAGATGGCCGCGGCGATGCTGGAGGAAGGGATCTACGTGATCGGCTTCTCGTACCCGGTGGTGCCGAAGGGCGAGGCCCGCATCCGCGTGCAGCTCAGCGCCGCGCACACGCCCGAGCACGTGGAGCACGCGATCGAGGCGTTTACCCGCGTTGGCAAGAAGCTCGGCGTCCTGAGCTGAAAACGCGCCTCTCCACCCCTCTCCCGGGAACGGGAGAGGGGCTGGGGGTGAGGGTGTTTCGAGCTGGGGGTGAGGGTGTTTCGAATCAGTAGCGAATGACGACCTTGGGGTAGGTCGTGATCGCCTTCTGGAAGTCCGACGCGTCGTACTCCCGGAAGTCGAACATCGTCCCCTCGCCGCGCTTCAGGATGACCTCCCAGATGAGGTCGTGGATGTTCGGATCACGCGACTCCAGAAGATGCCGCGTGATGTGCCACGTCTCGAAGATCCGGCGGCCGATCACGCTGTGCAGGCTGATGCCGTCGACGATCAGCCGATCGAAGTTCTCGATCACCGCGTCGCCGCTCTTCAAGCCGAACAGGATCACGTCGCCGCCACGACGAACCGCGTGAATCGCGTTGTTCACGCTCGAGTTCACGCCGCTCATCTCGAGCGCCACGTCCACGCCGACGCCGTCCGTCAGCTTCCGGATGCGCTCCGTCAGCTCCGGATCGCTCTTGTGCGGTTTGTCCTTCGAACCGTTCTGCAACTGCGGCCGGAGCACCACGTCCGCGCCGAGCCGCCGCGCCATCTCCGCGTGGCTCTCCATCGGCTCGACGCCGATGATGTAGTTCGCGCCCATCGCCCGCGCGACCGCCACGGCGAACAGACCGATCGTCCCGCATCCGACGATCGCCACGCGCTTGCCGCGCAGGTTCACCTTCGTGCACGCGTGCACCGCGTTGCCGAACGGCTCCTGGATCGCCGCGACCTCCGGCCGGATCTTCGTGATGTCCGTCCGCCAGAGGTTTTTCGCGGGCAGCTTCACGAGCTCGGCGAAGCAGCCGTCCTCGCTGATGCCGATGATCTTGTCGTCGGCGCAAACGTGCGTGTCGCCGATGCGGCACTGGTAGCAAACGCCGCAGGGGATGTGGCTCTCCGTCGTCACCACGTCGCCCACTTCGAGCCCGTAATGCCGCTTCGCGTCCGTGCCGATCTCCACCACGCGGCCGAGCAGCTCGTGCCCGATCACGCGGGACGACTTCTTGTCGCGCTCGAGCGACTTGAAGATCATGTCCTTGAAGGCCGTGCGGAACCAGATGCCGCGATCCGAGCCGCAGAAGCCGGTCATGATGGGCTTGATGAGCACCATCGACCGATCGTGGTAGTCGCTCGCCTCGTCGATGCGCGGCCGCTCGACTTCGGTCTTTCGCAGGCCCGTGGTGTTGTCCCACGGATCGGTCTCGCGGTCGTACGTCAGGGCCTGCATCGCGTCGCTCACGTTGTGCGCCTCCTCGAAAGACACGTCGGCCAGTGTCGTCGCGGCACGCGACTGCGCAAGTCCCAAGGCGAGCGAACGCTGCTTGACGCAGCGGGCTAACGCAGCTTGCGACCCGGCGGCGGCGTCGTCTGTGAGACCGGCGGGCGCTCGCGCATGCACTTGTCGAGGCCTGCTTGCAGCGAAGCGTCGAGCCCGCCAGGGAGCTTCGGACGGCCCATCACGTTCACGAAGAGCCTGTCCTGCGCGATACCGCCGCCCGGCGCGAAGCTCATCCACACGAACATCGCGCGGCCCTTGATGTTCTCGAAAGGCACGCCCGCGCCCATCCCGCCGCGCCAGCTTCGCGAGTCGTGGCTGTTGTAGCGGTTGTCGCCCATCACCCACACCTCGTTCGCGCCCACCTTGAACGGGCCCTGGTGATGGCCGCAGATCCCCGCCTTGCACGACTGCCCGATCCCGCAGTCCTCTTGCCCTTTGCACACGGGTTCGTCGGGACCGTTCGGGTGCGTGTCGTCGTGCGCGAACAGCGTGAAGTACGACTTGTCCTCCAGGTACTCCACGTAGAGCCAGCCGTCGCTCCCGTACCGCCCGACGTAGCAGTGCGGCACGAGCCAGCCGTTGATGATCGGGCGGCCGTTGATCGCCTCCAGCGTGTCGCCGGGGGCCGCGATCACCCGCTTGATGAAGTCTTGCTCCTTGTTCTCCGGGAACTTGAAGACCATCACGTCCCCGCGCGTGGGCGGCAGGCTCGAGAAGAGCCGCTTCTCCGTCCACGGGATCAGCGGGCCGTAGGTCAGTTTGTTCACGAAGATGTGATCGCCGATCATCAGGCTCGGGATCATCGAGCCGCTCGGGATCTTGAACGCCTCGATCACGAACGCGCGCAGGATGAGCGCGACCGCCACGGCCACGCCGATCGACTCGGCGTACTCGCGCATCTCGCCTTTGCGCCAGCGCGACAGGTGCTCGCCGACCGCGCGGTCGGCCCGCGTGTGGGCCGCGTCGAACTCCGCGAGATCGAACGTCTCGGCGGTCATCACCTTCTCGAGGCCACGCAGCGCCTCCTCGAGGCGCTCGCGCTCGGCGGCCCGGAGACCCTTCTCCACCTCGCGCGTGTTCTGCTTGAGGATGCGCCGCGCCTCGTCGACGAGCGCTTGCGCCTCCTCGTACCGCGCCCGCGCTTGCGGCGGGACGTCCTTGCGCCCGATGCTGATCGCGCTCGAGAGCGGGAGCTCGTAGCGGTAGTGCCACGCGAGCATCGCGAAGATCGTGAAGAGCACGATGCCCGATGGAATCTGCTGATCCCCGACGAAGACGCGCAGGGCTCCGGCCGAGGCGTCCCCGGGTGCCGGGGTCAGAAGCCAGACGGCGAGGATGGCCAGGACAAACGGGAGCGTGACGATCCAGATCGCGTAGAAAAGTCCACGGAGCCAGGTCGGTCCGGCGCTGCCCGTGTTCGGCCGGGGCGAGGGAGACGGGTCGGATCCCTCCGTCGCGCCGCCTTCTTTGGCGAGGGCGGGCGAGCTCTCGGGAGACCGTTCTTCCGGCGTGGTTGCCAAGGGGGTAGCCTTTCTATACGCCGCCCTGGGGCAGGGCAAGGGCGAGAGGCGCCGCGTAGCTCAAGGTGCGGCCCCGACTTCGACCGCGTAACTCACGAGTGCGGCTCGGTCATCACCGGCCGCGCTGGGCGGAGCCGTCCTGCCGGCCGCCGCCGTGTTGTCGAAGACCACGTAGTACTGCCCGGCCGGCAGCGGCAGCGGTCTTCGCCACACCATGCCGCTCGTCACGGGCTCGTCCAGGACGGGGGGCGCGGGCGAAGGCCCGAGCGTCGCGTTCGTCGTGTACTGCTGCAACCACGCGTCACCCACCCCGCGATGCACGACGATCACGTCGACCGCGGGCGCGCCGTCGACCGCCACGCTGAGGTAGAGGGCCTGCCCCTTCCCCTTCACCTCGAAGGGCCCCGCGTAATCACGCTGGTTCTGATGCACCTCGACGCGCTCGTTCGTGAGCACGAGCCTTCCGTTGTCCGCGGTCTTGTACGGCGAACCCGGCCGCTTGCCCTTCTCGACGACGCCGAGGCCGAAGTCGACGCTGCCGTCGGCATCACGGATGACCGTGAATCCGCGACTGATCTCCTTCTTCAGGACAGCGCCGCCGACCTGATCGAGGAAGCCCTGCGTTGATCCGCCGGGCAGGCCGAAGGCGCCGGGCGCGGGCGGCTGCTCGACGAGGCGCGAGCTGAACGTCGTGGCGCTCGTCGCGTGCTCGCGGAAGTAGACGTACATCGTGCTGCCATCCATCAGGAAGTCGTGGTCGTACTCCACGGCCGCGCTCGCATCGAAGCCGATGCGCTTCGTGATGTTGGTCCAGGCATAGCCGTAGCCCCCGAACTGCAGGAAGAGGTTGCCCGAGGCGAGCTCCTGCGCGGCGCAGGAGAGCGGGAAGAAGCGACCCGTCGCGGGATCTTCCTCGCGCAGCTTGAGCGGCACGCTGCGCTTCTGCACTTCGCTACAGATCTGGCCGCGCGCGAACGAGAAGATGCCGCGGCGGAGCGTGAGGTTGCCCGGATCGTTCACGACGCCGGGCATCACCGCGAGCGACGTCTGGCCGCAGCTCGCGCCCACGAAGGAGAGCGCGAAAGCGACGGAGAGGAGGCGCGCTGTGACGGCACGGAAGGACATGGCGGGGGAGAATAGTGCATACGCCCGGCCTCGGGCAGGTTTGGGGCGCAGCTCGGCTTGTCCGAGCGGGAGCCCCAAGCGTTGCGGGGTTTGGGGCAGAGCTCGGCTTGTCCGAGCGCAGCCCCAAGCGTCGAAAGCGGTGATAGCGTTTTTGCCTCATGTCGAAGGTGGCAGTCCTCGGCGCGGGCGCGTGGGGCACGGCGCTCGCGAAGGTCCTCGCAGACAAACAAAACCCGACGTTCCTCTGGTCGCACCGCGAAGAGCTCGCGCTCCTCATCAACGAGCGACGCGTCAACGAGCGGTACCTGCCCTCGGCCCCGCTGCCGCCGACGCTGCGCGCGACCGGCGACCTCGAAGAAGCGCTCGCCGGCGCCGAGCTCGTCGTGCTCGTCGTGCCCTCGCACGCGATGCGCGAGGTCGTGAAGCTCGCGCGGCCGTACATCCCGAACCGCGCGCTCATCTGCAGCGCGACGAAGGGCATCGAGAACGACTCGCTCATGTTGATGAGCGAGGTGCTCGTCGACGAACTCGGGCGCGGCGTGGAGCCGCGGCTGTCGTATTTGTCGGGCCCGAGCTTCGCGAAGGAGGTCGCCGCGGGGCAACCGACGGCCGTCGTCGTCGCGGGCAAAAGCAACGACGAGACCGTCGCGGTGCAGCACGCGTTCGCCACGGAACGGCTGCGCGTCTATCAGTCGGACGACGTCGTCGGCGTGGAGGTCGGCGGGGCGCTGAAGAACGTGGTGGCCATCGCGGCGGGCGCCGCCGACGGGTTCGGCTTCGGGCACAATGCGCGCGCCGGCTTGATCACGCGTGGCCTCGCGGAGATCGCCCGCATCGCGATGGTCAAGGGCGGCAGTCCCCTCACGCTCGCGGGTCTCTCCGGGCTCGGCGACCTCGTGCTCACGTGCACCGGCGAGCTCTCGCGCAATCGAACCGTCGGCTACGAGATGGGGCGTGGGCGCACGCTCGACGACGTGCTCACGCACCTCGGCCACGTCGCCGAGGGCGTCAAGACCGCAAAGAGCGCCTACGATCTCGGGGTGAAGCTCGACGTCGACATGCCCATCACGACCGAGGTCTACCGCGTGCTCTACGAGCAAAAGCCCGCGCTCCAGGCGGTCGTGGACCTCATGAACCGGTCGCTGCGCAAGGAATGACGCGCCCGATCGCGCCTCGCCGACGCGGTCGACATTGCGCAGAAGAAGGCAGGAGAGCTGGAAAGGTGTAGACTCTCTGGCGCGATGCTACGTGCGCGTTGGTTCGCTCTCCTTGCTGCAGCTCTTTCCCTTGGCGTCGCCGCGACCGCCGCGGCGCAAAACCCGGTCCCGGATCCGTCCGGTCAGCCGCCGCCTCCGCAGCCCTTCCCGCTGCCGACGACGCTGCCCACGATCCCGGGCCTGCCGCCGCTCGTCCCGCAGCAGCCCGCGCCGCAGCCGGATCCGAACCAGCCGCAGCAGCCCCCGCAACAGCAGCCCACGCTCCCCGGCCTGCCCACGATCCCGGGCCTGCCGCCGCTCATCCCGCAGCAGCCCACGCAGCCGCAGCAACCCACGCAGCCGCAGCAAAACCCGTACGGTCAGCAGCCGTATGGCCAACAGCCGTATGGCCAACAGCCGTATGGGCAGCAACCTTATGGCCAGCAACCTTATGGGCAACAACCTTATGGGCAGCAACCGTATGGCCAGCAGCCCTGCGTGCAGCAGCCCTATGGCCCGCCCTGTCCGTCAGCGCAGCCCGTCGTCCCGCTCGTGCAGGATCGGACGAAGCTCGAGATGGGCTACCTCTACGGCGCCTCGATCGCCTGGGGCGTGACCACCGGCGTCTGGATCGATCTCGAAGCGGAAACGGAAAACCCCGGCCTCGCGCTCATCGCGCCCGCGCTCTTCGGCGCCGCCGCGCCGACCGCGATGTTCTTCCTCGACCGACCAAAGATGCCCCTCGGCCGCCCCTCCGCGATCGCCACCGGCATCATGCTCGGCTCGGGCGAGGCCGCGCTCATCTGGACGCGCCAGTACACCACCGCCAAGTCGGGCGAGGAGTGGGGCCCGAAGCAATATTTCCGCGCCCACGTCATCAGCTCGACCCTGGGCGGCGTCGGCGGCTTCCTCACGCATTACGGCCTCAAGTATCGCCCGCAGACGAGCATGTTCGTCGGCTCGGCGGCGCTCTGGGGCGCGATTGCGGGCGGCGCGTTCGGCGGCGGCGGCAGCAGCGGATCGTGGAGCGCGTGGGCCAACGACGGCGTCTTCCTCGGCGGCCTGATTGGCTACAACCTCGGCATGGTCGCGGCCGCGGGCGTCTCCGCGGTGTGGACGCCGTCGTGGAACCAGCTCGGGTGGATGTGGGGCGGCTTCGGCGCGGGCGCCGCCGTCTCTGCGCTCGTCTATCCGTTTTATGCGCTCTCGGACGACGCTGATCCGCGCAGCGGCCTGATCTTCCAGGGAGTCCTCTCCCTGCTCGGCGCGGCCGGCGGCGCGCTCATCGGCGCGCCCGAGTCCAAGAGCCAAACGACCCAGGCGCCCGCGACGACCATGGGCATCGGCAATCACCCCAAGTTCGCGCGCATCCTCGGCCCCTCCATCATGCCGGTTCAGGGCCCCGGCGCAGGTGTCTCGCTCGTCGGCGAGCTTTACTGAAGCCCGGCTCCGTAGCCGGGCCTCCCTACCTCGAACGGCGCGCCGGGGCCGACGCCCGCGGCAAAAGCGCTATCCTCCGGGTCCCCATGCCGACACTGAAGTACTTCGCCGCCCGCGGGGCGCCTCGGGTGTATGCCGTGCACAAGCCGGTCACGACGATCGGCAAGGCGCTCGGAAACGACGTCGCGCTCGCGGGGACGGGGCTCGCGGACCATCACGCGCAGATCTCCTTCGACGGTCGCGACTTCGTCCTCGAAGAGCTCGACCGTGACGGCGACATCCAGATCAACGGCAAGAAGAAGCGCCGCGCGCGCCTCGTCCACGGCGACCGCGTCACGCTCGGCAGCGTCGAGCTAGGCTTCTCGATGTTCTCCGAGGCCACGAAGGCACGGCAGGACGACGACGACCCGAGCGAGAAACGCGAGACGCCCGGCGTCTCGGCCGAGCTCGCGGGCGTGCGCAAGCTCTTCGCGTTCAGCGAGAAGCTCATCAACCGGCGCAGCGTCGACGAGCTGCTCGAAGCGATGCTCGACGACATCATCGAGCTCACGCACGCGGACAAGGGATTCCTCCTGCTCGTCGAGGGCGCCGAAGAAGCCGCGGATCCGGGCAAGGGCGCACGTCGCGAGGCCCAGGGCGAGGAGCGCAAGCTCGTGGTGCGCGCCTCGCGCAACGTGCGGCGCGAGGCGATCACGGATGCGCAGGGCTCGATCTCGGACAGCATCGCGCGGCAGGTCCTCGCCTCGGGGAGGTCGCTCATCGTCTCGGACGCGCTCGCGGACACGCAGTTCGGCCGCAGCGAGAGCGTCATCGCGATGAAGCTCTCCAGCGTCATGTGCGCGCCGCTGCTCTCGCAGGGCGAGGTGATCGGCGCGCTCTACGTCGGCAACGACAAGGTCAAGCACCTCTTCGATCGCACGCAGCTCGAGCTGCTCGGCATCTTCGCCTCGCAAGCGTCGCTGATCCTGCAGAACGCGATGCTCCTCAGCGCGCTCAGGGCCGACAAGGCGAAGCTCGAAGCGGAGCTCAAGGACAAGAAGTTCGGCGAGATCATCGGCGCGTGTCCGAGCATGCTCGAGGTCTTCCGCAAGCTCACGAAGGTGGCGGCAACGGACATCAGCGTGCTCATCACGGGCGAGACCGGGACGGGCAAGGAGCTCATCGCGCGCGAGATCCACAGGCGTTCGAACCGCGAGAACGGGCCGTTCGTCACGATCAACTGCGGCGCGATCCCGGAGAACCTCATCGAGAGCGAGCTCTTCGGCCACGTGAAGGGCGCGTTCACCGGCGCCATCGCGAGCCGGCCCGGCAAGTTCCAGGTCGCGGACAAAGGCACGCTCTTCCTCGACGAGATCGGCGAGCTGCCGCTGAACTTGCAGGTCAAACTGCTTCGCGCGCTGCAGGAGCGTGTCGTCTTCCGCGTCGGCGACTCGAAGCCGGAGAAGGTCGACATCCGCATCGTCGCCGCGACAAACCGGAACCTCGAAGAGGAGATCCGCGTGAGCCACTTCCGCGAGGACCTCTACTACCGGCTCAACGTCGTGAACCTGTGGCTCCCGCCCCTGCGCGAGCGCGGTGACGACGTGCTCATCATCGCGAAGGCGCTGCTCTCGAAGTACGCGGACGAGCTCGGGAGCTCGGTGCGCGGCTACAGCCCCGCGGCGCTCGCGGCGATCAAGAAATACGGCTGGCCCGGGAACATCCGGCAGCTCGAAAACCGCATCAAAAAGGCGCTCGTGCTCTGCGACAAGACGCTGCTCGGCCCCGAGGACCTCGATCTCGGTCCCGGCGCGGAGACCGCCATCTTGCCGCTCGAGAAAGCGAAAGAAGAATTCCAGCGCAGGTACGTCCTCGAAGTGCTGGAACGCAACAACGGGAACCGCACGCAGACCGCCCGCGACCTCGGCGTCGATCCACGCACCATCTTCCGGTACCTGGAGAAAGAGCAAAACCCGATGCCGAGCGGCGCGGGCGGCACGCCGCGGGATCCCTCCGAAGGCTGAATGGAAAGCACCGAAGCCCGGACCCTCGCCCACCCCTGTCCCGACAAAACGCGCGCCGATCTCGAGTGGGATCGGCTGCTCGCGGCGCTTGCCGATCGCGCGGCGAGCGAGGCGGGCAAGCGCATCGCCCGTGATCTCCCGTTCGCCTCGACGCACGAGGGCGTACGGATTGCGCTCGGCGAGGTGCAGGAAGCCGTCGATCTCGACCGCACCGCCGAGCCCTTGCCCGCGCCCGACGTGCCCTGGGTCGAGGCCGCGCTCGATCGCGCGCGCATCGGCGCGACCTTGGCGAACGAGGAGCTTCGCGCGGTGGGCCGTTGCCTCGCGGAGGCCGGCCGGCTGCGTCGTTTCCTCGCGGCGCGCAAGGCGCGCGTGCCGCTGCTCTTCCGCGCCTGCTCGACCGATCCGGGCCTCGACGCGCTCGAGCGCGAGGTGAGCTCCGCGTTCGATCCCGACGGCACGCTCTCCGATCGCGCTTCGCCGCGCCTCGCGGAGCTCCGCGGCGAGCGACGGAACCTGCGGGAACGCCTCGTCCGCAAGCTCGACGAGATCATGCGCAAGCACGCGGACATCCTGCAGGACACGTACTACACGGAGCGCGACGGACGGTACGTGCTGCCCGTGCGCGCCGACGCGCACGAGCGGTTCCCGGGGATCGTGCATGCGACGAGCGGGAGCGGCGCGACGCTCTTCGTCGAGCCGCGTGTCGTCGTCGACATGGGCAACCGCCTGAAGATGCTCGAGGCCCTCGTGCAGCACGAGGAGGAGCTCGTCTACGCGGCGCTCAGCGCGAAGATCGGCGGCGAGATCGATTCGGTCGCGGCCGCCGTCTTCGCCCTCGCACATGCGGACGTGCGCGCCGCGTCCGCGCGCCTCGCGAAGGATCTACGCTTCACGTTCCCCGAGGTGCCAGAGGCCGAATCCGTCGGGACGATCCGGCTCGTGGGCGCACGCCATCCGCTGCTCGCGCTCGACGGCGTCTCCGTTGTTCCGAGCGACCTCGGGATCACGGCAGGCCACGCGATGATCGTCTCGGGCCCGAACGCGGGCGGCAAGACGGTCGCGCTGAAGACGCTCGGCCTCGCCGCGCTCTGCGTCCGCGCGGGCCTGCCCGTGCCGGCCGAAGAAGGCTCGCGTGTCGACGTCTTCGAGGTCGTGCTCACGGACGTCGGCGACGATCAGAGCCTGCACAAGAACCTCTCCACATTCAGCGCGCACGTGCAGAACCTCGCGCACATCCTCGCGGACACGCGGCCCGGCGCGCTGGTACTGCTCGACGAACTCGCGGGCGGCACGGATCCGCGCGAGGGCGAGGCACTCGCATCCGCAGTGCTCGACTCGCTCTGCGCGCGCGGCGGCACCGTCGCGACGACGACCCACTACGAGGGCCTCAAGGCGCTCGCGCTCGCCGATCCGCGCTTCGAAAATGCCTCCGTCGGCTTCGACATCGCCACGATGAGCCCGACGTTCCGACTCTCGATGGGCATCCCCGGCGCGTCGAGCGCGCTCGCCGTGGCGCGACGCTTCGGCATCCCGGGCACCGTGCTCGAACGCGCCGATCGCTTCCTCTCGCGCGAGGCCGTGCGGTTCGAGGACATGGTCGCGAAGCTCCAGGCCGAGCGAAACGCGCTCGAGGTCGCGCGTACGTCGGCCGAGCGCGAGGCCGGAATCGCACGCGACAAGCAACGCGCGCTCGACGAGGAGCTCACGCGCCTCCGCGCCGAGGAGCGCCGCTACGTCACCGAGGCCGGCCGCGAGCTTTTGGAGTCGATCCGCAAGGCGCGGCAGGACATCCGCGACGCCCAGGTGCGCCTCCGAGCCAAGCCCACGGCCGAGGATCTGCGCGCCGCGGCCCGCGCGATCGACGCCGTCGCCCAGAAGACGAGCACCTTCGGCGAGCTCGAACCCGCTGGGCGTGACGAAGGTTTGTCCCGCGGAACCGTCGCGCCGGCCGAGATTCGCGTGGGCACGCGCGTCTACGTCCCGCGCCTGCGGGCCGAAGCCGACGTCGTCGAGGTCCTCGCGGGCGGCCAGCTCCGTGTCGCCGCCGGTCCGCTCAAGCTCACCACCTCGGTCGCCGAGGTACGCGCCGCCGACGGGGGTTCGTCCGAGAAAACCCGCGCGGGCGGCGGCAAAAAGCGCGTCGATCTCGACGCGGCCGCCGATCCCGACATCCCCATCCAGACGAGCGAAAACACCGTCGATCTCCGCGGCCTCCGCGCGCACGAGGCCGTCGGCATGGCCGAGCAGTTCCTCGATCGCTCCGTCGGCGCGGGCCGCCGCGTGGCTTTCCTGATCCACGGCCACGGCAAGGGGGCCCTGCGCGACGCCGTGCGGGACGCGATGCGCCAGAGCCCCTACGTCTCCCGCCTCCGCCCCGGCGAACCTCGCGAGGGCGGCGACGGCGTCACGGTCGTCTGGCTCCGCGCTTAGCGGGCCGGTTTCCTCCGCCGCCTCCGCCGCCGTCGCGCTTGCCCGCGCCCTTGTTGGGATCGGCCTGCTTGCTTGCAGCGGCGCGATCACGATCGATGCGCCCGAGATCCTCGGCGATCCGATCGAGCACACCGTTCACGAACGCCGACGAGTCCTCGCTGCCGAAGCGCTTGGCGAGCTCGACCGCCTCGTCGAGGATGACCGCGCGCGGCACGTCCCCACCGTTGATGAGCTCCCACGCGCCGAGGCGCAGCACGTTCCGATCGACCCGCGCCATCCGCTCGAGCCGCCAGTTCACGCTCGCCTTGCGAATCGTATCGTCGACCTTCGTGAGGTCCTTCTCGACGCCTCGCACGATCTGGTCGGCGTACTGCCGGCCTTCCGGATCGCCGGGCGTCAAACGCCAGTAGTGCATGATCACGCGCTCAGCGGAGCTCGTGCCCTGCTCCAGCGCGAACAACATTTGCAGCGCGGCCTCGCGGCCCGTCGACCGAGCGCCCATGGTCTCGAGAGCTTTCTGTCAAAGCCCGGCGCCGTCGAGGGCCGAGGCGAGCGAGACCATCTCGATCGCGCTCACGGCGGCCTCCCAGCCCTTGTTGCCTGCTTTTGTCCCGGCTCGCTCGACCGCCTGCTCGATCGTGTCGGTCGTCAGGACGCCAAACGTCACGGGCACGCCCGTCTGCAAGGAGACCTGCGCGATCCCCTTCGTCACCTCGGACGCCACGTAGTCGAAGTGCGGCGTCGAGCCGCGGATCACCGCGCCGAGCGCCACGACCGCGCTCACGCTGCGCTTCTCCGCGAGCCTGCGGACCACGACGGGGATCTCCCACGCGCCGGGCACGCGCACGATCGTCACGTCCGAGATCGAACCGCCGTGCCGCGCGATCGCGTCGAGCGCGCCCTCGACCAGCCTGTCGACGATGAAGTGATTGAACCGGCTCACGACGAGGGCGAACTTCGCCCCCGACGGGACGACCAGGTGGCCCTCGACCGTGCGCGGAGCGCCGCGCTCTCCGTTGGTGCTCATCCTACTTTCCTCAAGCCTCGCCCTGCATGGACACGAGCGGCACGCGCTCGACCACCTCGAGCCCGAACCCGTCGAGCCCTGCGATCTTCGTCTGGCTGTTCGTCAGAAGTCGGAGCTTCTGGCAGCCGAGGTCCGCGAGCACCTGCGCGCCGAGCCCGAACTCCCGCAGCGCCTGCTGCGGCGCGCGCGTCTCCTGCGTCGTGCGGCCCTTCGCTTCGAGCTCGGCCGCGAGATCGAGCCGCGGCGGGATGTAGAGCACCACGCCCTCGCCTGCCTTCTCGATCAGCGAGATCGCCTCGCGCAGGTTCGACCCACCCTCGAACGGCGTCGAGCTGAAGAGGTCGGCCACGAGCGCGCCCGAATGCACGCGGCAGAGCGTGGGCTTCGCGCCGTCCACCGTGCCCTTCACGAGCGCGAGGAACTGCCGCGCCTCGCCGATGATCTCGTAGACCGCCGCCGTCCACGTCGTGCCCGTCAGATCGAGCCGGATCTGCCGCTCCGACACGCGACGCACGAGCCGCTCGGTCTGCAGCCGGTACTGGATGAGATCCGCCACCGACAGGATCACGAGCTCGTGGTGCGCGGCGAACCGCTCGAGGTCCGGCATCCGCGCCATCGTGCCGTCGTCGTTCATGATCTCGCAGATCACGCCCGCGGCCCGCAGGCCCGCGAGCCGCGCGAGATCCACCGAACCCTCGGTTTGTCCCGTCCGAACCAGCACGCCGCCGCGCCGCGCGCGCAGGGGAAACACGTGCCCCGGCGTGACGAGGTCCGTGGGCCGCGCGTCCGGCTGAATCGCGACCTGGATCGTCCTCGCGCGATCGGCCGCGCTGATGCCCGTGGTCACGCCCGTGCGCGCTTCGATGCTCACCGTGAACGCCGTCCCGAGGGGCGGACCGCCGCGCCCCGGCGCGCTCATCATCGGCAGCTCCAGCCGCTCGACCTGCTCCTCTTCGAGCGTGAGGCAGATGAGGCCGCGGCCGTGCTTGGCCATGAAGTTGATCGCCTCTGGCGACACGCGCTCGGCGGCCATGCAGAGGTCGCCCTCGTTCTCGCGGTCCTCGTCGTCGACGAGGATCACCATCCGGCCGCTCCGAATCTCGTCGAGCGCGCGGTTCACGCGGCCGAGGACGGCAGAGTCGATCGTCAGTCGATGCGGCATGGTGCCCCCGCCCTTTTCGCCCGCGCGCCCCGCCGCGGGCTCGTCAAAGGAATCCCCCCGATCGGAGCTTCGCGAGGAGGCGTTCGTCCCTGGATTCGTGGTGGTGGTGCTCATCGTTCTCTGCGACCTCTCCTCCCCACCCCGGCGCCTCTTCCGATGAAGGCGTAGCGCGCACTCCGCTCGCGATCGAAAGCTGCCGCGCCACGTAGCGCGCGAGCACATCGACTTCAAGATTCACGGCCTGCCCCGGCCGAAGATCGCCGAGGTTCGTCCGCCCGAGCGTGTGCGGCACGAGCATGACCTCGAACAGGACACGTGACGAGCGCCCCTGCCCCTGATCCGTCACCCGGTTGATCGTCAGGCTCACGCCATCGATCGCGACCGAGCCCTTGTCCGCGAGGTACGGCGCCAGCCCGCCGTCGGTCTCGACCACGAGCCTCGTCGCGTCTCCGCTCGGCGCCCGCTCGCTCACGCGCCCGATGCCGTCCACGTGCCCGAGCACCATGTGCCCGCCCATCCGCCCGCCGAGCTTCATCGCTCGTTCGAGGTGCACCCGCGCGCCTACGGCAAGTGCGCCGAGCGTCGTCCGATCGAGCGTCTCGGAGGACATGTCGCACTCGAACCCGCTCGGCCGGATGCGATCGACCGTGAGGCATGCGCCGTTCACGCTGATCGACTCGCCGAGCTCGAGCGGCCCGAGCGAGCATTCGATGAACGCGCGCGCGACGGGGCTGCCGGCCCTTTGCCGGAGGATCCCGATGGTCTCGACGAGGCCCGTGAACATCCGCTTCGGTTCGATCCGAGGGCTTACTCTTTGTTTGCCTGCGCGGCGAGCAGACGGTCGACGATCCGCTTCGACTCTTCGTCGAGCTCGGTGAACACGACGCCCATGCCGGGCGGGTCGTCGTGGATGCGCACCACCTCGCCGATGCCCTCGATCGTCTCGATGTCGTCCATGATCACGGTGAAGCGCAGGTTGACCTTGGTGCCGACCTCGAGCGGGGTCTTCGAGCGGACGAACACGCCCGTGCGGGAGATGTTCGACACGTACTCGTTGATGAACGAGTCGTAGCTCTCGAACTCCTTGTTGATCGTGACGCGCTCGTCCTTGCGCGGGCCGTGGTCAACAGGAGGACGGTCGCTCTCGTTCATGCGTCACCTCATCTGCCGAGCAGGTCGAACTGTTCGAGGTGGTATTCCTTGCGGGGGACGAGCTCGATCCGGCGCGTGAACAGGCGCTCGGCCTCTTGCACGGCGACACGCTCGTCGTTCTTCAAAAGATCGACGATCGCCGGGTGCGCGTTGACGATGACCACGTACCCCGGGAGGTTCAGGCGCTCGCGGCGGATCTGCCGCAAGATCTCGTACGCGATGCTCTGCTTCGACTGGAGCTGCCCGGTGCCGTCGCAGTAGAAGCACGGCTCGAGCATGATGCGCCCGAGGCTTTCCCGCGTGCGCTTGCGGGTCATCTCGATGAGGCCGAGCTCCGAGATCCGGTTGAACGTGGTCTTGGCCTTGTCCTTCGACAGGAGCTCCTCCAGGCGCTTGCGCACCTTCTCGCGGTTGCCCGCGCGCTCCATGTCGATGAGGTCGAGGATGATCAGGCCGCCGATGTTCCGGAACCGGAGCTGGTAAGCGATCTCCTCGACCGCCTCCAGGTTCGTCGTGAGGATCGTCTCTTCGAGATCGCGCGATCCTTTGCCCACAAACTTTCCGGTGTTCACGTCGATCGCCGTGAGCGCCTCGGCCTGATCGATGATCAGGTGGCCGCCCGAGGGCAGCGGGACCTTGCGCGACAGGGCGCGCTGGATCTCGTCCTCGATGCCGTACGCGTCGAAGATCGGCTCCTCGCCCTCGTAGAGCTCCACGGCGTCCACGCGCTCCGGCATGAACATCTCCATGAAGCGCTTCAGCCGCACGTACTCCTCGCGGCTGTCGATCACGATCTTCTCGATGTCGTCCGTGAAGAGATCCCGCGCCGTCTTCAGCACGAGATCGAGCTCCGTGTAGAGGCACGCCGGCCCCCGCACCACGCTCTCGCGCTTCTTCACGACCTCGCCCCAGAGCCGCACGAGGTAGCCGACGTCCGACTTGAGCTGCTTCTTCGTCAGGCCCTCGGCCACCGTGCGCACGATGAGCCCGCCCTGCGGCGGCTTCATCGACTCGATCGCCTCGCGCAGCCGCGAGCGCTCCTTCTCCGAGCCGATGCGCTTCGAGATGCCCACGTGATCGACCGTCGGCAGGTACACGACGTACCGGCCCGGCAGCGACACGTGGCTCGTCACGCGCGCGCCCTTCGTCCCGATCGGCTCCTTCGAGACCTGCACGAGGACCTCCTGGCCCTCGCGGATCACCTCGCGGATCGGCGTCGTCTTCGAGACGCGCATCGGCTCGTGGTGGCCGCCGTGCGCTCGCTTCGTGGTCGTACGATCGCCCCCGCGATCACGACCTCCGCGACCTCCATCCCGACCGCGTCCCTTCTCGCCGCGGTCGCGGCTGCGCCCTTCCTTCGGCGTCCGCGACGTCTCGCGTGCGGCCTCCTTGGGCGCTTCCTTCACCGCCACCACCACCGCAGCAGCTGCGGCCTCCGGCCGACGATCGCGGGTTCGTCCGGACCGACGCACACGACCACGTTGCCCACGACCACGCCGTGAGCGCCCGCCGCGCGGTTCCGTCGGCGAGGTCTCGGCCGCCTCGCTGGCTGCGCCCTCGACCTTCACCTCGGCCGCCTGCGCCTCCGCGCCTTCCTCGGCCTGCGCTGCGTCCTCTTGCTCCTCGGGCTCCGCGCTCGCTTCGGTCGCCTCGACGGCTTCGACAGCCTCGACGTCGCCTTCGTCTTCCGACTCCGTCGTGTCGTCCGCCTCTTCCTCGGCACGCGCCTCGTCTGCGAGAGCTTCCTCCGCGGCGAGCTCCTCCGAGGCCGGTTCGTCCGAGGTTGGCCCCTCGGTGCTCTGCGCCTCGGATGCCGGCTCTTCCTCGCCCTCTTCGTAGACCTCTTCGCCGCTCGGCTCGGCCATCACGTCGAGTGCGGTCGGCAGCGAGATCGACACGTCGCGCTCGGTGCGCACCGGCTCTTCGGGCACGTGCGCCGTGATCTCGGGCGGAGCGTGCGCCGGCCTTTCTTCTTCTTCGTGCGACGTGCCGTGCGTGTGCCGACCTGCGAGGTACGCGTCGAAATCGTCCGGCCGGATCAGGTCCTCGACGTGCAGGAAGGCCGCGCGTTCGAGCCCGATGTCGATGAACGCGGCCTGCATGCCCGGAAGAACACGGCTGACCCTGCCGAGGTAGATGTTCCCGAGGGTCCCCTTCTGCGCATCTCGCTCGATGTGCAGCTCGGCGATGATCCCGTTTTCGATGAGGGCGACGCGCGTCTCGCGGATGTCGACGTTGATGACGAGGAGATTCTTACCCATGCCACTGGAGCGCCCTTACCGCGCCGCGAGCGAAGGGTTACCACGACAAGCCCGGGCCATGAAGCCGATTGGCTCGCCTTTCGTTCAGGGATCGTCCTTCGCGACGGACCCGCGCTTCACCGGTGCCCCCGGCGGCGCGACCAAGGGCGGCTCGGGTCGGGCCGGCCGAACCGCGGAAGTGCAGGAAAGCGGGAAGGTTCCAGCCGCGCTGCCGGGGTCGATCCTAGGGGCAGAGGCTCGCGGAGTCGGCGCACGAGGTCGGGCAGGAGTCGCAGAGGATGCAGGTCACGAGCGCGTTGTACCGCTCGGCGCCGAGGGGATTTTCCATGGCGCAGCCGTTCTGGCAGGCGACGTCGTCCTCGCAGCCGGCCATGCACATGTTGAATTCGACACAGGATTTGTCGCCGAAGCAGCCCTCGTAGGCCACGACGCACGGGCCCTTCACCGCGCAGCCCGTGCAGCCACGGCTGTAATCGCCGCACGAGGCGAGCTCGTCGCAGTTCTCGGGGGGCTTGGTCGAGGCGTCGGCGCCCGCGTCGGCCTCGCCGCCGCTACCGACGCTGCCGGAGACCGTGGTCCCCATGCCACCGCCCCCCTGGTTCCCTTCGAAAAACCCCCCCGATTGGTCAGCGTCCGCGCAGGCCAGAAGGAACACGAGCGCCGCCCCGAAAATGCCGATCCGTTGCGCCATAAGTGCAACGGATCAGCGTACTTCGGTGCGGTTCACCGCGAAAGGGCGACATCGCCTTACATCGGACAGATTATGTCACGGTGGGGCATGGCCGCCTGCTGCGTGGAACCTCAGGGCGCGGGGCAGCCCTGACCGGCGCCGTTGCAATCCGCGTAACACGTATCGCAAAGGACACAGTTCACGAAAGTGCCGTACGACATGCACGCGGCCTGGTTGGCCATGCAGCAGGTCTGGGCGCACGTCTGCTGCTCGTTCGCGGGCAGCATCGTGCAAGGCGTGATGCAGCTGTAGAACGTCTGCGAGTTCGGGGACATCTGGAACGCCTGGGCCTCGTCCACGCAAGGACCGCCGTTCGTCTGGGCACACTGCTGGCAACCGTTGCAGTTGCCGGTGTTGTCGCAGGTCGAACCGCCGCCGCCGGCGCCGCCGCTGCCGCCCGCGCCACCTGTGCCGCCGCTGCCGCCCGAGGCAGAGGCCGCCGACGTGGTCTTGCCGCCGCTGCCGCCGTTGCCGCCCCAGTCGTCACCGCCCTCGCCGCCACCACCACCGTTGCCGCTGCTGCCGTCGCTGCTGCACGCCACGAGCGCCCCGAGCGACACGATCACCGCCGCGAACGTCCACTTCATCGGAAACCTCCAAGGATGTACGCCCCCGGCCTCGAAAAAAGGACGAGAGGACGAGGACAAACGCGTCCGTACACGCGACGTATCGGCAAGGCAACGAGATCGCGAAGCGAGCTCGCTCTAGGGGGTGAATCGGCCGGGCTTTGCCCGGACGAGTGGGGGACGCGAGGCGTCTCCCTCGGGACAGCCTACAGCGGAATGTTGCCGTGTTTCTTCGGCGGGTTCTTGTCCCGCTTGTCCCGGAGAAGCTCGAGCGCGCGATCGAGGCGCATGCGGAGCGTCCTCGGGTGGATCACCTCGTCGATGAAGCCGAGCTCCGCGGCCTTGTACGGGTTCGCGAACTTCGCCTTGTACTCCTCGACGAACCGCGCGCGCGCCGCCGCCGGATCCGACGCCGACTGGATCTCCTTGCGGTAGACGATGTTCACCGCGCCGTCGGGTCCCATGACCGCGATCTCCGCCGTCGGGAAGGCGAGGTTGTAGTCCGCGCGGATGTGCTTCGAGGCCATCACGTCGTACGCGCCGCCGTAGGCCTTGCGCGTGATCACCGTGATCTTCGGGACCGTCGCTTCCGCGAACGCGTAGAGCAGCTTCGCGCCGTGCGTGATGATGCCGCCGTACTCCTGGTCGGTGCCGGGCAGGAAGCCGGGCACGTCGACGAACGTGACGAGTGGGATGTTGAAGCAGTCGCAGAACCGCACGAAACGCGCGCCCTTGATGCTCGCGCGGATGTCGAGGCAGCCCGCGAGCACGTTCGGCTGGTTCGCCACGACGCCCACGGTCCGGCCACCGACGCGCGCGAAGCCGCACACGATGTTCTGCGCGTACCGCTCGTGCACCTCGTAGAGGTAGCCGTCGTCGACGACCGCGCGGACGACGTTCTTGATGTCGTACGGCTTCGAAGATTCCGTCGGCACCATGGTGTCGAGCTCCGGCACCTCGCGATCCGTGGGATCGGTCGAGGGCCGGCGCGGCGGATCCTCGGTATTGTTGGAGGGCAAAAAGGAGAGCAGCTCCCGCACGCGCGCGAGCGCGGCGCGATCGTCGGGCGCCGTCAGGTGGCAGACGCCGCTCTTCGCCGCGTGCGCCGAGGCGCCGCCGAGGTCCTCCTTGGTCACGTCCTCGTTCGTCACCGTCTTGATGACCTCGGGGCCCGTGATGAACATGTAGCTCGTCCCCTCGACCATCACGATGAAGTCCGTGATCGCCGGCGAGTACACGGCGCCGCCCGCGCACGGGCCCATGATGGCGCTGATCTGCGGCACGACGCCGCTCGCCAGCGTGTTGCGCAGGAAGATGTCCGCGTAGCCCGCGAGCGACTCGACGCCCTCCTGGATCCGCGCCCCGCCGGAGTCGTTGAGCCCGATGACGGGCGCCCCGATCTTCATCGCGAGATCCATCACCTTGCAGATCTTCTGCGCGTAGGCTCCCGAGAGCGATCCCCCGATCACCGTGAAGTCCTGCGCGAACACACAGACCTTGCGGCCGTCGACGAGCCCCCAGCCGGTCACCACGCCGTCGCCGAGGATCTTCGTCTTCTCCATGTCGAAGTCGTTGCAACGGTGCACGACGAACCGGTCGATCTCGACGAAGGAGCCAGGGTCGAGCAAGAGCTCGACGCGTTCGCGCGCGGTGAGCTTGCCAGCCTCGTGTTGCTTTGCGATTCGGGCCGCGCCGCCCCCCTCGAGGGCGCGGCGGTTCATGTCGTCGAGTCGTTCGATCGCGTCTTTCGCGCGGGAGCTCTGTTGTTCGGACATCGCGGGAGGGCCCCTACCATGGGCGCGCGCGCGCCGCCTCCCCCCGCCACAGGACGACCGAACGGGCGTTGCGCTGGGCTCGCCGCCAAGTACGATTTCCTGGCCCGAGCGAGCCCGCGCCTGCGCGGTGACGAGAAGAGCGACGGAAACGAAGAGAGGGGGGCCGCGCTCGCCTCGGGCACACAACGCATGAAGCCCGCCCCGACCTGCGAGGCCGGCGCGTCGGCCCTGCCGAACGCCACAGGTGATGCACCCTCGTTCGAGGAGACGGAGCCCTTCGCTCCATCGCTCCCCGACGGAGGCGCGCGCTACCGCATCGTCGAGCGCCTCGGCAGCGGCGGCACGGGCATCGTCTACGCCGCCGAGGACCGCGCCGCGAGCCGCCTCGTCGCGCTGAAGACGCGCAAGAACGACAGCGACGATCCACACGACAACATCGAGCTCTTCCTCCACGAGGCGCGCGTCGCCGCGCAGCTCGAGCACCCCAACATCGTCCCCGTGTACGACGTCGGCCGCCTGCCCGACCGCCGGCCCTACTACACGATGCGCATCGTCAAGCAGCAGAGCCTGCACGACGTGCTCACGCAGCCCGACCTCCACCCGAAGTGGCCGCTCGCGCGCCTCGTCTCCGCGTTCGTCCAGATCTCGCGCGCTCTCGCCTACGCGCACCGCCGCGGCGTCGTGCACCGCGACATCAAGCCGGAGAACATCCTGCTCGGCGACGAGGGCGAGGTGTACCTGAGCGACTGGGGCAACGCGCGCATGCTCACGGGCATCGAGCCCACCTCGCCGCTCTCGCTCCCCGACGACGACCCCTTCTTCATCGGTTATCCGAGCGGTTTGTCCGGGACCCCGGGCTACATCGCCCCCGAGCAGATCCGCGGCGAGCGCGCGAAGATCGATCACCGCGCCGATCTCTTCGCGCTCGGCGTGGTGCTCTACGAGATGCTCACGGGCGAACACCCGTTCGACGCGCCCACCGTGCTCGGCGTGATCCTCGCGACGCAGACGCGGGATCCGAAACCGCCGCGCGCCGTCTCCCCGAGCTGCCCGCTCGTGCTCGAAGACCTCTGCCTCGCCATGCTCTCGAAGGATCCCGCGAGACGGCCCTCGTGCGCCGCGGCCGTCGCGGGCGGCGCCGAGGCCTTCCTCGAAGGCGCGAAGGAGCGGGATCGTCGCCGCGCCGAGGCGCGATCGCTCAGCGAGCTCGCGCGCGAGCCGGCCCAGCGCGACAAGGCCTTGCGCCTCGAACGCGCGCAGCTCGACGCGGAGGCGCGACGCCTGCGCGCCGACGTGAAGAGCTACGATCCCATCGACCGCAAGCGCCCCGCGTGGGCCCTCGAAGATCGCGCCGCCGCCGTCGAGCGCGAGCAGGCGCGCGCCATGGCCGAGGCGATCGACCTCTACACGAAGGCGCTCGCATACGACCCCGAGCTCGAAGAGGCGCGCTCGGGCCTCGCCGATCTCTACTGGGCCCGCGCCGTCGCCGCCGATGCCGAGCGCCGCCACGCGAGCCGCATCTATTACGAGGCCCTCGTCTCCGAGTTCGACGTCGGCAGCTACGCCGCGCTCCTCCGCTCCGACGCGTGCCTCGCGATCGAGACGAACCCTCCGGGCGCGCGCGTGCTCGCCTATCGCTACGTCGAAAAGGATCGTGTCCTCGTGGCGAGCGAAGAGCGCTACCTCGGCCGCACGCCCGTCGCCGAGGTCCGCCTCTCGCCGGGCAGCTACCTGCTCGTGCTTCGCCGCCCCGGCTTTCGCGACGTGCGTTATCCCGTCCTGCTCCGCCGCGGCGAGCGCCACGAGGCCACGGTCAACCTCTACACCGAGGAGGAGATCGGCGAGGGCTTCGTCTACATCCCCGGCGGCTCGTTCATCGCGGGCGGCGACGACGACGCGCCCGACGCGCTCGCCCGCGCCGAGCCCGTCGTCGCCGACTTCGCGATCTCGCGCTTCCCCGTCACCTTCCGGCAGTACTGCGACTTCCTCGACCGCATCGAGGAACGCTCGCACGCGCTCGCGCTCATGCGCGCCCCGCGCGACTTCCGCGGCACCGAAGGCTACGTCGTGCGCCGCGGCAAGCACGGCCAGTGGGAGCCCGTCCCCGGCCTGATCGAAGGCGAAGCGCGCAGGCAGTTCCCGCACGAAGAAGGGCACCTTCTCGACGTGCCCGTCCTGCTCGTCGACTGGTTCGACGCCGCTGCCTATTGCGCGTTCCACACCGAACACGAGGGCTTCGAGATCCGTTTGCCCACGGAGCTCGAATGGGAGAAGGCGGCGCGCGGCACCGACGGCCGCATCCACCCCTGGGGAGATCCTTTTGATCCCACCTTCTGCCTCATGCGCGCCTCGCGCCCTTACCTCCCGCAGCCCGAGCCCGTCGGCACCTTCCCGCTCGACGAATCTCCGTACGGCGCGCGCGACATGGCCGGCGGCGTGCGCGAGTGGGTCGGCGACGTGCACGGCGAGCGCACGTGGTCCGAGACGAGCGCCGAGCCCGAGCCCGTGGCCGGCGCGGTGCGCGACGCCTCCGAGTGGCGCGTCATTCGCTCGGGCGGCTGGTCCACGACGCCCGAGTACACCCGCAGCGCCGCGCGCACGCGTTTCTTCGCGCTCACCCGCGCGACGCACCTCGGCTTCCGCGTCGCGCACGATCTGCCGCGCCGCAGCCCACGCTGAGGTTCGTCGTTCCGAACCCTATTGCGAACCCGCGTCGCCCGCGCCGCCATCGGCCGCCTCTTGCCCGGGCGGCGTGTATCCAGGCAGCACCCACGGCCCCGGATCTTTGCCCTCAAACGGCTTCACGCCCTCGGGCAGCTTCACCTTCGCGAGCGCCGCGTCGTCGATCTCCACGGCGAACTTCTTCCGCAGCTCCGCTTCGAGCGCCTTCTCGCGCTCCTGCATCTTCTGCTGCAGAAGTTTTACGCGAATCGATCGATCCGCCTCCTGCAAGGTCCGGTTGTGCCCCGCCGTGATGCCGTTCATCCGCACCACGTAAAACCGACCGTCGGCCTCCACGATCTCGTCGAGCACCGACCCCACGCTGCCGATCTTGAACACCGCCGCGCGGATCGACTCGGGGATCTTCGGGTTCTTGCCGCGCGGATCGTCGGGCGCGCCGACCACGCCGAGATCCCCCGCGAGATCGAGCGACGCACTCGGATCCTTCGTCTTCGGCGCCGTCACCGAGTGCTTGTGGAAAAGCTCGCCCCACTCGGCCGCGGTCTTGATCTTCGTCGCGTCCTTCACCACGCGCTCCGCCGTCTTCTTGTCGGACAGCACGATCGCTGCGACGCGACGCCGCTCCGGCTCGCGGAACTCCTCCGCGTGCGCCTCGTAGTACGCGCGCACCTCGGACGCGGGGATCTCGCCCGGCGCGGGCAGCCCTTTGCGCGCGTCGGCGAGGATTGCGTCGCGCAGGATCTGTCGGATCGCCTCTTCCGTCTCGGGCTGCTTGTCGAGCCCGCGGCGCCGCGCCTCGGCGGCGAGCAGCTCCACGTCGATGATCTCGTCGAGCAGCTCTTTTCGACGCTCCTTCGTCTGGTAGCGGAGCCTGTCGAATTGATCCATCCGCTCGAGCGTCGCGGCGAAGTCGCCGAGCGTGATCACCCGCTCACCGACCTTCGCGAGCGTCCGCGCGGCCTGCTCTTGCGAGAGCCCTGCTGCGGGCGCTGCGGCGTCCGGTGCGGGTGGCGCCACGGCCTTGTCGTTGCAGCCCGCGGAGAGCGCGACGATTGCCGCGACGAACAGGGACGATTGCGCGCGCCTCACCAGCATCGAGCGGCCGGTCTAGCACTTCTCTGACGCGGTTGGGGGGCGGTTCTGCGAGGTTTGCGCGCGGCACCTTGCCGCTTCTCCGGCCTTTTGCCGAACGACGCGTTGCGGACGAGGCGAACCGGGGCTACGAGACCCCGCGTGACCCGCGACGCGACCCGAAAAGACCGCGACGACTCGACCCTTCCTCCTCCGCCGAGCCCGGCTCCTGGCCTCAAGTACCGCCGCATCGTCCTCAAGATCAGCGGCGAGGCCCTGTGCGGCGAGGGCAACTTCGGCATTCACCCCGACACGCTCCAGCGCGTCGCCGCCGAGATCGCGGAACTCTCCTCACTCGGCGTGCAGATCGGGATCGTCGTCGGCGGCGGCAACATCTTCCGCGGCCTGAAGGGCGCGAGCGCCGGCATGGATCGCTCCCAGAGCGACTACATGGGCATGCTCGCGACGGTCATCAACTCGCTCGCGCTTCAGGACGCGCTCGAAAAACACGGCGTCCCGACGCGCGTGATGACGGCGATCGAGATTCGCCAGGTCGCCGAGCCGTACATCCGGCGCCGCGCGATGCGACACCTCGAGAAGGGCAGCGTCGTCATCTTCGCGGCCGGCACGGGCAATCCGTTCTTCTCGACGGACACCGCGGCGGCGCTCCGGGCCATGGAGATCCAGGCGCAGGCGCTCTTCAAGGCCACGAAGGTCGAGGGCATCTACGACCGTGATCCGGCGCGCCACGAGGACGCGCAGATGTTCACGAAGCTCTCCTACGACCGCTTCCTCGTCGACCGCATCGGCGTGATGGATTCGACCGCCGTCACGCTTTGCCGCGAGAACAAGCTCCCCATCCGCGTCTTCAAGTTGACGACGCGCGGGAACATCCTGCGCGTCTGCAAAGGCGAAAACATCGGCACCGTCGTCGAGGCGTGAGCGAAGCGTTCCCGACGGACGGCCGTGTGGGAACGCAAGTTGCGCCTTTGTCCGAGGACGGCTAACCTCCCGAGTCCCACCTATGGCACGCGTCACCGTCGAAGATTGCCTCGAGCGTGAAGAGAACCGCTTCGCCCTCGTCGTCCTGGCCTCGAACCGCACCCGGCAGCTCATGAAGGGCGCCGAGCCTTTGCTGAAGACGAGGAACAAGCCCGCTGTGACAAGCTTGCGCGAGATCGCGGCTGGCAAGGTGCACTTCCACCGGAACTCCTCGGAAGTCGTGTACGAGTGGCTCCGCCACCAGCACGCCCTCGACCGCTGATCGCGTCGCCGGGCAGCCCCGGACATGTCTTCTCCCCCGAGCAAACGCTCCGAGCGCACGCGCACGCGTGCCCGGCGTGATCTCGAGCTCGAGGCTGGCACCTCGGCTCATTACGAAGACCCCGCCTACTACACCAAGACGTACCGCTCCCGGCTGGACGACGTCCGCTTCTACGCGGACTACGCCGCGGAGCGCGGCGGCCCCGTGCTCGAGTACGGCTGCGGCAACGGCCGCATCACGCTCCCGATCGCGCGGCTCGGACTCGACGTCACGGGTGTCGATCTCTCCGCCGACATGCTCGCGGACCTCCGCGCCCGCCTTCGCGACGAGCCTGCGGACGTCCGGGCGCGGGTCACGACGAAGCGCGGCGACATGCGCGCGGTCCGGCTCGGACGGCGCTTCCCGCTCGTCATTTGCCCCTTCAACGCCTTCCTGCACCTCTACACGCGGGTCGACGTCGAGCGCTTCCTCGCGCGCGTACGTGCGCACCTTGCGCCGCGCGGCGAGCTCGTCTTCGACGTCTCGATCCCCGAGCCCGAAGAGCTCGCGCGGGATCCTGGCCGTGCTTATGCGACGCCGCGCTTCAACTACCCGACGCCCGATGGCAAGGGTATGCCCGTCCGGTACACGGAGCGCTTCGACTACGACAAGATCCGCCAGATCCTGTTCGTCGCGATGGAGTTCTCACCGGTCTCCGGCGAAGACTCCTGGATGACGCCGCTCGCGCACCGGCAGTTCTACCCGCGCGAGCTCGAAGCGCTCCTGCACTACAACGGCTTCGAGATCCTCGACGCGTGGGGCGACTTCGACCGCTCGCCCCCAACCCGCGACTCGATCACGCTCATCCTGCGCGCCCGCGCGCGCCGCCGCTGATCAAGCCCAGCGCCTCAATCAAACCCGCGGGGAGCAAACGCCTCAGCTCGAACCCGCGGGGGTGTAGGGGGCAGAGGAAGGCTCGCTTCGCGAGCCGACCGGAGCCCCCTACCGGTACATCGGCGTTTTCCTAAACGCCGATGTACAACCGATGCGCGAAGTTTCGCTCGAGCTTCGCCCGCAGCACCTTTTCTGCGGCGGTCTCGATGTCGTACTCGACTCGTTTGAACTCGAAGCGTTTCGCGTCGCTGTCGTAGATCGTGTAGCTCGCGCGGTTGTCGTAGTCGCGCGGCTGGCCGACCGATCCGACGCTCACGATGTACTTCTTGTTGGCTTCGAGGGTGAAGTCGACCGCGGGCAGCTCTTCCACGGTCGTCGGCGTCAGCGCGAAGACCTTGCAGAGGTGCGAGTGGCCGATGAGGGTCAGATGCCCGAGCTCGGCGTACATCGGCAGGCACTCGCGTGCTTGCTCCGGGGCGAAGATGTACTCGAACTCCTCGAGGCGAACCGGTGAGCCGTGGCAGAGGTCGACGCCGATGTCCGTCAACTTCTCCTGGTACGGCAGGTTCTTGAGCCAGGCGGCGTTCTCGGCCGAGAGCATCGACGCGTGCGTATCGAGCGCCTGACGAGCGGCCTCGTAGTAATACGAGTAATCCATTCGTCCGGCGACGGCCGCGTCGTGATTCCCGAGGATCGTTTTTTTGGCGATCTTCCGGACCAGATCGGCGCACTCGTTTGGGGATCCGCCATAGCCTACCGTGTCGCCCAGACAGTAGTAGACATCGATGCGCTCGCGCCGGTACGCCTCCAGCACAGCACTGAGCGCCTCGTAGTTGGCATGCGTGTCGCTGAAGACTCCAATCCGCATGTGCGTGAGGACCGGAGGGTAGCATGAGGCACCTACCGTTACGGTAGTATTTTCGCACAAAAAATTTTTGCTTCGGATCAGCCTTTTTCAAAGGGTTTCGTCGCTAAAAACGTTGCCCATCGTTAGAGAACGAACACCAAGATCCAGCGTGTTCTCGCGCCTCGCGAGCGCGAAGCGAGCGCTCGTGGATCCCGCGCCGAAAAGATGGAAGGAAGGCTCGCGTGACAGGGACGAACGGGAAAAGCAACGGCAAAACCAACGGTCACGCGATCCCATCGGCGACCACGCAGGGCGCGAACGAACGTTCGAACACGCCCATCAAGCCGCCGCCGCGCGCGGTCCAGGACCTCGCGGACTCGTGCGTGCGATTCGTCGAGCGAGCCCTCGGCTTCAAGCTCGACTTCGAGCCCGAGACCTTGCCCGTGCTCGATCACTACATCGAGAAAGCACGCGAAGACACGCGTGATCGCAAGGAGGCGCGCCCGCTCCTCGCGCAAGCGATCGGCGCCTACCTCGGCGAGGTCGCGCGCCGCCAATTCCAAGGCTTCTGGCGCCTCGAAGACGAGCACGATCCTCGCTCGTGGCGCGTCGAGCTCGAGCCCGTCTATCTGATCCTCCGCCCGATCGAGCTCGCCACGCGCGCGCTCGATCTACCCCCCACGCCCCCACGCGACACGTCTCCGATCCGCGAGCGCAAGGACGAGGAGGACGACGAGGACGACGAAGACGAAAACGAGGGCACGGAGGCCGCTGCGGAGAGCGAGAAGGCGCCCGAGGAAGCGGTCGTCCCGGATCCCACGGATGACCTCGGCCCTGCGCTTCTCGAGCTCGACGAGGACGACCGAGCGGCCGTCGCCGAGCGCCTCGCCTTGCTCCCGCCCGTCTCCGACGCGGAGTACCACGCCCCGTCGACGCACCTGGAAGTCGTCGAGATCATCGTCGAGGCCCTCCGCGCCTGCCGCATGGCCGCGGGCATGGAAGCCGACGCGCACCTCGAGCCCGACGACTACTCCTGAACACGCGTCTTGCTCTCGAAAACCACAGGCGACGCGGCGCGGCGGGCTCGATCCGAAGGATGCGGAGCGAGGGAGGCGCCTCGTGATAATGTCGCTTCACCGTGTGGTGGGTTCTTTCTGCGCTCCTCGCGCTTATCGTCTGGGCGCTCTGGTACATCCTCAAGCTGCCGCTCTGGCTCCCGATCGTCGGCACGGTGCTCATCGTGCTCGCCTCGATCGTGCGGCTCCTCTGGAACCGGATCCGGGCAAGCCGCGCCGCCTCCGCGCTCGAGCGCGCCATCGCGCAGCAAGGCGCGCAGCAGGCGCTCAACGCGCGGCCCGAGCGTCGCGCCGAGATCCAGGAGCTCCAGAAGCAGGTCCAGGGCGGCATCAACGCCCTCAAGACCTCGAAGCTCGGCAAAAACAAGAAGGGCGGAGCGGCCGCGCTCTACTCGCTGCCCTGGTACGTGATCATCGGCCCTCCGGGCGCCGGCAAGACGACCGCGCTGAAGCACTCCGGCCTCGTCTTCCCCTTCGCCGATCCGCGTGGCGGCGGCGTGCGCGGCGTCGGCGGCACCCGTAACTGCGACTGGTGGTTCACGAACGAGGCGATCCTGCTCGACACCGCGGGTCGCTACACGACGGAGGGCGACGACCACGACGAGTGGATCTCGTTCCTCCAGATGCTGAAGAAGTACCGCAGTCGCAAGCCGATCAACGGCGTGCTCGTGGCCATCAACATCGCGGAGCTCATCGACGCCTCCGAGCAGCAGATCGAGTCGACCGGCAAGAAGCTACGCGCCCGTATCGACGAGGTCATGACCCAGCTCCAGATGGTCGTGCCCGTCTACGTGCTCTTCACGAAGTGCGACCTCATCGCCGGCTTCATCGAGTTCTTCGGCGACATCCGCAAGAGTGATCGCGCGCAGGCCTGGGGCGCCACGATCAAGCTCGCCGAGAACAAGTCGAACCCGCAGCAGGTCTTCGAGCGCGAGTTCGACACGCTCGTCCAGAAGATCCACGCCCGCTCGCTGAAGCGCCTTGCGCAGGAGCGAAACCGCGAGGCCCGCGAGCGCATCTACCAGTTCCCGCTCGAGTTCGCGGGCATCAAGCGCAACCTCACCGAGCTCGTGCAGACGATCTTCGCGGTGAACGCCTTCCAGGGCACGCCGCTCCTGCGCGGCTTCTACTTCACGAGCGGCACGCAGGAAGGACGCCCGCTCGATCGCGTGCTCGCGCGCATGGGCCACGCGATGGGCATCCGCCCGCCGGAGACCGCGGCGCAGCAGGTCACCGAGTCGAAGAGCTACTTCCTGCACGACGTCTTCATGAACGTCGTCTTCCCCGACGGCGACGTCGCCTCGCGCAGCGCGGCCGAGATCAAGCGGCAGAAGATCATGCGCATCGCGGTCAGCGCCGCCGCCTTCACGCTCGGATTGATCCTCTCGATCCCAAGCATCCGCTCCTTCGCCGCGAACCGCGAGCTCATGTTCACCACGCAGGAGCGCGTGGAGAACGCGATGAAGATCAACTGGGGCGAGGGCGAACCAGGCCCGAAGCTCGAGCAGCTCGACCCCGTCTTCAATCGCCTGAAAGAGCTCGACGACTTCCGCGCCAACCTGCCCCTCGGCTACGGCTGGGGCATGTACCGCGGCGAGGAGATCTACCGCCCCACGGTCACCGCGTACGTCGCGCTCCTGCAGACCGGCTTCGTGCTGCCCTGCAAGACGAAGCTCGAAGCGCGCCTCAAGGCCGCGAAGGGCAAACAGTACCTGCGCGAGCGCACGGACCTGAAGACGTACCTCATGATGAGCGACGTCGCGAACCTCGACGTCGACTGGGAGACGGGCCGCCTCACGGGCCTCTGGGCCGAGATCCTGAAGGCCACGAACAGCACGATGCCGGAGTACGAGCTCAAAGAGCGGCTCGCGAAGCACGTGCGGTACTACCTGGAGCTCGTCAAAGAGAAGAAGGTCTTGCCGCTGCCCGCGGACAAGGACCTCGTCGACAGCGTTCGCAAGACGCTCCAGTCCGTCCCGGTCCAGGACCGTTACTACGAGCTCTTCGTCAACAGCCTGAACGACGAGCGGTACGACGAGGCCGGCGACGATCGCAAAGAGAACCGCAAGTACCCGCCGCTCAGCCTTGCCGACCTCTTCGTCGATCGTCCGAACGCGACGAAGTACATCCAGAGCGCGCGGTACCAGAAGGACAAACGCTACAAGGAGGTCGAGGGTCCCTACACGGACAAGGGCCACTACATCGTGGTCCTCAACGTCGCGAACGCGGAGGCGCTCCTGCTCAGCGAGCAATGGGTGGCGCCGCTCGGGCCCGACGAGGCGCTCGACAAGATCCCGACGAACCTGAAGCGCCTCTCCGAGGACTACGACCAGCGCTACATCGAGCAGTGGAGCGACTTCCTCGCCGACATCACGATCGCCCCGCCGTCGACCGTGAAAGAGGCGCTCGATCTCTACAACATCCTGCTCAACACGCCCTACCCGTACCTGCAGATCCTGCGCGCGGTCGAGGACCACACGCAGTGGAAGAAGTACAAGAAGGGCGACGGTCCGAGCGTGAACAAGGACGAGTTGAACAAGATGTTCAACACGAAGCTCCAGCAGCAGTTCTCGCAGAAGACCGGCGGCCTGCGCATCACCACGAACGTCGACGTGACGAAGATGGGCGAGCGTCCGAGCACCGTGCCGCCCTCGTTCTCCGGCCTCATCTCGTTCGGCGTTCCGCCCGAGAACACGCGCCCGGGTCAGCCGATCACGGACACGCCGCTGCAGAAGTACCTCGACAGCCTCACGGAGCTGCGGCGGGTCATGCAGGACATCCCAGCGCCGCCCACGTCGAACGACATGATCAACCTGAGCGAGCAGCTCTCGGACGCGGCGAAGAAGGTCGAGGCGTTCCTGCAGCCGCTCGACGAGAAGGCCAAAGCGCTGCTCCGGCCGCTGCTCCTGAACCCGCTCCGCATCTCGGGCACGCGCATCGCGGCCGTCGGCGGCGGCAACTACGTCGACAAGCCCAAGGAGCGGTTCCCCAACCCGTTCCGTCGCTAGCCTCTTGTCCCGAGGGGGACGCGAGGCGAACTCGCTGCGCGACCTCGCAGAGCAGCGATTGAATCGCTGCTCTACGCGAGGACGCGCTGCATCTCCAGCGCGTCCTCGTCGTTGTCCGCGTAGTACCTCTCCCGCACCCCCGACACGACGAAGCCGAACTTCTCGTAGAGCCGGATCGCAGGCTCGTTCGAGCGTCGCACCTCGAGCAGCACGAGCCGCACGCCATTCTCGGCTGCGAACGCGAGCGCCGTCTCCACGAGCACCGCGCCGATCCCACGCCGACGGACCTCCGGCGCCGTCGCCACGTTGAGCACGTGAAGCTCGTCGACGACGTGCCACGCGACGAGAAACCCGAGCGCGCGCGGCGCCTCTCCCGGCACGCCGCCCCGCGCGACCCACACGCGCGCCCAGGGCCGTTCGAGCTCGTCCACCGGCGAGAACGACGGTCCCGAGAACGCCGCGTGCGCGATCGCCGCGAGCTCCTCCGCGTCTTCGACCCCGCGCTCGACGCGCGCTACCGACACCTGCAGACGCTCGCTCACTTCGGCATTTCCGTCGGGCAACCGCTCACGATTTGCACCTGCTTCACCTGCCCACCCTGCAGCCGCTCGCAAGCCTTGCCGAGCAGCCGCACGATATACGGCGGCATCCAGATCCAGCCGTCGAGATCGTTGTACGGCAAGACCTCGTCGTCCAGGTACACGTTCGTCATGCCCTCCTCGCTCGGCGGATCCACGATCGCGAACTCGCACGTCACCGCGACCGCCGCGATCTCCGCGAGCACGCCGCCGAGCGACCCGAGCTCGCTCACCGGGTAGTAGAACGGCGCTATGTCCTTCGGCGATCCGCCCGCGATCGCCATCGCGTCGAGCACGCCCGCGTACGCCTCGCTGCCCGGGATCCCGACGACGAACACCTCGAGCCCTCCGGCACGAAGCGTCTCGATCGCAGCCACCGACGCGGGCTCGTCCACGCAGAACGTTGGACCCCAAAGTTGTTCGGGCTCGCAGCAGTTCGTCCCCGTGGACAGACATGCCTCGTCGCCCTCCATGTTCGGCTGGCAATCCTCGCTCCCACACGCGGCCGATTCGTTGCAGTTCGGACCGCCGTCCGTCGCGAGGATGACGTACGTCTTGCCTTCGAGCGCGAGCAGCGTCGGCGTGAGTGCTTCGAGCGTCGGCGAGATCGGCGTCCCTCCGACCGGGTTCGTCGCCGTCGTCGCGCGGATCCCCGTGGTCGTGGGCCCGTCCTCGCCCGTGATCGGATCGCCCTGCGTGACCGGAAAGACCTGCTTGCCCGGCGCGCATTGATCCTGATTCGAACCGTGCGCCGGCAGGATCGCCGCGCCCACCTTCACGAGCGGCCCGAGCTTGCGCACGAGATCCACGACCGCGACCCGCACCGCGTCGTACCGCGTCCCCCCGGGCGCGGGCGCGTTCATGCTCCCCGAAGCATCGAGCACGAAGTAGAGGTTCGGCGCATCGACGATCGCCTGGTGCACCTCGTTGCCGCAGTACCCGCCCGCGTCGGGCGCCGGCGGTCCGCCTCCACCGCCTCCATCGAAGCCGCCTTCGCCGCCCGCATCGGGCACGGGCAGCGGCGGACGCGGCGGGAGGCGATCATCACTCGCGGACCCACACCCCCCGAGCGTCGACGCGATTCCACACGCACCCAGGAGCACGAACGAGGCCACGATCCCCCGAGCCGAACGAAGCGCGTGATGGTCCATCACACCCGATCCTAGCAGGACCGGGCCACGCGCTCTCGACCGTCAGGGCTCGCGATAGAACCGCGGAACACGCCGCGAGATGCTCGTCAGCACCTCCCACGGGATCGTGCCCGTCGTCTCGGCGATCTCCTCCGCCGTGATGACGTCGCGCCCAAGCGCGCCCTCTTGCTGTCCGAGGAGCACCGCCTCGTCGCCGATGCGCGCGCCCGGGATCTCCGTCACGTCGAGCATCGTCAGATCCATCGACATCGTCCCGACCATCGGCACGCGCCGCCCGCGCACGAGCGCGTGGCCGCGGTTCGAAAGCTTCCGATCGAGGCCATCCGCGTACCCCATCGGCACGGTCGCGATCACGCTCTGCCGCGGCGCTCGCCACGTGTACCCGTAGCCGATCGACTGACCCGCCTCGACCGTCCGCAACGCGACGATCTCCGTCCGCACCCGGATCACGGTCTTCAGCTCCGGCGCGAGCCCACGCATCGGCTGCACTCCGAAGAGCGCGATCCCCGGCCGCACCGCGTCGAAACGCGCCTCCGAGAGCCGCATCGCGCCCGCGCTGTTCGCCGCATGCACGACCCGCGGCGTGAACCCACGCGCTCGCACGCGTGCTCGCGCCTCCGCGAACCGCGCGAGCTGCTCCTGCGTCGGCTCGAGATCGTCACCGTCCGCGCAGGCGAGGTGCGTCATCAGCCCGTCGAGCTGCACCTCCGGCCGACCGTCGAACGCGTCGAGCACGTCGTCGAGCTCCGACATCGTCACGCCGAGCCGGCCCATGCCCGTGTCCACCTTCAGGTGCACGCGCACCGGCCGTCCTTCGGCCTCGTAGCGCGCGAGCGTCGCGATGCGCTCGATCTGCCCGGCGTCGTACACGACCGGCACGAGGTCTCGCGCGAGGATCTCTTCCAGGCCCTCGCGCCGCGGCCCGTAGTAGCCGCCCATCACCAGGATCGGCACGCGGATCCCCGCGTCCCGTAGCTCGATCGCCTCTTCGAGCAGCGCCACGCAAAGGCCCGGCATCCCGGCTCGTTCGAGCGTACGTGCCACCGCCGCCGAGCCGTGCCCGTATGCGTCGGCCTTGAGCACGCCCCAGATCGCCGGCTTCGTCTGGCCGTCGCCGAGCATCTTCTCGAGGACGCGGTAGTTGTGCCGCAAGTGCGCGAGGTTCACCTCGGCGCGCGTCGGCCTCACGGCGTCCGCGGGTGCGGCCCTGCGCGGCTTCAACACCCGAATTGCACCCCGCCCCCCCTCATGGGGAGCCACCCCGTCCTCGTATGCGGGTAGCGACGTCATCTCGTTTGCCGATACCCATACGCCGAGCAAAACGTCAAGATTCCGGGTCTTTTTGCCGAGGCGCGCCCGTGCTCAGTAGCACTTGCGCATGCAGCGCTTGTACTGCCCCGTGCATCCGCGCTCGCACGTCGCCGTCGTGCAGGCCGCCTTGCACTCGTTCCACGTCGCTTCACACGATGCCGCGCACGCCGATCCGGGCGGCGCCGTCGACGCATCCACCGCGCCATCCGCGGACGCGTCCGCGCCGGGCCCCGAGGCGCCTGCGTCCACCGCGAGCATCATCGGCGGCGGCGCGAGCGCGCTCGTCGGCTCTGGCACCGCGGAGGCCACGCGCGGCTCCTCCGTGCCGAGGTCCGACTCTTCGAAGTCGCTCGCGCCGCTGAGCTGCTTCATGCGCAGCTTCGCGTACTCCACGCGATCACGCGTCTGACCGAACGTGTAGAACTTCGTCCACTCTTCCCAGCACGCCTTCCGGATCGTGGGCTTGACGTGCTTCTCCATGTCGAGCGCCATGCAGTGCTCGAACCGCACGTCGCCCTCGTAGACGGCGTTGATGCTCGCGCCGCACGAGGCCGTCACGAGCGCCACGACGCCGCCGAGGCCGAGACGCACCCACGTGATCGCCCTGGGCAGAGCCCTTCGGGGACGTGACGGCGTGGGCGCTCTCCGCATCGACGTCGAGTCTACCGCGAAGGCCGTCTTCCGCAGACGACCTCGACCGTGCATGAAAACTTCGCGATCTCGTTTGAACTTCGAGCCGACATGGCCTACCTTCCCGCCCTCCCTACAGGAGCGGCCGTCCATCGCGCCGCACAAGACGAGGAAGTCGGCTCATGTTCCTGATGCTCTCGAAGGGTCCTCGGAAGACCAACCGCAGCAAGTCGAAGCGCCACCGCGCGAAGTTGAAGGCGAAGAACAAGGGTCGCCGCAACCGGATCTACCAGCGCGGGTAAGCCCGGGGCTCTCGCCCGAAAAGCCAACGGCCGAAGATGTCTCCACGAGAGACCTTCGGCCGTTCGGCATTTTGTCGTCATGGAACACGAACGCCCCGGCCCCTCGCGCATGCGAGAAGCCGAGGCGTTGTGTGATGTCCTGAGACGACGGTTTAGGGGCCGCCTTTACGGAGCTCGGTGAGCACGAGCTTCGCGACCGCCTTCAGCGTGTCGAACACGCCGACGCCGGTTCGGGCGACGCCCTCGAAGTCGGGGACGTTCATCGGGTTGAGCTTCTCGCGAAGCTCTTCGACGCTCGCGACCTCGGGCAGGTCGCGCTTGTTGTACTGGATGACGTACGGGATCTTCTCGAGCTTGTAGCCCTGCTCCTCGAGGTTCGTCTTGAGGTTCTCGACGGACTCCTCGTTCGCCTCCATGCGGTCGACCTGCGAGTCGGCCACGAAGACGACGCCGTCGACGCCCTTCAAGATGAGCTTGCGGCTCGCGTCGTAGAAGACCTGACCGGGCACCGTGTAGAGGTGGAACCGGGTCTTGAAGCCGCGAATTTCGCCGAGCGCGAGCGGCAAGAAGTCGAAGAAGAGCGTGCGATCCGTTTCGGTCGCCAGCGAGATCATCTTCCCCTTCGCATCGGGGTTCGTGCGCTCGTAGATGTACTGCAAGTTCGTCGTCTTCCCGCACAAACCCGGGCCGTAATAGACGATCTTGCAGTTGATCTCGCGCGCCATGTAGTTGATGAAGCTCATCGCGCGCGCTCCTAGTCGTTGAAGAGGTTGTCGATGTCTTCGTCGGTGATCTCGGCGAACGGAGAGTCGGCGCCGGGATCCGCGACCTTCTTCAAGAGCGCCTCGAAGATGTTGTTCAGCTCCTCGCTCGCCCGGCGAACGCGCAAACGCACGAGGCCGAGGCTGGACTTGGAGTCGAAGATCACCACGAGGATGACGCGGTTACCGACGAGCTGGATGTGGATGTTCGCCTTCTCGCCCTCGTGGAACTGAGTCGCGAACTCGTTCTCCTTGAGGAGCTTCGCCATCCCGCCGGTGGCCGCGATGTTGCCGGCCGTCAGCGACGCGAGCGACGTGGTGTCGAGATTGTCCACGTCGCCGCTCGCAGCGATCAGCTGCCCGTTCTTGTCAACGATGAAAACGACCTTCGCATTGGCGTCCTTGACGAGGCGATCCACCACATTCTGGATCTGATTGAACTCCTCCTCGTACATCACCATCTGAGGATTGACCATCGTTCCTCCGCCAGCGCTTCCGCGATGGGGTCTTCGTCTCGTTGCCTAGAGTGCCTTCGTTTCCGCCGGATCCGCCGGAGGGCCCCGTCCCCGAATGACGGCGCGGGAGAGCCACCCTCGCACACCCGCTCGAGCTCTTCGCACGGGCGCACAGTCGACGCGTGCAGCGATGGTTCTATCCGAAGCAGGCGCCGCGGAGCAAGGTGGCCTTTCGGAACGAACGCGCAGATTCCTGCCCGACCCCTCCACGAGCGCCAAACCCAAGGCGCCCCCGCACCATGAACCTCCCCGATGATCGAGAAGCGTGGTAAGGCGGATGACCACCCTACCCCACGCAGCTCGTGCGTTTCCCACAAAAGCTCACAAAAACGCAGTGAAAACGCCAGCGACACGACGGCCGGATCCCCCCGCGCCCGCACGGTCGGGAAGCTCGCTGGACGGCCCGTTGTCATCCCCTTGACCAGCCGGTCATCGCACGGGATAGCCCGTCGATGGCTCGTTTACGTGGTGCTCACCTGGATCGCGCGCCCCGCGCGAAGGCACGGCTCGCCCTCGCGTTGACTTTCGCCTGCTGCGCGATCGCCCCGACGTACCCGGCGAGCGCAGAGGGCGGGACGATCCACACCGAGGTGCTCGATGCGAGCACCTCGATCGCCTCCGCGAAGGGGCCCGAGGCCTACACGGCGCTGCGGGATCTCTGGCGCACCTGGGATCGCGCGGACCCGACGCACGTCGAGGAGGCGATCGTCGCGGCGACGGAGAACAAGGCGCTGCCCGCGCCCGTGCGTGTCTACGCGGAGCTGCTCGGCGCGTACGCGAGGCGGCGCCGCGGCGATCTCGAAGGCGCGCTCGCGCGGATCGAAAAGCTCGGGTTCGTCGGCCGCTACATGACCGTGGGCCCGTTCGACAACGACAACAAGACGGGCTTCGCGATCGACTACCAGCCCGAGGCGGAGCTGACCGAGGCGATCCCCGCAGGCCGCGCCTACGAAGGAAAGGAGCGCGCCGTTCGCTGGCGCGTGCCGCCGACGACGTCGTCGTACGGATGGTTCGACTTCGGCGACATCCTCCGCCCGCGCGAGTCGGTGTGCGGCTACGCGACGACGTTCATCCGCGCGCGCCCCGGCACGAAGGCACGCAAGGCGACCTTGTGGATGGGCTCCGCGGGCGCGTTCAAGGTCTACTACGACGGCGAGAAGATCCTCGAGGACGCGGCGTATCGCGAGCTCGACATCGATCGGCTCGCGACGACCGTGACGCTGCGCCCGACGTTCAGCCGCGTCACGGTGAAGGTCTGCGGCGACGAGGACGCGCCGAAGTTCGCGCTGCGCATCGGCGACGAGACCGGCAAGCCCGACCTCGACGTCGAGGTGCGCGCGGACCTCGAAGCGAGCACCGAGGCCGCCGCCGCGATGAAGGAGCGCGCAAAGAAAAAGGAGCCGAAGGAGCAAGGGCGCGTGGTCGGGCCCGTGCAGGCGTTCGAGACGCTCACGTCCGGCAAGAGCCCTGCGCCCGCCGCGCTGGAGCAGTACGCGCGCTACCTCGCGATCACCGGCGGTGATCCGAAGGCCGAGCACAAGGCGCGCGACCTCGCGCGCCGCGCCGCCGAGGCCGAGCCGACCGTGCAGAGGCTCTTGCTCGCAGGCGAGCTCGCGGAAGATCGAAACCAGCGGCGCGCGTGGGTCGAACGCGCGAGCGCGCTCGCGAAGACGAACGACGAGAAGCTCGACGTCTTGCTCTCCGAGGCGCACCTCGCGCGCACGGGAGCGAATTGGCGCGACGCGGTGCCGATCTACGAGCGCATCCTCGCGCTCGACCCGGACAACCTCGGCGGCACGCTCGGCCTGGTCGAGCTCTCCGTCGAAGCGGGCCTCAAGCGCACGGCGCTCGGCATGCTGGAGAAGGCGGTGCAGAAGAACCCGCGCTGCGTCTCGCTCCTCTCTGCACTCGCCGCGCAACTTCGTTCGCTCGGTCGCGACACCGAGGCCGAGGAGGTCGAGGCGCGTTACGCCGCGCTGCGCTTCGACGACGCCGACTTCCTGAGCCAGAAGGTGGAGCTCGCGGTGGCGCGTCGCGACGCCGCGGGCGCGGAGCGATGGCTCAATCGTTTCCTCGGCGTCGACGCGGGCTCGGCGTGGGCGCGTGGGCTCGCGGCGCGCACGTACCGCGCGCTCGGGCAAAAGGACCGCGCGCTCGCGACCTACCAGCAAGCGCTGGCGATGGCGCCCGAAGACGTGCAGACGCTGCGCGCGCTCTCCGACCTCTACGGAGAGGAAGGCGATCGCGACAAGCAGCTCGACCTATTGCGGCAGATCCTCACGATCGTCCCGCAAGCGAAGGAGGTGCGCGAGTACGTCGAGCACATCGAGCCGAAGGCGCCGCGCGCGGACGAGGCGTACGCGTGGGCGCCCGAGAAGTTTTTGCCGATGCGCAAGGAGCCCGCGCAGGGCTACCCGATGCGCTTCATGCGCAACCTCACGGTGACGACGGTCTACCCGAACGGCCTCGCGAGCCGCTTCCACCAGGTCGTCTTCCAGCCGCTCACCGACGAGAGCGCCGCGTCGGCGCGCCAGTACGACTTCGCCTACGAGGCCGATCGCCAGACCGTCGATCTGCGCGCCGCCCGCGTCTATCGCGCGAACGGGAAGATCGACGAGGCGATCGAGAGCGGCGAGGGCGCCGCGGACAACCCCGCGATCTCGATGTACACGTCGCAGCGCGCGTTCGTCGTCCTCTTCCCGCGCCTCAACGCGGGCGACGTCGTCGAGCTGCGCTACCGCGTGGAGGACGTCGCGCCGCGCAACGAGAAGAGCGACTACTTCGGCGAGGTCCAGTACCTCCAGAACGACAAGCCCATCGCGAGCAGCGAGTACGTCCTCATCACGCCGAAGTCGCGCCGCTTCTTCATCCGCACCGACCGTCTCCCCGGGCTCGTCGAAGACGTGAAGGAGGAGGGCGACAAGCGCATCTACCGCTTCACGGGGACGAACGTCCCGGCGCTCGCGCCCGAGCCCAACATGCCGCCGTGGTCCGAGGTGCTCGGCACCGTGCACGTCTCCACGTTCGACACGTGGGACGCGGTGGGCGCGTGGTACTGGGGCCTCGCGCGCGAGCAGTTCGACGTCGACGACGAGGTGCGCAAGCGCGCCCGCGAGCTCACGAAGGGCCTGACCGACGACGCCGCGAAGGTGAAGGCGATCTACAAGTTCGCCACGCAGACACGTTACGTCGCGCTCGAGTTCGGCATCGAGGGCATCCGGCCGCGCCGCGCCGCGCAGACGCTCGCGCGCGGCTGGGGCGACTGCAAGGACAAGGCGACCCTGATCGTCACGATGCTGCGCGAGCTCGGCATCAACTCGACGATCGTCCTGCTCCGCACGCGCATGCGCGGCGACATCGCGCCCGAGCCCGCGAGCCTCGCGCCGTTCGATCACGCGATCGTCTACGTGCCCTCGATGGACCTCTACCTCGACGGCACGGCCGAGCACACGGGCTCGATGGAGCTGCCCGTGATGGACCGTGCGGCGATCGGCCTGCTCGTAAACGAGGGCAAACCCAAGCTCGTGCGGCTGCCGCAGCCGCCGCCGGAGCAGTCGCTCACGCGCCGCCACGTCGAGGTGACGCTCGCGGACGGTGGCTCGGCGCAGCTCGTGTCGGACATGCAGGTGGCCGGCGCGTACGCGCCCGACTGGCGCCGTCGCTACCTCGCCGAGGGCACGCGCCACGAACGCGCGTCGCAGGACCTCGCCTCGGACTTCGGACCGATCGAGCTCGAAAAGGGCCGCGCGGGCGTGGAGACGGGCGACCTCGACGACGTCGAGCAGGCCGTGAAGATCCGTACCCGCGGCAAGGCCACGAGCTTCGCGCGGCGCGAAGGCGACGCGCTCAGCGTGCCCGCCAGCATCACGCCGCGCCTCGTCGCCGAGCTCGCGCCGTCGTCGAAGCGCACGCTCGACGTCACGCTCTCGGCGCTCACGAGCCGTGAAGAGGAGTGGGTCATCAAGGTGCCCGCGGGCATGAAGGTGCGCGCGGCGCCCACGGCGCAGAAGCTCGACACGCCGTTCGGCGCGTTCCACGTCACGGTCGAACAAGCGCCGGGCAAGGTCACGGTGCGGACGGGCCTGTCGTTCAAGAAGGCGCGCATCACGTCGGCCGAGTACGAGGCGTTTCGCTCGTTCTGCGAGGCCGTCGATCGGGCCTTCGGCCAGCGCATCGTGGTGGGCAAGTGACCGAACGCGCGAGCACGCCGGAGGGGCCGCCCGAGCTGCCCGAAGGCGTGCTCGCGGTGCGCCTCGGCCCGGGTGCGAACTGCTCGTCCGCGGGCAGCGCCATCGACATTCTCTTTTACGGGAGCGTCGTCGTCGGCGCGCTCGCGGTGGCCCTCACCGCGGCGCTCACGCCACGTGAGCGTCGTGAATCGTCGGATGACGACGATCGCGACGCGAACGACGCGAGCAAGAACGACACGAACGAGTCGAAGGACACGTAGACCGCCGGCGCATCGAACGCCGGCGGCCCTCGCAGCCTCTCACGTAGACGGGTTCCACTCCTGGAGCGAACGGACCCGATACGCGGCACGCGCGTCGTGCGCGCTCGCCTCGAGGACGTCGACCGCGGCCATCGCGGCCGCCATCGTCGTGAAGTACGGAACGTTGGCGAGCAAAGCATTCCGCCGGATCGGGTAGCTGTCGCGGATCGACCGCGCGCCGACCGTCGTGTTCACGACGAGCGAGACCTGCCCTGCCTTGATCGCGTCGACGACGTGCGGCGAGCCCTCGTTCACCTTGTTGATGGGCGTCGCGGGGATCCGCGCGCGGGCGAGCGCTTGCGCCGTCCCGCTCGTCGCGAGGATCGTGAAGCCGAGCGCGCGCAGCCGCCGCGCGATGACGCACGCCGCGGGTTTGTCGTCGTTCTTCACCGAGATGAACGCGCACCCCGTCTTCGGGAGCTGCATCCCCGAAGCCCGCAGCGCCTTGCCGAACGCATGCGCGAACGTCGGCGCGATGCCCATCACCTCGCCCGTCGAGCGCATCTCCGGCCCGAGCTGCGTGTCGACGCCCGGGAACTTCGCGAACGGGAAGACGGACTCCTTCACGGCCACGTGTTGCGGCATCACGCCGTCCGTGATCCCGAGCTCCGCGAGCGTCTTGCCCGCCATCACCTGCGCCGCGATCTTCGCGAGCGGTCGGCCCGTCGCCTTCGACACGAAGGGCACGGTGCGCGACGCGCGCGGGTTGACCTCGAGCACGTAGATCGTCCCGCCCTTCACCGCGAACTGCACGTTCATGAGGCCGATCACGCCGAGCTCCAGCGCGAGCTGCCGCGTCTGCTCCTCGATCGACGCCACGACCTCCAGCGGCAGCGAATGCGGCGGAAGCACGCACGACGAGTCACCCGAGTGGATCCCGGCTTCCTCGATGTGCTGCATCACGCCGCCGATCACGACCTCGCGACCGTCGCCGAGCGCGTCGACGTCTACCTCGATCGCGTCCTTCAGGAACTCGTCCACGAGGATCGTGTGCGTGCCGGCCTCGCGTGCAGCCTCGACCGCCGCGTGCGTGTACGCCTCGAGCTCCTTCTCCTCGTGGCAGATCATCATCGCCCGACCGCCGAGCACGTACGAAGGCCGCACGAGCACGGGGTAGCCGATCGATCCCGCCGCCTCGATCGCCTCCTCGACGCTCGACGCCACGGCTGCGCGCGGACGCTTGAGCCCGAGCTTCGTGAGCAGCGCGTCGAAGCGACCGCGATCCTCGGCGCGATCGATCGCATCCGCGGGCGTGCCGAGGATCGGAACACCGGCGCGCGCGAGCGGCACCGAGAGCTTCAGCGGCGTCTGCCCGCCGTACTGCACCACGACGCCGACGAGCTCGCCGTCCTTGCGCTCCTCGTCGCAGATCGAGAGCACGTCCTCGAACGTGAGCGGCTCGAAGTAGAGCCGATCGGACGTGTCGTAGTCAGTCGAGACCGTCTCCGGGTTGCAGTTGACCATGATGGTCTCGAACCCGAGGTCCCTGAGCGCGAAGGCTGCGTGCACGCAGCAGTAGTCGAACTCGATCCCTTGCCCGATCCGGTTCGGCCCGCCGCCCAGGATGATCACCTTGCGCCGCCCGCTCGGTGCGGCCTCGCTCTCGCGCTCGTACGTCGAGTAGAGGTACGGCGTCTTCGCCACGAACTCCGCCGCGCACGTGTCCACGCGGCCGAACACCGCGCGCATGCCGAGCGTCATCCGGAGCGCGCGCACCTCGTCCTCGGTCCGCCCGATGAGCCGCGCGATCGCTCGATCCGAGAACCCGAGCCGCTTCGCGTCGCGCAGCGTCCCCTCGTCGAGCGTGCCCTTCTCCTTCGCGACCTCCGCGAGCGTCCGCTCGAACCGCACGATCCGATCGATCTGCGACAGGAACCAGCGATCGATGCGCGTCACCTCGTACAGCGACTCGAGCGGGATCCCGAGCCGCACCGCGTCCGCCACGTAGAAGAGGCGATCGGCGACGGGCACGCCCACGATCTTCTCCAGCGCCGTGACCAGATCCTCGTGGCTCGCCGGCGGCATCTCCACGGGCAGCGAGGGCTCGCGCGGCGCGTCCATCAACATGTCGCGCGCCTGGTTCGGATCACTGCCGAGCTGCCGGTAGTCGACCTTCCCCAGCAGTGACTCCAGGCCATCTCGCCCGGTCTCCAGCGAGCGCGCCGCCTTCTGCAGCGCCTCGGCGAACGTGCGCCCGATCGACATCACCTCGCCGACGCTCTTCATCTGCGGCCCGAGCCGCCGATCCGCGCCGGGGAATTTTTCGAATGCGAAGCGCGGCCACTTCACGACCACGTAATCGATCGTCGGTTCGAACGCGGCGCTCGTGCCCGTGATGTCGTTCGTCAGCTCGTCGAGCCGGTAGCCCACCGCGAGCTTCGCCGCGATCTTCGCGATCGGATACCCCGTCGCTTTCGAGGCGAGCGCACTCGACCGCGACACGCGCGGGTTCATCTCGATCACCACGAACCGACCGTCCTCGGGGTTCACCGCGAACTGGACGTTCGAGCCGCCCGTCTCCACCCCGATCTCCGTCATCACCGCGCGCGCCGCGTTCCGGAGCCTCTGGTACTCGCGATCGGTCAGCGTCATCGACGGCGCGCACGTGATCGAGTCGCCCGTGTGCACGCCCATCGGGTCGATGTTCTCGATCGAGCAGATGACGATGAAGTTGTCCGCCTTGTCGCGGATCACTTCGAGCTCGAACTCCTTCCAGCCGAGCACGCTCTCCTCGATCAATGTCTCGTGCGTCGGCGACTGCTCGATCGCCCAGCGCACCTTCGCATCGAGCTCCTCCGGCCGGAACGCGATCCCGCCGCCCGAGCCCCCGAGCGTGAAGCTCGGCCGCACGATCACCGGATACCCGAGCGGCGCGCCCCACGGCCCCGACGTCTCGGCCAGCGCGCGCGCCTCCTCCACGCTCTTCACGTGGCCCGACCGCGGACACGTGAGCCCGATCCGCTCCATCGCCGCCTTGAACAACGCGCGATCCTCGGCCTTGCGGATCGCCGCGGGGCTCGCGCCGATGAGCTCGATCCCGAGCCGCGCGAGCACGCCTGCCGCGTCGAGCGCGAGCGCCAGGTTCAAGGCCGTTTGACCTCCAAGCGTCGGCAGGATCGCGTCCGGCCGCTCTTGCTCGAGGATCGCCGTCAACGTCGGCACGTCGAGCGGCTCCACGTACGTACGGTACGCGAGCTCTGGGTCCGTCATGATCGTCGCAGGGTTCGAGTTGACGAGGATCACCTCGTACCCCTCGGCCGCGAGCGCCTTCGCGCCCTGCGTACCCGAGTAGTCGAACTCGCACGCTTGCCCGATGATGATGGGACCAGAGCCGATCAGCAGGATCTTTCTCAGATCGTCACGGCGCGGCATCGGGCGGGCGGGTTAGCACCGGAACGCGGCACCGTCGATGAATGCGCGAAAGGTCGCTCAGAAATCGAGGCTCGCCACGAAGACATCCTGGAAATCGTCACGGGTCGCGAGCTCGACGTGCCGGACCCGCGACCGGACATCCGCGAGCCTCGCCCGCGCCGCCTCCGGATCCCGCGCGAACACCGTCGCGCCTTCGAGCGACGCGTTGCCCACCGCGACGACCGCCGACGGATCTACCTCCGGCAGCATCCCGAGCCGGATCGCCACGTCGTGCCGGAGGTGCGTCCCGAACGCGCCTGCCACCGCCACGCGCGCGAGGTCCTTGTCCCGGATCCCCGCCGTCATGCAGAGCAACTTCGTCGCCGCCCGCAACGCGCCCTTCGCGAGCTGCAGCTCGCGAATGTCCATCTGCAGGAGATCCACGCCCCGCGCGAGCGTGATCCGATCCGCGCCCGACGCGATCGCGCCGTCCTTCGCCACGAGCCCCGCGCGCACGAGCTCGCCCAGCACCTCGAGCAGCCCCGTCCCGCAGATCCCTTTTGCCTTCACCGTCCCGATCGTCGTCGCGCGAATGGCCCCGTCGTCGCGCACCTCGACCCGCACGATCGCGCCTGGCTCCGCGCGCATCCCGACCGAGATGTTTCCTCCTTCGAACGCCGGCCCCGCGGGCGTCGACGCCGCGTAGAGCGAGCCCTCGTGCGCGAGCACGATCTCCGTGTTCGTCCCGATGTCGATCAGCATGCGCGGAGGACCCGGTCGATCGAGCTCGGTCGCGAGCACCGCCGCGGCCGTGTCACCGCCGACGAACGATCCGAGCAGCGGGAACGTCGTCAACGTCTCCCCGGACAAACCCAAGCCCGCGGCCGGCCCGGTCCGTTCGTCGAAGAACGGCGGCGTGTACGGCGCTTCGGCCAGGCTCGTCACGTCCTCGCCCCAGAGCAGCGTCGTCATCGCGCTGTTCGCGGCGACGACCCATCTCCGGATCGCGCCGTCTTCCGGGAAGATCCGCCCTCGTGCCGCGCCTTCGAGCAGCCGCAGCGTCTCGCGCGCGTCCTCCGTCAGCTCCTCGCGCGCCTGCTTTCCTTGCAGCGCGTGCGTCAGCCGCGTCATCACGTCGTGACCACGACGCACCTGCCGGTTCAGCACGCTCGCCTCGCCGAGCACCTCGCGCGTCGCTGGATCGATCGTCCGGAGCTGCACGCTCGTCGACCCGAGATCCACCGCCGCATCCACGATCTTCGGCAGCTCTCCGGCCGCGAGTCTCGTCACGCTTGGCGCCGCGCGCAGATCGAACCGGCTCTGCACCTCCACCGTGACGGGCGTGCGCGGCCGGATCCGGCACGACAGTCGCAGGCCCTCGCGGATCATGCCCTCGCTCAGGACGGCCCGGTCCTCCTCGGTCGGCGGCGCGTTCCCGGCGAGCACACGGACGATGCATTTCCCGCACGAACCTCGACCGCCGCAGGGCGCGTTGATCGCGATTCCGCGCGAATGCGCGACTTCCAGGAGCGAATGTCCAGCATGGAAGCTCACGGTGGTACGGACGGGGGTTCCGTCGCTGGACGGCTCTTCGAAGGTGGCGCGGACGAGCATGGATCGGGAGGCTAGCTCTTGGGGACCTTCGCGGCCTTGACAACCCCCGCACCCGTCCGCCATAAAGCTCGCCCCGCCGCATCTACCTTGGTTTCGAACGGCGCTCCGACGGTCGGAGCGAGGCCAGGCAGAGCGCACCCCTCACGGGAGCGAGAAGGCATCATGCCCAAGATGAAGACGAACCGGGCCGCCGCGAAGCGCTTTCGCGTCACTGGCTCCGGCAAGATCCGCCGGAGCAAGGGCGGCTTGAATCACTGCATGCAGGAGAAGAGCAAGAAGCGCCTGCGCCGTCTCCGCAAGAACGACACCGTCGACACGGCGATGGAGGGGCGTGTGAAGCTCCTCCTCCCCTACCGCTGATCCCGAGCAAGAGAGGAGCGCCCAATGCCGAGAGTCAAGCGTGGGTTCAAAGCCCGTCGTCGTCGTAACCGCGTCCTGAACCTGACCGAGGGTTATTTCCTTGGCAGGAAGAACCGCTACCGCCAAGCCGTCGAGGTCCTGCGCCACGCGTGGGAGTACGGCTACATCAGCCGCAAGCTGAAGAAGCGGGATTTCAGGCGCCTCTGGATCGTCCGCATCAACGCCGCTGCCCGCACGAACGGCACGACGTACTCTCGCCTCATGAGCTCGCTCAAGAAGGCGAACGTCACGCTCGATCGGAAGATCCTGTCGGAGCTCGCCATCCACGATCCGGCGTCGTTCGGCGCGGTCGTGAAGCTCGCGGGCGGAAGCCGCTAGGCCGGGAGGTCGGGGCGTGAGCGCCGCGGATCCCGCTCAGGCGATCAAGGCCATCGACGAGGGCCTTGCTGCGCTCGGCACGCGCTACCGCGACGCGTTCGCGGCCGCGACGAGCGAGCAGGCCCTCCGCCTCGAGCACGCCCGCGTCCTCGGCAAGAAGGGCGAGCTCACGGCCGTCCTCGCGCTGATGCGCCACGTCCCCGCCGACCAGAAGGCCGCGGTCGGCAGCCGCGTCAACACCTTCAAGGAAGAGGTCGAGGCCGCGTTCGAGACGCGGCTCAAGGCGATCGCGCGCGCCGCCCGCGAGGCGGAGCTGCGCGGACTGCCCTACGACCTCAGCTTGCCGGGCCGCCTCGAGCTCGACCGCGGCCATTTCCATCCCATCGCGCAGGTTCGGGACGAGCTGCTCGCGATCTTCCGCGACCTCGGCTTCGTTGCCGAGGCCGGGCCCGAGATCGAGCTCGAAGAGAACAACTTCACGAAGCTCGCGTTCCCGCCCGATCACCCTGCGACCGACATGCAGGACAGCTTCTGGCTCGGCCCGGGCTTGCTCCTGCGCACGCACACGACGACGGTTCAGCCGCGTGAGTTCTTGCTCCGCAAGCCGCCGCTCGCCGTGGTGATGGCGGGCTCGGTGTATCGCCGCGACGACGACGTCACGCACTCGCCGATGTTCCACCAGATCGACGGCTTCCTCGTCGACGAGAAGGTGAGCTTCGCGGAGCTCAAGGGCGTCATCACGGCCTTCATCGAGCGCCTTTACGGCCCGGGCCTGCCGGTGCGGTTCCGGCCGAGCTACTTCCCGTTCGTCGAGCCCGGCGCCGAGGTCGACTGCGGCTGCGTCTTCTGCCGCAAGCCTGACGGCACCTACGCCGGATGCCGAGTCTGCAAGCAAACGGGGTGGCTCGAGGTGCTCGGCTGCGGGATGATCCATCCCGACGTCTTCCGTCACTCGGGCCTGGATCCCGAGCGGTACAGCGGGTTTGCCTTCGGCATGGGCCTCGATCGCCTGGCGATGCTCCGGTACGGCATCCCGAACATCCGCCTGAACTTCGAGAGCGATCCGCGCTTCTTGTCTCAGTTCTGAGCCGCGAGCGTCGTGGCCGAGACGGCCGCCGCTCCCTCGAACGAGATCACCTCGTCCGCGATCGAAAGCGGCCCCGGCCGATGCGTCACGATCAGGATCGTCCGCGTGCCCCGCTGCGCCGCGAGCGCTGCCAGCACGCGCGCCTCGGCCTCGGCATCGAGCCCTGATGTCGGCTCGTCCAGAAGCAGCACCGGCTGATGGCTCGCGACCGCGCGCGCGATCGCCACGAGTTGCCTCTCCCCGCCCGAGAGCTCGTGCCCCCCAGCGACGATCCTCGCCCCCCCTCTCGCCTCGGCGAGCCCGAGCCCTCCCACCTCCGCGAGCGCTCGCCGAATCTCCGCAGCGGGCGCATCCTTCGCGCCGAGCCCCACGTTCTCCTCGATCGTCCCCGACACGATCGCCGCCTCTTGCGGCACCCACGCGAACGGCCGTTCGTCTGGACCGACCCCGGCGCGCGTCAGCTCCTCCCCATCATAACGAAGGGCCCCTTCCGTCGCGGGCACGAGCCCGAGCAGCCCCCGGAGCAGCGTCGTCTTCCCGCTCCCTGTTGGCCCCACGATCGCCACGATCCGCCCTGGCTCCGCCGTGAACCGCACCGGCCGCCCGCTCACGCCGCCCGCGTCGAAACGCAGCCCTTCGACCGACAGCTGCGCCAGCCGGAACCGACTGCGCGCCCCTTGCACACTTGCCGCCTCGGCCGCTTCGAGCGCCGCCTCAGCGCCTCCGACCTGCACGCTTGCTTCGAGCGCCTCGAGCGACGCCGCGCCTCGCTCGATCGCCGTCCGCGCATCCCCGAGATCGCGCAGCGGCCGATACGTCATAAAAAACACCGCCGCGAATGCGACGAGCGACCCATTCCCAAGCGAAGGCTGGGATCGCTCGATCCAGACGACGAGACCCAGCAACGCGGCTGCGGCGAGCACCTCGTTCGCACCGGAAATCGCGCCCCTCGTCGCTTCGGCCCGTGCGGCGGCGCGACCGGCCTCATCGCCGGCCTTTCCCAGCGCCGTATGAACCCGCCGCGCGGCTCCGTACGTTCGCCATAGATCCAGGTGCCGTACCAGCTCGTCTACAGCGGAATGCAGGCCCTCTGCGAGGCGTGCCGACCGCGCGTGATGCACCCGGACGAACCGCCGCGCGAAGGCCAGGATCAGCGCGAACGGCGCGAGCAGCAGGATTGCGGCGATCGCGAGGCGCGAGGACAGGCAGAGAAGCGCCACGGCGAGCGGAACGAGGTGTGCAATCGAACGGGCGGCCGCGAGCACGCCTTCATCGACGCCACGCTCGACGTCGCGGATTCGCACGGTGATCGCGGCGAGGGAGGCGGCGGCCGCGCTCGGCGCTTGTCCTTGCAGCACGATCCCGGCGGTGATCGTGCGCCGAATTGCGTTTCCGACCTGAAAGACAGCCCTCTTCTGACCGTAGATGGAGAAGGTGCTGGCTGCCGTCTTTACAAGGGACGCCCCGAGACCGATAGAAGCCAGAAAAATCGGATGATGCAGGGCGTCGTGGGGGTCGACAAGGGCGCTGAAGGAAGCAAGTTGCCTACCCATCAGCGCTTGGCCGAGAAGGCCAGCGCACGAAGCCAAGATTCCATGGGCTATCGCCTGCACCAGGGTAGCCCCAGAAAACATCCAACAGTTTCGCCGGTCCCGGCGGAGCTCGTGAACGACACGCAAGACGAATGTCCGACTGGACGTGTTCTCAGTCGGCATCATCGACTACAACGGAGCGCGTAAGCATGGGAGCACACCGTCATCGAGGCAGCCCGTCGCCCACCGCCTCGCATGTCGGGGAGCCGGCCTCCCTGCATGCCTCGTCGGAGGATGCTCCTAGCATGCCGACCGGCGATAGGCCCGACCCGGGAGCGGGAAATTCGGGAACATACACCGATGACGGCATGAAATTTGCAGAATTACTCGAGAAGACGAGCGATCCAGTCTCCAACATTGCATCCGTGAACGGCGGCCCGAGCCAGCCGATTTCTTCTCGGAGAGGATCCACCGGAATCAAACCGCACAATCCCCCGTTCAGCCCCCTATCGGGCAGCGGGAACAAGGGCCCAGCCATGGCGAGCTTCGAAACCCCGACGAGCCCGGACCGATCCCTCCTTGACCCCGCCGAGAGCTTCCACTCTCGAAAGGGTGATTCCGAAGAAGTGAACGAAAAACCCTCCACCGCAACGAAGAGCAAGATGAGCACGTCGACCGCCCGCCGCCCCGATGCCAACCGCCCCTCCACCAAGGCCGCGATGACGGGCTCCACGACGCGCACCGCCTCGGCCTCGGCCCCCAAGCCCGCGCGTGGGAGCGCGCCCGGTCGTCGCGGTACCGCCGCCGTCGCGAGCGCGCGCCCGGTTCGTCGTAGCGGAACGATCGAGCGCCGGCCCACCAAGGGCCAGGAGCCCGAGCAAACGCAGGCGCCGGTCGACGACGAGGCCCTCCTCGACGACGCGCGCGGTAAGACGCCGAACCCGCCGCTCGCCAAGGAGCCGCTCGCCGCGTCGGACATCGACATCGGCATGCTGGATGACGAAGGCGCGGCCGCGGAAGAGGCCGCCGCCATTCGCCCGCGGCCCGAGATGCACGATCCGGAGCCGACGACGGCCGAGTTCATCGACCTCGAGTTCACGCCGCTCAGCCGGCCGGATTCTCCCCGGACCAACGCCGACCGCGAGCTCAAGGACATCGAGGAGGGCGGCGGTGACTCCATGCTCGCGCGGTATTTCCGCGACATGGCGCTGCACCCGGTCATGGGCCCGGAGGAGGAGCTCGATACCGCGCGTGCCGTCGAGCGCACGGAGATCGATCACTGGGTCGCATTGCTCTCGTACCTGCCCGCGGCCGAGTTCGTGCTCGACGCGCTCGCCGAGGACGTGGCGAAGGCCGGCGAGGACGAGGTGAAGGCGCCGCAGATCGAAGAGCTGCAGAAGCTCGTGAAGATCGCGAAGAAGCAGAAGTACAAGCTCGCGCCCGAGCACGAGAAGGCTTGGAGCCAGCTCACGAACGAGCTTGCGACGGTGATCCGCCTGCCGGACTCCGACCGCCTCTGGATGTCGCGCGCCAGCAGCATCGCGCGTGATCTCGTGCGCGAGCCGGACTTCGAGGAGGACACGATCGCCGACACGGAGGAAGGCGCGCCGATCCGGCCGCCGCGTCCGACGCTCCCGATGTCGCCGTCGTACAAGCGTTACCTCGATCGGGTCGAGAAGACGTTCCAGGCGCAGCACGACGCGAAAAACCGGTTCGTCAAGGCGAACCTCCGTCTCGTCGTGTCGATCGCGCGCCGCTACAACCGCGGCCGGCTCCCGCTGATCGACCTCATTCAGGAGGGCAACATCGGCCTCATGAAGGCGGTCGAGCGCTTCGATCACAACCGCGGCTACCGCTTCTCGACGTACGCGTCGTGGTGGATCCGGCACGCGATCAGCCGCGCCCTCGCCGACAAGGGCCGCGCGGTTCGCATCCCGGTGCACATGCTCGACACGTACAACCGCGTCGCCCGCGCGACCCAGGCGATCATCGCGCGCACGGGCCACGAGCCGACGATCGAGGAGCTCGAGAAGGAGACCGGCGTCCCGCGCGAGAAGCTCGACAAGGTGAAGGACTTCTACGCGGAAACCCCGTTCTCCCTCGATCGCCCGGTCGGCGACGAGGACGGGCGCAAGTTCATCGACTTCCTCCAGGAGGAGAACGCGCTCTCGCCGTTCGATCACCTGGCGAATCGCAAGTGGAGCGACGAGGTTCGTCGGCTGCTCACCACGCTGACGCCGATCGAGTCGCGCATCATCCGCTGGCGTTTCGGCCTCGACGACGAGGACGAGCTCACGCTCAAGGAGATCGGTGACAAGTACAACCTGTCGCGCGAGCGCATCCGCCAGCTCCAGGAGCAGGCGCTCGTGAAGATCCGCAAGCAGATGCGCGACTACTACTGACGTTCGGCGGGGCACAACCCCGCGGGATCGAAGGACCGAAGGCCACCCGGGAGAAACCCCCGGCGTGGCCTTCGACGTTCAGAGGGGTATGACATTTCTGTCATACACGCACGGGCACGGCGTGCGCGATCTGAGCAAGCGATGCTCTCGGGCTATCGGTCCTTCCAGAGGGCACGCGCGGCCGCCTCGACGACCTTGTCGATCGAGCCACGCGCCTGGCCGACCTTGTCGGGAATGCCGTTCACGTAGATGGAGAACGCGATCGGCGCGCGGCCCGGAGGACCGAGCACGTAGCCCGAGAGCGCGGCGACGGCGTTCAAGGTGCCGGTCTTGGCGCGAACGATGCCGCGATCGCCGAGGTTCTTGAAGCGTCCGCGCAGCGTGCCGTCGACGCCGCCGACCGCGAGGTGCGCGAGGAATTCGGGGCCCATGGTCACATCGCGATACGCGGCGCGGAGGAGCGAGGTGGTGCCGAGGGGCGTGATGCGGTTCGCGTCGAAAAGACCCGAGCCGTTTTTCACGACCATCCCCTCCTCGAACGCGCCGATCTCCTTGAGGTAGCCGGTGATGACCTCCGCCGCGCCTTCCGCAGTGCCGGGGCGGGCCTTCTTCTCGGCGCCGACGGCCTTGAAGATCATCTCGGCGTAGAAGTTGTCGCTGTCCTTTCCGAGGAGCGCGAGCAGCTCGCCGAGCGGGCGGGATCGATGCGACGCGAGCAGGCGCTTCTCTTTGGCGCCACCGAGCTTCACGGGTCCTTCAACCTCGATGCCCGCCGACGCGAGGACCGTGCGCAGCGCATAACCCGGCACGAGACGCGGATCGTCGAGGCGCCGCCGGACCCGCACGACGCGCGAATTCTCGGGCAGGTGCCCACCCACGCGCGCGACGAGGCGATCTCCCTTCGGCGAAAGCTCGAGCGTGATCTTCTCCGGATCGCCCTTCTTCGTCGTTCGCACCGTCCCCACGACGTCCACGAAGCCGAGCGGATCGACGCGCACCTGCGCGTCCTTGCCCTTCTCCGCCGCGCGCACCGAGAGCGTCACCGTGTTCTCGTCGAGCGCGACCGCGGAGACCGGCGCGCGGAACGGCGCCCATTCATTCGGCTGCTCGTCGAACGCCGGCGGCACGAAGCGATCGTCGAAGTAGCTCTGGTCGACGACGATCGCGCCCACGCGCCGCACGCCCGCGGTCACGAGCTCGCGCACCATCGGCCAGAGATTCCCGGCGTCGAGCGACGGATCCCCCTGCCCGCGCAGGACGAGCTCCAGCACGCGGTCGCCGTCGAGCTTGCCGTAGAGGCCCGTCACGAAGCGATGCCCCGGCCCGAGCAGACGCAGCGCGGCGGCGGCCGTCACGAGCTTCGCGTTCGAGGCTGGATTGAAGGCCGCATGCCCCTCACGCGCGGCGATCGTCTCCCCCGTTCCCACGTCGACGAACGCGACCCCGGCGGTCCCGCCCCAGCCCTTCACGTCCGCCGCGAGCTTGTCGATCGCTTGCAGGATCGGCCCTGCCTCGATCGACGCGCGAGGACGCGCCGGGGCCTCGGTGCTCGGCCGATCCGCCTGCGCCGGCGCCGGGCTCGCGGCGGGGGTCGGGACCTCCGAGCGCGCCGAGGCGGTGAAGGCGAGGAGCGCGAGGCCGGCGAGCGTGGGGCGGAGACGGCTGCCTTGGTGCATGGGAGCTTCCTACAACGTCCGGGTCGGGAGAGCGCATCCGACGAGGGCAGACGTGGGCTTTCATTGTGCGGAGAGCGCGAGACCTTGCTAGGGTCCGGTCAAACTCGATCCTCTCTTTGGGACCGGAGAAGACCGTGGCTCTTCGCACCTCGACCTCGCATCTCACCCTGGGGCTCTCGATCTCCATCCTGCTCGTGGCCTGCGGCGGCGCTCAGCCGAAGCAAGCCGGCGACGACTCCACCTGGGAAAAACCGCCGGCGAAGGCGGCCGAGGAGAGCAGCCCGAAGGAAGAAGCGCCGGCCGCTGACACCGGCGAAGACACGAAGTGGACCGGCGCGGCCGAGCCGGCGAAGCTCAACGAGGATCAGGTCAAGCAGATGGAGATCGCGCTGAAGCGTGGCCAGACGAAGGCCGCGAACTGCGCGACCGTCGTCGAGAACGGTCCGACGGGTGAGGGCCCGGTGTCGGTCACGTTCGACGGCAAGATCGGCAAGATCACCGATGTCGAGGTCGGCGCGCCGTTCGCGGGTACGCCGGTCGAGCAGTGCATCAAGCGCTCGTTCATCGGCGAGTACTGCCTGCCGTTCGACGGTGATCCGAAGGTCGTGCAGTACAAGGTGAACCTGCCCGCGAAGGCCGCCGCGGTGACGCCGCCGAAGAAGAAGTGACGATCGGAATGAAGCACGCCTCGATCCTCGTCACGCTCGCCCTCTTGCTCGGCGCTTCGCAGAGTTTTGCCGAGGAGACCGAAGAAGCTCCGCCGCCGCGGTATCCGCCGTCGTCGGTGCGTCCGAAGCTCATCGGCGGCGGGCTCGCGATCACGGCGATCGCCTATGGCGTCGGGTTCGTCGCCGCGACGAGCTGGCCGGATGCGCCGGGCGCGGAGTCGTTGAAGATCCCGATCGTCGGGCCGTGGATGGCGATCGCCGAGAACAAGTGTGGTGATCCCGAGGCGACCGATTGTTCGGGATCGATCTGGATCCGCGGGCTTTTGACAGGCCTCGGCGGCCTCGCGCAGATCGGCGGGCTCGCCCTCGTCGCGGAGGCGATCATCATGAAGACCGAGGCGGTCGCGCCGAAGCCCGCGGAGGCGGAGCAGAGCGCGTTCATCATGCCGGTGCCGATCGTGGCGCCGAACATGACCGGGCTCGGGCTCGTCGGCAGGTTCTAGCCCTTCACGCGGCGATACGGCGGCGGCTCGGGTCCGAGCACGGGCCGCGCTGCGATTTTTCCGAGACGATCGACGGCGACCTCGAGCGTCGCGCCGAACGCGAGGCCGAGGCGACGCGCGGCTTCGCTGCCTCCTTCGATCGGTGGAGCACCAACGATATCGCCCGGCAGCAGCGTGACGTGGCGGCTGACGAAGGCGAGCGACTCCGCGAACGAGAGCGCCGGCGCGGCAAGTCGCGCGAGCTCTTCGATCACGCCGCCCACGCGCAGTCGCACGCGCGCTTCATCGAGCGAGCCGGCTTCGTCCTTCGTGACCAGTACGGGGCCGATCGTCGCGGCGAAGTCACGCGCGCGAGAGGGGCCGCTCGTTCGTTCCTGTTCCCGCGCGACCCAGCCGAGGAGGATCGTGAAGCCGAAGATGGCGCGCTCGGCTTCTTCCACCGTCGCGGCGCGGAGCTCGTCGCCGAGTAGCGCCGCGATCGAGATCTCGACGTCGGGCCGCGGCTCGTTCGGCGGGAAAGGAACGGATTCTTGGTGCCCCAACAATCCGCGCGGGTTGCCGAGGTGGTACCGAGGTTCTTCACGTTCGGGTGCATCGACGAACTGCACGAGGAGCGCGCGCTCCGGCAGGCATGGCGGGAGCCAGAGCAGTTCGTCGGGCCAAAGCCTCGCTTCGGTGGGGCGCTCGCCGGCGCAGAGACCATCGTCCAGGACGTCGAGCCCCGCGCCGCCGACGGAGAAGACGCGCGCGAAAAAATCTTCGGCGGTGAACGAGTTCTCGTCGAGCAGCGGCTCGTCGCGCCTTCGCTCGAGCTCGGCGACGTCGTAGAGGCAGCCGTCACGCTCGAGCGCGATTCGTGGCACCGGCGACGACGGAAGGAGGACACGGGCAAGACGCATGGGCAGGGCGCCTCGGCACCAGGATCGACCACGTTAGCATCCCTCGTCGGGTGCGTCGCGGCTTTCAGGCTGGAAAACGGCTGTTTTTTCTTCAGCGGCGAGCGCGTTGACGCGCCACCCTGGACGCCTAGACTGCGCCCTGGTTGACGCTTGGGGCGTCACTTCCATCGAGCGGAGTGATGCATCCCAAACCCCCAGACGTGTTCAGGCAGATGTTTGCCCCAAGCGGGCAGAGCTGTCCGACCGTACGGACAAACCAACCGAGCGCGGCTCGGGAGTGATGCGCCCACGCGGGGCCGGAGCGGCGGTTCATGAGCAAGCGGACCAAATTCGTCTTCGTCACGGGTGGGGTGGTTTCCTCGATCGGCAAGGGCCTCGGCGCCGCCTCCATCGGCGCGCTGATGGAGGCGCGCGGGCTGCGCGTCACCCACATCAAGCTCGATCCGTACATCAACGTCGATCCCGGGACGATGTCGCCGTACCAGCACGGCGAGGTGTTCGTGACCGACGACGGCGCGGAGACCGACCTCGACCTCGGCCATTACGAGCGCTTCACGCTCGCGCGCATGACGCGCCAGAACAACTTCACGACCGGACGCGTCTACGAGTCGGTCATCTCGAAGGAGCGGCGCGGCGAGTACCTCGGCGCCACCGTGCAGGTGATTCCGCACGTGACCGACGAGATCAAGCACCGCGTCCGCGCGGCCGCCGAGGGCGTGGACATCGCGATCGTCGAGATCGGCGGCACGGTCGGCGACATCGAATCGCTCCCGTTCCTCGAGGCGATCCGTCAGCTCAAGGTCGAGTGCGGCAGCCAGAACGCGGTCAGCGTGCACGTGACGCTCGTGCCCTTCATCGCGACCGCGGGCGAGCTCAAGACGAAGCCGACGCAGCACGCCGTGAAGGAGATGCGCGAGATCGGCATCCAGCCGGACATCCTGCTCTGCCGCTGCGATCGGCCGCTGTCGCGCGGCATGAAGGAGAAGATCTCGCTCTTCTCGAACGTCGAGGTCGACTGCGTGATCGCGGCGGTCGACGTCGGGTGTATCTACGAGCTGCCGATCGTGCTGCACGCCGAGGGCATCGACGAGAAGATCGCCGAGAAGCTCAACATCTGGGCGCGTCAGCCGGACCTCTCGCAGTGGCACTGGGTGGTCGAGCGCTTCAAGCGGCCCACGCGCGGCACGGTGAAGATCGGCGTCGTCGGCAAGTACGTGCACCTGCGCGACGCGTACAAGTCGCTGCACGAGGCGCTCGTGCACGGCGGGCTGCACAACGACGTGCGCGTCGACCTCGAGTACATCGACTCGGAGCAGATCGAGCAGAAGGGCGCGGCGGAGCTGCTCGGCGCGCTCGACGCGATCCTCGTGCCCGGCGGCTTCGGCGACCGCGGCACCGAGGGGAAGATCGAGGCGATCCGCTACGCGCGCGAGCAGAAGGTGCCGTTCTTCGGCATCTGCCTCGGCATGCAGCTCGCCGTGGTCGAGTTCGCGCGGCACATCTGCGGGCTGCACGGGGCGAACTCGGCCGAGTTCGATCGCAACGCGCAGCATCCGGTCATCGACCTGATGCCCGATCAGAAGGGCGTGCTCGACAAGGGCGGCACGATGCGCCTCGGGGCGTATCCGTGCGTGCTCGAGCGTGGCTCGCTCGCGGCCGAGGCGTACGGCGCGACGTCGATCAGCGAGCGTCACCGCCATCGGTACGAGGTGTCGAACAAGTACCGCGACGCGCTCTCGCAGGGCGGCCTCGTGCTCTCGGGGACGTCACCCGATCAGCGCCTCGTGGAGATGGTCGAGCTCCGGGATCACCCCTACTTCCTGGGCTGCCAGTTCCACCCGGAGTTCAAGAGCCGCCCGCAGGCGGCGCACCCGCTCTTCTCGCGCTTCGTGCGCGCGGCCGTCGAGCGTCAGCGCGAGCAACGCAAGCCACGGACGGAGAGCGTCGGCGGGGCGCAAGGCACGCTGCCCGGCCCCGCCAAGAGCTCATCCACCGTCAACTGACGCGCGTGGCCGTACGAGCGAGCGAGGGCGCGCCGTCGTCCTCGCTCGACGTCTGCTTGCCGAGGAGGAGCGGCGAACGCTCGCCCACGTCCGCGACGAGGTCCTTGCGAAGGACGCGCTCGGGCGGACGGCGCAGATCCCACACGATGCCGAGCTTCTCGAGCGCGCGCAGCACGTAGAAGCTGATGTCGATCTCCCACCAGAAGAAGCCCTGGTTCGCGCTCGACATGTAGTGGTGGTGGTTGTTGTGCCAGCCCTCGCCGAGCGTGAGGAGCGCGAGAAACGCGTTGTTGCGGCTCGTGTCCTTCGTCGCGTACCTGCGTGATCCCCAGACGTGCGCGAGCGAGTTGATCGTGAACGTCGCGTGCATGAGCACGACCGTCGAGACGACGTAGCCCCACAAGAAGCCGTCGAAGCCGAAGGGGATCGTGACCGCGGCGATGAGCGCGGCCGAGCCGATCACGTGGTAGCGATCGAGCCAGCGGAGCTCGGGGTAACCGGCGAGATCGGGGACGAGATCGATCCGCGTCTCCTGGTGCTCTTTGCCCATCCACCAGCCGAGGTGCGCGTACCAGAAGCCACGACGCAGGGGGCTGTGCACGTCGCGCTCGGTGTCGGAGTGCTTGTGGTGAACGCGGTGCGCCGCGGCCCACCAGAGCGGACCCTTCTGCACGGCCGTGGTGCCAAGGAAGGCGAGCACGAGCTGAAACAGCCGGCTCGTCTTGAAGCTGCGGTGCGAGAAGTAGCGGTGGTACGCGGCCGTGATCGCGAACATGCGCACGAAGTAAGCCGCGGCGGCGAGCGCGACGAGGCGCCACGTCGGGCCACGCACGAGCGCGACGACGACGCCCACGTGCATCGCGAAGAGCGCGGCGACGTGGAACAGCTCGGACAGCGACCACCTCGAAGAGGCGACGACCGTGATGGAAGGCTTTGAATCCGGAGCGTCCGTTTGCACGAGGCCGACTGTCACATGCGCTCTTCAGCCGTCGCCCTGCGTCCCGTCACGATTCGGTCATGCAAACACGCGTGGCTCGCGAGATGCACGCATGACGCGTGGTGCAGCGCGTCGCGCGTCATCGCCTTGGGCGGTGCGCACGACGCGCGCGGGAGCAAGGAGGATCGTGTGAAGGTGCGAGAGATCATGAGCGCGCCCGTCAGCACGCTCGAGCTCGGCGACAACATTCTGTTCGCGGAGGAGCTCATGACCGTCGAGCGCGTACGTCACCTGCCCGTGCTGGATGGCGACGTGCTCGTGGGCCTGCTGTCGCACCGCGACCTCCTGGCAGCCACGGGCCGCGTCCTCGACAAGCTGCCGGCGGACGACATGGCCGAGGCGAAGCGCAAGACGTGCGTGCGCCATGTGATGCGTGGGTCGGTCGATACGATCGGGCCGGACGACGACGCGGCGGACGCAGCGGACATCATGCTCACGCAGAAGATCGGCTGCTTGCCCGTGGTGGACGAGGCGCATCGACTGCTCGGCATCGTGACCGATTCGGACTTCGTGGCGATGGCGCGCGACGCGCTCCGGGCAGGAACGATCACGCAGGCCACGAAGCAGCCGGTGGTGGTGCGTGCGCCCGTGGCGACGAGGCCGAGGCCCTCGCTCGCGAAGGGGACGGCGAAGGTCGCTGCGACAGCGACGTCCGCGCGAGGGGCGACAAAGATCGCATCGAAAAAGGGGACGGCGACGAAGATCGTGCCGAAGGTCTCGACGAAGGCGCACGTGCGAAAGGGCGCGATGACGAGGAAAACGCCGACGCGGCGAAGCGCGTGACGTGATCAGAGCGTGACGACGTCGATGGGCGGGCCCGCGGAGACCGTGACCTCCGAGGCGCGCAGCACGTCGCCGTCGAGCACGTAGGGACCTTCGGGGGAGAAACGCACGACGAACGAGCGCGCGAGGTCGTCGAAGGAACCCGCGCCGCCGATGGATTTGCCGAGGAGGACAAGCGGCGCGCGCGGGCCGAGCGAGCGTGGAGGCAGAGGGCTCGCGACGAGGTGCGGGCGATCGAGGTCCTCACCCGCGCGGTAATTGACGCGCATGCCGATGCCGAGGTCACGCACGACGGACGCGCACACGAGCGACCAGCGATCGGAGGTGAGGCGACGGCCGTCGACCTCGATCGTGCACGGCATGGGCGTGAGCACTTGCTGTGCATACGGACCATCGACGAACGACTCGACGAAGATCCGGCCGGCGATCCGCGCCGCGCCGCCATACCCGCGCGCGCCGTCCGCGTAGTAGAGGTCGAAGAACCGCGCGACGAGGCCGGTGCCGAAGATGAAGCCGAGGCGCTCGTTCGTCGCGCCCTCGCGTGCCTCGCGGACGCGCAACGTGGCCCTTCGTCGCGAGGTGAGCGCGCGGGCGGCGAAGATCCGAGCGAGCAGCCGCGTGGGATCCCCCTTCATGCCGAAGTTCCGCGCGACCGTGGCAACGGTGCCGCCGGGCAGGAGCGCGAGGCGCGGGAGCGAGGCCTCGCCGAAGGCGCGCGCGAGCGCCGTGACGCCGGCCATGAAGCTGCCGTCGCCGCCGGAGAGGATCACGAGGTCCGTGCCGCGCGCGGCGAGCCGCGCGCAGACGGCGTCGAGCTCGTCGACACGGGAGGTGGGGTGAACCTCGGCGACGCCCGCGCAGGTGCGCCTCACCTCGTCGAGGAGCGAGGGCCTTCGTCGGTAGAGGCGCGCCGTGATGTTGGCGATGACGTCGAAACGCATGAACGAGAGGTCCTCGGCGACGCCGGGGCCTGTGGGGGAGCGGACGCGATGGGCGTGATCGGGAGACAAAAGAGCCGCCCGAGCCGCGCAGGGTGACGCACCGGAGGCCCGGGGGAAAGGGCCGAGCGCGCGTGGAGACGGAAGGCTTTGCGAGACGGGGCGAGGTCAGGTAGCTCGAAAGGAACGCCCGATGATCGCTCGCCGCACGAAATTCCCGCGCGCCCTTGGAAGTCTCCTCGTCCTCGCTCTCACCGCAGGCTGCGGCGGAGGCCCCGCGCTACGCGCCGCAGAGCAAGGGGATCTCGGCGGCGCGCGACGCGTGCTCGCGAGTGGCTCCGCAGAGGAGGCGGTGGACGAGGCCGAGGCGCGTCGCATCGCGCGCGTGGTGCTCGAACAAGAGGTGAAGGCCGCGAAGGGGGACGCGGGCGTGAGCAAGCTGAAGGAGCTGCCTTCGTGCGCGGAAGGGCTCGACGAGGTGCTCGAAGCGCGCGCCGCGGGCAGCGACGAGGTCGCGGCGATCGCGGCGCTCATCCGCTTCGATGCACGCCTCTGGGATCGCGACGATCTCGCGGAGGCGGCCCGCGCGGCGCTCGCGTCGAAGGGCGCGTCGAGCGCGTGGCGCGCCGTGGAAGCGCGTGGGCTCGTCGCGTACGCGGACGGTCCGCAGCGCAGGAGCCTGTTCGCCGACGGGGACCAGGCCGTGCGTCTCGCGGCGCTCAAGGCCTCCTTCGACGCGTTCGATCCGAACGACACCGAAGCGCTGCTCGAAGCGGCGCGGCTCGATCCGCACCCGCCCGTACGCCTGCAGGCGATCGACGCGGTAGGCAACCTCGGCGGCGATCGCGTCGTGCTCGCGCTGAAGGATCTCTTCGTGAAGGCCGACGAGGACGAACGGGTCGCGATCGTGGGCGCGTGGTCCTCGACGCGGGCGATGGACGCAGGCGGGCGAGCGCAGCTCGTACGCGTGTCGCAGATCGAGCGAGGTTTGCCGCAGATCGCGGCCGCGGCCGTGCTCGTCCGCCAGCCGGGGCTGGGCGCGGAGGACGCTGCAGGCGTGCTCGCGCGGGCGATCGAGACGGGCTCGACGCGCGAGCGGGTGTTCGCGATCCACGCGGCGACGCTCAGCGTGCCGAGCGTTCGTGAGGCGCTCGTGAAGGCGCGGACCGATGCGGACGAGGACGTCGCCATCGCGGCGCTCGGCCGCGGCCTGGAGATGGCGCCGGCCGAAGGCGAAGGCGCGAAGCCCAAGGAGCGCGCTGAGATCACGCAAAAGCTTCTCGGCATGGCCAAGGGCAAAGGCATCCGCGCGCTGCTCGCGAAGGCGGCGCTCGCGCGGGCGGGCGCGCGCGAGGTGCTCCCGCTCCTCACGACGGACGCGCGCTCGACGAGCGAGCAGGCGCGCAAGGTCGCGGGCACGTCGCTCGTGGCGCTCGGCGAGCTCGGGCGCGCCGCGCTCCTCGCGGTCGACGCGGATCCGCGCGTTCGCACGGGCGTCGCATGCGCGATGCTCCGTGCGAAGTAACAGTTTGTCCGACTAGAACCGGGAGACGACCTCGAGCCGCGCGCCTTCGAAGGGCGGGAACAGGCGGCAGACGCCGGAGACGCAGCGGATCGCGCCGCGCCGCTGCCCGACGAAGAGGTTCACGGTGTTCACGAGCCGCGAGGCCCACGTGTCCGTGCTCCCGGATCGGTACGTGAGGCCGCCGCTCAGGTAGTGGCAGAGCACCACCTTGAACTCGTCTTCGCCGGCGAGCTCGGGCTGGCAGCCGGGCCGCGTCGAATACTCGTAGCCGAACACCGCCGAGAGGTGCGGCGACCAGTGGAGCGCCGTGTAGTTCTCGCCCTCGTTCCACACCCGACCGTGCGTCGCGGGCAGGTAGCGGTTCCGGTGGAACCCTTGGAGCTGCAACGAAAACGGTCCCTTGATGTGCTTGACGAGGTCGTAGCGGATGTAGCCCTCGTAATAGAGGACGTCCGTCTCGCCCGGCGCCCGCGTCCCGAGCGTGGGCACGGCGCGCTCCGCGATACGCGCGCCGATCCAGGCGCGCGCGTGCGACTTGCCCTGCTCGCGGCTCATGTCGATGCCCACGGCCGTGTCCCACGTATCCGTGCGGAACTGGTCGTCCATCGACTGGCAGAGGTCGTTCGTGGGCACCTCGGTCCAGCTCCGGTACCGGCCGAGCCAGCCGTAGACCGACGTGTGCTCGTCGTACTTGAAGTTCGCGGTCGCGCGGCCGCCGGTCATGCACACGTTCGGCGACTCGATCGGCTCGATGTAAATCGGCTCCGCGGTCGGCGGCGCGCTGTAGGCGACGACGCTGTACTCGGGCGCGCTGTAGCCCGGCGTGGTCACGTCGATGTTCGAGCCGAGCGGGAAGAACTTTCGATTATGTTTGGCCTCCAAGGAAAGCTGCAGCTTCCCGAGACCGAAGTTCGCGTTCGCGTAAACCGCGTATCCCGACACGTCCGCCTGCCGCTCCGTGGCCGTGCCTTGCGCGTCGATCGCGCCCACGTGCCCGTCGCGGAGCTGCTGCCCGGCGACCTCCACGTAGAGGTCGCCGATCCCCGCGATCGACGGCACGTTCACCGATCCGCTGAACGTGCGGATCTGGTTGTGCGAACGACCTCCGGGCAGGACCGTGAACTCGGGGAACTCGGCGTAGCAGCGATCCACGCACGTCGAGTCGCCCGTGGAGCAGGCGTTCCTGCACGCGAGGTTCTCCTCGGTGAAGGATTTGCGCATCAGCACCGACGCGTTCGCGGCGAACTGGACGGCGTCGATCCCGCCCTCGACGCGGCCGCCGAAGATCGTGTCTTCGAGGTAACTCGGCCTCGGCGCGGCCACGACCGGCTGCCCATTGATGGCGTACGTCGTCGCGGCCTTCGCGTCCGGAAAGCCGAAAAACAAGGGCGATCCTGCGCCGTGCAGGCGCCGGCCGCTCACCTCGTCGAAACGCAGCGGGTTCATCTGCCCCGCGAGCAAGGTCGCGCCGATCCGCGCGGGCCCGAGCTTCTTGTCGAAGACGACCTTGCCGCCGCGGATCGTCGTGTCGATCGCGAGCTCGTCGATCTTGCGCACGCTGAGCACGAGGCCGCGACCGAGCTGCGCGTAGAAATCGCCGATCGTGACGTCGAGGCCCGGCTGGTTGTATCCGACGTAGAGTTTGGCCGGGTAGATGCTGTTCAGAAACCGCGTGTTGAGCTCGTTGTAGAAGCGGTTCGCATAGTCGATCGTCTGCGGCACCTGGGCGTTCGGATCCGCCTGCTTCACCGCGTCGATCTGCTTCTGCGCGATCACCTGCGCCTCGGTGCGCGTCGTGGTCAGGTAGTAGAGCGCCGAGTCGAGCCGCACGCCCACGCGGAAGCGCCACCACGTGGCCTGCACGTTGAGGCGGTTGATCCACTCGCCGTAGTCGTCGTCGACGATCGGCCGCGGGTTGAACGCCCTTGGATCGTGGTTGCGGTTGTCCCAGCGGTAGTCGACGACCGTGGTGTTGGTGACGTCGAGACCGATCGGCTCACCGGCCGGCCCAGGCAGGTCGAGCGCGCTCGCGGCGGGCGCGATCGCGAGGCTTCCGAGGGTGACGGCCAGCGCGGCTGCGGCGCGACGCGAGGAGGAGCTCACGCGCGCCTTCTACCATGACGCGCGCGCTGCCCGATCAGTCCGCGAGGGCCTTCTCGACCTCGGCTGCCAGGGTTTTTTCGTCCCCCGCGGTGTATCCACCACGCTTGTGCACGATCGAACCGTCCTTGCTGATGAGCACGGTGAAGGGCAGTTCGCGCTTCGGGTTGTAGCGGGCCGTCACCACGGTTTCCTCGTCCAAGAGGACGGGGAAGACCATGTCCTTCGAGCGCACCACGCTGCTCACCTGCGCGCGGGACTCCGGCCCGTCGGCGGAGACGGCGAGCACGACGAACCCGCGATCCTTGTGCTTTTTGTAAAGGTCGACGAGGTGCGGCATCTCGATCATGCAGGGGTCGCAGGTGGTCGACCAGAAGTCGATGAGCACCACGCTGTTTCCCTTGTAGTCCGAGAGCCGGACTTGCTTGCCGTCGAGCGACGGCAGCGTGAAGTCGGGCGCTGTCGCGCCGCCGCCGGCCTTCGCGGAGGGCATTTCGCCACCACACGAGCTGAGGAGGAGGCCGGCGATCGCGGCCCCGAGGACGTGTGCTTTTCGCGCGTTCATCCGCGCATCATGCCGCAAACGAGGAAGGGCGGCACGCGCGCAGGAGGCGGAGAGACGACTACAACGTTCCTGCGATGACCTTCTCGAAGGTCTTCCAGTACGTCGAGGGAGGCGGACCTGCGTACGTTTGGACGATCTCCATCGTGCGCGTGTCGATGATGATGTTCGCCGGGAACGAATCGCTCTCCCAGAGCGCCGCGAGCTTGCCGCCCGGATCGGTCACCGACGGGTAGTCGATGACGAACTTCTTCACCCACTTCGTCAGATCGTCGGGCGTCGCCGGCGAACCGGAGATGCCTTCCGCGAGCGCGAGGAGGAACTCGCCGCCCATCGGGTTGTACTTCGCGCGCAGACCAGGGAGCACCTCGGCCGCCTCGTACTGGCAAGGCCCGCACCATGAAGCGGAGATGATGATCGCGAGCGCCTTCGGCTTCGGCGTGTCCTTGGGGAACACGGAGTTTTCCGGAAAAACCCCGTCACCCGTCGGATTGTAGAACTCCGCAAAGGAGATGAATCGCACGCCTTCGGCGAGCTTTTCCTTCGCGTTCGGAAAACCGATGAGCTCGTAATTCTGCGCTATCGAGCCCTTGCTGATGCCGTAAGGACCCGCGGGATACGGGAGAGCCCACGATCCACGCGGGAGCTGCCCCGTTTGATCGGGGAACCCCGGTGTCACGTTGGCTTCGCCCTCGTCACTACTGCCGCAGCCGATCAAACCGATAGCTGCCGTCAGACCGAGAACCAAGCCCCGAAAGAGCACGTCGTTTCGCATGATGCCACCGCGCCTGGAATGAGGTAGGTCGGAATGGTCCTCGCGGGGGTGCGGCGCGTCAAGCGCCCTCCTTGGCAAAAGGCCTCGCCTGGACCCGATCCTTACCCAGGCAAGATGCGTGGAACACGGCACCGTCCCATGCATACCCACATCCACGGAGGGGCGGCCCTCCGAGGTTCGAGGTCATCATGCAGCATTCTCCCGTTCTCCGTCCGCGGCAGCCCGCGCGCCTTCGTTTTGCCGCCGCCCTCTCGCTCCTCTCGCTCCTTTTCGGTGGCGCGCTCGGCGCCTGCTCCGAAGAGGAGCAGCTGCCCTTCTGCTTCGGCGGCTTCGTGACTGCAGACGGCAAATGCGAGGGGAAATGCACCCCTGACAAGTGCCTGCCCGGCAACACCTGCGTGGAAAACCGCTGCGTGCTCGAGTGCGCCGCGCACACCGATTGCCTCGCGGATGGGACGCAGGACTGCACAGCCGCGGTCGAGGACGACACGAAACGCGAACTTTTCGCCTGCCAGCCGAACGACAAGCCTTTCGGCTTCGGCTTCAAATGCCCCTTCGGCGACGAGTGCAGCAAGACGCTCTCCTGCCCGGAGACGGGCACGCCGTGCTTCCTCGATCAGTGCGGCGGCGCGCCCGACGCCTGCGAGCCCGACGTCGACTTCTGTTACGGACGTGCGAACTGCCTCGTCGGAAAATGCCCCGACAACACGCCGTGCACCGTGCTCACGTGCGCGCCGGGCGAGTGCACGGCGCCGCTCTCGTGCCTCTCGGCGGCCGAGGGTGACGCCGATGCTTTCTGCACCAAGCAAGATTGCCAGAGCGACGCCGAGTGCCCCGGTGGCTTCTACTGCGGCACGACCCGCGAGGCGCGTGAGCTCTGCGGCAGCATGAATCCGACGAAGGGCAACAACGGCCTCTGCGGCGAGTCGTCCGACGACTGCATCGAGCCGAGCTCGCTCGGGCAGGGCAACACGATGTTCGAGGGGCAGCTGTGTGTACTTCGGAAGACGTGCATCCAGCGCGACACGTGCGCCCCGTGCAACACTGATCTGGACTGCTCACAGATCCCGAACAGCCACTGCATCTCGCTCCCGAACGACACCACGAAGCGCTGCGCCTCCGAGTGCGTGAAGGACTCCGACTGCGGACGCTCCTACGAGTGCAAGGCCGTCGACGCGGCCAAGCCGGAGGGGCCGAAAGCCTGCTTCCACCGCTTCGGCGCCTGCGTCGGCGAGGGCAACTACTGCGAGCCCTGCGTGAACGACGAGGACTGCGGCCCGCTCACCGGCACCTCCGTCTGCATCCAGGCCACCGACGGAAGCCGCGGCTGCGTCGACCTCGCCACCTCGGGCGGGGCCTGCATGTCGAACGACGACTGCCCGCTGTCACCGAGCGGCAAGCACGCCGAGTGCGATCTCAACCCAAATTCGCAGAACTACCAGAAGTGCCAGCTCCTGCCCTACACGCTCGCCAACCCGTCGAACCCGAATCAGGGCGGCGAGGCGAGCTGCTGGTAAGACAAGCTGGTCTCTTCTGATCTCGACCGATCCTTGCTGCGCAAAACTTTTCGCCACGCGCGGCGCGTCTCTTTCGCACCCATCCTCCCTTATCCGGGCATTCCGTGAGGGTCCCGGGGATGGACGGGAGGGTGCTCCGTCCGCACGTCGCATGGCGCAAAAGCTGCACGTGCGCTTCAACGTAGTCATCACTTCTTCAACAAGGAGAGCTTCGCATGTCGCAGAAAAATAACTGGATCCGCTTCGCCGCCGCGCCCGCCTTCGTGCTCGGAATCGGCCTCACCGCCGGCATCGGTTGCAGCGACGTCGCCGACATCGCCGAGGGGTGCAATGAGTTCCGGGCCGACGCGCAGTGGGGCGCGAACCTCGACATCGACTTCCGCGTGAAGTCGTTCATGAGCGCCTCGGGCGCGCTCGTCACGCTCGCCGATCAGATGATCGCCGACGTCACCGTGGCCTGCGAGGGCATCGCCAAGGCGACGAAGCGCGACGACTCGAAGTGGTCGTCGCTCGAGGGCGCCAAGCGCCTCGAGGCCGTCTGCGCCGAGGCGCAGCTCGGCTTCGACGAGGTGATGAAGGCCAACGCGAGCGTAGAGCTCGTCGCCCTCGTCGAGGGCGGCAAGTGTGAGGCGAGCCTCGACGCGGCCGCCGAGTGCAACGCGCGTTGCGACGTGGACGCCAAGTGCACGCCGGCGCAGCTCGAAGCCAAGTGCGAGCCCGGCAAGCTCGCGGGCTCGTGCACCGCCGAGTGCAGGGGCTCGTGTACGGCCGACGTCGGCGCCACGGTCGAGTGCAGGGGCTCGTGCAGCGCCGTCTGCAACGGCAAGTGCAACGGCACGTGCTCCTCGGGCGACGCGAACAACTGCAACGGCCGCTGCGACGGCACGTGCGAGGGCACCTGCTCGGGCTCGTGCGAGCTCGAGGCCAACGCCGCCGTGGAGTGCGACGGCACCTGCCGCGGCGAGTGCTCCGTCGACTTCGAGGCCCCGCACTGCGAGGGCAAGATCACGCCGCCCGAGTGCGAGCTCGACGCCGACTGCCAGGCGAGCTGCAACGCGGAGATCCAGGCGGAGGCCTCGTGCACGCCGCCCAAGGTCACGATCGAGCTCAAGGGCGGCGCGACCGCGGATCTCGAGGCGCTCGTCGTCGCGCTCGAGGAGCACCTGCCGAAGCTCATCGTGACGGGCATCGAGCGTGGTCAGGCCGCGCTCGACGCCGGCAAGGTCCTCGTCGAGGTCGGCGGTAACCTCGAGGGCGCGATCACGTCGAGCGGCAAGGCCCTCGTCTGCGCGACGACGGCCGCGGCCGCCGCGCTCGACGCGAGCGTCGAGGTGCAGGTCTCCGTCGAGGCCAGCGCCAGCATCGGCGGCAAGGCTGCCGGCTCCGTCAACTGAGCGACGCATGACGCGCCGCCCGGCCGCTCGTCGTGCCGGGCGGCGTGTTTTCTTTTTGTTTCGCCCCGGCCGTTTTTCCCGGCGGCGGCGCGCCCGCGCGACCGCGGAACGGGTTGACGACACCCGTGGCTGGTCCTAACAGACCGGCTGCCCCGCGCTGCCCCGAAGGAAATCATGGCAATCACGGTCGAATCCGCGAAATCCGCGCTCGGAAAGGTCGAGGACCCCGAGCTCTCTCGTCCCCTCGTCGACGTCGGCATGCTCGGCGACGTCACCGTCGAGGGAGACACCGTCACCGTGGGCCTCACGCTCACGACGCCGGCGTGCCCGTACAAGGCGCGGATCCAGGACGACGTGACGGCGGCGCTCAAGGCCGCGGGCGCGGGGAACGTGACGATTACTTGGAGCTCCAACGTTCCCGAGCGCAACATCATGGCCGACGATCCTTGCCCCGGCGTGAAGAACATCGTGCTCGTCATGAGCGGCAAGGGTGGCGTCGGAAAGAGCACGGTCGCCGCGAACCTGACGCTCGCGCTGAACCGCCTCGGTTGCCGCGTCGGCCTTCTCGACGCCGACATGTACGGGCCCAGCGTGCCCACGATGCTCGGCGTGATGGGCCGGCCGACCTCGGCCGACGGCCAGCATTTCCTGCCGCTCGAGCGCTTCGGCGTGAAGCTCATGTCGATCGGCTTCCTGCTCGAGGACGCGCGTCAAGCTGTCGTGTGGCGCGGGCCGATGATCCAGAACGCGCTGCTCCAGTTCATGAAAGACGTCGACTGGGGCACGCTCGACTACCTCATCCTCGACCTGCCCCCCGGTACGGGCGACATCGCCCTGACGATCTCGCAAAAGCTGCGCACCACGGGCGCCGTGATCGTGACGACGCCGCAGGAAGTCGCGCTCCAGGACGTTTACAAATCGGTCTCGATGGCCCAGAAGGTGGGCATCCCCATCCTCGGCGTCGTCGAGAACGAGAGTTATTTCATCTGTGACGGTTGCTCCGCGCGTCACGAGCTCTTCGGCTCGGGCGGCGGTCAGAAGATCGCCGAGTTCGCGGGCGCCCCGCTGCTCGGTCAGATCCCGCTCGATCCTTCGGTGCGGGAGTGGGGCGATGCAGGCACGCCCGTCGTGCAGGCGGCGCCGGACAGCTCGGTCGGCCGGGCGTTCCTCGAGGTGGCGCAGCGGCTGGCGGCCAAGGTGAGCGTGCACGACCTCGGTCGCGGGGGCTCCCTCCGCATCGACCGTAGCGGCGGCCAGCAGCGGTTTTTACCCATCGTACGTTGAAAAAGCGCCTCGAAGTTCGAGCGCTGTGCGCGGAGACCTCGCGCCTGTGCGCGAGGTACGTTATGTTTCCGTCCCCTTCCGAGCTACGCGTGTGCGCGAAGGTCGTCCCCTGACGACGCGCGCCGCGAGCGGGGCCCGAGATCCCGGATGAACACGGACAACAACACCACCGAGGCGGCAGAGGTCCAGAAGGACGCCGCGGCGCCCGAGGCGCAGCCGCAGAATCAAAAGCCCGAGGCGAGCACCGAGGCCCAGGCCGCCTCGCCCACCGCCGCTCCTTCCCGCGAAGAGTGGGAGGATGAGCAGCCGGGAGACGACATTGGCAACCGCCTGCCGGGCCCCGGCGGTCGTCCGCAGGCGAGCCCTGCGGCGAAGGCCGAAGGTCCGGCCGGCGACGCGAAGAAGCGCAAGCGCCGCAGGAAGCGCAAGGGTCCCCCGGGCGCGCAAGGCCCGACGGCGGAAGGCGCGGCCGAAGGGGCCGAAGGCGCCGAGGCGAGCGGCGAGGACGCGGAAGGCGAGGACACGGAGGCCGGCGAGGCTTCCGAGGCCCAGGCCGAAGGGGAAGCGCCGCAAGGCAAGCGCAAGGATCGGCGCAAGGACAAACAGGCCGCTGCAGCGGCCGCAGCCCAGCGCGAGCGTCCTGCGTTCAGCGTGGGCGAAGAGGTCTTCGGCAAGGTCTGCAAGGTGACGGACCAGGCGATCTGGATCGACATCGCAGGCAAGGCGACGGGCCTCTTCGATCGGCAGGAGCTCGGCGACGAGGAAGTGCCGGCCGAGGGCGATCAGTTCATCGCGAGCGTGCAAAGCACGGGCGTTCGCGGCGGCATGCTGGTGCTCTGCAAGGGGCAGCCGAAGCCGCTCGACGAGCTGAAGAAGCAGCTCGAAGCCGCGTCGCAGAGCGGCGAGCCGGTCTTCGGCTTCGTGACGGGCGCGGTGAAGGGCGGTCTCGAGGTCGATCTCGGGGGCCTGCGCGCGTTCGCGCCGGCCTCGCACGTGGACCTTCGTCACGGCGCGGATCTCTCGCACCTCGTCGGTCAGAAGCTCGACTTCGTGGTTGCGCAGTACGCGAAGAAGGGCCGCGACATCGTGGTCTCGCGCAAGCGCATGCTCGAAGAGGATGCGCGCCGCCTGCGCACCGAGGCGCTCAGCAAGGTCACGCCGAACAGCGTGCACAAGGGCATCGTGCGCAAGGTCGTGGCGTGGGGCGTCTTCGTCGCGCTGCCCGACGCGGGCAACGTCGAGGGCCTCATCCACATGACCGAGGCGAGCCACGACCGCAGCGCGCGGCTCGGCGACCTCTTCCGTCCCGGCGCGGAGATCGACGTCAAGGTCATCCGCATCGACGACAAGGGCAAGCTGTGGCTCAGCCACAAGGCCACGACCGCGGATCCGTGGGACACGGTGAAGGAGAAGTACGCGGTCGGCACGAAGCACAAGGGCAAGGTCGCGCGCCTGCAGCCGTTCGGCGCGTTCATCGAGCTCGAGCCCGGGATCGACGGCCTCTGCCACACGGCGGACATCTCGTTCAAGCAGGTCGAGCACCCGAGCGAGGTGGTGAAGGTCGGCGACGAGATCGACGTCGTGGTCGCGAGCTGCGATCCGGGCGCGCACAAGATCGGCCTGCACCCCGCGCTGCCGAGCGGCGAGGAGGAAGAGCCGCGTCAGCGCGTGCAGCAGTACAAGGCCGTGAAGGTCGCCGTCGTGCAGGCCGTCGAGGGAGGCCTCTCGGTCCGCGTCCTCGGCGTCACCGGTCGCGCGGCGCGTGGCTTCATCCCGGCAGGCCACACGGGCACGGCGCGCGGCACGGATCTCCGCAAGGAGTTCCCCGTGGGCACGAAGCTCGACGCGAAGGTGCTCGAGGTCGACCCGCGCCGCGGCGAGGCGAAGCTTTCGATCCGCGCCCTCAAGGAGGACGCCGAGAAGCAGGCTTACCAGTCGTACCGCGCGGGCGTCGCTCGCGAGGCGAAGTTCGGCACCTTCGCCGACCTCATGAAGAAGAGCCAGTCGAGCCACTGATCGAGGCTGGCTGAAGGATCACGCGCCCCGCGGCCGAGAGGCCCGGGGCGCGTGTCCTTTTGGGGTCCAATCAATTCATTCGCGGCCGAGCGCCTGCACCGGATCCATGCGCGCGGCCCGTCGCGCCGGGAAGAACCCGAAGACGAGTCCGATCGCCGTGCTCGTCCCGAGCGCGACCGCGAGCGCCTGAGGCGCGAGCTTCATCGGCAGATCGAGCGCCGCGCCGAGGCCGACGATCGCGCCGTAGCCGAGCGTCGTCCCCACGATCCCGCCGAGCGTTGCGAGCACGAGCGACTCGACGAGGAACTGCACGAGGATGTCCATCTCGCGCGCGCCGATCGCCATGCGGATGCCGATCTCGCGCGTCCGCTCGGTGACGCTGACGAGCATGATGTTCATCACGCCGATCCCGCCGACGACGAGCGATACGGCCGCGATTCCGACGAGCAGGAGCGAGAGGACCCCGTAGATGCTGTCCTGCATCTGCTGGAACTCGGCCTGCGTGCGGATGAGAAAATCGTCCTCGTCTCCCTCGCGAATGCGATGCCGCTGGCGAAGGATCTCCTCGGCTTGCTTCTTCGCGCGGTCGGTCGTCTCCGGGCTCGTGGCGCTCATCATGATGGCGTCCGTCTCGCCCGGTCGCGTGAAGCGCACGTGTGAGCGCATCGTGGTGATCGGCATGATCACGACGTCGTCTTGGCTCCGACCGAACGGCGACGGGCCCTTCTCCTCGAGCACGCCGAGCACGCGGTACGGATGCCGGCCGATGCGGATCCATCGACCCACGGGATCGGCCGTGCCGAAGAGATCCTTGGCCGTCCCCGCGCCGATGACCGCGATCTTCTCGGAGACGTTCTCGGCCGAGACCGTCCACGGCTCGCCGCGCTGGAGCTTCCAGTTGCGCACCTCGAGGTACGCGATGCGCGAGCCGATCACCTCGGCCTTCGCGTTCTGCCCTTCGTAGACGACCTGCGCCGATGCACGCAGAAACGGAACAGCCGCCCTGATGCTCGTCGACTCGCGCTCGAGGGCCTGACAGTCAGATTCCGAGAGCTTCGAGCCGCCCGTCGTGCGCGCGCCCGAGGCCCTCGCCGACTGCGGAAAGACGATCAGCGCGTTCGATCCGAGGTTCGTGATCTGCCCGTTGATCTTCGCGCGCGCGCCGTCGCCGAGCGCGGTCATCGTCACGACGGCCGCGATGCCGATGGTGATGCCGAGGATCGTCAGCGCCGCGCGCAGCTTGTTGCGGAGCACCGCCCGCATGGCGATGGCGATCGCGGAGAAGACGCGAAAAAGGCCGATCACTCTTGCCGCAGCGCGACGATGGGATCCATCAGCGCCGCCCTCCTCGCCGGGAAGAACCCGAACACGACCCCGATCACCGTACTCGTCGCCATCGCCGCGATCACCGCGGGCATCGGAAGCTCGAGTGACCACCCGAGCGCGCCGCCGATCGCCTTGATCACGCCCGCGCCGATACCGAGCCCGAACACGCCGCCGATCACGCTGAGCACGATCGCCTCGACGAGGAACTGCGTCATGATGTTTGCCGCCGAAGCGCCGATCGCCATGCGGATGCCGATCTCGCGCGTCCGCTCGGTCACGCTGACGAGCATGATGTTCATCACGCCGATCCCGCCGACGAGCAGCGAGACGGCGGCGATCGAGGAGAGGAGCGCGGTCAACGTGCCAACGATCTCCTCGGACGATTTGCGGAACTCGGCCTGCGTGCGGATCGCGAAATCCGGATCCGCGTCGGGCGCGATCCCGTGCCTCTGCCGCAGGATCGCGTTGATTTGCGCGACGGCGCGATCGACCGTCCGCTCGTCCGTCGCGGAGGCGATGAGCTGCTGCACGCGCCCCGGCGGACTTGGCACGACGCGCGCACGGAAGCTGCCAATCGGCATGAGCACACGATCGTCCTGATCCTCGCCGAAGGGCGACTGCCCCTTCTTCGCGAGCAGACCAACGATGCGATACGGATAACGACCGATGCGCACGTACTGGCCGATAGGATCTCCGGGGCCGAAGAGCTTTTCGCGTACGGTCTCGCCGATGATGACGACCTTCGCTTTGAGCAGCTCCTCCGACTCCGTGAACATCTGGCCCTTGTCCACGGAGAAGCCGCGCACCGGGAAGTAGCTGCGCGACACGCCCATCACCTGCGTCACGGCGTTGCGATCGCCCGCGATCACCTGCGCGCCCGTGGAGCTGAACGGCGCGACGTTCGCGATGCTCGTCGCCTCCGAGAGAAGCGCGCGTCCATCGGCCTCCGTGAGGCGATTGACGTCGGCGCTGCGTACGCCCGAGGTCTGCGTCGACTGCGGGAAGATGAAGATGACGTTCGCGCCGAGGTTCGAGATCTGCCCGACGACCTGCGCCTGCACGCCCGTGCCGAGCGCCACCACGATCACCACGGCCGCGACACCGATGAGGATGCCGAGCACCGTCAGGCTCGAGCGCAGCTTGGAGCGCACGATGGCGCGCAGCGCGAGCCGGATCGCGGCGAGGATCGCCGTCACGAAGCGGCTCCGTGCTCGTCCTGGACCGGCAGCTCCGCGAGCGCGCGCGCCGCGTCCGTCGGCCTCTCGTTCACGATGTCGCGCCGCACCGAGCCGTCACGCATCTCGACCACGCGCCCTGCGCAGTCGGCGATGTCGCGCTCGTGCGTGACCAGCACGATCGTGATGCCCTGCTCCCGGTTGAGCCGTTGCAAGAGATCGAGCACCTCGTAGCTCGTGCGGGTATCGAGGTTGCCCGTGGGTTCGTCGGCGAGCAGGAGCGGCGGCTGCGTCACGAGGGCGCGCGCGATCGCGACGCGCTGCTGCTGACCGCCGGAGAGCTGGTTCGGCGTGTGATGCAGGCGCGCGCCGAGGCCAACGGCGCTCAGCGAGGCGAGCGCGCGTTTCCTTCGCTCCGCGGCGCCGACGCCTCGGTACACGAGGGGCAGCTCGACGTTCTCGAGGGCGGTCGTGCGGGGCAGCAGGTTGAAGCCCTGGAACACGAATCCGATCAGATGGTTTCGCACGATGGCGCGCGCGTCGTTGCTCCGCGAGCCGACGTCGATCCCGTCGAGGATGTACTTGCCGCGCGTCGGCCGATCGAGGCAGCCGATGATGTTCATCATCGTGCTCTTGCCCGAGCCGCTCTGCCCGATGATCGCGACGAACTCGCCCCGCCGGATCGTCAGGTTCACGCCGCGGAGCGCGCGCACGACGACGGCCTCCGTGACGTAGTCCTTGTGGATCTCGACGAACTCGATGATCGACGGGACGTCCTTCATCACGTCCCCCGCCTAGAACGGCCTGCGGCCGCCGCGCCCGCCTGCGGCCCCTGCGTCGGTCTCTTCGGTCACGACCTTCAGGCTGCCGATGTCTGTACGGAGAACCGTGTAGATGCCGTCCGTGATGCCGATGTCGACCTCGCGCATCTCGATCTGCTCGGCGCCCAGCGTCTCGTTCGTGAGCACGTAGATGCGCCCTTTGCCCGCGGGCAGCGGCGGCAGCGGATCCTGCGGGATGGGCTTGCCTTCCTTTGTCATCGGCGGCGAGGGCTTGAAGCGCAGCGCCGCGTTGGGCAGGCGCTTGATGCCCTTGGCCTCGGCCGAGTGGATCGTCGCCGTCGCCGTCATCCCGGGGCGCAGCTTGATGTCGGGGTTCTCGACCTCGATCACCGCGGCGTACGTCACGACGCCCGCCTGGTTCACGGGGCTGAAGCGCACCTGGCTCACGAGCCCCTTGAACGACTCGCCGGGGAACGCGTCGACGCGGATGTCTGCGGTCATCCCCTCCTTCAGGCGCCCCACGTCCGCCTCGTCGATGTCCGCGAGCACGCGCATCTTGCGGAGATCCTGGGCGATCACGAAGAGCGTCGGCGTCTGGAAACTTGCAGCCACGGTCTGGCCGGGATCGACCGCGCGGTTGATCACGACACCCTCGATGGGCGAGTAGATCTTGGTGAACGCGAGGTTCGTGTTCGAGCGCCGCAGCGTTGCGTTGAGCTGCGCGACCTGCGCCTTCGAGGCCGCGACGTCGGCGAGCGCGATGTCGTAGCTGCCTTGCGCGGCATCCAGATCCGCCTGCGATCCCACGCCTTCCTTGAACACCTTGCGCGCCCGCTCGAGCCGCACCTTCGCCGTCTCGAGGTTCGCATCGGCTCGCTTGACGCTCGCATTCGCGGCTGCGACCTGCGCCGCGTTCGCGTCGATTTCCGCGCCGAGGAGCTGCGTATCGATCTCCGCGAGCAGATCGCCGGCCTTCACGTGGCTGTTGAAGTCGACGTGGACCTTCGTGATGCGGCCGGAGACCTGCGCACCGATCTGCACCTCGGTGACCGGCTTGACCTGTCCGGTCGACTGGATCGTCTCGAAAACGTCGCCTTGCGTGAGGGCCGCGCTCACGTAGCGCGCGGGCGGCGGCGGCTTGGTCTTCTGCAGGTAGAGCATCCCGCCTGCGACGATGCCGCCAAGGACGAGCAGAATGACGAGCCAGCGGAGCCATTTGCCGCGGCCTTCGACACGCGACAGCGCCTTGTTCAGGTCGGGCCGCTCGGCTGCGTTGTTCCGGGCCTGTCCGCCCGCATCGAGGTGCACTCCCGGATTGGCCATGACGGAACCCGTGATAGCACGGAGGAGCCTTCCGGCGCGGCCGTGGCGAAGGATCTTACGCAGGGCTTGATGGGGCGACACCTACGTGGCACATCCACGGGCCCATGTCCCAGCCCGCCATTGGCCCCGATACGCGCGTCTCGCTCTCGTACGTCCTCTTCGATGAGGACGGAGACACGGTCGATCGCGCGACCGAAAGCGAGCCGCTCGAGTACGTCCACGGCTACGCGCAGATCCTCCCGGGCCTTGAACGAGCGGTCGAGGGCATGCGCGCAGGCGAGCGCCGCGAGATCATCGTCGAGCCCGCGGACGCGTTCGGCGAGCACGACGACGAAGGCGTCTTCGAGGTCGACAAGGCCGACTTCCCCGACAGCGAGCACGTGACGCCCGGCGACGAGTTCATCGCGCAGGCCCCCGACGGCGAGTCCATCGCGATGCGCGTGGTCGAGGTGCTTCCGGACGCGTTCGTCGTGGATACGAACCACCCGCTCGCGGGTCAGAAGGTCCGCTTCGAGGTCGTCGTGCACGACGTGCGCGCGGCGAGCGAGGAGGAGATCGCGGAGGCGCAGTCCGAGCTCGAAGAGCGCGCCACCGGCGACGGCGGCGGTTGCTGCGATCACGACCATGATCACGACCATGATCACGACCATGATCACGACCACGATCATGGCCACGCGCCCGCGGGCGGCGGACAGCTCGTCCAGCTCCGCAAGCGCTGAAGACTTCTGCACCCGGGGGGGAGCAAGTCCGACCAAGGGAGACACAACGACCGATGAAAGCTGCTTCCGATCAGGGTTACTTTTCCGCGCTTGCCTATGATCTCCGGGTGCGCGCGCGCCTCATCGACGCTGGCGTGATCACGCCGACGGACGTCGACGGTTACCTCGCCGGGCTCCCCGAGCTCGAGACGCAGGCCGAGGCGCTCGGCATCCCGCAGCCCGCGCTCGTCTCCGCGACCTCGGCTCCGGCGCCCGCGCCGCAGCCCGTCGCGGCGGCTCCTGCCCCCGCCCCGACCGCGAGCAGCGCTGCGGTCGAGGACGACGTCGACATCGACGACGCAGCCGACGAGGCAGGCGAGGCGTGAGCAGCCAGGGCGATCGCGACGTGCCGCCGGGGCAGCTCCCGAAGCTCGACTTCTCGATCTTCGTGATGTCCATCATCGGCTCGGCGCACGTCCACCTCGGCGATATGCCCGGCCCGGATGGGCATTCGGACCGGAGCCTCGACCTCGCGCAGCAGGACATCGAGCTCCTCACGCTGCTCGAGGAAAAGACGAGGGGAAACCTCACGGGCGACGAGGAGCGGCTCCTCACGCAGGCCCTCGACGAGTTGCGCGAGCGTCTCGCGGAGGTATCCAAAGAGACGTGAGCTCACGTCGTCCGCCGCTCTCGCTCATCGTCCTGCTCTCGTGGCTCCTCGTGACCGCGTCGGCGTGTGGCAAGGGCGGCGGGTCGCCGGGCGGTTCGTCCCAAACGGGCGAGCCGACCTCGTCGCTCCCGCCCGGCGCCATCCCTCTCCCGAGCGGCGCGGCGTCCACCGCTCCGCCTCCGGCGCTCGCGCAGACCGCGCCTTCCGGACCGGCGATCGTGACGGCCGAGGGCACGCCGATCTCCTTCGCGCCTCTCGCGAAGAAGGCGGATCCGGCCGTGGCGACGGTGAAGGCGCGCGTCGAGAAAGAGACCTCGTCGGGTCGAAGGCGCGCCGTCTCCGAGGGCCTCGGCACTGCGTTCGTCTACGACCCCGAGGGGTTCATGCTGACGAACAACCACGTTATCGAGGACGCGACGGACATCGTCGTCGGCTTCGTCGATGGCCGTGAGATGCGGGCGACGGTCGTCGGCCGGGACAAGCACACGGACATCGCGGTCCTGCGCGTCGACGAACGAGGGTTGCCCTCGCTTTCGCTCGGCGACTCGGACGTGATCGACGTGGGCGATTGGGTCGTCGCGATCGGCAACCCGTTCGGCCTCTCGCACACCGTCTCGGCAGGCATCCTCTCGGCGAAGGGCCGCACGCGCGACGACGTGAAGGGCCTCGATCCCAGCGGTTATTTCAACTTCCTGCAGACGGACGCCAGCATCAACCCGGGCAACTCCGGCGGCCCGCTGCTCAACATGCGCGGCGAGGTCGTGGGCATCAACGCGGCCGTCCGCGCGAACGCGAACAACATCGGCTTCGCGATCCCGATCAACATGGTCAAGCAGCTCCTGCCCATGTTGCTGCGGGACGGCAAGATCCGGCGCAGCGCGCTCGGGGTCTTCGTCGACGCGCTGAACCCGATCGAGGCCGGTCGCCTGCGCCGGCCGGATCGCAAGGGCGCGTGGGTGCAAAAGGTGATCGCGGGTGGGCCAGCCGATCGTGCGGGGCTTTCGCCCGACGACGTCATCGTCGCGTTCGACGGCAAGCCCGTCGCCGATCCGAACGAGCTCCGGTGGCTCGCGAGCATCGCGGGTGTCAACAAGACGGTGTCCTTGCGGATTGCGCGCCTCGAGCGGGTCTTCGACGTCCGCGTGACGCTTGCCGAGCTCGAGCCGATCGACGACCGTGAGGAGCCTTGACCTTCCGGCCGGAAGGCCGATCGCCTAGAGTACCACCTCGCCGTGCCCCCCATTCCCACGCCCCCGGACGAGTCCCTCCGGCCCGAGCCGGCCGACCCGACGGACGACCAGACTGAAGGCGCCCTGGGGCTGCCGGACGATCTCCCTGACGCCCCGCCTCCTGAAGCCGCGATCGGCCGTCTCGGCCGCGTGAATAGGTCTTCGCAGGAGGCGTCCAACAAAGAGGCCCGAAGGCGGGAGGCAGAGGAAGATCGTGAGCTCATCCTTCGGGCACAGAAGGGGGACCAGGCGGCGTTCAGGCGGCTCGTGGAGCGCCACCAGCGCCGCGCCTTCGCGATCGCGATGGGTCTCGTCCGGGACGAGAACGACGCACGCGAGCTGGTTCAGGATGCTTTCTTGCGGGTTTACCGCAACCTCAACTCCTTCCAGGGTGGATCGTCGTTTTTCACCTGGCTCTACCGGATCGTCACGAATTTGGCGATCGACCTCATGCGCAAGCCTGGGCGTCGGGACGCGGAGCTCGTCGACGGGCAAGCCGCTTCGGATGAGCCGACGGAGTTTCCGCTGGTCTCTCGCATCGATGGCGCCGACCCGATCGACGTCATGCGCCGCCGGGAGATCGCGGGTCGCATCCAGGCCGCCCTCGATGCCCTGCCCCCCTACCACCGAGGCGTGATTCTGATGCGTGAGGTCGAAGGCATGTCGTACGAAGAAATGGCCGTGGCCATGGGCGTCTCGAAGGGGACGATCATGAGCCGGCTGTTCCACGCCCGGCAGAAGCTCCAGCGCGCGCTCGCGGATTGCTACGCGGAGGAAGGGCGTTCGCGGAGCGGCAATACGGACGAGATCGCAGCCGAGCCGGAGGAGGCGCCGTGACCACGAAGACGATGAACGGAGAAGCGCGCGAGACGCGCACGAAGCGGCCGCCGACGGACCTCGAGCTGATGATGTACGTCGACGGCGAGCTCGAAGGCGAGCGCCTGCGCGAGGTTCGTCAGGCTCTCGCGCGCGACAGCGTGCTGCGAAGCAAGGTCGCCGCGCTGTCACTCGCGTCGTCGATCGTCGGGGAGAACGCCGAGAACGGCGCCGCCGAGATCGACCTGACCGATGGGATCATGGCGCGGATCGCGGCCGACAAGAGTCCGATGCATGACGCGAGGGACGCCGCGCCCGCGCTGATGGAGGCGCCGGTCGAGCGCAAGGACGCCGAGGTGAAACCGCTGCTCCGGCCGGGCTTCGGCAAGACGGCGGCGAAGTCGGCGCCGTCGAACGACAACTCGCGTGGGATCTTCGCGCTCGCGGCCATCGCGGTCGCAGCGGCGGCGGGCCTCATGATCTGGGGGCGGATGGACGTGGGTACGCCGCATTCGCAAGGCGCGCCGGTGGCCGCGGTCACGACCCCCGAGGAGCTGCCCGCTGCGCCCGCCCCGACGCCTGCGGAGGCGCCTCGTGCGGCCGAATCGGAGGCGCAGGACGGCGATGCCGAGCCGGGCGTGGCCGTCGCGGCCGTCGACTTTGGCACCAAAATCGGCACGATCTTTTACGTGCCGGCAGAGGCTGCCACGTCGAACCACACCACCACCGTCGTGTGGTTGGCCGACGATTCCGCTGGAGGAGAACAATGAGGCTCCCGCTGATTGCTTTGCTCGTGGCCGCGTTCGGGCTCTCGCTCGGGCACGGGCCCTCCGTGGCGCATGCCCAGGACGCCGCCGCTCAGGCGGACACGTCCGTCTCGATGGAGATCGTGGTCCTCCACGGCACGAACGACGGCACGGGCATCGACGCCAAGATCGGCAAGATGCCCGAGCTCGCGAAGCCGCCGTTCTCCTCGTACAACAGCTACAAGCTGCTCGATCGCTCGAAGCAGACCTCGTCGAAGGCGAGCCCCTCCACGCTGAAGCTCCCGAACGACCGGGTGCTCAAGGTCTCGCTGAAGGACGTGATCCAGCCGAGCAAAAAGGGCGAACCGAAGCGCTACGTGATCAGCGCCAGCATCCAGAAGCCCGGCGGCAGCGACTTCCTCCCGCTGCTCGAGGTCAACGCGAAGGCCGGCGAGACCTTCTTCGTGGCCGGCCAGAACCACAAGGGCGGGGTCCTCGTCATCGGGATCAAGGTCAATCCCTGAACTCGGTATAGTGAAGAGCGGATGCTCCCCCGCTCGTCTTTCTTCACTCCTCTCCTCATCGCCGGAAGCCTCCTGATCTCGGCCTGCGGCGGAAGCGCTCCTCCTCCGAACATGCCGCGCTACGCGCCCGGGACGGTGACCTACCGGCTCCCGGTCGTCGGCAAGTGGCGCGTCTACCGCACGCACTACGGCGCGAACAACGACCAGGCCTACGCGCTCGATCTCGTGATCGACGACGACATGCCGCGATCCCAGCGCAACGAGGACCATCCCTCGTACAACCAGCCGATCGTCGCGGACGCGCCGGGCGTCGTGGTGATCGCGGTCGACGGCGTGCCCGACAACGTCCCGGGGCGCGCGAACAAGTACGACATGCACGGCAACTTCGTCGTGCTCGATCATCAGAACGGCGAGTACTCGCTCTTCGCGCACCTCATCCCGGGCACCGTGCGCGTGCGAAAAGGCATGTTCGTCCCGGCCGGCACCGAGCTCGGTCGATGCGGCAACTCGGGGCATTCGTTCGCGCCGCACCTGCACTGGCAGATCATGACGGACGCGGACGCGAACGCCGCGCGCGGTGTGCCGCCGCGGTACATGCCCTACGAGCGCAACGGCGCGACGTCGGTCGAGCTCCCGCAGAAGGGCGATCGCCTCCTCGCGAAGTAGAGCGCGCCGTCAGCGCTGCGGGGGCTCGCTCGGAGACGCGGCAAGCGGGAGAGCGAGCTCGAAGACCGTGCCCCTCTCCGGATGCGCGTATGCGCGGATCTTGCCGCCGTGCGACGCCACGATGTTCCGCACGATGCTGAGCCCGAGGCCCGAGCCTGTGCCGTCGGTCTTCGTCGTGAAGAACGGCTCGAAGATCTTCTCGAGGTGCGCGGCGTCGATGCCGTGGCCTTCGTCCTGGATCGTGATGCGAACGGTGTCGCCGGCCTCGGACATCGTGGTCTTGATGCTCAGGCGTCCACCGCTTTCACGCATCGCGTGCGCGGCGTTCGTGAAGAGGTTGACGAAGACCTGCGTGAGCTGACCGGCGACACCGCGGACGAGACGCACGTCGCCGAACGCGCGCTCGACCATCACGTTCATCTCGCCAAGCACGTGATCGCAGAAGACGAGCGCGCGCTCGATCGTTTCGTGGATGGCGACGGGCGCGGGCACGGACGCGGTGGGGCGCGAGTACGCCATGAGGTCGCGCGAGAAGCGCAGAATGCGCTCGGCAGCCTCGTTGATGCGCGCGAGGCGCTCGACGTCGGCGGGATCCGCCTCGGTGCGCAGGGCCTTTTTGTGGAGGTAGTCCGAGTACGCGACGATCGACGTGAGCGGGTTGTTGAGCTCGTGCACGATGCCGGCGGCGATCTGCCCGAGCGAGGCGAGCTTGCCGGCCTGGATGACCTGCGCTTCGAGCTCCTTCACCTCGCTGCCGTGCGCGCGCGCCGCGCGATGCATGCGGGCGTTGCGCAGTGCCGCGCCGAGCGCGAGCGCGAGGCGATCGACGAACGCTTCCATCGAGCCCGTGCCCGAGAAGCGCGCCTCGTCGTCGGAGGCGAGGTGCAACGTCGAGCCCTCGTCGCCGTTGATGACGACGACACGCTCGAACGCGTACTCGGGGAAGAGCCGCGTCGGATCGGGGGACTCGGCGCCGTCGCTGCGCGCCCCGCGGCGCACGACGACCTGTCCCTCACTGCCGCCGGGCACGCAGACGCCGATCGCCGCGTCGGACAGCACATCGAAGGCTGCGGCGACGAGCGACGTCGTGGCTTGCTCTGCGCTCGCATCGGGCGGGATTTCGCACGAGGCGACGAGCAAAGCGTCGAGCCACTCGACGGGGAGATCGCGTCGCATCGCTTTCCTTTGCGTGATCGGGATCTGAGATTCCCGTATCGGAGCTTCGAGACCTTCGGCACCCATCTCTCACCCGAGCGCTCGGTTGGGGTCCTCTTCGCTGGACCGGTCTAGGTCGATGATCTTCGCTGCCCCCACGTACGCCTTTGTTTCGTAGCGCGTAATCTTGCCGATCTTCCGGACGATCTCGGCCATTCGCTCCGCCTCCCCGAGGATCGTCGCGGCCGCAGAGCGGACGGACGCCGGGTCCTCCGCCCTCCGGTTGATGAGCTCCGCGTAGCCGAGCACGCTCGTGAGCGGTTGGTTGAGCTCGTGCGCGGCCGCGCCCGCGAGCTCCGCGATGAGCGCCTGTTTTTCGCGCGCGCGGAGCTCGTCTTGCGCCTTCGTCAGCTTCGCCTCCATGCGCAGGCGTTCGCGCAGATCCGTGAAGAGACCGACGGAGCCGACGGGACGATCGTCCTCGACGATCAGCGCGGCCGAGAGGAGCACTGGGATCAGCGTGCCGTCCTTGGCGAGCGCATCCGTCCGGTAGCCTTCGAGCCTCCCGGGGCCTCCGTGCTCCGGTGACTTGATGAGCCGCATGATCTGCGAAGCGCGGTTCGGCGCGTAGAGATCACGCACGTTCATCGTGCCGATGACCTCGCTCGCGCGGTAGCCGTAGATGCGCTCCGCGGCGCGGTTGAAGAGACGAATCACGCCCTCGTTGTCGGCCGAGATGATCGCGTCGACCGAGCTCTCGATGACGCGCTCCAAGAACTCCTTCGTCTTCTTCAGCTCGGCGGCCGTCGCGCGATCGTCGGTCACGTCGCGCAGACTCACGAGGATCGCGCCGCCGTCCTCCCGCAGCACCGAGCTCGAGCTCACGCTGATGATGCGGCGCTCGCAGGCGATCTCGCTCGAACGGCGGATCGTGATGTCGACCATGCTCGGGAAGACGTTCCGCTTGAAGCTCCTGCGAATGCGGTTGAGCGTCGGGAGGTCCTTCGGATCGACGACGTCGGCGAGGCGGCTCGCGGCGAGCTGCTCCTCGGTGAGGCCCGTGATCTCGCGCGCGCGCGGGTTCGAAAAAAGGATCCGGCCGTCGACGTCGACGACCACGATGCCGTCCGCGGCCGAGTGGAAGAAGTCGGCGTATCGTTCGAGCGCGGCGAGGCGGCGCTCGGCCTCGAAGCGGGCGACGTTGATCTCCTGCGTCTGATCGCGGAGCGACTGGAGGATCTTCGCGTTGCGCAGGGCGATGGCCGTCGCGTTCGCCACGGTGCGCGCGAGCGAGAGCTCGTGATCCCGCATCGTCCCCGGCTGCCGGGCGCGCAGGAAGAGCACGCCCATGGGTTTGTCGTCGTAGACGATCGGGACGAGCGCGAGCGAGCGGAACGAGTTCTGCGGCAGATCCGCGCGAACGACCTCGAAGAGCGGGTGCGTCGCGGCGTCCTCGATCGCGAGGACTTCGCCTGTCTCGAGCGTCCTCCGGATCTCGGGGTACTTGTTGAGCACGATGGGCAGATCGCGCAGGTCGCGATCGTCGCTCGCGGCCACGACGTAACCCGTGTCGACGTTGTCGCCGACGAGCACGATGCTGCATCGATCGACCCGCGCGACCTCGGCGATGCGGCGCACGACCGTGAAGAGGATGTCGCGGAAGTCGAGCGTCGACGAGAGCGCCTGCGTGAGCTCGAGGACGACACGCGCGTCCCGCTCGCGACGCCAGAGCGCGTCGACGTACTCGCGCATGCGGAGCTGGCCGCGGATGCGCGCGAGGAGCTCGGCGGGGCGGAACGGCTTGCGGACGAAGTCGTCGGCGCCCGCGTCGAAGGCGCGCGTGATGTCGTCGTCGGTGTCGAGCGCCGTCAGCACCACGACGGGGACATCACCGATGCGCGTGTCTTCGCGCAGGTGACGGAGCACCTCGAAGCCGTCGGGCGGCGGCATGACGAGGTCGAGCAGGACGAGCGACGCGTCTCGCTCGGCGAGCCACGCGAGCGCCTCGGTGCCGGACGCCGCCGTGGCCACGGGGATCCCGGCGCCCGCGAGCGCCTGCGTCAGCACGTGTCGGCTGACGGCGTCGTCGTCGACGACGAGCACGGGGAGCGCGGGGAGCACGGAACGAGATTATCCGCGGTCGCGCAGGAAGGGAAACGTGCTGCCGCTCTTCCGTCTCAGGAGAACAGATCGCCCTGCGGTGTGCCTTTCACGGGCATCGGCTTGCCCAGGTGCTCGTAGGCCTTTCGCGTGGCGATACGTCCACGCGGCGTGCGGCCGAGGAAACCCTGCTGGAGAAGGTAAGGCTCGTAAACGTCCTCGATCGTGTCGCGCGGCTCGCTGAGCGCGGCCGCGATCGTGTCGATGCCGACCGGGCCTCCGTCGTAGTGATCGATGATCACCATGAGCAGCCGCCGATCCATCTCGTCGAGGCCCGCGGCGTCGATCTCCAGGCGCTCGGCGGTGATGCTGGCGATCTTCGCGGTGATGCGGCCCGTGCCGAGGATCTCGGCGAAGTCGCGCGCGCGGCGCAAGAGGCGGTTCGCCACGCGCGGCGTGCCGCGGGCGCGCGCGGCGAGCTCGCGGGCACCTGCGTCGTCGATGGGCACCTCGATGAGGCGCGCGCTGCGCGTGATGATGCGCTGCAGATCCTCGACGGGATAGAAGTCGAGGCGCACGACGTAGCCGAAGCGCGAGAGAAGCGGCGCCGTGAGCAGGCCCGTGCGGGTCGTCGCGCCGATCAGCGTGAAGGGTTTGAGCGCGAGCTGGATCGTCGTCGCGTACGGGCCGTCGCCCGTCATGATGTCGATCTTGAACGCCTCGATCGCGGGGTAGAGGCTCTCCTCGACGGCCGGCGTGAGCCTGTGGATCTCGTCGATGAAGAGCACGTCGCGCGCTTCGAGCTTCGTGAGCAGGCCGGCGAGCGCGCCCTTGTGCTCGATCGCCGGGCCGCTCGTAGCGTGCAGGTTCACGCCCATCTCGCGCGCGACGATGTGTGCGAGCGTCGTCTTGCCGAGGCCGGGCGGGCCGCAGAAGAGCGTGTGATCGACCGGCTCGCGCCTGCGCTTGGCGGCCTCGACGAAGACCTTGAGGTTCTGCCGGTGTTTGTCCTGCCCGACGTACTCGTCGAGCGAGTCCGGCCGGAAGAGACGATCGAAGCGGTCGTCGTCCGCGGTGGACGCCGGAGAGATCACGCGCTCGGACATGCGTGAGGACGTAGCCCGTACGAAGGAAGGAGGGAAGGCGCCGGTTCAGCCGAGGGCGGGCTTCGAGGAGAGCCGCGGGCGACTGCCCGGGATCACGAGGGGGAGCCAGCACTGTATGACGGGCGCGCCGTCGGGGGTGTCTTCCACCTTCACGGAGCCGCCGTGCAGCTCCATGATCGACTGCGCGAGGCTCAAGCCGAGGGTGAGGCCGCGGCCACGCGAGGTGGCGCGGCGGGCGAAGAGGGCTTCGAGCTCGGCGCGTGTGGTGTTGCGGCTGCCGAGCTCGACGTCGATCCGCACGGCCTGGCCCGGTTCGGCAGGACGGAGGGCGCGCACACGAACCGCGCGAGAGGCCGCGTCGGCCGCGGACGTGCGGATCCCGTGCGCCACGACGACCGCGATCGCGCGCGCGACGTAGGCAGGATCCACGGGGACCATCGGCAGGCCCTCCGCGACCTCGAGGACGACGTCGCTCTGCGTGTCGCCCGCGAGCTCGCGCGCCTTGCGCACGGCCTCCGTCGCGAGGAGCGCGACCTCGGTCGCGCGCGGCATGAGCGTGAGCTGACCGGCCTCGACGCGCGCGGTGTCCAGGATCGACTCGATGAGTCCGAGCAGCTCGCGGCCGCGGTTCGTGATGAGCGCCAGGCTCTCGCGCTGGCTCACGGTGAGCTCCTCGCGGCCGACGAGATCTGCGAAGCCGAGGATCGCGTTGAGCGGGCTCTTCAGGTCATGGCTCACGCTCGCGAAGAGCAGACCTCGCATGCGTTGCGCGGCCTCCTGCGCTTCGAGCGCGCGCTCCTGCGCGCCGGCGAAGATGCGAAACCGCTCGGCGAGCACCTCGATGGCCCGGCCGAGCCGCGCGACGAGCTCGAAGCGCGCGGGCCGCGCGATCTGCGTCACGCCGCGCAGCACGCTCTCCGTGCCGAGCAAGCGCACGCGGTGCGTCGCGAGCTTGAGATCGTCCGCGAGGGCCCGGCCGATGAGCACGCCGAGCAGCGCCGCGACGAGGCCAAACGCGAGAGCGATCCCCACGCCCTCGGTCGTCACGGCGGGATCGAGCTCGGCCGTGAAACGCACGTCGGCCTGGCCGTCTTCGAGCGGCATGCTGAGCACGAGCTCGCCGTCGGCCTCGCGCCGGAAGGTCGGATCACCGTCGCGCCGCGGGCCCGTGATCCGCGCGAGGAACCCGTGCTCCGCGGCCGCGGCCACGGCGTCCTCCCGCGCGTTCTTGTTGCCCTGCCCCGGCCCTGGATCGAGCGCGATCTTCGCGAGGAGCAGCGCCGTGTTTTTCCGGCTCTGCTCGGTGAGCGTGCGCATGTGCGCGTGCGTCGTGAGCACCGCGCCCACGCCGACGAGCGCGACGGGCGCGACGACCGCGATCAAGAACTTCTGCAAGAGCCTGCGACGCGGGATCTGGTGCAGCTCCTGTGATTCGAGCAGCGTCGTGATGGGCTCGATCGGGACGAGCTCGAGCAGGCGCACCGTGGCGGCGCGGATGAACACGTACTGGATGAGCGACGCGGCCCCGACGATGGTGATCGTGAGGCAGAGCAGGCTGATGGCGCGTCCCTGATCGAGCTTGTCCGGGCGGACGCCGGGCGCGAGGCCGATGATGGACACGACCGCGCCGACGACGAAGGTCCGCATCGTGATCGCGCTCGGCAGGGAGGCGAGTTCGCCGAAGTCCTGCGCGCGTACGGTCGCGGTGCCGCCCGACAGCACGTGGAGGAGCGCGCGATGCTTGCGGACCCGGAGCAGCGTCACGAGCAGGCACAGGCCAAACGCGACGACCGCGAGCGCGGCGCCGATGACGAGGATGTGCTTCGTCATCGTCCAGTCGAGCACGATGAGGTTCGGCGCGAGCAGTGCGATCGCGAAGAAGCCCGCGAAGCCCGTGAGGAGCTGGCGTCCCAGGATGTTGCGCGTGAAGGTGCGGGCGACGTTCGTCATCGCTCGCCCTCCCTGCGCGGAAGCGGCATCGGCGGCGGCGTCATCGAGTCGAGCAGGCGCGCGGGGCGCGGCGGCGGATCCGAGGACAGATCGATCACGCGCGAGTCGCTCGACGACTCCACGATCGCGCCCGGATCCGCGAGGTACGGCAGGGTCGCGGTGAACGTCGAGCCGCGCCCCATCTCGCTGCTCACGTCGATCGTGCCGCCGTGCATGTGCACGAGCCGCTTCGTGATGGCGAGGCCGAGCCCCGTGCCGCGGCGGCGCGATTGCGCGTCGCCGAGCTGCCGGTACTCCTCGAAAATTGCCGCCGTCTGCTCGCGCGGAATGCCCGGCCCCGTGTCGCGCACGACGATCGCGACGAACGAGCCGCGCGCCTCGATCTTCACCGTCACGGATCCGCGGACCGTGAACTTCACCGCGTTCGAAACGAGGTTCGTGATGATCTGCCGAACGCGCCGTTTGTCCGCGTACGCATAGAGCCGGCTCTCACCCGTTACTTCGAGCCCCAACGGTTTGTCCTTGATGGTCGCGGTCGCCTCGCGCACGACTTGCTCGGCGATCTGACGGACGTCCACGGGGCCACGCGAGAGCTGCAGCGTGCCCGTCTCCAGCGCGGAAAGCTCGAGGATGTCGTCGATGAGCTGCCGCAGATGCTCGCCGCTCGTCCGGATCACGGCCAGCGACTCGCGCGCCTCGTCGCTGAGTGGGCCGTCGACCTCGCTCTCGAGCACGTGCGCGAAGCCGAGGATCGCGTTCAGCGGCGTGCGCAGCTCGTGGCTGAGGCCCGCGAGGAACGCCGAGCGCTCCTTGTCCATCTCCGAGGCCTGGAGCAAATCCGCGCGGTAACTGCGCTCGGCAGCCGCGAAACGCGTGACGAGCAGGTTGAACGCGGCCGTCAGCACGCCGACCTGATCGAGCGAGCGAATCGGGATCGGCTCGCCCGTCGGCGCCGCGTCGGGCCGCGCCATGTCGACGATGCGCTCACGCACGTAGTCGACGTCGTCGCGTAGCTGTTTCGTGAAGGCGATCGCGACGGAGACCGCCACGCCGAGCAGAAGCACGGTCAGCGCCGCGACCGCGTTCACGAGAGGCACGTAACCCGGCGGTGGGCTCGGCGCCGAGACGAACGCGAGCACCGCGATCCCGTCGAGCGGCGGATCCAGCGGACGCGCGGCAAACCGCACGCGGCCGAGCGCCGTGCGCGTCTCGCCGCTGCCCGCCGCGAGCAGCCGCTGCACCTCGGCCTTGTTCGGCGGGCCAAAGCTCTCGTCCACGAGGATCTGCCCGCCCTGCTCGACGAGCAGAAGCTCCGTGCCGCTGCGCCTCGCCGCGCGCCCCACGATCTCGTGCCGCTCCTCCACCGTCGCGACGCGCATCCGCGCGGCCAGCGTTCCCGCGATCGCCGCGGCGCGCAGCGAGGATGCGTCGTCGCTGATCCGCCGAAGCTGCGCGATCCCGAGCAGCGCGATGGCGAACGCCGTCGCGGTGCCGATCACCAGCACGAGCACGGGCGCCACCGGCAAGAGCGGGAGGCTGCCGCGGAACAGTCGAAACGGGATGCGCCGCACGTTCGTCTCCCCCGCGGACGAGCATCATCCGCCCGCGTACGGCCTTCAAGGGGAAGGCTCAGGTCGGGCGCGGATCGGTCGCGAGAAGCGCGAAGACCGCGTGATCGAGCCAGCGGTTCTCACACCACTCGGCTTGCCGCGCGATGCCCTCGAAGCGGAAACCGAGCCGCCCGATCACCCGCAGTGATGCGTGGTTGTCCGTCGCGGCCGCGACACGCACGCGATGCGCGCCCATGTACCGGAACGCGAACTCCACCGCCGCGCGCGCCGCCTCTGTCATCAGCCCGCGACGCATGCTCTCCTTGCGCAGCCAGTACCCGAGCTCGCACGAGCGATGCATGTGCACGCACGACTCGAGCCCCACCACGCCCGCGAACGTGCGCCCCGCGCGCTCCCGGATCGCGAAGCGCACCGCGCGCCCTTGATCCCAGTCGGCCACGCACGCCTCCGTGAAACGCACGCTCGACGCGGGCTCCGTGTAGTACTGCACCCACGGCAGCCACTTCGAGAGCATCGGCCGCGAGCCGTTCACCGCGAGCCACACCTCGGGCGAGTCCGACGGATCGACGGGCGCGAGCAGGAGGCGCGGCGTCTCGATGGGCTGGGCACGGAGGTCGGCGCGCGGCGGGATGACCAGCATGCGGGTTACTTGCAGACGAAGCGCGCCGCGTAGGGTTCGAGGATCCCCGCCTCGAAGTCGAGCCACGCGATGAACCACTCGCCGGGCGCCTTGCCGGCGATGATCGCGGGGCTCGGCTGCGCGCCGCTCACGCGGGCGATCTTCGTGGAAGGACCGACGCCGTCGCGGCTGATCGGCGCGGTCATCACGCCGCCCTTCTCGAACCACACGATGCGCGCGTTGCCCGAGGCGTCCACGCCGACCGACGGGTGAGCGCCGAGCTTGCTGAAGCGTTTGTCACGCCAGAGCGGCTCTGCGTTCGCCGCGTCGAGGTACGCCGCCGACACGCCCGAGTTGCTCTCGCCGTCCCACACGAGGAAGCACGCGTCCTTGCTGCACGCGATCCCCGTCATGTCGGCCTTCGACTTGTCGGTGTTCACCACGATCGTGTTGCCGATCCACCGATCGTTGCGATCGCCCTTCTTGCGCGGCTCGACGCCCTTGCCCACGTCGGCGAGCGGCAGGCGCATGTGATACGCGACCTGGTTCGGCGTGCGCTCGAGCCGGAACGACACGTGCGCGGCGTCGCCCGCAATGCCGACCATCGGCGAACGCACGCGCGGCTTCTGCGGGCCTGCGGGCACGAAGTCCGTCGCGCGCGCGACCTCGCCTTGGGGTTCGAGCTTCGATGAGAGGCGCCGCAGGAAGAGCTCTTCGTTGCCCGTGTCGGCCTCGGCCGACCAGGCGACGAGGAACGTGCCGTCCGGCGCGCGCTGCATCGACGTGCCCGAGCTCGACCCGCGCAGCGGCGCGATGTTCACCATCGGCCCGCCGATCCGACCGTCGGGATCGAGCAAGCGCGCGTGCACGCCCGCCTCCGTCCCGTGCCCGTCCGCGTAAAGCAGCACGAGCTGCTCGTCGAACGACATCACCACCGGCCGCGTGATCGCGCCGCCCTCCGGCGTCACGTCGATCGGATCCGAGAGCGGCCGTAGCGCTTCATCGAGCGCGACCGCGAACGCGTGCTCCGGGCCCTCGTGCGTGTCGGTCCAGACCATGACCGGCCCGCGCGAACCGAGCGCGATCCACGGACGCCCCGAGCCCACGCGACGCGGCTGCGCTGCTCCGAGATCGTACGATCGCGGCCGCGCGAGGCCCGTGAGCGAGCACGGCGACTTTGCCGCGTCGCCCGAGATCGCCACCTGCACGTGCTCGAGCATCGTGCGCGGCACGCCGTGGCCGCCCTTGTCGAACGCGTCCTTCAGGAGCTTCAGCGCGCCCTTGTGATCACCCTTCGCGAGCGTCGTTTGCGCCTCCGCGACGAGCGGCCTCCACGGCAGCGTCGACGGGGACGACGAGGGCTCCGTCGACGACGCCGGGCGCACGCTCGACGACGACGCCGGTTGCGGCGCTGCGACGCTCGCGCTCCCGTTTGGCGAAGACGACGACGTGGTCCCCACTTCGCCGCCCTTCGTGCTTGGACCGAACTTCGACCAGGCCGCGTATCCGCCGCCCACGAGCGCGACCAGCACCACGGCCGTCACGATCCCGAGCGCCGCCGTCTTCGGCTTCGGAGGCGCTTGCGACAAACCCGGGCCGAGCGGCTCCAGCGTGCCCGGCGGCGCTTCGAACGTCGACTTCGTGTGGCGCGGCGACCCGCCCTCCGACGGCGCACCTCCGCGCACGGACGGCGGCATCGATGCGAACGGGTGCGGCATCGTCGACGACGGCGGCGACATCGACACCCTCGGAAGGTCGCTTCCCGTCGCCGTCAGGCCCGACTTCGAGGGCGGCGGCGCGGGCACGGTCCGGCCCATCGAGTTGAGCTGCTCGGCGGGGAAGAGCCCGGAAAACTCCGGCCGCGTCGTCTCGAACGCGGCGGACAGCTCCTCAGCGAACTCGCGCGCGGTCTGGAAGCGATGATCGATCTTTCGATCGAGCGCCTTGTCGAACCACGCCTTGAACGTCGCCGGAAGATCGGGCCGGTAGACGAGTGGATCGGGCGGCTGCGCGCTCGCGATCTGCGCGAACGTCATCGCCACGCCTTGCTCCGTCTGCCACACGGTCCGTCCCGTGAAGCACTCGTAGACGATGCACGCGAGCGCCCAGAGATCGGCGCGATGATCCACGGCGCCCTGCCCGCGGACCTGCTCGGGGCTCATGTACGCGGGTGTTCCGAACACCGCGCCTTCACGCGTGAGACGCGCTTGTTGCGCCCCGCCCGATCCGTCGAGCGGCGTGTAGAACTTGGCGAGCCCGAAATCGAGGATCTTCGCGAGCAGCTGCCCGTCCTCGTCCTTGCCGAGGAAGATGTTCTCGGGCTTGAGATCGCGATGGACGATGTTCGCGGCGTGCGCCTTCGTGAGGCCGCGACAGACCTGCGTGACGATCGCCAGCGTCGTCGGCACGTCGAAGTAGCGGACCTTCGTCATCCGCTCGTAGAGCGACTCGCCTTCGAGCAGCTCGAGCACGAGGAACGGCGGACCATCCTCGAGGCGGCCCGAGTCGTACACGTCGCAGATGTACGGGCTGCGGATCGCGGCGGCGGCGCGTGCTTCACGGAAGAAGCGCTCCACCACCACCATCGAGGTGGTCAGCTCCTGCGCGAGGACCTTGATCGCGATCCGCTTGCCGATGTCGATGTTCTCGGCCTCGTAGACGGCCGCCATCCCACCACGGCCGATCTCGCGGGTGATCTTGTACTTCCCCGACAGGATGGTACCTACCGGTAGCTTCGTCGAGGTCGGTGAGGCCATCAGGTCATCGGCGACGAACGGAAAAGGGCGAACTCGCCCGCGAGGGTAGGCGAGGTGGAACCCGCCGACAACTCTACGACGTAGGCGGATGCCGATTGCCTTCGGAACGCCCGGAAGTGCGGGCCTCGGGCGAACGCCTTCCCGTGGGCTCTTGCACTCCGAGGCTGGATGTTGGCGACGAAGGTCACCAAATTTCCGTCCTCCATGCGGGGGGCGCGGAATTTCTCCCGCCCCGCGTGGCCTGAAACATTCCCGAAACCGAGGGGGCCGTAGACCACGTCCGGCCCCCCGAGCGAGAGGTCCGAGAGATGAAGAAGGTCGAGGCGATCATCAAGCCGTTCAAGCTCGACGAGGTCAAGGATGCCCTCGCAGAGGTCGGCATCCAGGGCATGACCGTGACCGAGGTGAAGGGTTTCGGTCGCACCGGCGGCAAGAAAGAGGTCTATCGCGGCTCGGCGTACGTCGTCGACTTCGTCCCCAAGGTGAAGCTCGACATCGTCGTCCCGGACCACATGGTCCAGAGCGTCATCGACGCCATCGAGAAGAGCGCGAAGACCGGTCGCATCGGCGATGGAAAGATCTTCGTCGTCCCGGTCGACGAAGCCGTCCGCATCCGCACCGGGGAGCGCGGCGAGGACGCGATCTGACGGAGAACAAATCATGAAGCCGAAAGACGTCATTCAATTCGCGAAGGATCACGACTGCAAGTTCGTCGACCTCAAGTTCATCGACCTGCCGGGCATCTGGCAGCACACGACGATCCCTGCGAGTCGGCTGAACGAGGACATGTTCGAGGAGGGCATCGGCTTCGACGGCTCCTCCGTGCGCGGCTGGCAGCCCATCAACGCGTCGGACATGTCGATGACGCCCGATCCGACGACGGCGAAGATCGACCCGTTCCACGCGCAGAAGACACTCTCGCTCATCTGCAAAATCTCCGACCCGGTCACGGGCCAGCCCTACGGCCGCGACCCGCGGTACATCGCGCAGAAGGCGGAGAACCACGTCCGCGCGACGGGCATCGCCGACACGACGTTCTTCGGCCCCGAGGCGGAGTTCTTCGTCTTCGACTCGGTCCGTTACGACAACTCGCCGCGCGGCGCCTTCTACGAGATCGACTCGGACGAGGCCGTGTGGAACACGGGCAAGGCGGGCCCGAACCTCGGGCACAAGATCCGCCACAAGGAAGGGTATTTCCCGGTCTCGCCCACGGACTCGCTCGGCGACGTGCGTGGCGACATGATGACCACGCTCATCGAGAGCGGCGTCTTCGTCGAGGTCGGCCACCACGAGGTCGCGAGCGCGGGCCAGTGTGAGATCGGCGTGCGCTTCGACAAGCTCACTTCGATGGCCGACACGCTCATGTGGTTCAAGTACGTCGTGAAGAACGTGGCCAAGCGCCACAACAAGACCGCGACGTTCATGCCGAAGCCCCTCTTCGGCGACAACGGCAGCGGCATGCACTGCCATCAGTCGCTCTGGAAGGACGGCAAGCCCCTCTTCGCGGGCGACGGCTACGCGGGCCTGTCGGACATCGGCCTCTGGTACATCGGCGGCATCCTGAAGCACGCGAAGGCGCTCGCGGCCCTCACGAACCCGACGACGAACAGCTACCGAAGGCTCGTCCCCGGCTACGAGGCGCCCGTGAACCTCGCGTACTCGAGCCGCAACCGCTCGGCCGCGATCCGCATCCCGGTCGCCGCTGGCAACTCGCCGAAGGGCCGTCGCATCGAGGTCCGCTTCCCGGACGCCTCGTGCAACCCCTACCTCGCGTTCGCGGCGATGATGATGGCGGGCCTCGACGGCATCCAGAACCGCATCGATCCGGGCGATCCGCTCGACAAGGACATCTACGCGCTCTCGCCCGAGGAGCTCAAGGAGGTGCCGAAGTGCCCTGGCTCGCTCGACGAGGCGCTCACGGCCCTCGAGCGCGACCACGAGTTCCTGCTCCGGGGCGACGTCTTCACGCGGGACATCATCCACACGTGGATCGAGTACAAGCGCGAGCGCGAGCTCGATGCTGTGCGCCTCCGCCCCGTCCCCTACGAGTTCTTCCTCTACTACGACACTTGATCCGTAGGACGGGAACGCCCGCCGCGCGTCTCTCGGCTACGCCGGCGGGCCGAGCTTTGGTATCCTCCCCAGCCGGTTGAACCCTGGCGATCTCATCCAGTCACGGTACCGCCTCGTCCGGATGCTCGGATCCGGCGCGAGCGGCACCGTTTGGGCTGCAAAGAACGAGCTCATCGACCGCGAGGTCGCGCTCAAAATCCTGCACCCCGACGTCGCGGCCGACGCCGTGTCGTTGCAGCGCTTCTTCAACGAAGCGAAGGCAAGCGGCCGCGTACGAAGCCCGAGCATCGTCGAGATCCTCGACCTCGGACAGGCCGAGGACGGCTCGCCCTTCCTCGTGTTCGAGCTCCTCCACGGCGAGGGGCTCGACGCGTGGATCGCGCGCGAGCGCATGCTCGACCCGGGGATGCTCACCGATCTCTTCGTCGGCGTGGTCCGCGCGCTCGACAGCGCGCACCAGCAGGGGATCATCCACCGCGACCTCAAGCCCGCGAACCTCTACGCGCACCGCGCGGCCACGGGCGAGCTCGTCCTGAAGATCCTCGACTTCGGCATCAGCAAGATGCTCGAAGGCAACCCCGAGCACCTCACGCTCACGCGCACGGGCACCGTCGTCGGATCGCCCGCGTACATGAGCCCCGAGCAGGCCGCGGGGCGCGACGACATCGACGGCCGCGCGGACGTCTGGTCGCTCGGCGTGGTCATGCACGAGGCGCTCACGGCGACGCTCCCGCACGAGGCGCCGAACTACAACGCGCTCATGGTCCGCATCATGACGCGCGACGCCGACCCCGTGGTCTCGCGCAGGCCGGACCTACCGCCCGCGCTCGCCTCGATCGTCGACGACTGCCTGCGCCGCGATCGCGATCGCCGTCCGACGGCGGGCGTGCTCGCGGCGCGTCTCGAAGCAGCGCTGCACGAGATGCAGCCGATGCGTTACGGCGCGCAGGGCAGCGCGCACGCCGGCATGCGCCTGCCGAGCGTGCCGCAGAGCATGCCGCGTCCGAACATGCCTTCAGCGCCCGCGGCGCATGCGGCGCCCGCGCCGATGGAGCCGATGGTCGCGCCGAACACGGCGTCGAGCGGTAGCGGCATCCTGATCCTCGCCGCGGGCATCGGCATCGCGCTCGGGATGATCGCGCTGTTCGTGCTCAGTCGGTTCCTGTTGCACTAGCCAGTCGGCCCCTCCCCGCCGCACGGACGCTTCAGTGACGCCTCGGGCGCCACCTCCCCGCCTCCCTGACCCTCCTGCAACGCAGCGTCTGCCTCCTCCACACCGCCTTGACGCGTCCTCCTCGCTTTCGTTAGCGTCCTTCCCGCCTCCTCGTACGTCCCCCAACCTTTCCGGAGCCTTCTCCCCATGCGCCTGCCCAACGAGACAGCTTCCTCCTGGGTTCACCTCGTCTTTGCATCCTTCTCGTGGTCTTCCGTCTGCGCCTGGGCGGAGTTTCCGGACCTCAAGCCGAGCGATCGGACCGAGCTCGAAAAGCTCGCGGCGTCCCTCAAGACCCACATCGACTCCCTCCTCAAGGAGGCGCGCGACACGCAGGAGGTCCAGCTCTTCGGCCGCCCCTCCGCGCAGGCCAAGCAGAACGCGACGCTCGTCTTGCTCAAGCGCAGGATCGACGAGGCGCTCGCGCTCGTCACGATCCGTCTTGGTGGAGGCTCGAAGAAGCACCCGGCGGTCCTCTCCTTCCTGCCTGGCCTGCTCACGGGTTTTACGCGCGCACCGATCGACGAGCGGCCCAAGCGCGCGAACGAGGCGGCCGGGCGCCTCGAAGCCGGCGAAGACTTCGGCGAGCGCGGGGGCCTCGTGGGCAAGCTGAAGGACGCCGCCGAGCGCGCGCAGAAGGCGATCGACGCGAACGACGGCGCGCAGATGGGCTGGTCGAAGGAGCGCTCCGAGGAACTCGTCGCGAAGGGCCGGCTCCGGCTGGAGCTCGAGCGCGTGCACCGATCGCTCGGCGCGCTCTTCCCGGGGCAACGGGACTTCGTGGAGTCGTTCTTCCTGAAGGGCGAGAAGCCGAGCGAAGGGACGAGCGAGGACGAGGCGGCCGGGACGAACGAGGACGCGGAGGGGTGAGCCGGGGGCGGGGGCTCACCGCATTCCTGGAGGAGATACGGTCAAAGGTGCAGCCTCTCTTCCTGCACGCTCCGCATCCCCCTCCTTCCACCGCATGCACGCCTTGAGGCCGTGCTTCAGGTTGCGGAGCGTCACCAGTTTGCCGAACGAAACCCCGAGCTCGACCAGCGTCTGCGCGACGGATGGCCGCACGCCGCTCAGCACGCAGCGTGTCCCGAGCAGCTCCACCGCGCGCACGATCTTGAGCAGGTGATCGGCCGTCGCCGTATCGAGCACGTCCACGCCGGTCACGTCGAGGATCACGTACCGGCCCTTCATCCGCACCACCGACTCGAGCAGCGTCTCCATCACCTGCGCTGACCGCTTCGAGTCGACGACCCCGATCAGCGGCAGCGCCAGCACGCCGTCCCAGACCTCGAGGATTGGCGTCGACAGCTCGTGCACGGCGATCCGCAGCCGCTCGAGCGTCTCGTTTCTCTCCCGCTCGGCCACGAGCTGCTGCGCCATCTCCCGCTCGCGCCGCTTGCGATCGGTGATGTCGCGGAAGACCACCACGGCGCCGAGCCGCTCCCCTCGCGCGTCGTGGATCGTCCGCGCGCTCGTCTCGAGAATCATCCCTTCCGGCGTTTGCGCGCTTCGGACGAGCATCTCCGCGTGGTCGACCGGCTCACCACGCACCGCGCGATGGAGCGGAATCTCCTCCCTCGGGTACGGCGTCACGCCGTCCGCGTAGAAGAACCCGTACCTCTCCTCCCAGTTCTCGGCGGCGTCGACGCCGGGCCGGCCCAACCCCATGATCGACGTCGCGGCCTCGTTCACGTGCGTGATTCGTCCCGCCGTGTCGCTCACGACCACCCCGTCGACGATGCTCTGCAGCGTCGCCTCGAAGACCTGCGTACGCGCCGACAGATCCGCGATGAGCTGCTCCATCCGCTGCACGCGCTCCGCCGCGGCGCGCTCGTGCTCCGTGAGCAGCGCTTCGAGCGTCGCCACCCGGGCCCTCAGGACCGCGGTCTCACTGTCGAGCGTCACGGGGCGCAAGAGACCACCTCCCGGGCGCGCCGCGCCTCGCTCGTGGTGGGGTCCTCTTGCTCGGCGAACGACCACGGCAGGATCGCGAGCTTGATCGCGAGCGCGAGCGGCCGGAAGAGCTGCGCCGTCGCGGGCTCCACGTGCACCTTCGAGAACAGGAGCACGGCGAACATCTGCCCGCTCGGCAAGATGCCGCCGCAGCCGACGACCGAGCGGATCCCGTATCGCTCCACGAAGCTCGCCTTGGCCGGCACGTACGGGCTCTCGGCGGCGTGCTCCACGTGGAACACGTCGTACGTCCGCTCCGCGAGCTCCGTGAACCGCGCGGGGCGCAGCACCGAGCTCGTCGCGATCCCGAGCTGCGCGCAGAGCCGCGCGATCATCGGCATGCGCGCGAGCGCCGTCTCGCTCGGCAGCGGAATCGCGACGTGCCCGGCCGACGCCCTCGGATCGTTCCAGGCCGGCTCGTCGCCTGCGGTCGCCAGCAATTGCAGGCACGTCGTGTCCGGCGCGAGCGCCTCTCCGCCGGCCATCCGCTGCGCGAATTTCCGCGGGTCCGCCGGCAGCGCGTCGAATCGCTCTGTCTCGAAGAACCTCACGAGCGCACACGAGCGCTCGCCCGTCGCGGGGCGCGCCAGGTTTTCGTAGAGCGCGCGAACGACCCGGCCGGCCGTGTCTTCCATGCTCCGGGCGCCCTCTCCGAGCCCGCGCAGCATTGCGCCGCAACTGATCATGTCGTCGAGCGAGAACGTCGATAGGTCGTGCATCGAAACCTCCCCCCGGAGACTCCGCACCGCCGCGTATCGTTCGTCCGCATGAATTCGTCTATCGCGCGGACGAAACGCGACATGTCGAGAATGCTTCGAACACGAACGGTGAACAACCGGTGAACCCCACCGTTCGTGCCTCCGGCGAGGGCGTGCATGGGCCTGCGTGCTTTCCCGACGGGGGCCCGCCTTTCCCCGATCCGCGCCGTTCGTGACGCAAAGCGGGCTCCAAATTCCCCGTTCGGCATGCTTTCATCGCGCCTCGAACGGAGGATTCATGGCGCACGTCCGCGACGCTTTTCTTGCCTGCATGTTCGCCTCGACCGTGGCGCTCGCCGCGTGTGGAGACGAAGGCGCATCCACGTCCACGTCGAGCTCGAGCAGCGGCACGGCAGGCGCGGGAGGACAGGGCGCCGCAGGCGGCAACGGGGGCAGCGGCGGCGCCGGGGGACAAGGGGGAAGCGCAGGCGCAGGCGGCGTAGGCGGGCAAGGTGGCGCGGCCGGGGAAGGCGGCGCGGGCGGCACTGGCGGCGTCGGAGGCACCGGCGGCGCTGGCGGAATCGGTGGCGCTGGCGGCAGCGGTGGTGTTGGCGGCAGCGGTGGCGTTGGCGGCGCCGGTGGCCAAGGCGGCGCTGGCGGCGCCGGTGGCATCGGAAATGGCGGCGCCGGTGGCCAAGGCGGCTCCTCGTTCGTCTGCGGCAACGACCTCATCGAGCCCGGCGAGACCTGCGACGACGGCAACACGATGCCTGCCGATGGTTGCTCCTCCCAATGTCTCCTCGAACCCGGCACCACGTGCGGTGACGCCGTCGATCTCCTCACGAAGGGACAAACGCAGGGCGATACGCTCGTTTATGCGGGCACCACGATGGGCTCGCCCGTCGTCGGGTTCGGCACGAAAACCTGCTCGGCCGGCGGCACCGCGGCGCCTTCCGTCGTGCACCGTTACATCACGGGCTCCTCCCTCGCGCGCGTCACCTTCGAGACCACCGACATCGGCGGCGCGCTCGCCGATACCGTCGCCTGGGCCTACCTCGACTGCCTCGACACCAGCGCCGAGCACGCTTGCGACGACGACAGCGGCGACGGCCCCCTCGCGCGCCTCGAAACCGCGGTTTTGCCGCCCCAGACGCCCGTCTTCCTCGTCGTCTCCGGGTATGCGGCCGCGAATGTCGGCCCCTACGAGCTCCGCGTCACCGAGCAGCCTTTTGCCCTCGTCGACGCTTCGGGCACCTGCGCAATGCCCTCCTCCGTCGCCTCCGCGGGCAACTACGCCGGCACCACGCTCGTCTCGGACGGCGCCGCCCTCTCCGCGAGCTGCACCGGCGCCGGCCCCGAGGCCGTTTATGCGCTCACGCTTCCTGGCCCGGCCGATCTCTCCGTCCGCGTCGCGCCCTCCTCGCCCCTCTTCGACGTCGGCGTATACCTGCTCGACGCTTGCACGATGAATGCGGGCGAGCTCGCCTGCGCCGACACCCAGCTCGGCGGCCATCCCGAGTCATTCGACCTGACGAACCTCGCGGCCGGCACGTATTACGTCGTCGTCGACGGCTTCAGCGCCATGGATGTCGGCGCGTATGCCCTCGAAGCCACGGTCCGCCCCGTCCTTGCCCCGGGCCTCGCCTGCGATGCGTCTGGAAAGACGAACCGCTGTGCTGACGGCGCGGCCTGCGTTGATCTCGGCATGGGCCCGAAATGCGCCGCCGTGACGAGCCTCCTCGCGCAAGACTTTTCCAGCGGCTTCGAGCCGTTCGTCGTCACCGACGCGAACAGCGACGGCAAGAGCTTCTACCGCTGCGATCCGCTCCTCGGCTGCTCCCAGGACAACACCACGGGCAGCGCCTCCGGCGGCGCGTTCATGCTCGTCAAGGACGAGAGCAACGTCGCGCTCGACGGCGAGATCCTCGCGACACCTTCCCTCGACGCGGGCCCCTTCACGCGTGTCTTCCTCGAATTCGACCACGCCTTCGACCACTGGACCTCGGCCACGGACCGCGCCAGCGTCGAGATCTCCGTCATGGGCGCTTTCAGCCCCGTCGCCACGTACACGCTCGACGCCTCGGGCCATGTCCGCCTCGACCTCTCGGCGCTCGTCGCCGGCAAGCCGTTCGTCGTCCGCTTCCATTACGACGACCAGACGGGCGGGGGCGACGGCTTCGCCGAGGAATGGCGAATCGACGACGTCCACGTTTACGGATTGTGACGCCCGCGCCCGACGCGGCGCACAATCACGCGTGGCCTATCGCGACGGTAGACGGCGCCGAGAATGGGGAGTATGCAGCGGAGCGAAACGTCCCGTTGCGTGACGGGGAGGAGGATTCACATGAAGGTCTACGGTCATCCGGCGAGCACGTGTGTGCGCAAGGTCCTTTGTGCTCTGGCAGAGAAGGGCGTGGATTACGAGTTCGTGCTCGTCGACATCATGAAGGGCGATCAGAAGAGCCCCGAGCACCTCGCCCGTCAGCCCTTTGGCGTCGTGCCCGTCCTCGATGACGACGGCTTCGTGCTCTACGAGTCGCGCGCGATCCTGCGTTACCTCAACGCGAAGTTCGGCGGCCTCGCCCCGACGGACGCGAAGGACCTCGGCGTCATGGAGCAGTGGATCAGCGTCGAGCAGTCGTACTTCAGCCCGCCCGCGATGAAGGCGATCCTCGAGATCTTTTTCTCGCCGATGAAGGGCACGACGCCGGACCCGGAGGTCGTGAAGAATGGCAAGGAGGGCGCGGCGAAGGCGCTCGACGTGCTCGAGCGCGCGCTCGTCGGCAAGGAGTGGATCGCCGGCTCGTTCTCGATCGCGGAGATCACCTACGCGCCGTACTTCCAGTACCTCTTCGACACGGGCCTCGGCGACATCGTCAAGGAGCGCCCGAACGTCGCGGCGTGGTGGGGCCGCATCAGCGAGCGCCCGTCCTGGCGGAAGGCGATCGGCAAGGGCTGATTCGTTCGACGTCGTAAGAAAATGAAAAAGGCGCGCCTCCCGGAGAGCCGGGGGCGCGCCTTTTCGTTTCTGCTCACTGCGAGCGGACGATCAGGTGGAAGCCGAACTCCGTCTCCACGACGTCGCTCATCTGGTTCACGGACAGCTCGAACGCCGCGTCCGCGAAGTTCTTCACGACCATCGAGCGCTCGATCTCCCCTACGGATCCGCCGCGCGACGCCGCGCCGGGCTCCTCGCTGTACTCCTTCACCATCTCGTCGAAATCCGCGCCCTCGCGCAGCTTGTCGCGCGCCTCCATCGCCCGCAGGCACGCTTCCTCGCGCGTGCGCGTGATCGACGCGTCCGCGTTCTTCGTGCCTTTGTACCTCACCAGGATGTGCTTGACCGTCACCTTCGGCGGCTCACCGCTGAACTTCGCGCGCTGCGCGTTTGCCGTCGCAATACATTGCGCGGCCTTCTCCGCGTCCGGCCCGGCCGGCGCCGCCTCGGGCTTCGGCGCCTCGACGGCCTTCTCGGGCGCCTTTTCCGCGGGCGTCACGGGCTCCGGGGTTCCACCGCCACACGCCATGAGCAGCGTCGCGGCGAGGAGCGACACGAAACCGCCTTTGCTTGCCTTCATCATCCCTCTTCTCCTTCCTTGTCCTTCGGCGCCTCGACGATTGCCGCCTTCGCCTCGGCCGGTGGCTGTGCCGCCGCGCGGTCGATCCGCTCGCGCAGCCGCCGGTATCCATCCTTCATACGCTCTCGATGCGCGCTCACCACGATCGCCAACCCCACGAGCCAGAGCACCGCGAAGGGCGCCACGGCCGTGTCCGTCACGTACACCAAGGTCGGCCGGAACGGCCGATCCTTCGTCACGAGCTCGCGGCTCGCGCTCATCGAATGCCGATAATCCGGCAACGGCAGCGGCACCGGCGTCACGCCCTCCAGCACCCCGCCGCCCTTGTCCACCCACCCATTGCCCGATCGATCGTCGTCGAGTTTTCCGCCGCTTAGCGTCGAGGCCGGCGCGGCGGCCCGCTGCGCCGGCGGCTCGTAGCTGATGTCCGACGACTTCACCGGCGACCGCGAACTCATCGCGGCGAGGCCGATGAGCCCCACGAGCCCGAGCCCGCCCACGAGCACGACCGTCGCCGCCACCCGCGCCGCGCCCTTCGCGAACACGCCCACGGCCCAGATGAGCGCCCAGAGCCCGAGCGCGATGAGCGAAAGAACGAACCCCGGCTTCCAGAGGAACCACAACGACGCGAGCACGATTCCCCCAAGAATCCGAAGCGTCCGCAATCGCGCCGGGCTCGTCCCCGGCCCCGGCCGCACCGCGGCCAACCCGGCCGCGAAGCCGATGCCCGACACCAGGAGATCACTCCCCTCCACCGCCCATTTCGGCCGATCCCCACCGAGCAACGCCAGCGGGAACACCCCCGCGGGCAATCCCACGGTCAGGTGCACGCGGCTCGCCGTCAATGCATACGACGGCATCGGCACCGTCACCGTTCCGAAGAGCGGCTTGAGCCCCGTCTGCGAGAGCGATTGCACCTGCACCGACTGGCTCCCCGTCCGGAGCGGCACCAGGATTTCCTCCGCATCCGCGCCCTGCCGCATGATCCGCTCGGCCTTCCCCGACGTCGACAGGAAGATCGGCCGGCCCGAGGGCGAATACGCGAGGTAATCGACGCCATTGTTCTCGTAGTTCACCTGATCCTGCGAGACCACGTCTCCGCGCGCCGTCACCACGACCGTGCGCTGATGCGATTGCACCACGGCGGCGAGCGCGTCCACGGCCGCGAGCGGCGTCACGGTCGCCTCCATCTTCTGGCCTTTTTGCACCAGAAACAGCCGCGACGTCGGCTGCGACCGCGGAATGGGCGACTCCGCCGAATCCACCTGCCGCGCGTCCCCGGCCACCGCCACGCGATGCTCCGGATCACTCTCGATGAGCCACCACTCGTAGCCCGAGCGCGCGTCCGGCGCGATGGCGCCGAGCTTCGCGAGCGTGCCCGTGATCGTCATCTCCGCCGTCCGCCCCGACGTCGGCAAGATGAGCTCATTTCCCTCGACCCGGAACCCCGCCGCGCCCGTCACGTCGAGCACCTTCTCGCCGAGCGTGAGCGGCAATCGCACGACCCCGAGGTCCGTCCCCGAGCGCATCACGAGCCGATATTCGAAGCCGATCTCGCGCCCCACGCGCACCGCGCGCGAGAGCTGAAACACCGTGGGCCCGGCCTCGGCCGCCTTGTCCTGCCGATTCAGGTGGATCGTCGTCCCCATGATCCCGGACAAACGTGATCCCTCGACGACCGCGCCCGACGCGAGATCCGCTTCCAGCGTGTTCAAGGGCCCGGGGATCTGGAGCGTCAGATCACTCCCGAGCGTCATCTTTCCTTTGAGCACGAACCGCTTGGCGGACGTGTGCAGGAAATACCGATCGCCCTCGAACCCGATCGCCGCTTCCTTGTCGTTCTCCGTCACGCCTTCGAGCCGCACCTCTTTCGGCGGCCCGAACAGCGGCACATCCACGGCCCCGTCCGCGAGCACCCGGCCCACGAGCTCGAATTCGAGCGGCCCCTCCCCGACCCGCCCCGAGAGCTTCAATCGTTCGAGCGTGTAACATCGCGCCGCGCACGACGGCCCTTTGCCCCGGTCCGCGATCCATTTCGACAGCGCATCGAGCTCGCCCGCCCATCCTCCCGGGGTCGGCGCTGGCTGCACCGGTGCCGGCGCCGCCGGCGGATCGGCCGCGCGCGCCGCGCCGGGCGCGAGCAAGAGCGCCGCCGACAGGAGCCCGAGCGAGCGACGCTTCAAGCCGAGAGAATCGACTCGATCGGCAGCGCTCGCCCCAGGATCCGCTCGATCGTCGCGACCGGCGTCCCCGCGGCGGGCCTCACGTACCGTGCATTCTGGTGATCGTCCGACGATGCCGTCCAGCATTTCTTGTGCTCCTCCGCGAATGCGCGAAACGACTCGGCCACCTCTGCCTTGTGGCGCGACGTATAAACCTCGATCCCGCTCGCCCGCAGCAGCACCGCGCGTGTCCTCTCCTTGTCGCGGTACCGGCCCGGGTGGGCCACCACGTCGAGCGCGCCGTCCTGCCGGATGCATTCGATCGCCTCCTCCGGCGTCCAGCCGAAGAGCTCTCGATCCTCTTCCCAGAACCGCACGTGATGATCACGGAACGCCGGAAACAGCGTCGTCCGCGCGGCGACCCGATCCAGCATCGATTGCAGCGCCGGAAAATCGACCGGCGCGAGGGCTTCGAATGTACCTTCCGGATCAATCGCGCGCCGCTCCTCTTCCGAAATCCCTTCCATCCAGGCCAGCACGAACGCCTTCCATTTCGCCTGCACCCGCTCGCCTCGCCGGAACAGCGCCGTCTGCCGGAGGAGCGGCAGCACCGAGAAACGCGGCGGAAAATACGCGAGCACGTGAAACTGCTCGGCCCGCTCCGTCCCGAAATGCAGAAACGACGTCACCTCCAGGGCCGGCACGAACAGAAGCCCCGCCGCCGCCGCCGCCCGCGCGGCGCGCGGCACGGCGGCGAGCACGTCGTGATCCGCCACGGCGATCACGCGCATCCCGATCTCGCGACGGAAATCCACGTACGCCTCCGGCGTCGCGCGGCCGTCGGAGAACAACGTGTGCCCGTGCAGGTCCGTCGGGAGGAGCATTCAGAGCGAGTTCGCGATCGAGAACGAATAATTCGTGAAGGCCCCGTTCGGGTTGTCGTACTTGTCGGCCTTCAGCATCTTCGCCCCGTCCGCGTACCACTTCTCCGTGATGTTCGCATAGCCCGTGTAATCGGCGACGAGGTACGTCTTCACGTGCATGTACAGCATCATACGCCGCGCCTTCGCGGGCACCTGGATCGTCCCCTCGTACGTCGTGCGGCCCGATCCCAGGAAGCGCGAATTCGGTTTTTCCGTGAGCATCACCTCGGGCCGCCAGTCGAGCCCGTCGTCGAAATGCACCGCGTAGGCGACCTCGTGCACGATCTTGCCGTAAATCGGGATCGTCACCCAGCCGAACCGGCTCGCGCTCTGCGCCTTGCCGATCTGCGTGTCGATCAGCGATTTGTCCACGACCACGTCGGCCCGCCAGTCCGACACCGCGAGCAAAAGCTCCGCCCCCGCGATCGGATCGTCGCCCTCGATGATCCGGTTTCGTTTCGTCGCCTGCGCCCAATCCATGAACAGGCTCTTGTTCGGCAACTCCCCGCCGAAGACCGCGAGCGTCGAGAGCTCCGCCGCCGTGATGCTCGCGCTCAGGCCCCCGGGCTCTAGGTCCGTGATCGTGATCGCGAAGCCGAGCCAGTCAGCCTTCGACGGCACGATGAACGTCTTCGTGATCGCTTTGAACCCATACGAATCCATGCCGGCGTAGGTCGTCACCGGCGCCTTCAGCGATGCGATCGTCGTCGTCTTGTCGACCGCGCTCACGGTCACCGTCGCCGTGATCTGCTTGAGCCGCTCGAGATCATTGGGCAGCGGCGTCCCCGCGTAGAGCTTGTCCCAGAGCATCCACACGGGCAGCTCGATCGTGAGCGCCTGGCCGGCGCGCAGGAACTCGTCCGTGTTCGCGTTGACGAGCTTCACGTTGAAGTTCCCCGGGAAGCCGTCGAGCGCGAGCGTGCCGGTGCCCGGCGAGAGCTCGTCTTCGGCCTCGGCGATGGACTCGTCGCCCGGCTCGATCGGCTCGGCTACGCACCCCGTTTGCGCCCCCGAAAGGGCGATGAGCCCCGACGCCGCGGCGACGCCCGTCCCCGCCTTTCGCACCCTCACCTTGATCATTGTCCGAGGGTAAGATGAAGCCACGTGCCGCGACAAGACCCGACCACACCCCTCCCGCCTGATCCGGCCTCTCCGCCCGATCCCCGTTCCGTCCACCTGCGCGCGCGTTGCGCCTTCCCCGGCGCGAAGCCCGGCGCGCCCGTGGAGCTCCTCGGCGAGGTCTGCGACTGGCAAACGGGGATCCCCCTGGCGTCGATGCCTGCCGAAACGCCCGGCGAACGAATCGCCGAGGCCACGCTCGACCTCCCCGTGGGCGTGTATTCGTACAAGCTCCGCGCCGGCGGCCACTGGTCGCTCGACCTCGACAACCCGCGGACGCGCTCGCGGGATCGAATTCGAAATAGCGTTCTCTCCGTCGGCGGCGCGCCCGAGCCGCTGCTCTTCGCCCCTGCGCCGCCTTTCGTCGTGCGCGCGCCCGAGGAAGACCATCTTATCGTCAGCGCCGGCCTGCGTCGTGGCCACGGGGAGCACCTGCGACTCCTTTGGGAAGGCGGCGAAATCGAAATGACCCGCGTCGCCGAGGAGGACGAGCACCTCTTTTTCCGCGCCTCGCTTCCCGGCCCGACGAGGCCTCTCCGCATCCGATTTGATCCCGGCCCGCGCGAAGCATTTTCCCTCGTCCCCACGCCCACGGACGATCTCCCCGCCTGGTGGAAAAACGCCGTCCTCTACACGATTTTCGTCGACCGTTTCGCCCCGCGCCCCGGCGCCTCCTGGGGCCATGATCCCGGCCGTGATCGCCCCGCCGGCGGCCACCTCGACGGCATTCGCCTCGCATTGCCTCGCCTCGCCGACCTCGGCATCACCGTCCTTTACCTCACCCCCACGATCCTCGCCGCCTCCTGCCATCGCTACGACCTCGTCGATCCTCTCCAGATCGACCCCGCCGTCGGCGGCGAACCCGCCTTCGAACGCCTCGTCGCGGAGGCCCGCGCACGCGGAATCCGCATCCTCGTCGACCTCGCCTTCTCGCACGCCGGCCGCGGCTTTCCCCCCTACGAGGACGTCCGCGCACGCGGCCTCGATTCCCCGTTCGCCGCCTGGTTTCACTGGACAATCCCGTCCCGCGGCGCGCCCAAGCTCCGCCATTACGGCCGGCGCAAGGACGCCCCTTTGCTCAATCTCGATCACCCCGAGGTCCGGGCCCTCGTCCTCTCCGCCACGTCCCGCTGGGCGAAGCGCGGCGCCTCCGGCCTGCGGCTCGACATGGCCGCCGAGGTCCCGCACGACCTCGCCGTCGCCATTCGCGAAACCTTCCGCCGCGAAATTCACGACGCCGTCGTCCTCGGCGAGCTCGTCCCGGCCCACGCCCACCGCTGGACGAGCCGCGGCGCCCTCGATTGCGCCACCGATTTCGGCTTCCACGACGTCCTCGTCGATTTCCTCGCGAAACGCGCCGTCCCCGCCGAGCTCGCGGCCCAGCGGCTCGCCCTCCTCGACCTCGATCGAGGCGCCCCCGGCGCCCGCTCGCTCCGGTTCGTCTCGACACACGACCACCCACGCTTCGCCAGCATCACGCGCAAACACGGCGGCCCTTCGCGCCACGGACTCCTCGGCCTCTTCGTCCTCCTCGCATGGCCCGGCGTCCCTTCGATTCTTTATGGCGAGGAATACGACCTCTTCGCCGAAACGCCCGTCACCGAACCCGAAGACGTCTGGCCCGATCGAATGCCCCTCCCACTTCACCCCGACCCCGCCGGCGCGCGTGCCTTTTCGATCGTGCGTTCCCTCCTCGCCCTCCGCGCGCATTCCCCCGCGCTCCGCTGCGGCACGGTCGAAATCGTCTTCGCCGAGGGCAGCCTCTTCATCTTCCGCCGCGCCCACGAGGGCGAGGTCATCGACGTCGCCGTCAATCTCGGCGCCCCCGTCGACGTCGACCTCGAAGACGACGAATTCCCTTCCGCGTCGCTCCTCTTCTCCCTCGACGAGGTGCGGCTCTCGGGCCCGACGCTCACGCTCGCCACGGACGCGGCGGCCCTCGTCCGTCGCGCCCGCTGAACGCCGCGCTGGCCCCGGGCGCCCGATGCGCTACGCTCCGAAGAGCGACGGCCCGCGCGCCACACGGAGCTTGCCATGAAAAACCTTTATCGCCTCGCCCTTTTGATCCCGCTCGCCTCGGTATCCCTCTATGCCTGCGGTCACGAGGAGGAGGGCGTCCCCGCGGGATACGAAGACGTCGTCTACGGCGGGACGACCACCGACGAGGCCCTCGCCGCGTTCCTCACCGCAACCGATGCGAACCCGCCGGCGAATGTCCCCTCCCAGGCGCCCGGGCTGCTCTCGCCACCAGCCGGCACCATGCTCTCGGCCTCCACCATTCCCACATTCTCCTGGGCCGTCGGCGCCACCTCGCGCCTCACGCCGTCCGCGCCGCCGTCGCTCCTGCCCGCCGAGCCGCGCGCCGAGCCCCTCCTCGCCCCGCTCGCCGCGCTCCTCGGCCCCGTCCGCGCGGCGCACGCGCATGGCACGCCGTTCACCGGGTATGCGACCTGGCTCGTCGTCTCCTCCGACGCCGATCCCAAGCTCGCCCGCGTCTTCACGAGCGAGACCTCGTGGAAACCCACGGACGCGATCTGGGCGCGTATCACCGCGGCCAAGGCGACCATCACGGTCGAGCTCCAGGGCGCGCAGCTCGTCGACAACCGCATCGACATGGATGGCGGCCCCTTCCAGGGCAGCAAAACCACCTTTACGATCACGCCATGAGCGCTCCTCACCTTCGCGCCCTCGCCGGCGCCGCCCTGCTTGCCGCCCTGCCTGCGTGCGGGGACGCCCCCATCGAATATCGATACGACCCGTACACGGGCGAAGCATTCCCCGATCGCCGTGAGCCCGTCGCCGTCCCTCCGGGCGGACTCGGAATCGTCACGGACAGCCTCTCGGATACGCTCTCGCTGCTCGACCTCGGCACCGGCGAGAAAATCGGGCATGTCCCGGTCGGCCGGGATCCCGTCGGCCTCGACGGCCCCCACCACGTCGCCATCGACCGAACCGGCGGCTTCGCCTACATCGGCCTCTCGTATCCCGTCGTCGCGACCGGCGGCCCGCACGCCTCGCACGGCAGCAGCATCCAGCCCGGCTACGTGCAAAAGTTCGCACTCGACGATTTCCGCATCCTCGGCCAGGTCCGCGTCGACGCGAATCCCGGCGAAATCGTGGCCTCGGACGACGGCCGTCGCGTCGTCGTCTCCCATTACGATCTGCAGCGCGCCATCAAGTACCCGGGGGACCTCGACAGGGCCCGCGCCACGATCGCCCTCGTCGACCCCGCGGCCGTCCTTCCCACGGGCTCGGTCGATCCGCCGCGGATCACCACCTGCGTCGCGCCGCACGGCATGGCCCTCTCGCGCCCCGACGGCGCCCGCGCCTACGTCGCCTGTTATGGCGAAGACGTCGTCACCGTGGTCGACCTCGACAAACGCGAGGTGATCGATCGCATTCCCGTCGACGCCTCCGGCGGCTCGATCGGCGATCCGGACTATGGCCCCTACTCGGCCATCCTCTCCCCCGACGGAAAAACCCTGGTGCTCGGCAACACGGTCTCGAAGGACGTCCGTTTCTTCGACGTCGAGGCGAACGCGATGGACCCCGACCGCCAGATCAAGACGCTCGGCGCGCCCTTTTTCCCGGCCTTCTCCGCGGACGGCAAGCGCCTCTGGATCCCCACGCAATCCCCCGACGCGCTCATCCTCTGGGATCTCGAAACGGACCAGGAGATCACCCGCCGCGATTTTACAGCCGACGAATGCAAATGGCCGCACGTCGTCGATCGACTCGACGACACGCGCGTGGCCCTCATCTGCGAGGGTGATCACGTGGCGGCAGGCAAGGTCCTCACGCTCGACGCAGCGACGCTCGAGACGAAGAGCGAGACTGTCGTCGGCGTGTATCCCGACGGCATTGCGCAGATCCCGGGCGCGAATCCCTGAGCCGACGCTGCCACCGATTGACACCCTCCCCATCGCTGTGGTACCGGCCACCGCATGACCCAGATGACGGACTTTCTCGCGCGCAGGCTCGCACGACGCTTTCGCGCTCACGACCACGATCTCAATGTTTTTTTGCAGCGACGTGATTTCGAGATCTCGGCCGTGCGTATGGCCGAGGAGTTCGGTCACGGGCCCGAGTCTCCCGCCCGGCAAAGGCTCGTCGAGATCAGCTTGGGCTTGTGGGAGCACCTGCGGAAGGTCGCCGACTTCGACGCAGACGATCGCATCAGCCTGGCCGAGTACAAGGCTGCGTTCGCGGCGGGCATGCTCGAGACGCCCGAAACGTTCGATCAGAGCTATGTCCCCTACATCAACGCGGTGATGGATGTCGTCGATCTGGATCGCGACGGGAAGCTCACCATGACCGACGAGGTTCGCTGGATGGGAACGCTGATGCGCGTGCCCGAACAGGTCGTTCGAGATGCGTTCCACCGCATCGACAAGGACAACGACGGCTTCATCACCGTCAGCGATCTGGTCGAGACCATTCGCGGTTATTACTTCGACGAATCACCCGACTCCCCCGGCCACTGGCTCCTCGGCCCGCTCGATATCTGACCTTCCGGTTTGCGGCCCCAAACCTGAAAGAACAGGTGCGAAACGACCAGTGTATCGGGGTCGTCGCAATGGCGCTTCAGGTCTTGCGTGAGCGCGTTCAGCTCCTCGTCCTTGGCGAAACCGTCCCTGACGAGCTCGTCGCGGATATTCTGGACGAAGTCGAGGAAGATGCTCCGGCGGTTATGGCCATGCGGGTAGACGTGGATCACTGGATTCACTTGAATCTCCACGATCCCGGCGTCACGCAGCATCCGGTGGACTCTCCGCCCGACGAACAGGTCGACGCCCTTTGCGCGCGTATATGCCTGAAAAATCTCGAACAGACGATCCCAGGCCGGGGAAGGTGGGTCGCACATGTGCGGTAGATAGTCTGCCTCGTGGCTCGCAATGACGCCTCCGGGACGCAGCAAAGAGACCATCTCCTGGACGACTTGTTCTGGCTCTGGGACGTTCACGAGCAGCAACCGACAGAACACCACGTCGAACGATTCTTTGGGGAGGTTCGTGGCCCTCGCGTCCCCTTGCACGACCTCGACGTTGGTTCGCCGTTGCTCCGCCATATGCTTGCGTGCCGAAGCGACGAAACCCTCGTTCTTATCCAGCCCGACCACGGTCCCAGACGGCCCCACGCGCTCGGAGAGCAGCTCGAGCACCCCCTGCGGCCCGCAGCCGAGCTCGATGGCCCTTGCACCCGGGCGAATCTGGAGTTGATCAAGCAACCACCGGGCCTCACCCGCGAGCTCCTGAATTTGCTTGCGGAGACGCTCTGCCTCCCGCGCGCTGCCCCCGAGCAGATAGAGGTCGGATTCTGACATGATGAATGTCATCTCTGACGAGGGTATCGAGCCTGTCAAGGAACGCCGAGATACGTGAGCAGATCCGCCATCTGCTCATCCGAAAGCACCTCCATCGAGAACGGCGGCATCTGCCCGCCGTACCCCAAAAACCCGCCGTGCCGCGTCTTCTGCACGAAGACGAGCCTGCGTTGCTCCGCCGTATACATGCCGAGCGGGTGCTCGGCGAGCGTCTGATCCGGTAGGATCGGCGCCCGCGCCACGAGGCGCCCCTCCCCCGTCTTTGCCGCGCCGTGACAGCTCTCGCACGCGCGCCTGTAAACGGACGCGCCCGCGGTCGCGTCGCCCGCCGCGGCCGGCGCCGAGATCTGCACGGGCACCGTGAACGGCCATGCCTGCTCGTCCTCCGGCCCTGCGGGCAATGCGTCGAGGTACGCATACAGCGCGCGGCTCCGCTCGTCCTCGGCCGACCAGGATTTGCTCGACAGCATGAAATAATAAAGGCAATGGTTCATCGAGCGGAGCAGCTCGAGCTCCATTCCGCCCCAGTACGAGGTCCGCCGCGTCACGCCTGCGAGCGGCGCGCCGGGCAGGATGGGTCCGTCCGCGGACGGCTTCGACGTCGGGTGGCACGTCGCGCAGGAGAACGAATTCGCCTGGGTCTCGGTGATCGTCGGGTCCGAAAAGAGCGCCTTGCCGTGGTCTTCCGCGGAGCCCTCCACGATCTCGGGCTCCGGCTCGCACGCGCAAAGGAGCCCCGAAAGGAGCGCGGCTCCGGTGAAAAAAGACATCCATCGCATAAGGCCCATCCTAGCAGCCGCCCCTCGAGCTGGCTTGTGCCCGCCGCGCAGGCTGTAGTATCACCCCGGAAACCGTGCTCACCTACACCGGCGACGCCACCTACGACCTCGTCCTCTCGATCGCGCTCGGCTTTGCCCTGTTCGTCGCGGTCGCCGCGTGGTTCGTCCCCTCGCCGTATGGACGCTTCGCGAGCCCACGCTTCGGCGTCGCGCTCGATCCACGCCTCGGCTGGTTCCTCATGGAGCTGCCCGCGACGCTCTCGTTCCTGTACTTTTACATTCGCGGCCCGCACCGCGGCGAGCTCGTCCCGCTCGTCTTCCTGGGGATGTGGCTCCTCCATTACGGCAACCGCGGCTTTTATTTCCCGCTCTCGATGCGCGTCCCGAAAGGCCAGCGCTCCTCGTTCGGCCTGCTCGTCGTGGGCACGGGCGTCCTCGTCACCACGATGCACGGCTACCTCCACGCCGACTTCATCTCGCGCCTCGGCCCCCAGTACGGCCCCGAATGGCTCACGGACCCGCGCTTTCTTGTGGGTTTCGTAGTCTATTACATTTCGTTCGGCCTCACCTTGCACTCGGACTCGATCCTCAGGAACCTGCGCACCCGCGCGGAGATCGACAGCGGCGAGCGGATCTACCGCATCCCCCGCGGCGGCCTCTTCCAATGGGTCACGAATCCGAGCTACCTGACCGAGCTCACGGGCTGGGCCGGGTTTGCCCTGTGCACGTGGTCGCTCGCCGGCGTCTTCATCTTCGCCATCAGCGCGGCGAACCTCGTGCCGCGCGCGTTCGCCACGCACGCCTGGTACCGCGAAAAATTCCCCGATTACCCGGTCGAACGGCGCGCCCTGATCCCGTTCATCCTCTGAGAGCGCTCACGGCCTCTTCGTTCACGATCCCCAGCGCGACGAGCCCTTCGAGCCCGACGAGCAGACGTCGATCGCCGAGCGGCGCCGCGGACCGGAGCGCGGCGAGCGCCTCGTGCGCGGCGCGCGGGCTCCGGAGGAAATCGAGCACGGAGGCGAGCGCCTTCGGCGGCACGAGCGCCTCGATCGGCGCGATCGCATGCGGATCGGGCTCGCGTCCGTCCCATCGCAGGGTCACCCGCGGATCCAGGCCGATCGGCGCGGCCTGCCAATCGAACGCCTGGCGCCGCTTCCAGAAGAGCGCCTCGGAAAAACGGGGCTCCATGCCGTAGTATCGGGCGCGTCGATCGAGATGCCCCGCGAGGAACGCCGCCGCATCCGTGGCCGCCTCGGGCAAGGCGTCCGCGCCCTCCGCGAGGGCCCGATCGATGTCCGTCGCCGCCTCGATCGCCGAATGAAACCCCCGCGCCACGCCGTCTCCGGCCAGCGGATCCCCCGCGACGAGCGCGTCCCCGACCGCGCACCAACGCGCGCCCCGACCCGGCACGAGCATCCCCACGTCGGCCCGCACCACGCGTGGCGGCTCGTCGATCGTGCATCCCTCCGCGAGCGCACGCACGTGGTTCGTCCTTTCGAGCGCCGCGCGAAATCGTTCGAGGGGCTCTGCGCGAGGCGCCCCGGCCGTGAGGTCCGCGTCCGTCAGGAGCACGCAGAAGAGCTTCCGGCCGGGCTGCGGCGCGACGTACCACCACCCCTCCTCGGCGGACTCGATCAGCAGCTCGGGCTCCACGTCCCGGCCCTCGGGCGGCGTCATCCGCGCGAGGATCGCGATCGTGCGATCACACGCGACCCAGCGCCGCGCGCTCGATCCCACGGCGCCCGCGGGCGCGCCGCGACCGCTCGCGTCCACGACAAACCTGCACCGAACCTCGACGCCATCGCGCGAACGCACGAAAAATCCCTCGGCGGCCTCCTCGATCGTCGGGACCCCGGTCTCTTCGCGGAGCACGACCCCGCGCTCGGCTGCGGCGCCCGCGAGCATCGCGTCGAAGCGGGCGCGGTCCACGTGAAACCCCTCGCCGAGCGGATGAACGATCGACGGGCGCGCCGTGATCTCCGCCGAGCCCCAGGCCGAACGCACGCCTCGAAAGGGCACGCATGCCTCGGCCCGAAACACTTCGCGGACCCCGAGCGTGGCGAGGTGCGGCTCGATTTCGGGCCCGAATGTCTCGCCCACGCGTGGCCGCCCGAGCCGCCCCCGCTCGAGGACGACGACACTCCGGCCTCGCGCGCCGAGTGCGATCGCAGCGGCGAGCCCGGAAGGCCCGCCGCCGAGCACCACCACGTCGTGGATCTGGGTCACGGGGTCCGGAGGCTACCGCCCTCCAATTTCACCCGTCAATCCGGGATCGGGGGCGGCTTTGTGATGCCCTCAGAAATAAGGCCGGAAATAAACCATCCCGTAAGGCGCGGTCGTGTAGGCGCCGCTGCCGAACGCCTGCGCCTGGGCGCCGCCTTCGACGGCGAGGCCGAGGATGTCGGCGATGCGCACGCGATAACCCACGCGACCCGCGCCGCCGAAGCCGTAGGTCGAATCGACGCCCCAGAGGAACGCGAGCCCGGCCGCGGCGCCGAGGTAAAGGCCGTCCTTGCCGAAGGGCGAAAACTCGATGCGCGGCCCGAGGGTCCCGAAGACCGCCGTCGTGTTCTTCACCCAGCCGCCGAACGGCGGCGGCTCGCAGTTGTTGCACCCCGCTTGCGGCGCGAGCCCCGGATCGAAACTCTGGAAGGGCCCCCCGCGCCCCATGTTCTTCTCGATGGTCGACACCTCGAAGCCAATCGAGAGCCGGTCGGTCACGTTGTAACCCGCGTGCAGGCCGAGCGTCGCGGCCGCGTACGCCGTCGGGATCACCATCGGCACGCGCACCGTCTGGTAGGCCACGCCGCCCGAGATGCCCACGTGGAACAGGCGCGGCTTCGCGGGCACAGGCGGCGGCGCATCCACGGGCGCGTCCTCGGCGGCGCTCGCCGAGACCGTCACGAGGGTTGCGAGGAGCGCGAGCTTCGAGGCGACGAGAAGGGAGATTCGCATGCGGTTACCTGCCTGTGTACCTGCACGGGGCGCTAAAGGGACGCGCATCCTGGCCGTCCCGTGGGATTCGTCCGGACGATCGGCAATGAACGTGCCCGACCATCCACCCCCGGAAAGCCCAGGAGAGCTCCTGACGCCCCGCGCCATTTGCGCGAATTGTGAAACGCCCGTTGCGCAATTCGCGCAACCCGCCCCCGACCCGTTGCGCAATCCGGTCAAACCGTGGCCGACATCACACCCGCTCACGATCCGCCCTCTTCGTCGTCTCCCTCGGGCGTGGTCGCTCGCGTGGAGTTTCCCGCGGCGATGGTATACGTTGCGCGCCACGCTCACCCGGAAAGAACCACGATGTCCGTTACCGAAACCGACGCCCCGAAGGCCCTCGAAGCCGCCGAGGGCACCCTCGCTGTGGAGGAGGTCGCCCGCCACCCGCTGCCGGGCATGGCGATCCCCGATCAGGTGGCTTTTAGCCCCGACGATCGCCTGATCACCTATCTGAAGAGCCCCGAGCGCAGCCTCGTGCGGCAACTCTTCGTCTTCGACCCCCAGACGGGGAAAGAAAACCTCTTCGTCTCGCCGCCCGACGGCGGTACCACCGAGGAGAACGTCTCGCTCGCGGAGGCGCTACGCCGCGAGCGGCTGCGCCAGCGCGAGATCGGCGTCACCACGTACGCCTGGGCGAACCGCGCAAGCCGCGTGCTCGTGCCCATCAAGGGTGATCTCTACGTGCAGGACGGTCCCGGCGCGCCGCTCCGCAAGCTTGTCGCGTCCGGCGGCGCGCCGATCCTCGACCCGCAGCTCTCGCCCGACGGCGCTTTTGTCGCGTTCGTCCGTGACGCGGAGCTTTATGTGGTCGATGCGGCCGGCGGCTCGCCGCGGCAGATCACCTCGGGCGCGCGGGGCACGGGCAAGACGCACGGCCTCGCCGAATACGTGGCGCAGGAGGAGATGTCGCGGCACCACGGGTACTGGTGGTCGCCGGACGGGAAATGGATTGCGTTCGCCGAGGTCGACGAGACGCATATCCCCATTTATCGAATCGTCCACCAGGGCAAGGCCACGACGGGCGTCGAGGCGGAAGAGGACCACCATTACCCCTTCACCGGCAAGGAGAACGCCCGCGTGCGGCTCGGCGTCGTCTCCGTGTCGGGTGGCGAGCCCGTCTGGGTGGATACGAGCTACGGCGAAGAAGTGTATCTCGCCCGCGTCCATTGGCTCGCGGGCGGCCGGCTCGCGGCGGAGCTCCAGAATCGGGTGCAGACCTGGCTCGAGCTCGTGAGCTTCGACCGCGCGACGGGCGCGCGGACGCGCCTCTTGCGCGAGGAGACGAACGTCTGGATCAACCTGCACGACCTCCTCCGCCCGCTCGCGGACGGTGGATTCTTGTGGGCTTCGGAGCGGACGGGGTATCGACACCTTTATCGCTACGACCACGAAGGAACCCTCGTCGCCGAGCTGACGCGCGGGGCGTGGATGGTCGACGACGTCCGCGGCGTCGATGAAAAGGGCGGCTTCGTTTATTTCACGGCCACGGCCGCGGGCCCGCTCGAAAGCCACCTCTATGCCGTGCCTCTCGACGGCGGCGAGATGCGACGCATCACCACCGAGCCTGGCATGCACGTGGTCACCTGCGACCGCGCCTGCCGTCGTTTCGTCGACGTCCATCACGCGAACGATCGCCCGCCCACCGTAAAACTCCGGTCGATCGAGGACGGCGCCGTGCTCGCCACGATCCACGACGAGCCCGATCCTCGCATCACCGCGCTCGGCCTCACGCCGCCCGAGATCGTCTCGTTCCCCTCGCGGGACGGCGAGACTTTGTATGGCGCGCTCTATCGCCCGCCGGCGCATTTCGGCAAGGGCCCCTTCCCGACGATCGTCTACGTATATGGCGGCCCTCACGTGCAGCTCGTGACGAACGGCTGGAACATGACGGTCACGATGCGCCCGCAATGGCTGCGTAGCCTCGGGTATCTCGTGTTCATGGTGGACAACCGCGGCAGCGCGCGGCGCGGGCTCGCGTTCGAGGGTGCGATCAAGCACCGCATGGGCTCGATCGAGGTCGACGATCAGGTCGACGGCGTCCGCTTTCTCGTCTCCCAGGGACTCGCGGATCCGACGCGTGTCGGCGTCTATGGCTGGAGCTACGGCGGATACATGGCCGCGATGTGCCTCGCGCGTGCGCCGGAGACGTTCAAGGTCGCGGTCTCGGGCGCTCCGGTCACGCACTGGGACGGCTACGACACCCATTACACCGAGCGGTACATGGGTATGCCGTCGGAGAACATGCGCGGCTACGAGGACAGCAGCGTGATGCGCCACGTCGATGGCATCCGCGGCAAGCTCATGCTCGTGCACGGCCTCATCGACGAGAATGTTCATTTCCGACACACGGCGCGGCTCATCAATGCCATGATCGCCGCCCGCAAGCCGTACGACCTCCTCCTCTTCCCGGACGAGCGCCACATGCCCCGCCGTCCCCCGGACCGCATCTACATGGAGGAGCTCATCCGCGACTATTTCGTGCGGAACCTCTGAGACAACGCACACAGAACAAGCGGAAGACCGTACGCGGCCGGACGTCTTCCGCTTGTTCTTGACTTCTTCAGCGTTCCCGTCTAGAACTTGAAAGTCACTTTCATCTACGCAGATGAGACTTTCAACCTCGGCCGTCCTGTGTTTCGGGGCCTCGCTGCTGGCTGCGGCGACGGCACACGCCGAGGAGCCTGCGCCGAGCGGCAAGGACAAAGGCGCCGAGGTCGTCGTCACGGGCACACGCATGCCCGAGCAGAGCCAGCGCGCCACGGTGCGCGTCGACGTCGTCACCCGCGAGGAGGCCGAGCGGCGCGGCGCGACGAACGTGGCCGAGGCAATCGCGGGGCAGCCCGGCGTCCAGATCAATCCGTCGGCGTACGGCGACATCGGCAATCCGAGCGCGATCCAGATCCAGGGCCTCGACAAACAACGCGTGCTCGTCCTCGAAGACGGCGAGCGCGTCATCGGCGACGTGGGCGGCGCGATCGATCTCTCACGCATGCCGCTCTCGGACGTCGCCCGCGTCGAGGTCGTCGCCGGGCCGATGAGCTCGCTCTATGGCACGAGCGCGATCGGCGGGGTCGTCAATGTCGTCACAGGACAACCCCTGCACCCGGGATTCAGCGGGCGGGCGCGGCTCGAAGGTCGCAATCGCCGCGGCGTCATCGCCCAGGGCAATGCGGCGTGGCGCGGCGAGCGGGCCTGGGCCACGCTCGACGGCAATTTCTTCCGCACGGACGGGGTCTCGCTCCTCGAAGACGCGGTCGACCTCGCCATGCCCTCGCGCCTGCAGGGAATGGTCGGGCTCCGGGTCGGCGGAAACATCAATACTCGCACGCGCCTGCAAGGCCGCGTGCGCTGGATCCACGACGCATCCGAGGGCCGGCAAAGCCAGGTCGTCCCGGGCCTCGGGACGTACCGGATCGACCTGCCGCAGAGCACGAATCGATTTGCCGTCCATCTCGTCGAGCTCGTCGATCTCGGCCGCGGATCGACCCTGCGCCTCGCGCTCGGGCAACAATGGGCGTTCGACACGACCCAGAAAGACCGATACGAATCGCCGATCGACGAGACCCGCGACCGCGAGGCCTCGCTCTCCAGCCTGGAGGCGACCGGCACCATCGCGGACGGCCGGCGCACCTGGGTCGTGGGCATGCGCGCCGAGGTGGAAAAACTCTCGCAATCGCTCACGCGCGCCGAGCTCATCAGCGGCGCCGTGCAGACGAAAACGATCGAGGAGCTCGTCCCCGTCACGCTGGGCAGCGTCGCGGGGTATGCGCAGCTCGGCTGGAAGCTCTTCGATTCGCTCACCCTGCTCGCCGGCGGCCGCGTGGAGATGCACCTGCGTTATGGCGGCGTCGCCGTGCCGCGGCTCGCGCTCTCGTATCAGCCCTCGCCGAGCGTCACCGTGCGGGCCTCCGTCGGGCGCGGGTTTCGCGCCCCGGCGGCAAAGGAAATCGGGTTCGCCTTCGATCACGGCGCCCTCGGATATCGCGTGCTCGGAAATCCCAATCTCGGCCCCGAAACCTCGTGGGGCACGAGTGGGGACGTGAGTTATCGATCGAAAAACGGCTTTCAGATCCGCGGCAGCGTCTTCGCGAACTGGATCGACGGCCTCATCGACATCGACATCCGGCCCTCGGCGAGCCAGGGCGGCATCGACGATTATACCTACCGCAACATCGGCCGTGCGCGCACGTTCGGCGCGCAGATCGACGGCGCCTTCACCCTCGCGAACGTGCTGCGCGCGGAGGCCGGGTATTCCTATCTCTGGACCCGGGACGACGAGAACGAGCGCCCGCTCGAAGGCCGCCCGCCGCACACCGTGGTCACCGCGATCCGGGCCGACCTGCCGCTGCGGCTCGAGCTCGTGCTCCGGTATCGCATGGTTACCGATGCCTTCCTCGACGAGGGCTTGCGCACGCCCGGCTTCCAGACGATCGACGCGCGGATCGCGCGCCCGATTTTTCGCGGGGTCCGCGCCTATGCCGGGGTGCTCAACGCGCTCGGCGCCCAGAAAGACCCCAGCCGATTGGGCGACCAGCGGCCGGTCCAGGGGCGGACCCTTTACCTTGGCCTCACGGCCGACTTTCCCGCGGAGGAACCATGAAACGATCAGTATTGGCCGCAGCTTTTCCGCTCCTTCTTTGCGCCTGCAGCGAGGAGGTGGGCAAACCCGCGACGACGGGAGAGCCCCCGGGCAACGAGAACGACGCGACGTTCGAAGTGCCCGTCCCCGCCGAGGGGCGTACCTACGTCTCGCTCGCAAAACCCGAGATCGTCGTGCCCGAGGGTGACGCCACGGCCTCGACGGCCTGGGATCTCGCATTCGAGAAACTCGACGTCTTCACGAACAGCGGCGCGTCCGGGTCCGGCGAGGGCGGGGCGTTCGGTCCGCTCGACGCGGTGACGTTCGACGACGGCATCGCGCCGGCGGTCCCCTTCATGACGAAGGACGAATCGGGCGGCGCGTTCCGTGATTTCTGGGCGTACGATCCGAGCGTCCACGTGCTCTGGGTGCGTTATCACGTGTACGGCGTGCGCGACGGCGACAAGCAATGGAAGGTGCAGGTCCTCGGGTATTACGCCGAGCAACAAGGCGCGCCGGTGGCGGCCATTTATCGGGTCCGGTGGGCCGAGGTGACGTCCGCCGGCGTGGGCCCGACGCAGACGCTCGCCGACATCGACGGCACCGCGGGCGGCTCGCAGGCGCCCGAGGACGCGCCCAGCGAATGCCTCGATCTCGGCACGGGCGCGCGGACGAAACACACGCCGGCCGAGGCGCTCACCACGAAGGACTGGCACCTCTGCTTCCGCCGCGCCTCGGTCAGCGTCAATGGCGAGCTCGGCGGGCCGCGCGGCGTGACCGCCGTCGATCTGCACGCGGCCGAGACGAAGGACGAAACGCTCGACATCGTCAAAACGCGCACGGATGATTCCGAGCTCCCGCGGTTCGACGCGGTCGGACATGCGGAGCTGTCCGATCCGAAGCTCGTTTGGCGGGGCGATCGGATCTTCAGCGCGTTGTCGGACTACTGGATCGATCGGGCGGCGGCGACGCCCGCGCCGACGGACGCCACCTGGCTCGTGCAATCGGCCGCGGACGGCGTTTCGCGGTACCTCCTGGTCTTCGACCGCTTCGACGGCGCGACGGCCGACGGGCCGGGCAAGGTGGTCCTGCGCGTCAAGCCGGAGGGCGTTCCGCAGCAATGAGCGGGTGCGCGCCTATTGCGCGCACCGCGCGGCCTCCCCGGGTACCGGGAAAAACCGGGCGCCGTCGATCTTCTCGGCGCCCGCCTTCCGCGTGATCTCCACGGCCACCGGATATCGCTCGCACGAAAGGCGGAAGCCCGCCCGCGTGGCGCCGTCGCCCCCGATCACGTCGCCGATCCGGCACGCCCCGCGAATCTCCTTCAGGCTCGCGAGGGATGCCTTCATGCGACCGAGGTCCACGCTCGCATCGAAGAGCTCCGCCGCCGCGGCGTCGTCCCATCGATTCACGAGCCGGACGAGTTTGTCCCCGCCCGACGCGAGCGCGCTCGGCGGCGGCAGCACGCTGCGGAAATCGAGGAACTGGATCCGCGGCGGCGAGGTCGGCGCGAGCGTGAACGACACGCCGATCCACCCCTTCTCGCATTCGAGCCGGAACGTTCCGCGGAGCGCGTTCTCCGCCTCGAACGTCCCCTCCTCTCGGCAAGCGCCGTGCGCGGCGCGGAGCTTGCCGACATCCGCCGCCCATCTTTCGCGTGGTTTGTCGAGGTAAATCGAATCCGCGAAGATCGCATTCGCCTCCGCATCGCTCCATTTCGCGACGAGCCGGCTCGTGGCCTCCTTCGCCCGCACGAGCGCCTCCGAGGGCACGAACGCGCGCGGCACGAGCGCGCCCGTCTCGTGCAGGCGCCGCAACGCCTCGCGCGCGATCCGCCACATGGGCGCGTACGTGAGGTTCGACATGGCGATCACCCCGACGCCGTGATCCGGCAAGAACTGGATCACCGACCCATACCCGGGCAAACCCCCGGTGTGCGAGACGCCTCGCGAAAATTCGCACGTCTCGAACGTGCCGAGCCCGAACGTATATCCCGTCGCGCGCACGGACGGCGGCTCGTCCCCGAGTCCGGGCGAGGCCCAGAGCCCCGTCGAGCGGCCGATCTCGTGCATCTCGCGCAGCGTGCTTCGCCGGACCGGCCCCGCCTCCCGCTCGTCACGCGGCGGCCACGCCGCGAGGTGATACGCCACGTACTTCGCCATGTCGGCGACCGACGAATAAAGCCCGCCCATGGCCCCGTACGCGCCGTGCGGCAGGTTCACCTCGGGCACGAGCGTATCCCCCTCCTTCCGATATCCGCGCGCGAGATGCTTCTTTTCGACCATCCGCTCGTCGAGGACCGTCCGGTTCATCCCGAGCGGCGAGAGAATCCGCGTACGCAAAGAGTCCGCGTAATCGATTCCCGAGACGTTCGTGATCACGCGCCCGAGGATCGCGAATCCCGTGTTCGAATACTCGAACGTCGATCCGGGCGACGTCGAGAAGGGAAACCCCTCGCGCATCATCTTCGAGAACTCGGCCTCGGAAATGCCGAGCTGCCGATCGCCCCAGGGATTGTCCTCGGGGAACCCGGCGCCGTGCCCGAGGAGCTGCCGGAGCGTGATCGGCGCCGCGTCGCGCGTGGGATACCGGAGGCCGGCAAGCTCGGGGACATATCTCGCGGCCGGATCGTCGAGCGAGAGTTTTCCCTCGTCCCGGAGCTGCAGAATGGTCATCGCCGTGAAGCTCTTCGTCACCGAGGCGATCCGAAACACGGAGTCCTTGTCGACGGGCGCCTTCGTCGCGACGTCAGCCACGCCGAATCCCTTCGCATAAACGAGCTCGCCGTCGATCACGATCCCGACGGCCACGCCGGGCAACCCCCGGCGCGAAACCTCGTCCGCGACATATCGCTCGATCGCGGGGAAGGCCGCGGCGAGCTTCTCTTTCCGCTGCGGATCGAGGAACACGGGCGGCTGCATCGAGGGGCGCGCGAACTGCATGTCGCGGCCCTCGGCCTTCGCGACCTCGGGCGGCTTCGAAGATCCGCAGGCCGATACGAGCAGCGCGGCGAGGGGCAGAATCCGGCGGGCGGGCACCATCGAGCGCGCATCTTCGCCCCGCCGGCGCGTGCGTGCCAACGAAAAAGGGCGGTTCCCGCTTTACGCCGGCGAACGCTCGACGTATCGAAACGTGTCGTGACGATCGACGAGGGGCGCAAAGGTGGAGCACGTGCAGCCTGGGAAGCGCTCGGGCGCCACGCTCCGGCGTCCGCCCGCGACGTGAATCAGGCGCTCGAAGCCGCGCGCCTCGCGTTTCGCCTCGGCGACCTTCGCCTCTTCGATGCATGGATCACGCAGGCGCTCGCGCTCGCGACGGCGGAGGGCCCACGCGCGGCGGCGAAGGTGCACCTCGCCGCGGCGAGCTTCGAGCGCAGCGCGGGGCGGTTTTTGGGCTGCAAACGGCACGTCGAGCGAGTGATCGCGCTGGCGCCCGACGAACCCGCGCTGCGGGAGCGCGCGGGCGTCCTCCTGCATGCGTTCGGCGCGCCAAACGAAACAAGCTTTTCGGAGACATCCCATCCTCGGTCCGCGGAGGCCGAAGCGCTCGTGATGCGCGCCCGGGAGAAGAGCGCGAGCGGCGACCCGCGCGGCGCTGTTCGGGATCTGCTCGCGGCCAAACACATCGCGGACGAGGCGCAGATCTGGGTGATCGATCTGGAGCTCGTCGCGCTCGGCCGGCGGCATTTCGGGTTCCTCGACGTCGAGGCGCTCACGGCGATGGTCCGTGGCCCGGACGAACCCAGCCGCAAAGCCGAAATCGAGCACGCGCGGTATCGGCGGTTTCTGGCCCCCGCCCTCGATCGCGCCGTGCGCCTCGTGAACCGCGCCTGGGACGTGCTCCCGGAGGCCGCGCTCGCGCCACTCGCGTGGGGACTCCGAGACGCATCCTACGAGGAGGAAGGCGGTCTCACGGCTCCACGCGCGCGAAGGCTCCGGCTCCTCGCGCACCTCTTCCCCGAGGCGATGCTCGCGCGGCTCGGCGACCCGCCCACGCGCACGCTGCCGCCGCTCCGCAGCTCGGCGCGGCAACGCGCCAAGATCTTGCAATGGTCGATCCGGAGCCGCACCCCCGCGGACGTGCTCGGCGAATTCGACGCCATTTTGCGAGATCATCCGCGCTCGCATCACCCGCATGCCTACCGGGGCGAATTGCTCCTCTGGCTCGGGCGCGTCGACGAGGCCGAGGAGGATTTCCGTCGTGGCCTCGCCATCCAGCCTCGCGCCCGATGGCTGCACATCGGCATGGGCGCGGTGCACGTCCTCAGGAGCGAATACGCCGCGGCGCTCGCCTGTTTCCAGCGCAGCATCGATTGCGCCCCGGCGCTCGTGGGTCCCACGCTGTACGGGGTTCGTGGCGAGGCGCATCGATTGCGAGGGGATCACTCCGCAGCCGTGGAAGACCTCGCGCGCACGTGCCGCGACACACCCTCCCGCGCGAGCGCCTGGGTGAACCTCTGGCTCGCGGAGGACGACCTCGGCCACACCGATGCACGTGATGCAGCTTGGAAAGAGCTCACGCGTCGCGCGCCGTGGCTCCTCGCGGACGCCGCCGAGGAGGCGCTCGGCCTCGCCTTGCCCGCGGTCGAGGACGAGCGCGAACGCCGCGCCACGCTGGAGCACGCGCTCCGGATGCTGCGTGGCAATCGCTCCTCGTCCTGCGTCACTTATTTCACGCGGGAAGGCGAGCTACGCACGGTCTTCGACGTGGGCTAGCCCGGACGAACTCGCTCAAAACCGCAAGCGCACACCCGCCGATCCCGGCCCGATCAAGAGCTCCGGCACGAGCGCTTCTTTGGGCTTGATCGTATCGTCCCGCTGGAGGAAATCCTCTTTCCACGCGATGCCGGTGACGAGCAGCGCCGTACCGACGACCTGGGTCAAACCGTCGAGCAAGAACACGGTTTTCAGGCCGCTGGGCAAGTCGCGCTTCGCCGCGCCGATGGTGAGGAAAGGCCCCGCGACGGGGATGTACATCATCGCGAATCGTTCGTCCCCCGAAAGCACCGAGGTCGTCGCGCCCATGAGCGAGATCCCGTAGGCCGTCGCGAGCAAGACCGTGCCGGCGATGACGAGCTTCCTGCGGTTTCGATGGACCCGCGTGTATCCGAGCGGGATCGGCTTGCCCTCCTCGTACTCGATGATCTCGGGCTGCGGGTCGACGCTCGGCAAACGATATCCGTACGGCGGAGGAGGATACGGATAGGGATACGGATACGGGGCAGGATAACGCGGATCGGGCGGCGCGGAGCCCGGCTGCGGCTGCGAGGGCGCGCCCTCGGCCCCTGCCACGGAGGAGGCCACGACGAGCGCGAGGCTCGCCGCTGCGACCACGAACGTTCGTTGCCAATTGCGTTTCATCGCCCCATGCCCCTCGATCGTCGTGACATCGTATCGCGCTTCGTTTCGCGCTCGCAAGCAGCGCTCAGGCGGACCGAGCGAGGCGCTCGCCGGCCACGAGGGCCCCGACGGCGCCGCAATACGCGCCGCGTCGAAGAAAACGCGCGGAAAGCCCCGTGAGCCCGAGCGTCTGCGTGAGGACCTCGACGAGCGCCGGGTTCTCCGCGAGCGTGGAGCCGCCGAGCACGACCGTATCCGCGCCGGCAAGCCGCGCGATCCCCGCGCAAACGAGCGCGATGTTCTCGCCGACGAGCCCGACGAGCGCATGCGCGAGGTCGGCCGGCTCCGTCGAGGCGAGCTTCGCGAAATTGGACGCCGTGAGGTGCGGCGGAATGGGCGCCCCTTGCGAATAGATGTCACCGACGAGCAGGTCCACCGACCCGCGCTTGCCGCGCGCCGCGAGCGCCGAAAGCTCGGCGAACGAGGCCGCGCCCACGAGCAACCTTCCGAGCCCGACGAGCGTGCCCCCACCGAGCCCCGTCCCGCCCGCGCGCACGGCCGAGTCGCCGTCGACGACGAGCACCGACGTGCCCGTGCCCGCCGAGACGAGCAAGTGCCGCGCGGGCAAGGCCAGGCCCTCCTCGGCGGCGAGGGCCGCGGCGCCGAGCGACCAGGCCTCGAACTCGGAGACGCCCTCCACGGCCGCGCCGAGGGCGCTCGCGCCGCCGCCCGTCACCACGATGCTTCGGGGAGCGAGCTCGGCGATACGCGCGCGGATGGCGTCGAGGTCGCGCGAGGGCCATCGCTCGGTGTGAAGCTCGCCTTGGCGAAACGCGATCTTCGTGAGGGTCGCGCCGAGGTCGAGGCCGAGGACGGGAGGAGCAGACGGCATGGTGGCCGCACGATATCACGGTTCCCGTGGACAAACCCTGCGAGGGGACTAAGATCGGGCATTTCTCGCCATGCCCTCGCGAACGTTTGCCACCCCCGACATCCTCGCTCCGGACCTCGACGCCTTGTTCATCGGGATCAACCCGGGGCTCCTCTCGGCGCAGAAGGGGCACAACTTCGCCAATCCGGCGAACGCGTTCTGGAAATTGCTCCACGAGAGCGGCCTCGTCCCCGTGCGCCTCGCCCCCGAGGACGAGATGCGCCTGCTCGATCACGGCCTCGGGCTGACGAACCTGGTCGCCCGCGCGACACGCGGCGTGATGGACCTTGGGCGCGAGGACTACGACGCGGGCAGGCGCGCGCTCACCACGAAGATCCGGAAGTTCAGGCCCCGCATGGTGGTCTTCGTGGGCATCACGGTTTGTCGGAGTTATTTGAACAAGAAGGCCTCGGAGCCCATCCCCTGCGGCGAGCAGCCAGAGGAGGTCTGCGGGGCCCGGGTCTTCGTGGTCCCGAACCCCAGCGGGCGCAATGCGCATTTTTCGTATGCGGAGATGCTCGAGCACTACCGGGTCGTGGCCCGCGCGCTCGAACGCGCTTAGCGGGCCTTGCTACGGCGCGAGGCAGGGCATGTCACCACACGGATCGATGATTTTGCCGGTCGAGCGCAGGAACTCGGAGATCTGAAGACGCGCGCCGGGCTGCACGCGCGGAACGCCGTGGGGATCGACGCCGTCGCGCAGCGGCTTGTTCTCGACGGGCGGCGGCGGCGTGCCCTTGTTCTGCATCGCATCGAACGGCCCCGTATCCCAGACGAAGACCGCCGAGCCGAAGTGCGGATAACTCGCGATCGGCTCGATGCCGAAATAAGGCGTCGTGTCGATCGAGCGGCCCGGATTCACGACGGGTACGTGGATCCCCGCGCCGATGGTGCGGGCCTCGACGTCGGCCGACCATTGCGTGACCTGATGATCGGCGAACGCGTTTTGCATGAGCACCGCGTGCGTCGGCGTCTTCGGGAGCGGATCATTGCCGACGTGCCAGGCATACCCGTTCGTCTCGCCGCGATCCCAGAGCATTTGCACGGACGAGAAGACGAAACGCCGGTCGAACTCGTTCGTGTAGGCCTGGTCGAAGAAGACGCGGAGCTGATCGAAGCCCGTGGCGCGGTCGAGAAGGAGGCTGTAGTTCATGCCCGTGACGCCGAGCACGCCACGGCGGATGTCCTGCGAGATCGCGACGAGCGCACCGCCGAGGATGCCGCCCTGGCTGATGCCGTAATAAAAGACGTCGCTCGTGTCGATGAGCGGCTGGTTCTGCGGGCCGCCCCGGAACGCCGGATCCGAGATGAAGCCCTGCGGGTGGATCATGAGCCGCGCGAGGAAGAGGTTGTTCAAGAGGCCCTGCTGGAGCCGGTCGGCGAGCGTGTTCATCCTGCCAAACTCGGTGACGAGGCGGAGGATGTTCTCGTTGTCGCCCGAGGACATGCCGATGAAGTCCGTCGCGCAGAACACGAAATTGTACGTGTTCGAGAGCTCGCCGGTCGCGGCTCCGCCGTTCACCTGGCTCGCCGATCCCTGCTGGCCGTGGCCATACAGCGCCGCGCGGCCGGGCACGACGGGTGAGGTCGCGTCGTTCCCGTCCGGGAGGGCCGCGCGCGGGATGTTGCAGATGAAGTTCGCCTGGAGCGTGCCACTGCCGTCGAACTGATCCGGGAGGCCGTCGTCCGGCGCATTGTAATTGAAGGACGCACCCGCGACGCCGTTCGCCTGGTTCAGGTAATTCGGGACGGTGAACGTGCCGATGATGCGGCGCGAGCGGTTCGCGTCGGGGTTCTGGAGGACCTGCGTGATCGTGAACGTGGGCGCCGCATTGCCGAGTTTTTCGAAGGCGTCGTCGCGGATGTGGAGCATGCGGCCGGCGAGGCTGTTCGCGCTGGCAACCGTAAAATCCCAGGCGAGGTAGAGCTCCTTGCGCTCGACGCCCGCGCCCGCGAGGACGTCGAAGATCTTCTCCATCGAATCACGCCGGGCCTCGATCGCCGGCACGTTCGAGGGGATCGCGTCGCGGTAGACCTGGAACGCGTCCGAGGCTTCGAGGATCTGCCCGGCGCTGTCCTTCAAGTTGCGCAGCGCCACGACGTACCGGTGTCCTTCGCGGAAATTCATGCCGGCGCGGATGATGAGGGCGCGCGTGGCGTCGCTCGTCGCATACGAATCGAGCTCGCCCCAGACGAGATGGCGTTCGAGGGTCTCGGCGTCGATCACCACGAGCGGCGAATCGGCTTCGAGTGAGCGCTCCATGTGCGTGATCGGACCGATTCCGGTCATGCCGAGGTCGAGGCCCGGCACGTACGTGAGCAGCATCTGGCCCGGGGAAAAACCATCGGCGCGGTTCCAGTCCGTCGGATCCATTCCGATCCCGCCGGGGCTCACGATCGTGCCCGCCGGTGCATTCACCGCCGGGGAGAGGTCGACCTCGGCATTGACGGGCATCGAAAGCGGGTGGAGCGCGACGCGGCGGCCCGTGCTCGTCGTGGGGTCGGCCACGGTGAAATGGTCGTTCGGCCAGGGGAAGAGGCAATGGGCGGTGTCCAGGAAATCGCAGCGATCCGCGTTCGTCACGTCGATCGTGCTGGGATCCACGTTGAAGACCGGCGGGTCGTCGGTGCATTTAACGAGGACGCCCTTCACGTCGGCGCCGTCCACGGTCCCCTTTCCCGCCTCGATGGCGCACGTCTGCGCGGGATTCGTGGGCTGCGCGGAGACGGTGACGTCGTACGTCTCGCCGTCGGCCTGGGGCGTCGCGAACTGGAAGGCGCCGTCCATCGTGACGGAGAGGTCGTCCTTGCCATTGTTCTGGAGGACGAGGCCCGTTCCTTTGAGGCCCGAGACCTCGCCGCCAATCCAGCGCGGATCCGCCGGGAGCCTCACGCATTCGACGGAGACGCCGGTCACGTCGGCGCTTGCCACGACGCCCTTGCCCCCCTTGACGGTACAGCTCTGCGCGGGATCCGCGGGCTGCACGGCCACCGTGACCTCGTAGCTGTCGCCGCCTTCGAGGGCGGGCTTGAAGGTGAATTCGCCGTTCGCCTCGATGGCGAGATTCGAGAAGAGATCCCCGGGGAGGGCGACCTCGAGGACGAGGCCCTTCCCTTCGAGGCCCGATACGGTGCCTCCGAGGCTGTATTCGTTGGGCGCCGCGGGCGGCGGCGTCACGGGCGCGGGGTCCGAGCCGCACCCGGCCGCGCCGAGGGTGGCGAGCACGAGCGCGTAGGCAAGACGAGTTCGACGCATGGAAAGATCCTCCAGTGGCCGCGACGGTATCACGGAGGACCGGCCGGCCGATACGAGGCCGGCGCGCGTGTTCAGATCACGTCGGTCGCCGCCGCGAATCCGATCCTCCCGATCTCGCTCGCGCCCTTGCGCGCCACGAATTCGCGGAAGCTCTCGCCCTCGGCCCGCTCGGTCACGTAATGCCTCGCGATCGCGGCGATCACCTTGGGCGTCTCCTCCTCGGGCACGCGGCCGTCGAGGCGGTCGCCGATCTTCGCGTCCGGGCCGCAGCCGCCGCCGACGCGCAGCGAATAATGCGGGCGCTCGACGCCGTCTTTGCCCTTCACCATGAGCCCCGTCATGCCGATGTCGGCCACGTGGTGCTGGCCGCACGAGTTCGGGCAGCCCGAGATCTTGATGTCGAAGGCGCCGATCTTCTGCACGAGATCGTCGGCCTCGGCGCGGTTTCCGCTCTCCGAGAGGTGCTCGCGCACGCGGGCGCCGACGCCCATGCTCTTCGTGATCGCGAGCGAGCAATAATCGGCGCCGGGACAGGCCACGATGTCCGTGATGTGCCCGGCGTCGGGCTCGGCGAGGCCGATCTGCGAGAGCGCGCGGTGCAAGCCCACGAGGTGACCCTCGGGAACGAAGCGCATCACGAAGTTCTGCGTGTTCGTGGTGCGAACCTCGCCGTTGCCAAACTCGCGCGACAGCGCCGCGAGCCTGCGCATCTGCTCGGCCGTGATGTCGCCGAGCGGGAGTTTGATCGTGACGACTCGGTAGCCGGCCTGGGTCTGCGCCAGCGTGTTCGTCCTCTTCCAGCGCGCGAAGGCTGCGTCGCCGATCGCGTCGCCGCCCGGGGCCGGCGGAGGCGCCTCCTCGTTCGTGTATTCGCCGAGGTATCGATCGAGGTCCGCCTCGATCTTCGCGCCCTCTTCGGCCTTGATCTTCGCGAGCTCGTCGTCGAGCCGCTTCAAGAACTCGGCCTCGCCGAGCTTGCGCAGGAGGAACTTGATGCGCGCCTTCTTGCGGTTCTTGCGCTCGCCGTCGCGCCAGAAAACACGAATCACCGCGTCGCACGCGGCGAGCACGTCCCGCTCCGGCACGAAGTCACGCCAGAGGTGCGCGATCTCCGGCGTCGATCCGAGTCCGCCTGCGACGTACACGGCAAAGCCCCGCCCCGCGTCGGTGACGCGCGCGAGCAGGCCGAGGTCGTTGATCATGATCTGCGCGTGGTCGCGAACGCTGCCGGACAGGCCGATCTTGAACTTGCGCGGAAGCTTGCGGTTGTGCGGGTGGAACAGGAAGTATTGCGTGATCGCATGGGCGTGCGGCGTCACGTCGAAGACTTCGTCCGGGGCGACGCCCGCGAGGTGCGACGCGGTCACGTTGCGCACCGTGTCGGCGCAGGCGCCCACCGTGGTCACGTCCGCCTTCGCGAGAACACGCTGCAGCTCCACCGTCTCCTCGATCTCCAGGTGGTGGAGCTGGATGTCTTGACGCGTCGTGACGTGCGCGAGCCCGAGCGCCCAGCGCTCCGTCACCTCCGCGACCACCTCGAGCTGCGCCGCCGTCATGCGCCCGCCCGGGACCTTGATGCGCTGCATGTGCTTCACGTGCGCGAGCTGCGCGTACACGCCCATCCCGAGGCGAAGCGGGCGAAACTGGTCCGGTGTGATCTCCCCCCGCTTGAACCGCTGAATGTTCTCCGCGTACTCGTCGAGCGCGGTCTGCATACGTGACGCTGCGTCAGACATGGCAGCCAACTTTATCCCTCACTTTTCCGACGCGTCAAGTGTGACAATCTTTCGAGGCCGGAGACCTCGGAAGGATGCTGGGGCCTTCGCGCCCGCTTCCAATTCCGCTAGGACGGTTCCGTGAAGACCGCCCTCCCGACCAGCACGGACTCCGTTCACGCAGGGGAACGCGTCGATCGCCCGCACCACACGCTCGCGCCTTCGATCGCGCTCACCGCGACGTACACGTTCGACGACTCGGACGACCTCGAACGGTTCATGCGCGGCGAGGATCCGGACCCCGGGCGGCTCGACTACGGGCGCTACGGAAACCCGACCGTACGCGAGGTCGAGGCGCGCATCGCCGCGCTCGACGGGACCGAGGACGCGCTGCTCTTCCCGAGCGGCATGGCCGCGCTGACGACGACGATCCTCTCGTTCGTGAAGGCCGGCGACGACGTGGTGCTCTTCCGCGACACGTACCGCAGGACGCGTCAGTTCGTGGTGAAGATGCTGTCGCGGCTCGGCGTGTCGCACACGCTGCTCGAGCCCGGAGACCTCGACGGGCTCGCGGCGGCGATCGGACCGAAGACGCGGCTCGTCATCACCGAGATGCCGACGAACCCGTACCTGCGCTGCGTCGACGTGGAGAGGCTCGCGGACATCTGCAAGAAGACGCGGGCGAAGACGCTCGTGGACGCGACGTTCGCCACGCCCGTCAATGCGATGTTCTCGGCCGTGGGCATCGACCTCGTGGTGCACAGCGCGACGAAGTACCTCGGCGGGCACAACGACGTGCTCGGCGGGAGCGTGTCGGGGCCGTCGTCGCTGCTCTCGCTCGTGCACGAGGCGCGCGACGTGCTCGGCGCCGTGTCCGATCCACACGCGGCGATGCTCATCGGGCGTGGCATCAAGACGCTGTCCTTGCGCGTATCCCGGCAAAACCAGACGGCGCTCGCGGTCGCGCGCGGCCTGGAAGCGCACCCGGCCGTGGAGCGCGTGTATTACCCGATGCTCGAATCCCACCCGGATCACGCGATCGCCAAGAAGCACCTCGCGGGCGGCGGCGGCGTCGTGTCGTTCGTGGTGCGCGGCGGCAAGGACGGGGCGCGGCGCGTGGTGGACGCGTGCAAGCTCGCGCGGATCGCGCCGAGCCTCGGCGGCGTGGAGACGCTCATCGAGCAGCCCGCGATCATGAGTTATTCGGAGCTCGGGCCCGAGGAGCTCGTGGCGGTCGGGATCGCGCCGGGGCTCGTGCGGCTCGCCGTAGGAATCGAGGAGACCGAGGACGTGGTCGCGGATCTCTTGCAGGCCCTCGACGCGGCCGCGGGCGCTTGATCAGCGGTTGAAGGGCTTCAAGGCGAAACGGGCGCGGTCGAGGGCATCCATGCCCGACCGGTCCGTGAGCCAGCATTGCGAATAACCGCCGCGGATCTCGGGCAGTTCGTCCCGGCCCGCGAGCTGTTTGCCCACGAATGCGAGGATGTCGCGGGCCTCGCTCGGCGAGAGCGTGATGCCGAGCGAGGCGCGGACGACGACCACGATCGTGCTGCTCGGCCAGCGCCCGATCGTCGATTTCTCCGGACCGAGCGCGCGAGCGAGATGGACGAGCTCGCCGATCGTGCGCTCGAGCCCCCAGCCGGCGAAGGGCGGCCGCGCGCGAGGCCCCTCCAGCTTCGACGGCTCCTGCACCTGGAACACGAGCACCGAGAAAGGAATGCCCGTGCTCGCGCTGAATTGGTACTCGGCCTCGAGGGCCTCCGTGAGCCCTGGCTGGTCGAGCACGCCCTTCACCTCGCTCCGCAAGGTCGGCTCGTACGTCACGGGGGCGTCGCTGAACCGGGACCGCGGCTTCGTGCTGCCCGGCGCGGGCGCGCTCGGGGGCGGCGTCGGGTCGTCACGCAGCCGGTCGCGCGACGGGCGCGGCGCGGGAATGGCCATGGGCGGGCGCTGGGAGATGCGCCGCGCCGCCTGCGAGGGCGGAGGCAGCTCGGAGAGCGGCAGGAGGGGCCCGGACGGCGGCACGGACATCGGGACGCGGAAGAGCTCGGCGAGCAGGCCGATCGCCGTGCTCGCCCGCTCGGGCCGCTCCTTGGGCTCGCGCGCCCCGACCTTGCGGAACCACTCGTCGAATCCCGCCGGGAGCTGCACGCCGCGCCTCGACGCGCGTGTCGTGGGCGGCTCCGGCAGCTCGCCGGCGATGATCTTGCCGAAGAGCGCATAAACGGACGGAAGCTGCAAGAGCTCCGGCCTCCAGTATGCCTCGCCGACGAGCAGTGTATAAGCAACGTGGGCGAGCGAATAAATATCGGCGGATGCCCGGATCCCGCCATCGCCGTGAATTTGTTCCGGCGCCATGTAGAGAGGCGTACCGACGACGGCGGTGGTGTGCGCGAGGGTCGATGCGACGGCGACCTTGGCCACGCCGAAGTCGAGGATCTTCACGCAGGGCCGGCCGTCGTCGCGCGTCGTGACGAAGAGATTTTCCGGCTTGAGATCGCGGTGGACGATGTTCGCGGCGTGCGTCTTGTCGAGGGCGAGCGCGACCTGGGAGAGGTAGAGCACGGCCTCGGGCTCGGGCAATGGGCCGCGGCGCTTCACCATGCCGCCGAGCTCCTCGCCGACGAGCAGCTCCATCACGAGAAACGGCAGTTGCGTCGAGCTGTCCACGCCCGCGTCGAGCACCTGCACGAGGTGCTCGCTCTCGATGCCGCCGGTGACCGTGGCCTCCTGCGCGAAGCGGCCGCGCATCACCGAATTCTCCAGCACGGCCGGGTGCATGACCTTCAGCGCGCGCTTGCGGTTCGTCGGCTCGTCGTGGACCTCGAACACCGCGCCCATACCGCCCGCCTTGATGCTGCGGACGACGCGGTAACGGTCGTGGAACAAGGCGCCTGTGACGAGCATGGAGGAGACCGGCTCGCGCATCCTAGACCAAACGCGCGGCTCGTTGAAAGGGGTTCTGGCAAACAGGACCGGTCCGTCCGGCCACTTGCACGCGATCTAGCGCAGTTTTACGTCGCTTCCACGAGCTCTCGCAACGAGACGGGCTCGAGCTCGGCGAGGCCGTGGATCTCGGCATAACTGCGCAGGATCTCGCCCGGGCAGGCGGAGGCGAGCACGCAGCGGGTCTCGTGAGGACAGGAGATCGCGGAAGCATGGAAGGCCGCGTGTTCTGCCTCGCCGGCGCGATGACGGAAGCGCGGGTCGCGGTACTCGGTGCCCGGAAGCGGAGGCCGCTCGGCGGGCGCGTCGAGCCAGGTCCGCGGCGGCGCGCCGTCTTCGCGCATCCGCCGAAAAACCACGCAAGGGACGACGCCCTGCACGTTCATGCGCACGCCGCGCGCGAGCGCCCGGGACATCACTTCAGCCACGTCGGTCATGCGCGGCGCGGACGAAAAGTACCGATCGGCGCGCGATTCGAAGCTCGGGTACGGCATGTGCGGGTAGAAGGACAAACCTCGCGCGGCGGCGAATCGCGCGACGCCTTCGAGTTCGCCGAGGCCCTCGCGCGTGGCAACGCAGAGGATCCACACGGATTCGGGCGAGACGCGGGCGAGGAGGTTGCCTATGGCGCGGGTGACCTCCGCATGCGCGCCCTTGCGGCCGACGATCCGGTCGTGCGCCTCGGGTGATACCGAATAAAGCGGCACGTGGAAGCGTGTTTCCTCGGGGAGCGCGGCGACGACGTCGTCGCAGAAGGCCGGGTCGGCGAGGCGCGTGCACGGGGAGAAGACGTGCGCGGTCTGGTAGCCGAGGTCCTTGGCGCGGCGGAGGACGTCGAGGATCCGCGAATGCGCGAGCGGATCGTATCCATTGATGCGGACTTTGCGCACGCCGCGGCGGCGGTTCGATTCGAGGTCGGCGTAGAGCCGGGCGAGCACGCGATCCCCGCCGTCCTCGGGCGGGGCCGTCTCCTTGATCGAGCAGAACGCGCAGGATTGCCCGCAATCGGCGTCGATCGCGAGGTTCAAGACCTCGCCGTCGGCCGAGGGCTCGACCGCCTCGGATGCCGACGGCAAGAGAAGCGCCGGGGCGACGTCCGAGAGGATGTCCGGAAAAACGACATCGAGTCCCTCGTGATCGCGCAATTGCAGGACGAACGCGACGAGCGCGCGGAGCTCGTCCGCGCCGGGAGGATCGGCGGCGCCGAGCGAGAGGTGCTTGATCGAAAAATGCGCTGTCGTGGCGAATGCGGGCTTGTTGTCGTCGCGGCGCCCGACGAGGACGAGGAGCCTGCGCGCGTCCGATTCCCGGCGGAAATCCAGCACGAGCTCGAGGCCTCCTTCGTGCGATTTTTGCAGGTACGAGCTCGGATAGACGTCGACCAGGGAAAACCCCGCCGCGGCGGGCGCGCCTTCGACGATCTCCGGCGAGAGCAGGGCGCGCAGGCCGTCGCGGCCGAAGATCAGGCGTCCTCGTTCGCGGGAGCGGCCGAGGACCTCGGCGATCGTTTTTCCCGGGCTCCGTTCGAGCAGCGCGTCGATCGAGGCCGCGACGGCCATCACGAGCCGCGAGACCTCCTCGCGCCGCTCGGGCGTGCGCTCGGCGATCGCGCCGCGATACCGCACGGCCGCGTGCGTGAGCCGCCGGAACACGGGGCCGGGCGCGCCGAGCGGCAGGACCGTGACCTCGACCCAGTCCGCGCTGCCCTTCGCCTCGAACCGCGCCGTGAGCCGGTCTTCGCCTTCGAGCAGGATCGCCTTGCAGGAAAATCCCCCGAGCCTGAGCGGCACGAGGGCCATCTCCATCCCCGACGCCTCGGGCCGCGCGAGCGCCGTTTCGTTGGTGCTCAAACGGATCCCCCGCCGGCCTGGTCCCAGGCCTTCACCCAGGCCACGAAACGATCGATCGTGGCGCGGTCGCGGGCATAAATGCGTGATTGCTCGTGATCGGGCACGTCCTCGGAGAAATACACGATATCGTACCGGGACGAACGGCGATACGCGGGCTCGGCCGGATCCGTGGGCGTGACGATGAACGAGAGGGTTCGTCCCTCCATTTCGAGCTCGACAACGGGCACGGTGCGGCGAAACGTGCGGAGGCGGGCGCCCTTGTTTCGCCAGCCCTCCGGATTCGGAAAGGCGGGGCCGCCGAAATCACGCGTGAAGGCCGCGGAGAGGGCAAAGGCGAGGCGCTCGATCACGTCGGGTTCGGTCATGTCGTTCATCCGGAGGCGCGCATGTCGCGCTCGAGGTCCTGGGTCGCCTTGCTGAAGGCCTCCGGATCGAGCTGCCGCAAGGCGAGGAGCGCGGCGACGCGGTGCAGGCGCGCCTCCGCGAGGTCCGATCGGACGAGCGCCTCGCGCGCCGATTGCGCCTGGCTCGCGCGGATCCGCGCGGTCGCGCGGCCGAGCGAGAAGGCGCCGAGCAAAAGGAGAAGCGCGCCGACGCCGAGGAGCAGCGACACGAAGAGCGCGCCCTCCGGGGCGAACAGGGCCCGAAACCCTGCAATGGCGGCGAGGACGACGATCCCCACGAGCGCGACGACAGCGCCGATCGCGCCGAGCCGATCCATCCACGCCGCCCGCGCGTGCTGCCGCAGGGCGATCCCGCGGTGCAGATCGGCCTCGCGATCGAGCCGGATCGCGAGATCCGCGAGCGGGTCCTCACCCGAGACCGTGGGCAGATCCGCCTGCGCGAGGATCTCCGAGACCTGGAACGCCGTCGGATCTTCGAGCGCACGCAGGGCCGTCCCCGCGCCGCTCTTCACCGCCTGCGCCGCCCGGTCCGCGGCGGGCGCGACGCGACCTTCGATCGCCGCGCCCACGTCGCGCGCGAGCGTCTTCGCGCGTTCCTTGATCCGCGGCGCTTTCGCCTCGGCGTCTTCGCCTTCGACCTCGGCCACCTTGCCCCAGCCCCCGCGCTCGGCTCTCGTCGTCTCTTCCATGGCTCGCGCTCGCTGCCCCACGATCGGGGCGGAAACGATACAGAAACGTCGTTCGAGTGCCAAGCGCCGCCGTTCGCCGAAGGCGAACCGCCTTGCGACGAAGGGCCCGACTTCGATAGAGTCGCGGATACCATGTGGGCCCGAGCGCAATTTTCCTCCCTGCCGCGCTCCTTCGCGCTCGCGGCCGCGCTCGCGCTCGCCGGAGGGCTGCCCGAGGCCTCGGGATGCGGGCTCCGGGTCGCGGAGAGCCCGACGCAGCCGATCCCGTGTTTCAACGTGATGGACTGCCCGCCCTCGAACGATCCGTGCATCGTGTCGACCTGCTTCGAGCAGCAGTGCGCGATGGTGGCGGCCGCGCAGAACACGGTCGTGCGTGATCAAGAGGCGGGCGATTGCCACATGCGGGTATGCGATGGCAATGGCCACACGATGGAGATCGACGACGACGTCGACGTGCCGGGCGACGACGACAACGAGTGCACGATAGCGACCTGCAAGGAAGGCGCGGGCGTGCACGAGCCGGCCCCGGTCGGCGAGTCGTGCGGCGAAGACGGCGTGTGCAACGGCAAAGGCGCGTGCGGGGCGTGTCTGCCCGGAGCCGAGCGCTGCGAGGGGAACGCCGTCGCGACGTGCAACGACGAGGGCGCGTGGAAGGCAGCGGTCTGCCCCGAGGGACGCCCGATCTGCAAGGAAAAAGCGTGCGTGGGGATCCGGCAAATCGCGGCCGGCGGGGCGCATACCTGCGCGCTTTTCGAGGATGGATCGGCATCGTGCTTCGGCGCCTCGGGCGTGCGGCGGGGCGCGTACGGAGCGCCGCCGGTCCCGGGCGTCGTCGGCGCGGTCGAGCTCGCGCTCGGGGGCGCGCACGCCTGCGCGCGGCGGGCCGATGGAACCGCGCTTTGCTGGGGTCACAATGCATTCGGGCAGGTCGGCGATGGCACGACGGAAGGGCCTCGCCCGCCCACACAAGTCGTCGGCCTCGCGGGCGCGACCGCGATCGCGGCGGGCGCGGCGCATACCTGCGCGATCGTGAACGGCGGCAAGGTCGTCTGCTGGGGACGCGAAGGCCGCGGGCAGCTCGGCGCGAAACCCGCGGGGCCCGCGGGCAAACCCCCGGCGAGCGAGGTCCCCTCGCCTCTCCCTGCCTCCTCGGGCGGCGCGCCTTCGCCTGTCGCGGGCCTGCTCGGCGCCACGAAAATCGCGCTCGGCGGCCGGCATGCCTGCGCGCTCGGGCCCGGCGGCCAGGTCGCTTGCTGGGGCGAAAACGAGAGCGGCGAGCTCGGCCATTTCCGCCCGTCGTCCCCTGCCAAACCCAAACCCGGCCCGCGCCCGACCTCACGCCTCGTCTCCGTCAAGGGCATCGAGGGGGCGAGCGCGATCGCGCTCGGCGCCGCGTTCGGCTGCGCCCTGCTCGAAGAGGGATCCGTGCGCTGCTGGGGCGACAATGCCGCGGGGCAGCTCGGTGATGGCACGACCGAGGCGCGGGCGGAATCGGTGCTCGTCAAGGGCCTGACCGGCGCGACGGCGATCGCGCTCGGCGCCGAGCACGGGTGCGCGCGGAAGGAAGGCGGCGTGGTCGTGTGCTGGGGCAAAAACGATCGGAACCAGCTCGGCGACGGCACGACCGAGGCGCGACCTTCCCCCGTCCCCGTGCCCGGTCTCGCGGGCGTGCGCGCTCTTTCCGCGGGCGGCGCGCACACGTGCGTGATGCTCGAAGGCGGGGCAACACGATGCTGGGGCGGAAATGGGGCCGGCGAGGTCGGCGACGGCACGACCACGGATCGCGGCGCCCCCACGGCCGTGATCTGGTGACGATTTTATGACCACCTGCGCCCCTCGCGGGCGGCGCGCTCGGATATACTGGCCCTCGGCTCGGAGGTGAGCGACATGAAGCTTTTCTGGGGTTCTTTGAGTGTGCTTACGATTGGCCTCGCCGTCGGCTGCAGCGCGACGGGGGGCGGCAGTCAATTCGACAATGAGGGCGGCGGCGGCTCGGGCGACGGCGGCTCGGGCGCGGGGAACCAGGGCGGTGCCGGCGGCGCCGGCGGCGGCTTCATCCCGGGCGCGGGCGGGAGCGGCGGCTCCACGCCCGGCGAGGATTGCACCGACGCGGCGAAGCTGATTTACGTGCTCTCGGACGAGAACGAGCTCTACAGCTTCGACCCGCCGGCGAAGAAGTTCACGAAGATCGGCACGCTCGGCTGCAACACCACGATGCAGCCGAACTCGATGGCCGTCGACCGGAACGCGGTCGCCTGGGTGAACTACGTCGAATCCGACCCGTTCCTCGGGGACGACATCAACGGCGTGATCTACAAGGTCAGCACGAAGGACGCGAGCTGCGACCCGCAGCCCACGGTGCAGCTCATCTCGAACTGGTTCCGCCTCGGAATGGGTTTTTCCACGAACGACGGCGGAATGGGCGAGACGCTCTACATCACGGGCACGGGCACGATCGGCGCGGGTGATAGCCCCGGGCTCGGGAAGATCAATCCGCTCTCGTTCGGCGTCGAGACGATTGCGAACTTCTCCCCCGGGGCGTTCACGGGCCAGAGCGCCGAGCTCACGGGCACGGGTGACGGTCGGCTCTATGGGTATTACACGACAAGCCCGGTCCAGGTCGGCCAGATCAACAAAGCGACCGGCGCCGTGACGAACGCCAAGGCGATCACGGGCCTGGCGACGCCCTCGGCGTGGGCATTCTCGTTCTGGGGCGGATCGTTTTACCTCTATGCCGCCGCGGGCCTCGACTATTCGAACGTGACGAAGTACGACCCGGTGGCGGGCACCATCGACAATGCGTACATGACCAACATCGGCTTCCGCATCGTCGGGGCCGGCGTCTCCACGTGCGCGCCGCTCGAGCCGCCGAAGTGACATGACGATCGGGCGCGGGGTCCAGGCCTTCGGCGTCACGCAGCGCGGAGTGCGGTTTCAGAACGACGACGCCTTCCGCATTCTAAGCGGCCCTTCCGGACACGTGTGCGTCGTGGCGGACGGGATGGGCGGGCACGGCGCGGGGGACGTCGCCTCCGGCATCGCCGTCTCCTTCACGACCGACCTCCTCGTCGCGCCGGGTGAAGGCCCCGCGCCCGATCGTATTCGCGCTGCCGTCGCCGCAGCCAATCGAGAGATCTTCCACCGGAGCAGCACGGACCGGCGGCTCCTCGGCATGGGCTCGACGGTGGCGCTCCTCTTCCTCCCGCACGACGGCCGGGTCGCCTATGTCGCGCACGTGGGCGACAGCCGGGTCTACCTTTATCGAGACGGCGCGCTCCGGCGCCTGACGGAAGACCATTCCCTCGCCCACTTCCTCCGGCAGAACCCCGACAAGCGCGCGGAGCTCGGCATCCCGGAGGCCGACCTGGAGAACGTCGTCGCGAACATCCTCACGCGCTCGCTCGGCATCAAGGACACCGTGGACGTCGACCTCGTCGAGATCGAGGTTTGTCCGAACGACCGATTTCTCCTCTGCACCGACGGCCTTTGGGACCCGGTCGACGATGCCCGCATCACCGAGATCCTCCGGGACGGCGGGGACGACGTGGGGGAGACGTGCGCGCGGCTCCTCCGGGCGGCGCAAACTGTGCCAGGAACAGAGCGGACGGACGAACGGTTCGGCCGGGACGACGTGGCGTTGATCGTCGCGAGGGTGTTGACTTGCGCCCCGTCTCGGACGTAGCGTTCGCCTGGTCTCCTTTCAGGAAAGGATCCCGGTCGTGCAACAGAATCCCGGTTATGGTGGTGGCTACGCTGGCGCGCAGGCTGGCGGCGCTTCGTTCCAGGTCTTGACGATCGATGCTGGCTGCGGCGGCACCATCGAGCACAGCAAGATCGCCGACCTCGCGAACCAGATGGGCGCGCAGGGCTTCGTTCTCTCCAACGTCTTCATGGACGTGCGCAGCGCGTTTGGTCCGTTCTGCCCCAAGCGTTGTGCCGTGCTGGTCTTCAAGCGTGGCTGATCCCGTATCCCCGCGCAGGCTCGAGCTCGCGGGGGTACCTCCGGCTGCGTTCGCGTTGAGCGAGCTCGGCCGTTATCCTTCCTTCGCTCATCATCCGACCTGCGGGCGGCACGATCATCACCTCGTCCGCCCGTTTGGCGTGCCTTTGTGCCTGGGCTGCGCCTGCATGTATCCGGGTATCGGGGTCGCGCTCATCGCCCTTTTCTTCGTTTCACCCGCGCACGACATGGCGACCGCTTTCTGGGTCGCCATGGCGGCCCTCGGCTGCGCCGTGCCGACTTTCTTTCAGCCCTTCATCCAGCGTCGCTGGTACAAAATCCCGGCGCGCTTCGTCCTCGGCGTGGGCTTTGGCCTCGTCGCGGGCGCGGCGTGGATCGTCCCGAACACCCTTTGGGGCTGGGTGATCCGCGTCGCGGTCGTCGCGACGACCGTCGGCCTCGGCACGGTGGCCTTGCGCCTCCGCGCCAAACGCCTCGACGACCCTTGCAAGAATTGCCCCTGGGGCGCCTTCCCCGTCTGCGCGCACAACCTCCCGGCGTTGCGTCGCATCCGGGAGCAGCAGGGGCCCGACCCGTTCGTCGATGCGCTCATCACGGAGCTCGAGCCTCTCGCGCCCTATCCGCCTCGCCTCGGCGAGGCCCCCCCGGTCCAGCGGCCGGGGCAGTTTCAGTTCCACGCCCCGCCGCCGAACCCCTGATCGAAGCGAAGCTCAGACTTCGGTCCACGGATCGGATCGCTTCGCGATCCATCCGGCGACCTTCGGCCAGATCTGCTTCGGGCCTTTGCTCGACGTGGACAAACCGATGTGCCCGACCGGGAAGCGCATGATCTCCTTGTCGGTCGAGGCCACGATCGTGTTCAGGATCTCGCTCGACTTCGGGGGCGCGATCGTGTCGTTGTCGGCGATGATGTTGAGCAGCGGAACCTTGATCTTCGAGAGGTCCACGGTCTGCCCGGCGACCTTCATGCGGCCCTTGCAGAAGTTGTTGTACTGGTAGCAATCCTTGATGTATTGCCGGTAAATCTCGCCGGGGAACTGCACGTTGTCCGACGCCCAGTGTTCCATGCCGAGAAACGTGGTCACGAAGTCGGGGTCGTCGATCCGGCGGAAGACCTCGAGCCATTTCGTCATGCGCTGGATCGGCGCCATCGACGAGAAGCCTGTCTCCATGAGCTCGATCGGCACGTTGCCGTAGGCGTCGACGAGCGCGTCGACGTCGAAGCGGTTCGGCTTCGTCCATTCGGCGAAGACGCCGCCCTCGTGGAAATCGACCGGCGTCGCCTGTGCCACGAAATTGCGGAGGCCCTGCGGGTGCAGCGCCGCATAAGCGAGCGCCATCGTGCCGCCCATGCAGTAGCCGTACAGCGTGAGGTCCTTCGCGCCGCTCAGGCGGAGCGTCCACTTCACGGCGTTCTTGATGAGCACGTTGAGCACGTCGTCCCAGCCCATCCGCCGCTCGGCTGCGCCGGGCGTGCCCCAGTCGATCGCGTAGACGTCGTAGCCCTGGCCGACCATGAATTCGATGATGCTGCGGCCGGGCAGGAAGTCGAGGATGTAATAACGATTGATGAGCGAGTAGACGAAGAGGATCGGCGTCGCGTGCTTGCGGACCGTGGGCTCGAAGCGGAGCAGGCGCATCTTGCCGTTCGTGTAGACCACCTTGTGCGGGGTCGGCGCGAGCGGGGGCTCGCCGACGTCCGCGGCGCGGAGGATGAACGGTTTTACGTAGTGGTACGGGCTCATCGAGCCCTTCTGCGCGGCGTGTATGATCTCGCGCGAGAGCTCGATCTGGCCCTCCACGAGGGCGCGGAGGCGCGCTGTGGTCGATTGCGTCGTCATGGTGTTTCCCGTCCTTCTCCCCGTCAGGAGGGGCGATCGGTCGACGCGCTCCCGTTCGCGTTCGTCCGGACAACCTCGACCCCTTCGGCATCGCGGCGGCTCTTTTCGAACGCGTCGACGACCAGCTCGAGCTGCGACGAGAGGGCCTCGATCTGGTTCTTGACGTCGCGTACCTCTTCGCGCAGGTCGTCCATCTCCGTCGACGTGGGCAGGCGGAGGAGGTGGAGCCAATTTTCCTGGGCCTCGACGTACGCTTTGCGGACGCGCAGGGCGCGGTTCAGGGCGCCGCCGACGAGGTCGAGGTACCGCTCGCTGCGGCCGAGCTTGTCGAACGCCTTGGTCATGCCCTTCTCGGCGGCGACGAACGCCTTGCCCGTCGGCGTCTCCGGCCCGAGCCAATGACCGAGGCCCTTCACCACGCGGGTCAAGAGCTTCGGTTGTTTGTTCGTGGGTTGTTTTGCCACGGCATCCTCTCCCTCTCGCGCCTCACCGCGCGTATTTTTCCTTCAGCTCCCTCTTCAGAATCTTGCCGGCCGCCGAGATCGGCATCGCGTCCACGAAGACGACCGATTTCGGCACCTTGTATTTCGCAAGGTGATCGCGACAATGGGCCAGGATCGCCTCCTCGGTCGTGCTCGCGCCCGGCTTCGTGATCACGATGGCCCGGCCGACCTCGCCCCATTTCTCGTCCGGAACGCCGATCACCGCGACCTGCGCCACGGCGGGGTGCTCGTAGAGGACCTTTTCGATCTCGGCCGGGTAGACGTTCTCGCCGCCCGAGATGAACATGTCCTTCTTGCGGTCGGCGATGTAATAGAACCCGTCCTCGTCCACGCGGGCCATGTCGCCCGTATGGAACCAGCCCTCCGCGTCCACGGACGCTTTCGAGGCCTCGGGATTGTTGAAATACCCCGAACACGCGCTCGGCCCCTTGAGCACGAGCTCGCCGACCTCGCCCACGGGCAAGGGGGTGTTATCGTCATCGACGATCCGGGCGTCGATGAAATAGTTCGGCTTCCCGATGCTGCCGGCCTTCGTCTCGGCGAATTCGGGGTCCATCGAGAAGATGCCCGGGCCGAACTCGGTCATGCCGAAGCCCTGCTTGAAGACGACGCCGTGTTTTTCCCGGTACGCGCGGATGATCGGCACGGGCAGGGGCGCGCCGCCGCTCGTCAAGAAGCGCAGGGAGGACAATTTCGCCGATTCGAAGCGCGGCGATTGCATCATCATCTGGTATTGCGTCGGCACGCAGAAGAGCACCGTCGCCTTCTCGTGCTCGATGAGCGAGAGCATGTCGTCGGCGGTCCATTTGCGCATGATGACCACCGTCCCGCCGAGCGTGAGCAGGGGCAGCGTGTACACGAAGAGCGCGCCCGTGTGGAACATCGGCGTGTGCGTGAGCGTGACGTCGCCGCGCGAGAGCTCGTGGACCACCGTGTTCAGCGTGTTCCACGCGATCATTCGGTAGGAGATCTTCGCGCCCTTCGGCAGGCCCGTCGTGCCGCCCGTGAAGAGCAGGCAAACGATGTCCTCGGCCTCGACGGCGTCATTCTTCACGGGATGCGCCTCGCGCGTCTGCACCGTCGCTGCATACGGCAGGCTCCCCGCGATGCCCTCGCCATCGAGGTGCAGCCACGTCTTGACCGACGCACACGCCGGAAGGCCCGCGATTTCGCTGATTCCGGCGCGGAAATCGTCGCCGAAGATCATCACCTTCGGCTCGGTCTGGCTCGTGAGCTCGGCGATTTCGCGCGGATGGCTGCGCCAGTTGAACGGGACGAGCACGGCGCCGAGCTTCGCGCACGCGAAGAACGCGTCGAGGAATTCGACGCCGTTCATGGCCAGGATGCCCACGCGATCGCCCTTGCCAATCGCGGCCTCGTCGCGGAGGAACCCGGCGAGGCGATTCGCGCGGCGGTTCATTTCGCGATACGAAAAGCGGCCGGCGTCCCCCTTGGCCACGTCGACGACGGCGAGCGATTCCGGGAAATACCGCTCACCGCGCTCCATCCAGTCCCCGATGTACATGCTCTTTTTCTCCGCTCGCCGGCGCGTGTTCGCTGGTTTCGCCCGGACCGAACCGAGTTTACGCGAGCTCGGCTTTGCTTGGAAGGCCGCTCAAAGGAACGGCGCGCCGAACGTGTCGCCCGCGCGTTTCGTCGCTTCGAGCGCCATCCGCTGCCATTCCGCGGCCACACGCGCGCCGTAGAGCAGCGACGCCTGGCCGATGCGCGCCATGCCGCGCAGCATCACGCCCATCTGCGCCACCCCCGCCGTCTCCAGCGCAGCGAGCCCCTCGAACACGTCGGCGAGCGCGCTCCGTCCCTGCAAGACGTCGCGACTTTGCTGCACCTGCGAATCGGCCCCTTCGCTCATCGTCTGCTCCTCACCCCAGCAGGATCGCCTTGATTTCACGACGATTCACGTCCGTCGGGAGCCGAACCTAAACCCCGCCCTACACGCTGTCAAGCAAACATTGTTGCACTGCAACAATGCTCAGGGCTCGCGGCGCTTCTTGCCGACGATGCGCTTGAGCTCCTCGAGCTCGCGGCGGAGCGCGGCGATCTCCTCGGCCTGCTCGCCACGTTCGTTCGGGTCGGGCGGAGGGACCTGCTCTTCGGGCTCGGGCTCGCGCGGCTGAGACCACGGCGGGCTCTTGCCGCCGCCGAGCATCGCGTTGAGGAACGGAAGCGCGCCGAGGGGGCCGATCGGAAAGACACGCGCGCCCTTCTTCGCGAGCAAGTAGATGTCGAGCGCCCAGATCACCGTGCGCTCGAAGAACTCGGCCAGCGCATCGTCGCCCATGCGGATGAGCTGGCGCAGGAGCGGCACGGGCAAGAGGCGCGCGGCGCCGCGGCTCTCCAGGATGATCTGCGCCAGCGTCGCCTGCGTCAGGTCGCGGCCGGTCTTCGCGTCGACGACCTCGACGTCGTCGCCACGCCTGACACGCGCCTCCACCTCTTCGAGCGTGACGTAACGACTCGCCTCGGTGTCGTACAGCCTCCGGTTGCCGTACTTCTTCACGACCATGCGGACGGTCGTACACCCCGATCGTCCAGATCGCAATGGCCTGTTGCGCCGCAACAATGCACGCGAGCCATTCCAGCGCGCGCGCGGCTTTGCTACGCAGGGCGCCATGCACCTCGGCGACTGGCTCGGACGACGCGCGGCGTTGACCCCCGACAAGATAGCGCTGCTCGACAACGGCGCAGGCGGGCGGGCCCTGACTTACCGAGCCTGGGATCACACGGCGAACCGCACGGCGCATTTCCTGCGGGAGCGACTCGGGGTGCGTCGCGGCGATAGGGTCGCGGCGCTCGCGATGAACGATGTCGCGATGCTCGATCTCTGGTTCGCCTGCGGCAAGCTCGGCGCGATCTTCGCGCCGCTGAACTACAGGCTCACGCCGGGCGAGCTCGGGCAGTACCTCGCCGCGACGACGCCCGAGGTGCTCGTCTACGGGCCGGATTTCGCCGCGACGAGCGAGGCGATCCGGCGCGAGGCGAGCTTCGTCCCGCGCGCGTTCGTGGCGATGCAGGGCGCGTCGCGGGCGCGCGGGGACGACGTGGATCTCGGCGAGCGCGACGCCGCCACGGACAGGCCGCCGCCGGCGCTCCAGATCGGCTGGGACGAACCCTGGGTACTTTGCGGGACGGGCGGGACGACGGGCACACCGAAGGCGGCGATGCTGACGTACCGGTCGATCACGGCAAACGCGGTGAACACGATCTCGAGCTGGGGGCTTTCGTCCTCGGACGTGGCGCTGCTCAACGCGCCGCTCTTCCACACGGGCGGGCTCAACGTGTTCACGGCGCCGCTCGTGCTCGCGGGCGGCACGTCCGTGGTCTGTCGCGCCTTCGATCCGGACGAGGTGTACGCGGGCGTGCGCGACCAGGGCGTGACGGTGTTCTTTGGTGTTCCAACGATGTTCCTCTCGCTGTCGCAGCATCGCCGGTTCGGCGAGGGCGAGCTCCGGAGCTTGCGCATCTGCATCAGCGGCGGCGCGCCGTGTCCGGAGCCCTTGTTCCACACGTACTGGGAGCGAGGGATCGATCTGAAGACGGGCTACGGGCTGACCGAGGCGGGGCCGAACAATTTCTGGCTGCCGCCCGCGGATGTGCGTCGAAAGGTCGGATCCGTGGGCGCGCCGCTGTTTTTCGTGGAAGCGCGGGTCGTCGACGCGGCGCGTGATGCCGTTCGTCCCGGCGAGGTGGGCGAGCTCGAGGTGCGCGGACCGCACGTCTTCGGCGGCTACTGGGGCCGGCCCGAGGAGACGGCGAAGGTGGTGGTCGACGGCTGGTTAAAGACAGGGGATCTCGCGCGCTGCGACGACGAGGGGCATTTCTACATCGCGGGCCGTAGCAAGGATCTGCTCATTTCCGGCGGTGAAAACGTGTATCCGGCCGAGGTCGAGACGGTGATCGCGGGGCACCCGTCGGTCGCGGAGGCGGCGCTCATCGGCGTGCCGCACGAGAAATGGGGCCAGGTGGGCCGGGCGATCGTGGTGCTCGCCCCGGGCGCGTCGCCCGACGCCGAGCCGATCCTCGCGCACTGCCGCGCGCGGCTCGCGAAGTACAAGGTTCCGCAGTCGGTGGTGTTCGTCCGCGAGCTACCGCGCACGGGCGCGGGCAAGATCGACAAGAAGGCGCTGGAAAAACAGCACGGCTGAGCGCCGCGCGAACAGCGTGTTCGCTTCGAATCAGGCCGTGGCGCGCGGCGGCAACGCGGCGCGCACCTGATCGACGAGATGCGTTTCGGGCAGGTGCTTGGGGACGGCGCCGTGCACGCCCATCACCTTCGCGAGCCGCTCGAGGGGCCCGGGCTCCATGTCGCTGCAGAGCAGGACCTTCACGCCGCCGCGGCCGAAGGCGTCGCGGATCATGCGGACGAGCAGAGGACCGTCGAGCTTCGGCATGTTGACGTCGAGCAGCACGAGGTCGCAGACCGTCTCGCGGATGGCCTGCAAGCTGCCGAAGGGGCCGCGGTGGAAGCGCGCCGAGAAGCCTGCGCTCTCCAGGGTCCGCACCGCGCTGGCGCCGAAGATCGCGTCGTCGTCGATGATCAGGATGCGCGGCATCGGACCGTCCTCCCGTGGGCGTTCCCCGGCGCCCCCGACCAAGCTAACCGACCCATGCCGACGGACACGACCTTGCTCAGGCCGAACCATCGAGAGCCGTTCTATTCCCTCCGACCCCGAGGTAACCCACCAAACAAGCGTCAGTTGTTTGGCACCTGGTGATTGCGGGTATCGCTCCTCGGTTTGGGCGTCAAGGGCGTTTTCCGGCCAGGGTTGTTGTTCTACGTTTGTTCAACGTATGGACCGATTGTTCAAGGTTTGAACCTCATACGCAAGCGAATTCTGGCGTAATTTTCGGTTTGTGACGGTTCGTACACAAAAGACTGGACAGGCACGAGGGGAGCCGTTCGCCCCGGGCGCCACGAGGCGCGAGGTCGCCGTCGACGAGCGGTCGGGCCTGGGGTATGGCTTGCCCGTCGCCATGACGTTCCAAGACATCATCCTGACGCTCCAGCGCTTCTGGGCCGAGCGCGGCTGCCTCATCGTGCAGCCCTACAACTCCGAGGTCGGCGCAGGCACGTACAACCCCGCGACGTTCCTCCGCGCGCTCGGACCGGAGCCGTGGAACGTGGCCTTCGTGGAGCCCTCGCGCAGGCCCTCGGACGGCCGCTACGGCGAGAACCCGAACCGCGCGCAGCAGTTCCACCAGTTCCAGGTGATCCTGAAGCCGAGCCCGCTGAACATCCAGGAGCTCTACCTGGAGTCGCTCCGCGCGCTCGGCACGGACCCGCTGCAGCACGACGTGCGGTTCATCGAGGACGACTGGGAATCGCCGACCCTCGGCGCCTGGGGCCTCGGCTGGCAGGTGTGGCTCGACGGGCAGGAGATCTCGCAGTTCACCTACTTCCAGCAGATCGGCGGCATCGACTGCAAGCCGATCTCGGGCGAGCTGACGTACGGGCTCGAGCGCATCGCGATGTACCTGCAGGACAAGGACAGCATGTACGACCTCGTGTACTCGAACACGGGCGGGCAGGTGGTGCGTTACGGCGAGCTGTTCCAGCGGGCCGAGTGGGAGTGGTCGACGTACAACTTCGAGGAAGCCGACGTGGAGGAGCACTTCGCGGCCTTCGACAAGTGCGAGTCCGAGGTGAAGCGGCTGCTCTTCCGAGGCGTCGACGCGACGGCGAAGGGTGCGAAGCCGGACCCGAAGAAGGCGCTCGTGCTGCCCGCCTACGACTTCGTGGTGAAGGCAGCGCACCGGTTCAACGTGCTCGACGCGCGCGGCGCGATCAGCGTGACGGAGCGGCAGAGGTTCATCGGTCGCGTGCGCGGGCTCGCGAAGCTCGTGGCCGAGAGCTATCTGGCGCAGCGGGAAGCGCTGGGGTATCCGCTGATGCCGAAGGTGGCTGAAGCGGCGGAGTGAGGCGCGGAGGGGGCGGTTGCCGAAGGGGTTACCGCCCCCGAAGTTTCTCCAGCTCGGCGAGGGCCTCGGCGAGGCGCGCTTCGGCGCGTTGCTTCTCTGTCTCTGCGCGCTGCTTCTCTGCCTCTGCGCGCTGCTTCTCCACCTCGGCCGCTTCCGCCTTGGCCTCGGCAGCCTCCGCGCGCTTTCGCTCTTCCGCGATTGCAGCTTCGGCCGCGAGGTGCTTCTCGGCTGGCGGCAACAGATCCACGACCCGCGCCCGCTCCTCCACGCTCATGCACGCCCACCTCTCCTCGCTCGGCGCGCGAGGATCGGCCGGATCAACCACGTACGCAGGATCGGGCGGCGCCATACGCCTACCCTACCCGCCTCCTCCGCCGCTGTCCACGGGTCGTCCCACCCTCGGACAAACGCTCGCGTCACGTGTCCGGAATGAAATCGCGCCGCGTGCAGATCGAGACCACCGGCAAACCCGCCTGACGGATCGCCTCGGCCCCGCCTTCGAGCCGATCCACGATCGCCACCACGCCCACCACGCGCGCGCCCGCCGCCGTGATCTTGTCGACGGCCTTGAGCGTCGACCCGCCCGTCGTGATCACGTCCTCCAACATCACCACCGCCATCCCTGGCACGAGCGCGCGATCCCCCTCGATGAGCCGCTTCGAGCCGTGGTCCTTCGCCTCCTTGCGCACGTAGAGCGCAGGGAGCGGCCGGCCGCGGACGAAGCTCGTCAGGGAGACGGCGCTCGCGAGCGGACAGCCGCCGAGCTCCACGCCCGCGACCGCGTCGCATCGCGGCAGGCCGTCGAGCGCGTCGAACATGAGCGCGCCGAGGAGAAAGTGCCCCTCGGCGGTCAAGGCCGTCTGCTTGCAGTCGATGAAGAAGTCGCTCTCGCGCCCGGAGGCGAGCACGACTCGTTTGCGTTCGAATGATCGTTCGCGGAGCAGCTCGACGAGCCGCTCCCGCTCGGTTTTGCTCACTTCGCGCCCTTGCCGCGCCTGATCTGCGCCTTGGCACCCTTGGGCACCGCAGGCACGACCGGGGGCGGGGGGCCGCCCAAATGTTCGGCAGGAGCGCTCTCCGGCGCCTCTTCCGCAGCAGCCAGCTCAGGCTCGGCGGCGGCAGCAGGCGGGGGAGGAGGCGCGGCAGGCGCAGGCGCCGGGCGCGCCGGGGCCGGGCGAGCCGCAGGCGCAGGCGCCGGGCGAGCCGCAGGCGCAGGCGCCGGGCGAGCCGCGGGCGCAGGCGCGCGGGCCGGGGCGGGCGCGGGACGCGCAGGCGCGGCGGCAGGCGCAGCTGCACGACCACGCGGGGCCGCCTGTGCAGGCGCGGCGGCCGCGGGCTGCGGGGCGCGGGCCGGCAGCGGGGCGCCGGTCGAGACGTTGCCTCGCACGAGCGCGCCGGGCCGGATGCCGATCTGCGGGGCGCCGATGTCGCCGACGACGCGCGCGCCGGGCTCGAGCACGACGAGCTCGGTCGCCGACACGTTGCCCGCGACGGCGCCGCGCACGATGATGCGGCGGCCGGAGACGTCGCTCTTGACGAGCGCCGTCTCGCCGATGAGCAGCTCACCCTGGACAGTGACGCTTCCCTCCACGAAGCCGTGGAGGTCGAGGTCCCCGTCGCCGCGGATGGAGCCGCGGATCGTGGTCCCGCGGCCGATGGTCGAGGGGGTGGTCATCGGCTACACGTCCATGTCGACGTTGCCCTTGAACGAGGCACCGTCCGCGATGGTCAGCCGCGCCGCCTTGACGTCGCCGACGAGGCGCCCGCCGGTGAGCAGATCGACGCGATCCGAGGCGCTCACGTTGCCCGTCACGTTGCCGCCGACCGAGAGCGAGGCCGCCGCGATGTCCGCCTCGACGACCGCGCCTCCCTCGACGGTCACGCCGCCGTCGACGCTGAGCTTGCCGCGAACCGTGCCGGCCACGACCACCTCCTCGTCGGAGGTGATCTCACCCTCGATCGTGATGCCGCTGCCGATGATCGTACCCGCCACCTTCCACGCTCCCTCGCCGCGCCCGCCGCAGCACGTTCGTGTTCCTCGGAAAAACCTTCACCGACCGCCGGCGCGGCCCTCTGTGAGCTCGGCCGGCAGCTCGAAATCCGCCTCGATTCGCCCGGAGAACTCGGCGCCCTCGTCGAGGCTCACCTCGGTGCCGCCGAGGTTGCCCGAGACCTTCGCCGACGCGCGGATCGCCACGGGACCACGCGCCGAGACGTCTCCGGTCAAGGTGCCGGCGATCGTCACGACCGCGGCCTCGACATCGCCGGTCACCTCGGCGCCCTCCTCGATCAAGAGCTCGCCCGTGAGATTCACGCCGCCCTCGACGTGGCCCTCCACGCGCAGATCTCCCTCGCCCACGACGCGGCCACGCACGCGCGTGCCGCGCCCGAGCACGGAGCCGCTCGTATCGAGATCGTTCTCTTGCATCGCCGGCGCTCGGACCATGGACCTCTTCTCCACGTTCGCGTCCGCCACGGCGAAACACGCGCGGGGCGGAAAGCGCGCGCAAGCTACTCCAAGGCGATCCGGCCCGCAACGCCTGTCTGTCGGGGCCACGCACGCCGCGGCAAGCGAAGCGTCCCTCGCGGAAACATGCCACCATGCGGCCCGTGCCTTCCGCGACCGTACGGCTCGACGCATCCCGCTCCGCCTTGCGCGAGATCGCCAAGGGCTCCGCGTGGCTGCTCGGCACCGCGGCCGCCGTGCGCCTCGCCGAGGTCGTCGTCGGTCGCAATCCGCTCGTCGCTGCGCTCGTCGGCGCGATCATCGTGGACCTCGGGACGTACCGCGCCGGCGTGCGCTGGGACCCGGATCCGAGCACCGGCAAGGAGCCACGAGCACGCGCGCTCCGTGGCATCGGGCTCGGGCTCGGCGTCGCGCTCGTGCTCGTGGCCGTGCCGCTCCTCGTGGCCGTGCTCGCGGGGTTTGCCTCGGTCTCTCTGGGCAGCCCGTCGAGCTCGCTCGGGTTTGCCCTGCTCCGCGCGGCGGCCGTGGCGACGCGGGACGAGCTGCTCTACCGGGGGTTGCCGCTCGTGGTGGCTGCGCGCGCGGGGCTCGGGACGCGCTTCGGGATCGGGTACGCGGTGCTCGCGGGCGCAGCGGCGCTCGCGCTCGTGCCGGGTGCGTCATGGGAGGCGCTCGTGCTCGCGGCCGCCCAGGGCGCGCTGTTCGCGGTGCTCTGGGTGCGCACGGGCGTCGCGTGGGCGTCGGTCGCGGCGCACGCGGGCTTCATCCTGCTGGCAGGCGTGGGGCTGCGCGGCGGGCTCGTCGACGTGACGTGGAAGAGCGGGCTGCTCGGAGACGGGCCGCGCGCGCGGGGCGTGGTGGCGCTCGTGGCCGCGGCCGTCGCCGTGGGGATGGCGATCGCGGCGTGGAAGAACCTTCCGGCGAGAGCGGTCGATAAAGCGGACGCGTAGAGGCGCTGTCCAACGTCATGCATTGCGACAGCGCCCGTGCCTACGGCTTCGCCACCTGGACCCGCGCGTGCCCCGCGGCCGCCTGCCCACTGCCCGCGACGAACACCTTGATCACGTAATCACCCGGGTCGAGCGGCAACCTCACGAGAAACTCCGCGCGTCCATCGCTGACGGCCTTTTCCATGCGCGTGATCACCTTGTCCGAGGCCGCGGCGTAGGTCTTTCGCAACGCCTCCCACGCCGCTTCCTCGGGCATCGACTCGAGCTCCGCCTCGCCCGGGACCTTCGTCCGCACCACGCTGCGCTTCGTCTCCAGCGTGAAAAGCGCTTTCCCCATCGGAATCGACGGCGTATCCACCGAGACGACCACATCGGCGGACGGCGCGCGCGGCCCGGGGCCGCCTTCGAGCAACACCTTGGCGCTCGCCGGGTATTGCAGCACCGTCGCTGGATCGCCGAGCAGGTTGTAGAGGCCGAGGTGCTCCTCCGCGAGCTCCTCCGGGTCCGATTGAAAGAGCAGCGGCGCGAGCGGGACCTCGCCCTCGCGCATTCTCCGCTTCGCCGTCACGATCCCCTCCCCGATCGTCGGCGCGCGCTCCTCGACGAACGTCTGCACGATCGCCTCTCCATAAAGCGCATTCGGATAAGGATGGCTCTCGCGGCTCGACGCGAACGCGGCGATCACGCCCTCCGGATTCATGACGAGGGCCTCCGCGACGGAGCGGCGCCCGTTTCGGAGATCAAAAAACCCCGTGCTGCACGTGATCGCCACGAAAAACGGCTTGCCATCGGGGATACGCAGGTGCTCCAGATCCAGGATGCTCCCGGTGCTGTACCGAGCGCCATTGAAGCGGACGGAGTCGAGGAACATCGGCGACCCGTGGCCGACGTAGCCGGCGATCAGCGCGCCCGCGTCGAGCCGCTCGACGAGCCGATGGCGAAGCTCCGGAAAGGGATACGCGTACGGCGACCCTGCCTTCGGGAAAACGATGTCCACGTCCCAGTCGTACGGGACCTGATCGTCCAGGATACGCGTCATCCTTCTCTCGATCAGGAGATCGGCGACCGGGCCAAAACGCGCTGGTGCGCTGAAAAGCGTGATGCTGCGGCGCCACGCGCGCTCGGGGCGCGCTGTCTCGTACGCGACCACCTTCTTCGCGAAATCGCGCGCCTCGTCCGCGGTCCGCGCCGGCACCCGCCCCACCGCGAGCGCCGTGGGCGCGCGCTGGGCCGAGAGCTCTGGTTGTCCGGGCGCACCAATGTGCGCGAGGGAATACGGGAAGTCCGTCGCATAACTCCCCTCCATGTGACGCAGGAGGCCGCGATCCTCCTCCCGTAGATTCGCCTCCAGGAACGCATACTCCTCGATGTCCTCGTTCTCGTAGTGAATCTTTGTCCGGTAAAACGTCGGCACGAACGAGGACCCGCCCCGTGACTCGCCATACCCCGGCGCGTCCCCCACGAGCAGGACGAACCGAAGTCGTTTCCCCGCATGCGACGCGACCTGCCGGATCGCCCCTTCGATCTGCTCCGGCGACGGCGCGCCGCCGCCGTTCGGCCGGGCGATCTCTTCCAGCGAAACCCGCGCGACCCGGAGGCCCCGCGCCTCGCGGTGCACGAGCAGCGGCTCGATTCCTTCGAGCAGCGCGCGAGGACCTATCGCGACGTACTCCACGTCCGCGCGTCCCTTCGTCGCGGCGGCCTTTCCCGGGAACGCAGAAGGGTTCGCCGGGGCGGCCGCGCCGCAGCCTGCGAGCCCGAGGAACAGGGCGACGAGCGCGAAACGACGAACACGCATCACAAGCAGTCTACCTGGGACCGCGGCCTTCCGGGAAGGGCCCGTTCATGGGTACCCCGGCGGGCTCAACTTGCGCGAGATCGCGCAGCCGCCTTTGAAGTAGAGAGCCGCTCGATCACGCTGGCGAGCTCGCCCGGATCGAGCGGCTTCGCCAAGTGCGTGTCGAATCCATGCAAGATCGCGCGATTCCGGTCCTCGGGGCGCGCGTACGCCGTGAGCGCGACGACCGGCGTCGCGCTTCCCTCCGCGGGCGACGAGTTACGAAGCTCCTCGATGAACCCGTACCCATCCTGCCCCGGCATGCCGATGTCGCAAATCACGATGTCCGGCCGCGCTTCCTTGATTTTCCCGAGTCCCTCGGCGGCGCTGCCGGCCACGAAGACCGTGGCGCCACGGCTCGACAGATACGAGGAGAGCATTTCGAGCACGTCGGGCTCGTCGTCGATGACCAGGATCCGGTGACCTTCGAGGCTCGGACCTGGCGCTTTCCCGAGGCCCCAAAACGAGGACGCGCCCTCCGACACCACGAGCGAATCCTGCTTTCGCGGCAGCCGCACCACGAAACGCGCGCCCTTGCCCTCGCCCTTGCTCGTCACCTCGATCACGCCCCCGTGCAATTCGACGAGATGGCGCACGAGCGCAAGCCCGAGCCCGAGCCCGCCGTGCGCGCGCGTCGTGCCCACGTCCGCCTGGCGAAAGGGCTCGAACACATGCGGCAAAAACGCCGCCGAAATGCCTTTGCCCGTGTCCTCCACGGCAAACTCGACATGGCTGTCGTCGCCGAGCAACGAGACGAAGACTTGCCCCCCGGCCGGCGTGAATTTCACCGCATTCGAGAGCAGGTTCCACACGACCTGCTGGAGCCGCGCCGGATCGGCGCGCAGTGGGCGAACGCCCGTGTCGAGGGCCCGGACGAGCTCCACGCCTTTTGCCGTCGCCGCCTCCCGCACGTCGTCGATCGCCTTTTCCACCACGGCGATCGGCTCCACCTCTTGCGCCTCGATCCGCAGCGATCCCGCGAGAATCTTCGTCACGTCGAGCAGATCGTCGATGAGCTGCGCCTGGGCCCGCGCGTTCCGCTCGATTACCTGCAGCGCCTTCGCCAGCGTCTCCGGCGGCGGCGTCCTCGCGCGCAGAATCGTCGCCCAGCCGAGGATGGCCGTGAGCGGCGTGCGCAATTCATGGCTCATCATTCCGAGAAAGAGGTCCTTCGCGTGGTTCGCCTCCTCCGCGCGCCGCATCTCGGCCTTGGCCGTGTCGAAGAGCTGGCCCCGCTCGAGCGCCTGCCCCGCGAGCCGCGCGAACGTCTGCATTTCCCGGTGATCGTCGTCGTCCGAGAACTCGACCGGACCATCGTACAGGAGCCCGAGCACCCCGAGCTGGCTGCCGCCCGCGCGGATCGGCAAGACGAGCATCGCCGAAAGGTCGAGGACGCGCCCCGCGAATCGGGGATAACGCGCTTCGATCACGCGACGATTGCCAAGACAAACAGTAGAATCCGTGCGCGCCGCGTCGGTCAGCGGCAGCTCCTCGACGAGCGGCAAACGCCGGCCATGCCAGATCGCGTGCATCTCCTCGGAAAAACCCCAAAGGCGTACGATCTCCAAAACCCCCTGCTCCGCCACGACCTTCGCGAACACGCCGCGCGAGGCTCCGAACGACACGCACCCCTCGATCACGGTCGCGTCGATCACCTCGCGGATCGTGCGCGCGGCCGAGAGCTCCGCGGTGAATGCCTGCAGCCGCTCCATGCGCTTGCGCTCACGCTCGGCCGTTTCGTAAAGATTCGCAAGGGTCGCCTCGTTGCGCTTTTGCTGGTCGATGTCCGTGAGCGCGCCGAACCATCGCTCGGGGCGTCCGTCCGGGCCGAGCAAGGGCCAGGCGCGCGAGAGAAACCAGCGATACTGGCCGTCCATCCCGCGTATCCGCTCCTCGCACTCGAAAATCTCGCCCGTCTGCTGGCAACGTCCGAACGCGCGCCCGGCCCTTTCCCGGTCGTCAGGGTGAACCCACTCGAGCCAGCTCACCTTCCGTCCGGTCTCGAGCGTCCGGCCTGTATACTCCACGAATCGACGATTGTAGTATTCGACCCCGTCCGGACCCCAGATCCATACGAGGTGCGGCAGCGCCTCGGCGATCGGGCGCAAGCTCCGCGCGCTCGGCGGGGGGCATCCGTCCGAAACGGAGGATTCTCCGCGTTGTACCTCCAGCAATCGCTGGTTCTCCCGGCGCAGGTGCTCGATCTCGCGCTCCAGCGATTCGAGCCGGGCTCGCGGGTCCTCATCCGGCATGGGGGGCCGATCCCAGGGTCATTGCATTTCGACGCGGCGTCAAGCAGGCACGCGGGCGACTGCGATTGAGCTCGATGGCACGTCGTTACAGCACACTTGCACGTCAGTCCTTTGGCACGCGCAAGCTCGCTTCCCAGCCGCTCGCCCGCGGCTCTTCGGGATCGAGAAAGACACGCTCGCCGACGTCGTACGCGAACCACCCGTTGACCTGGCAAAGATGTGAGAGCACGGGCACGGGGTTGCCGCCGCCCACGACCTCGACCTCGACACGATCCACGACGTCGCCGGCCGGCAAGGCGAGCCACATCGTGTATTCGCCCTCGTCGAAGATAGCCCGGGACGGATCCGACCAGTCGACGTCGCAAAGCAGCGCCGAGATCGACTCCCGGACGTAGGCAGGCGAGCCCATGGGCCTCGGCCGAAAGCCTCGTACGAGCTTGCTCGGCGGCGGGTGACCGTCGAAATTGAACAAGACGACGCGCCAGCTCACCTTTCGATGGGTAGCATTTGCCACCACGACCACCAAGGCGAGGTGAGGTGCGCATGTCGCTCGATCGGAGCAGCGAGGTCAGGCGGGACGAAGGCAATGGTGAGGGCCGAGAAGCGCGCGGGGAGCAGGATGGCGTGCGGGTTCATCCGCCCGGAGTGTCGTGCGAGGTCGGGCCCGTGATGCAGGCGCTCTGCGACCTGCCGCCGGCGAGCATGCCGGAGTCCGTCCTTTCGCTCGAAGAGCTCTCCGACTTGCACTCGTCACGCGAGTTCATCCAGCTCTTGCGCTCGAAGAACGTGGACGCCCGACGCATCAAGGCGGCCGTCGATTACGAGAACGAGCTGGAGAAGCTGCAGGTCGAGCTCGTGAAGATGCAGCGCTGGGTGCAGGAGGAGGGCAGGCGGATCGCGGTCGTGTTCGAGGGGCGCGACGCGGCGGGCAAAGGCGGCACGATCAGGCGTTTCACGGAGTACCTGAACCCGCGGGCGATGCGCGTGGTGGCGCTGCCCAAGCCGACGGACGAGGAGACGGGGCAATGGTATTTCCAGCGCTACATGCGCCAGCTCCCGAACCGCGGCGAGATCGTGTTCTTCGACCGGAGCTGGTACAACCGCGCCGTCGTCGAGCCCGTGAACGGTTTTTGCACGCAGGAGCAATACGAGCGCTTCATGCGCCAGGTGCCGGAGTTCGAGCACATGCTCGTCGAGGACGGCGTGGTGCTCGTGAAGTTCTGGTTCTCGATCTCGAAGGAGATCCAGAGCGCGCGCATCGAAGCACGCCGAAAAAACCCGCTCAAGCAATGGAAGCTCTCGCCCCTCGACGGGAAAGCCGAGGCGCTCTGGGACAGCTACACGCGGTACAAGGAGAGCATGTTTGGCCGGACGCACACGAGCTTCAGCCCGTGGATCATCGTGCAGGCCAACAACAAGCGGAAGGCGCGGCTCGAGAGCATCCGGCACGTGCTGTCGATCCTCGAGTACAGGGGCAAGAAGGACGCGGGCATCTCGCTCGTCCCCGACCCGAACGTCGTGATGCGCTTCCACCGCGCCGCCCCCAAGGTCGACTGATCCGGCGTCCGTAGGGTCCACCACCTACGTCCCCTGCAGGTTCGTCATCAGGAATTTCACCGATGCGATGCCGAGGGGGCCGCCTGATCGCAAACCCAGCGAATTCACGTCTGGAAGTACCTGGCCCAGCGCTTGCTCTATCTCTACGCGAGCGCCTGCTCCGGTCCCCCCCCCCGCCGTCGAGTAGGCGCTCTTTTTTTGTCCGCTGCCAGCCGAGACGCCGCAGCGCGAGCCCGTGGACGCCCTTCCCGGCTGTCCGCTCGCGCCTCCGTCCGTGCCGCAGCCAAAGGCCTGCCTGAGCCGCCTGACCCGCGCGTCCGGCCGGCCCTCGCGTGCGCCTCGTGGGCGTCCGCAGCCAGCTCCGGTCCTGCATGGTTGTCGGCTCGTGGTTGCAGGGTTGAAGGGCTGAGGGGGCCTGGTTGCGTTAACCCCTCGAAATCAGGTCAGGAAGTACCTGGCCCAGAGGTTGCTCTATCTCTACGCGAGCGCCTGCTCCGGTCCCCCCCCCCGCCGTCGAGTAGGCGCTCTTTTTTTGCCTTCGCGTCAGAATGGTAACCCGAAGCACAGCGTCGCGCATTGCGTTGGACGCAGGTTGTCTGGGTAAACGACGCGCCGCGTGCGAAGCGCGTATCGCGGCGATCGCGCAAGGCGCTGCGCTCTTCGAGCCGCGCGAGCCTCAAAAAGCCGCGGAAAAGGGCCCGTTCGTCGCGGGAGCGGTTCTTGCTCAGTGGGAGCCGCAAACGAACATGGTCCCAAGTACCAAGCACGAAGGCTCCTCGTACCCCCGCCGCGCCGCCATCCTCGCCGCCCTCGTGGCCTCGATGGCCCTCTTGCCGGGGTGCAACGGTCGGGAGCTGGAGCGCCTCCTCGAGGCCCTCGTCCTCCTCGCCATCGTCCTCGTCGTCGTGCACCTCGTCGTCTGGGGCGCGATGGTCTTCGTCATCGTGAAGAACCTCGTGCACCTCGGGCGCGGCAAGCCGAGCCTCGGCTGGGGCGCGACGTCGATCGCGATGGGCGCGGTCACCGGCCTGCCCGCGATCGTCACGGGCGTGGAGACTTTTCACCCGACGGCGCTGGGCTCCCTCCTGCTCTCGGGCGCGCTTTGCTTCCTCGGCTACAAGAACGTCGCCGGCGCGCGTGACCTCGCCCGCTGGCGCAAGCTCGGCGACGACGACAACCACGAACCGTCCTGATTCAGATCGACGCGCCCTCGGCTTCGAGCACGCGGCCCCGGATGGCCACGCGTGAGCGGGGCAGGATCTCCAGCACGACAGGCTCGCCGCCGCGGCATCTGTCGAAGAACCGGCCGCGCGTCACGAACTTCTCGCCGCCCACGGTGACGTACGTGATCGTCTCGCCGTACGCATTGCCGGTGCTCGAAATGTCCTCGATCTTGCCGGTGATCGCCCGCTTCTCGCCCGCGGCGAGGTCCGCGGTGATGCGGGACACGAGGCGATAGCCGAAATACCAGACGAGCAGGCCGATCGCGATCACGAAGGCGATCCCGAGGCCGGCCAGGGCGGGCCCATTGCCCCCGCGCACGCTCACGACCAGTTTCAGAAGGAAAACGGCGGTCGCGATCGCAACGATGGTCGCGAACCGGTTCGCCACCGAGCGCCGGCTCGCGAGCTGGGTCGAGACCAGGACGCGGTCCTCGGCGGTGAGCGGGATGCGGGCATCCGTCATGAAAGAACGATCGCAGAGGCGCGAGCGAAAGAAAAGCCCTCGCCGCGCCTCTGCGATCGGAGCGCCTCAGGGGCGCGGCGGCCAGGCCATGTCGAGCGAATCGACAGACTCGCCGGGCGCCTGCAGCGTGTGGAACGGCGCGGGCGCCGACAGCGGCATCGGCTCTCCCCCACGCGCGCTGCTGCCCTGCGGCAGCCATTGCAGGCTCAGGTGAATGTGGTGGTGGTGGTACGGCCACCCCGAGCCATACGCGAGCCGGCTCGAGAACGAGCTGAGCTCGGACTGGCTGATCTTCCGGCGATCCCCGGCAGGGAGCGCGGCGAGCGCTTGCGCGGTCTGGCGAAGCAGGGGCGCGAGGACCGTGTCCGTGCCAATCACGCGCGTGCGCGACGAAGCAAAGAGCTTGGCCATGAAATAGGCCTGGCGGGGCAGATCGACGATGTGCTTCTGCGCCGCGGCGGACGTGCAATACCCGTCGGCGTGGTTCGCGCCGTCGTTGCACACGATCTCGGCGTCGTTCGAGCCGTCGGTCTGGAAGTACGAGATGTCGATGTTGCCGCCCTGATCATGCGTGCTCTGCGGATGGCGCGGGTCGCCGATGTCGTAGCCCGGCGTGACGCCGTCCATCTGGCAGATGTCGATGAGCGAGAGCGGCTTCGTGCCCGGGAACGCCTTGCGCGTCTCGGCGAGGGCGTGGCGCACGAGCATGACGAGCTCGCGCCGGGCAAAGCGGTAGTTGGAATACGAGGCAAAGTCGTACCCGTCCCCGACGACGGAATCGGAAGGATCCGGGAAGGGGAACGGGATCAGGCCGCTGCCGCCGCTGCCGCGCCCATCGCAATCGGCGAGGGAAAAACCGGCGCCCGTGCAGGTCTGGCCATCCACGTAAGAGTAATGATTGACGTGCAGGCTGTACGTGTTCGTCGCGCCCGCGTGCCCGAGGACGCGGACGTAATACACCGCGCCGCCGTCCTCTGAATAAAAGCCATAATATTCGCTGTTCGTCTCCTGGCCGCGCCACGTGTAGGGGTACTCGGCGCCGTTGCGGGAGCCGAGCAGGTGTCCCTGCGCATCATACGCCACGAGATCCAGATCCCCGGCCGCGTGATTCATCTCGATGCCGACACGCGCGATGGTGCGCGCGGGCACGACGACACGATACCAGTCTTCATCGCCCTTGGTAATGGAGAGGTTGTTCGTGACGCCGAGCGGCGCTTGCTCGGCGGTCGCGCTCGCATCGTTCGGCTCGACATCCCCACTGCCGGCCCGCAAGGAGCCCGGCGCCTCGGGCTGGTGATCCCCGAAGGCGGAGAGGAGCGCCTCGTCGGTCACCTCGGCGGACGCGGCGCCCTCGGAATCGGCCGACGTTTCGGCCTCGGACGCGGTGGGATCCGCCGCGTCGTCGATTCCGGTCTCGCCCTGTTCTCCCTGACAACCATACGCCATGGCGGCGAGAGCCATGACGACGAAGTAAGACCATTCACGGCGTACAATCATTTGTCTTCCATCCGGTTGAAGTTCCCCCCCGGATGGAGCCGAACGTGATTCGAGCGTGCAGCCCGATCAAGCTTGAACGAGCGTTTGCCCGCGAATAAATGGGAGCATTGGCCGATTTTCCGGCCTCGGGCGCAAAACTCGCCGCGTGAAACACGCAAGAACGTCGGCAGCGCTACCGACGCTCGCCAATGCCCCAGAGGCTCCAGCTGTCGCGGAGGTAGATGCGGCCATCGCCCACGCTGATGGCCGGCTCGTTGAGCACGCGGTCGAGGACGCGAGGGCGGAAAGCGCGGCAAGGAGCCGGCAGGGTCCACTGCCAGAGCCGGGTGAACGGCTCTTCGAGGCGCTCGACGAAAAGGCCCTCGGGGCTCGACCAGGCAATGGCGTGCTCGTCGACGGCGACGATCGCCGGCATTTCGGTCGACCAGAGCTCGAACGAGAGGCGCCCGCTCCACGGATCGAAGGGCGAGCCGGGCCAGCCCGCGCCGAGCGACGAGGCGCCCCGCGGCGCGCCCGTCTCGACGTCGAACCGGTACAGATGCGCGGCCGTGCCCTCGACGCCCACGGCCGCGAGCACGCCCCCGCCCGGTCCGCCCATCGAGACGACGTCCCCGGGCACCTGCGCCTCCCAGCGGACGATCCCCGTCTCGGCGTCGAGCGCGGCGATCCGCGAGGGCGCGCGGACGGGCCGCTGCGCGAGCAAGCCGCGGAGGAGCGATTGGAGGGCCTCTCCCATGAGCGCCGGCTCCTCGGCGAGCGCTTCGAGCAGCTCCTCGTCGCAAGCGATCTTGCGCGCGGCGTCCTCGGCCACGCGGGCCGATCGATCCAGAAGGAAAAACATGCCCGCGCCGGCCCCGGCGACGGTGCGGCTGCGGGCGCCGAGCGACCAGAGGACCTCGCCATCCTTGGCCGATCTCGCGACGAGCGTCCCCCGATCGTCGGTCCCGCGCACGGGCGCGGTCACGCCGAGCACGACGTCCGCGGTGGTGGTGAGCATGGCCTCCTCGCTGCCCCAGCGAAGGCCTCGCGTGAAGGAGCGGCATTCGGTGCGGTAAAACCGGACCTGGCGGTAGAGCCACGAAATCAGGTAATGATCGTCGGCCGCGCGGGCGAGGGGCATCAAGAAGAGCTTGCAGCCCGCGTCGCTCGCGAGGATGCGCATGTCGTTGCCGCGGGCCTCCTCCTCGGCGCCGGGCGAATCGACGAGGCCGATGGCCCCGGCGGGGCTGACGTCATAGACCTTGAGCGAGGTGTCTTTCTGGTAGACCGGCACGAGCGCGCGGCCGTCGTTCCAGGGGATTGGCAGCCCCGTGTAGGCGTCGGTGGTTTCGAGCGGGACGTGGAGCGTGTAAATGGTGCGTCCGGTCGCGGCGTCGACGCATACGGCGGAGGCGTCGTCGCCCGCGAGGAGGACGCCCTCCTCGGTCACGACGGGCCGCTCGAGGAAGCCCGACCAGGGGCGCGGGGCCTGGCTCGAAAAGAGCAGTTCCGGTTCGGTGAGAGGCAGGCGCGGCATGCTCAGGGCTCCCCGAAGGCAATTCCCTGCGACAGGGGCAGGTCCATGCCCCAGTTGAGGGTGTTGGTTTGTCGTCGCATGTAGGCTTTCCAGGCATCGGAGCCGCTCTCGCGTCCGCCGCCCGTGTCTTTTTCGCCGCCGAACGCGCCGCCGATCTCCGCGCCGCTCGTGCCGATGTTGACGTTCGCGATCCCGCAATCGCTGCCGGCGTGGGAGAGGAAGGCCTCGGCCTCGATGAGGTGGTGCGTGAAGATCGAGCCGGAGAGGCCTTGCGGGACGGCGTTGTGGAGCGTGATCGCCTCGCGCATCTCGCGCATGAGCGTCGCGTGATCGCTCGGCCGTGAGGCGCCGCCGTATTCGATGACGTAGAGGATCGGCGCGAACGTCTCCTCCTGCACGATGCGATACTCGTTTTTCGCCGCGGCGATGCAAGGCTCGACGTAATGCCCGCCGGGGAACGCGGGGCCGACCTGCGGCGCGCCGCCGTAGAGCACCTCGCCGCCCTCCTCTTTCAGCCGTGCGAGGGCCGATTGCATGGCGGCGACGGCGTCGTGGCTGACGAGGGGCCCCATGAGCGTGCCGGGCTCGCGTGGATCGCCGATCTTGATGGAGGCGTACGCGCGAACGAGCCGCGCGACGAGCTCGTCCCGGACCGAGCGGTGCACGAGAATGCGCCGGGTCGAGGTGCAACGTTGCCCGGCGGTGCCGACCGCGCCGAAAAGGATGGCCCGCGTGGCGAGGTCGAGGTCGGCATGACTCGTCACGAGGAGCGCATTGTTGCCGCCGAGCTCCAGCAAGGTGCGGCCGAGGCGCCGGCCGACGACCTCGGCGACGCGCCGGCCCATGCGGGTGCTGCCCGTGGCCGAGACGAGCGGCAATCGTGCATCGGCGAGCATGGGCTCTCCGACGTCCTCGACGCTGCCGAAGGCGAGGGAGAAGATGGCCGGATCAACGCCGCTCTCGCGGCAGACGCGCGCCGCGATGTTCGTGGTGGCAATGGCCGTGAGCGGGGTCTTCGGCGAGGGCTTCCAGACCGTGGTGTCGCCAGAGACGGCCGCGATCGCCGCATTCCAGCTCCACACGGCCACGGGGAAATTGAAGGCGGTGATCACGCCGATGACGCCGAGCGGATGCCATTGCTCGTACATGCGATGCCGCGGCCGCTCGCTGTGCATGGTGAGGCCGTGGAGCTGGCGCGACAGGCCGCAGGCGAAATCGCAGACGTCGACCATCTCCTGCACCTCGCCCTCGCCCTCGGCCGTGATCTTGCCCATCTCCAGGGTGACGAGGGCGCCGAGGTCCTTCTTGCGCGCGCGCAGGGCGTCGCCGAGCCTGCGCACGACCTCGCCGCGCTTCGGCGCCGGCACCTCGCGCCACGTACGGAAGGCGGACTCGGCGCGGGCGACGATGTGCTCGTATTCGCCACGGTGGATCGGGCGCACGGAGGCGATCCGCGAGCCGTCGATCGGGGTGATCACGTCGATGGGCTTGCCTTCGCCGAGCCAGTGCTCGCCGTCGAAGCCGCCGAAATTCTCGTCGCGCGCGAGACCGAGCCGGGAGAGCAGTTCATGCATCAGGGAGCTCCACGTGCGAGTGTCCGATCATCCCGGCACGAAAGGGAAGATCTCGGCGAACCTTGGTGCCCCACGGGAGCGACCGTACGAACCCGACGGCTCACTCGAAGGGCAGGATCCCGCGGTCCAGCATCGAGCAGTAGTCGCCCGTGCTCGAAACGATCACGTGATCGAGCAGGGGTACGCCCACGACGTTGCTGGCCTCGGCGACCTTGCGGGTCATGGCCACGTCGGCGTCCGAGGGCGTGGGGTCGCCGCTCGGGTGGTTGTGCACGAGGATCAGGGCCGCCGCGGTGTCCTGGAGGGCGACACGCAGGACGTCGCGCGAGGTGATGCCGAGCCCGTGCACGCCGCCCTGGGCGACGCGGCGCGCGCTGCGCAGGCCGTTGCGGCCGTCGAGCGAGATCACCCAGAGCTCTTCGTACTCGCGCCAGGCGAGGCGGCTCGTGAACCACGCGGCCACGGTGGCGGAGTTGCAGACCGCGGGGCGCGGCCGGATCGAGCGCATGAGCGAGCGCCGTCCGATCTCGAGCCCGGCCAGGAGGCGCAGGGCCTTGGCGGTGCCCACGCCGGGGATCTCGGCGATCGCCGACGGCCCGAGGCGCCCGAGCCCTTCGAGCCCGCCGACCCGATCGAGCAGCTCGTTCGCGAGGCGAAAGACGGAGCAGCCGACGAGCCCGGTGCCGAGCACGATGGCGAGCAGATCGGCGTCCGAGAGCATCAAGATCCCCTCTTCGAGCGCGCGCTCGCGGGGGCCGCGTGGCCCGAGCGGCATCGGCTCGAAGAGGGTTTCACTGGCCGTCGCCAGTTCGAGCATCGCGTCCATGCCCCGGCTGGAGCAGGATCCAGGCCGCGCGGTTTTTCGCGGCAATGGGAGGGTTCAGGGGGTGGCGAAACGAAACATCCGCCTGGCGGCCGCCAGGGGGTGGGGGGGTCCGTCAGCGCGTGGAATCGTCCGCTTTCGCGCTTCGGCGTTTCTTCGAAGGCCGGTCCCTCCACTGTGCGAGGGGCGCGAGCAGCCTCTCCGCGAGCTCCGCCGTGGCGGGCTCGTTCTCCCGTACGTGCGCCGCGACGCGCAGCACGTAACTCCGCAGGGCATCGATCGCCTCGCTCTGGGCCTTGCCCAAGCTGGGCGGATCGGACGCGGGCCGGGGCTTCGTGATCCCGAGTGCCTCTCCGTACGCTGTGTGCGCGAAGGTGAGCTCGTCGAGGAAAGGCTTCCCTCCGAGCTTTTCGATCACGAGGTCGAGCCCTTTCTCCTTGAGGATCCGCATTCGCGTCTCGGCCTCCTGCCACTCGTCGGCGGCGCGCAGCCTGAGGAAGCCGAGTCCCTGGCCGAAGAGGGTGTCGTGCACCATCGCGGCGTCCGCGGCCACGGGATGACGCTCCGTCGGCAATCGCTTGAAGGAAAGGAGCCAATCCGAAAGCGCGCCGAACGCATTGTCCTCGATGCGATCGACGACGCTGACGACCGGCGGCGCCTCGCCCTCCGCGACCACACGCTTGCCGAGCTCGACCTGGAGGGTCTCGTGCAGGGCGGAGAGCGTCGTGCGATCGTCGGCAATGGGGGCGGGGAGCATCGGCTCACGGAAGGCCGTCTCGAGGAGCTCGGCGAGGAGGCGAGCGGTGGAGACGGCGGTCATGCGAGGCAAGGAGACGAGCTGGATGGGCGAGAACGAGCGAGGCATCCGGATTCCTCCTCCCGGTCAGAGCCGGGGGACGTGTGGGGTGCAGCGGAGGGTGGGACGGACGCCGGGCTGGCGTAGTCATGACGGAAACGTGCGTGGGTGCTGGAAGGGTGCCGGGCGTTGAGGTGCGGGAGGTCCAGGGGAGGACTGGAACCGATACGCGTTGAGGTTCGGGGCGTGGGGGGGAGGATCGGAACCGATACGCGTTGAGGTTCCGGTCGTGGGGGGGAGGACTGGAACCGATACGCGTTGAGGTTCCGGTCGTGGGAGGGAGGACTGGAACCGATACGCGTTGCGGTTTCGGTCGTGGGGGGGAGGACCGGAAGTGATACGCGTTGAGGTTCCGGTCGTGGGGGGGAGGGCCGGAACCGATACGCGTTGAGGTTCGGGGCGTGGATCCCTCACTCCACCCGAACAACCGCCTCTTCCGGCAAACTCGCCGCGAACGCATCCCGCGCCGTCCGCACCTTCTCCGCGTCGCGCCCATCGAACGTCAGCTTCGTCCGATATTCGACCGCGCTCCACCGCGGATACGAGCCGACCTCCACGTCCGGGTGCTCCGAGACCACGCGGTCGAGCATCGGCTTGATCGTCCCCTCGTCGAGCGTCGTGAACACCGCGTGCGAGATGAACGGCTTGTCCGCGCCGAGCTCCTCCGCGATCAGCGGGATCTTCGCCTGGAAGATCTCCGGCACGCCCGGCAAGATCCACACGTTGTTCATCACCACCGTCGGCCACGGCATCGACTTCGACGCGGCGAGGCGCGCGCCGTGCGGCATACGCGCCATCAAGAGGTGCCCCTCGGTCAGCTTCTCGCCGTAGTAGGTCCGCAGCATCGACTCCATCGACGGCTCGCTCACGACGTGCGTGCCAAACGCCCGCGCCACCCCGTCGATCGTGACGTCGTCGTGCGTCGGGCCGACCCCACCCGAGGTGAAGAGCCAGTCGTGCGTCTTCGACAGCGTCCGCACTTCCTCGGCGATGACGTCGATCTCGTCGAGCACCATCACCACGCGCCGAAGGACCACGCCGAGCGAACGCAGGGCCCGCGCGAGCACGACCACGTTCGCGTCCGCGATCTTGCCGCTGAGCAGCTCGTTGCCGATGATGAGCGCCGCCGCCGTTCGCACGGAAAATGCTCCTAGCTCTCGAACTCGCGCACGATGGGCTTGCCCTGCGCGTCGACGCCGAGGAGCTCCTCGACCCGACGCTCGGCTCGGTCGAGCCGCTCCTTCGCCGCACGCGCGAGGCGCACGCCCTCCTCGAAAAGCGCGAGCGATCGCTCGAGCGGGAGCTCCCCGCCTTCGAGCTCCTCCACGATCGCGGAGAGCCTCCGCGTCGACTCCTCGAACGAGAGCGCAGACACCTGCTCCGGTCCGGTAGGCTTGGTCATCGAAGCCGTCTCTTGGCTCATGGCGACCCAGCGTCCCCCGGGATGGCCTCGGGCGCAAGCGTGAGCGCGGCCGGGCCGTCCGGCAGGCCCGGGACGAGCACCACGCCGTCCGGATCCGCCACGATCGGCACAGCCACGCCGTCGGAGCGAACGAGCCGCGCCGCGCGTCCCTGGATCGACGGAAGCGCCGAAGGCGCGTTCGCCACGAGCGAGATCCACGCGACCGGGCCGCCCGTCACGGCCAGCGTCGGGAGAAGCGTGCGGCCGGACAAGGCCGCACGCGCGAGAGCACGGACCTGGTCGTCCGGATCGAAGTCGCGCGCAAGCTCGAGCGTCGCCGCGCGCAGGGGCTCGCGACGCGCGGAGAGGGCACGCACGACCGCGCGGCGCACGGTCGGATCGTCCTCGAAACGGTAGGCATTTGCGAGAAGCGACGTCGCGTCCGGCTCGGGGTCGAGCGCGAGGCCGAGCGCCGTGTGCGCGCGGATGACCGGGTCGGTGCCCGCGAGCAGGCGCTTGATGCGGGCGCGGATCGCCTCGTCGTCGCGGCTCGGCAAGGCGCGCGCGGCGAGCGGCGCGAGCGGGCTCTCCCCTTCGGCCCAGCGTGCGAGCAACGCCGTCGACAGGCCCGTGCCGCTCGGATCGGCGAGGAGCGCGACGCCCGCCGCGACCTCGATCGCCGAAGGTGCGTCCCCCTTGCCCGCCGCCTTCGCGCCGAGCACGCGCGAGAGCTCCGCCGGCGCCTCGTCCTTGCCGGTGGCCGCGCGCGCGAGCGAGGCGCGCGCCACGGCGGCCACGAGGGCCACGTCGCACGAGCGTTTCTCGGGGCAAGCCGCGTCGAGCGCGGCGCGCACGCTCGTGCGGCCCGTCGCGACCCGGCCGAAGACGCTCACCGCGCGGTCGGCCGGCTCCTTCTCGTTCGCCATCGCGTCGAGCGCTTCCCCGAGGCCGCTCGGCTCGTCCCCGAGCACGAGCGCGCGCACGAGCGCCGCACGCGTGATCAGCCGGCGCGGCGCGCCCTTCTTCGCCGACGTGCTCCCGAGCGCCCGTTCGAGGGCCGCGCGCGCCTCCTTGCCCGGCATCCGTGCCAGCGCGAACGCCGCGGCCGTCGCATGCTCGGGCTTGCCGAGCTGCGCGAGCAGCGCCGCCGCGGCCTCCGGCCCGCCCGCGCGACCGATCGCCGCGATGGCTTGCTCCCGATCGTCGCCGTCGAGCGCATCGAGCGCCGCGACGAGTGGTTTGACGAGCGCCGGCGAGGGGGCGGTGAGCGCGAGGCGCACGCCGTCGACGCGCGTCGGGCCTGCTGCGAGCAGCGCCGTGATCGCCTCGGCCGCGCCGTCCACGCCGAGCCGCGCGAGCACCTCGGCGCCTGCGCGCTTTTGCTTCACGTCGTCGCTCTTCACCCACGAGCGGGCCGCGACCTGCGCGCTCGTATCGCCGAGCCGCGCGAGCGCGAGCGCCGCGGCCGCGCGAAAGCCCGGATCCGTGTCCTCGAGGGCCTGACGCAGCCGCGGGATCGCCCGCACATCGCCGAGATCGCCGAGCAGCGCGGCGAGGGCCGGCTCGATCCGCCGACGCCCTTCGAGCAGCGGCGCGATCGACACCGGCGGGTACACCACGAGCGCCGCGGACGCCGCCTCTCCGCCCGGCCCGCCTTGAAGCACCGCGCTCACGAGCGCCGACGTCGCCTTCTTGTCGCGGCTCCTCGCGAGCGCGAGCGCAGCGGCCCCGCGCGCGAGCCCTCCGTGCGACACGGCGCGCGCCTCGGGTCCGCCTTCGGTCAGCTCACGGATGAGCAGCGGACGCACCGCCTCGCGATCGGCGTGCGCCGCGAGGATCCGCACGCCTTCGAGCCGCGTGCGCCCGTCGCGCGAAAGGAGCGACGACTGCTCGAACGCGTTCGTCAGGGCGTCGATCGCCTCGGGCGTCCCGATCGCGCCGAGCCTGCGCACGCCGCGCAGCCGCTCCTCGACCGACCCCGCCGCGAGCAGCCGCTCGGCCACGGGCACGCCGAACAGACCACGCAGCGTCCCTCGGCTCGGAGCGGATAACTCGCCGTAGTCGTCGTCGGCTTCGGCCCTGCGCGCCACGCCCACCGCGATCCCTTGCGCGCTCGCCATGGCGGGCACGAGCGAAGACGCGGCGAAGGAGAGCGCGAAGGAGAGCGCGGTAAAAGCCCGGGAGCAGCGCGACATCGAGGCGCCACTATCGACGAGGGATGCCGGGTTGTCACGCCTCATCCTCCAGCGCGTCGAACCGTTCGGTTGTTCGAGGGTGAATCCTTCGATAGCTCGCCAGGCCCCAAATGACGCCCCGCGTACGATTCCGCATCGTCAGAACGAAACGAAATTGCTGGTCGGCCCGGCGGGCAGCAACTACGTTACGTCACCCTTCGGGGGGGCCGAGGAGGAAAACAGCACCGATGTTGTCCGTGCGCCATCTGGAGAAATTCGTCACGGCCTCCGCGAATCGGGCCTGGTCGGTGATGCAAACGCTGAACACGCTCGGCCCGGAGCCCGTGCCGTTCAAGCCTCGATGGAGCGATCGCCCCATCCCGCGCGGCAAGGAGCGGACGAAGCCGCCGCTCGGCTGGCCTCGGATGACGGACAGCTTGTGCCCGACGTGCGTCAAGGAGGCGCGCGCGGAGATCCTGCGCGGCGACGCGGACTGGACGAAGCTCGTCACGGAGAGCCCCGGCGAGATCAAGGCGCACATCGTCGAGCGCGACGGCCAGATCCGGATGGAGAAGGAGTGCCCGAAGCACGGCCGCGTGAGCGACGTCCTCTCGATCGATCCGAAATTCCTCGAGCGGATCGAGAGCCTCTTCCAGGGTCGCGACGTGGTGATGACGCCCGACCGTATCCACCAGCATGGATCGAGCACCATCAAGTACGGCCGCGGCTCGGTGCTCACGGTCGATCTCACGAATCGCTGCAACATGATGTGCGATCCGTGTTTCATGGACGCGAATCAGGTCGGCTACGTGCACGAGCTCTCCTGGGAGGAGATCACGCAGATCCTCGACGACGCGGCCGACGTGCGGCCGCGGCGGCAGATGTCGATCCAGTTCTCCGGCGGCGAGCCCACGCTCTCGCCCCATTTCCTCGACGCGATCCGCTACGCCCGCAAGAAGGGTTATTTCGCCGTGCAATGCGCGACGAATGGCCTGCGCTTCGCCCAGGAGCCCGGCTTCGCCAAGCAATGCAAGGAGGCGGGCCTGCGGATGGCCTATCTCCAGTTCGACGGGGTCACGAACGAGGCGAACAGCCACCGCAAAATCGCGAACCTCTACGACGTGAAGCTCCGGGCGATCGAGGAGCTCGCGGCGGCGGGCATCGACGTCATCCTCGTCGTGACCGTCGTCAATGGCGTGAACAACGACATGGTCGGTCCGATCATCCAGTTCGCGATCGAGAACGCCGACAAGGTCACGGTCGTGAGCTTCCAGCCGGTGAGCTTCACCGGCCGCGACGAGGACATCTCCGACGAGCTGCGCGAAAAGCAACGGTACACGCTGAGCCACCTGGCGCGCGACGTGGCGGCGCAGACCGGCGTCACCGATCCCTTGCGCGATTGGTTCCCGCTCTCGGCGCTCTCGCCGTTCGGCGACGTCGTCGATCTGCTCGACGGCCCGGACAAGGATTTCGGCCAGCTCAATTGCGGATGTCACCCGAATTGCGGCATCGGCACCGTGCTCTTCGTCAACAAGAAGACGAAGCAGATGGTCCCCTTGCTCGAGTTCCTCGACATGGAAGGCATCCTGCGGGATTTCCGGACGATCTTCGACGCGGGCCGGGGCTCGAAATGGACGAAGGCGCAGGTGCTCACGAGCATCCTCCGCCATTACAAGCCGGAAATGGCGCCGCCCGGGTTCGACGTGAAGACGCTCGTGAAGCAGTTCATGAGCCAGACGGGCGCCGCGCACGCGGGCGAGAACGACGCGAAGGACTACGAGTGGCGGGTGCTCTTCGTCGCCGGCATGTGGTTCCAGGACCTTTTCAATTACGATTTCCGCCGGACGGAGATGTGCATCATCCCCTACGGCACGCAGATGGGCGAGATCAGCTTCTGCGCCTACAACACGGGCGTCGGCTGGCGCAACGTGCTCGAAAAGATCAAGGCGAACGCCACGGTCGCCGAGTGGTACCGCAAATACGGTAGGCACCCGATCTACGCAAAGAACAAGGACCTGCCCCTGCCCGAATTCGAGAACGCCCTCACCGTGAAGGAGCACGATCTCGCCAAGCAGGAGCGGAAGAAGGCCGTCCGCTTGCCGATCGTGCCGTCCTAGTGTCCTGAGATGTCGACGCCGCTGCGCTGGGGCGTTGCCCCAGGCCCCAGCAGGGGCTGTCCGCCCCTGCACCCGGACCAGCCAGGGGCTGGACCCAGGACGATGAACTGCGCGGTGCGCAGTTCATCGCGCAGGCCCGGTCGAGACGGGCGACAGCAGCGCTGACGTCTCGACGGGCGGGGCGATCCCAGCGGCCTGTTGGAAGAACTGCGCATCGCGCAGTTCTTCCACCCCGAGTCCAGGGCTTGCCCTGGTTCGGGTCGAGGGGCGAATAGCCCCCGCGGGGCCCGGGGCAGCGCCCCGGCGCGACGCCTCGCGATGAGACCCATGCTCAGCCCTCGCGGGAGAACGGCTCGCTCACGTAGACTTCTTCGCAGCGAACCACGCCTCGGCCTGCGCGAGCGTCTGAAACACGCCCGCCCCGTCATCGGCGGCGCTGTACGTGACGAGCGTGGCGAGCCCGTGTTGCCGCGGCGTCGAGACGAGCCACGCCGTCCGGATCTGCCGCCGCCGGAGGAGCTTCTGGCACGTGCCGAGGCCGACGCGCGCCATCACCGTGAAATCCGTGAGCCCGCGGATGTCCAGAAGCACGAACTTCGTGGTCGTCTGGTTCGCGAGCGCCTCCACGGTCTTCGCCGTGAGCTCCTCCGCGATCAGATCCCCGAGCGCACCGCCGATCTCGATCGTGACCCGATCGGGCGAAGTCGTCGTGAAGTGGAAGCGGTGTTGCGCCATCGAGGCAGACCACCCAGCATCCTACGGGACACCTCGCCCGTCAACCACCTTACTTCATCGACCCCAACGGATTCTTCCCTCCCAGGATTATTCCGTCCAAGGGCCACTCACATCACTCGGGCTCGGGGCAGCCGTCGTCGTCGTCCTTGCCGTCCTCGTCTTCCTTGGTCTTGGGGCACTTGTCTTCGTTGTCGGGCACGCCGTCGTCGTCGTTGTCGCCGTCGGGGCAGCCGTCTTGGTCCTCGAAGCCGTCCTTGTCCTCGGCGAGCTCGCGGCACTGGTCGGCCTCGTCCGGCACGCCGTCCTCGTCGACGTCGCGCACGCGCGGCGCCCAGCCGATGCCCAGCATGACGCGCAAGGGCCCCGTGCCGATGCCGCCGAAGAACCCGCGCGACGCGCCGGCGAGGATCGAAAAATCCCCGAGCTGCGCCCGCGCCCCGACCGCGGCCTCGAACGCGGTGAGGGTGCGGTTCTGGGTGGGCACCATGGGGTAGACCGGCACGTGCCCGTTCGTCTCGACGAACACGGTGAAGCGCCCAGCTTCGTCGATGCCGAGGGCTTGCGGTCGGAAGGAGAGGCCGAAGGAGAACGGGAGCTCGTGTCCGATGCGCTGGCGGCAGCCGTAGGGGCGGTCGGTGACGGGGACGTGCGCGCAGGCGAAATTCTCGGTCTCCGCGCGAAGCTTGACGCCCGCGGCGAGGTGGAAGCCGAGGACGAGGAGGCGGTACTCGGCGAGCAGGCGCGTGGTGCTGGTGATGGCGCCTTCGCCGAGGAAGGAGCCCCGATCGCCGGTGGGGACGGTGAACCGCTCGTGGAGGCCGAGGGCAAACCCGCCGAGGTCGCCGCCGGTGGGTTTTACGATCACGAGCTTGCCGGTGAACGCGAGGTCGCCGAGGGCCTGCTCGGGGATGTTCGTCGGTCCGAGCGTAGCGATCGAGTCGAAGTCGGGGGGGTTGCCCTTCTGGTACAGGGCGAAGGGCAGGTTGACGCCGAAGGAAAGGCGGCCGAGGGCGCCGATGTTGGCGACGAGGTCGCCGGTGAGCTGATGGGTCAGGACGTCGAACGCGTGCTCGTTCGTCACGGGATCGCGAAGCGTGATTGATTTGTACGCATACGATCCGTAGACGGCGACGTTCCAGTCGCCGTGCGCCGGCGTGGAGACGGGTTCGAGGAAGAGGCCCGCGGCGGGATCGGTGGAAGGACGGTACCCGCGCAGATCAAGCGAGGGCACGGGATCAGGCTCGATGGCCGCGGCCGAACGCGCCACGAGGGACGCGGCGAGCGCGAGGCCCGTGGCAAGTCGCGAAGAGAAGAAAGGCATGACGCGGGCGTAGGTTAGCCCAGGTGAAACCTCGGGGAAAAGGGGGCGATGTTGGTCCCCGGGGTTCTTCGCCCCAAACGGATCACCGATACATCCGGTCGATCCGCGTCTCCGGCGACCGCGGATCCAGGAGCACGAGCACGAGGTAGAAGACCCACTCCGCCGGCTTCATGAAGAGGTACACGACGTCCGAGACCCACGCTGGGCGGAGGTAGTTGCACACGGGCCGGGCGAGGAGGTCGTACGTGCGTCGTGCCAAACGACCGAACCGGGGCCAGCGCTCGTGGAGCAGGTCCTCGAACGCGTTCGCCACCGCGAGCTGCCGGTTCACGACGATCGGCACGCCGCCGCGCCGGCCCATGCGGAGCGGGCGCACGAGCCAGGAATGGCCGCGCGCGGCCACGGTGCAGAGGTAATGGCAATCGCCGGGGAGCAACTCCACCGGGAGCCGCGAGAGCGTGTAGTCGCACGTCCGCGTGAAGACCTGGAGCGCGCCCGCCGCATGGCCCAGCCAAACCGCCTGGAGGACCGCGTGCACGCCGAGCACGACCGGAGACAGGGCGAGGGCGCGGAGGAGCGTCGGGTGGTGGATCCTCTCCGGGAGGAAGGTTTGCTCCGGGCCTTCGCGATACACGGCGAGCGGCTTTCCGATCGCCCGCGCGTCCGCGCCGCGCAGGCGCAGGCGGTGGCGAAGCTCCGCGCCGTAGAGGATCACGGTCAGGACCGGGGACAAACAGGGCAAGAAGGCCGGCGGGAACACCACGCCAATGAGCACCCATTTGCCGAAATGCACCGCGAGCAGCACGTGGATGGCCATTCCCGCGAGCATGCCCGCGTGCACGAGAAGCTCGGCCATCGGCGGGTGCAACGCCGCGCGCCTGCGCCGCGAGACCACGTACGCGAGCGCCGTCACGAGGTGAAACGCGAGCAGGCCAAAGACCTCGGGCTCGGCGAGCGGGCGGAAAACCTCGCCGCTCGCCTCGCACTCGATCACCTGGCACGTCGCGTTGACGATGTGGTTGTAGAGCAGCCCCCACGCGGGGAGGATGCCGAGGACGAGGACATCCGCCCACGCCAGAGCCGCGCCCCGCCCGTGCGTTCGGGTGCGACGGTAGAGCCTGATGACGGCCCAGATCCCGATGCCGACGGCCGCGATCCCGAAGCAGATGAACGCGAGGCCGCGGGCTCCCGTGGCAAGCGCGACGAGAGCCGCGACGGTTGGCGAGACGTACCCGATGACGAGCAACATCACGAGCGCGGCGTCCGCGAGTCGGCTGTGCGTGGAGGGCGTCGGTTCGGGCGCCGCGAGCGTAGCCTCGGGCGGCGCGAAGGGGACCATCTCGGGGCTCGGCGGGGCCCTGTCTTCGGCCGGCGCCTCGGGCTCCTCGTCGCGTTCGTGTTCCTCGGAATCCATGCGCTCTCCGCGACCCATCGTACCTCGTGCCCTGCGAGCTGACACGCGGATCCTACCCACGCCTACATGCGCGGCCCCGGGGGACGCTCGCCAAACGTTCGCCTTCCCGAGCGAATCATGCGAAGAGTCGAAGCCATGGACGTCATCCGGATTCGCGGTGGAAAGCAGCTTCAGGGCAAGATCCGCGTGAGCGGCGCGAAGAACGCGGCGCTGCCGATCCTGTGCGCGACGCTCCTCTCGGACGGCGAGAGCATCCTGCGCAACGTGCCGGCCCTCAAGGACATCGAGACCACGGGCGAGCTTTTGCGCGTGCTTGGCCGCAACGTGATGGTCGACCCGCCGCTTGTGCGCGTCGCCGGCGGCCCCGAGGCGAACCCCGAGGCCCCCTACGAGCTCGTCAAGCAGATGCGCGCCAGCGTGCTCGTGCTCGGGCCCCTCGTCGCGCGGTACGGCCGCGCCAAGGTCAGCCTCCCCGGCGGATGCCAGATCGGCTCGCGCCCCGTCGATCAGCACCTGAAGGGCCTCGAAGCGCTCGGCGCGACGATCCGCCTTTCGAACGGCTACATCCACGCCGAGTGCAAGCGGCTGAAGGGCGCCGAGGTCGTCTTCGACATGCCCACCGTGACGGGCACCGAGAACATCATGATGGCCGCCGCGCTCGCGAAGGGCCGCACCACGCTGGTCAACTGCGCCCGCGAGCCGGAGGTCGAGGAGCTCGGCCGCGTGCTCAACAAGATGGGCGCGCGCGTCGACGGCGCGGGCACGGACGTCATCCACATCGAGGGCCGCGACGAGCTCGATCCGTTCGATCACGCGATCATCTCGGACCGCATCGAGACCGGGACGTACATGGTCGCGGCGGCCGCGGCGGGCGGCGACGTGCTGCTCGAGAACGCGCCGCTCGAGGACCTCGAAGCCGTGGTGTCGAAGCTCCGCGCGACGGGCGTGGAGGTCGGGCGCGAGGGCGACTGCGTGCGCATCCGCCGCGACCCCGATCGGCCGCTGCGCCCCGTGGACGTGATGACCGCGCCGCACCCGGGCTTCCCCACGGACATGCAAGCGCAGTTCATGGTGCTCATGTGCCTGGCGCGCGGGACGTCGCGGATCGTCGAGACGATCTTCGAGAACCGGTTCATGCACGTGCCGGAGCTGCGCCGCATGGGCGCGGAGATCGACACCGACGGGCACACGGCGCACGTGCACGGCGGCCGCCCGCTGTCGGGCGCGAAGGTGATGGCCACGGATCTGCGCGCGAGCGCGTCGCTCGTGATCGCAGGCCTGCTCGCGACGGAAGGCGAGACGGAGGTCTTGCGCGTCTATCACCTCGATCGAGGTTACGAGTACATGGAGCGCAAGCTCGCGCAGCTCGGGGCCGATACGGTGCGGATGAAGGGGCAGCCGGGGTGAACGAGGGTCCGCTCTCGATCGCCGTCCCGAAAGGCCGCATCCTCAAGGCGCTCGCGCCCCTGTTTTCCCGCGCGGGCCTCGACGTGGGCCCGCTCGTCGCCGACGATCGGCGGCTCGTGCGCGACGACGCGGCGGGCCGCCTCCGGTACGTGTTCTTGAAGCCCGACGACGTGCCGACGTACGTGGAGTACGGCGCGGTCGACCTCGGCATCGCCGGGCGGGATACGCTGCTCGAAAAGAAGGCGGACCTCTACACGCCGCTCGACCTCGGCATCGGCCGCTGCCGCCTCGCGGTGGCCGGGCCGCGGGGCAAACGGGCGCCGGACGTGCCACGCGTGGCCACGAAATACCCGCGCGTCACGGCGGAGTTTTTCGCGAAAAAGGGGATTCAGGCCGAGGTGATCCCCGTCTCCGGCTCGGTGGAGCTCGCGCCGCTCGTGGGTTTGTCGGACCTGATCGTCGACGTGGTCGAGACGGGAAAAACCCTCGAAGAGAATGACCTCGAGGTGATCGAGACGGTGGCCGAGGTGAGCACGATGCTCATCGCGAACCGCGCGGCGTACAAGCTCCGCGCGGCGGAGATACGACCGCTTTGTGAGGCCATCGGCAAGGCCGTGGCGGAGTCCGCGCCTGCCTGATCCGGCATTGACCTCGCTCTCGAAGCCGGCCTAGGATCGCCGCGAAAGCGAGGAATCCATCATGAAGATGCGCGGAACGATGCGCTTCGCGGCGCTCGGCCTGCTCACGGGCGGAATGGTGTTCGCCTGCGGAGGCGGCAGCGGCACGGCCCCCACGGGCACGAACGCGGGCGGCTCCGGGGGCACGGGCGGCGGGAATACCGGCGGCGGCGGCACGGGCGGGGACGCGGGGTCGGGCGGTGACGTATTCACGGACGCCGGGTGCCCGCCGGCGCTGATCTGCGGAGACACGTGCTGCCCCACGGGCGAGACGTGCGTGCTCGGGACCACGTGCGCCCGCGAGCAGCCGGCTTGCGTGACGAACGACGATTGCTTGTTCGATAGTTACTGCAACGCGGGGCAGTGCATTCCTTACGGGATTCCGGGCGCGCAGGAGAACGATCCGAGCTGCACGAGCCCCGTCGAGATCGGTGCCATCGTGCCGTCCGAGCAATGCCGCTGGACGGGGCCGCCCGACGGGGACGCGCATCCGGACAGCTTCCAAGTGATGGCCACGCCCATCGTCGTCGATTTCGATTTCGATAGCGATCCCACGACGCTCTCGCCGTCCATCGTCTTCAGCTCGTTCCCCACGACGGGGAGCTACTCGAATCCGGGCGTGCTGCGCGTCATCAGCGGGAAGGATTGCTCGCAGCAATGGAGCTTCGCCGACGCGGCCGACGCGACCATGGCGCCCGCGTCGGTGGCCGCCGGGGACCTCGACGGCGACGGGCGCGCGGAGATCGTCGCGGCGCGCCACGGCGGCGGTGTCATCGCGTTCCGTTTCGATCCCGCGGCGAACAAGTTCTCCCAGCTCTGGCGCTCCGGCACCTGCCCCGGAGGCTCCGGCCCGCCGACCACGTTCGATACGACGGGCGGCAATGACAAATGGAGCGGTCCGTCGATTCACGACCTCGACGACGACGGCAAACCCGAGATCATTTACGGCGCCGCGGTCTACCGCGCCGATGGGTGCATGGCCTCGACGAGCCTCGGCTTCCCGGCGTACAGCAAAGGCTACGTGCCCGTCGTCGCCGACGTCGACGAGGACGGGAAGATGGAGCTCGTCCTCGGCAATGGCATTCATCAATGGGATGCCGCGACCGGCGACTGGGTCGCGGAGGCGTACTTCACGCCGGGCAACCTCGCCGCCGGTCAGGTCGCCATCGCCGAGCTCGGGAGCTTCCCGCTCGACGCGTTCGGCGGGCAGGATCGCGCCGAGGTCGTGGTCGTGTCGGGCGGGACCATCCGCGTGCAGACGCTCGCCGGTACCGTCGTCTTCGGGCCGGTCACGATTCCAGGCGGCGGAACCGGTGGTCCCCCCACGATCGCCGATTTCGATGGGGATGGCCGTCGCGAATTCGCGAGCGCGGGCGGCACGCAGTACGTCGTGTTCGATTTCGACTGCCTCGCGGGCGGCGACCCCGCGAAATGCGGAGGCCAGTCCCCGGGGACGGGCATCCTCTGGAGCCAGCCCTCGAAGGACGCGAGCTCCAACGTGACCGGGTCGAGCGTCTTCGATTTCGATTACGACGGCAAAGCCGAGGCGGTCTACGCGGACGAGTGTTTCCTCCGGGTCTACGACGGCACGACGGGCACCGTCATCTACAGCGTCGCGCGGTCGTCGGGGACGACGTACGAGAATCCGGTGATCGTCGACGTGGACGGCGATTACCACACCGAAATCGTCACGGCCGTGAACAACTATGCGGGCAACCTCGGCTGCCCGGCCACGGATCCGCTCTTCCCGAACGCGACGTTCAGCCAGAACCACGGCATCCTGGTCCTGCGCGACGAGCAGGAGCGCTGGGCAGCTTCGCGGCCGGTGTGGAACCAGCACGCCTATGCCGTCACGCACGTCGGCAATCACGGTGAGATCCCCAAATCGTCGAGCGTGGCGCTCAACTGGAAAGATCCCGCGCTCAACAATTTCCGCCAGAACGTGCAGGGCGACCTCGAAGCGCTCGGGCAGCCCGATCTCACGGCCGGCGGCGATGTCGGCGCGGTGAAATGCGTCGGGACCCTCGCGACGATCGAGGCTCGGGTATGCAACCGCGGCACGCTCCCGATGGTCAGCGGCACCGAGGTCACCTTTTATGACGGCTCGGCCGAGGGGCCCGCGCTGTGCACGGCCGCGATCCCGGTCGCGCTCGGCGTCTCGGAGTGCACGATCGTGAGTTGCCAGGCCGATCTCGGGGGCAAGAGGCTCGACATCTACGTCCGCGTCGACCCGCAAACGCAGACGCTCGAGTGCCACGAGAAGAACAACGACGCGCTTTATACCGGCGTCGAGTGCGGCGCCGTGCCGAACTGACGCCCTCCCCTCGATTTCCATGTATCATCCCTCCCTGGAGGTGATGATGCACGCCCCCCGCATTTCCTCGAAGGAGAGACCCCTCGCCGCCCTCGCTTGTCTCCTCTCGACCCTCGGCGCCGCGGGGACCGCCTCGGCCACGGGCATGCAGGGCCATATCTACATGGCCCAGTGCGCCGCCGAGCAGGTCACGGATACGCGTCTGCGCGCCGTGTTCGACGCGCACCTGAACGACCTCTCGAACGGCGCCTTCTTCCCCGACTCCGGCTACACAGCCGAAGACCACGATCAAGGCGAAATTCCGCACTGGGAGCAATACGTCCAGGGCTACGTCGAGCTCATCCGCAGCCGATACGGCGACAAACCCCTCGAGAATCCGGACGCCGCGGCGCACGTGGCGTTCTTGATGGGCCTCGCCGCCCACGGGATCACGGATTCGACATTCGATTCGCTCCTCTACGAGCGCGCGGATCAGGTCGATCCCGGGGACATGGATACCTTCGACATGGCGATGGACATCTTCCTCGTCCACGACCATCCGCGATATTACCTGCCCGAGATCGCCGTCGACACGCAGACGCAAAGCGAAATCTTCGAGCAGAAGATCGCCCACCCCGTCACGCCCGACGCCATCAAGAAGGCCATGTCGACGGCCAGGTCCGGTATCTTCCTGGTCGCACAATACCTCTACATCGGCGCCGACGATTACGGGAAGAGGTTCCCCTGGGCCAGGCAAAGCCTGCGTGATCCGCGGACGCCCGGCGGATATCCGTTCGGCGCCCGGGTCACGAAGGGTTATTACCGCGAGATCCTCCGCCGCCTCGATGGCAATTCGTCCGCCGATGGCGTCGTCATCGGCGCCTATCCGGACGAGGCCTATCCGCTCGTCACGCTCGACAACACGCGGCCCGATGGTCGAATCGTGCTGTTCTTCGGCGAGGGAATGGACCGGGCCACGATCGACGACGCGGTCGTGACCGTGCGCGACGACGCGGGGTCCGTGGTCCCGACGAAGGTCAGCGTGTATCGCGGGGACAAGTGGGCGAACGTCGTCCTGGTCACGGCGCAAGAGCCCTGGAAAGCGGCCACGAAATACACCGCGTCCCTGCACAAATCGATCAAGACGCTCACCGGCGTCTCCCCGACCGAGGATCTCGTCTTTCCGTTCACGACCTGCACGCCGGATTCCCCGGGCGGCGATTGCGCGGTGCCGGTAGGCCCACCGCCCGCCTCGCCGTGCCCGAAGCTCGACGACGCGTACACGACGCGGCCCGAGACGGTGCCTCCGGAAGAGGAAATCCCGCCTCCGCCGACGAACGTCAATCCCGTCGCGGAGGAAAGCGGCTGCACGGCCGCGCCGGCGCGCCGCGAGACGAACGCCGGGTCGCTTCTCGCGCTCGCAGGCGCGTGCGTGGCGCTCGTCGCGCGGCGGCGCGGCCGTCGCTTCTGATCAGCCGCACATCCCGTTCGGCAAGCACCGCTCGCCGACAGCGCATTGCGTGCCGCCGCAGGTGCATTGCCCGTTGCCCCCGCACGTGCCCGCCGATCCGGCATTACAATCGGCGTCCGCGTCGCAGCGGCACGTGGGCGCCTGCGGGGCCATGCCGCCGCAAACGAAGCCTGTGGGGCATTCGCGGCCGCAAGCGCCGCAGTTCGCGGCGTCGGTGTACGGGTTGACGCAGCCCGCCGGGCTCTGGCAGCAGAGCATGTTCGCGCCGCACGCGGCGCCGCCATTGCACGAGCACCCCACAGCCCCGCAGACCTCGCCCGCCGCGCAGGTCGTCAAGAGGCAGGCACAGAGCCCCGTGCCGCCGTTGCACGTGCCGCCCCCGCCACACTCGTTGTTCGTGTTGCAGCCGCAGAACTTCTGCGTGAGGGGGCCGCGGTCGCAATCGAGCGTGCCGCTGCAATCATTGCCGCAGCCGCCGCAGTTCGTGTCGTTCTGCTGGGTGTTGAGCTCGCAGCCGTCGTCATTGCCCATCGCGGGCATGTCGCAGTTCGCAAACCCGAGATCACACGACGAATCGCACACGCCCGCCGCGCAGCTCTTCGAGGCGACGTTCGTCCCGGAGCACGCGCGGCCGCAGGCGCCGCAATGGTCGACGCTCGTCGCCGTGTTCGTCTCGCAGCCGTCGTCCGCCGCGGGCGCCATGGGCTTCGTGCAATCGCCGGAGCCGGCATTACACGTGGGCACGCACGCGCCGGCCGTGCACACGGTGGCCGACGCGTTCGCGTTCGAGCAAGCATGGCCGCACGCGCCGCAATGCATCACGTCGGTCTGCGTGTTCACCTCGCAGCCATCCGACGGGTCGTTATTACAATCGGCCGTCCCCGCCGCACACTCGATACCACACATGCCGTTCGTGCAGGCCGCGAGCGCGCCGCCGGGACAGACGTTGCTACACGCGCCGCAGTTCATCGGGTCGTTCTGGAGGTTCACCTCGCAGCCCGTCGCGCCCATCATGTCGCAATCGGCAAACCCGCCGTCACATGCGCCGAGCGTGCACGCGCCCATGTCGCACGTCTCGGCTGCGTTCGCGAGGTCGCACACGTCGCCGCAGAAATTGCAATCGAGCAGCGTGCCGAGCGTGGTCTCGCAGCCGTCGGCGTTGTCCATGTTGCAATCGGCTGTGCCCGGTTCGCAGGGGTTCGGCTCGCAACCGCCATTGGTGCAGGTCTCGAAGACGGTGCAGGCCGAGTCACAACCGCCACAATGCTGCGGATCAGACTCGGTGTTCGTCTCGCAGCCGGTCTCCGCCATCATGTCGCAATCGGCGAACCCCGGCGTGCACGGGCCGACACCGCACATGCTCGCCGCGCACGTGGGCATAGCGTTCGGCGCCGTGCAGACCGTGCCGCAGGCGCCGCAGTTGTTCGGATCGGTGGCCGTATCCGATTCGCACCCGCTCGTCGCGAGGCCGTCGCAATCGGAGAACCCCGCGTTGCACGTGCCCACGGCGCAGGCGCCGCTGACGCAGGCGGCCGTCGCATGGGGGACGTTGCACGGCGTGCACCCGGTGCCGCAGCCGAACGCCGGATCGTCGGCGGAGACGCACGTGTCATTGCAGCTCACCTGGCCGGTCGGGCACGGAGACGAGCCGCCATTGCCGCCGCTGCCCCCCGTCGGTTCGAACTGGTCGAAATTCTGGGTACAGCTCGCGACGCCCAGACCCGCGAGGGCAAGGGCCATGAGGGCAGACAAAACACCGAACCGCATCGACGCCTCCGTCGGGAAAGCCGCGACCTAAGTCACGATTATCCCGGGATCCACCGAGATTTCAATTCCTTTGTCGATGCGCGGCGTGGCAGGAAAGAGGGCGCCGGCCGCTAAAACGGAGGTTTCGTCAGGACTCGACCTTCACCGGCGTCGCCTCGCTCCGGCCGAGGATCGGCGCGAGGAGGACGTAAAGCGCGCCCGAGATGAAGAAACCCACGAACCAAGCATAGTTGTAGAGCTTCATCCAGATCGGAGCGACGGTCATGACCTTGCTCGTCCCGAGGAAACCCGGCAGGTTCGGCAGGATGCCCGCGAGCAGCGCGAGGATGGCCGCCGGATTGAAGCCGCCCCGATACCAGTACGAGCCCTCGCGGACGTAAAGCTGCACGAGGTCGAGCTTCGTTTTGCGGACGATGAAATAGTCCGCGATGAGGATCCCGCCGATCGCGCCGAGCAGCGCCGAATACCCGACGAGCCACGTGAAGATGTACCCCGACGGGTCCGAAACGAGCCGCCAGGGCTGGATCAGGATGCCGATCACGCCCGTGATGAAACCGCCCGTCCGGAACGAGATGCCCTTCGGCCAGAGGTTCGCGAAATCATTCGCCGGGCTCACCACGTTCGCCGCGATGTTCGTCGCGAGCGTCGCAATACAAAGCGAGAAGAGCGCGACCACGAGCAGGACCGGGCTCTTGAACTTCGTGAGGAGCACGACCGGGTCCCAGATGGTCTCGCCGTAAATCACTGCCGTCGCCGAGGTGACCGCCACGCCGATGAACGAATAAAGCCCCATCGTGGTGGGCAGGCCGAGCGCCTGCCCCACGACCTGATCCCGCTGCGAGTACGCATAACGCGTGAAATCGGGGATGTTCAGCGAAAGCGTAGCCCAGAAGCCGATCATGCCCGTGAGCGCGGGGAAGAAAAACGACCAGAACTGGCCCTCTTTCTTCCCGCCCGCGGAGAATGCCGAGGGCGTGTCGAGCATCGGGCCAAACCCGCCCGCCTTGCCATACGCCCACGCGAGCAGCGCGAGCCCGAGCGCGATGAGCAAGGGCGCCTTGATGTTCAGGAGGATCCGGATCGAATCGATCCCCTTGTGGATGACCCACATGTTGATCCCCCAGAAAAACAGGAAGCAAAGGAGCTGGGGGAGGCTGATGCCAAGGATTTCCGTGGGCGCGCTCTCCCACGAGGGGACGAAGACGGCGATGATCTTGAAAATCGCCCAGCCCCCGATCCACGCCTGGATCCCGAACCAGCCGCACGCGACGAGCGCGCGCAGGATCGCCGGGATGTTCGCGCCGAGAATGCCGAACGACGGGCGGCAATACACCGGGAATGGAATGCCGTATTTCGTGCCCGCGTGCGCATTCAAGATCATCGGCAAGAGGACGATCGTGTTGCCGAGGAAGATCGTCACCACGGCCTGCCACCAGCTCATTCCCTCGGCGATGAGCGAGGAGGCGAGCATGTACGTGGGCACGCAGGCCGACATGGAGATCCAGAGCGCGGCGATGTCCTTCATCGCCCACTTGCGCTGCTTGATCCGGGTCGGCTCGAGGTCGTGATTGATGTAGGGCGAGACGATCTCGCCCTCGAGCTCGTGAATGTCACCCGAGACACGTACGGCGAGGCGAGCGTCGCTCATCATGGAGGGAACCCCCGATTTGGTAGGATCAGCCGTTACCGCTTGGCGCGCTCGATCTCCGTGACGTGAAGCCCGCCGGGTACGAAATCGGCGCCGCGCTGGACGCGGTCGTTCCAGGTCTCGTGCGGTTTGTCCGAGGACACTTCCTTCATCGTGATGCAGCCCGAGACGGGGCAAACGAGCTGGCAAAGATTGCAGCCGATGCACTCCTCCTCGTCCACAAACGGCACGCGCGCGCCCGGCGTCCCGCCCTTCGCCGTGACCGCGCGGTCCGGGATGAGCTTGGGGATATGCGTATGCCCGGCCTTGCGCGCCTGCTCCTCCGTGCGGCCAGGCAGGTGGATGCACTGGTGCGCGCCATCCATGCAGGCCGTGTAACAGAGCTGGCAGCCGATGCATTTGTCGGTCGAGATGTCCGCGACGACGCGATACCCGAGGTCGAGATCGCCCCAGTTCTTGTATTGCTGCGCCGCCTGGCCCCGGAGCTCGAGGACTGATTTCAGGCCCTTCGAATCGAGGAAATCGTTCAGGCCCTCGATCATGTCCTCGACGATGCGGTAGCCATAATGCATGACCGCCGTGCAGACCTGCACGCTCGTGCACCCGAGCGCGATGAACTCGGCCGCGTCGCGCCAGTTCGAGATGCCGCCAATGCCCGAGATCGGCAGCTTCGCGACGTACGGATGCCGCGTCAACTCGCCGACCATGTGCAGCGCGACGGGCTTGACCGCCGGGCCACAATAACCGCCGTTCGTCGAGGCGTCGCCGACGCGCGGCAGCGGCACCATGCGGTCGAGGTCGATGCCCATGATCGACTTGATCGTGTTGATCAAGCTGATCCCGTGCGCCCCCGATTCGAGCACCGCCTCGCCCGGCTCGACGATGTCCGTCACGTTCGGGCTCAGCTTGACGATGACCGGCTTCGTCGCGAATTCGACGGCCCAGCGCGCGATCTCCCGGAGCACCTTCGGCTCCGAGCTCACGGCCGAGCCCATGCCGCGCTCGCACATGCCGTGCGGACAGCCGAAATTGAGCTCATGGCCGTCCGAGCCCGCCTCCTCGGCGCGCTGGATGATCTCCTTCCACTCCTCCTTCGTCTCGACCATGAGCGAAGTGATGACGGCGTGGTTCGGATACCGGCGCTTGACCTCGCGAATCTCGCGCAGGTTCACCTCGAGCGGCCGGTCCGTGATGAGCTCGATGTTGTTGAGGCCCATCATGCGCGTATTGCCGTAATCGATGCCGCCGAACCGGCTCGACACGTTGACGATCGGATTGCCGAGCGTCTTCCAGACGGCGCCGCCCCAGCCGGCGTCGAACGCGCGCATGACCTGGTCGCCCGTATTCGTGGGCGGCGCCGAGGCGAGCCAGAACGGGTTCGGGCTCTTGATACCCGCGAAATCAATCGATAGATCTGCCATGTCTCAGGCTCCCACGCCCATGAGAAACGCGTGCATGCTCGTGACCGCGATCTTCGCCTCGGCGACCGCGTTCACGACCTCCTTGCCGCCGTTGACGCAATCGCCGGCGCTCCAGACCTTGGGGTTTCCGGTGCGATGGGTCTTCGGATCGACGATGACCCGGCCGCGCGTGTCGAGCTCGACGCCCGGGAACGAGCGCGCGACCTCGGTCGCCCGGCTCTGGCCGACCGCGACGACCACGAGATCCGCACGCAGGTCCTCCTCGGTGCCGGGGACAGGCTTTTTGTCCTCGGTCCGGACCACGCGGACGCCCGTGACCTTGCCCATGTTGTCCCGTAAAACCGCGACCGGCGAGCGCTCGCAGAGGACCTTCATGCCGTCGACGCGGCCGCTCGCAAGCTCGTGCTCGTAGGCCGAGAGCTCGTGGTCGCCGCCGCGGTAGAGCATGGTCGCGTCGATGCCGAGCAATGCAAGCTCGTGCGCGACGTCGACGGCCGTGTTGCCGCCGCCGACGATGATCACCCGATCGACGCCTTTGAAGCGGAGCGTCGGGTCGGCCTTGAGCCGCTCGATGAGGTGCGTCGCGCCAACCACGCCGCCGCCGTCCTCGCCGGGGATCTTGAGGCGCGAATCCGGACCGAGGCCGAGGCCGAGGAGGACCGCGTCGTATTGCTGGAGCAGCGTCGCGACCGAGACCTCCTCGGGCGAGCCCGAGACGGGGACGATCTCCACGCCCTGATAAAGCTCGACATTGCCGAGCGAGAGCACCCACGTGATCTCCGTGAGCGCCTCCTCGACCTTCATCTTGTACGGGGCGATGCCGAGCGTATTGAGCCCGCCCGGCAGGAGCTTCTTCTCGTAAATGGCCACCTCGTGCCCTTCGAGCGCGAGCCAGCCGGCCGCCGCAATGGACGCCGGGCCCGCGCCGACGAGCGCGACGCGTTTGCCCGTCGGCGCCTTGGGCTTGAAGAGCTGCGGATCCTCGGCGAGCGCTTTCTCCACCGCATATCGCTGGAGCCGGCCGATCTTGATCGGATCGCGGTGCCAATCATTGTAGACGCAGGCGCCGGCGCAGAGGACCTCCACCGGACAAACCTGGCCGCACGACTTGCCGAGCAGGTTCTGCGTGAGAATGGTGCGCGCCGCGCCCTTGACGTTGCCCGTGCCGATCTTCCGGATGAACGTGGGGATGTCGATCGCGGTCGGGCACGCCTTGATGCAGGGCGCGTCGACGCAATACAAGCAGCGATTCGCCTCGGCGATGGCCTCGGCATCCTCGTACGGCGGCTTCTTGTCCTCGTAAAGGACCTCGAGCCGGTCCCCCTCGACGTCCGGGATGTGCGGCGAATGATGGCTCATCGAAGCTCCCTTGCGGCAGCCGGCGCCTCGAGCTTGCGCGGGAGATAACGCCCCGCGCCGCGCACGACGTCGAGCTTGCCGTCCTTGTATTGGACGCGGCCGTGGACGATGGTGTGGCTCACCTTGCCCTTGACCTCGAATCCCTCGAAGATGTTGCGATCGCAGCGGTGGTGGTGCGTCTTCGCCGAGATGACGCTCGACCCCTTCGGATCGAAGACCACGAGATCGGCGTCCGCGCCCGGCACGATCGCGCCCTTGCGCGGATAGAGGCCGAAGATCTTCGCGGGCTGCGTGGAGAAGAGATCGACGAAGCGGTTCACGTCGATGTGGCCGCCGAGCACGCCGTAGGTCCAGAGCAGACCGAGGCGATTCTCGATGCCCGCCGCGCCGTTCGGGATCTTGGTGAAATTGTCCCGGCCCATGTCCTTCTGGCCGACCTGATTGAAGGGGCAATGGTCCGTCGCGACCACCTGGATGAGCCCCGAAGCGATGCCCGCCCAGAGCGCCTCCTGGTGGCCCTTCGGCCGGATCGGCGGGCTCATGACGTACGCCGCGCCCTCGAAATCGGGTTTGTCGTAGACCGAGTCGTCGAGGATGAGGTATTGCGGGCACGTCTCGGCCATGACGAGCTGGCCACGCCGGCGCGCGTCGGTGACGGCGTCGAGCGCCTCGCGACACGTGAGGTGGACGATGTAAATGGGCTCGCCGATCATACGCGCCATCATGATCGCGCGGTTCGTGGCCTCGCCCTCGACGGGCGCGGGGCGCGAGAGGGCGTGGTATTTCGGCTCGAGTTTGCCCTCGGCCACGAGCTTCTTCTGCAAAGCAACGACGATGTCGCCGTGCTCGGCGTGCACCGTGACGAGCGCGCCGAGGTCCTTCGCGGTCTGCATGACCTGGATGAGCTCGACGTCGTCGACGCCGATCGCGCCGCGATAGGCCATGAACGTCTTGAAGGAGGGAATGCCCTCCTCGCGGACGCACTGCTCCATCTCGGACTTCGTGCGGTCGCCCCACCAGGTGACCGCCATGTGGAAGGCATAATCGGCGACGGCCTTCTTCGCCTTCTCCTTCCACATGGCTAGGCCGTCGAGCAAATGCTGGCCACGCGCCGGGATGACGAAATCGATGATCGACGTGGTACCGCCGGCGACGCCCGCCGCGGTGCCCGTCTCGAAATCGTCGGAGCTCTCCGTCCCCATGAACGGCAGCTCCATGTGCACGTGCGCGTCGATGCCGCCCGGGAAGACGAGCTGGCCCGAGGCGTCGATGACGACGTCGTCCGCGCCCTGCTTCACGAGCCCGGACCCGACCGCCACGATCTTGTCGCCATCGCAATATACGTCACCGACAAACTTATCGGAGGCGGTGACGATCTCGCCGTTCTTGATCAGGATGCCCATCTCGTCCTCCCGAACGCCCCTCGATCAGGGCAAGAGCTTGACCATGTCCTCGTACGTCTCGGGCCTGCGGTCGCGATAGAACTGCCAGGTGCGACGCACCTCCTCGATCACGTCGAGGTCCATCTCCGCGACGACGAGCTCGTCACGATCCTCGCTTCCGACGGCGAGGAAATTGCCCCGCGGATCGCAGAAATAGCTCGTCCCGTAGAACTTGCCGATGTTCCACGGCGCCTCGGTGCCGACGCGGTTACTCGCCGCGATGTAATACCCGTTCGCCACGGCGTGCGCGGGCTGCTCGAGCTTCCAGAGGTACTGGGACAAACCGGCCACGGTCGCCGAGGGGTTGAAGACGATCTCGGCGCCGTTCAGGCCGAGAAGTCGCGCGCCCTCCGGGAAATGGCGGTCGTAGCAGATGTAGACGCCGATCTTCGCGTACCGCGTCTGGAACGTGGGATAGCCGAGGTTGCCCGGCTTGAAGAAGTACTTCTCCCAGAAGCCGTTCGTCTGCGGGATGTGGTTTTTCCGGTACTTGCCGAGATACGTCCCGTCCGCGTCGATGACGGCGGCCGTGTTGTAATACACGCCGGCCTGCTCCCGCTCGTAGACGGGAATGATCATCGCCATCTGGTACTTCTTCGCGTACTCGGTGAGCCGCTGGACCGTGGGGCCGTTCGGGACCGCCTCGGCCGTGTCGCACCATTTCGCGTCCTGCGAGGGGCAGAAATACGGGGTGTTGAAGACCTCCTGCAAGCAGAGGATCTGCACGCCCTTCTTGCCCGCCTCCTCGATGTACGGGAGGTGCTTCTCGAACATCGCGTCGCGGATCTGGAGGACCGAGGCGCCCGGATCATTGAGCGCGTTCGAGCACTGGATGAGCCCGCCGATGACTTTCCTGGCCATTAGAACCACCTCTCGATGACGATCTTGCGCTCGGTGTAGAAATCGATGCCAGCCGATCCGTGCGCCTTCGTGTCGCCGAAGAGGCTCGCCTTCTGGCCACCGAACGGGAAGAACGACATGGGCGCAGCGACGCCGATGTTCACGCCGACCATGCCCGCCTCGACGCGGGCACCGAACTCGCGCGCGGCCTTGCCGTTCGTCGTGTAGATGCTCGCCGCGTTGCCGAATTCGCTCGCGTTCGCGAGCCGGATCGCCTCGTCGAGGTCCTTCGCACGCATGAACGAAGCCACCGGCCCGAAGATCTCCTCGCGGCCGATCACCATGTCGGGGCGCACGTCCTCGAAGATCGTCGGCCCGATCCAGTTGCCGTCCGGGAGGCCCGGGACGGTCGCGTTGCGGCCGTCGAGCACGAGCTTCGCGCCCTCCTGCAGGCCCTTCTCGATGTACGAGAGGACGCGGTCCTTGTGCGCCCGCGAGATGACGGGGCCGAGCGTGGTGGCCGGGTCCTTGCCGTCGCCGAGCACGATCTTCTTCGCGTACGCGACGAAGAGGTCACGCACGCGCTCGTACGCGTCGCCGACGGGGACGATCACGCTGCCCGCGAGACAGCGCTGGCCCGCGCAGCCGTAGCAGGACTCGACCGCGTTCTGCACCGCGCGCTCCATGTCCGCGTCGGGCATGATCACGATGAAATTCTTGGCGCCGCCGAGCGCCTGGACGCGCTTGCCGGTCTCGCCGCACTTCCGGTAGACGATCTTCGCGACGTTCGAGGAGCCGACGAAGGAGACGCCCTTCACGTCCGGGTGCTCGCAGATCGCCTCGACGACCTCACGGCCGCCGTTCACCAGGTTCACGACGCCGTTCGGCAGGCCGATCTGCTGGATGAGCTCGAAGATGCGGCGCTGCGAGAGCGGCACCTGCTCACTCGGTTTGAGCACGAACGTGTTGCCCGTGGCGATCGCGTACGGGAGGAACCAGAGCGGCACCATCGGCGGAAAGTTGAACGGCGTGATCGCCGCGAAGACGCCGAGCGGCTGGCGCAGGACTTTCGAGTCGATGCCCGAGGCGACGTCCTCGAGGTTCTGCCCCATGAGCAAGGACGGGGTGCCACACGCGTGCTCGACGTTCTCGATGCCGCGACCGAAATCGTTGAACGACTCGGCGAACGTCTTGCCATGCTCGCTCGTGCAGATGTTCGCGATCTCCTCGCGGTGCTGGTCGAAGAGGCTCTTCAGCTTGAAGAGGTACCGCGCGCGCTGCACCGGCGGGACGGCGCGCCACGCAGGGAACGCAGCCTTGGCCGCCTGCACCGCGGCGTCGACGTCGGCCGAGGTCGAGAGCGGGACCTTGGCAAGCACCTCCCCGGTCGCGGGATTCTTCACGTCGAGCAACGTGGTGCCCGCAGAAGCAACCCAGGCGCCGTTGATGAAGTTCTCGAGCACGCGCATAAAACGACGATCCTCCTCCTGACGTGGGCCTTTCGCCCTTCCCCCCTCGCGCGCGCCACCTCCGCCCCGACGGGGGCAGAGCGAGACGCGCCGAGCACAATCAACCGTGATTTTCTCCCCGCGACAAGGCCCAAGGGCGAACACGGGCACGGCCGCAACGTATGCCGCCCCGCGTCGTCGCGAGAGGCACGGTTCGGGCGCACGCAGCGCGGCAGGAGCGCTTGCGAGCGCGACCAGGATGCTCTTACGCTGGGCCCTACATGTCGGGAGCCGAAGTTTCCGCGTTCCGACGGGCGATGCTGCAACGGCGCCCCGACGTCCTTGCACGCCTCGTGGATACGGCCGCGGATCCCGCGTCATCCGAGCTCGGCGAGGTGCCGCCGTCGTTCCGCGCCGAGCTCGACGCGAGCTTCGACGCATGGCTCGACGGCCTGGAAAAACCGGCGGCGGACCTGGCAGAAACGTGGGCCTCGCGCCTGGGCGAAGACGCCCAGACGCGCGGCTGGAACGAGCGCAGGGTGCTCATCTGGCTCGAACGTATCGGCCAAGCGATGCTCGAAGCAGCGCTCGACGCGGTGGAAGAGGGCGTGCCGGGCGCGGACGTGGGCGCGCGGCGGGTCGTCGGCGCGATGAACACGGCCGCGGCCGCGTTCAATCGAGCGTTCCGGGTGAAAGCGGAGGAAGCGGCGAAACGTGCGGCGGTGCTCCGCTCGGTCGCGGAGAACGCACCCGACGGGATCGGCATCGCCAAACCCGATGGGTCGGTGATGTACGCGAACCCGGCGTTCTGCACGATGATGGGCTCGGAAGAGGCCAGCCGCGGGCACTTCGCGGATTTCGTGCACCCGGACGAGGGCCCGAAGCTCGCGCAGATCGCCGAGGTCGCAGAGCACGTGGGGCACTGGGACGGACACCTCCGGTACAAGCGCGCCGACGGGACGTCGTTCAACGCGCGGCTCAAGGCGTTCCGCGTGAAGTCGGCGAACGGCGAGACGATCGCGCGGTGCGTGCTCGTGCGCGATGCGACGCCGGAAGAGCGGTCCGAGGAGCAGCGGCGCGCGCTCGAAGAGGAGATACAAAGGGCGCAAGCCGAGGCGCTGCGGGAGCTCGCCGCGCCGCTTCTGCCGCTCGCCGAAGGGGTCCTGGCGATGCCACTCGTCGGCTCGCTCGACGCCGCGCGGACGCCGCGGATCATCGAGTTGATGCTCGAAGGGATCACGCGGACAGGCGCGGGGCACGTGATCGTGGACATCACGGGCGTGCCGGTGGTGGACGCGGAGGTGGCCGAGTCGATCGTGCGCGCGGCGAGAGCCGCCGAGCTCGTCGGCGCGGAGGTGGTCCTGACGGGCGTGCGAGGCGCGGTGGCGAAGACGCTGGTCGATCTCGACGTGGATCTCGGCGGCATGGATACGTGGAGCACGCTGCGCGCGGGCGTGGCGCACGCGATCGGGCACGAGCGGCAGAAGCGGCGGCAGATGCGCCGAGGGGCGGGACCTCTGCGATGAGCGGGCCCGAGGGAGCGGGGGACGCGTCGTTCGCGGAGGTGTTTGCTTCGCACCGGGACAAACTCGTCGAGCGGCTGACCGAGGAGGCGCTCACGGCCCTCGGCGGGACGCTCGGGGCGCCGATGGAGGCCTTCCGCGCGGATCGCGCCTGGGAGGTCGATGTGGCGATCGAGGCGCTCCAAGACGGCACCATGTCGTTCGCGACGCAGAGCTGGAAGCGCTGGATCGACAGCTCGGTGCAGCGCGGCTGGTCGGCGACGACGCTGCAGGGTGTGCTCGGCGCGATGCGGCAGGTGTTCATCGACGCGGGTCTCGAGCTCCGCGCGGCCGGCGTGCCGGAGGCGACGTCGAAGATCCGCGCGTTCATCCGCTCGTCGAGCGAGGCGCTGTACCTCATCGACGAAGAGCTCCGCGCGCGGGCGGAATTTTTGCACCGCAAAGCGCAGATCTTCGAGGCGCTGATCCACCACGCGCCGGACGGGATGGGCGTGGCGACGCCCGACGGGACGCTGCACTATGTGAACCCGGCGCTCGAGCGGCTGCTCGGGCGGAGCGATCTCCTGGGCCGCTCGATCTACGAGCTCGTGGCGCTGCACGCGGAGTCGATGCATCGGGAACAGGTGGCGAAGGCGGTGCTCGAACGAGGCTCGTGGAGCGGGGAGCTCACGTACCAGCGCGCCGATGGGGCGACGTTCGACGCGCACGTGACGGCGTTCCTCGTGCGCGACGAGCGAGGCCGAGGCGTCGCGCGGTGCGCGATCATCCGGGATCTGACGGAGGCGCGACGCGCGGAGGAGGAGCGGCGCAAGCTCGCGGCCGAGGTGATCGCGACGCAAAAAGCAGCGCTCGAAGAGCTCGGAACGCCGCTCGTGCCGATCGCGGAGGGCGTGCTCGTGATGCCGCTCGTCGGGGTGATCGAGCCGGCGCGGGCCGAGCGGATGCTTGGTGTGCTGCTCGAAGGGATCGGGCAGCAGAACGCAAAGGTCGTGATCCTCGACCTGACGGGCGTGAAAGAGGCGACCGCGGAGGCGGCCGAGGCGCTCGTGCGGGCGGCGCAGGCGGCGCGGCTGCTCGGCGCGGAGGTGGTCACGACGGGGACGGGGCCGGAGCTCGCGCGGGCATTCGTGGAAAATGGTGCAGAGCTAGGAACGATTGTGACAAAAGGCACGCTGCGGGACGGCGTGGCATACGCGCTCCGGATCGCGCGGGGACACGGCCCAGTTCGCTGATTGTTCTACCTCAAACGAGTGCCGCCCACGGCGAACCATTACGATTACGATGGAAGCACGAATGCGGCGCCATTGAGGGATTCGAGAATCGAGGACACGATGATAACGTCCTCGTTCATGAAAACCATTTCATGCTCCGTGCTCTTCGTGATGGGGTCGCTGGCGCTGATCGGCTGCGGTGGCCCCATGGAAGCAGAGGACGACTACGCGGACGAAGTGGCCGAGGAAATGGGCGAAGCGCTGGGGGAGGCGCTGGAGATCGGCGACGACGAGGACACGAAGGCCTTTGCCCTCGAAGAGGAGAGCGAAGCGGATCTCGTGGCCTGGTGCGACGACATCGTGAGCTGGAATCAGACCTGGTCCGATTACGAGGCGCAGGTGCTGACGCTGGTAAACCAGAAACGCGCGGCCGGCGCGACCTGTGGAGGAGTAGCGTATGCGCCCGCGCCCGCGCTCGTGCTCGACGAGCGGCTGCGGTGTGCCGCGCGCAAGCATTCGAAAGACATGGGGGTGAACAATTTCTTCAGCCACACCGGATCGAATGGCTCGACGCCGTGGCAGCGCATCAAGAACGCCGCCTACACATACAAGAGCGCAGCCGAGAACATCGCGGCCGGGTATAGCACGCCGACGGCCGTCGTGAACGGATGGATGACGAGCACGGGGCATTGCAAGAACATCATGAATGCCTCGCTCAAGCAGATCGGCGTGGGGTATTACCAGGGGACGACGGGGTACAAGAACTACTGGACGCAGGATTTCGGGACGCCTTAACGGATTTTTGCAGCCCCGAGCGCGGCCACGATCTGGACGCTCACGTTATCGGCACCTTCCGCCGTCGCGAGCGCGCCCTCCGGCACGCGCAGGCGCGAGACCTTCACCTCGCCGCCGCGTGTAGCGGTGCCCTGCCCGCCTGACGCGACCTCCACGAGCACGACCCCCGAAGAGCCCATCGCCGCGAGCACGCTCTTTCCCTCGAGCCGCGCCACGGGCACGCACGCGACGCCCTTCTCCGCGAGCGAGAGCGCGAGCCGGGCCTCGGGGTCCAGGAGCTCCGGCAGAGGCCCGTCGAGGCGCAGGCCGAAATGAATGGCCGACGCCGGGTCGTCCGCCGTCGCCGCCGCATCCCGCACGGCCGACAGGAGGCTCTCGGCGAGCGGCGGATCCCGCTCGATCCGCGCAAAGTCGGCCGGGTCGAGGCGCAGCAAGAAGCGGCGCATCGAGCGGGCCGCGGCCTGCACGTATGATTGCTCCATCGACGCCCGCCGCAGGATGCCCTCCGCGTCGCGGTTCTTCCGGGCCTTGCAGAGCTCGGCCGCACCCGAGAGCACGGCCGCGGGCGGGGGCGGCGGCTCGGCGCGTGCCATCGGCGCGTCGCGGTAGGCGTGGCGATGAAACCCCACGCCCGTGGGCGGGAGCGCGAGCACGAGCGAGAGGCTCTCGAGCTCGGTTTCAGGCGTCCGCGCGGCCGCGGCGAACGCGTCGCGCACGGTGGAGAGCAGGTTCGGTTGCGCGGTGAGGAGGACGTGATCCGTCGCGGAGACCGTGAGCACGACGCGATACGCGCACACCTCGCGCGAGCCCATCGACCAGCGATCGGCCGCGCCGGCGAGCTCGACCGCGCTGCGCTCGACGAGCGCCGAGAGCTCGGCCTCGCCCCACACGTCGAGCAGGCTCCTCGCGCCCGCGGCGAGCGCGCTGCCTTCGGGGATCATCGCGGCTAGATCTTCCGGCCCGACGCCATGAACTTGCGGGCCTGGAGCTCGGCCTCGGCCTCGGCGATGGCCTCGGCCTCGTGCTGCGAGGCCGTGCGGAGCGCGCCTGCGCCGGGGTTGTCGACGCGCACGCGTTGCGGCTCGGTCGTGGCCGCCTCGGCCATCGCCGCCGCCGTGTGCCGGACGTCGTCGTAGGGCTTGGCGAGGTCGAAGATGACCTTCGTGTTGCCCTGACTCAGGTTCGCGAGGGCCTCGAAGCGCCGCAGCTCCATCGCGCCCGGCGACTTCGAGAGGATCGTGGCCGCCTCGGCGAAGTTCTTCGCGCTCTCCACGTCGGCCTCGCTCTTGATGACCACGTACTTCCTGTCCCGCTCGGCGATCGCGACCTTCGCCAGGACCTCCTGCATTTGCGGCGGGAGCTGCACGTCCTGGAGGCCGATGAGCTCGACGTGCAGGCCCCACTGCGAGACCGTGGTCTCGACCTGCGCGCGCACCTTGGCGGCGACCTCCTCGCGGTGCGCGAGCAGCTCGTCGAGGCGCGTCTCGCCGACGACGTCGCGCAGCACGACCTTCGCCCGATCCTTCACCGCCGCCTCGTAGTTCTCCACCGCCAGCGTGGCCTTCTCCGGGTCGACGACGCGGTAATAGAGCACGGTGTCGACCATGGTCGTCACGTTGTCGCGCGTGATCACCATTTGCCGCAAAAGGTCGCGGTTTTTCGTGCGCGTGTCGATTTTGCGGAGCGACTGGAAGCCCGGCAGGAACAGCGTCACGCCGGGCTCGACCCGGCCCGAGAGCTTGCCGAGCGTGAAGCGCAGCGCGACCTCCCACTGGTTGATCTGCCGGATGCCCGCGAGGAGGTACGCCAGAAGGAGAAACCCGAGCACGAGGAGGAGCGGATCCATGGTCGCGCCAATGTAACCGGCGCAAACGCGTCCACCACGGGCTATCGGTCGAATTGCACCCGATCCTCGAACGGCACGTCGGCGCCGACCTCGATGACCTCGCCGAGCCGGAAGGCCTGCTCGCCGGCGCCACGCAGCGCGCCGAGCGCGGCGGCCTCGGCCTCGGGCGCGACCACCACGACGAGCCCGACACCGAGGTTGAACGTGCGGCGCATCTCGGCTTCCTCGACCGGCCCTTGCTCGGCGATCACCCGGAAAATCGCAGGCCTTTCGTACGCGGACAAATCGAGCCGCGCGCCAAGCCCCTCCGGCAGGACACGCGGGAGGTTGCCCGGCAAGCCCCCGCCCGTGATGTGCGAGAGTCCGCGCACGGCCTCGGGCAACGCCGCGAGCAGCTCGCGCACCGCGCGGGCGTAAATGCGCGTCGGCACGAGAAGCGCCTCGGCTGCCGTGCGCCCGAGCCCGGGGACCTGGTCGTGGATGCCGAGCCCCATGCGCTCGAAGAGCACCTTGCGCGCCAGCGAATAACCGTTCGAGTGCAAACCACTCGACGCGACGCCGAGCACGACGTCGCCTGCCCGCGCCTTCGTGCCGTCGAGCATCTTCGCCCGCTCGACCACGCCCACCGCGAAGCCCGCGAGGTCGTACTCGCCCGGCGCGTACATGCCCGGCAGCTCCGCCGTCTCGCCGCCGAGCAGCGCGCAGCCGGCGAGCTTGCACCCCTCGGCGATGCCCCGCACGACGGCCTCGCCCACGTCGAGCTCGAGCGTGCCGGTCGCGAAATAGTCCAGGAAAAACAGGGGACGCGCGCCGACGGTGATCACGTCGTTCACACACATCGCCACGAGGTCCTGACCCACGGTGTCGTGCACGTTCGCGGCGAAGGCGACCTTGAGCTTCGTGCCGACGCCGTCGGTGCCGCTCACGAGGATCGGGTCGACGAGCCCGCTCGGCAGGGCGCAGAGGCCCGCGAAGCCGCCGACGTCGGCGACGACCTCGGGGATGCGCGTCGGGCGCGCGAGCTTCTTGATGCGCTCGACGAGGGCGTCGCCGCGGTCGATGTCCACGCCTGCCTGGCTGTAGGTGATGGGCATGCCGGCGGAATGTCACAGCTTGGGGCGAGGTGCTAGGGTTCGTCGCCGTCATGACCGATTCGCTGCGTCCGCCCGTCCTCGTCTCCGCCGCCGTCCTCGTCGAGGAGGGGCGCGTCCTGCTCACCCAGCGCAAGCGCGGCACGCACCTCGCCGGCGCCTGGGAGTTCCCCGGCGGCAAGGTCGAGCCCGGCGAGGATCCGCGCGCGGCCCTCGTGCGTGAGCTGCGCGAGGAGATCGGGATGGAGGTCTCGGTCGGCGATCCCGTCGAGGTGACGTTCCATCGATACCCGGAAAAGTCCGTGCTGCTCCTGTTTTTTGCGGTGACGCGCGTGGTCGGATCGCCCGATCCGCAGGCGCTCGACGTCGCGGACGTGAAGTGGGCCGGGCCCGAAGATCTGCAGGACGAGCTCTTCCCGCCGGCGGATGTCGCGATCCTTTCGAAGGTCCGCGCGCTGCTCGCGCCCCGCACGTAATCGGAGCACACGACCGGCCCGAACAGCGGTATCCTGCCCCCGCGATGGAAGAAATTGGGCAAGGAGCGCCACGCGAGGCGTCCGTGGTGGTCGTGGGCGCGGGGCTCAGTGGCCTCGTGGCGGCCCGGCGGCTCGCGGCCGCGGGCGTCTCGGTCGTGGTGCTGGAGGCGCGAGACCGGGTCGGCGGCCGGACCCTGAGCCACACGACGGCGCAGGGCGACCGCGTGGACCTCGGCGCGCAATGGATCGGCCCCACGCAGGACCGGATGACGAAGCTCGTCGCCGAGCTCGGTTTGTCGACGTTCAAGCAATGGTACGACGGCAAGAAGGTGCTGTCGCTCGGCGGGACGCTGACGACGTACAAGACGTCGATCCCGAGCCTGTCCTTGATCGGCGCCGTCGACCTCGGAATCACGATCCAGCGCATCGAGACGCTCGTGAAGGAGGTCCCGATCGAGGATCCGCTTTCGGCCGCGAAAGCCTTCGAATGGGACGGGACCACGGTCGAGGCGTGGAAACGCAAAAACGTGAAGACCCGCGGCGCCAAAGCGATGCTCGACACGGCAGTGCGGGCCGTCTTCGCGGCGGAGCCGTCCGAGCTGTCCCTCCTGTTTTTCCTGTATTACCTGCGTCAGGGCGGCGGGCTCATGCGCCTGACGGAGATCGTGAATGGTGCGCAGGAGACGCGCCTCGCGGAGGGCTTTCAGGAGGTCTCGAAGCGGCTCGCGCGCGCCCTCGGCGAGGAGCGGGTGGTCCTCGGCGCGCCGGTGCGGCGCATCGCGCAGGACGCGGACGGCGTGACCGTGACCTCGGACGCGGGGACATGGCGGTGCAAGCGGGTGATCGTGGCCGTGCCGCCGGCGCTCGCAGGGCGGATCGATTACGAGCCGGGCCTGCCCGCGTCGCGGGACCAGCTCACGCAGCGGTCGCCGATGGGCAGCGTGATCAAGTGCGTCGCGACCTACGCGTCACCGTTTTGGCGGCAAGCTGGATATTCGGGGGAAGCGCTCTCCGACGTGGGGTCGGTGAAACTCGTGTTCGACGATTCTCCCGAGGACGGCTCGCACGGCGCGCTCGTCGGATTCTTCATGGGCAAGGACGCGCGCGCCATGAGCGGAAAAAGCCCCGAGGAGCGGAAAAAGGCCGCCGTCGATTCGTTCACGCGTTTCTTCGGCCCGAGCGCGGCCGCGCCGATCGATTACGTCGATCAAGACTGGCCCGCCGAGCGCTGGTCGCGTGGTTGCTATTCGATGGTCCTCGGCCCGGGCGTGCTCACCGCGCACGCTTCGGCTTTGCGCGCGCCCGTGGGCCGCGTGCATTGGGCCGGGACGGAGACGGCGCGCGTGTGGACCGGTTACATGGAAGGCGCCGTCGAAGCCGGCGAGCGCGCCTCGGACGAGGTGCTCGCCGCCCTCGGCTGAGGATCGGGCGCGGCCCGATTCAACGCTTTCGCATGGGCTCGGGCTCGCGCGGCGTGCCGTCCGGCGCCGACACGAAATACAGAAGCCCGCGCCGCGGATCGTGAAGGCCCGCCGCCCGCTCGACGAACGGCGTGAGCGGCGAGACCACGACGAGCCGGAGCATGCGCCGCGCCTCCGCTTCGAGCAGCGCGTCGTCGAGCGTCTTGCGGGGGATGTCCGGGAGCGCCCCACGCAGAATCGGCACGGGCACGCCGGGTGCATTGCGATAGGCCGCGTACAGTCGGCCCATGGCCGCGAGGACCGCGGAAATCACGTCCGGGTCGGGCGCCTTGCCGCGCGCTGCGAGCAATCGTTGCGCATAGAGGAGAACATCCCCGAGCTCGCGAATCTCCATTTTACGGATGAGTTCGCTCACCTCGTCCAGCGGTGTCCGAAATTTCCGGCTCCCGGGGCCCGAGCGCGGCTCCGCGGAGAGCGCCTGGACCACGCCCGAGGGCTCCGGCGGAATCGAGAAGTAATCCGGCGCCATTGGGCGCATTACGGATCGAGGCCCGTACCGTTCGGACACGGGCTGCGCCGTCTCGGCCGATCCCGCCGTCACCGTGCCCAGGCGCAACGTGCGGAGCGGCGAACGCGTCTTGGTCCCTGCCTCGTTGTTCATCGGTCCTCTTCGTCAAGCTAGGAGCAATGGCCCGACGCCCATTCTTCGATGCTCGGCCCGCCAAACTCGACCGCAGAATTGACGCAAAAAGTCGAGCTCGCCCGGATGCCGTCCCAGGCGGACCTCGCGCTACCGCCCCGCCTTCACCGAAGAGGTGGCAAGGGCGCGCGACTGCTCGTCGCGCCTCCGCTTGACGTGTTCACCCGCGAGGAAGGGCAAGAGCGCGAATCCACCGGGCGCCACGATCGCCACCACCCAGAGAACGATACGGAGCCAGGGCGCCATGAACGGGTGACCATTGCAGCGGTCGTGCCACGTAGGGTGTTGCCGTCGTGCACGACGCTACGCACCGGCGGAGGACGATCGCACCGCCTCTTCGTCATCCGCCGCGAGAGAGCGCTCGACGGCAGCGCGCGCCTCGGCGCTGTCCGCGCGGGGCAGCCGAATCCGAAACCGCGCGCCCCCGAGCGGTGAGGTCGTGGCCTCGATGATGCCGCCGTGATCGACGACGACTTTCTTCACGATGGTAAGCCCGAGCCCCGTGCCGTCGCGCTTCGTCGTCACGTAAGGATCGAAGAGCACGTCGCGCACCTCGGCCGCAATGCCCGGGCCATCGTCGTCCACGTCGACGACGTACGAGCCGCCCACGGTCCGCGCCGAGACCATGACGCGCCCCCAGGTCCCCTCGCTCTTTCCGGCGCGCTTGCGCGCATCGCGGAGCGCCTGCGCCGCATTCTGCACGACATTCGTGAGCACGCGGTGGAGCATTTCCCGATCGAGGACCGCGGGCATCGCGCCCTCGGGCACGTCGAAGCGCAGATCGATCCGCGAGAGCAGCGCCTCTTCGTCGGAGCTCATGGGGCCCTCCGTCCGGGCCGAGAAATGGTCCCGCTGCTCGCGCAAAAAGGCCCCGAGGTCGACGGACGCGAGCTCTGCCCGCGGCAGCCGCGCGAAGCTCGAGAACTCGCCGACGAGGCGGCGGAGCGTGCCCACCTCCTCCTCGACGACCTCCAGCGTGGTTTGCACGATACGCTGATAATCGGGATCGTCGCCGGCATACCGGCGATGGCATTCCTGCACGGCGAGCTGGATCGGCGTGAGCGGATTCTTGATTTCGTGCGCGAGGTGCCGCGCCATCTTCTGCCATTCGCTCATGCGCCGGAGGAACTCGATCCGGGCGCGGCTCTCGTCGAGCTCCTCGAGCATTCGATTGAACGCCCGCCCGAGGTCGCCGACCTCGTCGTCCCCCGTCACCGTGACCCGCACCGTCAAATCACCCGCCGCCACGGGACGCGTCGCCGCCGCGAGCTCGGCGATCCGCCGCGTGACGGGCCGTGCCACCACGATTCCGGCGAGCGCCGCGAGCAAGATCAAAAGCCCGAACAGGAGGCCAAACGCCCGCGTGTACGTCCGGTCGACGTACTCCTCGCGGTGATGCCGTTCGATCTGATGGTATGCCTGAACGAACTCCTGCGCGGACTCCATCTCGGCGAACCGCGCGTTTGGCGCGGCGAACGTGGCGACGAGGAAGGGGCCATCGTCCTCGGAGGCCTCGCCGAGCGGCCTGCGCACGAGCAGGGTGCGCTCCACGGCCGGATCCACGGGCCGCTCGCGCTCGTGTTTGCCGAGGACCGCACCCGACGCATCCTCGATTTTCAGGGAGACGAGCGAGGGATGTGCGGAAAACTCCCGCGCGAGCTCGGCCGAGACCCGATCCCCCTCCCCCGCCTTCGCCACGCGGGAGAGCTCGGGCCGCATCGCAATGGCGTCGGCCTCGTACCGCATGCCTTGCTTGATCGTCTTCGCGAGGTCGGCATACACGCCGAGGGCCCGGTCGAGGTGCGCGCCGAACTCCGGCTGAAACGCGGTCGCGCTGACACGCGCCACCATGGCCCGGGCCATGAGCAGCGCGGCGACGAGCGGGATGACGGCGGTCACGAGCACTGCGAGGACGACGCGGCGCTCGATCTTCCGTGTCTTGATGAGAGGCGTGGGGCGAGGAGGGTGCGGGGAGCCGGACACGAACGCGATGGTAGAGCGTGTCAGGGGGGTCCGTCGACAGGTCGTACCGTTTCCCTCCAGGAAGTCACGGATCCGACCTGCAGGAGAGGACGATGGAGGCGAGAGGTGCTTGCCCAGATGCGCGCGCCCCCATCGCCCTCTTCTGCGGGTCGAGAAACGTTTGGCTTGACGGAACACCCGTTCTTGGACAAACTAGGTGTCGGAGAGCGCGGCTACACCGGATCCACGAACTCGAGTCACCCACCCGGTCTCCGGGAGACGGGCCGAGAAAAACCGCCTTTTCGGCACTCCGGTCAATGGTCGCGCTCTCCTTTTTTCAAAAGCGCACATCAGGGACAAACGACCCGCAGGAGAGGACGATGGAGGCGAGAGGTGCTTGCCCAGACGCGCTCCGCCCCCATCGCCCTCCCCTGCGGGCCGTTTCGTTTCGCGGAAAACCCGCCCGAGGCCGAACACGGCGCGAGGCAGCAGAACGTGACGACGTCTGCGGGATCTTCCGAGGCCGCGCCCGTGGGCTCCCCGCGCGTCGCGAGGCAGAGGCCGGGCATGTAGGCGAGGTGCAGCCACGCGTGTCGACCGGCTGCTCCGCGTAGAGGTGGATGGGGTCGTAGCGGTCGTAATTGCCAGGACACTTGTCGTGTTTCCCCCGGAGCGCGACGCACTGGAGGAACGGGTACGGCAGATCGTACAAGCATCGGTGCGTGGACGTCTCGCACGTGCCCTCGCGCTCCTTCGCCTCGCAGGCGAGGCCAATCCACTTCCAATCGGTCGTGGTCGTGGAGGTGGCAGGCTTCGTGATCGACGGGCAGGATTCACTCGTCGGTCCGGGGAGCGGCCAGGACCACACGGACTGCGCGCAAGGCTCGCCGCCGCAATCAGCCCCCGCCGAAAGGGAGCGAGGTGGCTCCATCCTCTGCGCACGTGCCGGTCGCCGCCCTAGCGTTTGGCGCAGCGACAACCGGCACGACGCTCGACGCGAGGAGGGCTTGGGCTCCGTCTACAGGCCGCCCGCTACCAGGTGACGGGCCGCCCGTCGCCAGTCACGAGCTGTCCTCCGGCGTCGACCCACGCCTGGGCGTCCTCGCCGATGTAGTCGACATACTTCGAATCACGGCGCTTCAACGATTTCTTGATGGTCGTATGCACCATCCTGGCCCACTTCCGGAATGCCTCGCTCTTCTCCACCCAGTCCTTGTCGGGACCCAAGAACTTGTCGACGTAGTACACGCGTCCTTCCGACAGGGTCTTCCCGTCCAACCGGCAGCGAAGGAGCTCGACCACCGGCGATGGGCTGTCCTGCAGCCTCCAATACCCCTGCTCGGGTACGTGGCGCATGACGACCGCGTTCAGGTCCTCGGGCCGTGCGAGGTACAGGAAGTACCACGGCTTTCCGTTCTCGAAGAAGCTCAACGTGTCCACCATGCGCGGCGAGGCGGTGGGCGACCGAGAGTGGAGGATGACGAGGTCCGTCCGCTCCCGGAGCCGCTGCTCCAGGTCCGCCTCATCCTTGGGCGTGATGTAGAAGGTCGACTGGTGTCCCATGGCTCTCGTCACTTCTCCTTATTGTACGGGTGGAACGTCGGCCGCTCACCCTTCGCGCGCTCCACATCGTCCATAGCTTTCCGTTCTCGCGCCACCGGCCGCCCGTCCTTGGTTTGTTTTCCGACCTGGTGGAACTCAACAGGCTTCTTGTTTTCATCCAGCCCGGCGACGTCCACGTAGCGTCTCTTCTTCGCGCCGCCCGGGGTGTCGACGGGATGTTCCTTCACCGGCTCGAGGCCGCGCTTCTCGATGTCGGCCGCGACCTCTGCCACCTTGTTCTGATGCGCCTTCCCGCCCTTCTTGCCGTTCGGATTCGGCACGCGCTTTCCGTTCGTCGCCGCGGCTGTATCTGGGCTGCCCGCCGCTGACGCCTGCTCCGCCGCCGCGCCGTTCGGCTTCGAGACGGGCTTCGTGGTCGTCTTGACCGTCGTCGTCTTCGGCGCGGCCTGTGGCGCGCTCGCTCCCCCACCGCTGCCGCTCCCCGTCGACAACGACTGCCCGTTGTGCGTCTCGGCGGGCTTCTTCTTGGACTTCGGAACGAAGTTCGGATGCCGGGCATGGCAAAGCCCCTCGAGGCACTCCCTGGCTCGGTCTTTCGCGAGCGCGGAGGTGTCCGCACGGCTGAGTCCCAGTCCTCATACGCCTGGGCCGCGCTCTCCGGCAACTCCCTCGGCTCAGCCCGCTCGGGCTCCAGGACGGGGCAAGGCTCGGCCGCGGGCGGCCGTTTGTCCGCGACAGCCTGCTTCGCGCAGCGCCACTTGACGAGCAACCTCGTACAGGCACCCGCGCCCGTCCCGCTCCGTCTCCTCGTCTGGCCTGGCTCCCGATACGCCGTGCACCGCTGCGGCTCCGGCGACCTCGCGATCGGCCGCGGCAGCGGCTTCGGCTGCTCGGCCTTTTGGATCTCGTCCTTCTTCTTTTCTGCCTCTTTGGCCTCCTCCGTCGCCGCGGCGACGCGGGGCTTTGGCGGCGGGGTCCGCGCGGGGCATTCGAGCTTGTTGTACGGAATCGGTAAGAGCCGCGCGCTCTCTGGAGGCGAGTCCGCATTGAATACGAACACGGGGCTGCCATTGTCTCTCGCGAGGTCCACCTCCCGGACCCCGAAGAAGGGCGCGCCGTCGGAGGTGACCCCCCAAATTCGCTTGTCGTTCGGTACGTTCGGCGGACGTACGCAGACGTGGACGACGTTCGGCGCCTCGAAGATCCGGGCCATCGTGGGATCACGCGAGGAGGCGCATCCGGACAAAATCAAAACGAACCACAGAACGGCGAACGCCGTGACGAGGAAAAGGCGAGCCAATCGAGTCGATCGTCGCATGGACCGCTCCTGTCTCTCGGAATGGACCAGCCCTCACCCCCATCGGCGGGCAGCCATCCGAGCAAGGGTCAGACGATGCGGGGACATTCGGCCGCCGTCAACGACGGTTCAAGAAGTCGCGGATGGATCGGTCAGGCGTGATTCCACTGGAGCTCGTCGAACCAGGCGCGGGCGGAGGCGATATCGTCGAAGGAACGAACGGGCGCGCTGCATGTTCGTGCGCGCCGCGAGGAGCCTCGACTTGACGGTGCCGAGCGGGCTGTCGAGCAACTCGGCCGCCTCCGAGCACGAGCACTCGGCGAGGTCGACGAGGACGAGCACGGCGAGCTGCTCCGGCGAGAGCGTCTTCAGCGCCGATAGGAGCGCGCGGCGGGCCTCGGAACGAAAAGCGTCCTCCTCGGGCGACACGTCGGGCATTGCCGTGCGCTCGGCGTCCCCGAGGTCCGGACAGAAATGCTCGCGCTCGCGCCGCGCCCGGCGCTTTTCCTCGCTCCGTAGGTTCTTGGCGATGCCGAACAGCCAGGGACGCACCCCGTCGGGGTGGGACGTGTAGCCGGAGAGCGCCGCGAATCCCCGCAGCATGAGCTCCTGCATCCTGTCCGTCGCGAGGGTGTCCGCCTGGCGTTGCAGAATACCTGCCACCTGGGAACGAAGCGCGACCAGTTCAGTCGTGAGCGGAGAGGGAATCGTAGCGCGCGCCATGTCCCCCTACATGATCGGGCGAGACATTTGGATCGAAGGAATCGACCGGCTCGCGTCGATTTCCGTCCTCCAGCGGGAAACGATGCCCTGGGGGCTTATCGGCTAGGCATACGTGCTTCCAACGGGATGGCGAGCGGCCCGGGTTGCGCCGCGAGACGCGACCAACCCGGCTTCGAACCGCGCTCGATCCGAGCCCATAGTATGCCATCGATACTTACTTCAACCCCCGCGTCGAACCATGCACACTGGACAGCAGACTGCGGGGTCAACCGACGCACCTTCTCGGATTTGCAGTAGTCTCTCGGATTGAGGAAGGGCATCGGACTGGGGTCCTCCCAATTGACTGTGTCGGGTGACTCCATGACATTATAAAGCCATACATCGCCCACGACCTCCTCGTCTTCAAGGAGGTATGCGTACGCCACTCGATTGTCATCATCCAAGACGACCGCAAGGCTTCCATCCGGATGATCGAAGCGCAAGAGAACCTCATTGCTTTTTGCCGTCGAATCGCCCACGGTCGTGCTCCTTCGTCCAGTACCGCCGCTGCTGCTCTTTCCAGGTCCTTCTATCAATTTTGCTGGGCTCTTGCCCGGTATTCGAGTGATTTTCCGAGAAGTTCCCTTTGCCACGGTGCTCGGTGCGAGTCATTTCGTCCAGAGGGCTATCCGGTTTCTGCCCGCGGTGGTGCAACTCAACCGGATGCCCATCGCTTCCTGTTGGTGCTTTTCCACGTTTTGCCGGCGGCGCTTTGAGCTCATCGTTAGGAATTCTCCTGCCCTCCGGAACAACCGTACCGCCTCCACTTCCCGCCGTCTTCCCTCCGCTCGACCCCGCCTGCCCCGACGCCGCGCCGTTCGGCTTCGAGACCGGCTTCGTCGTCGTCTTGACCGTCGTCGTCTTCGGCGCGGCCTGTGGCGCGCTCGCTCCCCCACCGCTCCCGCTGCCCGTTGACAACGATTGCCCGTTGTGCGTCTCGGCGGGCTTCTTCTTGGACTTCGGAACAAAGTTCGGATGCCGGGCATGGCAAAGCCCCTCGAGGCACTCCCTGGCCCGGTCTTTCGCGAGCGCGGAGGTATCCGCACGGCTGAGTCCCCAGTCCTCATACGCCTGGGCCGCGCTCTCCGGCAACTCTCTCGGCTCGGCCGGCTCGGGCTCCTGGAATGGGCAAGGCTCGGCCGCGGGCGGCTGTTTGTCCGCGACAGCCTGCTTCGCGCAGCGCCACTTGACGAGCAACCTCGTACAGGCACCCGCGCCCGTCCCGCTCCGTCTCCGCGTCTGGCCCGGCTCCCGATACGCTGCGCACCGCTGCTCCTCCGACGACCTCGCGATCGGTCGCGGCAGCGGCTTCGGTCGCTCGACCTGTTTGGCCTCGTCCTTCTTTTTGCTGTCGACCTTCGCCGCGGCGACGCGCGGCTTCGGCGGCGGAGTCCGCGCCGGACATTCGAGCGTGTTGTACGGAATCGGCAGGAGTTTCGCGCTCGCGGGAGGCGAGCTCTCGTCGAAAACGAAGATGGGGCTGCCATTGCTTCTCGCGCGGTCCACCTCCCGGGCCCCGAAGAAGGGCGTGCCATCGGTGGTGACCCCCCAGATTCGCTTGTCTTTCGCCACGTTCGGCGGACGTACGCAGACGTGGACGACGTTCGGCGCCTCGAAGATCCGCGCCATCGTGGGATCGCGCGAGGAGGCGCATCCGGTCAAAATCAAAACGAAGCACAGGACAAGCGCCGTGACGAGGAAATGCCAAAGGCGAGCCAATCGAGTCGATCGTCGCATGGACCGCTCCTGTCTCTCGGAATGGACCAGCCCTCACCCCCATCGGCGGGCAGCCATCCGAGCCATGAGCATACGACACGACGCCGCGGGCCCGCGCCCTTCCGGTACCCATCCGCACAAATCCTCTTGACACCTCCCCCGTAGCCTCGGTTACCGTCCCGCCATGTCCGCTCGCATCCTCGCCTATCGTATTGGCCTTTTCACGCTCCTCCGGGAGCTGCAATACACCCTCTCCCGCGCCAAGCAGGAGCCGCTCGCGGCAGGTTATGTGCCGGTCTTCCAGGCGCTTCGCGACGAATGGAAGCTCATCCTCCTCGAGGAAATCGATATCCTCGATTCGCTGGCGCAGGCGCAGGCCAGCGTCAACAAGGCCGACGAGGGGCTCGATGCTTTCGCCGGCCGCGTCTCCCGCATCACGGACGAGTCGACCAGCGGCCATTCGCGCAAGCAGCTACGCTCCGCGCTCTTCAAGAACAAGCCGCTCGCGAAGTTCCGGCGGCCGGTACTCGGTGGGCAACTCGAGCTCATGAGCGATTGGGCCGAGACGCTCGCGAAATGCGGCGTGCCGGCGCTCGTCGCCCTTGCGCCCGAGGCCGAGACGCTCATCGCCGCGGGCCAGGACGCCGAAAACCAACGCAAGCATGCGCAATCGACCAATCGCGACTTCCGCGACGTCGGCACGCGCAAGCAGTTCCTCGACAAGGTCAATGCCGCCCGCAAGGAGGCGCATGGCGGGCTCGGCAAGCTGCCATTCGAGAACCTCGCTCTGCCGCGGGATTTCGCCGATGGCTTCTTCTATAGCGAGTCGCCGCGGGACGAGGAGGAGACGATCGACGAGGTCAAGACGTCGATCGAGGAGCTTCAGGCCCAGCTCGAAGAGCGGCAGGCGCTCCTCGCGAAACTCGAAGCAGAAGCCGAGGCCGAAGCCCGCGCCGCCGAGGAGCGCCTGGCCCAGGTGCAAGCGGTCGAGGAGCTCGAGGCGCAGGCCAAAGCCCTGCTCGAAAAGGCCGCCGCGCTCAAGGCAAAGGCCCGAACGTAGCGCGCCAATGGTGCGGCGGAGGGACGGTGCTCCCTCGAATCGCCCAAACAAGCGCCGCGGAAAAAACCGGCGCCTGTCCTGCCAACCAAACGACCTCGGGATCTACGTCGACCCTCGCCGGTCCCGCGTGACCGCTTTCCAAGCCGGCCGCTCGTCCTCGGTCCCCGCCCGAAGCCAATGCCGTCGCGGACGCCGCCCCCTGTTCGGCCGCCCGACCACTCCCGTGAGCCCTGCCCACCGGCCGTTTTCGCCCGAAACAACCCCGGGGCGACGCGACGTCCGCGCCGTGTTTCCCGGAAACAACCCGGGGCCGCGTCAGGGTCCCACCGTTGTTCCGTCCCCGAGGGCCCGCAGGCAACGCGCCAGGATCGTTCCGGCGCCAGACCCTCCCCGCGCTGTCGCTCGCCTGCTCGTCCCATGGCCGAACAGCGCCCGTCCGCCGCGAACGGCGAATGTTTGGGCGCTCCTGGGTCGGACGGCGCAATCCGCGGAGATGGTTTGGAGGGGAGAGCAGGCGAAAGACGCCGCGCGGGCCGTGTGTACGGTCCGCGCGGATCGGGGTGTCAGTTCGCGCCGTCCTCGATGGCGCGCTCGACGGCGGCGTGCACCGGAGAAACGTCGCTCGCGGGCTTCTGCACGTCGAAGCTCACCGGCGGCAGCACGCCGCGCGGCAGCCACGTCTCCTGCTCGCTCCGCGACGACTCGGGCTTGCGCGCCGGCAGGATGCGCCCATCCGGCTGGAACCGCTCGAGCTCCTCGGTCACGCGCCGGAGATACGACTGCTTGATGTGGAACGGCATGAACGCGCTCTTGAACCCCGAGACGAGGATCGTCTTGATGTCCTTCAGCGACATGCCCATCTTCGTGTGGCAGAGCCAGAGCTCGTTCGACACCGTCGTGTCCGTGACGAGCCGGTTGTCCGTGTTGACCGTGACGCGCAGGCCCAGGTTGTAATAGAGCTTCAGCGGGTGCGACGCGAGATCACGCACCGCGCCGGTCTGCACGTTCGACGACGGGCAGGCTTCGAGCGGGATGCGGTGGTCGTTCACGTAATGCAAAAGGTCGCCGTTTTCGCGCAGGCGGCAGCCGTGGCCGATGCGATGCGCGCCGCAGACGTGGATCGCCTGCGCGATCGACTCGGGCCCGTACGCCTCGCCCGCGTGGATCGTGCAGTTGATGTTGTTGTCGCGGACGAGCTGGAAGGCGGCCTTGTGGTGCTTGGCGGGGTTGTCGTACTCGGCGCCGGCGAGGTCGAAGCCGACGACGCCGCGGTTCTTGTACGCCACCGCGAGCTCGGCCATCTCCAGCGAGGAGTGCGGCGAGATGTTGCGGATGCCGCACACGATGACCGCGCTCTCGATGCCGAGGTTGTCGTGCGCGGCGCGCAGGCCCGCGAGCACCGCCTCGACGACGCTCGTGAGCTTGAGCCCGAGCCGCGTGTGGAGCATCGGCGCGTAACGAACCTCCATGTAGCGGACGTTCTCGCGCGCCGCGTCCTCGGCGAGCTCGTAAGCGCAGCGGAAGAGCGCGTCCTCGGTCTGCAGGACGCGCAGCGTGACGTCGAAGGCCTTGAGGTACTCGACGAGCGAACCCGTGTTCTGGCCGAGCCGCATCGCGCGCCGGAGCTCGGCCGGTTCGTACGACGGCATCTCGACGCCGTGTTTCTTCGCGAGGTCGATGATCGTCTCGAGTCGCAGCGAGCCGTCGAGATGGACGTGAAGGTCCGTCTTCGGAAGCTGCTGGAAGAACTCGAGCGGCAGCGTACTTACGCCGCCGGTCGCTGTATCTGTATCCATGGTGAAGTGTTACACGGACGGCGCCGCGAGGGGAGGCCGATCCGCCCGGCCAGCAAGGGTCACGCGGAGGGCGAGCGGTCCTTGCGCGGCGCGTCTCCGTCCGGGTCGCCCACCGGCGTCATCAGCGTGACGAGCACCGCGAGTAGGAACGCCACGCCGAGCACGACGAACATGCCCCAGAGCGGCAGCGACAAGCGCGGACCCCCGAGCTCCTGCGTCATGGCCATCTCGACGCGGTCCGGGTTGAACCCGAGCACCACGCGCTTGCCGACGAACGTGAACGGCAAACCACGGCCGCCGAGGTCCTCGAAGAGTTTTTTGTCCCGCTCTAGTTCGGCCCTCGTCTCCGGCGCCTTCATGCAGCCCGCGAGGACGTCCGCGTCGAGGCCCGCCTTCTGCGCGAGGAGCTTCGGGATCTTTTCGTGCGTGAGTTCTTCGGGCTCGGCCGCGTAGAGCTCGTCGGCGACGATCTCGCGCTTCGGGAGAGGCGTGCAGAGGTAGGCGAGCGCCGCGGGCTCGGCGCCCGGGTGGCCCGAGAGCGGCATCATCTTGCGCACGAGCGTCACGCGGTCGCCGTACTTCTCGACGACGCCGTGCAGCACGGGGTGCATGCGCCGGCAGAAGGGGCACTCGAAGTCGGTGAACCCGATGATCGTGACCTTGCCCGGCGTGCTCGCGGTCTGGATGGCCGCGGGCAGCGGCGGCTCGACGGGGTATCGACCCCAGACGAAGGGCACGAGCACCGCGAGCATCGCGGCCGTGACCCAGGCCGTCGTGACGGACCTGCGTTGCGGCAAGAGGACGCTGCCCTCGTCCTTCCACGCGCGGAGAGCGACCCACACCGAGGCCAACGCCGCGACGATCGCGGAGAGGTCGACGGCGACACACCACGCGCAGAACGCGCCGATTTCGGTCTTTTGCAGCCACAGGAGGAAGGCCGCGAAGAGGCCACCGGGCACGGCGAGCGACGCGACGAGCACGTGCTGCGATTTGCGCCGAGCGACGAGGGTCAGCCCGAAGAGAAGCGCGTAGGCCGCGAGGCCGAGGCTCGGCAGCGGGGCGAGGCCGAACAGGCGCGACCAGGGGGACATGCGCACCGCGAAGCAGCCCGACGTCACGCCGCAGAACGCGGGATCGCCCGCGTTCGTGTACTCGACGACGAGCGCGGCGGAAGCGGCGATCGCGACGAGCAGAGGCAAACGGAGCAAGAGGACGGGCAAGGTGCGCATCGGCTCATGTTTCGCACAAGCGCCGTCCTTTCGCAGCCGGCTTTGGTTCGGGACATGCTAGGAAACCGCCCAGCGCGTGCCCAAAAACGCGAACAGGAGGGGAAGTCCGGCCTCCGGGCTCCACGACCCATGACGTCGATCGGCCGCGTAACCATCGCCGATGTGCTCGCCGAGCACAGTCGCCCCCTGCACATCCACGAGATCGCCAGCCGGCTCGGCCTCACGGAAGGCGCCTACGAGCCGCTGCGGCGCGTGCTCGACGACCTCTGCTGGGACGGAAGTGTCGTGGCCTTGCCAGGCCAGCGCTTCCGCCTCGCACGCGCCCGCGAGGAGCGGCGCGCCAAGGAGTACGAGGGGACGCTGAACGTGAACCCGCGCGGCTTCGGGTTCGTCACGGTGCTCGATCTGCCCGACGACGTGTACGTGCCGCCCGAGGCGATGGCCGGCGCGCTGCACGGCGACACCGTGGCGATCCGCGTGGTGACGACGTCGCGCCGAGGCATCGAGGGCGAGGTGGTGCGCGTCGTGAAACGCAAGACGACGCGCGTCGCGGGCGTCTTGCGCAAGCGCGGGCGCAGCGTGTGGATCGAGCCGGACGATTCGCGGCTGCGTGGCCCGATCGTCCTGAAATCCGAGCCGCGCACGAAGCTCGAAGACGGGCTCGCCGCCGTCGCCACGATCACGCGCTTCCCGGAGCTGCCCGACGAGAACCCCGAGGGCGTGCTCGAAGCCGTGCTCGGCGTGCCCGGTGATCCGAACGTCGAGGTCGCCAAGGTGCTCGTGCGCGAGGCGATCGAGGAGGAGCATCCGGCCGAGGCGATCGCGGAAGCGGAGGCGTACGGCGACGAGGTGCCGCACGAGGCGCTCGCCGGCCGCGAGGACCTGACGCACCTGCCGCTGCCGACGATCGACCCGGAAGACGCGCGTGATCACGACGACGCGGTCTGGGCCGTGCGGAAGGAAGACGGCTCGTATCGGGCGTGGATCGCGATCGCCGACGTGTCGCACTACGTGCGGCTCGGGACCGCGCTCGACGAGAGCGCGATGACGCGTGGCAACTCGATCTATCTGCCGGATCGAGCGATCCCGATGCTGCCGCGCGCGCTCTCCTCGAACCTGTGCTCACTCGTGCCGAATGTCACGCGCCTGTGCTTGTGCGTGGAGATCGACCTCGACCCGACCGGGACCGTGACGCACGCGCGTATCTTCGAAGGCTTCATGCGCTCGCGCGCGGCTCTCACGTACCCGTCCGTGGCGCGCGCGCTCGGGCTCGCCAAGCACGCGGTGGCAAACCCCGACGCGGAAGCGATGCGCGAGGACCTCGCGGTGTTGTGGGAGCTCTCGCGGCTGCTCCGCGCGCGGCGCATGCGGCGCGGCGCACTCGATTTTGATCTGCCCGAGGCGAAGGTCGTGCTCGATCTGGAAACGGGCGCGCCGCTCGACGTGGAAAAGCGCGCCCACGATCCGGGCGTGAAGAAGGCCTACGAGCTCATCGAGGAGCTGATGCTGCTCGCGAACGAGACGGTCGCGCGCGAGCTCGTGACCCGCAACGTGCCGGGGATCTTCCGCGTGCACGCGCCGCCGAACCCCGAGCGCCTCGAGCGCTTCGTCACGATGTGCGAGACGCTCGACGTGGGCTTCGAGCTCGAAGACGCCTCGGATCCGAAGAAGCTCTCGACGTTCCTGAAGCGCATCGCGAACCACCCGCAGAAGCAGGTGCTGCACTCGCTGCTGCTCCGCGCGATGAAGCAGGCCGTCTACGACGTGAACAACGGCGGGCACTTCGGCCTCGCGTCGACGGCGTACCTGCACTTCACCTCGCCGATCCGCCGCTACCCGGACCTCGTCGTGCACCGGATGGTGCGCGCGCTGCTCCAGAGAGAGCGGATCGACACGAGCCCCGAGGCCGAGGAAAAACTGCGCCTCGCCGCGTCGACCGCGTCCGACTGCGAGCGGCGCGGGATGGACATCGAGCGCGAGGTCGTCGACCTCTACCGCGCGCTCTACATGCGCTCGCACATCGGCGAGATCTACGAAGGCACGGTGACGGCCGTCGTGGGCACGGGCCTGTTCGTGGCGATCGACAACCCCTTCGTGGACGTGCTCGTGCGTCTCGATGCCCTCGGCCCCGACGGCTACGAGGTCGACGAGACGGGCCTCTACGTGACGGGCACGCGCAGCGGCGAGCAGATCAAGCTCGGCGATACGATGCTCGTGCAGATCGAGGACGTCGCCGTGCTGCGCCGCTCGATCTACGGCAGGCGCGTGATCGCGGTGGACGAGGAAGGCGTGTCCGAGGCGAGGCCCCGCAAGGTCCGCCGCACGGCGTCGACGAACGGCCCAGACAAACGCGCCCGTGGCAAGGTGACGAAGGCCGAGGCGAAAGGTCGCCTCACGCGCAGCGGCACGAACGGGCCGAAGAAGACGAAGACGAAAAAAGTCGCGAAGACGAAGAAGACGCGGCACTAGCCGGCGCGGGTATCCTCGCTCGACGCGCGATACAGCGGCGAGAGGCCCCCGCGCTCCGCGTAAGGCTGCAGGTAGCGGAGCGACGTCTGCGCGCTCGGCAGGAAGCGGTGATAACGCTTCTCCGGGATCACGAGCGCGTCGCCAGGGCCGACCCAGATCCGCACCCAGCGCTCGTCCGTCGCGCGGACGTCGTAGACGCCCTCACCTTCGAGGAAGAGCCGCACCTCGGCGATGAGGTGCAGATGCTCGTCGATCTCACGCGCGATGGTCGCCTCGTCGCGCGGATTCGCCACGCTGAGCCGGACGTCATCCTGCTTGGTGAACCCACGCTCGGCGCAGATGCGATCGACGAACGGCTGCATCGACCGTGGATCGAACGCCTCGGCGAGGATCCCCTCGGCCCGCAGCTCCTCGGGGCTGCACACGCGCTCGCTCGGGCTCATCCACACCGCTTGCATCCAAACCTCCGTCCGGCCGCTCGTTTCATCCGGCCCGCACGGAGTCGCGGCGTCAAGCGCCTAACGCCGGATCAACCAGAAGAACCCGACGACGCTGAGCACGAGGACGCAGGCCGCAAAGACGAGCACCAGACCGTCGGTGAGGCTCCAGCCAGACTCGGGCGCCGGCGTGGCAGATCGCTCGGGCCGAAGCGGGCGCGAGGCGTCCTCCGGGGCGGGCGTGGGCTCGGGCGCGGCGGCCGCGGAAGGCGTGTCGTCCTCCGCGACAGGCGGCGGAGGCGCGTCCTCGGGGCGCATCGGCTCGTCCGCGCACCGCGATAGCTCCGCGAGCGCCTCGGCCGCGGGATACACGAACACGAGGGCGTTGCGGCCGATGGCGAGGGTTTGTCCGGCACGCCAGGCGACATCCGTCGCGCCGAGCGGCGCGCCTTCGAGCAGCGCGGCCTTCGCGCCGAGGTCCCGCACGAGCAGGTGTTCGCCCTTGAGGCCCACCTCGACGTGCCGGAACGCGGTCTCCGGATCGTCGAGCGGGAGGTCGACCTCGCGCGCGCGGCCGAGCACGTAACGCCTGCCCGCGTCCGTGAGCGCGAGCGTCTTGCCTTCGTCGGGCCCCGAGACGACGACGAGCCTCGGGCCCGCGTCCTCGCCCTGCGCGGCGGGCCCACGTGTGACGAGCTCGAGTGCGAGCGCCTTCGTCGTCGCGGGCGTCGCGCGTGCGGTCGCGAGCGGATCGATCTTCACTTCGAGCCACACGCGGCCGAGGCGGAAGAGCTCTCCGGATCGGAGGACGCGTGGCGATTGCGGCGGCAGGAGCACGGAGCCGAGGGCCGTGCCGTTCGTGCTCCCCTCGTCGACGATCACGTACTCGTGGCCGCGTTGCCGGATCGAGGCGTGACGGAGGCTGACGCTGGGGTCGGGGAGGCGGAGGTCTGCGCCCTCGCCGCGGCCGATGAACACGCGCGGCATGTCGAAGGTGAGCGAGAGCTCCTCGCTCGTTTCCCCCGTCCGCACCGTGATCGTGACTGCCATGAATCCTCGGGCGAACGCGCGGCGGAAGGCTTCGCCGCGCGTGCCGCTAGGCGCCGATGCTCCGGCGCACGCGCTCCACGGCGTTGCCGAGCTGGCGCATCGTCTGCTCCTGAATACGCGCCGCCTCCTCGATCTTCTTGGAGGCGTCGAGGAGCTGTTCGAAGCCGCGGTTCTGGTTGCGCTGCGAGGCGTTCAGGTTGTTGACCATCGCGGAGATCTGCTCGATCGAGCTCGTCATCTGACGACCGCCGCGGGCTTGCTCCTGGCTCGAGCGCTCCACGTGCTGCGTGATCGTGCGCATCTTCTCGGCGCTCTTCATGATGAGCTCCGAGCCGCGCGCCTGCTCGGCCGTGGCCGCGGCGATCTGCTGCACGGTCTCGGCGATGCGGCCGATCGCGTCGGTGACCTGCTTCGAGCCCTTGGCCTGCTCGACCGTGGCGCGCGCGATGGCGCGCACCATGTTCGTGCTCTTCTGCGAGCTGTCGAGGATCTTCTTCAGCGCGCGCTCGGCCTCGTTCGAGACCTCCACGCCGCGGTCGACGTTGTGCGCGCCGCGCTCGACGGCGGCGATCGCGTTCTTCGACTCGGCCTGGATCGTCTTGATGAGGTCCGCGATCTCCTTGGTGCTGCCGCCCGCGCGATCCGCGAGCTCTTTGATCTCGTCGGCGACGACCGCAAAACCCTTGCCGTGCTCGCCGGCCTGGGCCGAGAGGATGGCGGCGTTCAGCGCGAGCAGGTTCGTCTGCTCGGCGACGTCGTCGATGACGGCGAGGATCTGGCCGATCGCCTCGATGCGGAAGCCGAGGTTCGAGATGACGCTCACGGCCTCCTGGCTCGACTCCTTGATGCGGTAGATCTCGCTGATCGTCTTCAGGATCGCCTCGGCGCCCTTCTCGGCGTCCATGGCGACCTCCTCGGACAGACGCGCCGTCTCGTTCGCGTTCGACTGAACCTGGTCGATGGACACGTCCATCTGGTTCATCGAGGAGCTCGTCTCTTCGGCCGTCAGCGACAGGCCGTCGACGTTCTTCGCGACCTCGCGGATCGAGTAGGCCATCTCCTCGATCGAGGAGACCGTCTCGCGCACGCTCGCCGCGAGCTCACCGACGTTCTCGGCGACCTCGTCGCTCGTCGCCGTCATCTCGAGGATGCTCGACGAGCTTTCTTCGGCGCTCGTCGCGAGCATCTCGATCGATTGCGAGAAGGTCGACAGGGAGGCGTTGATGTCGCGCGCGTGCGCCGTCGCCTGCTCGGCCGAGGTGAGCACGGTGCCGAGGCCGTCGCCGAGCCGCGGCAGGTACTCGTCGATGACGCCGAGGGCCTCGCCGAGCTCCGCGCGCCGCTTCTGCTCGCGCTGCTCCGAGCCCGCGAGACGCTCGCCGATCGACGCGAGCTCCATGTAGATCCGCGCGACCTCGGGCTTCGCGCCCACCGGCGCACGAACACGCTCGCCCTCGCCGGCGCGCTGCACGGCGTTGACGATCTCGCCCTCGAGGATCTGCATCGCCTCGGCGAGCTCGGCGCGGCGCTTCTGCTCGCGCTGCTCGGCCTGGGTCAGGCGATCGCCGATCGACGCGAGCTCCATGAAGATGCGGGCCACCTCCGGCTTCGCACCGGGCGGGGGACGAACGCGCTCGCCCTCGGCGACGCGCTGGACCGCGTCGATGACGTCGGCCTCGACGTTCGCGAGCGTCTCGGTGAGCTCGCTGCGGCGCTGGGTCTCGCGCTGCTCGGCGGTCTGCGCGCGTTGCTCGGCGGCGGCGAGCCCTTGCTCCGCGGCGATCGCGCGCGACTCGGCGGCCGAGATCCGCGCCTCGAGCGACTGGAGGCGCTGCTCGGCGCTGCCGGCGCGTTGCTCCGCGACGTTCGCGCGCTCCTCGGCGAACTGGACTTTCTTGTCCGCATCCTTCGTCGCGTCGCGGACCACCTCGGAGACGCCCGAGAGCTCCGCGTAGATGCGCGCCATGTCGGGCTTCGCGCCGGCCGGAGCGCGCAGACGCTCGCCAGCCGCGGCGCGACCGAGGGCTTCGATCACCTCGTCGACGTTCACGCTGCTCGTGCCTGCGTTCTGCTCGAGCTTCGCGACCTCTTCATTGAGTTCCGCGGTCTTCTTCGAGAGACGCTGGATCTCCTCGTAGACGTCCGCGAGCTCTCCGGTCACGCCTTCGGGCAGCGCCGGCTTCTTGCCGCGGGCTGCGGCTTTCAGCGCGTCGACAAGCCCGCCGAGCTTGACGTTCGCGCCCTGGGACGCGCTGGCGACGAAGACCGCGCCCGCGGCGACGAGGCCTATCAGGTAGAAGAGCTCGGACGTGAAGTCCTTGAGGAAGGACTTGGTTCCGATGCCGAAGAGAACGGCGGCGACGAGGACGACGGCGGGGGGGCCGAGCTGCCTTGAGTTCATGGTCTGAAGCGGCTTGCGGGTGGCGCGGGTCGGACGATGCTCCGGCCGAGAGGCAGGCCCGAGCCGACACGCGAACGCTCGCCGAGGTTAAGAGCGCCGGGGCCTCGGGTGCAAGGAGAGGGATCATTTCCTCGCGATCGAGGCCTAGGACCCGCCCCTCCCCTCGGCCCCCTCGCCGCCCGTCCGCCGAGAATCCCCCTGCCCCGCGCCGTTTTTCGCCGGCGTGCTGTAGTCCGGCGACGTCCCGAAGGGCTTGTCGTATCCGCGACGATGCGGAGGTCTGCGGGTCGGGGCACGGTCGTTCGAGCCGATGAACGTGCCGCATCCCACAAGCATCCCGGAAAGAAGCAGCAAGCCGACGAGTCTCCTCATGGAAGAACCTCCATGTGCTGATGTTCGGAACCCCGAACTCGGTGAACGTCGGCAGGCCTGGACACCCTACGGCGTGGGTGGAGAATTTTTCGCCCACGCGAAGTCTCGCTCGCAAGGGACGTTGCGGCGCGAGAGCGCCGGTGCGCTTATGATGCGGGCCCTTTCAACGCCTCGTCGCCTGTGACCCTCGCTGCCCGGCTGCTCCTCGCCTTCGGCCTCGTCGCCATCTTCGCCGCGGCGCTCGTGGGTCTGTCGCTGCGCGACGCCTCGCGTCAGATCATCGAGAGCGATTTCGAGGACCGGATCGAGGCCGCCGCGGTGGGCGTTCGTCGCGAGCTCGCGAGGGAAGCGCGCGCGCTCGAAGGCTTGCTCGGGCCGCTCTGCGCGCACGATACGTTCGTGGACAAAGCGCACCTCTTGCTCGAACGCGCGCGGGGGGACGAGTCCGCGCTCGAGTCGGATGCGCGCATCTCGATGCGGCATTTCGTTCCGGATCAAGCGCGCGCGCTCGGGCTCGACGACCTCGTGCTCGTCACGGACAAGGGCCTGATCCTGGCCGCCTCGGATGTCTCGCTCACGGGCACGAAGGCCCCCGAGCTCGCGAAGCTTTTGCGATCGCCGGCGGGCGGCGCGCCGCGTCTCCGCCCCGATCCGAAGGGCGGCGAGGCCTCGCTCGAAGTGCACTGCGCGCGCTCGGGCGGCGGCGTCGAGGTCGGGCTCGTCGGCGCGCGCCGCGTCGGCAAGATCCTCGAGCGCATCGGCGCCTCGCACGGCGTCGAGCTGCGCGTCGAAGGGCCGGATCGCGCGAAGGGGACGGGCGACGCCGTCGTCCGTCCGATCGACGTCGCCGAGGTCCCGGGCCTGCGCGTCGTCGCCATCGCCACGCGTGACAAGCTCCACGGCGCGCTCGCGAAGCTCGATCGCGCGATGCTCTTCGCCGGCTCCGTCGCGCTCGTCCTCGGCCTCGCGATCGCGTTCGTCCTCGCGCGAAGCCTCTCGCGACCGCTCGTCGAGCTCGCCCGCGAGACGCGCGAGGTCGTGGCCGGCGCGCCGCGCACGGTGAAGGGGCGCGGGGGCCGCGAGCTCTCGGACCTCGCCGACGCCTGGAACCGCACGATCGCCGAGCTCGCCGCGATCCGCAGGCGCCTCGCCGCGACGGAACGCATCGCCGCGCAACGCGAGGTCGCGCGGCAGATCGCGCACGAGATCAAGAACCCGCTCGCCCCGATCCGTGCCGCCGTCGAGACGCTCCGCAGGCTCCGTGCCCGCGAAGATCCAGCCTTCGACGAGTACTTCGAGGAGGCGACGGTCACGGTCCTTCAAGAGGTCCACCGGATCGCGAACATCGTCACGGAGTTCACCCGCTTCGCGCGCCTGCCCCCGCCGAACCCCGCGCCGATCGATCTCGTCTCCGTGGCGAAGGGCGTGGTCACGCTGCACGCCTCGGCGGGCGAAGGCGTCGAGCGCACGGGGACGCGGCGGGTCGACCTTTCGTCCGAGCCGATCCCGAACGTGATGGCTGATCGGGATCAGATGGTGCAGGTCTTGACCAACCTGATCCAGAACGGCCTCGACGCGGCGAGCGCCGTGCGTCCGGACCCGCGTGTGCTCGTGACGATCGGGCCACAACCGGACAACAAAGTCCGCATCGTCGTGCGCGACAACGGCCCGGGCGTACCGGCGGAGATGGTGCCGCGGCTCTTCGAGGCGTACGCGACGACGAAGGAGAAGGGGACCGGCCTCGGCCTCGCGATCGTCCAGCGCATCGTGTTCGAGCACGGCGGCGAGATCACGTACCGCGAGGCGATGAAGGGCGGCGCGGTCTTCGAGGTGTGGCTCCCCGTGTCCGGCCCGCCGCTGCTCGACAAACCGCCCGCGATCGAGGCCACGCTTCGGGGGCCCGACAAGAGCGTTTAACCCTTTCGAGTCATTCCGCTCCAGGTCTGAAAAGCGGGCCTTCGGCGCTGGCCTGCCTCGATCGGCTCTGGCATGGTCCGACCATGCGAAGCTCGACGGCACGCGCTCGGTTCGCCCTCTCGCTCGTGGCTCTCTCGTCGCTCGTGCTGGGTTGCGGCGGCGCGCCTCCGAAGCAGTCCCGCACCTCGCGCCCGAAGACCACGCTCCGCCCCACGGCAAACCCCAAGCCCGCCGCCGCGATCCCGGGCCCGGCGCTCTTGCCCTCGTACGTGATCGCGCGGCTCGACAACGAGAACGCGGCGCCGTACGTCGCGCGACGCGGCGAGGACATGCTCGTCTTTTACGACGCGCGCGGCCGGCTCTTCACGCGCCTTTGCGGGCCGGATGGAAAGCCGAGGACGGCCGAGCCCATCGACATCGGACCCGCCGCGGCGGAGATTCCCGTCGCGACGGTCGAGGCCGTCGGCGACGGCTACCTCGCCGCGTGGGTCGAGGGCATGAAGAGCAACGCCGCGGTGAAGCTGCTCTCGCTCGACGCCACGGGCGCCGCGCGTGGCGCGCCCGTCACGATCGCGCAGTCCGCCGACGAGGTGAGCTGGGTCCAGATCGTGGCGGGTCCGAGCTCGGCGCTCGTCGTCTGGGAGGTTCCTCGCGACGATCACTCCGACGTGCTCGCGGCGCCCGTGACGCCCGGAAAAACCCCCTCCCCCGCCGTCGTCCTCGCCCACGACGCCCTCGGCTGGGACCTCGTCGCGACCGATCGCGGCGCCGCGATCGCGAGCGTCGTCGCCGGCGCGGGCGGCGCGCAGAACCAGGCCGAGCAAGGCCGCGTGGGCCGCGTGCTCTACGCCGACGTCGATTTCACCGGGAAGGTCTCGGCGCCCGTCGTCGTGAACCCCGAGGCCACGGCGCAGAACGACATCATCGTGGGCCGCGCGGGCGGCCGCACGCTCATCGGCTGGACCGACGTGCGCAACATCGACTCCAGCGTGTACGTCGCGGCCGTCGAGCCCGGCGGCAAGATCGTCACGCCTCCGAAGCGCGCCACCACGCCCGTCGGCGAGCAGGCGCTCGTCTCGCTCGTCTCGGGCGGAGGCGCGGGCAAACGCGCGCTGCTCGCGTGGGAGGATCTCCTGCGATCGCCGCGCGATGGACGCCTCATCCACCTCGCCACGATGGACCCCGACGGCAAGCTCGGCGCCGAGCGCACCACGCTCGTGTTCAGCGCGAGCGGCCCGCCCGACATCATCGCCGACGGCGACGGCTTCGCCGCGCTCACGCTCGCGCCCGCGTCGAGCGAGCCGGGCCCGCTGCCCAAGGACGCGCCGATCTGGCCCACGTTCGTGCGCTTCGGCCCCGACCTCCAGGTCCGCGCCGCCGAGCCGGTGCGCGCCGAGGCCTTCGCGACGAGCGACGGCATCCCCTACCTCACGCGAGGTTTGTCCTGCCAGGCAGGCGCTTGCACCACGCTCGCGGCGAACGAGGGCTCCCCGGCGACGCTCGCGGCGGTCGGCTTGCCCGTGCGGCAAAGCCCGTGGCGCGCGCCGGCCTCGCGCGATCCCGACGACACCCCGCCGCGCCCGCTCGGCGTCACGGCCCTCTACGACGGCGAACACCTCGCCCGCGTGGCCGCGACGGAACGCCCCTCCGGCGGCTCGCTTGCTGCGTGGGTCACCTACTTCATCGAAGGCAACAACGACGGCGCCGGCGGCAAACCTGCCCGCAAGGACGACCCGCTCGCCACCGTCGGCGTGCGACCCGTCTCCGCGGCCGGTGTTCCCGGAAAAACCCAGATCCTCTCCCGCCGCGCGCTCTCGATCGGCGGCGTCGCGATCGCCTCCGCGCCGGGCGGCAAAACCGAAGAAAGCGCGCTCGTCTGGGCCGCGCGCGACAAGAACGAAGCGCAGGTCCAGATCGCCAAGCTCGGCCCCGAGGGCGACAAACTCGCGCAAAAACCGCTCACCACGATCGCGCGCAAGCCGAGCAAGGACGGCGTCCCGAGCGAGGTCTCCGATGTCGCCGTCGCCTACGCGCCTCCGTCGGATCCGGGCAAGAGCACCGACGACGGCTTCATCGTCGCGTGGGTCGACACGCGCGACGGCAACGCCGAGATTTACGCCGCGCGCGTCGATCGCACGCTGCGCAAGGTCGTCCAGGACCGACGCATCACCGAGGCCCCCGGCGACTCCACCGAGGTGCAGATCGCGGTGCGCGGCAAGGAGACCTTCCTCGTGTGGTCCGACGCGCGCGGAAACCCCGACGAGGGTGCCGGCGACATCCACGTCGTCCGCCTCGACACGCGCACGCTGCAGAAGGTCGGCCCCGAGACGCGCCTCTACACGTCCCCCGGGCACTCGCGCTCTCCCACGATCGCGCTCGCCGGCGATCGCGTGGTCGTCGCGTGGATCGAGGAAGCCGCCCACGACGCAAAGCCCGAAGAAACCGAGGCGGGCGTGCGCATCGCCATCCTCGACGAGCGCGGCACCCTCGCCGGCAGCTCTCGCCTCGTGCGCGGCGAGGAGCAGAGCGCGGTCACCTCCGTGGCCCTCGCGTGCGGCCCTTCGAAGTGCCGCGGCGTCCTCACCTCGGCGCTCCGCGACAGCATGATCCTCGACGCGTTCGAGCTCTCGCCTGGCGCGCCGCCTGGCCCGCTCAAGGCCCTCGTCACGCTCACGGGCGGCGCCAACGCGGACGTCTCCCCCTCGTTCGCCGGCCGCGAGGGCACCTCGCTCTTCTTCGGCGACGACGCCATCGGCGGCACCGGCCGCGTCCGGTTCATGACGATCGGCTGGCCCTAGCTCTCACCGATCGTTTGATTACCAATCATCCGAGCGCGGCCGCGGCGCGCCCCTGAGCTCGGCGAGCGCGTCCTCCATCGACAGGAGCACCTGCTCCGCCTCGTCCACGTTGTTTGGCCAGTGCGGGCTGAACCGCAGCACGCCGTCCGGGATCGCCGTGCTGATCCCGCGGCCGAGCAGTGCGCGGTGAAGCGCCACCACGTCGATGTCCTTTGGCGGCAACACCGCGAGGATCCCGCTCCGCCGGTTCGCCTCGGCCGCACGAAGACTCGTGAAACCTCGCTCCACGAGCCCCGCCTCCACCGCATCGCCCCAGCGCACCACGTGCGCGTAAATCTTCTCCACGCCGAGCTCGTCCACGACATCCACCGCTGCTTCGAGCCCCACGAGCCCGATCGCGTTGATGCAGCCGACCTCGAACACGTCCGCGCGCTTCTTGAGCGGCCGGTCGTACCGCATGTGCCCCGGCCCTTCGAGCAGGAAGCGCACCGCGTCCTCGTGGCTCAGCCATCCGGCGACGTACGGTTCGAGCGCCTCCACGCGCTCCTTCCGCACGTACAGCATCCCCGTCCCCTCGGGCCCCATCAGCCACTTGTGCCCGCCCGAGGCCCAGTAATCGATGCCGAGCGCGCGCACGTCCACCGGCACCGCGCCCGTCGCCTGGATCCCGTCGACGAAGAGCTCCGCCCCGTGCGTGTGGCAGAGCCGCGCCATCTCCCCGAGCGGCATCCTGAGCCCCGTCCGGAACTGCACCGCGCTCACCGCCACGAGCCGCGCGCCCTTCGCGAGCTCCTCCGCGAGCCGCCCGAGCCCTCGCTCGTCGCTCTCCTGGAAATCCGAAAGCGGCAGGAACACCGGCGTAACGCCGAAGAGCTCCCCCGCGCGCAGCCACGGCGTCACGTTCGCCGGGAACTCCCCCTCGAACAGGATCACCCGATCACCGCGCTTCCACGGAAACGACAGCGCGATCGCCGTCACGCCCGACGACGTGTTCGGGACGAACGCGATCTCCTCGGCCGACGCGCCCACGAGCCGCGCGATCTTCTCACGCAGCCGCGACCTTTGGGCCCCGTAGGTCCCGAAGGCTTGCGACCCGCGCTTTCCCCAGTCCGCGATCGCGTTTTGCATCGCGCGACGCACGGGCCAGGACGGCGGCGAGATGGCCGCGTGGTTGCAATAAACGAGCGCCTCGAGATCCGGAAAATGCTCCCGATCGCCGAGTTTTGCCGTGAATTTGACGTCGTCGACGCGACCCATGGGCCGAGAGGATGCCCCTCCCCAAGGCCTCCTGGCAAGGTTACGCTCGCGTCACGACGTGCGCGGCAACGACGGTGCTTATCGGGATCCGCTGCAGGGCTTGCGTGCCCGCGTGCAGGACCTCGCGAGCGAGGTCGAGGAACGCGAGACCATGCTCACCGACGCGCTCTTCGAGCACCTGCCTCGAAAGCTCGCCGAAACCCTCCGCGACGGCCGCGCCCGCGCGCGCTTGCCGGCGAACACTGAGGCCGAGCTCCTCGCCGCCGAGGCCACGTTCCTCGTTTATCGCGACGCCCTCGACCGCGCGATCGAGCTCGCGCCAGACCTCGAAGACGAGCAACGCGCGCTCCCCCAAGAAGCGCCCGATCCGCAGCTCTCGGGCTCGCTGCGCCCCTTCATCGACCTCTTCAAGGCCGACATCGTCGTCGAGACCTGCGACGCCGCCGAACGAGGGCTACGCCTTGCCGCGCTCGCGCTCGACAAGAACGCCGAGGTCGAGAAACAGACCGCGTACGCCTATCGCGCCCGCTTCCACGCGCACGACGCGCCCTTCTCGATCCTCACCCAGATCGCCTACTCCCCCAACGAGACCCCGGCCGAGGTCCACGTCTTCATCGCAACCTCCGTCGCCGCTGGAACACCACCATTACGGATTCGTCCCCAGACGCTTTTGCATGGCCTCGGCAAGGCGATCGGCCTCGTGCGCGAGGCGGAGGTCGGGGACGAACGTTTCGATGATTTGTTCCTCATCGAAGCCGAGGCTGACGTCGCAAAGAGCCTGTTCGGACCCGCCGTGCGCAAGGCGCTGCTCGCTGTCGCCGCCTTCGACATCCCCGATCTCGACGTACGTGGCGGCCGCGCCGTCCTCCACTTCCGCTTCGAGCCGAACGAGCGCCTCATCCGCAACGCCACCCTCGCGCTCGCTGGGATCCGAAAAGCCCCTGTCCGCGTCTCGCTCCTGCGCTGATACATTGCGACGGATGAAGGCCGCCTCGAAGTGGAAATATTCGGCGCTGTTGTTCTCCGTGGCCGCGATCCTGGGCGCGATGGGATGTTCGAACGACCAAACCCCCACGCCCGAAGCCAAGCCGGCTGCATCCGCCGCGTCGAAGGGACGTGTCGAGTGGGTCCGTGCGACCGAGGGGGAGGACGTCGCGACGACCGTGCGGCGCGAGATCGAGCGCGCTCGCAAGGACGGACGAGATCTGCTCGTCTACGTGGGCGCGACGTGGTGCGAGCCCTGCCAAAGGTTCCATCACGCGGCCGAGAAGGGGGAGCTCGACGACATCTTTCCGCGCCTGCGGATCCTGGAGTTCGACCTCGATCGTGACGCCGAGCGGCTCGCGGTCGCCGGTTACACGTCGCGGCTCATCCCCTTATTTGTCGCGCCAAACGAAGACGGCACCGCCTCGGATCGACGCATCGAGGGCTCGGTCAAGGGCGAGGCGGCCGTCATGGAGATTGCGACCCGTCTCCGCCGCATCTTGCCGCGCGCCTCGGCTGGCCCTACCGGCTGAACCGCTCGCCATTCACGGCCCCCGGCGACGCGGAAGCGTCTGTCCGACTGCTACGTTCTTTTCGCACCCCTCGCGTCTCGAACGAAACCCTCGAAGCCCGCGGGGGTCGCTTTGGGTGCGTCCTTCGCTCGTGGGGGGCGAGGGTTCGGCCGAACCGATCATAACGATCACGTCATCGCCGCCGGCGCGTCATCGTGTGCACGCGCCGCATCATCGAGATCTCCGGGAAGACGCGCGTGGTTGCTCGCGTTTTGCGCGTGTCTGCCGGCCTTCGAGGCGAGCCGTTCGCCTCGGGAGGGGAGCGTGCGCGCATGCATCAACATGTAACACATCTTACATCAACTAGCTCCTATGACAAACGTGTCTCGGGGCTGGTAACTGCAATAAAACCGTATTTTCCAGTGCCCAGGTTCGTCGGAACAGTGCATAGTAGGGTCGTGCTCGCCCAAAAGCATAACAGGGTGGACGTGGGGCCTGCGCCCGCCCGACGACAAACCAGGTTCCAGGCTCAGCAATCAACCACTTACTTGATCCGGCACGAGGAGGGCCGGCGGGGTCGTCCGTGAGGACGTCCCGAAAGAAACGCCATGCCGCGACGAACCGTACCGGATCCTTTTGCAACGCAGGTGGGTGGCCGCATCCGTGAGCTTCGTCTGGAACGAGGCATGTCCCTGGCCGAGCTCGCGGACGCGAGCGAGCTGTCAAAAGGACACCTTTCCAGCGTCGAACACGGGCTCGCTGCCATCACGATCCAGACGATCTCCCGGCTCGCCCGGGGGCTCTCGCTGCCGCCGCTCTACTTGCTGACCTTCCCCGCGGAGGACGAGCGCGCGCACGCCGCGGAGCTCGTTCGCAAGCTGCCTACCGATCAGGTCCGCAAGCTCCGCCGGCAGCTCCAGGTGCAGCTCGGTCTGCGTAAACGCTGATCCCGACGCACGTATCTCGACCGATCCCGAAATCGGGGCCGCCCTGAAAGGTGGCCCCGATTTTTTTAGGTCGACCGCGACGAACGCATCTCGATCGGCGTGACACACGTTTCCCCGAAGCGCTCGACGTCCACGTGCCGAACGCCGAAGCACGCCGATTTCACGGCACAACGGTCGCACGCGGGGACCTTCCGGCGAAACTCGACCGGCCCGGGGATGGGTTTGCCCGAGATGAACCGTTCGTCGGCGTCGAAAGCGCAGAGCGGCGGGCCGCACGGCCCATCGAGCCCGCGCACCACGATCCCCAGGACAAACGCGCGATCGAGCGCTTTGCGGAGCGCTGTGCGCAGGCGCTCGGGATCCGGCACGATCGTCCGGACGAGCGCACGATCGAACGGCATCGTCGGGTACGAGATCATGAGGTGCAGGAGCTTCGGATGGCGGCCGAACGTGTCGTGGATGAAATCGGGCAGCGCGCCGAGCTCATCGATGCCCTCGGCCGTGGTCACGGCGTTCAGCACGATCGGGATGCCCGCGTCGAGCAGCGCATGGATGCCCCGCACGGTACGCTCGTGCGTGCCGGGCGCTCGCGTGATGGCGTCCGACACCTTCGCGTCTCCGCTATGGAGCGAGACAAACGCTTGCGTGACGCCCGCGTTCGCAAGGCGCGTGGCATACCCTGGCTTGCTCGCCTGGATGGCGTTCGTCTCGAGCGTCACCCCGGTAAAACCGAGCGCGCGCGCCCGCTCCACATAACGAATGAGCTCCGGGTCGAGCATGGGCTCGCCGCCCGAGACGATGAGCGAACGCGCGCCGGCCGTCCATAGGTCCTCGATCCATCGAACGACCTGCTCGGGCCCGTAGCGCCCCCAATCGCGGCCCTGCCAGCACATGCCGCAGTCCTGGTTGCAACCGAAGCCCGTCCGCACGATACCTTCGAGCGGCTCGACGCCGGCGACGATCTGGCGGAAGAAGCCAAGCGGCACGCCGACGGGCAGCCGCGTGAGCTCCTTTGCGATCGCCGAAGCGCGCTCCCATCGCTCTTTCGTCGTCGCCACGACGAGCCGCGCTGCCATCGCCTCGAACGCCTTCGACCATCGCGCGGCCTCGGGTACGCTCGGACAAACCTCCACCGTGGCAATGCCAGCGGCCTTGTCCCAGCCGAGCCTGAGGCGCGCGACGGGATCACGTTTGCCGAGCACGAGCTCCACGTGATGTTTGTCCGCATTCACGTCGAGCAGCGCGAGCCCGAACGCGGGCAGGTCCACGGGCAGCGACGGCGCGTTCACGAGCACCCGCGCGAGCGCGCGTTTCTTCTCGGCCGCCTCGTTCTCGACGCTCGGCGGATCCCGAAAGACGACACCGTTCGTCCCGGCCACGTCGCGCCCGCGCGCGTGGCCCTTCGCGGCCATGGCGCGCTCGATGTCGTCGACCGAAAGGAGCGCCGGATCGGCCGCGGACGAGACGAGCGCGAGCAGCGTCTCGAAGAGCGTGAGCTCGTCGCGCCCCCCACTTCGGCGGATCGAAGCGGCGGCGAGGTCGGCGACGCGGTGCACATGTTTGTCCTGGAACCGCCACGGCCGCGCGGGCAGATACCCATAACGCGCGCTCGCGTCGTCCTCGGGGCTGTCGTACGTGTCGGCGAGCAGGCCGTCGCGCTCGGCGAGCCAGTAGAGCGCGGTGTCGGGATAAAGCCGCACGCGCGAGAGGAGCAGGTGGCCGCGGAGCTCGTGCATGCCGGTTCGCCTCATGCACGCGAGGTTTGTCCGGAGGTCGTCCATCGTGGTCCACGGTGTGAACAGGATGAAGCCGAAGGCCGCGTGCGAGAGGTCCATCGCGGGCGTGTATTCGGTGTTCCAGCGGCGGAGCGCTTCGAGGAAGCGGAGGAGCGTCTCCTGCGTCGCGCCTTTGTTGAAACGATCGAGCTCGGGCTGGGAGAAGTTCTCCACGCCGACGAGGAAAGGCGCGAGGCGGATCGACGAGCGCCGCGCGGACGCGAGCGCGCGCGTGAAGCGGGCCGTGTTCTGGAGCCACCAGTCGGCGCGGGACTCGATGAGCAGCGTGAAGGGCCCGAGCTTTTCGGCCTCGGCCGCCTCGACGAGCTCGGTGAGGTAATAAAACGGGTTCTGGTCGCGCAGGACGAGCGCCTGGATCTCCGGCGCGTTCGCCCGCAGATACCGGAGCTGGACGAGGGCCCAGGCGAGCGCCTCGTCGCGCGACTTGTGCTCGTAATGGTTGCCCGTGGTGCAGAACGCGCAACCGCGGCCCGCGCCTTCGGGGATCGTCGTGCCCGCATAAAGCGGGTTTTCCCGCGCGTCGGCCTGGTACGGGCAGCCCGTGTTGCCCGTGATCGGAAACGACGGGAACCGCGGGCGCGCGTCCTCGGTCGCGTACACGGGTCGGAGCAGCGGCGCATAACGCGGCAGCTCGCTGGGCGCCGAGCGGCCCGCGAGCGCGGAGAGGAGCGCGACCACGGCCTTCGGTTCTGCCGGACAAACGTGGTTCGCCGGCGCGTCCGAGAGGTCGTGCTCGCCGACGAGGCGGACGAACGTGGCGTCGGGCAATTCGCGGGCGAGCCGCGTGACGATCGCCGCGCTCCAGAGCCGCTCGTAAAGGATCGTCGGATAGGGGCGAAGCGCGCGGACGAGCGCGTCCCAGGCGGCGCTCGGTTCCGTCTCCGCGCCGCGCGGCAGGTGCGCCACGACGAGGTCGCCCGAAAGCCCCGCGGCGCGCATGGCGCCCGCGATGTGGTGCAGGCCCACGTCATCGAGGAACGACCGATCGCGGTGGCTGTGCAGGCTGAGGATGGCCGCCGGGAGCGCGCCTTCGCCGCGCGCATCTTGGGCAGACAAGGAAAGGGGCGGCACACCCGCCTCGCGAACGAGCGGCAAGGATCGCATCGGGGCCCGGAAGCCCGTAGGCTACACCGGGTGCGGCAGCCCGTCATCCTCCTCGGCAAAGGCGAAGTCTCGCTCGCGGCGGCGGACGGGGATGTGCTCGTCGAGCCCGAAGGCTCGGGCCTCGAAGCCATCGAGGCGCTCCTCGCCCGGAGCCCACGCGCGGCCGTCGTGACCTCGGGCGGCGACGAAGGTTTTTTTCGCGCGAGCTTGTGCCTCGAGCGGGGCGTGAAAGCCGTGGTCCTGCGCCGCGGCGCGTTCGTGGAAGCGTACGAAAAAGAGCTCGCCGCGCGGGCGCGGAGCTTCGGGCGCGAGCTCTTCGTGCACGACGACACGCGCGGATACGAGCGCGTGCGCGCGGCGAGCGAGCGTGTTCAGGTGGGCGCGCCCGAGGTCACTGCGTGGGAAGCGGCCGTGCGTGCGACGACGGGGAAAAGCAGGCAGGCGGCGACGATCGGGCTCGACGTCGATGCCGCCTGGGAAGAAGCCGCCGAGGCCGCGGAGCCGCTGCCGATGGACGCGCCCGTGCCGGGTTTGTCCGAGAACCTGGAGGAGGTCGCGTTCACGAACGGGGACAAACCCGTGCTTTATCTGGTCGTCCCCGCTCGCTCGCTCGATGCCGTGCGCGCGCGGCACCCGGGCGCGGCGATGGCCCTCGCGCGCGCGGAGGCTTTGCCACTCGCGGTCGAGGGCGCGACGGGCCGGCGCATCGAAGGCGCCTCCGGCGAGGCGACCGTGCATGTGTTTTTCTCGACGGACCCGGATCTTGCCGCGCGCGCGGCTTCGCTCTGGGAGCAGGGTTCGTCCCGGAACGCGGCCGCGATCGGCGAGCTGCTCGGGTATCCGCCCTGCTGCACGGCCGCGTTCGTGGCGCTCGCCGATCGCCGGAACAACGCGGCGCTCGTGTACGTCACGGCCGCGCGCACCCGCGCGCTCGGCGCGTCCTTTCATCCGCTGCTCGACGTGGCCGTGCGGCGCGTCGTCCCCTTCACCCCGTGCTCGTTCGGCTGCGAGCGCGCCGCTTCCGTGGCCGCGCGTGTCGTCGCATCACTCCCGCGCGACCAGTCCGAGCCGCTCACCCGCGCGCTCGCGCGGCCCGTGCTTTACCTCGACGAGGCACGCGCCGTCGCACTCGAAGGCGCCCAGATCGACGGCGCCGCGATCACCTTCGAATCCGCGCGTTTCCTCCCCGCCCCGGCCTCGCTCGATCCCGAAGGCGAGCTTTTCGCACGGAAACTTTTCGGGGCGCTTTTCGAGGGCGGCGGCGCGCTCGTGTGCACGGACGACGCCTTCGAGGTGCGCGGCGCCTCGTTTAACCGTCGCCTCGGACGAACCACGCCGCGGCTCGGCGTGCTCTTGCCGTTTGGTGGTTCGTCCGGGTAACCCTCAGCCGAGATATCCCGAGCCGCCGGGCATTGCGTCCACGCGCCCGCGCTGGCCGCCGGGGGGAATTGCCGCTTGATTGCGTCGCCCCACCGGCCGCGGCGGGATTTCGAGCAGATACTTCGTCACGGTCTCCTTGTCGTAGCGCCGTGACATCCAGAAAAGATCGTACTCGTTGATCTTGTCGAGCGTGCGGATGCCGAGGTCGCCCATGCGGGCGAGGATTCGATTGCGCGACGCATCGATCACGTCGCGTTTGTCCTCCCATTTCAACCCACCGATCTCGTCGTACGCGAGCGTCACCTGCCCCGTCTTCAATCGGTCGAAGCCTGGGCGGAGCACGATGCCGGCCGCCTCGGGGTCGACGCCCATGCCGGGGAACAGGTAAAACCCCTGGAAGCAGCCGACGATGTCGATCTCCTCGGCGAGCGTCTCCACGAGCCGCACCGTCGCGTCGACGTCCTCCTCGGTTTCGTGGAAATAACCGGAGATGAAATTGACGCGGTTGATGATGCCGGCCTTGTGGGTGTTCTGCAGCGTCTCGATGATGTCCCGCGAGAGCAGGCCCTTCTTCATCAATTCGAGGATCTTGTCGCTGCCGCTCTCGGCGCCGTAATTGAGCAGGAGGCAGCCGGATTCACGCATGAGCGCGGCGAGCTCGGCGGAGATGTCGGTGGGGCGGCAGGAGTCGGTCCATTGCAGGCCGGCCTTCGAATCGACGAGCCGCCGGCAAAGGCGTTCGAGCAGGCGCGGGCTCACGTTGACGAGGTTGTTCAGGAACATGAAGTCCCGGACGCCGTAGCGCTCGGAGAGCTGGATGAGCTCGTCCGCGGTCTTCTCGGGCGACTGGACGTCGAGCCATTCCTTCGCGCTGCAGAACTCGCATTTCGCGGTGCAGCCCTTCACGAATCCATAAGGGAGATACGCGAAGGGTTCGATGGGCTCGCCATGGTAGAGGCCGTCCCGCGCAAGGGCGGCGAGGAGGCGCTCGGTGGGTTTGCCGCGGTACAGCTCGAACGGGACGTCGTCGAAGTCGGGACGCGGCATGGCGTTGAGGTGCGAGCGGACGAGCTTGTTTTTCGTGACGCTCTCGCCCTCGCGGGACCAGACGCCTGGAATGTCGGCCGCGCGGCGATCCCGGTACGCTTCGAGGTGCAGGAGGCCGAGGAGCGGGATCTCGCCGTCGCCGTCGACCACGTAATCGAAGGTCTTTTCGGTGCCGAGCGCGCGATCACCGTTTACCTGATCCCGCTCGCCGCCGAGGACCGTGGGAAAACCCGTCCGCTCCTTGACGAGGCGCGCGAGACACGCCGCGATGTTCATCTGGAAATGGCCGAAGTAATCGACGATGGAAAACCCGACCAGCGCGCGGCGGCCGGCCTCGGCGGCGCGCACGAGCTCCGGGCCGAAGGAATTCCACAGGTGCTCGGCCGCCGCCGCGACCGCGGGGCTCTCGGCGCCCGCGAGCCAGCCGTCGACCGCGGTATCGTCTACGAAACAATCGAGCCGATCGTCGGCGTGCGTGATTTGCAGGTCGTGGATGTGCGTGGAAAAACCGTGGCCGCGGGTGAACGCCGCGAGCCGCGCGGCCGCGAGCGAGGGCAATTCCAGCTCGTCGTAGCTGTTGCGATAACGCGGGACGTGCACGAGGACCATTTCGAGCGGCCTTTTCGTCGCGCGTGTCGCATATCGTTCGAGGCTCGCCCGCGCGATGGCGACGGACGCGGCGGCACCGGCAAGCGAGGCCGGCGAGGGCGCGTCTGCAATACGAGGCGCCGAAAGGGCGTGGCGCGTCGCGACCTCGAAGGGGCTCGGGACGACGTCGAGCCGCACGGGGCCGTCCCGGAGGAGCGCCTTTCGTGTGAGCGATGCGCCCTGCTTGCTCCAGCGACAAACCAATGTCCCGCGCCGCATGACAGCCTCGACTTCGAGCGGGCCCTCGCCCTGCATCTCCTCGTCGAGGTCGACCTCGACGACGACGTCGCCGATACGCGCGTGGCAAACGAGCCGATCCGCACCCGCGAGCGCGACGACCTCGGTGACTTCGAGCCCACGCGCCGCGCCCGGGACGACCGCGTCCGCGAGCGCGAACGGGCCCGCGGCAAGGCGGGCGATCCGCGCCGCAGCATCCGCCGGAAGCTCGAACGGGATGCGCGCGCCCGCGACGAACGGCGTGCGCGTGGAGGCCGCGCGCCGCACGCGGCGGCCCGCCGGCGAGCGCACGGACAAACCCACGAGCGCGCCCATCGATTCACGCCGCGCCTCCTCGACGAGCGCGAGGAACATCGGTTCGAGGACGAGCGCGCCCGCGTCGATCACGTCGGGAGAAGCCGTGTCCCGAAGCGCCTCGGCGAGCGCCGCGGGGACGACGATCCGCACGCCGGGCGCCCCCACGACGAGCGCACGCGCGGCCTCTTCCGATACGTCGTCGCCAAGCACGAGGCAGCCGCCATCGCCCGCGAGCTTGGCCGCGAGATCGGGCGCGCGCCTCTGCGCTTCGGCCGCGGTCGTGGGCACGATGCGCGCGCCGCGCGCGAGGCGCGAGAGGGGCGAGACGACGCGCGGCGCCGATTCCGGTTTCCCAGCGACGGCGACGAGGAGAGCTTGCCGCTTGCCGTGCGCGTCCGTCATCCCGATCGATGCTACCAGCGGATGGGCCCCCGACGAAAGTGGCCGTCCCCGGCCCGCGCAGCCCGCTCGGCGTGATGCATGGCGCGGGCGCGATCCCCGGCATGGTGGAAATGCTCGGCGAGGATGATGTCCCGCTCGCCCTTCTGCTCGAGCCACGCCGCCGCGAGCGCGTGCCCGAGCGCGCGATCGGCCTCGGTGAGCATGCCGTAAGCCGCTTCCCGCACGAGCGTGTGGCGGAACGCGAGTTCCTGCTCGCCGGGAAAACGGCTGCCCGCGTGCGGTACGACGAAGCCCCGATCGACGAGCACACGGAGCCGGCCGCTCTCGGTCGTCGTGCGCGTGTGGCCGAGCAGCGCCGAGAGGCCACCCGACCAGAAGACGTCGCCGAAGATGCTGGCCGCGCGCAGGGTGCGCCGCGCCTCGGCGTCGAGCGCGCCGATCTGCGTCTCGAGCAGCGAACGCGCCGAGGTCGGTAGCTCGTCGCCGCGCCCTTCGAGCTCGGCGCGCGCGAGCTCTTCGAGCACGAGCGGCAGACCCGCGGCGCGCTCGACGAGGCGGTCGACACGCGCGGCTTCGGCCCGATCGCCGAGCCAGCCGCGCGCGAGCTCGACCGCGGCTTTGCGCGGCAGCGGCGCGAGCGGCATGACCTGCGTGAACGTGACGGCGGCCGTGTGGCCGAACTCGTCGAAGAGCTCGGGCCGCGCGAGAGCAAGCACGAAGAGCGGGCAATCGTGGAGCTCGCCGAGCACGTCGCCGAGCGCGGCGACGGAGCGCGCGTCGCACCCCTGGAGGTCGTCGACGACGACGATCGCCGGGCGGCCGGCGCGGGCCATGGCGAGCGCCTCGGCGCAATCGACCGAGGCATCAACGGTCGAGCGCCCCGCCCGCGAGATCGCCACGTTCGTGATCCCGCGGCGGCGTACCTCGCGCACGAGCTCGCGCCCGAGCCGCGATTTGCCGATGCCCGGCGGGCCCGTCACGAGCACCGCGCGCGGCGATACCTCTTCGAGGCACGCTTCGAGCGCGGAGAGCAGCGCCCCGAGCTCGCGCTCCCGGCCCACGAACGGCCTGTCGAGGAGCGAGGCAGACGCCTCGCCGAAGATCTGCGCCGCCGTGACATCACGCGTGCGCACCTCACGCTCGGTGAGCGCAGGCGGCGCGCCCGGAGGCCTTTCCGAGATGGGCTCGTCGACGTCGATCGCGGCGAGCGCGCGCAGCACGGCGGCCGCGCTCTGCGGCCTCGACGCCGGGTCTTCGTGGAGCAGGCGCGCGACGAGATCGTCGAGCAGAGGAGGCACGCCCGGCACGATCGTGGAGAGGCGCGGCGCGGCCGTGTAGAGCACCGAGGAGAGGACCTCGCCCTCGGTCGCGCCCGCGAAAAGCCGGCGCCGCGCGACGCATTCGAAGAGCAGGCAGCCGAGCGCGAAGAGGTCGGTCCGCGCATCGATCTCGCCCGCACCGCGCGCCTGCTCGGGGGCCATGTACCCGAACGTGCCGACGACGAGCCCGTCGCACGTCAAGGCGCGCGCGGGGCTCGATGCGCGGGCGATGCCGAAGTCGAGCAGGCGCGCGTCGTCGGGCCTTCGCGAGACGAGCAGCACGTTCTCCGGCTTCACGTCGCGATGCACGATCCCGAGCGCGTGCACGGCCTCGAGCGCCTCGGCGACGCGCGTGGCGATGAGGATCGACTCGGAGAACGTGAGGGGCGCAGGCTCGGCGAGGCGCTCGGCGAGCGTGAAGCCGTCGAGCCACTCCATCACGAGGAACGGCTCGCCCGCCTCAGTCGTGCCGTGGTCGAGGTACCGCACGATCGCCTGATGATCGAGGGTCGCGAGAATGCTCGTCTCGCGCGCGAAACGCGCTGCGTCATCGCTCGAAGCGCCGCGGAGAATCTTGACCGCGACGGCCTTGCCCGTGACGCGATCGAGCGCGCGGAAGAGGCTCACCGGCGCGTCGTGGACGGCACCAAGGAGCTCGTATCTCGCGCGTATCTCTCGATCCGCCATGGTGAGGGATGGGCCACCTCGCGCGCTCGGCCGCGCGCGGCCACCCTTCGAGGGTAAGGCCAATCGCCGTCGATCGTGGCACTTTTTCCCGTCCGTCCCCGCGCCCACCGAACCGCGCCGCTGCGTGCGGGTCTGCCCGACAAAGCTTGTGTCGGTTCCCGTGGCCTACTAGAAACGACCCCCATGATGCGAGGCGCCCTGAGTGACATCACCAAGGCCGTCGGTCGGACTCCCATCGTCAAGCTGAACAAGGTGACCGAGGGGATCGAGAGCGACATCTACGTCAAGTGCGAGTACCTGAATCCCGGCGGGAGCCACAAGGACAGGGTCGCCATCAACATGATCCGGGACGCCGAGGCGGCCGGGCTCAAGCCGGGCGGCACGATCGTCGAGGCGACGAGCGGCAACACCGGCGCGGCGCTCGCGCTGAACGCGGCCGTCAAAGGCTACAAGTGCATCTTCGTGATGCCCGACAAGATGTCGCAGGAGAAGGTCGACACCCTGCGCGCGTTCGGGGCGAAGGTCGTCGTTTGTCCCACGGCCGTCGAGCCCGACGACCCGCGCAGCTACTACCAGGTCGCCAAGCGCATCGCGGACGAGACGCCGAATTGCTTCTACGCGAACCAGTACCACAACCCCTCGAACCCGGGCGCGCACTACCTTTCGACCGGTCCCGAGATCTGGGAGCAGTGCGGCGACGAGCTCGACGTGTTCGTCGCAGGCATGGGCACGGGCGGCACGATCAGCGGGACGGGCAAGTACCTCCGCGAGAAGAAGCCCTCGATCAAGCTCGTCGGCGTCGATCCCGTGGGCTCGCTCTACTACGACTTCGTGAAGACGGGCCGCATCACGAAGCCCTTCAGCTACAAGGTCGAGGGCATCGGTGAGGACTTCTTCCCGAGCACGATGAACCTCCAGATCATCGACGAGGTCATCCGCGTCGATGACAAGGAGTGCTTCCTCATGACGCGTGATCTCGTGCGTCTCGAGGGCCTGTTCGTCGGCGGATCCGGGGGCGCGGCCGTCGCGGGCGCGATCAAGTACGCGCGGCAGAGCGGCCGGAAGGAGAACATCCTGATCCTCTTGCCCGACGCGGCCTCGAAGTACCTCGGCAAGATCTTCAACGACAACTGGATGCGCTCGAACGGCTTCCTCGAAGAGGAGAAGAGCCTCGGCACGGTGCGTGATCTGCTCGCGGGCAAACCCCTCGGCGAGGTCGTGTCCGCGCGGCCGCAGGACCGGGTCGGCGAGGTCATCAACAAGCTGAAGACCCACGGCATCAGCCAGATCCCCATCGTCGACGAGGGCAAGCTCTGCGGCCTCGTGCACGAGGTCGACCTGCTCCGTCACCTCGTCGGCGGCAAGGGCAGCCTCGACTCGCACATCCAGGAGCTCATCGAGAGCGAATACGCGACGGTCACCGTCGACACGAAGGTCGAGCTCTTGAAGGGCGTGCTGAACGACGCGCGCGTCGCCATCGTCACCGACGGCACGCGGGTCGTCGGGATCATCTCGAAGATCGATCTGATCGATTACCTGGCGAAGCGCGCGGCCGAGCCCGCGGTCTGACGCCTGGAAGGGGCGAGCACGTCGCGAACGAGCTCGCCCCCCTTCCCTTTCAGCGCCCGCGCACCGTCGCGGCCGTTTGTCCGAACAGAACCTTCTTCGCCTCGTCGTCCATCGCCGGGCCCTGGGTCTGCACGAGATCGCGACCGACGGCGCGGCCGCGCTCGACGGCAGGGCGGGCTTCGATCGCCTCGAACCAGCGCTTCAGGTGCGGGAAGTCGTCGAGGTTCTGCCCCTGCGCCTTCCACGGCACGACCCACGGCCAGGCGGCCATGTCCGCGATCGAGTAGTCGCCCGCGAGGTAGTCGCGGTCCGAGAGGCGTTTGTCCATGACGCCGTAGAGGCGGTTCACCTCCTTGGTGTATCGCTCGATCGCGTATTCGATCTTCTCGGGCGCATAGATGCGGAAATGGTGAGCCTGGCCGGCCATGGGCCCGAGTCCGCCCATTTGCCAGAAGAGCCATTGCAACGTTTCAGCCCGACCGCGCGCGTCTTTCGGCAAGAAACGACCGGTCTTCTCGGCGAGGTAGACCAGAATGGCGCCCGATTCGAAGACGCTGATCGGCGCGCCGCCGCCCTCGGGTTCGTGGTCGACGATGGCCGGCATGCGGTTGTTCGGGCTGATCGCCAGGAACTCGGGCTTGAACTGCTCGCCGCGTCCGATGTTCACGGGGATGACCCGGTACGGGAGCTCCACCTCTTCGAGCATGATGGAGATTTTGCGACCGTTCGGCGTGGGCCAAAAATGAAGATCGATCATCTTCCCTCCTCGGGCGCCGCGGGCCGGCGCGCGGACATCTTACCCCCGCTCAGGAACGATGCACGGAGCGCGCCGTCTTCCCCTCAAAACTCGCCCATGAAGCCGAGCGCCGGATACACGATGAAGCTATTGTGGTCGAGCTCGCGCACGGTTTGGTTGAGCACCTGCAGGTTGCCGTTCGAGATGAGCTGCACCAGGGTGAGCTCGAAACCGAAAAAGACGTGCTTGTATCCAACGGCCACGCCGCCCTGTCCGCCCACGTAAAACGCATTTCCGCCGAACGACGCGAGCTCGCTGCGGCCCGCGATCGCCTTCGCGACGTCCTCCGGGATCGCGAGCTTCAGCGAGGTGCCGAAATGCGTGTACATGAACCGCGGCCCGCCCCAGATCCGATACCAGTTCCCCTGTTTGCCGAACACGAGCGGGACGTCGATCTGAAATCGCGTGAAATCCTCGAGCTCGACGATCTGCAGCGTGTCGCCGAGCGGCAAGGGCAAAATGTAATAGCCGAGCCCGAGCCCCACGGAGGCGTCGACACCGTGCTTTTCCCCATTCAAAAATTGATAACGGCCGCCCAAGCGAAGGGAGCTCGTGGCGAAGCGCAGCGAGACTTCGAGGTTGTCGATCGGCGTGTATCCGACGCCGATATGCGGGGTCACCGAAGGCGGATTCAGGGCGAGGCTGCCGGCCGCGGCGTAGATCTGATCGACCTCCGCCTGCGTGAGGTCGCGATCGTCGGAGGCGTCGACGAGCACCGTGGCGACGTCGACGAGGTCCGAGATCGAGCCCGTCGGTATGGAGATATCCATCCCGAGCTCGGCCTGGACGTGGCCTTTGGGTGCCACGTGCGCCGGCTGCATGCTGGAGAGCGCCGGCGCGCAGCCGACGGCAATGAGGGAGGCGAGGAGGACGGAAATAAGCGTAGGGGTCGAGCGGAGGACAAGCACGACCCCGAACGTATCAGGAAGGGAGCGAGCTCAGGAAGACGCGACGACCGGCAGGCTCGCCCCGAAGAGCGGCGCGAAGATGCGCGAAAGCGCCGCGCTCGCGTCTTCGAGCGAAGGAGGCACCTTGCCCACGGCCGAGAGCCGAAGGGTGCGGCCATGGACCGGGACGTCGAACGAAACCATCCCCTCGCCCCGCGTGATCTCCGTGATCACGTCGTTGAAATGAGGCTCCCCCGTGACGATGCCGAGCGCCGCGAGCCACTCGTGGTCGTACCCGGCCCCGGCCCCGGCCACGAGCAGCCCCTCGTCGCTCGCGAGCGCCACGGCCTTGATCCGGCTCCGCTCGATCACGGCTTCGAGATAGAGGCTGGCCGCCACCTGGACCAGCTCGCTCCGTTTCCTGCGTCGTTCGTTCGTCATGTAGGAGAACCTCCGGTCGCGTGGGACATGACACTACCTTGGAGGAGCCCCCCGAGGCCAAGAATGCAGCGATCGAGCCTGTGGGGCACGATCCGATGGCGTCGTACGAAAAACCGGCGGGGCGTTCCTCGGGAGGGCCGTGGAAAGGTCTGTGACCAGACGCGAAAGAATTGCCGACGTTTCGTAAGCAGAGCGCACGCGGAGGGGCGAACGATCCACATGTAGAAGGCTGGTAAGGCGCAAGGAGGAAGAATACGATGTTCGGGATGCCCCTCCTCGTCCCTGCCGCGCGCGCACCGAGGCACCGTTGCCCCGCGCGCGCGCCCGGGAACGAAGCTGCCCGGCCAGCCGCCCGGTGTGGTGCGCGTCGCTGACTATGCTGCCGGAGAAGATCCCCGAGCTCATCGCATCGCGATATCGCGTCGTTCACCCCATTGGCGAGGGGAACATGGGGACGGTGTACCTCGTCGAGCACGTGTACACCGGCGAAGAGCTGGCGATGAAGGTGCTGCAAGCGCACGTCGGCACCAATGCGAAGCTCGTCAAGCGCTTCAAGCGCGAGGCCTGGCTGCCCGCGCGGATCCGCAGCGATCACGTGGTGCGCGTGATCGACGCCGACGTCGCGCCCGAGCTCGGCAACGCGCCGTTCCTCGTGATGGAGCTCCTGCGCGGCTCCGATCTCGAAGCGTACGTGCAGCGCATGCAAAAGGTGCCCGCCGCCGAGGTCGTGGGCATCTACTGGCAAGTCGCAGACGCGCTGAGCAAGGCGCACGCGCTCGGGATCGTCCATCGCGATCTCAAGCCCGAGAACATCTTCCTGCACGAGCACTACGACGGCCGCGTGATCGTGAAGGTGCTCGATTTCGGCATCTCGAAGATGGCCGGCGACGAGGGCAACATCGAGGAGGCGCGCCTGACCCGCACAGGCGCGGTGCTCGGGACGCCGCTCTACATGCCGCCCGAGCAAGCCACCGGCGACACGCCACGCGTCGGGCCGCCCGCGGACATGTGGGCGCTCGGGCTCATCGCGTTCCGTCTGCTCACGGGCCTGGTCTACTGGAAGGCCCACACGATGGCGGAGCTGCTCGTCGAGATCCTGACGCGCCCGATGGAGGCGCCGTCGGTTCGCGATCCGAGCCTGCCGCCGGCGTTCGACGCGTGGTTTTTGCGCTCGTGTGATCGCGATCCGAAGAAGCGGTTCGCGACCGTGTGGGATCAGGTCAAGGCGCTGGCCGAGAGCCTCGGGATCGGGCCGCCGGAGAAGGCGAACGAGGCGCATCGGACGATGCTCACGGGCCAGGCGCCGCAAGCCCCCGAGACGATCGAGCACGCGGAGACGCTGCGTCCGCAGAACCTGCCGAGCACGCCGAGCAACCCGCCGCCGCCGGCGACGATGCCCTCGGGCGCGCTGCCGCGATCGGAGCGGGAGCGGACGCACACGCGCCCCTCGTCGCGCTCGCGGCACAACATGAAGAAGGCGGCCGAGGCCGACGCCCAGGCGAAGGCCGCCGATGCCGAGGCGAAGGCGCAGCCCGGGACGGTGACGCCGATGCCCGCGAAGGGCTCGGAGCCGTTGCACGTGGGCATCGGGACGGTGCTGCGCGCCGGCAGCGACACGCTGGTCCCCGAGGGCGAACGCCGGCAGCTCACGATCGTCTCGTACGAGCTTTTGCCCTCGACGGAGAACGCCTCGAAGCTCGATCCGCAGAAGCTGCGCGATTCGATGAAGGAGTACGAGGACACGTTCGCGCAGGTGATGAAGGGCTACAAGGGCCAGACCGCGCAGCCGCTCGGCGAGGGACAGATCGCGTACTTCGGCTACCCGATCGCGCGCGAGGACGATGCGCGCCGCGCCGTGAGCGCAGCCCTCGAGCTCGTGGAGTCGGCGCAGAAGCTGAACAGCCGCCACGACAAACCACTGCTCGACGTGCGGGTCGGCGTGCACACGGGCCTCGTGCTGACGTGGGAGATCATCGACGAAGCGGCGAGCAAGCCCGCCGCGATCGCGGGCGCGACGCCGACGATGGCCTGGCGCCTGGCGAACCTCGCGCGGCGCAACACGGTGCTCATCAGCGGCACGACGTACCGGCTCGTGCGCAACTACTACCAATGCCAGGGCCTCGGCCTGCGCACGCTGAAGGGCTACCCGCAGCCGGTCGAGACGTACCAGGTGAGCGACGAGAGCGGCGCGAAGAGCCGCATCGAGGGCATGACCACGGGCAGGCTCACGCCCATGGTCGGCCGCGATCTGGAGCTCGGCCTGATGCTCGATCGCTGGGCCCGCGTGGAAGAGGGTTCGGGGCAGCTCCTTTTGATCTCGGGCGAGGCGGGCATCGGCAAGTCGCGCCTGACGCGCGTGTTCCGGGACAGACTCGAGACCTCACCGCACACGTGGCTCGAGACGCGTTGCCTGCAAGATCAGCGCGACCGCCCGCTCTTCCCGATCGCGGGGCTCGTGAACCAGCTCTTCGTGCTGGTCCCGCGCGACACCCCCGAGGAGAAGATCAGCAAACTCGAGCGCGCGCTCACGCACTACGGCTATCCGCTGCCCGAGGTGATGCCGCTCTTCGGCGCGCTGCTCGGCCTGCCGGTCTGGCATCGCTATCCGCCGATCACGATGGCCGCCGATGATCAGCGCGCGAAGCTGCAAGAGGTGCTCTTCACGGCGATCGAGACGCTCGCGCGGAAGAGGCCGGTCGTGGTCATGTTCGCGGATCTGCACTGGGCCGATCCCTCGACGCTCGCGATCCTCGGCGACATCGTGCACGACCTGCCGACGGTGAGCACGATGCTGCTCGGCACGGCGCGCCCCGGGTTCGTCCCGCCGTGGCCCGCGCGCTCGCACGTCAGCACCGTGACGCTGAGCCGCCTCACGCCGAAGCGCGTGAAGATGATGGTCGAGGAGATCACGAAGGGGAAAGAGCTGCCCCAGGAGGTCTTCGATCAGCTCGTCGAGAAGACGGACGGCGTGCCGCTCTTCGTCGAGGAAGTGACGAAGATGCTGCTCGAATCGGGGCTGCTCGAAGAGCGCGGCGGTCGTTACCTGCTCACGGGCCCGCTGCCCGCGTTCGCGATCCCCGCGACGCTGCGCGACTCGCTCATGGCGCGGCTCGACAGGCTCGGCTCCGCCAAACGCGTGGCGCAGCTCGGCGCGATCCTCGGGCGCGAGTTCACCTACGATCTCATCGAGGCCGTGTCGCCGATCGATCCGACGACGCTACAACGCGAGCTCGATCGACTCGTCGAGGCGGACGTGCTCTACCAGCGCGGCCGCATCCCGCGCGCGACGTACACGTTCAAGTACGTGCTCGTGCAGGACACGGCGTACGAGTCGCTGCTCCACAACACGCGCCAGGCCTACCATCGCAAGATCGCGCAGGTGCTCCTGCAGCGCTCCATGGCGGCCTCGCAGCTCGGCGACGCGAAACAGAACCGCGAGGCCGGCGCGAGTGGCAACGCGCCTTCGCAAGCGCGGAGCGACGACAAGACATCGTCCTCGGACGAACCCCATCGGTCGCCTCAGAAGGACGTGAAGGAAGTGCTGCGCGGGCTCATGAAGGACAACCCCGACGACCCGCTCGGCAACGTCAAGGACCTGAAGAAGCGGCCCTTTTAGCGAGACATGAAGGCAATTCGAGTCGATGCGTTCGGGCCCCCGGCCGAGGTGGTCCGTTACCTCGAGGTGCCCGAGCCGGAATCGCCGCGCGAGGGCGAGATCACGGTCTCGGTCGAGGCAACCCCGATCAACCCGTCGGATCTCTTGATCCTGTCGGGCATCTACGGCGCGCTGCCGCGTCTGCCGACGGTGCCCGGAAAAGAAGGCGTGGGCCGCGTGATCGACGTGGGCCCCGGCGTGCGCGGAATCGAGCGAGGCACGCGCGTGCTCTTGCCGATCGGCGCAGGCGCGTGGCGCGAGCGGCTGAAGGTCCACGCCGAGGACGTGATCCCCGCGCCGGAAGGCGTGCCGGCCGAGCAGCTCGCGATGGCGACGTTGAACCCGCTCGCCGCGCACTTCCTGCTGACGGCGCTCGTGAACCTCGGGCCCGGCGACTTCCTCGTGCAGAACGCGGCGAGCTCGGCGATCGGGCGGTGGATCGTCACGCTCGCGAAGGAGCGCGGCATCAAGACGGTGAACGTGGTGCGGCGCGCGTCGCAGTGCGAGCCGTTGCGCGCGCTCGGCGCGAACGTGGTGCTCGTCGACGGCGCCGAGCTCGGCAAGCGCATCACCGCGGCGACGCGTGGCGCGTCGATCAAGCTCGGGCTCGACGCGGTCGCGGGCGGCGCGACGACGCGCATCGCGGGTTGTCTCGGTCGCGGCGGCACTGTCGTGAGTTACGGCATGCTGAGCGGACAGCCGGGGCACATCGCGACGAACGATCTCGTGTTCCGCGACATCCACCTGCGCGGCTTCTGGCTCGCTTCGCACCTCGCGACGATCCCGAAGGAGGAGCTCTGCGAGCTCTGGAAGCGGCTCGCGGGCCTGGTCGCGACGAGCGCGGTCGCCGTGCCGGTCGAGGCGACGTACACGCTCGATCGAATCAAGGACGCCGTGACGCACGCCGAGCGTGAAGGCCGCGGCGGCAAGATCGTCCTCGTCCCGCAGGGCCGCTGATCAAGCGCGCGCGACGATCGCCGAGAGGAGCCGTCCGCTCTTCGCGGCGTCACGCCGATACGAGAAGTAACGCTCGCGATCACACACGGTACAGCCGCGGACATCGTCGATTCGCGAGGGCTCGACGCCCGCGGCCGTGAGCTGCGCGCGGACGATGCGGCGAAGGTCGACGTGCGCGCGGTCGCGGCTGCGATCGACGACGTCGTCGCCGGCGTCGGAGGCGCTGGCGAGCGAGGCTGCGACGTCATCGCCGACCTCGAAGCAACACGGCTCGATGTGCGGGCCGATCGCCGCGACGATGCTCGGTGAAGACGCGAGCGTGCGGAGAACGGCGACGCCCGCGGCGGCTGCGTTCGCCACGGTGCCGCGCCAACCGCTGTGCACGGCGACGACGGCGCCGCTCTGTCGATCGGCGAGCAAGACGGGCACGCAGTCGGCGGAGCGCACGCCGCACGCGACGCCGCGCGTGCGCGAGGCAGTGATGTCGCCGAGGCGCTTCACGACCTCCTCGCGGTCTTCGGTACCGTCGAGGATGTGCGCGTCGGTGCCGTGAACCTGGCTGAGGATGTAAAGGCGCGACAGGGGCACACCCAGGGCCTCGGCGCAACGACGAATGTTCTCCTGCACGTCCGACGGGTCGTCTCCGGTGGCGGCGGCGGCGACGTTCAGGGAGTCCCACGGGGGACGGCTGACCCCGCCAGCGCGCGTGAAGAACGCGTGGCGGAAGCCCTCGGCGTCGAGAAGTGCCGAGAAAACAGGGCTCGGCGCGCTCGCCAGGGGGGGTCCGGAAGGGGGGCCCGAAGGGGGATCGGCAAGGGCTTCGGCCGGGGGGTTACCGGAATCCCGGGATGGCGTGGTGCGTTGGGACGCCTGCTCTCCATTCGGGCTTTTCACGGATCTTCCTCGCCGGACGTGAGGCTGTCATGGACGAGCGAGGCCGGCGAGGTGATATTTTCCGGCTGAAGATCCGATGCGCCCGCAAGACCCGAACATCGGCCGAGACATTCTGGGCGGTCAGTTCCAGATCCTGCAGAAGATCGGCTCGGGCGGGATGGGATCCGTCTACAAGGCCGCGCAACCGGCGATGAACCGGATGGTGGCCGTGAAGATCCTCCATCCGAAGCTCGCGAACCGCAAAGACCTCGTCTCGAGGTTCCGACGCGAAGCGCGCGCGATGAGCCACCTGACGCACCCGAACACGGTGAAGGTGCTGCTCTACGGCGAGCTCGAAGACGGCTCGCTGTACATCGTGATGGAGTACCTGGAGGGGAAAAACCTCAACCAGATCGTCCGCAAGGAGGGGCCGATGCCCCTCGATCGCGCGATCCCGGTGCTCATCCAGGTCTGCGGCGCGCTGCAAGAGGCGCACTCGCAGGGGATCGTCCACCGCGACCTGAAGCCCGAGAACATCTTTTTGTCCACCAACGGAGGTCTGCGCGACTTCCCGAAGGTGCTCGACTTCGGTCTCGCGAAGGTCACCGAGCGCGAGCTGCGCCCAGGCTCCGTGATGCTCACGCAGGAGGGCATGGTCTTCGGGACGCCGGAGTTCATGTCGCCCGAGCAAGCCCAGGGCAAACCGCTCGACGCGCGCAGCGACATCTACTCGCTCGCGGTGATCCTCTACGAGATGCTCACCGGCAAGCTGCCGTTCGATGCGCGCACGCCGATGGAGTTCATCCAGCACCACGTGACGAAGCCGCCGCTCGCGCTGGAGACGCGCGTGCCGGGGAAAACCTTCCCGCAAGGACTCGGCGCGGTGATCGCGAAGGCGCTCGAGAAGCGGCCGGAGGATCGATACACGACGGCCGCGGACTTCGCCGACGCGCTGAAGCCGTACGCGCCGGGCGGAGGCAAGGGTTTCTCCGGGCTGTTCCCCGCGAGCAGCATGGAGGTGCTCGAGAAGGCGTCGCGCTCGCACGCCGAGGTCGCGAACATGCCGGAGGCGAAGCCGGAGTCGCAGCGCCAGCCCGCACCCGGGTCCTCACGGCAAGGAGGCGCGGCCGCGCCCGCCGCGATGGACGGCGCGCCCTCGAACCGCAAGCCGAACGGCGCCAACCCGATGACGAGCACGGGCAATCCGGCGTCGGCGCCGCGGTCGCCGATGACGAGCACGGGCAACCCGGCGTCGGCGCCGCGGCCGATGCCGTCGCCGCACGCCGTGAGCCCGAAGCTCAGGTCGGGGATCACCGACGGCCCGTCGTCGCTGCGCATCGCGCCACCCGCGTCGAGGTCGCAGCCGGGCCCCACGCCCGCGCCCACGCCCGCGCCCGTCGTCGTGAAGGGCACGCCGTCGACGCTGATGCTCGTCGGCGTGGCAGTGGGCTTCTTGATCGTGGGCGTGCTCCTCGCCGTCATCGTCCTCAAGCTGCTTCGCTAGCGGACGATCCGAAGCGCGCTCGGCGTTTCCGAGACACCCACCATGCCGGCCGATCGCCCCTCCGAAGAACAGAACGGTAGCGACGCGAGGAAGAGCTCGCCCGCAGCGCCAAACGAGGCGAAGAGCTCGCCCGCAGCGCCGAACGAGGCGATGAGCACGACCGACGAGGAGCGCGAGAAGCGGCGCGCCGCGCGCAGGCGCAAGCGAACGATCCAGCGCTGGGTGCGGCGCGCGGGGATCGCGATCGTGCTGCTCGCGGCGGCGGCGATGCTCGGCGTCGCGCTGACGATCCGGCACTACGAGGCGGACCTGCCGTCGACGGAGGAGCTCAAGAGTTACAGGCCGCCGCAGGTGACGCGCGTGCTCGCGCGTGGCGGTCAGGTGGTGCTCGGCGAGCTGTTCGTCGAGCGGCGCACGATCGTCGATGTCGAGTCCTTGCCTGCGCACGTGCGCTACGCGGCGCTCGCCGCGGAGGACGCGGCCTTCTACGAGCACAAGGGGCTCGACTATCCGGGGATGCTGCGCGCGCTCTACAAGAACCTGCGCGGCGCGAGCACGAAGCAGGGTGCGAGCACGATCACGCAGCAGGTCGTGAAGAACGTGCTGCTCACGTCCGAGCGCACGTTCGACCGGAAGATGAAGGAGGTCATCCTCGCGCGTCGCATCGAGCAGGAGCTCACGAAGAACGAGATCCTCGGGCTCTACCTGAACCACATCTACTTCGGGCACGGGCGCTACGGGATCGAGGAGGCTTGTCGGTACTACTTCGGCAAGTCGATCCGCGAGGCGACGCTCGCGCAGGCCGCGCTCCTCGCGGGGATCGTGAAGGGGCCGGGCATCTACTCGCCACGCGTGAGCCTCGAGCGCGCGAAGAAGCGGCGCGAGTACGTGCTCGGGCAGATGCTCGCGAAGGGCTTCGCGACGGCGGAAGAGGTGGAGCGCGCGCGGACGGAGGAGGTGAACCTCGCGCCCGCGCAGGAAGAGATGCGCGAGCTCGCGCCCGAGGTCGTCGAGGAAGCGAAGCGGACGCTGCGCGCGCTCGTGGGGCCGGACGCGGATCGTGGCGGCTACACGATCACGACGACGATCGATCCGACGCTGCAGTCGAAGGCGCGCGGCGCGGTGCGGTCGAGCCTCGACGCGTACTTGAAGCGGCACAACATGGTCGCGCCGCTCGCGCCGGGCAAACGCGAGCCGCCCGCGTTCGAGGGCGCGCCGAAGCCGAGTGGTCATCGCGTGTACGCCGGCGTCGTGACGGGACACGACGACACGAAGGGGCTCTTGTTCGTGCGGATCGGCGCGCTCGCAGGCGCGGTCGATCTGCGCGGGAAGAGTCGGTACAACCCGAAGGATCTCCTGCCGAGCCAGTTCGCGAAGGTCGGCAAGGTGCTGCGCGTGAGCCTCGTGGACCCGAAGGAGGCCGCCGCGTCGGCCGCGGATCCGCGCCAGGGCGCGCCCGAGCCGCCGCACGAGGAGCCGCCGCCGGAGCAAATGCCGAAGGAGAAGACGCAGCCCGCGGGGCTACGGCTCGAGCTAGGTCCGCAGTCGGCGCTCGTGGCGATCGACGTCGCGACGCGCGACATCGTGGCGCTCGTCGGTGGCTACGAGGGCGTGCGCGCCGGGCTCGATCGGACGCTCGCGAAGAGGCAGCCGGGCTCGACGTTCAAGGCGTTCGTCTACGCGTACGGCATCCACACGCGCAAGCTCACGCCGGCCACGTTGCTCGAGACGAACCCCGCAGCGCTGAAGGGCTACCAGCCGAACAACTACGACGAGAGCGAAGGGAAGACGCCGGCACGTCTGCGTGAGGCGCTCGCGCACAGCGTGAACGTGGCCGCGGTGTGGTCGATCCAGGAGCTCGGTCCGGCGAACGTGATGACGTTCGCGCAAGAGCTCGGGATCGAGTCGAAGCTCGGCGCGGATCTGTCGCTCGCGCTCGGGGCCTACGAGGTGACGCCGCGCGAGATGGCCGCGGCGTACGCGGCGTTCGCGGCAGGCGGCGAGTACAAGAAGCCGCGGCTCATCACGCGGATCACCGGGCCGAACGGGGTCGACATCCAGCTCGACGCGGAGCCGGAGCCGAAGCGCGTGCTCACCGAGGAGGAGGCGTTCCTGATGAACAGCCTGCTCCGGACCGTGGTGGAGCGAGGCACGGCGACACGCGCGAAGGCGCTCGATCGATGGATCGCCGGCAAGACCGGGACGAGCAACCAGTCGAAGGACGCGTGGTTCGTCGGTTACTCGATGGACATCGCGTGCGCGGTGTGGACAGGCTTCGACGACGCAGCGCCGCTCGGCGCGGGCGAGACGGGCGCAGTCGCGTCGCTGCCCGCGTTCGTGGACTTCATGCGCGAGGCGCACGCGGGCAAACCGAAGCGCGCGCCGACCGAGCCCGCGGGCCTCGAGCACAAGCAGATCGATCCGGAGACGGGCCTGCTCGCGTACGAGGGGCAGGAGAACGCGGTCGACGAGGTGTTCTTGAAGGACACCTCGCCCGACGCGGGCGTCGACGCCGCGCCGGACGGCGAGGCGGACGCGGAGACGGGCGCAGCCGAGGAGGGCGCGGAGGCGGGCGCGGAGGAGCCGCTCCCGGTCATCCCGGTGCCGACGCTGAAGCCGGAGGGGTCGCCCGGCGAGGGCGAAGGGGAGCACGCCAAGGAGCCTTGAGGCTCCGGCGTTCGTTCGAGCTCAAACGAGCTCGTCGGTGGGCCCTGCGCCCTCGCGCAGGATGTGCACGTCGCCTGCGCTGAGGTCGACGACGGTCGTGGGCAGGGTGCCGCCAGCACCGGCGTCGAGGACGAGCTCGAGGCCGGGGAAGCGCTCCTTGATCTCCCACGGATCGACCATGGGATCCTCGCCGGGGGGCGCCGCGGTCGTGCTGATGATCGGCCGCCCGAGCTCACGCACGATCGCGAGCGTGACGGGATGCGAAGGCACGCGGATGCCCACGGTCTTCTTGTTCATCTGCACGATCTTCGGCACCTCCCGCGTCGCTTGGAGCACAAAGCAATACGGGCCGGGCAGGAAGCGCTTGAGCACGCGGTAGGCCGCGTTCTCGACGATCGCGTACCGCGCGATGTCACCGAGATCCGGGCAGATGAAGGCGAGGTTCTTGTCTCGCTGCATCCCCTTGATCTGGTAGAGCGTCTCGATCGCCTGCTTGTTGAAGAGGTCGCAGCCGAGCCCGTAGACGGTGTCCGTCGGGTAAGCGATGACGCCGCCCTTCTCCAGGATCTCGACGGCGCGCCGGATCTTGCGAGGCTCGGGGTGCTCGGGGTTGATAGGGAGGAGGATGGCCACAGGTGCGGCTCGGGAGGTGAGGACTGCGGGCTGTGGGGCGCGGCTCGGCGCGTCCGAGCGACGCGCCCCACGAGCGGGACGAGGAAGGACCTAGTCCTTCAGCGCCTCGCTGCCACCGATGATCTCCATGAGCTCCTTGGTGATCGCAGCCTGACGCGCGCGGTTGTATTCGAGCGTCAAGCGCTCGACCATTTCCTTCGCGTTCTTCGTGGCCGCGTCCATCGCCGTGAGCTTTGCGCCAAACTCGCTCGCCATCGACTCGTAGAGCGCGCGCAGGAGCGAGATGTCGACGTACATCGGCGCGAGCACGTCGAGCAGTGCCTCGCGGCTCGGCTCGAAGATGAACTCGGTCGCCGACGTCGCCTCGGCCTGGTCGCCCTCGGCGAGGGGACGAACGGGCAAGAGGCGCTCGACCACGACCTGCTGGGTGACCGCGCTCTTGAACTCGTTGTAGATGACGTAAATGCTGTCGACCTCGCCCTTGAGGAAGGGATCGAGGATCTCCTTGCCCACGCGCTGCGCCGTCTCGAGGGCGAGCTTCTCCCAGACGCCCGGGAGGTAGCCGAGGTTCGGGGCGTTGCGGCGGCTCATGTAGTCCCGGCCTTTGCGGCCGATGACCTTCATGGTCACCTCCTGCCCCTGATCGACGCGGCTCTTCCACTCGCGCTCGGCGCGCTTGTTGATGTTCGTGTTGAACGCGCCGCAGAGGCCACGATCACTCGTGAGGATCAGGAGCATCACGCGGCGCTCCGGACGCTCGACGAGCAGCGGGTGGAGCGGGCGCTCGAGGACGACGTCGGCGTCCGCAGGGACGCCTTGCCCGGCGTCCTGCGCGCTCGCCGCGCGCGCCGAGGCCGTGATCGCCGCGAGGACCTCCTGCGTCTTGATGGCGTACGGACGCAGCTCGGTGATGCGCTGCTGGGCACGGTTGAGCCGCGCGCCAGCAACCATCTTCATCGCGCGCGTGATCTTCTGCGTCGAGCGGACGCTGGTGATGCGCTTGCGGATCGCTTTGAGCGAAGGCACGGCTTACTTCGCTTTCTTTGCGGCCTTCTTCGCGGCCGCCTTGCCATCGGCCTTCGCCTCGGCCTTCGGGGCCTCGGCCTCCTCCTCCTCGACGGCAGGCTTCGACTTGCCGCCGGGGACGAAGGTCTTCTTGAAGGACTCGATCGCCTTGTTCATCTGCTTCTTGAGCTCGTCGTCGAGCGCCTTCTTCTCGGCGATCGCCGGCAAAAGCGTCGAGTGCTTCGACTCGACGTACTTGTAGAGCTCGTCCTCGAACTGCGCGAGCGACTCGACCGGCAGGTCGTCGACGTAGCCGTTGATGCCGGCGTAGATGATGAGGACCTGCTTCTCGACCGAGAGCGGGACGTACTGGCCCTGCTTCAGGATCTCGACCATGCGCGCGCCGCGCTCGAGCTGCTTGCGCGTCTTGGCGTCGAGGTCGCCCGCGAACTGCGCGAACGCCGCCATGGCGCGGTACTGCGCGAGGTCGAGGCGGAGCGTACCGGCGACGCTCTTCATCGCCTTGATCTGCGCGTTGCCGCCGACGCGGCTGACCGAGATGCCGACGTTGATGGCCGGACGAACGCCCGAGAAGAACAGGTCCGCCTCGAGGAAGATCTGCCCGTCCGTGATGCTGATGACGTTCGTTGGGATGTACGCCGAGACGTCACCGGCCTGCGTCTCGATGACGGGGAGCGCCGTGAGCGAACCGCCGGACCACTTGTCCTTGATGATCTCGTAGTCGCTGCCGAGCTGCTTCAAGCTGTGGTGCGACGACTCCTTGCCCTGCTCGCCGATGTGGATCTTGCCGTCGGCGCCGCGATAGTCACGGTCTCCGTCCGGCGGCGCAGGCGTGCCCTTCTTCACGACCCAGAAGACGTCCGCCATCTTCGCGGCGCGCTCGAGCAGACGCGAGTGGAGGTAGAAGACGTCGCCCGGGTACGCCTCGCGGCCCGGCGGGCGGCGGAGGAGCAGCGAGAGCTGGCGGTACGCAACGGCCTGCTTCGAGAGGTCGTCGTAGACGCAGAGCGCATGGCGGCCCGTGTCGCGGAAGTACTCGCCGATCGTGACGCCCGTGTACGGCGCGATGTACTGCAGCGGCGCCGTCTCGCTCGCGGTCGCAGCGACGACGGTCGTGTACTCCATGGCGCCGTAGGACTCGAGGCGATCGACGACCTGCCGGACCGTGCTGAGCTTCTGGCCGATCGCGACGTAGATGCAGTGAACGCCCTTGCCCTTCTGGTTGATGATCGCGTCGATGGCGACGGCAGTCTTGCCAACCTGGCGGTCGCCGATGATGAGCTCGCGCTGACCACGGCCGATCGGGATCATCGCGTCGATCGCCTTGATGCCCGTCTGGAGCGGGTCCTTGACCGGCTGGCGCTGGATGATGCCGGGCGCCTTCACCTCGACGCGGCGGCGCTCCTTCGTCTCGATCGGGCCCTTGCCGTCGATCGGCATGCCGAGCGCGTTCAGGACGCGGCCAACGACGGCCTCGCCCGCCGGCACGTCGAGGATGCGGCCCGTGCGCTTCACGGAGTCGCCTTCCTTGATGATGCTCGTGTCGCCGAAGATCGCGCAGCCGACGTTGTCGGCCTCGAGGTTCAGCACGAGCCCCGCGAGCGTCTCGCCGCCCGCGCCCACGAACTCGACGAGCTCACCGGCCATCGCGCGGCTGAGGCCGTACACGCGGGCGATACCGTCGCCGACCGTGAGCACCGTGCCCACCTCGGTGACGAGCGCGGCCTTGTCGATGTTCTGGATCTGCTTCTTGATGATCTGGGAAATCTCTTCGGCTCTGAGCTGCATGGGGGAAGTCCTTGATCCTGGTTCGACCCGGCCCGTGCGAGGGGCGGTGAAAATTTGGGGGCCTCGGTCGGCCTATCGACTAGGTGCGGAGCAGCGACTCGCGGAAGCTCTCGAGGCGGGCCTTGACGCTCCCGTCGATCACCCGGTCGCCGATGCGGGTGACGATGCCTGCGATGAGCGAGGGATCCTGCACGTTCGTGATGACGACCTTGCGGCCCGTCGATTTCTCGAGCTCGGCGCGAAGCTTCGCAAGGTAGCTCTCGCTGAGCGGACCAGCGCTCGTGACCGTCGCGCGGAGCGTGCCCGCGTCCTCGTCCACGAGCTTCTCGAGCTGACGGACCATGTCCGGCAGCGCCGAGAGGCGCCTGCGCTTGGCGAGCAGACGAAGCGTCGAGAGCGCGGTCTCCGAGAGGCTCATGCGCTGGCCGACCTCCTTGAGGAGCGCCTCACGCTGTTCCTCCGCGATGAGCGGGCTCGAAAGGACCATCCGGAGCTCGTCCGACTTCTCGAAGCTCGCCGAGAAATCCGCGAGGTCCCGCGCGATCACGGGCAGATTCTTGAGCTCCTTGCCGAGCTCGAAGACCGCGCGCGCATACCGCCTGGCGATCGTCTCGCTGCTCATCGCGCTCCTCCTGCAGGCCCGCTCGAAGCGAGCGCCTCACGCACCGAGGTCAGGTAGTCCTCGCTCATCCGATCGAGATCGGCCTGCGCCGTGCGGCTGCGAATGATGTCCTCGGCCGCTGCCGTCGCGCCCTGCACCGCCTCGTGCATGAGCTCGATCCGCGCCGTCCGGAGCTCCTGCTCGATGCGGAACTCGGCGTCGCGACGCATGCGCGCCCGACGCTCCTCGGCCTCGGCGAGGATGTGCTTCTTCTCGAGCTCGGCCTGGGCCGCGTACTCGGCCTTCAGCACAGAGAGCGTCTCGGCCATCTGCTCGAACTTGGTCTCGTACTCGTCGAGCCGCTTCTGCGCCTCGTTCTTCAGGCGCGCCGCGTTGTCGATCTCCGACATGATCGACTGCTTGCGCTTCACGAGCGCCTCGCCGATCGGCTTCTTGCCGAAGCGGTAGAGGAGGAACCCGAGCACGCCGAGGTTCAGGATCGACGCGAGGAACGGCGGCGGCTCGTTCTTCGGATCGCAGGGATCCGAGTGGTTCTCGTAGCGCCAGAGGAGCTTGTTCACGAAGCCCGGCTGGACCGCCTTCTCGTTGTTCACGGCGATCATGCCGTGCCACCAGTTGATCTGGTCGAAATGCGGGGCGTCGTGCGGGCCGTGGCCGGGGCAATGCCCGCCGTGCCCGCCGCCATGATCGCTCGCCTTGGCGTGCGCCGGCGCGGGCGCGCGCTGCGGCTGCCGCTGCATCCCCGGCGGAAAACCAGGGCGCCCCGGCATCGCCTGCCCCGGCTGGCCACCCGGCATCGGACGGGGCATCTGCCCCGGCGCCGGCCGCGCCTGGCCGGGCGGGACGTCGAGCGGCGGGTGCCCCGCGGGCAAACCCTGGTTCGGGTTCGTCTGCGCGAACGCCGAAGCGCCCGCGAGACCCACCGCGAGCGGGAAGAAGACTTTCGCAAGCCTTCGCGACATCATCGACCGACCTCCCGACCGAGGACCCGGGACGCGATCTCGGCGGCGAGCGCCGGCTGCGCGTCCTTCAGTTCCTTCCTCATCTGCTCGACCTCCGCGGCGATCCGCGTCTTGCCCGTCTCGAGGATGCGCGCCGCCTCGTCACGCGCCTCGTTCATGATCTTCGTCTCGAGCTCCTTGGCCTCGCGGCGCAGCTTCTCGCGCTCGACGTTCGCCTCGCGCCGGACCTTCTCGAGCTCCGCCTCGTACTTCGTGAGCAGCTCGCCGGCCTTCGCGTCCATCGCGCGGGCCTCGACCTTCGCGCCCTCGGTGCGCTTCTCGCGCTCCTCGAACACGCGAAGCAGCGGATCGAAGAGCAAGGGCCGCAGCACGACGACGAAGGTCGTGAAAAGGATGAACTGGGCGATGAACGTCGGGTCGAAATCGACGTTGATCGCCGAGGCGAAGAGCTTGGCTGAGGCGAGGTGGTTCACGGGATCCGGCGGTCTCCGGAGGGCCTCGATGTCTCGATCGGCTCGATGAGGCGGGGAGGCCAGGGGTCATGACCCTCGGTTGATCCCGAGGAGAGAGCCTCCGAACGTCACGGGCCGCGCGAGAGGCAAAAAGACACCCTCTCGATGGGCGCGGGGGCAACTAGCACGTGACGAAGGGAACGGGAAGGCCCCTTTTGTTCGCCGGAAGCAGGCCCACCCGCGCGCGGCAGAAAGGGGGCAAAGGACCCGGCTCCGAGCCCGCCGTTTCCCGAAAAAAGTGCGTCCGGTCCGAGGTCGGCCCCAACGGAACACCCCACGAACGGAAGGGGTCGCGTGGACGAACCAGCTCGGTCGCTAGAGCGTCCAGTCCTCGACGCGCAGGTGCGGATAGATGCGGAACGCAGCAGGCCTGCGGGTCACGAGCGTGAAGTCGTGCGTGACGGCGATGGCCGCGATCATGACGTCGTCGGTGTCGACGTCGGGCGCGACGGTCGTGCGGAGCTTGGCGAAGGACTGCGCCGCGAGCGTGTCGAAGGGCGCGACCTTCACCGCCGCGACGAGGCGGATGACGTCCTGCATGAGCTTCGGGTGCTTCGTGCGGCGCGCGGCGATCAGGATCTGGCTGACCGTGATCGACGTCGTCCAGCGTTCCGAGGTGGGCACGCCGGAGAGACGTTTGACGAGCAGTCGCGAAGGGACCGTGCGGAGGACCTCGGCCAGCGTGGCCGTATCGAAGAGGTAACCCACGCGCGCTAGCCCCGACGCCAGAGACCGGTCTGCGAGATGTCGGTGAGGAGCGAGTCGACGAACTCGTCATGGCGGCACGTGCCGCACAAGGAGAGCAGCGGGTCGATGCCGTCGACCGCAGGATCGGGCGGATCGATCTTGTCGAGGTCGCTCATCGGGACGATGGCCGCGATCGGATGCCCCTCGCGCGTGACGAGCGTGCGCGCGCGGACGCGTTCGGCCGCATCGACGGCGTCGAGGCAGTGACCCGGCAGGTCGGTGATGGGGATCCCGTACTTCTGCACCACGGCACGATACCTACCGGATCGGGCGGCCGGAGTCACGACCGTGCATCAGCGGAAGAGCTCGGCGAGCGAGCGCGAGAGGTCGACGAGGCCCGCCTCGATCGCGGCCTCGGTGCTCGTCGGATCCCGCGGCAGGACGGTGTGCTCCTCACGCAAGGCGAGAGCCGCGCGCGGGTTCTGGAACCAGTCCTCGTCGAAGCGCTCGAGGAGCGCGCGGCGATCCGACATGGCGAGAAGCGCCCCCGCGAGGCGCGTCGGATCCTGAGGATCGGAACCGGGAAGGACGAACGCGAGCACGCCGGGGATCGATGCGCCGAGGGCACGATCGGTGAGCTCCTCGAAGCGCTCGCGCCGCGCGCGATGCGGGAGGGTGACCGTGCCACGAAGGAGGACACGCGCCGCGTCGAGGCGGAGGGAGAGGAGAAGCGCGCTTGCGACCTCTTGGGCTTGCGATCGCGCGCGCGAACGGCCGAGGCCGAGCGACCGCATGCCGAACATGGGGTCGGTGGGCAACGCACCGAAGAGGGCGGCCCTGCGAGCGCGACGAAGATCAAACGGCGGACGCGCGAGCACGAAGGGCGCCGCGCGCGGGACGTCGGCCTCGGCGAAGGCTTCACCGAAGCGAGCGAGCGCGCGCGCGAAGGAGGCGGCGCCGAGGAGGCGCGGGAGCGGGAACGGCGGGATCGAGAGGCCTTCGAAGAGGCCCGTCTTGCCGAAGAGCTCCTGGAACCAGCGCGGCGAGAGGCGCGCAGGCCAGCCCTCGCCGGCGTCACGCGCGAGCATCGCAGCGAGCGCGTCGTCCCAGCGCAGCGCGCGCTTCGGCATGAGCTCGGCCGTTACGTCGAGCAAGCGCTCGGCGATGCGCGCGAGCGAGGTCGGAGGCTTCACGGGGATCTCGAGGGCATCGACGTCCTCGATCCCGAGGCGGCGAAACGCCTCGGCGCGGCGCTCTTCGTGGACGAGCGCGGCGTCCGAGAGATCCCCCGCGCCACGCGTGAGCGCATCGGCGAGGACGTGGCGGCGTGCGGGCACGGTCTCGTCGAGCAGACGTTCGAGCGTCACGCGCGGGCTCACGCGCTCGGGCACGGGACCTTCGATCTCGATCGTGGGCGCGTGCCACGCCTCGGCGAGGCGCACACGCTCGGCCCAGGTGACGCGCGCGATCGTGAGTGCTGCAACGTGCGCGCACGCGGCCGCGAGGATCGGATCCTTCGCGCCGCGCTCGCCGAGCTCGATCCACATCGATCGGGTGCTCACTGCGCGGAAGGCTTCGAGCACGTTGCCACGCGGAGCGGGTCCCTCGACGCGGAAGGCGCGCGCCTTCTGGCGGAGCTCGTCGGTGGCTCGCGCGATCAGACGATCGATCTCGTGCGGAGGAAGATCCATGTGTGTCACCCGTGCACGGTGGGCTCTTTGCCGAGCACCTCCACGAGCCTCCCCTCGGCCCGCGCGATCTCTTCGAGGCGCGCGCGCACGGCGGCAGCGTCCGCCTTCACGCTCGTCGCGAGGTCGACGAACGTGCGGTAGTGCCGCGCCTCGCAAGCAAAGAGCTCCTCGTAGAACGCGAGCAGCTCGGGCTCGTCGCCGCGCGCCCGCAAGGCCTCGCAGAGCAGGCGAAACCGCTCGCACGAGCGCGCCTCGATCACCGCGCCGACGAGCAGCCGATCGACGAGCGGATCCTCCGGCGCGCCCTTGCGACCGACGCCGATCGCCTTGCGCAGCTCGGCCGCGTAGACGTCGACCTCGGGCTTGCCGAGCGTGAGACCGCGGCGGGTGAGCTCGTCGAGTACGCCCCGGAAATGACGCAGCTCCTCTTCGGCGAGCTCGACGAGCGCGCGCGCCACCTCCGTCCGCTCCGGCCACCGCGCCGCGAGCGACAGAGCGTTCGACGCCGCCTTCATCTCGCAGTGCGCGTGATCCCGCAGCAGGGTGGCGAGGTCGGCGAGGGCCACGGCAGCCCAGGTGGGATCGGTCGGTCGGGTCAGGCAGAGCACGACGCCCGAACTATGGCACGACGTCTCCGGGCGCAAGACGCGCGGCGCGTCCTTCCGTCCCGGATGCGCCCACGCGGCCTACCGCTGCGCGTCACTTCTCCGCGTCGCCACCCGTGCCTTCGCTGCTCGTGCCTTCGCCGCTCGACCCTTCGCCGCTCACGCGGTTGCGCGTGAGGCCGCTCGACTCGAGGTGATACGTCAGGCCGATGGCGATCATCGTGCTGTTGATCTCGGTCGAGAGCGTCCGGCGGATGGAGACCTCGGCGGCGAGCTCCTGGCCGATGTAGCCGAGGCCGGCGGAGAGCTGATGAACGCCCGCGCCTTGATCGAAGCGGTAGCCGAGGCGGATCGGGTAGTGGTTGGCCGCGAGGTACTCGCCGCCGGCCATGACGCGCGCCGTCGCCTTGTTCCACGAGTCGAGATCGGCGACGCCGTCGACCTCGAGCGTGAGGTCCTTCGATCCGTACCCGAGCGCGGCGCCGATCGTGGTGGGCAGGAGGCCGTGACCCGGGTGCGTGAGGTTCTGCCCCGAGACGCCGAGGTGCACCGACTGCGTGATCTTGATGGTGAGCCCTGCGTCGAAGGTCAGCGCGTCGACCGACGGCATGCGCTTGCCCGCGGCGTCGACGAGGCCGCCTGACACGGAGCTGTAACGTGCCGCTGCCGCGTCATCGAGCGGGCCGAAGCCGTCCTGGATCATGCGCAGGTAGCGACCGCCGAGGCCGATGAAGACACGATCGCCGATGGGGTATGCGGCGGCCGCGCGTGCGTCGATGAAGCCACGATCGACGCCGTCGGGATCGATGATGCCGCCCGAGAACGCGAGGCCGCCGGCGATGCGGGTCGACGACGTGATCGAGTCGACGATGGCACCACCACCGATGGCGCGTGTCACCTCGGGCGTGAACTCCCCCATCGCCTCGATGTGATAGAGGCGCGTGAGCGCCATATTCGCCGGGTTCGCGAAGACCGCCGTCGTGCCGTTGCCGACGGCGCGCGTCGCGCCGCCCATGGCGAGGCTACGCGCCGTCTCGTGCTCTCCGTAGGAGTAGGCGAACTGCGGGGCGAGGGCGGCTTCCTGCGCACTCGCAAGCGTTGTCCACGATCCGACCACGAGCGCGGACAGGACCGCGGGGGTGGTGGCTCTTCTGCTCACCAGACGCATGGGGGGGCCTTAGCCACATGTCGAGGCCCAGGGCAACTTCTCGGGCCAGGCGCAAAACGGCTTCGAGACAGACCACGGCCGTCGCGGGCAAACGCCGGAAATCATGGACAATCTTCCCTCTTGACGGACGGACGCGTCTGCCAATGCCCGCCTCTCTCGGGGGTCCGGAGGGGGCGCTTCCTCCGGAGGCTATGGTTTCGGCCCTCGCCGCAACGTGACGCCCGGCAGAGCGCGAACGGCGTTACGCGTCGGATCGGCGAACCCGGAAAAACCGTCGTAAAATCAGGTGGTTGGCGGGTTTGTTTTCGATGGGGATGGACGCCCGCCCGTCCGCGGTGCTACCTCCGGTTCGTCTTCGCCGCGGCCTCTGGCGGGGCCCGTCGGGACTAGGATTTTTCCTGACGATCGTGAAGGAAACCTCCCAAGGGCTTACCCAGGGGGGCATGATCCTGTATTGTGCGTTTTCGCGTTCCGTGATGAACCCTTGCGCGAAGCTCGAACAGCCCCCCTGGAAATGGGCGGGTCGCCCACGCGGGTCGACCCCCATCCCCGAGCCGGGCGAGCCCCGAGGCGCAGGCCCCTGATCGTGCCCTTCGCGCCCACAGCATGCGTTCCCCTCGGCATTCTGTGGATATCCTGTGGACAACGCGGGGAATTCATCACGGGCAGTAAACTTCCCGTATTGATTCCGCACGATAGCGAGACGAATCGCTGATGCGGGTTGTGGAAAACTTGGGGGCGATCCTGCACGGGGATCGCCGCGGCACTGTATTCGCAGCGATTTCTGGGCTGGAATGACCACTTCGAGAGACGAATCGCGAGCGATTTTCGAACGGGCGATCGAGCATACGCGCGGGCTCTCCCCTGCGACGTTCGATCAGTGGTTCGGCGGCGTGCAGTTCGACGACCTCACCGACGGGGTCCTCTCGCTCAGGGTGCAGAACGAGTTCGTTCTCGAATGGGTGAAGACCAATTTCCTGCCCACGATCACCGACAAGATCCGTGAGCTCACCGGCTGGAGCGTTCAGGTCGCCTGGACCATCGACCAGCACCTCGAGGCGCCCATCGCAAACGTCCCGCAAATGCCGCCCGTGCGCCCCCGCTCCCTCGTCGTGCGCCCCTCGACGAATCCGCCGACCGCGCCCGCGCCCGCCTCCCCGAGCGCGCCCGTCGCCGCCGAGCCGCGCCCTCCGGCGCCCGCGCCCGCGCCGCAGCGCAGGCCTGCCCTGCCCGATGATTTGAACCCGAAGCACACCTTCGCGACGTTCGTCGTCGGCCCCTCGAACCAGCTCGCCCACGCCGCCGCGATCGCGGCCGCGGGCGGCGGCGGCAGGCGGTATAACCCCCTCTTCATCTGCGGCGGCACCGGCCTCGGCAAGACCCACCTCGTCCACGCGATCGCGCACCGCGTCCTCGACGAGCGCCCCGGCGCCCGCATCATCTACGTCTCCGCCGAGCGCTTCACGAACGACTTCATCACGGCGATCCAGCACCACCGGATGGACGACTTCCGCGCGAAGTACCGCGTCCACTGCGACCTGCTCCTCGTCGACGACATCCAGTTCCTCGCCGGCCGCGAGCAAACGCAGGAAGAGTTTTTCCACACGTTCAACGCGCTCCACGGCCTCGATCGGCAGATCGTGGTGACGAGCGACAAGTACCCGCAGAACCTCGAGCGCATGGAAGAGCGGCTCGTCTCGCGCTTCTCGTGGGGCCTCGTCGCCGACATCCAGGCCCCGGAGCTCGAGACGCGCGTGGCCATCGTGCGCAACAAGGCCGCCCTCGAAGGCATCGTCCTTCCCGACGACGTCGCGCTCTACCTCGCCCAGGTGATCCGCTCGAACGTGCGCGAGCTCGAAGGCACGCTGATCCGCCTCGCCGCCAAGTCCTCGCTCACCGGCCGCCCCGTGGATCTCGCCTTCGCCCGCGCCGAGATCACGGCCGCCACGCCGCGCGCCTCGATCATGAGCGTGGAGGACATCCAGCGCGCGGTCTGCCACCATTTCCACCTTCGCTCGATCGATTTGACGTCCAAGGATCGCCACAAGAGCATCGCGTTCGCGCGGCACGTGGCGATGTACCTGTGCAAGCAGCGGCTCAAGGTCTCGTTCCCCGAGATCGGCCGCGCCTTCGGCAACCGCGACCATACGACCGTCATGAGCGCCGTCCGGAAGATCGAGGCCCAGCGCGACACCGACCCCCAGGTCCGCGCCCACCTCGAAGCCCTGGAGCGCAAGCTCGCCGGCGATTCCTGAGCGCCCGGCAAGGCGCGGCAGCCCCGAAGGCCCCCCGCGCGTAGACTGGGGCCATGCGCTGGATCCCGCCCCTCGCGCTGCTCGTCGCCACGAGCGCGTGCACGTCCCCCACCCCCGCCACGAAGCCCGCGCCGAAGGTCGAGCTGCCCGTCGTCGACGCGACGCCGAAGGAGGCGAGCGCGCCCAAGGAGAGCTTGCTCTTGCCGCCAGGCGATCGGCCTTCGATCCCCGAGTGGAACGGCGCGACGGCGTGGCTCAACGTGGATCGGCCGCTGCGACGCGACGCGCTGCGTGGGCACGTCGTGGTGGTCGATTTCTGGACGAGCTGCTGCATCAACTGCCTGCAAACGCTGCCCACGCTGGCCGCGATCGAGCGGCGTTTCGCAAAGGATCCGGTGCTCGTCGTGGGCGTGCACTCGCCCAAGTTCGACGAGGAGAAAAACGCCGCGCGCCTGCGCGACACGCTGCGTGATCTGGAGATCGTCCACCCCGTCGCGGTCGACGCGAACATGACGATCTGGGACGCGTGGGGCGTGCGCGCGTGGCCCACGGTCGCGGTGATCGACGCGGAAGGCAGGCTCGCGTGGATCGAATCGGGCGAGCCCGATCCAGGCGAGCTCAGCGGCGCGGTCGAAGAAGCACTCGCCGAAGGGCGGGCCGCGAACGTGCTCGCGAAGGCGCCGATCGAAGGACTGCGCCCCGATCGCGGGCCTGCGGGCATTTTGCGATACCCGGGCAAGGTGCTCGCGCTGCAGAACGGCGGCCTCGCCATCGCCGACACGGGTCATCACCGCATCGTGCTGACGAACGCCGCCGGCGCGGTGGAGGCCGTGTTCGGCGCGGGCGAGGCGGGCGCGAAGGACGGTGCGGCGGAGAGCGCGACGTTTCAGCGGCCGCAGGGGCTCACGGAGGTCGGCTCGGATCTCTACGTCGCCGATACGGGCAACCACCTGATCCGCAAAATCGACCGCCGCACGCGCGAGGTCACGACCGTCGCCGGCACGGGCGTGATCGGCACGGAGCCGCTCGTATCGCAGGAGCATACCGCGCGAACGGCCCCGCTGCGTTCACCGTGGGATCTGTTGCACTACAAAGGATCGATCTACGTCGCGCTCGCCGGCTCGCATCAGATCGCGGTCTTCGATCCGAAGATGGGCACGGTGCGCCTTTACGCGGGCAGCGGACGGGAGGCGCGCGAGGACGGGCCGGCCCAGGCCGCCGCGTTCGCCCAGCCGAGCGCGCTCGCCACGGACGAGAAGAGCTTGTTCGTGCTCGACAGCGAGACGTCGAGCGTGCGCGCGATCGACTTCGCGACGGCCAACGTGCGCACCGTGATCGGCGTCGACCTCTTCGTGTTCGGTGACGTCGACGGCGAGGCTTCCAAGGCGCGGCTGCAGCACCCGATCGGCATGACGTACGGGCAAGGCGCGCTCTGGGTCGCCGACTCGTACAACGGCAAGGTCAAGCGCGTGGACCCGGCGAAGGGCACGACACGCACGGTGCTCTCGGGCCTCGCCGAGCCGGCGGGGATCACGGTCTCCGGCAAGGACCTCGTCATCGCCGACACGAACAAGAGTCGCATCGTGCGGCGCGCGATCACCGGCAGCGGCGAGGCCGTGCCCGTCGCCATCACGGGTCTCGCGCCTCCGAAGGCGCCGTGAGCGTGAACGATCGAGCTAGCCGAGCCGCGCCAGTGCCTCGCGCGCGTCGTCGGCGATGAAGCCGTTGCCGTAGGCGTCGGCCATGCGGAGCACGAGCTCGAGCTCTCGCTGCGCATCGTCACGCGCGCCCCCCTCGGCGAGCAGCGAAGCGAGGAGCGAGCGTCCTTCGAGCGCATCGGCGTGGTAGCCGCGCGCTTCCGCGTACTTCACGAGCTCGCGGATCCGCGTCTCGGCCCCGGGCTTGCCGCTCCGTCCGTCGAGGTAGGCGAGGTGGACGCGGTTCAAGGAAGCGATGCGCTCGTAGCCTGCCTCCTCGGCGATCTGGAGGGACTCCGTGAGCGTGGCGTAGGCGCGTGGGAAGTCGCCGAGGCGCCGCGTCGTGTCGCCGAGGTTGTGCAAGGACGCCGCCATCTCGGCGCGTAGCCCCGCGGCACGAGCGAGCTCGACAGCGCGCGCTGAAGCCTCGGCCGCGGCGCGGAAATCACGCATGAACGCGTACACGAGCACGCGCTCCTTCTCGCGCTCGCTCGCGAGCGTGAGGTCACCGATCGGGCTCTTGGCCTCGGCGCGATCGATCGCGAGCAACGCCGCCGCCGCAACGCCGGTCGCGGCGCGCACGTGGGCGATGGCGAGCAGCGTGCGCGGATCCTCGGCCGGCCCCATGGCTTCGAGCCGGTCGGCGGCGCGCGCCGCGCGGGCAAAGTCACCGCTCCGCGCGCCGAGATCGATCTCCGCGACAAGGGCGCGACGCTGGAGCTCGTCGTTCTCCGCGGCGAGCTTGAACGCGACGTCGATCTCCGCGTACGCCCGATCGAAGCGGTTCACGGCGCCGAGCGCGCGCGCGACGTCGACCCGCGCCGCGACACGTTGTTCGAGCGTGCCCGCAGTATCGATGCGACGAAGCGCCCTCGCGGAAAGATCTTCCAGCGAGGGCGCCGCCCGCACGGGCAGGACCGCAACGCAGAGCTCACGCAGCCATGCCGCGATCTCGGTCGCGGGGCGCCGATCGAGGTCGGCGAGATCGATCGCGCGGAGCAGGAGGCGGATGCCGGGCTCGAGCTGGTAAAGGCGCACGCGACGTGAGGCCGCGCGTGCATAAAACGTGGCGGCGCGGTCGCGATCGCCCGCGTGGTAGAGGTGGTTCCCGACGCGCTCGCCGTGCGCCTCCGCGACCTCGTGGCCGAAGACGGCGCGGTACGCCTCGGCCGCCTTGCCGTGCAGATCACGCCGCGCCTCGTGCGGGATCGTGTCGAGGACGATCTCGCCGTGCATCGGCGACGGGAAGCTCACCTCCGCGGCGCCGGCCGCACGCAAAAAGCCGCGCGCGACGAGCTCGCCGATCCCTCGATCGACGACGGAAAAGCTCTCGCCGAGCAGCGCCGCGAGCACCTGCGTGTGCACTGGATCGCCGAGGATCGCCGCGGCGTTCAGCGCTCCACGCTCACGCTGCGGCAGGCGGCTCACGCGCGCCTCCATGAGCGCGCGCAGCGCGCGTGGCACGGCCCGCGCGCCGTCGAGCCGCAAGCGAACGCGGCCGTCCTCGACCTCCACGGCGCGCGCGTCGACGAGCTCCTTCAAGAGCTCCTCGATGAAGAGCGGATGCCCCGCGGCGCGCTCGCGACAGAACGCGCTGAGCTCGCGGGGCGCCGCGCGCACGCCGATCCGCTCCGCCACGAGCCGCTCGCTCTCCTCGGCGCCGAGCGGACCGAGCGCGACCACGTGATGACGAGCGAGCGGCAAGAGCACGCTTGGCGGCGCCGTGCGCGTCGCCAGCATGAACACCGCACGGATGTTCGACGCTGCGCCCTCGTTGCGGCTCGCCACGCTCGCGATCGCCTCCGCCGTCGCCGCGTCCATCGCCTGCGCGTCGTCCCACGCGAAGCAGTGGATCCGATCCTCGCAGAGCTTGTGCACCATGCGCGTGAACGCCGCGCGCAGCGCCGTCCCCATCCCGCCCACGGGGCGCGACGGACGATCCCCGAGCCGCGCGCCGAGCTGACGCAGCACCGCCGACGACTCCTCCTCTTGCAGACCGAGCGCGCGGAGCCGCGGCAAGGTCGCGAGGATTGCCTGCTCGCCGTCGCCCTCCTGCACGCCGCAGAGCACCTGCAGCATCGCCTGCAGCCCGCTCCACGGAAGCTCCGCTCCGCTCGGCGGGCAACTCGCCGCGTAAAACCCCACGGACCAGTTGCCACGCCCGAGCCGCCGCTCGATCTCGGCGCAGAGCCGCGACTTGCCGATGCCCTTCTCGCCGAGGACCGTGATCACCTGCGCGCGCTTGCGGGTCGCGGCCGCGAGGATCTCGCCGATGCGGCGCAGCTCTTCCTGACGACCGACGAACTTGCCGCTCGCCCCGATCGGCGGCCGCGCCGAGCTGATCACGCGTCCGCCTTCCGGCACCGAGCCTGCTCCGCCCGGCAGCTCGTCGAAGGCGAACGCCGCGCGCACTATCCGCGCCGCCGGGTGCGAGACCGCGACCTGCTCCGAGACCGCGCGCGCGAGCCCCTGCGCCTGCGTGACCAGCGTCCCGAGCCGCGCTTCGACGATCGGCACGCCGCGCGCATCCACGAGCACGCGGCCCACGTGCACACCCGCCGACGCGCCGCGACCCTTTTGAGCACGAAGGATCACGAGCGCCGCGCGGACGGCCGCCTCCGTGTCGCGCCCGTCCGCGTCTTCGAGACCAAACAGCGCCACGATCTGCGCGGACTCCTGCTCCAGGATCACCCCGCCGTACCGCGTGATCACCTCGCGCGCGCCCTCCACTTCGAACGGCAGCGCTGGGATGCGGCACGTCGCCGCGACGACGAGCACCGTCCCCTCGCGCCGCTCGCCCACGGGCTCCACGAAATTCGCCGTCGCGACGTTCTCCGCCACGACCTTCACCGACGCCGACGTCGTCGGCACCTCGACCGGCGTGCGCTCTTGCTCCGTGCCTTGCGGGTCCCCGAGCACCGAGCCCGCCTCGATCTCGGGCGCCTTCCTCGCCTCGTCCTGGAACGGCGCGACGAGCTCCGCGAGATCGTTTGAGCCAAAACGATCCCCGGTCGCATAGAAGTACCCGAGGAGCAGCTCGTGCAGCCGACCAGCATCGTGCACGCGATCCTCGGGCCGACGCGTGAGCAGGCGTCGCACGATCGCGGCGAGCTCCCGCGGCACTTCGGGCCGGGCGATCTCGAGCGGCGGCGCTTCGGCCGCGCGCACACGCCGCAGCGTCTCGGCGTCCCCCGCGCCGGCAAACGGGTTCGTCCCCGCGACGAGCTCGTAGAGCACCGTGCCGAGGGAGAACAGATCACTGCGCCCGTCGAGCGGCTGCGCGAGCGACTGCTCGGGGCTCATGTACGAGAGTTTTCCGCGGACGCGCAGCACCGATCCGCCCGTCGGCTCGTCCTCGCGCATCAGGCCCTTGGCCTTCGCGATGCCGAAGTCCGTGACCTTCACCTCGCCTTCCCACGAGACGAGGATGTTCTGCGGCGAGACGTCGCGGTGCACGATGCCGAGCGGTTTTCCTTGCTCGTCGCGCCTCCGGTGCGCGTGGTCGAGCGCCTTCGCCACCTCCGCCGCGACGAACACCGCGAGCCCGAACGGCAGCCGCGTCTTCGTCCGTCGACATCGCGCGAGCAGCGTCGCGAGATCGAGCCCCGCGACGTACTCCATCGCGATGTAGTAACCCGGCGGCTCGTCTTCCTGCTCGACGCGGCCGAGGTCGAAGACCTGCACGATGTTCGCGTGCGAGAGCCGCACCGAGAGCTTCGCCTCGTGCACGAACATCTCGATGAGCTCGGGCTCGCGCGCGAGCTCCGGCAGGATGCGCTTCAGCGCCAGCGTCTTTTCGAAGCCCAAGGCGCCGAAGCTCTTCGCCTTCCAGACTTCGGCCATCCCCCCGGCGCCGAGCCGTTCGAGGAGCACATAACGCCCGAACTGTCTCTCCAAGTTCGTCCCCCGAGCATGCCCGCGGCGGAACCGAATCCTACCACCTCGCTCGTACCGGGGGACCCCAAACCAAGCCGAAATCCGCGCTCACGCACTGCCGGCGCTGCCGCCGTAGATCGCCTCCGAGAGGAGATAGGCCGCGGCCTCGAGCCTGCCGTACGCACCTTTCAGGTCGCTGCTCGACGCGTCCTCGTCGAGCAGCTTGCGCAGGATCACGCAGCCCTCGCGCGCGCGGGAGAGCGTCGCCGCGTCGACGAGCTCGGCGTACGCCTCGATGGCTTGCTCGGTCGTGTAGAGCAGGGTCTCGGACTGGTTCTTGAGCTCGGCCCGATCACGCCGCTTCGTATCTTCCTCGCGGAATTTTTCGGCCTCGCCGACGAGCCGCTCGACCTCCGACGACGCGAGCCCGCTCGTCGGCGTGACGCGCACCTTCTGCGCGCGACGTGTGCCGAGATCCGTGGCCTCGACGTGCACGATCCCATCCTCGTCGATGTGAAAGACGACCTGGATCTTCGGCACGCCGCGCGGCGCGGGCGGGATGCCCGTGAGGTCGAAGCGCGCGAGGCTCTGGTTGTCGCCGGCCATCTCGCGCTCGCCTTGCAGCACGTGGATCGGCACGTACGTCTGCCGGTCGAGGCTCGTCGTGAAGATCTCGCCGCGCGAGGTGGGGATCGTCGTGTTGCGCGGGATGAGCTTGGTCATGATGCCGCCGCCCGTCTCCACGCCAAGCGAAAGCGGCGTGACGTCGAGCAGGAGGATCTCGTCGGCCTGCCCCGAGAGCGCGGCCGCCTGGAGCGCCGCGCCGACGGCCACGACCTCGTCGGGGTTCACGCCCTTGCACGGATCCTTGCCGAAGAGCTCCTTCACGGCCGCCTGCACCGCCGGCATCCGCGTCATGCCGCCGACGAGCACCACGGTCTGGATCGCGCTCGGCGAGAGCTGCGCATCTCGGAGCACGTCACGCGAGACCTCGATCGTGCGCTCCACGAGGTCCTGCGTGAGCATCTCGAGCTCGTTGCGCGGCATCGATCGTTCGAGATGGAGCGGCGCGCCGTCCGGTCCGACCGCGATGAAGGGCAGGTTGATCTGCGTCTCGAGCGACGAGCTGAGCTCGTGCTTGGCCTTCTCCGCGGCCTCCTTCAAGCGCTGCATCGCCATCCGGTCCGTGCGCAGATCCACGCCGAACTCGAGCTGGAACTCGCCGACGAGCATGTCCATCAGCCGCCCGTCGAAGTCCTCACCGCCGAGGTGCGTGTCGCCGCCCGTCGCCTTCACGTTGAAGACGCCGCCGCTGATCTCGAGGATCGAGATGTCGAACGTGCCGCCGCCGAGGTCGTAGACCGCGATCGTCTCGGCGCCCGCGGCCATCTTGTCGAGCCCGTACGCGAGCGCCGCCGCCGTGGGCTCGTTGATGATGCGTCGCACCTCGAGGCCCGCGATCCTGCCCGCGTCCTTCGTCGCTTGCCGTTGCGCGTCATCGAAGTACGCGGGGACCGTGACCACCGCCTCGGTGACCGGCTCGCCGAGGAAGCGCTCGGCGGTCTCCTTCATCTGCGCGAGGATCATCGCGCTGACCTCGGGCGGCGAGTACGCCTTGCCGCGGAGGTCGACCCACGCATCGCCGTTCGGCGCCCGCACGATCGGGTACGGCACGAGCGAGGCGGCGCGCTCGACATCGGGCGTGTCGCTCTTGCGCCCCATCAGCCGTTTGACCGCGTAAACCGTGCTCTGCGGATTCGTCACGGCCTGCCTGCGGGCGACTTGCCCGACGAGCCGCTCGCCGCTCGCGACGATGGCGACGACCGAGGGCGTCGTCCGCGCGCCCTCGGCGTTGGGGATCACCTTGACGTCGTGCACCGACGAAGCCGACGCCACGTCGACGACGGCCACGCACGAGTTGGTGGTCCCGAGGTCGATGCCGACGATCCTTCCCATGGCGGGGGCGAGGATATCAAAGACGCGGCGAACGATGGTCCTCGGTGGACCACGAGCCCGGGTTTTGCGTGCCGTCCGCGGGAGATCAGCTCGCCGTGGCCGCGCCGCCGCCGGGCGGGCCCTTCGAGACGACGACCATCGCCGGACGGACGAGGTAGTCCCCCATGCGATATCCGGGCTGCACCTCGTGCAGGACCACACCGGCCGGATGCTCGGGCGATTCGAGGTGCTGGATGGCCTCGTGTTGCGCGGGATCGAAGGGCTGACCGGTTGCGACGACGCGCTGGATCCCCATCCTCTCCAGCGTATCGAGGAACTGCTTGAGCACCATCCGCAGGCCCTCGGCCACGGCCTTCGCGTCGGCGGAGCCCTCGGCGTGGAGGAGCGCGCGCTCGAAATTGTCGAAGACGGGAAGGAGCTCCTTCACCGTGGTCTCTCGGCCGCGCCGCTGGGCGTCGTCGACCTCGCGCCGCGAGCGCTTGCGGAAATTGTCGAAATCGGCCGCCGTGCGGAGGAGCTGATCACGCGTCCGGGCGGCCTCGGCCAAGGCGTCTGCGAGGCGCTGCTCTGCCGTGGGCGTCGGAGGAGCCGAGGGCTCCGCCGCGGCCGACGGCTGCTCGCCGTTCGTCGCTTCGCCGTTTTGACCGTTCGGATCCTGGGCAGACTTCGTCGTGGACTCGGCTTCGGACATGGGTGCGGGCCACTATAACCTCCCAAGATCGACTGGCAACGGGGCCACCCCACCTGACAGGCCGAGCTGCCTCGCGCGGGCCGCGCGTGGCATTTGCCCCGGCGGGGCGGTCGGCGTAGATCGCCTCGCATGACCCTCGCCCCCGCATACGGAGCCGAGAGCCCCATCGCCGAGCTGCTCGAACCCGAAGACCTCCTTCCCCTCGCCGAGCGCAGGCTCGTGGGCAACTACCGCCAGGCCCCGTTCGTCCTCGATCGAGGCAAGGGTTCCGAGGTCTGGGACACCGAGGGACGTCGTTACCTCGACTTCTGCGCCGGCGTCGCGGTCTGCTCGCTCGGCCACGCGCACCCGCGTCTCGTCGCCGCCATCGCCGAACAGGCCGCGCGGCTGATGCACGTGTCGAACTACTTCTACAACGCCGAGAACGCGCGCCTCGCCGACGAGCTTTGCAAGCGCAGCGGCATGGACCGCGCCTTCTTCTGCAACTCGGGCGCCGAGGCGAACGAGGCGATGCTCAAGCTCGCGCGTCGGTACTTCTTCTCGAAAGGCGAGCCCGATCGCTACCGCATCATCGCCTTCGACAACGCGTTTCACGGACGCACGATGGGCGCCGTCGCGCTCACCGGTACGCCGAAGTACCGCGAAGGGTTCGGCCCGCCACTCGCCGGCGTCACGCACGTTCCGTACGGCGATCTCGACGCGGTGAAGGCCGCCATGGGCCCGGATGTCGCGGCGATCTTCGTCGAGCCCGTGCAAGGCGAGGGTGGCGTGATCCCGCCGCCGCAAGGCTTCCTCCCCGGCCTGCGCAGTCTTTGCGACGAGCACGGCGCGCTCCTCTGCCTCGACGAGGTGCAGACGGGAATCGGCCGCACGGGCGCTTTCCTCGGCACGCAACACGATGGCGTCGAGGGCGACGCGATCGCGCTCGCGAAGGGCCTCGGCGGCGGATTTCCGATCGGCGCGCTCCTCATCAAGGAGCGCCTCAACGGCGCGCTCACGCCAGGCACGCACGGCTCGACGTTCGGCGGGAACGCCCTCGCGTCGCGGGCCGCGCGCACCGTGCTCACCGTCCTCGACGAGGAGAAGCTCGTCGAAGGCGCCGTCACCAAGGGAAAGCGCCTCGCCGAGGGCCTCGCGGCGCTCACGAAGGAGCACCCCACGCTCTGCACGGGACAACGCGGCCGCGGCCTCTTGCAAGGCCTCACGCTCGCGCAAGGCGTCGACACGCGCGCCGTCCTCGGCCGCGCCCGCGCAGAGGGCCTGCTCCTGACGGTCGCCGGCGCGAGCACGCTCCGCTATACGCCCCCGCTCGTCGTGCACGAGTCCGAGATCGACGAAGCTATCGCCATCACGGGCCGTGTGCTCTCGGAGATGAAGCCGTGAAGCGTGATCTGATTCGACTCTCGGACCTCGGGGACGGCGGCATCACCGCCATGCTGGATCGCTCGGCCTTTTTCGCCCGCGTGCGAGGCAAGGCCGAACATCCGCGGCCGCTCGCCGGCCACGCCGTCGCCCTCCTCTTCGACAAGCCCTCGACCCGCACGCGTCTCTCGCTCGAGGTCGCGACCTACGAGCTCGGCGGCCACCCGATCATCGTCACGCCCGACTCCACGCAGATGAGCCGCGGCGAGCCCACCGAGGACACCGCGCGCGTGCTCGGCCGCATGGTCTCCGCCGTCACGTACCGCACGAGCACCACGGCGCGCTTCGAGGCCATGGCCCGCGCATGTCGCGCCCCCGTGCTGAACGCGCTCACCGACGACGCGCACCCGATGCAGGTCCTCGCCGATCTGCACACGACACGCGAGGCGCGCGGCCGGCTCGAGGGCCTGCGCATCTGCTGGGTCGGCGACGCGAGCAACGTCGCCCGCTCGTGGATCGAGGCCGCGGGCCTGCTCAAGCTCGACATCACGCTCGCGACGCCGCCCGCCTTCGCCCCGCCCTTGCCCGAGGTCGAGGAGGCGCGCGCCCGCGGCGGTCGCATCACGGTCACGAGCGACGCGCGCGAGGCCGCGAAGGACGCCGACGTCCTGCTCACGGACGTGTGGGTCAGCATGGGTCAGGAAGACGAGCGCGAGTACCGCATCGGCGCGCTCTCGCCCTACCGCATCACGCAGGAGCTCGTCTCGCTCGCGTCACCCGAGGTCGTGGTGCTGCACTGCCTGCCTGCGCATCGCGGTGAGGAGATCGACGCCGACGTGCTCGAAGGCCCGCGGAGCTTCGTGTGGGACGCCGTCGAGTCGCGGCTGCACACGAGCAAGGCGCTGCTCGAATGGGCCGCGCTCGGGCCGGGCTTCGGCCCGCCGCCGTACGCTGTCGGCCGCGGCGGCGCGGCAGGCTGAGGCTCGACGTTGCGAGCACTCGGACCCGTCGCCGATCCCGTGCCGTGCTCGGGGTGCGGCAAGCTGCTCGATCCGCTGCGCGCCGGCCACGTCGCGATCTTCGACAGCAAGTTCCACTTCTTCTGCGATCGACACGCCTGCCGCGCCCGTTTCCTCGGCGAGCCCCCCGGTGAAGCCGAGAACACGCGCGCGGCGCGGGTCCCGCTCTCCTTCTTCGCGCCCCGGCGGTCCGAGCCCGAGCTCGCGCGCGGCAACATCGACGCGCCCATCGTCCCTTTTCACGCGCCCGCTTCGAGCGACGCCGCGCTCCCCGAGCCGCCCGCGCCCTTCGACGACAGGACCCTCGTCGAACCCATCGCGCACGCCATCCACACCGAGGAGCCTTCCCGCATCGACGTGCCCGAGGCGCGCGACATCGGCGCGCTCCTGCTCGTCATCGCCACGATCGCCGGCACGCTCGCGGTCGCGCTCGGCCTCGCGGGTGACGCGGCCCTCGTCATCGGCGCGCGCATCGTGCTCGCGTCCGTCGGCGCCGGCATGCTGGTCGGCCGCGCCGCCACGACCCCGCGCGAGCCCTCCGATCCGCATCCCGCGCCGATCCTCGCGCCCTCGATCCTCTCGCTCTTCCTCGCCGCCTTCGCCGCGCTCCGCGCCCATCCTTCGCTCGGCGCCGAGGCCGCTTCGCTCGCCGGCATCATCGTCACGGCGACGGCCGTCGGCGCGTGGCTGCTCGAAGGCGCGCGGCACGCGTCTCTCGCCGAGCGCGCCTTCGTCGCGCAATCGCTCGCCGTGCCGGGCAGGCGCGCGCCTGACGACGGCGCGACCGGCGAGATCGCCAAGAACAAAGTCTTCGACCTCTGCCCTGGCGAGCAGATCCTCGTCGAGCCCGGCGAGGTCGTCCCCGTCGATCTCGTCGTCGGTTCGGGCGAGGTCTTCGTCCTGCCCTGGCTCGGCGCGACCACGCCCGTGCGCAGGCGCGCGGGTGAGCCTGTCGTCGCGGGCGCGAAGGTCGTGCGCGGCAGGCTGCGCGGCACCTGCACCTTCGCCGGCAACGACCGCGCGTTCGCGCGTGTCCTGCTCGATCCACGCCGCCGCGCCGACGCCCTCGCTCCGATCGCGCGCGCCTCGCGGGCCCTCGCCGAGCGCTGGGCGCTCGCGGCGCTCGTGACCGGCGCGCTCTCCGCGTTCATCGCCGGCGGCCGCACCTACGTGGAGATCGCGATGACCGCCGTCGCATCGCACGCCGCGCTCGCGACCACGCTCATCGCGGGCGTCGCCGGCGTGCACGTCGCGCGTGGCATCCTGCACGCGCAGCGCCGCGGCATCGCGTACAAGAGCGAGGGCGCGTGGGACCGCGCGGCGCGCGTCAACGTCGCCGTCTTCTGCGCGCGCGGCACGCTCCTCCTCGGCGAGCCCGAGCTCGCGGAGCTCGAAGCTCCGGGCGGCAAACTCGAGCCGCTCGACGTCCTCTCCCTCGCGGCCGGCGCCGAGCGCGGCGAAGAGCACCCGATCGCCACCGCGATCGTGCGCGCTGCCGTCACCCGCTCCGTTCGCCCCGACGGCGTGCGCAACGCGCATCATGTCCCGGGCCTCGGCGTCACGGCCGTCACGAGCTCGGGCGAGGACCTCTGCGTCGGCAGCCGCGCGCTCCTTCTCGCGAACCGCATCTCCATCGCTGCGGCCGAGCAACGCATCGCCGAGCTCGAGGCCCTCGGACGCACTGTCGTCCTCGTCGCGGTCGGCGCGCGCCTCGTCGGCATCCTCGGCTTGCAGGATGGCCTCCGCCCGGGCGCGCGTGCTGCGGTGCAACATCTACTCGACGCGCAGATCGAGCCCGTGATCATGTCGGGCGACGCGCGCGAGACGTGCGAGGCCATCGGCCACTCGCTCGACGTCGACCACATTCGCCCTGAGGTCTTGCCGACCGAACGCGCGGCTGAGGTCCGCCGGCTCATCGACGCGGGCATGTCCGTCGCGGTTCTTGGTCATCCGGGCGTCGACGAAGGCGCGCTCGGCGCGGCGGACGTCGCGGTCGCGCTTGGCGCGGCGGGCTCGTCGCCGGGGGATCTTTCCGTCTCGCTCGCCTCGGACGACGTGCGGGACGCCGCGCTCGCGCTTGCCATCGCGCACCGCGCGCGCCTCGAAGCGCGCGTGGGCCTGGCAATTGCCGTTCTGCCTGCGCTCGTCGGGGCGATCGCGGTGGCGTTCGGCGTTCTTCCGCCGGCGTATGCGCCGCTCGCCTCGCTGCTCGGGGGAGCGATGGCGGTTTTGCACGTGCGAGCGCTCGATCGCGTGCGAGAGTCCGGAACGACGCGAGGACACACGTGGGAAAACGGCCCAAGCGCCCCTTGACGCACGCAAACGTGAACGGGATAAATGACGCCATGGTCGCGAGCCTGAGGGAGGAAGCCGTGACCCTGGACAGGGCCGCCGTGGATCGCTTGCGGGCTCGACTCCAGGCGTACATGGCCAAAAAGGGACTGCGCTCGACCGCGCAGCGGCGGCTCATCGTCGACACCTTCTTCGAAGGCGCGTCGCACATGACGATCGAAGATCTCCTCACCGAGGTCCGCGCCCGCGACAAGGGCATCGGCTACGCGACCGTCTACCGCACGCTCAAGCTTCTCGCCGAGTGCGGCGTCGCCTCCGAGCGTCGCTTCGGTGACGGCCTCAGCCGTTACGAGCTCGCCGACGACGCGAAGGCGCACCACGATCATCTGATCTGCATCAGCTGCAGCACGATCGTCGAGTTCGAGGAGCCGCGCATCGAGGCGCTGCAGGACGAGGTCGCGCGTCGTTACGGCTTCCAGGTCAGCTCGCACAAGCACGAGATGTACGGGACCTGCGCCGACTGTCAGAAGAAGGTGTCGTGAGGGGCGCGCCCCTCTCCTGCGAGGGAGAGGGGCCGAGGTTTTACTCGCCGACCTGCGCGACGTAGCTGACGCGCGCGACCGGATCGTAGAGCGGGTTCAACACCTGCACCGGCGGAGCCACGAGGCCCGCGTACTGCGTGTTGTCGAGCACCACGTAGTAGAGCCCCGGCGCGAGGCCGAACTTGCGCGTCTGCGCCGGCCCCGGCGCGAGCGGCGCGCCGCCGAGCACCGGCCCCGGCGCGGGCCCGAGCGGCTGACCCGTCTGGTAGCCCTCGCGCCACGGATCGCCGACCATCTTGCTCACGATCATCACGTCGACCGTCGGCCCTTGCACGCTCATCGTCAGGTAGAGCGACTGCCCCGAGGCGACCTCGAAGGGGCCGAGGTAGTCGCGCGCGTTGCCGTGGATGTCGACGCTCTCGTTCGCGAACGTGAAGCGCTCGTCGTCCTGCACCTTGAACGGCTTGATGGGCTTGTTCGGCGGCGTGAGGGTCCCGAGCGTGAACTCGTTGCCGCGGTCCTCGTTCGCGACGACCGTGAAGCCGCGCGTCAACTCGCCCGTCATCACCTGGTTGCCGAAGAAGTTCGTCAGCGTGCCGAACGGCGGGATGTTCGAGGCCACGTTGAACGCGGCGTTCTCGATGTACCCGACGCGGAAGTCCGGCCCCGAGATGATGCGGTTGAGCCGCCCCCACACGTAGATGTCTTCGTCGGCGATCGCGAAGTCCGGCCGGAGCTCGATCGTCGTCGACGCCGAGAACCCGACGCGCTTGGCCGGGTTCATGTAGCCGTAGCCCGTCCCCGAGAAGCTCACCGCCACCGTCTGACGCGCGTCATCGACGGTGTAGCTGCACGTCATCGGGAAGAAGCGACCCATCGCCGGCGAGGCCGAGTCGGTCTTCAAAGGAACACCGAGCTTGAGCATCTCCGGGCAGATCCGACTCGCCCCGAAGTTCGAGAAGAGCCACCACCGAAGCTGCGGGTTCGCGTTCACCACGGTGCCGGCGCAAGGGCAGCCGGCCACGGCGAAGGAGAGCGCGAGCACGAGCAGGACCAAGAACGCGCCCGCCGGTCGGGCGGACGACTTGCGACGGGAACGAAGCACGCGGGTTACCATAGCGACAGAGCGGGCGAGCGTGTCCGGGAACCTGCACCAGGAAGCCGGGATCCAGGGCGCGCTCCGTTGAAGGTGGAAGCAGGCCAGAGCGGGAAAGGTGCTCCTTGGACGACCGGGAAGGCGATCTTCCTAAAAAAAGGGCACGAATCCGGCACTTCGGAGGCTCTTGGAGGAATCTGGCCGGGATTCGTCGGTCGGATTTGACCTCTCCGTCGAGCAGGCCTACAAAAAGCGAAGCAAGCTAGCACAGGGGAGGGAGACGACGACCCCGGGTAACTCGTAGGGACGGATGCGATCATGAGTGACCTGACGAACCGCTCTCGCAAGATCCTGCTCGCCGTCGTCACGGAGTTCATCTCGACAGGCGCGGCGGTGGGAAGTCGCACGCTCGCGCGTAAGTACGGGCTCGATCTCTCGGCAGCCTCTGTCCGTAACGTGCTCGCCGATCTCGAAGAGGCGGGATACCTGAAGCAGCCCCACACGTCCGCGGGGCGCGTCCCGACGGACCGCGCGCTGCGCCTCTTCATCGACACGCTCGTCCAGGCGCGCGCCTACAGCCCCGAAGAACAGGCCAAGCTCGGCCAACGTTTCGCCGAGATCTACGCGGTCGCGACAGACCCGATGCGCGAGGCCGGGCGTTACCTGTCGGAGCTCTCCGGTACGGCCGCGGTCATCGCCTCTCCGCGCACCGAGCTCCGCGCGCTCTCGCAGCTCCGCTTCATCCCCACACGCCCCGGCCAGCTCCTCGCCGTGCTCGTCTTCTCCGACGGCACCGTCGAGAACCGCTTCATCCAGATCGAAGAGGTCCCCGCCGAACCGGAGCTCACGCGCATCCACAACCTGCTCGCCGACGTCATCGAAGGTCGATCGCTCGGCGAAGCACGCGACCTCTTCGCGCGTCGTCTCGCGGACGAACGCATCGCGCTCGACGCCCTGCGTCGTCGTGCCTTCGAGCTCGGTCGTCGCGCCACCGCGGACGTGAACCGTCGCGGCGGGGACGTCGTCATCGAGGGCCAGGGCAAGCTGATCGATCTGCCCGAGTACGCCGATGCCTCGCGCTTGAAGAAGCTCCTCCGCACGCTCACCGAGCGCGAGGATCTGCTCACGCTGCTCGACAAGGTCATCGCCGCGGGCGCGGTCACGGTGTTCGTCGGCAGCGAGGCCGGTGAGCTCGGCGAGGGTGATCTCAGCCTCGTCGTCGCGCCGTACACGGAGCATGGACGCGTCGCGGGCACCGTCGGCGTGCTCGGTCCGACGCGCATGGACTACGCGAAGGTCATGCCCCTCGTCGACGCGACGGCCACCGCGATGAGCGAAGCGCTCGGCGGACGACGCGGTTCATCCTGACGCGCGCAGTCGTTCGAGGACGCTCTCGAAATCCTGGGGCGGCGGTTCTTCGAAAAAAACCTCGTCGCCCGTCTGCGGGTGGATGAAGCCGAGCTCCGCCGCGTGCAGCATGAGCCGCGGCGCGTCGATGCGCGGGCCCGCGTAGTTACGCACGTACACGTTCTCCCCGACGATCGGATGTCCCGCTTCGGAGAGGTGGATGCGGATCTGATGCGTGCGTCCCGTCTCGAGACGGCATGCGACGAGCGTCGCGCCGCGCAACCGTTCGAGCGGCTCGACGTGCGTCACGGCGAGCTGACCTTCACCACGACGCTCACCCTCTTCGAGCGATCCGCGCAGCCCGTCACCGCGGTCCGCGACGAGCCTCGATCGGAACGTCCGCTTGCCGATGTCGCCGTGCACGATCGCCAGGTAGACACGACGCACCGAGTGCTCGCGGAACTGCTGCGTGAGGTGCTTCTTCGCCGCGAGCGTCCGCGTGAAGACGAGCAGCCCGCTCGTCGCCTTGTCCAGCCTGTGCACGATGCCGAGCGGCGCGCGCCCGCGGATCCGATCGCGACGCGCGAGCAGATCACGCACGAGCGCGTCGAGCGTCTTTTCACGCTCCTCGGGCGACTCGTCCCCGAACGGGATCGTCGAGATCCCCGCGGGCTTTCGCACCACGACGACAGCCGGATCCATGTGCACCACGAGCTCTTCGCCGAGCTCCGCGAGCCGCGCGACCTTGCGCGACGGCGCGCGCGGGTGCCGCGTGATCTCCGCGCCCGCCCGCGTCTTGCGCATCGGATCGAGGATCTGCGTACCGTCGACCGCGATCTTTCCGGTCTCGATGAGCCTTCGTGCGTCGGACCAGGACACCGCGGCGAGCGTCCGGACGACGCCGTCGAGCGGTCGACCCCCGAGGTCGGGCGGGACGACCCAGGTCGCGTCGGGCGAACCGAGCGAGCTCGCGGGCTGGCCGGCGGGCGGCGGTGTGCGAGGAGAACCACGCGGGGCGGCGCGGGGGCGGTTGCGAGGCGGGGGGCGCGAGGACATGCGGGAAATCGGCGGGATGGCGGACCAACCGTGCGCTCACGATGACGTGCCGCGCATGAATACGCCGCTCGATTTTTCCTCGCGGGCCTCGACTGCGCTATGCTCGCCGCGCTCTTCAAGAGCAACGCTCGATCGTGGGCGCTCGACATCGAACGCCGCATGGGCGCCCGCGGCGGAAAATCATCCGGCTTGTTGACACGCTGCGCGCGCGAGACCGAAGATAGCGCGAAAGACAGCCCCAGCGGCGCTTTACCCCAGAGGAGACCGTTCCGTGGCCAGCACCATCCTCGCCGTCGACGACAGCGTGACCATGCGCAAGGTCCTCGAGATCACGTTCGCGGGTCCCGAGTTTCGCTGCGTGGCGGCCAATGGGCACGACGCGGCCCTGGAGAAGCTCAAGACCGAGAAACCTGCCCTCGTGATCGCGGACGTCACGCTCGAGGGCAAGAGCGGTTACGACCTCTGCAAGGCGATCAAACAAGCTTCGCCCGCGACCCAGGTCCTCATCCTGTCGTCCAAGCAAAACCCGTACGATCAGGCCAAGGGCTCGGCGGCCCAGGCCGATGACCACATCGACAAGCCGTACGACAGCACGGCGATGATCGACAAGGTCAAGAAGATGCTGGCGTCGCCCGCGAAGCCGGCCGAGGCCCCGAAGGCCGCCGCGCCGGTCGCCGTGCCGACCCCGGTCCCCGCGGCCCCCGCCAAACCCGCCGCCGCCGTGCCGACCGCCGCGGCTGCCGCAGCTGCCGCGCCGCCCCAGCGCGCCAAGACGATGCTCTACAACCCGGGCAACCCGGGCGGCGTGAACGCAGCGATCCCGGGCGTGCCCCCCGCGGCCACGAAGCCCGAGCCCGCGCTCGCCAAGACGGATGTCTCGGCCAAACCCGGCACGGCCGCCGCCGCCGCCGTGAACGGTGGTCAGATGGCCGCGCGCCTCGAAGAGATGGGCCTGACGCCCGCGCAGATCGAAGGCGTGCTCGCGCTCTCGCGCGAGGTCGTCGAGCGTGTCGTGTGGGAGGTCGTCCCCGTCCTCGCCGAGACGCTCATCAAGGAAGAGATCGCGCGTTTGACGAAGTAGCGGCGCGATCCGCTACCCGCTGCTCCCTGAGCCATCCGACCGCGTCAAGCTGGCGATGCCTTGACTTGCCAGCTCGACCAGTCGTTCCCGCAACGCAGGGGGTTCCACGGCGTCGAGGCCATCGATCACGCCCAGCAGGTGCCGCGCGAACTCGCGAACCGACCGGTAAGGAACGCAGCGTTCGAGGACTTCGTCGGGCGCGACCCACGCGTCCTTCTGCTCGGGATGCCAACGTATCTCGGAGATCCAGCGAGCCACAGGACCACGAAAACGGACAATCGCGACCCCGGGTCGATCTTCATCGATGCCGTAGCGAGGGTCGCCTTCGCTCCACGGATCGGCCGGCACCGCGGCCGTCGGTTTTTCGCTTGACAGGCGGGTCAGTTTCGTGACGTTGGCGAGCCGAAAGGTACGCGGCGCTTTACGAAGCTGCGAGTAGCCACGGACATAAAACACGCCGTCGTGGAGCCAAACCTGCCAGGGCTCGATTCGATGCAGTTTGAGCTCGTTTGCCCATGGACTCCGGTACTCGATCGACACGACCTCGCGCCGGACGGCGCGCAGAAGCTCGAGCACCCACCTGGGCTCGCGCAGCATCGCCGAGCGCTGTGTCACGCGCAGAGCGTCGCCCCTGATCGGGGTCTTCTTCCCGTCGCCGACGCGCTCGGCAAGCCCCCGGAACAGCGCCCATGCTCTGGTCGCGCACTCTCCCTGCCCCACTTCCTGCAGCAGGCCGGCAGCGGTGAGGATGGCTTGAAGATCCTCGTTCGAGGGATCAGTGAGCGGCAGGCTGAACGTGCGGTCGACGAGCTGGTACCCACGCAGCGCTGCGACGTACGGAACCTCGGCGCCTCGATCCCGTAACCACTCGATGGCTCGTTTGATGGTCTTCTCCGAGGCGCCTGCGCCGCGCTGCATCTGCTGGATCGGCACGGACTCCTCACGCTGAAGCAGGCGCAACACCTTCTTGGCGACGTCCTCGACCCGGCTCCCTCCAGAGCGCGCCGCTGCCTTGAGCATGTACGCCAATGTACCATGAAGACGAACCATCGCCGTCCCGGGCGGTGGGTCCCGTTTGGACCCACCAGATCGTTCAGGCTCTCCGGCGAAAGGAGTTCGTCGATGCACAGCAGACGTTACGGAGACATCGAGGAGATCGCCTCGAAGACCGATGGCAACTGCCATCTCTGTCACGACCCCGTGGAGGTCGCGTTTTATGGGCCCACCGGAGCGTTCGGCGAGGAGACGGTCACCGTGGACCACCTCGTTCCTCAGAGTTTTGGAGGCGACGACGACCCCGACAACCTCATGATCGCGCACGGGCGATGCAACAGCATCCGCGGCACACGGGATGCGGAGCTCGTGCGCCTTTCGCTCGCGGGCACGACGCGGGCGCCCATGAGCGGGTCCGAAAAGGACGCGGTGGCTGTCGTCGGCGGGATCGGCTTCGGTCTCCTGGCAGGAGCCGTCTTGGCCAAGGAGCAACCTGATGGAACGCGGCGATTCAACACGGAGGCCGCGGCCGTGGTGGGTCTGTTGGCACTCCTTTTCCGCTCCGCGGCTTAGAAGTCGGCCCCCTCACGTCATGGGCGTTGCTTCCACAGCGGGGTGACTCCTACCATCCCCGAATGGAGGAGACCTTCATGAGCAACGCCGAACACCTCAGCCGTCAAACCCTCGAAGAGACCCCTGCCCGCGTCCTCGCCTTTCTTCGCGGCGTGGGCACGTCCGCCGTCATTCGCACGGCCCTCGCCGGGCGAGGTTATTCGTCCGAGGAGCACGCCCAGGGCTGGGAGCTACTGCATCGCGTCTCGGGTTATCGGGATCCGAAAGCTGCCTCGACGGACGACACGGACGCGCAGAAAGCAATCGTCGCGCTCGACGCCTGGGACGAACCCAATTTTCGCGTGAGCCGCGCCGCGCTCGAACGATTGCACCCGGCGCAGGCGGCGTTCGTATTCGATGGCCTCGAAGCGCAGGTCGGCGCGGGCGCCGTCCTCTCGGTGCGTACCTTCCTCGATCGGCTCGACGCGCTCGAGAGCGCGCCCGAGCGAACAGCGACGCGCAATGCGGACCACGCGGCGCTCGCGACGCTGGCGAAACGGGGAATCACCAAGGATGAGCGAAAGCGCGTCCGAAAACTGGTGGAAGCGGCGCAGGCGATGGGCGCGCCGGCCGAGGCAGAAGCCGATTCGACGGCCGACGCGCGGCGCGCGGACCTCGTGGCATTACGCGCCTGGTTCGACGATTGGTCGGAGACGGCGCGGACGGTGATCACGCGGCGGGACCATTTGATCCGGCTGGGGCTCGCGAAGCGCAAGAAGGCGGCAAAGCAGGCGGAGGGCGGTGAAGAAGGGAAGAGCGGGGCGGAGGGGTGATGTTCTCCCTCGACGCTCTTGCGCGGGCTGCCTGATCCCCGAGGACGAGGAGATTTGCGCCCTCGGCGAGAGCAACGGCGAGTCTGCTTTGGTTGTAGAGGCGTCGCCCGCGCCCCTCGATCCCGGCCCGTGACGATCATTCTTGCCCGGCAACTTGGTTTCCTGTCCGGCTACCGGCCAACTGCTTGACCGAGAGCAGCGCCAAACCAAGGCTCACCATGGCTCCTTCGGGGGGCCTGGTTGGTGCATGCCCCTGCTTTTCGTCGGTTTCACCCGAAAGGAGGACAACATGTCGATGAAATTGGCAAAATCCGTCGGAATGATTGGAATGGTGGGAGTGATCGCCAGCGGTATGATTGTAGGCTCGGAGGCTTCCGCGCTCGCGCAGGAGCTGATCGTCAATGGCAGCTTCGAGGAGCCGCACCTGGCATCCGAGACGTGGCGCACGTTCAACTCCATTCCGGGCTGGCGCCTCGCGCGGGGTGCAGACATTGAGATCCAGGACTACGTGGCTGGTAGCCCGCATATCGGGAGCCAGCACGTAGAGCTTGATAGCCACAGCAGCACGTCGATTTTCCAGGACATCCCCACTCGACCAGGACAAGCTTACACACTCTCCCTCGCGTTCTCGCCGCGCCCCGGCACCCCGGCCAACGACAATATCCTGAAGATTCACTGGGACGGTAGGTATCTTGATACAGTGATGATGTCCGGAGAGGGGTTGTCCGATACTCGCTGGACGACGAAGTCATATATCGTCACCGCGACCGGCCAGACAACCCGACTGGAGCTCCGTGACGCAGGCATCTCGAACGGCCTAGGGACCTACGTGGACGCGGTCTCGCTGCGGCTACGGTGACAACGCTGCGCTGGCACAGATGCCAGTCGCTCACGGCACCGGGCGGAAGCTGGAGCATCGACCGGTTCGATGCTCGGAAGATCGCGAAGCGATCTTCCCTCGGGGGTCCGGAAGGTCGTTCAGCGCGGGAACTCGTCGAAAACCACCGAGTCTGGAACCGTGACCCCCAGGCCCGTGCCGACCTCGGTGCCGTCCTGGCGGAAGAGCCGATACGTGGACTGAAGGTACCACGCAGCGATCGCCTTGCCCGCGGGGACCGACAGCGGGATGGTCCACGTATCCACCTTACCAGTCCGCAATGTGATCGTTTTCGTGTAGGTAAAGTCCATCCCCATGGTCGCGGACGCGCTCAATTTGATCGGACTAATCGCCTCCCACGCGGCTTCCCCCCCCATTGTCGCCGAGATACCCACCTTCGCGGACCACGCGTCCGCGTCCCATTTCTCCTCGGAAGCCGAGTGGGTGAAGCTCACCGCCTGGTCCCTGGTGCCCTGGTTGTACGCCCAGTTGATGAGCACGTAGCGATCGCTCCGCCGCAGCGTGTAAAGTGGGCTGAGCACGAATCGCTGCGCGTCGGTGTACTGGGCGTCGTGGACAAGTACGAAGGGCACCTGCGCCTCGTAGACGGCGATCACCTCCTCATGGGGGGATGGGCGCGCGAAGCTGTGGAGTCGCGGAAACACGTCCGGAGACTGGTACTTGGCCAAGGTGGGGATTGGCACCCGCAGGGCCCAGAGCAGCTCGTCGTGCTCAGGCTGGCTGCGGGAGGCCACCCCGTAGAAGGTCCCCGGCTGGATCCAAGCCTCCCCCGAAGGGGCGCCACTCTGCGCCTTGATGGTCCACGAGCCGAACTCATGCCTCGTCCCGGTCTCGCGATTGTTCCAGATCAGGTCGCCCGGGAGCCCTGGCGCCGCCAGATCAGCGCGAACGCAGCGGATCTCGTCGACGCGCGGCTTGCCGTGGCCGCGCGTGCTCACCAGCCCCATCGCCACATAACCCTGGGGCGGCACCGGCCGCCAAAATGAGCCATCCATACTCGCGCCCGAGCCCCTGTCATTCCACACTGGCTTCAGGTCAACCGGCGGACGCAGCGCCGGCCGGCTCGGATCCCTCGACGTATCCTTGACGACCAGGACCAGATCGGTGTCGGTCGGCATATTGTAGTTCTTACGCCCGTAATGGCCGAGGGCGTAGAATCCATCCGGCGGCAGCGGCCGGTAGTAGGCCCCGTTGTATCGACCGCCGCTGCTCCGGTCGTTCCAGGTAAGCTCGAAGCGGTTCGTGAACTTGATCTCCAGATCCGACGCTGCGTCCTGCTCCAATAGGTCCGCTGCGCGCGGCTCCGCCAGCGCCTCCGTCACCGATCTGACCCTGGCCGTAGGGAAAAGGGCCAGGCTCGCCACCTCGACGTTATCGGCTTCCTCCGTGGGATCTGCGTCTTCGCTAGAGCGGGCGACGCAGCTCGAAACGAATGCCCCGCAGAACAGCACGACCATGCAATTCCGTACCTTCATGACCTCCCCCCTTGCATGAGGACACTGCGCCGCGACGCGCGGGATTGAAGCGCTCGAGCGTACGCTTGCCCATCGAACGTACTCATGGAGAGGAGGGGGCGCGTTGTCACGCGCGGCTTGCGTTCCCACGCCCGCGTCCGCTCCCACTCCCCCCTCCCTCTTCCTTTTCAGCCCCTCGCGAACCCTGTCGAGCTCGCCTCCGCCCTGTCGCCCGCACCCCGAAGCGTGCCGCCTCACCAACCTGAAAATCCTGCCGCCGCTCCTCGCCCTCCGCTCCTCCCCAGGACGAATTTTCCCTGCCCCACGCGCCTCCTTGACACCCGACGAGGCTTCCTCTTCGGCTCCCTCCCCTCCGCCCGCGCCTCCGACAAGCTCCACGCACGTCTGACAAGCCCCCGCTCCGCCCCGACAAGCCGTTCCAACGCTCGGGGCTGCGCTCGGACAAGCCGAGCTGCGCCCCGAACCCCTTCCCCTCGTGCCGCGGTGTGGCAATGTGCCTGCCCTCCGATGAGCACTGCCGAACTCGCAAAAGCTTACGAGCCGAAGGACGTCGAACCCCGCTGGTACGCCTACTGGGTCGAGCACAACGTCTTCGCCGCCAACCCCGATCCGGCGGACAAACGGCCCGTCTACGTCCTGCCCATGCCGCCCCCGAACGTGACGGGGTCGCTGCACATGGGGCACGCGCTCTTCGTCACGCTCGAGGACGTCCTCACCCGCTGGCATCGCATGCGCGGGTTCAACACGCTCTGGCAGCCCGGCATCGATCACGCGGGCATCGCCACGCAGACCGTCGTCGAGCGTCAGCTCCGCCGCGAGGGCAAGAGCCGCCACGACCTCGGTCGCGAGGCTTTCACCGAGCGCGTCTGGCAGTGGAAGGCCGAGAGCGGCGGCCGCATCGCGCTCCAGCAGCGCGAGCTCGGCGCGAGCCCCGACTGGCCGCGCAGCAAGTTCACGATGGACGCGGACATGTCGCGCGCCGTGCGTGAAGCGTTCGTCCGTCTCTACGAGCAAGAGCTCATCTACCGCGACACGCGCCTCGTGCACTGGGACTGCGAAGCGCAGACCGTGCTCTCGAACCTCGAGGTCGAGAACGAAGAGGCGAACGGCGAGCTCTTCGAGTTCGCGTATCCGATCGCCGGCGGTGAAGGCGAGCTCGTCGTCGCGACGACGCGCCCCGAGACGATGCTCGGCGACACGGCCGTTGCGGTGCACCCCGACGATCCTCGGTACAAGCACCTACACGGGAAATTCCTGCAGCACCCGTTCCTCGATCGAAAAGTCCCGATCATCACGGATGCGATCCTCGTCGATCCGAAGTTCGGCACGGGCGCCGTGAAGGTCACGCCGGCGCACGACTTCAACGATCACGAGACGGGCAAGCGCCACAAGCTCGAGATGATCTCCATCATGAACAAGGACGGCACGCTCAACGCCGAGGCGGGGCCGTTCGCGGGGATGGAGCGCTTCGCCGCGCGCAAGGCCGTGAAGAAGGCGCTCGACGAGAAGGGCCTCGTGCGTGGCTCGAAGAACCACACGCTCGTGCTCCCGCGCAGCGAGCGGAACGGCTCGATCGTCGAGCCGATGATCTCGACGCAATGGTTCGTGAAGATGAAGCCGCTCGCGGGCCCGGCGCTCGCCGCGGTTCGTCATGGCCACACGAAGATCATCCCCGAGGACTGGACGAAGACCTACGAGCACTGGATGACGAACATCCTCGACTGGTGCATCTCGCGCCAGCTCTGGTGGGGCCATCGGATCCCGGCGTTCTACTGCGACACCTGCGGTCACCTGATGGTCACGCGCGAGGATCCGACGGCGTGTGAGAAGTGCGGCGCGGATAAGCTGCGCCAGGACGAGGACGTGCTCGACACGTGGTTCTCGAGCGGGCTCTGGCCGTTCTCCACGCTCGGCTGGCCGAACGACACGGACATGCTCCGCAAGTTCTACCCGGCGAGTGACCTCGAGACTGGCTACGACATCCTGTTCTTCTGGGTCGCGCGCATGATGATGATGGGCATCCACTTCATGGGCGTGCCGCCGTTCAAGCGCATCCTCTTGCACGGGATGGTCGTCGACGAGACCGGCGACAAGATGAGCAAGGTGAAGGGCAACGTGATCGATCCGCTCGACCTCGTGCACGGCGCGACGTTCGATTCGGTCGTGGAGAAGACGCTGCCCGGCGCGCCGCGCGAGGAGTCGCTGAAGAAGTTCAAGAAGGCCTACCCCTCGGCCTCGCAGATGGGCGCGGGCTTCTCCTCGTACGGCGCCGACGCGCTGCGCTTCACGCTGAGCACGTACTCTCCGCAGGCGCGGCGCATCCCGCTCTCGCCGAAGAAGATCGAGGGCAACCGGCACTTCTGCAACAAGATCTGGAACGCGGTGCGTTACGCGCTGCCGTACCTCGAAGGCGCGCGCGTGACGAGCGAGCCGCCGAAGGCCACGACGCTGACGAACCGGTGGATCCTCTCGCGGCTCGGCGCGGCGCTCGAGACGACGAAGAGCGGGCTCGACGAGTTCCGTTTGGATGAAGCGGCGCTCGCGCTCTACCACTTCTTCTGGGGCGAGCTCTGCGACTGGTACCTGGAGCTCACGAAGCCCGTGCTGAACCCGAGCGCGGGCGCGGTGCCGGGGCCGGAGCAGGACGAGACGAAGAACGTGCTCGCGTACGTGGTCGAGGCGTCGATCCGCGCGCTGCACCCGTTCATCCCGTACATCACGGAGGAGCTCTGGCAGCGTCTGCCGCGGCCGGAGAGCGCGCCGAAATCGATCGCGCTCGCCGCGTATCCGGAGCCGGGCACGGTGCCGCGGGATGCGGACGCCGAGCGCGAGATGGGCGTCGTGATGGCGGTGATCTCGGCGGCGCGAACGATCCGTAGCGAGCACGAGGTGCATCCGGGCGCCGAGGTGCCGCTCGTGCTCCGCGCGGAAGGCGAAGCGGCGCTGTCGCTGCTGCGCGCCGAGGCGCGCGCGATCAAGACGCTCGTGAAGACGACGGCGGAGCCGGCGATCGAGGCGCGCGGCGCGGCGCGTCCGAAGGGCGCGGTGATGAGCGTGGCGGCGGGCGTGGAAGTGCTCGTCGACCTGCGCGGGCTCGTCGAGGGCGCGAAGGAAGCGGCGCGGATCGAGCGCGAGATCAAGAAGACGGAGAAGGACATCGCCGCGCTGGAGAAGAAGCTCTCGCTGCCGAGCTTCGCGGAGAAGGCGCCGCCGGAGGTGGTGGCGGAGTCGCGCAATCAGCTGGAGGAGCTGAAGAAGAAGCGGACGGGTCTGGAGGAGGCCAAGAGTTTGGCGGCGGAGCTCGGATGAACAAGGTCTCGTTTGTCCACGGAGGTCCCGGGATGAACGAGCCCGCGCACAAGCTCAAGTACACGTTCGCCGAGTACATCGCGTATGACGAGGCGAGCGAGACCAAGCACGAGTTTCTCGACGGCGAGATTTACGCCATGGCGGGCGGCACGGGTCGACACTCGCTGCTCACGACCGCGATGAGCGGTGAGCTGCGTATCGCGCTCCGCAGCCGCCCGTGCCGCGTCTTCAGCCCGGACATGCGCCTTCGCGTGCAAGAGACGGGACTCGCGACCTACCCCGACGTGGCCGTCGTCTGCGGCCACATCGGGTACGACCCCGAGAGCGCGACCACGTACACGAACCCCATCGTCCTCGTCGAGGTGCTCTCCCCGAGCACCGAGAGGTACGACGGGATCTACAAACTGGATCACTACCTGCGCATCCCCACGCTCCGCGAGTACCTGCTGGTCTCACAGAACGAACCCCACATCCAGCACTACACGCGCAACGAGGATGACTCGTGGACGTTCCGCCACGTGCGGCCCCCGCAGCCCCTCAAGCTCCCCTCGGTCGACGTCACGCTCTCGCTCGACGACATCTACCGCGGCGTCTTCGACCCCTGACGCCTAGGCTCCCCACCAGAGCATCTCGTGCACCTGCATTTGCCCCTGGATGCTCACGATCACGCGTAGTTTGTCCCCGTCCGTCTCCACGACGTGCGCGGGAAACCCGTCCGCGGGATAAAACGCGCTCTTCACGAAGCCCTTCGCGTCGAGCCAGAACAGGTGCACGCCCTCGGGCGTCGGCCCGTGCATCAAGAGCATCCGCCCGCCGCCGAGCCACACGAAGTCGAGCCACTTGAACCCGAGCTCCGTGAAGCGCTCCGCCGAGGGGAAGTCATCGCCCACGTCGCGCAGCTCCGGCAGGTGCGCGCGCAGGTGCTTGTAGAGCAGGTCGTACCGCACCTTCGCGAGCCGCGGCATGCGCCGGTCCGGCGGCGCAATCACGGGCAGCGCGTCCGCGTCGAACGTCGGCACCTCCACGTGCGTTCGGTATCGATCGACGAGCCGCGGGTGATCGATCTCGTCGTCGGACAGCGCCTTCAGCCACCACCCGAAGATCGACAGATCCCCCGTGCCCGCGCGTGACGTGAGCCGCACGAGCGACTCCCAGAGCGGCCTCCGTACATGCCACTCGCCCCCGTGGTTCTTCACGACGCACGCGCCCACGTAGAGCGCGCCGTGCGTCACGAACTGCACGAGAAACGGGGGCTCGCCCTTCGAGGCGGGTTCGAGCCAAGCATCCCGCTTCTCGCGCGTGAGCCGGGCGCCGAGCCGATGCACCGACGCGTCCGAATAGTCGAGCGCGAGGTCGGGCGCGCCGAGGACCTTCGGCGCGAGGTGGGCGAACGTCGCGGCGATCTCGTCGATCTGCGCGAGGATCGCCGGGTTTTTCCCCGGGTTCGCGTCTTCGGTCCGTGCCTTCTGAAGGTCGAACCGGACGTCCTTCGGATAGTACGGCTGGAAAAACCTGGCGAACAGCAGCTCGGCGGTGCGTTTTTCGGCGCTCATGGAGGGGGGACGCGCTCAGAACATCTTCTTGCGCTTCGAGGACGACAGGATGCCGAGCATTTCTCGGTACTTCGCGACCGTTCTCCGCGCGATGCGGATGCCGTCCTGGTCCTCGAGGATCTTCACGATCGCCTGATCACTCAGCGGGTTCGACTTGTCCTCCGCCGCGATGATCTTCTTGATCGCCTGCTTCACGCTCTCCGAGGCGATGTCCTCGTCCGCGACACGGTGGATCGACGAGTTGAAGAAGTACTTCAGCTCGAAGAGCCCCTGCGGCGTGTGGACGTACTTGTTCGACGTCACGCGCGAGATCGTCGACTCGTGCATCCCCACGCTCTCGGCCACGTCGCGCAGGATCATCGGCTTCAGGTAGGCCACGCCTCGCTCGAGAAAGTCCTTCTGCTTCTCGACGATGCACTCGGTCACCTTGATGATCGTCCGCCGCCGCTGCTCGATCGCACGGATCAACCACTGCGCGGAGCGGAGCTTCTCGCTGATGAACTCCTTCGCCTTCGGGTCCTTCAGCATCCGCTGCGCCAGACCCTCGTTGATGAAGAGCCGCTGCAGACCCTTGTCGTTGTCCGTCACGACCCACAGGTCGCCGTCCTTGATGACGTAGACGTCGGGCGTGATGGCGATCGTCTTGTCGTCGACCTCGGCGAAGTTCCGCGCCGGGACGCTTTCGAGCTTCTGGATCTCCTGGACCGCCTCGTAGACCTCCTCGAGCGAGATCTTCAGCGCCTTGGCGATCGCCGGAAAGTTGCGCCGCTCGACGTTGTGGAGGTGGTCCTTGATGATGGCCATCTCGATCGCGTCGTAGCCGAGCACCTCCGCCTGGATGCGCAGGCACTCCGAGAGGTCGCGCGCCGCCACGCCCACCGGGTCGAAGCGCTGGAGCATCGCCAGCACCTCCGGCGCGTCCTCCGGGTCGAGCCCCGACTCGTTGGCGAGATCGTCGAGCGTCAGGTCCGGACGCTTCGTCCCGTCCGGGTTCTCCCCGCCCGACATGTCGAGGTAGCCGCGCTCGTCGAGGTTGCCGATGACGAGCTCGGCGAAACGACACTCGTTTTCCACGAAGTCGCTCATCTGGAGCTGCCAGAGCAGGTGCTCTTGCAGGCTCAGGTTCCGGGTCAGGTTCTGCTCGATCGGCGGCAGCTCCTCGAACCCCCCGCGCTGCGAAGGCATCGCCTGCTGGAGCTGGCGGTTCTCGAGGAACTGCTCCCAGTCGACCTCCTTCACCCGTTTTTCGGTGTCTCGCATGGCGAGATCGGTGTCGGAGTGCTCCGCGTTCGCCCGTTCGAGGGTCATGTTCGACCGGCCGTCGAGGTCCTGCGCCTCCCGGCCCGTCGTCCCCGAGGCGTCTCTCGACTTCGAGGACACCGATTCGCCCGAGTCGTCGGCGAGCAGCGGGTTGCCGTCGAGCTCCTTGCGGATTTCCTCTACCAGTTCGAGGCGCGACAGCTGTAGCAGCCGGATCGCCTGTACCAGCTGCGGCGTCATCACCAGCTGCTGGGACAGCTTGAACTGGAGCTTCATCTCCATGCCCATCGAGAGCTCCTACCTGGTCGAACACCCTGGGACCCCCACGCCCGGTCGGCGTGGGGAGCGAGGTCCGGACCGACTACGTGCCCGGTACCGCATCCCACCCTAGCACTGAAACCTGTCGCGGCCCGAGTCTTGCTTTGTCTCGTCTATAAACTCTTGGTTCAAAAATTGCGCATCCGTAGCCCCGCGACAAGCCTTGCCACACGGTGTTCTGAAACACAATCGCTGGAGAAGCTCCCTCACGCCTCAGGAAAATCCTGATGAACCCCTCAGTCAGGGATGGACGTGAGGCCCAGCCCATGATGTTGTACGAGCAGCCTAGCTCACGCGCTGCACGGCAACATAGGGGGGTTCCATGGGTTTGCAGGAAGGCGAGACACAAACCACGACGACCAAGCCAGGCGCCCGCGCCCTCGAAATCCTCGAGCGCTCCGGCCTCCGCGGCCTGCCCGAGTCCACACGACACGCCTTGATCGACGGCGGGAAGGTCGAGCGCCTCCTCCGCCGTCAGCGAATCGCACAACAAGGCGAGCTAGCCCCCGCCTTGTTCCTCCTCGGCAAGGGCCGCGTGAAGCTCGAGCGCGCCAGCAGCGGGCACGTGTTCCCGGTCGGTCACCGAGGCCCTGGCGACCTCGTCGGGGAGGCCGCGCTCACGGGCAATGTCGCTCCGGAGCACGCCATCGTCGCCGACGAGGTCGAGGCGCTCGTGATCCCGGCCACGTTCCTGCGCCGGCTCGCGACCACCGATACCCTCTTGCAAGCCGTCGTGGCGCGGGCGCTGCTCGAAGGGCAGCGCGCCGCGGAAGACCGGCTCGCCTCTCTCCTCTTACGCAGCGTCCGCGCGCGGCTGGTCGAGCTCCTGCTCGATGGGCTCGACCGCTGGGGCGAACCCCATCGAAGCGGGACCGCCCTCTCCGCTCCCTTCACCCACGCCGATCTCGCGAGCCTCATCGGCTCGACGCGCGAGACCGTGACGCTCGAGCTCGGCAAGTTGCGCCGCGCCAAGCTCATCGAGCTCGACAGGCGCCGGATCGTCATACTCGACCGCGACGCGCTTGCGCGGTACGCCGAGACGCCGTGATGCGACGGACGAGCGGGAAGACGCCGGAGCGCGGAGCGGCCCGCCTTGTCGCACGCACGCCGAAGACCGCGTCGAGGAGCCGCTCGAACGGATAGGGCTTGACGATCACGTCCGCGAAGTCCGCGGACTCGTGGCGGGGCAAGGGCTGGCTCGTCGTGACGATCACCCGGTGCGGCACGTTCCCGTGCGCGCGCATCCGCTGAAGGATCTCCACACACTTCGGCGAGGAGCTCGAGAGATCGATGACCGCGACGTCGTACGTCCGATGCCCGAGCTCCGCGAGCGCCTCGTCGAGCGTCGCCGTCTTCGTCACCTTCGCGCCGCGATTCGTGAGCAGAAGCGCCGTGGCTTCGCGCATCAGTTGTTCTTCATCCAAGAGCAGGATCGTCGGTACATTGAGCATGGCGCCGCGGCACCTTGCAGCGCGCGTGCCGTCAGGGTTCGGCGTCGGCAAGTTGGTTTCTGAGCTTACCAGCGTTCGTCGCCGCGCCTGAAGATCCCTGGTTCAAATGGCGCCCCCGCGGCTGCCTGGTTCCTTTCTGTACGAGGACGCTCTGTGCCCGAAGGAGGCTTGCGTGAGCCTCCTTGCGCGCAAATCGGTGACCAAACACGGGCAATCGTCGTCCGAGGACATTGCCGCGTGATTGCCGTGCGCGCTTTCTTCCCATCAACGAGCGGTCGGGACGTGGAAAGGTCGTCGACCAGACAGCGCAACCAACGTCGTCCGGTACGTCCTCCAAGAACTCCAAGATCCGCGTGATTTCAAGCACTTAACCGTCCTCGACGGCCTGGTTCGAATCGTGCATATGCTGGGTGCGCCGGGCCGGTCCTTCCGGTCCAGGTTTCCTTGGAGGCACGATGATGCATTCGCTTCGCGTATTGACGATTGCCACGCTTTCCCTCGCAACCGCCGCGCTCGTGGGCTGCGGCGACGACGAACCGCCGAAGAACGAGAACAAGAGCTGCTCCGTCCAGGCGCAGTCCGGCTGCGAAACCGGGCTCGTGTGCGAGGAGGTCGAAGGAGCCGAGCCGGCCTGCTTTGCGCCCGTGGCATTCAAGGGCGTGGTCGTGAATGCCCTCGACGACAAACCCGTCCAGGGGGCGCGTATCGTCGCCCGCGACGCGAACGACGCGGCCGTCTCGCCGGTCGCCATCTCGGGCGCGGACGGGTCATACACGCTGAACGTGCCGGCCAAACGCAACGCGGAAGGCAAACCGCTGGCCGCAAAGCTGACCCTGCGCGCGGACGCGTCGGGCTACCAGACGTTCCCAGTGGCCCCGCGCGTCGCGCTGCCGATCGATGTGGATGCGGCCACAGGCAGCCCGCCTGTGGTGCAAAACCCGTCGACGGACATCGCGCTCGTGCCGCTGCCGAATGCGTCCGGCCTCGGGTCGATCGCAGGCACGGTGGTGGCCGACACAGGCGTGGAGCTGGTGCCCGCAGGCGCGCTGGTCGTCGCCGGCGGATCGACGGGCATCGTCGACTTCAAGGGCAATTTCGTCGTGTACAACGTGCCGGCGAACGCGAGCGTGGACGTGAAGGCCTACGCCGCAGGCCTGCAGATCACGCCGAAGACGGTGGCCGTCGAGGCGGGCAAGGAGACGGGCAACGTGGAGCTGCGCATCACGAGCGCGGCGACGGCGAAGGTAACCGGCAGCGTGCAGGTCGTGAATGGCAACGGCTTCGACACGACGAGCGTCGTGCTCGCGCTGAAGGACACGTTCATCACGGAAGCGGCGCGCGGCGAGGTTCCGAAGGGTCTGCGCGTGGGCGGCGTGACCGGCGCCTACGAGTTCTCGGGCGTACCCGACGGCGACTACGTGATCCTCGCGGCCTTCGAGAACGACGGCCTCGTGCGTGACCCCGACATCTCGATCGGCGGGACGGCCATCCTCGACGTGACGATCGCGGACGGCATGAGCGTGACGAAGGAGGGCTTCAAGGTGACGGGCTCGCTCGAGACGGTCTCGCCCGGCAAGGACGCGATCGAAGAGGTGACGGGCACGCCCACGTTCGTCTGGGCCGACGACTCGAGCGAGGACATGTACGAGGTGCGCGTGTTCGACGCGTTCGGCGTGCTCGTCTGGGAAGACCTGGCCGTGCCGAGCGTGAGCGGCTCGGACAACGTGACCGTCGAGTACAAGGGCGACGCGCTGACCCCGGGCATGATCTACCAGTTCCGCGCGACGTCGATGAAGGACGGCGTGCCGATCTCGCAGACCGAAGATCTCCGCGGCGTGTTCATCGCCCGCTGATCCCTCCCCCCTCCCTTTCTCCCCGTAAAACAAGGCTTTTCTGATCCTCGTCCCCCCCGGAGGTGACCATGGCGAACGTACGTCTTTGGAAGTCCTGGCTCGTCGCGTGTGTGACGGTCGCAGCCACGGCGGTGCTCGCGAGCGCCTGCAGCTCGGACGGTGACAACACGTCGGGCAGCAGCAACAACAACGAGAACACGTGCACGTTCGGCGGTGAAAAATGCGCGGCCGGCTGTAGCCCGACGCTCGGCTGCGTGGAGTGTTCGGCCGACGAGATGTGCCCCGCAAGCGCGCCCTTCTGCGTGCTCGGCCGCTGCGAGGCGTGCCAGACGACCGCGCAGTGCGGCACTGGCAAGGCGTGTTTCCCCCACAAATTCACGTGCGAGCCGGTCTGCGCGGCGAACGGCGACTGCCCCGGCGAGGCGCCGATCTGCGACCCGAGCACGGGCGTGTGCCTCGGCTGTCTCTCGAACACGGACTGCACGGACGCGAAGAAGCCGATCTGCGATCCGACGCGCAGGCAGTGCGGGGCGTGCGCGGAGAACGCGGACTGCGGCGCCGGGCAGCCGGTCTGCGACCTGCAAAAAGGCGAGTGCAAGGAGTGCCTGGTCGACGGGCACTGCCCGCCCGGCTCGCTCTGCGGGACCGACGCGAAGTGCCACTCAGCCTGCACGTCGAACGCCGACTGCAAGGACGCGGGCAAGCCGGTCTGCAACGTGGCCGAGAACAGTTGCGTGGAATGCCTGGCGAACGCCGACTGCGGGGCTGCGGCGCCGATCTGCGACGGGAACAACTGCCGGGTGTGCGTGACGAACGGCGACTGCACGAACCCGCAAACGCCGGTCTGCAAAGACAAAAACGAGTGCGTCGGCTGCCTCGGGAACGCGGACTGCAAGGACCCGCTTTCGCCGATCTGCAAGGGCGAGGTCTGCGTGCAGTGCGACAAGGACGAGCACTGCACCGATCCGGCCAAGCCGAAGTGCGAAAACCAGGTCTGCGTGGCCCCCTAGAGCCGGAAAATCCCGTCGTTCGCTGGAAGAATGCGCAGCTCCGCCACTTGCTGCTAGAGTGCCGGCCCCCGAGCACGAGTGGCGGAACTGGCATACGCACCGGGTTTAGGTTCCGGCGCCGCAAGGATTGAGGGTTCGACTCCCTCCTCGTGCACCACATCTCGGTGGGGGGCTCCGGTCGGCCCTGAAGCGATTTTTCGCTTTGCGAAAAAATCTCCGGGCCTTCCTCTGCCCCCCACACCCCCCGCGCGCTCCCCTCCACTTCGCTTCGCCCCGTTGCGGGAAGCGCTTCGAACCGGTACGTGTTCAGGCCCCCATCCCGGGATTTGCGCCTGCTTGCCGTAGGGACTACGTTCGGCAGGCTCCGCGCCACCCCCGACCCTCGATCCGACCGGGACGACGAGCCCCGGAGCCAAGGCGAAAGACGATGCTCACCTGGGCGATGAAGAAGATCTTCGGCACCTCGCACGATCGTGCCATCCGTCGCATGCGACCGAAGGTCGAGGCCATCGGGGCCCTCGAAAAAGACCTGAAGAAGCTCTCGGACGCCGAGCTCCAGGCCAAGACGGCCGAGTTCAAGACCAAGCTCGACAACGGCGCGAAGCTCGACGACATCCTCATCCCGGCCTTCGCCGTCTGCCGCGAAGCCTCCCGGCGCGTCCTGCGCATGCGCCACTACGACGTGCAGCTCATCGGCGGCATGGTGCTCCACCAGGGCTCGATCGCCGAGATGCGCACCGGCGAGGGCAAGACGCTCGTCGCCACCCTGCCCTGCTACCTCAACGCGCTCGAAGGTAAAGGCGTCCACGTCATCACCGTGAACGACTACCTCGCCAAGCGTGACGCCGAGTGGATGGGCAGGCTCTACGGCGCCCTCGGCCTTTCGACCGGCGTCGTCGTCAACCAGCAGAACGACGCCGACAAGCGGCACGCCTACCGCTGCGACATCACCTACGGCCAGAACAACGAGTTCGGCTTCGACTACCTCCGCGACAACATGAAGTTCTCGGCGCTCGACTACCATCAGCGCCCGCTGAACTACGCGATCGTCGACGAGGTCGACTCGATCCTCATCGACGAGGCGCGCACGCCGCTCATCATCAGCGGCCAGGGCGAGCGGTCGAGCGACAAGTACCGCGTCATCAACGACGTGATCCCGCGCCTGCGCAACGAGGAGCACTACAACGTCGACGAGAAGGGCCACTCCGTCACGCTCACCGACGATGGCGTGGAGCTCGCCGAGAAGCTGCTCGAAGCGATCGGGGTCCTGAAGAGCAAGAACCTCTACGACCCGGTCAACCTGGAGACGCTGCACATCCTGAACCAGTGCTTGCGCGCGCACTCGCTCTACAAGCGCGACGTCAACTACCTGGTGAAGGAGGGCAAGGTCCTCATCGTCGACGAGTTCACCGGCCGCGTGCTCGCGGGCCGCAGGTGGTCGGACGGCCTGCACCAGGCCGTCGAAGCCAAGGAGAACGTGCGGATCCAGGAGGAGAGCCGCACGATGGCGACGATCACGTTCCAGAACCTCTTCCGCATCTACAAGAAGCTCTCCGGCATGACCGGCACGGCGGACACCGAGGCCTCGGAGTTCCACAGCACCTACAAGCTCGACGTCGTCATCATCCCGACGAACAAGAACATCATCCGCACGGACTACGAGGACGTCGTCTACAAGACCGAGCGCGAGAAGTTCACCGCCGTCGTCAACGAGATCATCGAGAAGAACGAGAAGGGTCAGCCGATCCTGGTCGGCACGACGAGCGTCGAGAAGAGCGCCGCGATCGCGAAGATCCTCGGGAAGAAGGGGATCAAGCACAGCGTGCTGAACGCGAAGCAGCACGAGAATGAGGCCTTCATCGTGGCCCAGGCCGGTCGCAAAGGCGCGATCACGGTCAGCACGAACATGGCCGGCCGCGGCACGGACATCCTCCTCGGCGGCAACCCCGAGATGCTCGCGAAGCTGCGCTTCAAGGAGCAGAACCGCCTGCCCGAGGCCGAGCCCGAGGCGTTCGACGAGCTCGTCGATCAGATCCGCAAGGAGTGCGAGGCCGAGGGCAACGAGGTGCGCGAGATCGGCGGGCTCTACATCATCGGCACCGAGCGGCACGAGTCGCGGCGCATCGACAACCAGCTCCGCGGCCGCGCCGGCCGCCAGGGCGACCCGGGCATGTCGCGCTTCTACCTGTCGCTCGAGGACGATCTCATGCGGATCTTCGCGGGCGACCGCGTGAAGAACCTCATGGAGAAGATGGGCATGCCCGACGACGAGCCCATCGAGCACCCCTGGGTCACGAAGAGCGTAGAGAACGCGCAGAAGAAGGTCGAAGAGCGCAACTTCGACATCCGCAAGAACCTGCTCGAGTACGACGACGTGATGAACGCGCAGCGCAAGACGATCTACGACATTCGTCAGCAGCTGCTCGTGGGGCGCTACTCGCCCGACATCGTCGACGAGGAGGGCAAGGCGACGGGCGAGAAGCGCACGATCAAGCCGCTCCCGCGGATCGTCGAGGACGTGGTGCCGGACATCGGCTACCTGCTCGGCATGTTCGCGGCCGATCCGATCTCGCCGCGCGACAAGGAAGGCAACCCGCGGACGCTCTCGCGCAAGGACTTCGAGAAGGTCGAGAAGTTCGTCGAGACCGACAACCTGCAGAAGGAGCTCTACACGCGCTACGGCGTGAAGATCGACTTCGAGAGCCGCGAGGACGCGGGCGTCGAGATCTACGACGAGTGCATCGACATCATCCCGCGCGCGCTGACCGAGCAACGCGAGCGCTTCCTCGACCTGATGGACCGGATCATCGGCGCGATGGTCGAGGAGAACTGCCCGCCGCGGAAGCCGCCGGAGGACTGGGACTGGGGCGGGATCTTCCAGGGCTTCCGCGAGCACTTCGGGATCGAGCTGCCCGACGAGATCGCCGAGCACGCCGAGGCCGAGCACCTCGCGCACGACCTCTTCGATCGCGCCGAGAAGGCCTTCGAGGCCCGCGAGAAGGAGATCGGGACGGAGCTGCTCCTCAGGATCTTCCGGCACATCTACCTGGAAGAGCTCGACAAGTCCTGGGTCGATCACCTGACCGACATGGACCACCTGCGCGACGGCATCGGCCTGCGCGGCTACGGCCAGAAGGACCCGAAGCAGGAGTACAAGAAGGAAGGCTACAACCTCTTCGTGACCATGGTCGCGCGCGTGCAGTCGAACGTGATGACCAAGGTCTTCGCGATGAAGGTGCGTCGCGAGGAGGAGGAGCAGGCGATCGAGGAGCAAGACCTCGCCCGCCACCAGGCGCAGCTCGATCACGCCGTGGCCCACCACGCCGAGGAGCTGCCGCCCGGCGCCTCCGAAGAGCCGCCGCCACAAGAGCCGATCGTCACGGCCGAGATGGAGTGCCCCTGCGGCAGCGGTAAGCCCTTCATGCAGTGCCACGGCGCCGAGGACGAGGCGTCGGTATGAGCACCGCGGCGTCACACAGGCCGGTCCACCCGTCGATGGTGCTCGGGGCCTACCTCGAGCGCCTCGTCCGCGCGCGTCGCGTCGCCGTGCTCGGTGACGCGACCCTGGAGCTCGCCGAGAGGTTCGTCGAGCGCGGCGCGAGGCTCGTCCACGCCTACGATCCCGATGCTGCCCGCGCGGCCGAGGCCTTCGCGCGCACCGCGCAGGATCGCGACCGGCACGTGACGCACGCAGTGCTCCAAGGCGACCTCGGCGTACGCGATGGGGCCTTCGACGTGGTCGTCCTGCCCGATCTGTCGATCTTCGCCGACCCGTCCGACGTGCTGCGCAGAGCACGAAAGCTCGTCGGCTCGGCCGGCGTCGCGGTGATCGCCTCGCCAAACCCGGACGCGTCGCGCCGGCTGCTCGCGCTGTCCTCGCCGCGCGGCAAGGAGACGTCGCCGCCCGGGTATTACGCGCTCTACGACCTCGTCTCGCTCCAGTTCCCCGTCGTGCGCATGCTCGGGCAAGCGCCGTTCGTCGGGTACACGGTGGCGGACTTCGCCGCCGGCCCGGATCTCGAGGTCAGCGTCGACACGTCGCTGCTCAAGGCGACCGAGGAGCCCGAGCACTTCATCGCGATCGCCAGCGAGCGAAAGGTCTCCGTCGACGCATTCGTGGTCGTGGAGCTCTCGCTGTCCGAGGTGCGCGAGGCGATCGGAACGGCAGGCGCGACGGCCGCCGACACGGGCCGCGTGAAGGAGCTCGAAGCCGCGCTCGCCGCGCACGACGAGCGAAGGCGCACGGACGAGAAGTCCGCCGAGGAGCGCGCGGCCGCCGCCGTGGCGACCGCGGCGCGCGTGGTCGAGCTCGAAGCGAAGCTCGAACGGCTGCGCGAGGTGGACACGCGCGCGGGCGACACGCACGTGCGGGCCGAGCGGCTCACCCACCAGATCCGCGATCTCGAAGAGGAGCTCCGCCGCCAGCGCGACCGCGCGACCAAGCTCGCGAAGCAACTCGACGACGAGAAGAAATCCCGCACGAAGGCCGAGGTCGAGCTCGGGCTCGCCCGCGGACGCCCGGAGATCCCGGGCGCAAAGGAGCGCATCGAGCAGCTCACGGCCGAGCTCACCACGACGCGCACGCGCGCCATGGAGCTCGAAGGCGAGCTCAGCGCGGCCGGCGTGGGCATCGAGGAGCTCTCGAGCGATCGGGCCGCGCTGCGCGCCCGCGTCGCCGAGCTGGAGCTCCGCCTCGCTGCCCAGGAAGCCGCCTCACGCGAGCCGGATCCCGGTCTGCTCTCGCGCGTCGCCCAGCTCGAAGCCGCGCTCGAACGGTCGGAGGCCACCCGGCAAGCGGCCGTGCGCCGCGCCGACGAGCTCGCCGAGACGCTCGCGGCGACGACGGCCGAGCGGCTCCACCTGACCGAGAAGAACCAGACGCTCGAGAAGCAAACGGCCGCGCTGCTCGCCGAGCGCGCCGCGAGCGAGTCACTCGCGCCGGAGATCGACGCGCTCGAAGCGCAGCTCCGGGCTCGCGGGCATCGCATCGTGGTGCTCGAAGCGGAGCTGCGCGAAGGCCTGCGCGTGGGCAAGGAGCTCGTCGAGGAGCTCGAAACGCTTCGCGCGACGGCCGTGGTCCCCGCGGGCGAGGCCGCTCCTCCGGCAGCCACGCCGCAAAACGGAGCGCCCGTGCCTCCGTCGGCGCTCGGCGGGTTTGCATCCGCGCCCGAGGCGGCGCCTTCCGAGACCGCGGAAGCCTCTCCCGTCGCCAACGCCGACGCCGACACCCTGAAGACGCAGCTCGACACGCTCGCGGCCCGCGCGGCCCGCTCCGAGGCCGATCTCAAGGCCGCGGAGTGGCGCATCGCGCAGCTCGAGCTCGCCCTCGCGTCCGCCGAGCGCGGCGAGGGAGAGCCCGCGGCCGTGGCCGTCGAGCTGGAGCAAGCGCTCCTCGCCGCCCACCAGGAGCTCGCGACGCTGCGACGAGCGGTCGGTCCCGAGGGCGGGCACGTCGCGCCGGGCGTGGTCGAGCAGGCGGTCCTCCTCCACCAAATCTCTACTGCCGCGCTTGGGGACTCCGCTCCGTAAACGGAGCTGCGCCCCCAAACCCCCCGCCAACTCGACGGCGTCGTCCCCTGACGGCTCGCCCCCTCTGCCTGGCCGCGCTAACACGTCGGCCATGCGTCCTCGCCTGATCGCCGCGATCGCTCGCATCGCAACCGCCGCCACGCTCGTGACGGCCCTCGGCGCCTGCGGCTCGGCCGTCCCCAAGCCGGCCGCCGATCCGATCGAGGCCATGCGCGCCGGCGCGAGCGCCTCGCAAGACGGTGAGGTCCTCGGCCGCTGGCTGCTCGGCGAGCTGCTCGTCCCCGGTGGCGACGCGGCGCGGGCACGCGAGGCGCGCGGAAAGCTCGACAAGGCTTCCTCGAACAAGGGCCTCTACGCCTCGCTCGCGCGCGCCGTCGACGACGAGACCCACGGACGCTTCCGCGCGGCCGCCCTCGCGCACCTCGACGCTGTGAACGCCGCCCGCACCACGGATCACCCCGACGCGCCGCTCATCGGCTGGTACGCGGCGAGCCACCTCCTCCGCCTGCGCACGAGCGTCCCCGGCATCTGGGATCTCGCCAAGGACACGGTCGTGCGCACGATCGAGCAACCGGGCCACATCGGCTGGCGCGCGCGCAGCGACCTCGCGGAGTGGTGGAGCGTCGAGGGCCTGCGCAAGGAAGCGGAGGGCAAGGACAAGAGCCCGACCGAGATCGCGGCCGAGCGCTTTGGCTGCGCCAAGAAGGCGCGCCTCGCTGGCCCCTTCGGCCACCTCGCCGCGAATGATCACCGCATGCATTACGAGGCCGAGCGCGCTGGCCCCTGGCCTCGCCTCTTCCCGGCCGATCCGCGCCGCGCCGATCGACCGCGTGTCCTCGCCACCGAGCGGCGCGGCTGCCAAATCCGCAGCGGCGAGCCTGTCTCGGGCGGCGTCTTTTATGCCGAGACCTTCCTCGAGCTCCCCGCCGAGCGTGAGCTCATCGTCGCCGTGCAGGGCGCGTTCTCGATCCGCATCGACGACGTCGAGGTCCTCACGCGTGACCCGCGCGACTGGGGCATCTGGCCTCGTTTCGGCGCGCGCGTCCGCCTCTCTGCGGGCCGCCATCGCATCCTCGCGCGCATCGGCAACGCCGAGACCGGCATCCGCATCCTCACGCCGAACGGCCTGCCCCTCGGCGCCGAGACCTCCGACGATCCTACGGCGCCGTACGTCCTCGAGCCGCCGCTCGTCCTGCCCGATCCCAACGTCCTCGAACCTTTCCTCCTCGCGCTCGGCGTCCCGGCCGCGCCGCGCACCCCGCGCCCTTCGCCGCGCGACACGAACGATCCCATCGCGCGTTACCTCGCCGCGTGGCTCTCGCACATCGAGGGGCAGGACGACCTCGCCTCCGTGCTGCTCGAACCGCTCGTGAAGGATCCGTCGCGCGCCACGGGCCCCGCGCTCTCCACGCAGGCGCTCTTCATCGAGAAGGACCCGATCTTCCCGCAGAACGACGCGCGTGATCTCGTGAAGGACGTCCGCGCCCGCGCCGTCGCCAAGGATCCCGACCTCTGGCTCTCGCTCTTCTGGCTCGCGCTCGACGAGGCCGACAAGGTCGGCGCGCCCGAGGCCGCGACCAAGGTCGCCAAGCTCGCCGATCGTTTCCGCGAAGTCCCGGACATCCTCAAGGGACTCGGCCGCATGTACGCGCAGATCGGCTGGACCGTCGAGCACGCGCGCACCGTCAAGGACACGGCCACGCGCTTCTCCGAGGACACCGAGGCCCTCTTCGCGCTCCTCCGCCTCCACGACGAGCGCGGCGACGTCGCCGAGGCCGACAAGATTGCGAAGCGCATCGAGGCCCTCGATCCCGACGCCGAGGTCGCCCTCCAGCGCGCGCTCGAACGACGCGACTGGGGCGGCGCGATACGCGAGCTCGAGCGCATCGGAAAGACCCGCCGCGATCGTCAGGACATCGCCATCAAGATCGCCGATCTCCTCACCCGCGCCGGCGCGCAACGCGAGTCGATCGAGGCCCTCGAACGCGCCGTCAAGAACGACCCCGAGGACGCCTCGGCGCGCCTCGCGCTCGCCGACGCGCGCCTCGCCCGTGGCGACAAAACGGCCCTCCGCGCCGCGCTCGTCGAGGCGATCCAGACCGGCGCCGATCCTTCCGCGCTCCGCGAGGCGATCGAGCTCGTCGAGGGCACGACCGAGCTCACGCCGTATCGCATCGAAGGCAAGAAGGTCATCGCGCAGTTCGAGGCCTCGGGCGTCACGATGCCTGGCACCGCGGCACGCGTCCTCGATTACGCCACGGTCTGGGTCCACGCCGACGGCTCGGCGCGCATGCTGGAGCACGAGATCATCGGCATCCAGTCGCGTGAGGCCATCGAGGAGCTCGCCGAACAACGCGTCCCGCGTGGCCTCGTCCTCAAGCTCCGCACCGTCAAGAAAGACGGCCGCGTCCTCGAACCCGAGTTCGTCGACGGCAAGCCCACCGTCACGATGCCGCACCTCGAAGTCGGCGATTACATCGAGACCGAGACGCTCTACACGCTGCGCGGCGACGGCCGCGGCGGCCGCAGCTTCGAGGGCCCGCGCTGGTTCTTCCGCGAAGAAAAGATCCCCTACTTCATCAGCGAGTACGTCGTCGTCTCGCCCAAGAACCGCCCGCTCGACGTCGAGATCGGCGGCAGCGTCCCCAAGCCCACCCTCAAGGAGAACGGCGCCTTCGTCGAGCGTCGCTTCCGCGTCGATCGCAGCCCCGCGCTCCCCGAGGAGCCCGGCAGCGCGCCGACGCAGGAGTTCCTCCCGAACGTGCGTGTCGGCTGGGGCATCAACCTCGACGAGCGCATCGAGCGCCTCGTCGACGCCACGAGCGACGAAACCCCGCGCGACCCGCGCCTCAAGCGCATCGCCGAGAGCATCGTCACCGGCGCCGCGCCCGACGACGACAAGGACAAACCTGCCCGCCCGACGTCCGTCGACGAGCAGGCGCGCCGCATCTACCGCTGGGTCCTCGCGAACGTCGAGCAGGGCCGCGAGGACGACGGACGCCGCATCGTCATTGGCAAGAGCGGCAACCGCACCGAAGCGTTCCTCTACCTCTGCCGCCTCGCCGGCATCGACGCCTCGCTCGGCATGGTGCGTGATCGCCTCACCCCACCTTCGACGGGACCGCTCAGCGACGCCGAATCCTTCAACGCGCTCGCCGTCCGCCTCGACACCGAGCGTGGCGTGCGCTGGATGGTCGTGCGCGACAAGTTCGCGCCGTTCGGCTACCTCCCGAGCTCCTTGCGTGGCCAGCCTGCGGTCGTGCTCGAAGAGGGCGCGCCGCGCGAGACCACGCCGCTCACCGGCTCGCGCGACGGCGTCACCTATGAGGGCACGGTCGAGCTCCGCACCGACGGATCGGCCACGCTCAAGCTCGAACAGCGCTTCGAGGGCAAGTTCGCCATCATGCTCCGCAGCGCACTCGAGAGCTTGCCCGACGCGCAACGCGACGAGGCCATCGAGACCAAGCTCATCGGCCAGGCCTTGCCCGGCGCGCGTTTGCGCTCGCTCGACATCAAGAACGCGACCGACCTCGACGCGCCGCTCGTCCTCGTCATGGACCTCGAGATGAACGACTTCGCTCGTGTCCGCACCGGCGACATGGTCGTCTCGCCGCCCTTCGCGCTCCGCCTCTCGCCCTTCGCGGCCCTCCCCTCGCGTGAAACGCCGCTCTACATCTCGGAGCAATCCTCGGTCTTTTCGAACGTTCGCCTGAAGGTCAAACTCCCCGAGGGAGCGCGAGTCACCACACAACTCGCCGCCGCTTCCACCCAGGACGGAGGCCGCACGGCGACCGTCAGTGACCGCGTGGATCGCGACACGCTCGTCTTCGAACGGGCGATCAACATCCCCGCTGGCCGGGTGCAGCCTGATGCGTATGGCACCTTCCAGAGCTTCGTCCGCGAAGCGGAGGCGGCGCTGCATCGCGACATCGTGATTTCCGTGGGATCACGTTAGCGATCTCGCGTTACGCCCAATCCTGGTAATATGGACCATGAATCATGGTCACGATCCAGGATAACCGGCGTCCCTCCGTCGACGCACCCAAGGTACGCATCAACCGTGCGCTCAAGCTCTGCCCTCTCTTCGAGAAGGTGGCTCGCTCGACGTTCGACAGCGCGCTCGAAGTCGCCGAAATCGACGTCGTTCGTGCGGGGATGTCCATCCAGAAGCAGGACGACGACGTCACGTCGCTCGCGCTCCTCGGACACGGGCGTGCGCGGCTCGAACGCAAACTACCGTCTGGACAGACGGTCCCCCTTGGTTACCGCGGCAGCGGTGATCTCCTCGGCGAGGCCGCGCTTGCGGGCGCCAGGACGTACGCCGAGAGCGCAATCGCCATCGACGAGAGCGAGGTCGTGCGCTTCCCGGTTGCCGCGATTCAAGCGTGGCTGCGCGACGATCCTGCGCTTGGCCTCGCGCTCCTTGGCCTGCTCATCGACCGCCAGCGTGCGGCTGAGGATCGCATCGAGTCGCTCCTCTTCCGCAACGTCGAGGGCCGCCTCGTCGAGTTCCTCCTCGGGGCCGTTGATCGCTGGGGCGTACCCGACACACGCGGCACGTTGATCTCTGCGCCGATCACCCATCTCGAGATCGCGCAGTCGATCGGCTCCACGCGTGAGACCGTCACCATCACCCTCGGCGCGCTCCGCAAGGACGGCTTGCTCGCCGTGGCGGGTCGACGGCTCATCGTGGTCGACCGCGACGCGCTCGTGAAGCGTCGCTAGCGCACGGGCGAACGACCAGCCAGGCGGCCCCGCGCGTCCTTTTCGCGTGCTTGGTCGCGCTCGGGCGTGCTATCGCCCGACCGCGATGTCGATCGCCCAGAGTTACCGGATTCGACTCGAAGGGATCCGGTTCCGCGCGCGCCATGGTGTCTCGCGGGCCGAACGCGGCTTGCCGCAGGACTTCGTCGTCCATGTCGAGGTCTCGTTGCCCGTCTCGAGTCTGCCCCGGACGGACAGCCTCGCGAAGGTCTTCGACTACGACGGCCTTGCGAACCTCGTCGTCGACGAGGGCACGCGTGCTTCGTACAAGCTGCTCGAAATCCTCGCCGAGCGGCTCATCACGCGCATCCTCGCCGACACGCCTGCGGTCGCTGTCACCGTGCAGGTCAAGAAGTTCGGCCCGCCCACGTCGGTGTCGGTCGACGCGGTCTCGGTCGAGCTCTCGGCGAACCGCCCCGCGTAGCCATCCCGCAGACGAGCGAGCGGCCTATCATGGGCCATGACTCGCCTTTCGCTCCTCGCGGCTCCGCTCGCACTCCTCGCCCTCGCTTGCTCTAGCGAGGACGTAACCCCCTCCGTCAAACCCACGCCGCGTGCCTGGGACAAACTCGCCACGCCGAGCGACGTCGCGCTCGGCCCCGTGCGTGGCTTCACGCAGGCGCGTGGCATCATCCACAGCCACTCGCCCTACTCGCACGACGCGTGCGACGGCAAAGGCCTCGACGACAGCGGCGTACCTCGGACCGACTGCGTCGCGAACCTCCGCCGCGGCATGTGCGACGCCGCCGAGGATTTTGTTTTCCTCACCGACCACGCCGCCCACATGGCGGACGCCGACTTCCCCTCGTTGCTCTTCATCCAGCCTGGCGACGAACCCGTCCTCGGCGCGGACGGCGCGCCCATCGGCAACTACGTCGCGTGTGGCGACGGCCGCCGCGTCCTCGTCACTGCGGGCAACGAGAACACCTTCATGTCCGTGGGCCTCGAACGCCACCTCCCTGGCGACCCGGCCACGCGCCGCGCGACGTACGAGGGCGAAACCGCGGCCACCGTCGATGTGATGCACGAAGCCGGCGCCCTCGTCTTCATCGCGCACACCGAGTCCCGCACACCCGAGTGGCTTGCTTCGATGCCGTACGACGGCATCGAGGTCTACAACGTCCACGCGGCGATCGACCCCGACATCCGCCGCGACTTCCTCGGCCTCGAAGCTTATGGCGGGGGAGCCTCCATCCTCCCGTTCACCCGCCAGGACGAAGACGGCCCGCAGCCCGACCTCGCTTTCCTCGGCTTCTTCGAAGAACTGCCCATCTACGGACAGCGCTGGGACGCCTTGCTTGCCACGCGCCACGTCACGGGCATCGCGGGCACCGACGTCCACGAAAACAGCTTCCCGGGCATGCTCCGCGACGGCGAGCGTGGCGACAGCTACCGCCGCCTCATGCGGTGGTTCTCGAACATCGCGCTCGTCGACGGCCCGATCACCCCGGCTTCCGTCAAGACTGCCCTCGCCGCTGGCCGGAGCTACGTCGCGTTCGAGATCCTCGGCACGCCGTCCGGCTTTGATTTTCATGCCGAGACAAACGGTTCTTTCGTTGAAATGGGTGGGGAGACCACCGCCGGCGCCACAATCGTGGCCCACGCTCCCAAGGTTCATAACCTCGATCCCGCCGTCGACGCACCGACGATCTCCATGCGCCTGCTCCGCATCGACGCGTCCGGCACCACGATCGCGGCCGAGGGCGACACGATCCGCCTCGAGAATGCGCCGCCCGGCGCGTATCGCGTCGAGGTCCGCATCCTCCCGACCCACCTTCGCCCGCACGTCGGCGACACCGGCGAGTCGTACATCCGCGAGCGCTTGTGGCTCCTTGCGAATCCGATCCGCATTTCCTGAAGCCAAAGCGAGGTCGTCTGCCCGAAAAAGCCGATGGATCGCGGCGGAGACATCGGGAAAAACGATGGTATGCTGCGGCTACAGTGGAGTGGCTCAACTATCATCACCTGCTTTATTTCTGGGTCGTCGCGCGAGAAGGGAGCATCGCGCGGGCAAGCCAGGAGCTGCGGCTCGCCCAGCCCACCATCAGCGGACAGATTCGCGCCCTCGAGGAGGCGCTCGGGGAAAAGCTCTTCGTTCGCAGCGGCCGGCACCTCGTCCTCACCGAGGTCGGGCGCGTCGTTTACCGTTATGCCGACGACATCTTCTCGCTCGGCCGCGAGCTACTCGACACGGTCAAAGGCCGACCGACCGGCAGGCCGCTCCGGTTCGTGGTGGGCATCGCGGACGCCCTGCCCAAGCTCATCGCGCACCGCCTGCTCGAACCGGCCCTCGACCTCGAAGAGCCCGTGCGTATGGTTTGTCGCGAGGACAAGGCCGAGCGGCTGATCGCGGAGCTCGCCCTCCACAACCTCGACATGGTGATCACCGACGCCCCGCTCGGCTCCGGCATGAAGATCAAGGCCTACAGCCATTTGCTCGGCGAATGCGGGATCAGCTTCTTCGCCGCGCCCTCGATCGCGCTCGACACGCGCAGGCCGTTCCCGGGCTTCCTCGACGGCGCGCCGTTCCTCCTGCCTGCCGAGGGCACCACGCTCCGGCGCTCGCTCGAGCAATGGTTCGAATCCGAACGAGTTCGTCCGCGCATCGTGGGCGAGTTCGACGACAGCGCGCTGCTCAAGGTCTTCGGCCAGGCCGGCGCGGGCGTGCTTGTCGCGCCTTCGGTGATCGAAAAAGAGATCCAGAACCAATACGACCTTCGTGTCGTCGGCCACACGGAAGCCGTGAAGGAACGCTTTTACGCGATCACCGGCGAACGAAAAATCAAAAACCCGGCCACGAACGCGGTCGCCAGCGCTGCGCGCAAGAACATCTTCGGCTGAGCCCGCCCCTCATTTCCGCGCGAAATACCTCTCCACCGCCTCCACGAGCCCCTCCATCGTGCTCGTCTCCGCCGTCACGGCGACCTCGATTCCCCGTGCCCGCGCGCTCTCCGTCGTGATCTCGCCAATGCTCGCCACCGTCACGCCCGCGAGCAGCTCGCCCGCCCGCGCGCCGAGCGCCGCCACGAGCCCTTCCACCGTGCTCGTCGCCGAAAGCAGCACCACATCGATCGATTTCTCCTCGAACCGCTGCACGAGCTCCGCCGTCCGCTCGGGCCCGGCTTTGCGCGTCTCGTACACCGGCACGACCCGCACCTCGCAGCCCGCCGCCCGCAGCATCTCGGGCAGCGCCTCCCGCGCCACGAGCGCGCGCGGGATCACCACCCGCACAATCTGATTGTACGACAAACGTTTCCGGATTTCCTCGTCCGCCAGGATCGCGGCCGAAAGTCCCTCCCCGCGAAAATCCTTGGCTACGATGTCCGCGCGAATTCCCCGGGAAAGCAGCGCCGCCGACGTCCCCGTCCCGATCGCCGCCACCTTCGCGCGGCCAAAGGCCCGTGCGTCGAGGCCCTTCTCCGCGAGCGCCGCAAACAGCCGCTCCACGCCATTCTCGCTGGTGAACGCGACCACGTCCCAGGCGCCGAGCTCCGAAACGAGCGCCGAAACCACCGAAGGATCGGGCGGCGGACCGATCTCGATCGCCGGCCACACGTAGGGCTCGGCCCCTCGCTCTCGCAGCCGCTTCGCCACCGATTGCGCTTGACCCCGCGGCCGGAGCAAAGCCACGCGTTTCCCGAACAGCGGCCGCGTATCGAACCAGCGCAGCGCCTCCCGCCGCGCGGCCACCGCTCCCACGAGCAAGATCCCCGGGCTCCCGAGCCCCGCCGCGCGCGCCTTCGCCGCGATCTCCGCGACCGTCCCCGTCACGACCCGCTGCTCGGCCCGCGTCCCCCACTGGATCACCGCCGCCGGCGTCTCCGGGGTGCGTTTCGAAGGCCCGAGAAGCCCCGCCACGACCTCCTCCAGGTTGTGCATCCCCATCAGCACGCAAATCGTGCCTTTCACGCTGGCGAGCTCCGACCAGTCGTATCCCGCGCCCGATCGCATCGTCCCGCTCACGAAAATCACGCTCGACGCGAGATCCCGGTGCGTCAGGGAAAACCCTGCGTACGCCGTCGCTCCGAGCGGCGAGCACACGCCGGGCACCACCTCGAACGGCACGCCTGCGCGCGCGAGCGCCTCCGCCTCCTCCGAGCCTCGGCCGAACAGGTACGGATCGCCGCCTTTCAGCCGCACCACGCTCTTGCCGGAGCGCCCGAGCCGCACGAGCTCCGCCTCGATCGCCTCCTGTTTGGCCTGCTTCGAGGCGCGATCCGAGCCTCGTTTGCCCACGGGCATCACGACCGCGTCGGGCCGCACGCGCAAAAGCAAGGCCGGATGAATGAGCTCATCGTGCAGCACGACCTCCGCGCTCGATAGAAGCTCGGCCCCACGTTCGGTCAAAAGTCCAGGATCTCCGGGGCCTCCGCCCACGAGGTACACCGTCCCGGGCGCGGCGGCACGTGCCGCGGATCGCGTAAAATCCCCGCCTTCTTCGCCTTCTGACCGATTTTTCATGATCCCCGCGCGACCTTTCCTCTTAACTCGATTGCCACATCCTTGACACAATGCGCAATTCGCCTAGATTCCGCCCATCACATCCCTTCCTCGTTGGGGATCTCTGCTGCTGTATGCGATCCATCAAGCTGCTCACCGAGCCCAGCGCGGGCGTCGTCGACCGATGGTACGTGTCCGATGGGGCGACGGCGGTCGGTCCTGTCGGCATCGAGCTCATCGCGCGGGGCCTCGAGGCGGGAAAGGTGCCGCTGGAGAGCTACGTTCGTCACGAGGCGTGGAAGGTGTGGCGACCTCTCTCGGAGCTCGCGGTGATCTCGGTCGACTCCGCGGCGCCCACGCCGCCCTACCATCCTCGCCCCGCGGAGACCATCCCGGGTAGCCTCGGCGACGACATCACACAGCCGGGTCGGCCCGTCTTTCCGGACGAGGTGATGCCGCAGGACGTCCTCGCGGGCGCCGCGGACCTCGACGACGCGTTGCTGCTCCTGTTCAACGCGGCCGTCGTGCGCACGGGCGCCGATGCGGGGCTCGTGCACGTGGTGCGTCCCGGCGGAGCGGTTGTCCTGTACGCACACGGCCCCTTCGCGCGCGACATGATCGGCGAGCGCACGAGCCTTGTGGATCCGGCGCTCGCTGCGGCGGCGGAGGGCAACACGGTCGTCGCCGAGCCCTCGCCGGGCCCCGCGGGCCAGGCGGTCCGGGATCGGCTCTTGAACCTCGGCATCTCGTGCGACGCGGCGTGGATGGTCCCCGTGCTCACGGGTGGCCGCCTTGCTGCGTCCATCGAGCTCGGCCGCAAGGCGCCGCGCATCCGGGCGAGTGAGCTCGCGGTCGTCGAAGCTCTCGTCGACGCCCTTTCGTGCCGCGCCGATCACGACGGCTGGTGATCAGGCCGGGAGATCCCGGCCGAAAGAAGCAGTTTCTGGAGGTGAGGACGGGATTCGAACCCGCGTATGACGGTTTTGCAAACCGTTGCCTAACCGCTTGGCTACCTCACCGCGGTTGGTAGGGGCGCGTTTTTGCCCCATCCCGCGCCCTCTGTCAAGCGTCCGTGCACGACACCTTTCAGGTGATCCCCGCCACATCCCCTGAAACCTTTTCGGCGCCGCGCCTCGATCCGGTACGATGGTCCGTGCAGGGCGAGCGGAGAACGGGCATGCGTGCGATCGTCGGATGGGTTTGGGCCGCTTGCCTCCTCGCGGCGCCGTCGTTTGCCCTGGGACAGGGCATCACGTCCACGCCTCCGCGCCGTGTCCAAGAGGACCCGCGGGGAGCGGACGCGACGCAGAAGGCGACCAAACCCGACCCCGGACCGAAGCCCTCGGACGGAGGCGCGGCCAAGGACCCGGCGAAGGACGCCCCGAAGCCGCCGAAAGAGCCGCCGCCCTCGAAACCCACGCTGAAGATCGAGCTCCACGGCGGCGCCTGGCTCTTCTACTACCAGCCCTTCCAGCCTCCCGAGGAAAAGCCATTCCTCCGGATGCACGTCGCGCACCTGAATTTCGACGGCTCGATCGGCGATTTTGGCCTCTTCTTCAACGCGAGCGTGCGCGACACGCGCATGCGCGAGTTTTACGAAGGCCCGGCGTGGATCGAGGAAGGCTATTTCTATTACAAGCACCCGCGCGTCACGGTGAAGGTCGGCAAATCGTACAGCCACTTCGGCCTCTTCTGGGACAACTCGTTTTTCGGGCCCATCCATTTCTACGACGGCATCAAGCTCGACCCGAACTACGGCATCTCGATCGAGGGCAACGCGGGCAACGAGACGGGCCTGCGGCTCGCGTATTTCGGGCAATATTACCTCGTCGACGGCCGGACGAACGGCTCGTACGTCGGGCGCGACACGATCAGCATCCCCGGCGCGAGGCGAAGGCACATCGCGATCGTCCGCGCCGAGCCGGCGTATTACTGGAACAAGGACACGTCGCTCGTCCTGGGTGTGTCCGGGCAATACTTCCAGGCGGACATCCCGGCGCTCGCCGGGAAAAACCGGGACGTGCTCCGGTTCGCCCTCGACGCCACGATCAACATCGGCCCGGTGAGCGTGTGGGGCGAAGTCATGCGCCAGCGGGGCCAGAGCGTCACGGACTGGCCGATCCCGCCCACCCCGGCGACCGCCACGGCGCCCGCCGTCCCCGGCGTCGCCTCGTCACGGAACGACTATCTCCTCGTCGGCGGCGAGGCACGCATCTGGAAATTCGTGGCCCGCTACAACGTGAGCGGCGTGCGATACCAGGACGTCGGCTACACGGAGTTCATGCATCAGCCGGGCCTCGGCTACAACATGAACGACCATCTCCAGTTCCTCGTGGAATACGCGCACTGGACGCAGCACCCCGCCCCGGGTGTCGGAAAGTTCCTCGACCAGAGCGTGGCCACCACGATTCACGGATATTTTTAGGAGAGCCCCCCCCCGGGCGGTTCCTCACTTCACGCAGGCGCCGCTGTTGGCACAGGCGAAGTCGTCGCAATCGACGAAGGGATTGCCGTCGTTGCTGATGCCGTCGCTGCACTCGGCGAACGAGAGCTCGTGGCCGCAGACGGTGATGCTCGGCTTGCGGCTGCAGGAGTTGTCGGCGCAATCGACGAACGTGTTGCTATTGTTGTCGACGTTGTCCGAGCACTCGGCGTCGTTCGCCTCGGGGCAGATCGTGACGTCGGGGTTCAGCGAGCAGCCGAAATCCGCGCAATCGATGAAGTTGTTCCCGTCGTCCGTCGCGCCGTTCGAGCACTCCGCGTTCGCCAGCGCGGTCCACTCGTTCGGCGCCGGCATCGGGTTCGCCGGCACGTTCGCGTTGCACACGATGATGCCCTCGCGCTGACAGCCCGGATCCTCGCAATCGGAGACCCCGTCCTTGTCATCGTCGAGCCCGTTCGCACAGAAGACGTTCGAATCCTCCTTGACGAGGTTCTTGCACGCCGTCACGTCCGGGTTCACGAGGCAGGCATTGTCGCTGCAATCGATGAAGTTGTTGCCGTCCTCGTTCTGCCCATTCGTACACGCGTCGTTCGCGAGCGACTCGAACTCGGCCGCCATCGGCATGGGGTTCGCCGGCTGGTCGCCCGTGCAGACCACGATGCCTTCGGCCTGGCAATCGGTGTCCAAGCAATCGCTCTTGCCGTCGCCGTCGTTGTCGATCCCGTCGGAACACCGGCCGTTCGACCATTCACGCTTGCAGAACGCGAGCGCCTGACACGCCATCTCCTGGCAGTCGGTTTGCCCATCCATGTCATTGTCGATCCCGTCGGAGCAGAGCGGGTTCGACGCTTCCTGGATCTTCGCGCACGGCGCGACGCTGTCGCAGTTGAAGTCGTTGCAGTCCTTGAAGCCGTCGCAATCGTTGTCGACGCCGTCGCTACACGCTTCCGTGGTGTTCTCGTCGCCCGTCGGCGTGCACATCGTGCCGCTCGACGACGAGCTGCCCGGCGTGCCCGTGCTCGACGTGGTCATTCCGCCCGAGCCCATGCCGCCCGACGCGCCCGCGCCACCTTCGCCGCCCGACGCGCCCGCGCCACCTTCGCCGCCTTCGCCGCCGATTCCGGTCGTATTGTTCCCCGTCGCGCGACACGCCCCGAGCCCGAGGCCCAAAGTACCCGAAAGAATCAAAGCAACGTACGTCTTCGACTTCATGACCCGTCTCCTCGCCGCGGCCTTTTGATTGCCACGACCAAGCTCTACCCTTCGTCCTCGGCCTCCGCCTTGTCGCCGCGCAGCCCGAGCGCTTTGCATTTCTTGTAAAGGTGGCTCCGCTCGAGGCCGAGCCCGCGCGCCGTCGCCGCCATCGCCCCGCCATGATGCGCGAGCGCCTCCTCCAGGATCCGCCGCTCCGCCTCCTCGGCGAGCACCCGAAACGGCGTGCCCGGACGAAAGAGGCCCGTCGGCGTCCCGGCCGAGGCGCCGCCCAGACAAACCCGCACGTCCTCCGCGTCGATCTTCGCGTCGGGCGTCAAGATCACGAGCCGCTCGATCAAGTTCCGGAGCTCGCGCACATTGCCGGGAAAACCATACCCCGTGAGCACCTCGATCGCGCCCTCGGTCAGGACCATGCCGGGCCGATCGTTCGCGGCCATCGCGAGGCCCAGGAAATGCCGCGCGAGCAGCGGTACGTCCTCGCGGCGCGCGCGGAGCGGCGGCAGCGCGAGCGGCACGACGTTGAGCCGATCGTAGAGGTCGGCGCGGAACTCGCCCTTCTGGCCAGCGGCTTCGAGATCGCGGTTCGTCGCGGCCACGACACGCACGTCGACCTTGATCGTCTCGTGTCCACCGACACGCTCGATCTCGCGCTCTTGCAGCACGCGGAGCAGCTTCGCCTGCATCGGCAGCGGCATGTCGCCGACCTCGTCGAGGAAGAGCGTGCCGCCGCTCGCGCGCTCGAACTTCCCGCGCCGTTGCTTCGTCGCGCCCGTGAACGCGCCGGCCTCGTGCCCGAACATCTCGCTCTCGATGAGCTCACTCGGGACCGCGGCGCAGTTCATCTTCTCGAGCGGGCCCTTCGCGCGCTTGCCGGCGATGTGGATCGCGCGCGCCACGAGCTCCTTGCCCGTCCCGCGCTCCCCGGTCACGAGCACCGTCGCGCTCGCCTTCGCGGCCCGCGCGATCTGCTCGCGGAGCGCCACCATCGACCGGCTCTCGCCGATGAGCTCCCCGAGCTGCCCCGCCTGCGCCCGCAGCGCGCGCGCCTCGGCCTCGGCCCGCACGAGGCGCAGCGTGTTGTCGAGCACGAGGAGCAACCGATCGGTGGAGAGCGGCTTCTCCAGGAAATCGAGCGCGCCGAGACGCGTGGCGCGCACGGCGGCGTCGATCGAGGCATGGCCGCTCATCATCACGATGGGCAGGTCCGATCCCCCGACGCGGACTTTTTCGAGCAGCGACACGCCATCGCCGTCGGGGAGCGCGACGTCGAAGAGCGCGATGTCGTAACTCTTCTTGGCGAGCTTCTCCTCGGCGATGCGGACGCCGCCGGCGACGTCGACGGTATAACCTTCGAGCGAGAGGGCCTTCTGGAGCGTGGTGAGGATGGAGGGCTCGTCATCGACGACGAGCACATGGCCGCGCGGCATCGGCAGACCCTAGCACCCGTCCGCCGGGGGTGGGACGGCCCCACGCCGAACGCCCCCGTCACGGCACGGGTTCGAACGCGAGCTGTAACGAAGCTCCGCGAAGTGGACGTGGAGAAGCGAGCGACCGGAGGGTGTGGGGGGTCGTGGGAGGCACCGCGATTTTTCGCGCAGCGATGAACCGCTTTCAGGTCGGGCCGACCCGCGTTCCGCACGTTGGGGATGTACGAACGTGGTTCGCTTCGTGATACGTTCGAGATCCCATGCCTGCCGAGATCCTTCCGACCGCAGAAGGCGATCTCGGGCGAACGCCCTTCGCACACCTGCTCGTCTACGCGCTGGACAAGCAGCTCACGGGCGCGCTTTTTCTGCGCGAGGCGTCGGGCATCGAGCATGCGATCCGCCTCGAAGCGGGCGCGCCCGTAAAAGTTCGTCCGGGCGACGGGCACGCGATGCTCGGCGAGATGCTCGTCGAAGCAGGCGCGATCGACGAGACCACGCTGCGAGGCGCACTCTCGATGCACGGGCTACTCGGCGATGCGCTCTTGCTCGCGGGGTGCGTCGAGCGCGACCTGCTCGAGCAAACGGCGGCGCGTCAGTTCATGATGCGGATGACGCGGCTCTTCAGCCTCGGCGCCGACACCACGTACAGCTACTTCGACGGCCGCACGGACCTGCTCGACGACGCGGCGCCGACCGCGACGATGCACCCGCTCGCGGTTCTCTGGGCCGGCGTGCGCGCCCACGCGACGGCCTCGTCGATGATGACCGAGACGATCGAACGCCTGCGCGACGTCACGATCCGCATCCACCCCACGGCCGCGATCGAGAGGTTCGCGCCGACGACCGAAGAGCGCGAGATCCTGGATCGGATCCGGACGAGCGAGCTCGCACTCGCGCAGCTCTTCACCGCGGGCTTCGCGCCGGAAGAGACGCTTTGCTGGATGGTCTACGCGCTCGTGATCACGCGCTCGCTCGATCTCGGCCTCGGCACGACGCCGCTCTGCGCGGAGATCCCGCCCGAGCCGCAGCCGGCCGCGGCGCGTCCCGTGACGCTCGCGCGGATCCGCCTGCGCGCGGCCTCGCATCGCATGGGCGCGGCAGCGCCGGATCTCGCGGGCGACGGCGAGCGTTCACGCGTGCAACCGCGCCCGCGGAAGCGCGGTCGTCCGAGCGCGTTCACGCTCGCCGCGCGGCGCGTCGGCACGCCTCCGCCGATGGAGGCCGTGAGCGAGCGGCCGTCCGGGGCCGCCGTGACGGAGCCGCCGCCGTCCGCGGTCGTCGAGACAGACCCTTCGCCGCCGAACGTGCCGAAGCCCGTCGCGGCCGAACCTCCTTCCGACGCTTGGGGGCGACGCTCGGACGAGCCGAGCTCTGCCCCCAAACCCCCGGCAAGCGACACGGAGAGCGACAAGGCGCCCACCGTGCCCATGCCGCCGGAGGGCCAACCGGACGCCGCGCGCCCGGCGCATGCGCTCTACTGCCTCGCGACGTCGCGCATCGCGGAGCGTGATCTCGCGGGCGCGCTCGCGGCGTGCCAGCTCGCGCGTGAGGTCGATCCCACGCAGCCCGACTATGCCGCGCTCGCCGTGTGGATCCGCTCGCTCGTCGGCGGCGCGGATCTGCGCGCGCGCGTGGCCGAGCTCGACGCGCTGCTCGAAGCCCGCGAGGACCACACGCAGGCCTTGTTCTACCGGGGATATCTGCGCCGCCGGATCGGCGACGAGCCAGGCGCGGTGCAGGATCTCCGCCGCGTGCTCGACCTCGATCCGGACCACCAGGACGCCGCGCGCGAGCTCCACCGGATCGCCATGGGCAAACCGGCGAAGCGGCCGAGCGGCTATTTCCGGATGTAGCTCCTCACTCTGTGAAGACGAGCCGACGAGCCTCGCGAAGGGCCCCGCACGTCGATGGAGGCGTGCCAGCACATCGTGGAGCCCGTACCAGCAAACGCTGGTTCGGTCGCGCGAAGACGTGGAGCGGTTCGTTCGAGGTGATGGGCGGTGTGCACGCCGCGCTGGCGCGAAGGTACGGATGCGGCGGGAAGGCGCAACGTCGCTTGAGCTATCCGCTGCGATGTGACTACCTTGCCGCGCATGACGACAGGGGACGATCGATCTCGACAAGCTCGTGCGCACCCTGGCGAACCGGGACGTGACGCGCACAGAGGCCAACGTGCAGAGCGGCCTGCATGCGCTGCTCCTCGCGGCGCCGCTCTCCTTGGAAGAAGAACAGCTACGCGATCTCGACGTGGTGCTGGAGCAGCAAGCGGGTGCTCGCAAGCGGATCGACGTCGAGGCCGGTCTCTGCGTGTTCGAGGTCAAGCGCGACCTGCGCAAGGGCAACGTGCGGCAGGAGGCCGAGGCGCAGCTCGCGGGCTACGTCGCCTCGCGGACGCAGGAGATGGGTCAACGGTACGTCGGTGTATTGACCGACGGCGCGGAATGGCGCCTGTACCACCTGAAAGGGGGCGCGCTGCGCCTGGTCTCGTCCTTCACGGTCGACCCGAGCAAGCCGGATGTCGAAGGGCTCTCGGTGTGGCTCGAGGGTGTGCTCGCCACGAGCGCGAAGATCGCGCCTACGCCCCAGGAGATCACGCGCCGCCTCGGCGCGGATAGCCCTGGGCACAAGCTCGATTTCGCGGAGCTCTACGGGCTTTATGCACAGCACCGCGACGAGCCGACAGTGAAGCTCAAGCGCGAGCTCTGGGCGCGTCTACTTACCACCGCGTTCGGCACGGGATTCAGATAGCGACGAGCTGTTCGTCGAGCACACGCTCCTCGTGACGACCGCGGAGGTGATCGCGCATGCCGTCATTGGCCTCGACCCCACTGCACAAGATGTCTCCGCGGCCTCGCTCGTAACCGGCCAGCTCTTCGCCGACGCGCAGGTGCACGGCGTCGTCGACGCCGATTTTTTCGATTGGATCGTCGAGGTCCCGGAAGGGGACCGCTTCATCAGGGTGCTCGCTCGTCGCCTCGCGCGTTTCGCCTGGCGCGACGTCGAGCACGACGTACTCAAGACGCTCTACGAGAGCGTCATTTCGACGGAGCAACGCAAGCAGCTCGGCGAATACTATACGCCCGACTGGCTCGCCGATCGTATCGTCGACGTGTCCGTGAAGGACCCGCTGGACCAGCGCGTGCTCGATCCGGCGTGCGGCTCCGGTACCTTCCTCTTCCACGCAATTCGGCGCTACCTCGACGCCGCCGACGCGGCAAAGCTCGACAATGCGACCGCCCTCTCGGGCGTGACCCGGCATGTGTTCGGGATGGACATCCACCCCGTCGCCGTGACGTTCGCCCGCGTCACCTACCTCCTGGCCATCGGCCCCGCGCGTCTCCAGGCGGATGATCGGCCAGCGCTCTCGATTCCCGTGTATCTCGGCGACAGCATCCAGTGGGGACAGGAGCGGACCCTGTTCACGGGCAACGCGCTCGTCATCCCGACGCTCGCGGGGCATCTATGGTCGACCGAGCTCCGTTTTCCCGAGCGGACGCTGGCCGACGTGGGCCAGTTCGATCGACTCGTCGCGGAGCTCTCCGAGCTGGCAAGCATCCGCCGTGCGCGCGGAGCACCAGTCCCGAGCCTCTCGTCTGTCTTCCGTCGCTACGCCGTCCGCTCCGATGATCAAGCCATCATCACCGATACATTCAAGACGCTCTGCCGGTTGCACGACGATGGCCACAATCACATCTGGGGATATTACGTGCGCAACCTGGCGCGCCCCGTCTGGCTCGCGAGGCCAGAAAATCGCGTCGACGTGCTGATCGGGAACCCCCCATGGTTATCCTACCGCTTCATGACGGCGGCGATGCAGGCCGAGTTTCGCAAGCTGAGCGAGGAGCGCGGATTGTGGGCCGGCGCCGCGGTGGCCACCAATCAAGACCTCTCCACATTGTTCGTCCTTCGTAGCATCGAACGTTATCTCTGTCCGGGCGGCCGCTTCGGCTTTGTCCTGCCCTGGTCCGTCCTGCGCGGGCGGCAACACGCCGGGTTTCGAAAGGGGCGTTATTCCCTCGTCCAATCGAAGGACCTGACGGTATCGTTTGAAGAGGCCTGGGACCTCCACGCGGTGAAGCCCTCGTTTTTCCCGGTTCCGAGCTGTGTGATTCTCGGAGAAAATGCAGACGAGCCCGCGGCGCTCCCCTCCTCCGTCGAGCGATGGTCGGGGCGGCTGCCGCAAACCAATCTGGGATGGGAGACCGCGAAGAGGCACATCACTCGCGCAGAGGCTTCGGTCCGCGAGGCCAAGGATGCGACGCCGGGCAAAGGCTCGCCGTACGAGGAGCGATTCGCACAGGGAGCCACGGTCGTCCCGCGTTTCCTGCTCGTCGTCGAGCAGCGAGCGGCCGGGCCGCTGGGCTCGGGTGCCGGTCGGGTTCCCGTCCGCAGCCGGAGGAGTCCGAACGAAAAGGCGCCCTGGAAATCGCTCGCTTCACTGGAAGGGAACGTCGAGCGCCAGTTCGTGCGATCCATGCACCTCGGAGAGACCGTACTGCCTTATCGGACGATCGCGCCGCTCAAGGCCATCATCCCCTGGGACGGCAAGCGCCTCCTTCACGGTCGGGACGAGCGCCTCGGGCTCTATCCGGGGCTCGACGATTGGTGGCGGCACGCTGAGTCGCTGTGGGAAGCGCACCGATCCAGCGAGCGCCTTTCCCTGATCGAGCGCGTCGACTACCACCGCGGACTCTCGAACCAGTTCCCGATCCCGCCGCAGCGTGTCGTTTACAATGCAAGCGGCATGTACCTGGCAGCCGCCATCATCCGTGACAATGCCGTGGTCGAGCATAAATTGTACTGGGGGACGGCGAGTAGCCTCGAAGAGGCACGTTATCTGGAGGCCATCCTCAATAGCAACGTCGTTACCGAGCGGTTGCGGCCCCTCCAGGCGCGTGGCGAGCACAACCCACGCGATTATGACAAGTACGTCTGGCACCTCCCGATTCCCCACTACGAGCCGGACGATGAACGCCATAAGCGACTGTCGAAGCTGGCCGAGGAAGCGGAGCGGATCGCGGCCGGCGTCGCGCTTCCCACGGGCAAGCGCTTCGAGACGATGCGAGGCCTCATCCGCAAAGCGATCGCCGCGACCGAAACAGGCCGGCAGATCGAGGAGGAAGTCGCCGCGCTGCTGGGATAGACGGCGCGTCCTCATCGCCATGTCACTCGGACCCTCTCTCCCCTCGCCCCGATGAAAGGAGCCCTTATGCCGATCGCATTGACCCCCGAACAGCAGACCATCCTGGAAGAGACGCGCGCCGCCTCCACGCCCGCCGAGTTCGAGGCGTTGCTCGTCGCCGCGCAGCCCGAGACGGACAAGATCGTGCGCGAATCTCTCGCGCCGAACCAGCCGATTGGCGTGACCCTGACGGAGCTGCGCGATCTCTTTCTCGCCGTCACCCAGCACGCCCCGAAGCTCGACGCGCACAACTACAAGGCCGAACGCCGCGCCCTGTTCCGCGACGCGATCCGCCTGCTCGAGACGGCGCACCTTTGGTTTGGCGAGGGCCACCGCACCGGCGCGTTCCGGGTGCGGACCGTCGCGGAGGTCGTCGAAGCGAGCCGCCCCTGGCGTGCGCGCCTGGCCGCCTATGGAGAACATGCGTTTGCCTTCGAGCCGGAGATCGCGGACGTCTTCGGCGACGTGAACACCACGGGCACGCTCGACGAGGAGGTGGACGATCTGCGTTTGCTCCTCCAGGCCGCGAAGCAACACCAGGGTGCGCTCGCTGCGGTTGGGATGAGCGACGATTTCGTGAAGCAGGGCGAAGGGCTCCTGCGCGAGGCCGAGAATCGAGACCTGCTCGGCGTGCTCGGGCTGCGCAACCAGGAAGAGGCGATGTTGCTGCGCAACCGGATCCTGACGTACGCCGTCCTGCTCGGACGACAAGCCCGCGCGGCGGGGGTCAATGCGTGCTTCGACGACGCGGAGGCGCGGCGGAGGTTCGAGGCGACGTCGTTCCGAGAGGCGCTCCGGCGGCTACGGCCGAAGCGGCGGGGGACCAAGGAGGAGCCCACAACCCCGGACGGGGCCCCCGCCGATAGCTGATTCCACGGTTCGTCAGGGCGCGAGACGGACGCTGAAGAGGTCGGCGCCGTTCATGGTGGTGAGCTTCTCGAGCGGATTGCCGAGCTCGAGCTCCGTGTAGAACCCGCCGACGACGATCACGGTGCCCTTCTCATCAATCCCCAGGTCCCAGCCGAACTGATTGCCCGCGCCGCCCAGCGCCTTGGCCCAGAGGGGCAACAGGTCCGTGCCGGCGAGCTTGACGACGAAGGCGTCGGTCCCGTTGGGGGCAGGAAGCACCTGGCCATCCACGTCGAGCATGCCTCCGGAGTAACGCCCGGTCAGTATGATGTGCCCTGCGCCGTCGGCGGCGACGCCGATGCCGCGCGTCTCCGTGTTCGTGCTGCCGATACGCTTGCCGCGAACGGGGGCGCCATCGGCCGCGTTGAACTCGGCGAAATACGTGTCGGTGCTGCCCGACACATTGATGGAGTCGGACCCGAAGTCGACGGAGCCCGCGAAGCGCCCCGTGACGAGGACGTTCCCATTCGGCGCGATGGCCACATGGTTGACGTTCTGATCGTTGGACGGGCCGACGAATTTGCTCCAGAGATGAGCGCCGTCCTGCTTGTCGTACACGGCGATGATGCCGTCTTGGTTCGAGCCGTAGCCGGGGTTCGACGAGCCCCCGAGGTTCACGTTGCTGCTCGTCTGGCCGACGATCACCGGGTGGCCGTCCTTCGTAACCGCGACGCTCCAAGCTCGCTGGTCCCCGCCCGTGATGAACGCGCGGCTCCAGCGGTGCGTGCCGTCGGCGTCGAAGCTCACCACGTAAATGTCGTCGTTGCCCCCGGGATTGAACGAATCGCCGCCGAAGCTGAACTCGTCATCACGAATGTATCCGGTGACGAACAGATTTCCGTCACCGTTCACCGCCACGCCCTGGGCCGTCTGCGTGCTCGTCGTCCCGAATCGCTTGCTCCAGACATGCATGCCCATGGCGTCGAGCTTCACGACGAAGATGTCAGCCCCCGGGCTCGGCGTCGTCAGGTCGTCCCCGCCGAAATCGATCGTCCCGCTGAACTCGCCCACGAGGATGACATTGCCCCCCGTGTCGATGTCGAGCGCACGGACGACACCGTACGCCGTCGCAGGGTACGCTCTCTCCCATTGTTTCACGCCGGCCGCGTCGAATTTCGCGACGTAGGCGCTGCCCGCCGACACAGTAAAGAAATCGTTGTCGAGTGTGCCGTCGATCACGCCCGCGATCACGTACCCGCCGTCGGGCGCCACCGCGACGTCGAAGATCGTGTCGTCCATCGGCGCCGAAATCTTCCCCGGCGGCGAGAAACTACCCAGGGGCGCGCCCGTGCACATCGCGATGGCCGTGCCGTCGCAATCCTCATCCGCCGGCGTCGTGCAATCATCGAATGTCGGCGTACAGCAGACGGCCTCATCCGCATCGCCAAGCCCATTGCAATCCTCGTCCCCGGGCAGACTGCAATTCTCGGCAGACGCAGGCACGACTTGGCCCTCGCAGGTGCTCCACTCCATGCCGTTGTCCCCGCAAACCTCCGTGCCAGCCTTGCAGAGGCCGACGCCCTCCGTGGCAGCAGGCCCCGAATAACACGGCCTCGTCTCGCCCGGGGCGCACATCACGCCGCCCCCGCCCGTGCCACCCATGCCCCCCGCACCCGCTGTCCCCCCCGTGCCCCCCGCCCCGCCTGCGCCCGCCGTCCCCCCCGAGCCGGCCGCGCCGCCCGCCTGCACGGGGAGCGATCCATTCTCATCGAACCCGCACGCGAGTGGTACCGCGGAAAGACCGAGCACGGCGAGCAGACCTAACGAGCGACGAATCCGACGATCCGCGTGGGGCATGAGCATTCTCCTGTGCGAAAAGCAATACGCGCCGATAACGCGCTGGGGGAGGAATCGACTCTACGGGAGCCCGGCGGCCGAATCAATCGGCCCGCGCCCACGATCCGACCACGGGTTGACGCTGGCGCGTTCCGGCATCATCGCCTCGACGTGCCCCGCCTCTCCGCCCGCGTGCACCTGCCATCCGGCCGCGTAGCGCGCCTCTCCGACGAGGCCGCTCGGCGCGCCAAAACACGCGCCCGCACGCCCGATACACGCCCGGGCGGCTGCCTGGAAGCGCTCGCGATCCTCGAAGCCGAGAACGTCGCGAAGACCGACGCCGGCGCGCCGCTCGACGCGCGCGGTTTGTCCCTGCGTGACTTCCACGTGCTCCGCGCGCTCCTGGTCCACACCGGCGTGCAAACGGAAGAGCTCGCCGAGCTGCCTTGCGAGAACTGCAGCGAGGTTTTCCGTGTGGTCCCTTCGCGCCTGCTCGAGATCGCGCCGTTCGTCGACGGCGAGCTCGACGACCCCGAGCTCGACGCGCCCTTCGATCACGAGGTGGCCCACGCGATCCCGGCCATCCGCGTGGGCACCGAGCTCGCCCGCTCGATCCGCATCTCCGCGCGCACGGTCGAGGAAGCCCTCCCGCTCTTCCGCGCCGAGTCCGCGCAGACACGCATCACGCCCGCGCTCGTCGTCGCCATGGGCATCACCGCGCTCGGCCGCGAGCGCCGCGCCTCGGCCATCGCCAAGGCGCTCACCGAAGCCCCGCCCGAGGCCTACCAGGCCGTCGCCGATCTCCTCTACCAAGCGCACTATTCGGCTCGCCTCGTCGCCGTGCATCGCTGCGCCGCGTGTGGCGCGCGAAACGATCTCGACGTCCCCTGGCATCGCGAAATCCCTTACGAGGTCGGCGAACCTCGCAAGTCACGCCGCGCCTTCCCGGACCTCGACACGTTCGAGGCGATGGTCACGGAGGCCGCCGAGCGCATCTACCGCGCGCGCGGCGTGCGCAACATCGACCTCATCGTCGACGACGGCGTGCCCGCCTGCGACGACGGCGGCGAGCCGCTGCTCGGCTGCTACACGCCCGGCGGCACGGACGCGACGCTCGGCATCCCACGCGCGCCCGAGATCCGCTTGTTTTACCGGACATTTCAGACCGAGCACCGCCGCGATCGTTCGTTCGACGTGGTCGCCGAGATCGACGAGACGATCGACCACGAGATCACCCACCACCTGCATCACCTCGCCGGCGACGATCCACTCGACGAGGAAGAACACGCGGTGATCGAGAAGGAAGCGATCCGCAGGATCGGCAAGCGCGAGGCCGCGCGCCGCGCGGGCCGAGGCCTCGCGTCGGACCTCGCGGGGTTCGTGCGAACGACATGGCCGCTCTTCGTGATCGCGTTCGTCGCCACGTATTTCACGTTCTGCCGTTGAAAGAAGCGAGCCAGCTTGACCTCGGCCCCCGCCCGACAAGAATGGCCTCGTCATGCGCTCTGCCTCGATCCTTCGCGCGATCCTCGCCTCCTCGATCGCGCTCGTCGCCGCCTCGGCCGCGAGCTCGTACGTGCTCGCCCAGACGGCTGCGCCGGCCGACGGCGACGCTGTCGTCGCGAAGGTTGGAGTTCGAACGATCACGGTACGCGAGGTCGAGCGCAGGCTCGCCACGATGCCGCCGTTCCAGCTCCGCTACTTCGGCAAGACGCACGACGAGATCCGCCGCAAGTTCGTCGAAGAGACCGTCCTCAAGGAGACGCTCTACGCCGAGGGCGCCGAGGCCGCGAAGATGCGCGAGCTGCCCGAGGTCGCCGAGCGCGTTCGAAGCGTGCTGCGCAACGCGATCGTCTCGCAGATCCGCGCCGAGGTCGCCGCGCAGGGCGGCGTGACCGACGAAGAGGTGCGGGCCTACTACGACGCGAACCGCGACAAGTACCACGCGCCGTCGCGCGTCGCGATCTGGCGCATCCTCGTGGCCACGCGCGAACAAGCGCTCGACGTCATCCAGAAGGCGAAGGCCGACCTCTCGCCGAAGCGCTGGAACGAGCTCGCGCGTGATCTCTCGCTCGACAAGTCGACGAACATGCGCGGCGGCAACCTCGGGCTCGCGGCGCCGGATGGAACGACGACGGACCCGAACGTGAAGGTCGACGTCGCGCTCGTGAAAGCCGTCGAGGGCGTGAAGGACAGCGAGCTCGTGCCCGAGCCCGTCGCCGAAGGTTCGTCGTGGGCCGTCGTCTGGCGGCGCCAGAGCATCAAGGCCGTCGATCGTCCGATCGAGCTCGAAGCGCCCTCGATCAAGCAGATCCTGATGCACGAGCGCACGCAGAAGAAGATCCAGGAGGTCGTGGCCGCGCTGCGCAAGGAGCACCTCGGCGAGACGAACCCCGACCTGCTCGAGATGCTCGGCGTGAGCGCGATGGGCGAGATCACGCCGGCCAAGCGCCCCGGCACCTTGCCCTCGTCGCGGCGCCCGGCCGCAGGCCCGCCCGCGCCCTCGCAGACGCCCGCGGGCCCGCGCTGACGCGAGCGCGCTCAGGCGAGCGCGATCGCCAGGAGCAGCCCGAACGCCGAGACGATCGCCGAGATCACCGCGACGACCGTGCCCGTGCGCCGCGCGCGCGCCGCCGCATCCTCGGGCAAACCATAGACCCCCTTGAGGAGCGCGTCCGAAGCCCGACCCGGCACGCGCATCGAGAGCGCGAGGACCTCCGCCGCCGCCTTCGCGCCCCGCGATCCGAGCATCCAGATCGCGCCGAGCGGACCCGTCATCAGATCCCAGCCGCAGGAGTACAGGCCAAACCTTAGCGCGCGCCTTCGTTGCGGCCGCGCCCCCTGCTTTCGCGCGCCCGCGTCGAGCGCCGCGCCGTGGCTCGCGTGCGCCACGACCATCCAGAGCGCGAGCGCAGGCACGCCGATGACGAACCACTCGATCGCCCGCACGCGCATCTCCGGATCACCGATCACCTGGAGCGCCAGGTTCGGCAGCGCGAGCGCGGCGAGCGGCAGGAGCATCGCCACCATCGAGCCGACCGCGAGCATCTCGGCCACGATCGCGAACCGCACGGCCGGCGGCAGCGCGCCGTCCGGCAGCGCCGAGAAAAACGCGTCCGCGCCCTGCGTCGTCGCGAGCGCCGTCCCCCAGAGCCGCGACCACGCCGTCCCACCCGGGCGTTCCCACGGCACGATGGCCATCACGCCCGAGGCCGTCTCGTCCGCGGGCGTGCACCCCGAGCAATCCGACTGACCACAGATCGTGCAGAGCACGGCCGCGGGCACCTCGAAAGCATCGGTGTCGGACGAGTCCGCTCTCGGCCGGACGCGTTGCGCGCTCATCGGTGACTTGGCCATGGCGCACCTCCGACGGACCCGCCCCGCGCCGCGCGAAGAAAACCCGCCGCCCACAGAATACGCGAGCGCCTCGGCCGTGTCGACCCGAGGCGGCCGCAAAAGGCCTCAATGCAACATCTCGTCGCCCTTGCGCGCCTCCTTCGAGCGCAAGTCATCGACGCGCCCGCCGAAGCGCGTCGACGCGCCGAGCGCGAGCAAGCCGAGCACGAATGTCACGTGCAGACCGTACGCCCACGCGAAGCGACGAGGCAGGTTGCGCGTGCTCTCGGGGACCACGGCGACGCGCATGATCACGGTCATGATCACGATCGCCGCGAGGAATCCGACCGCGAGGCGCGCGCCGCGCATCGCGTGGATCGAGCGGCGCGAGAGCACGAGCGGGAGCATCACGATCCACGACACGAAAGGCGCCCACATCCACTGCAAGCGCTCCGCGAACCCGAATCCCGTGAACACATGGAGCTCTGGCGCGGTCTCGCGCATCCAGGGCAGAAAAAACGCGACGAGTCCGAGCGCCGCGATCATCACGAGCGGACCGCGTCCGCGGCCGACGTACGTGAACGGCAACGTCTCCATCTCGGGCGGCACCGGCTCCTCGTCTTCGAGGGCCTCGCGCGAGGGCGGCAGCTTGCGGATGTCCTCCAGCGCGAGGCCACACTCGGGGCAGACGCGCGCCTCCGAGGGCTCGAACATCTCACGGCAGAAGGGGCACGCGACGAGGGCAGGCATCGGGCGGCGGGGAGTTTAGCGCGCGCCGGGTTCCCAGCGCGCGCCCCAACGTTTACAAATGCCCCACCATGTCGAAGCGACAGAAGCTCGAAGACGACGCCATCGCCACGTTCTTCGCCGCGCACGCAGGCTGGTCGCGCGCCGGCGAGACCATCCAGAAGACCTACAAATTCCCTGACTTTTCCACCTCGCTCGCCTTCGTCGTGCGCGTGGGCCTCGCAGCGGAGAAGCATGATCATCACCCCGACGTCCACCTCGGCTGGGGCCGCGTGACGGTCGTCTGGTCGACGCACGACGCCGGCGGGATCACGGGCCTCGACACGGAGATGGCCGAAGCGACCGATCGGCTCTACGGAAGCGCATGAACGAGGATCCGACGCGGTGATGGAGTCCCCTCGAGAAGCGCTCCTCGCGCGGCTCGGGTTGAGCGGCGAGCTGCCTCATCTGGAGGAGGCGCTCACGCACCCGAGCTTCTCGAACGAGCAACGCAAAGGCGCGTGCGCCGACAACCAGCGGCTCGAATTCCTCGGCGACGCGGTGCTCGGACTCTGCGTGGCCGAGCTCTTGATGCTGCGTTTTCCCGGCGCGGACGAGGGCGAGCTCTCGCGGATGCGCGCGGCCCTGGTGAACCCGAATCCGCTCGCCACGTGGGCGCGCTCTGTCGAGCTCGGCGCGGCGCTCCGGCTCGGTCGAGGCGCGCAAGCTGCAGGCGAGCGTGACCGCATGAACGTGCTCGCGGACGCGGTCGAGGCGATGATGGGCGCGATCTACCTCGATCGTGGGCTCGACGCGGCGCGCGTCTTCGTGCACGCGGTGATCGCCGAGCCGCTCGCGCGCCTCACGGAGGGCCCCGAGCGCACGCGGGATCCGAAGAGCGAGCTGCAAGAGCGTGTGCAAGCCACGGGCGGCCCCTCGCCCCGCTACCGCGTCGTGCGCGTCGAGGGACCGCCGCACCACCGGGATTTCACGGTCGTCGTGGAGATCGACGAGCAGGTCGTGGGCGAAGGCCAGGGCCGTTCGAAAAAGCTCGCGGAGCAGGAGGCCGCGCGGGCCGCGATCCTGCGCTTGTGGTCAGGTGACGCGGACGCGGCGAGCGAAGTATCTTCGGGATCCAACGAGTCCGAGGTTCGTCCGTCCAACGGTGCCCTCCCGCGGACGGAGGATGCCTGAGACATTCTGAGGAGGTTTTCGCAGATGCGCCGGATCGCGCTCGCCGTGCTTGTGACGCTCGCGCTGGTCTTCACCGTTCTGCCGGCGTGGGCAGGCAGTTATCTCGACCGCGCCGCGCTCCTACTCGACGGGGCGCGCAAGGAAGGGGACATGCTCCAGCCCCGTACGTTCGACAAGGAGCTCGTGCTCGTCGTGAAGGCGCTGGCCGAGGCGCGCGCGAAGGTCGGTCGCAAGATGGAGGTGCCCGCGGCCGTGACGAAGGCGCACCCGCACCTCTTGCTCGTGCTCGCGAACTACGAGCGCGCGGCGGCCGCGGCCGAGGACGGCAACTTCAAGAAGTTCATGGAGCACCTGAGCACGGCGCGTGACGAGGACCGAAACTTCCGCGCGATCATACGGGAGCTCGGCTACACGCTGCCGGACGTGAACACGAAGAAATGAGCGGCCGCGCAGGCCTGAAAACGAAACGGGCCGCCTCGAACGAGGCGGCCCGTTTTGCTTTGGGCGTCGCTCGTTCCTAGAGGACGAGGCCGACGTCGAAGGCCAGCGTGTACTGCCGGGGAAGCCCCTGGAACTTGTTCACCGTGGCGGCCGCATCGTCGTTCGGATCCGGCGTGGGGGCAAACGAGGCCTCGTCCTGGTTCGCCTCCTCGGGATCGATGACGTCGGTCACGAAGTGCGCGCCGATGCGCACCATCTGGAAGCGGAACTGCAGGCCCGCGTCGATGCGGTGGCGCGTCATGCGGACCGGATCGAAGACGACCGTGTTGTTGAAGTCTGCGCTCGTGCCCGTGGCGCAGACAGGCTGACCGTCGCGGGAGGGCCTGCTCGGATCGGGCGTGGCCGGCGAGTTGCCGCCCCGGTAGCCGCAGTAGTTCAGCGCGTCGGTGTTCGGCGTGAGGTCGATGAGGCCCGAGTCGCCGAAGATGCGGAGGAACGAGTAACCGACGTACGGCGTGAGCACGACGCTGCCCGCGATCGGGATGGGCTTCGAGAGCTGCGCGTCGGCGGCCGCGACCGTGAGCTGAAACTCGGGGTTGCCCGTCAAGGTCGTGACCGAGCCGCCGACCGCGATGTCCGGGAAGATCGCGGGGATGCCCGTGCGGAAGCCTTCGAGCAGCGCGATGCGCACGTCGGCGCCGAGGATGCCGATGTTCGAGTTCGCCATGAACCCGATCTTCGTGCCGAGCTCCACGCCGAGGATGCCGAGCGGCAACGACAGCGGCGCGAAGCCGTAGCGGGTCTTCATCGAGAAGACCTGGAGGAAGTTGTCAGGCCCGGTGTTGCGCGTGGAGAAGAGCTTGTTGTTCGGGTCCTGCTTGCCTTGCGTCCCGAGCTCCCAGTATTGCGCGCCCGACGAGATGTTCGTGAACGCGCCCTCGAACGCGAGATCGAACCCGCCGTAGCCGGTCGTTCGCGCGGGATGCATCGCCGTCGGCGCAAGCGCGAAGCCCCACTCGCCGATGAGTTTGGCGAAGGCGAGATCGTCGGTGCCGCAGCGGGAATAGCCCGACTGCGGGTTGTAGTAGAGGCCGCCGTTTCCGCCCGGCGCGCGGCAACTCTCGTCCGTCACGAGGCGCGCGAGGGCGGGGTCCATCGTGTCCGCCTCTGCCTGGCGAGGCACCGCCACCGCCGCGACGAGCGCGGCAGCTGCCGCGATCCACCCGAATCGACGCATACCAGGATCTCCGAGCCGCGAGGCTACGGTGGGGGCCGCTTTCCCGTCAAGGTCTCTCCGAACGGAAGCTTGTGCCCGGGGCGCATGGGGCTAGAAAGACCGCGTGGCCAAGGACCAGCGCCCTCGCCTCCGCGCACGACCCCTCGACGAGCCCCTGCACGTCGTGCTGGTCGACCCCGAGATCCCGCAGAACACCGGCAGCATCGCCCGGCTCACGGCCGCCACGAAGAGCAAGCTGCACCTCGTCGGCAAGCTCGGCTTCCGCATCGACGAGCACTCGGTCCGCCGCGCCGGCGTCGACTACTGGCACCTCGTCGAGCTCGAACAGCACGCCGACTTCGACCAATTCCGCGCGAGCTTGCCGAACGCACGCCTCTGCCTCTTCAGCGCGGTGGCCACGAAGAGCTACCTCGACGCGGGCTACAGGCCCGGCGACGTGCTCGTGTTCGGCAAGGAGAGCAAGGGCCTCGACGACGCGCTGCTCGAGCGCTTCCCCGACGACGTCTACGGCATCCCGACCCTCGGGCCCGTGCGCTCGCTGAACCTCGCGAACGCGGTGGGCATCGTGCTCTACGAGGCCCTGCGGCAGATCGGCGCGTTCTCGCAGACGACGCTCGGATGACCTCGATGATGAAGCCACTCCTGCTTTGCCTGGCGCTGCTCGCCTCCGCGGCGGGCTGCAACCGGCGCCCGGTGAACGCATCGCCCGACGGCGCGGTGCGCGAGCTCGTCGAGCGCCTGCGGCTCGTGAACGGCGACCCGGCCGCGGCGAAGAGCGCGTTCGAGCTGCTCTCGAAGCGCGCGCGTGGAAACCTCGCCGAGCGAGCCCAGCGCTACAGCGCGGCGAGCGGCAAGACGATCGCGCCCGAGGCGATGATCGTGCCCTCGCGCTTCGTCGTTCGTTTCGAGCCCCAACGGTATGCGGCGCAGATCTCCGGCAACCACGCGCTCGTCGAGATCATCGGCCTCGGGCCGGAGGACCACGCGCAGGTCGCGTGTGTCTTCGAGGACGAAGCGTGGCGCGTGGATCTTCCGTTTCCGCCGCTGCCGCCGGTGCAGGTTCGTCCGGGAAATAATTAAAAAAACGAAGGGCCGATTCCTCGTGGAATCGGCCCTGTTTCGGGGAACCGCACCGCCCCCTTGCGCGCGCGGCTCTACGGTTCAGTTGGCGAGAAAGATCGCCTCGATCTCCGTCTTCACCTGCTCCTCGGTCTGACCCCGCGCGATCGCGATCTCCTTCACGATGAGCGAACGCGCCGTGTCGAGCATGCGGCGCTCGCCGAAGGAGAGCTGCTTGTCCGTCTTCAGACGGTAGAGATCACGCAAGACCTCGGCGACGTCGTAAATCGAGCCCGTCTTGATCTTGTCCATGAAGCCGCGGTAGCGGCGGTTCCAGGTCTGGTTGTCGAACGCGATCGTGCGCTCGCGCAGGATATCGAAGATCTCGCGGATCTCCTGCTCCGAGATCACCTGACGGAGCCCGACGGCGCTGGCGTTGGAGACCGGCACCATGATTTTGCGGTCGGTGTCCAGGATGCGGAGAACGTAGAAGCGCTGGCGGTTCCCGGCGATGTCTTTCTCTTCGATGTTGACGACCTCGGCCACGCCCTGGGCCGGATAAACCGCCTTGTCGCCTACCTTGAACTGGATCTCCGAACGAGCCTGCATACTGTCTCCTTTGCCTACCGCCCCGCCGCTTCGATCCCGTGTCCCCGCTGGGCCGAGCGATGCGATCGCTCGAGGTCGGCCAGGAACCGTTGGATCTGGTGTCTCATTCCGAAGAGGGGAGCGCCGCCGCGAAGACCACGATAAGGGCCTGGGGGATGCGGGAGATCGCAGAGCGCTGCTGGTTCGGTCACCATCGAAGACACCGCGGGGGAGCTGACGGTGGAAGGGGTTTCGGGGTTGTTGAGAGAAGTCCCCTCACGTCTCGAGATCTCGACGTCCCGGTGAGGGGTTAGTTTGCGCCAGGCGCGCGCACTCTAGTGAGAACGCCGGGATCTGTCAACCGAATTGGCTTCTACCGGCGAGCTTCCATACAGTTATGGCAACGGTCCGGTGAAACGGCAACGGACACGCGTATGGATGGGCGGCAGAGCGAGCGATCGCCGTTACGCCTCGCGCCCTTCCGCAAGCCTTCGCGCGAGCCCCCAGCGCACACCCCGATCCGACACGATGAGCTCGGCGGTGGATTCCACGGCGGGCGTGCTCGACGCCCGTGCCTCACAGGCCCACGCGAGCACCTCCGCGACGAGGACCCCACCCGCCACGATCACGTCCGCACGCTCCGGTTTGATCGTCCGCAAGGCGCGTCGCTCGGCGAGCGGCATGGCCGCGAGCGAGCCCACGGCGCGGACGACCTCGTCCCGCGAGAGACGCGCGCCATGCACGCGGGAAGCGTCGTAAGGGAACACGTCCCGCGCATAGGCCGCGAGCGTGGTCACCGTGCCTGCCACGCCGACGAGCGCGCCGCTCGGCGAGAAGCCCGTGCGCTCGAGCGAGGCGCGCACATCCGCCCGCACCGCTTCGAGCTCCGCCGCCGTCGGTGGGTCGCTCTTCACGTGCCGCTCGGTGAGCCGCACGCTGCCAATGTCGAGGCTCGTCGCGTGCGCGAGCCCTTTCGCCGTGTCGCCCGTCACGATCTCCGTGCTGCCGCCCCCAACGTCGAAAACCGTGACGGGGCCCGAGAGACCGAGCCCCGACAGCGCGCCTTCGAACGTGAGCTCCGCTTCCTCGCGACCCGAGACGACACGTGGCTCGACGCCGAGCCGCACCTTTGCCTCGGCGCGGAAGGCGTCACCGCCGCTCGCGTCGCGCATCGCGCTCGTGCCCACGGCGGCGACCTTCGCGGCGCCGGCCGCGCGCAGTTCTTTGCCGTACTGCGCGAGGCAATCGAGCGTGCGTTCCACGGCCTCGGGCGCGAGCTTGCGCGTCGCGTCGACGCCCTGCCCGAGGCGCGTGATCGTGGCGCGCTCGAGGATCGGAACGAGCTCGTCGCCCCTCTGCTCGACGACCAGCAAGAGAACGGAGTTCGTGCCGATGTCGATGGCGGCGAATCGCATGGAGCTCAGATGGTTGGAGGACAAAGGATCGGATGGACGCTCGATCAGTTCGCGAGCGTCTTGAGGTCGAGCATCTCCTCGACGTTCGGCAGCACCACGAGCTCGCAGCGGCGGTTGGCGAGCTTGTTCTCGGGCGTGTCGTTCGGCTTCACCGGGTCGGTGTCGCCGTAGCCCGCGGCGCTCCAGCGAGCGGGGCTCAGGCCGCCGCCGCCCTTCTCATTCGTCTCGATGAGGAACGAGAGCACCTCACGCGCGCGCATCACGCTGAGGCCCCAGTTGTCCTTGAAGCGACCGCCCGTGAGCTTGTCGCTGTCGGTGTGACCGGCGACCTGGAACGAGCGCTGCGACAGGGCCGAGTCGGTGCGCACGACCTCGGCGACCTTGAGCAGGATGTCCTGCCCGTCCTTCTTCAGCGTCTCCTTGCCGGGGTCGAAGAGCACGTCGCCCGGGAGCTGGATGACCATGCGGTTGTTGCGCACGGTCACGTTGAGGCCGAGCTTCGTCAGGGCCTGGAGCTTCTCGCGCAGCGTCTCGAAGCGCTTCTTGATCGCCTCGAGCTGCTCGGCGCGGCGGCGGTACTCCTCGAGGGCCTTCGACTGCTCCTCGAGGCTCGCGTTGAGCTTCGATATATCGACGCCGGCGTTCTTGAGCTGCTGCTTGAGCTGCTCGATTTGCGCCTTCGCGTCGTCGAGCTCGCCGCGAGCCTTCTTGTTTTGCCTCTCCTCATCGGCGAGCTGGCCCTTCAGGGCCTCGATTTCACGGACTTTGGCCTGCATCTCCTCCTCGGAGTAGCCGCACCCGGTAGCGCCCGTGAAGGCGAAGAGGGCGGATCCGAGCAGGAGCCACGAGGTCGTGCGACGCATCGACATCCTGTCCTCCTGGACGCTTGACGGACGTCCGGACGGTAGCCGAGGTTCGATGTGTCGCACAAGGGGAGACATGCTTCGCGGCCCCCGATGCATAGATCGCTCACAGTGTCAATAGGCGACGTTTGGCGACGAAAGAGGAGGTTGTAGGCGCCTGGAATCGCGAGGGACACTACACCCCATCTGTTCCTGCGTTCCGCCCTCGCAATGCTTGCAGAGCGATCTCCCTTCAACCGAAGGGGTACATCAGAGCAGGCCTTGCAAGAATTTCCTTGACCGTCACCATGCGTGGCAATATACGTCGTGCAACATCTGTTGTCTCGGGGCTCGCGACTCAGGCAAAGCGCATAGCGAGAGCGAGAGCGAGGCGGCCAATCAGGAGGGTCTCAGATGGCTGCGAAGAAGACTGCGAAGAAGCCCGCGAAGAAGGCGACCAAGAAGGCCACCAAGCCGGCCGCCCAGAAGGCCACGAAGGCCGCCAAGAAGCCGGCGAAGAAGGCTGCCGCGAAGAAGACGGCCGCCAAGCGCGCCCCCGCGAAGAAGACGGCCGCCAAGCGCGCCCCCGCGAAGAAGCGCGCCGCCGCCACGACGAAGCGCACGGCGAAGAAGGCCACGAAGCGCGCGCCGGCCAAGAAGTCGGCCGCTCCACGGGGCCGCGCCGCCGCCAAGCCCGCCGCTCCCAAGTCCGCGCCGGCTCCCGCTCCCGCCGCCTCGCACGAAGAGGAATAGGCTCGGTAGCTAGCTCGCAACGCTCTTCGCAGCCCTCCCGGAGGCGGATTTCGAGTCCGCCTCGCGGGAGTCGGGGCCTCGACAAAGATCGAGGGATGATGTGCCCCGAAGAAGCTCGACCCGTCGCGGTAGAGACATCGAAGAGCCTAGACCGAATGGACGTCGGAACGCACCGCACGTCCATTCGTGTTTTTGTGCGCCTCTTTCCGTAGTCTCGTCCCGTGATCAAGAGCCCGCGCGCGATCCTCGCGCTGCTCACGGCCCTGAACCTCCTGAACTACGTCGACCGCTTCGTCGTCACGGCCGTAGGACCGCGCATTCAAGAACACCTCGGGCTCTCCGACAAGGAGCTCGGCCTCGTCACGAGCGCCTTCATGCTCGGCTACTTCGTCACGAGCCCCGTCTTCGGGTGGCTCGGTGACAGGTTCCCGCGCAAAGCCCTCATCGCCGCCGGCGTGCTCGTCTGGTCCGCCGCAACCGCAGCCTCGGGCCTCGCAGGCGCGCTCGCGTCGCTGCTCGCCGCGCGTGTCGTCGTGGGCGTCGGCGAGGCGAGCTACGCGACCCTGAGCCCCACGATCATCGACGACGTCGCACCCGCCAAAAAGAAGAACCGATGGCTCGGCGTCTTCTACGTCGCCATCCCCGCGGGCTCCGCGCTCGGCTTCATCCTCGGCGGCTTGCTCGAGCAGCGCTACGGATGGCGCAACGCCTTCTACATCGCAGGTGGGCCCGGCGTGCTGCTCGCGCTCGTCGCGCTGCTCCTCCACGAGCCACCACGCACGCTCGCACAGAAGAAGGACGATCGCGGCGTCGTCGCGAGCTTCCTCGACGACACACGCGCGCTCGCACAAAGCCGCTCGTACGTGCTCACGGTCGCGGGCTACATCGCGCAGACGTTCGCGCTCGGCGGCTTCGTGCAGTGGGCCGTGCCGTTCCTCTATCGAAGGCTGTGCCTCGATCTGCACGTCGCCGACGGCGCGTTCGGCAAGCTCACGGTGCTCACGGGCCTCGTCGGCACCGCGATCGGCAGCCTCGTCGCGGAGCGCGTGCCGGGCGAGGAGCGCGTGCGCGCGGCGCTCTGGGTCTGCGCGATCTCCTCGGCCGTGGCCACGCCGGTCGCCGTCCTCGCGCTCTTCGCACGCTCGTCCACGAGCTTCCTCGCGCTGCTCGGGGTCTGCGAGCTCGCGGTGTTCGCGAGCATGGCCCCGACGAACCTCGCCATCTTGAAGTCGGTGCCCGAGGATCGACGCGCGAGCGCGATGGCGCTGTCGATCTTCCTGATCCACCTGCTCGGTGATCTGATCTCGCCTCCGATCGTCGGCGCGGTGAGCGACGCGTTCGGCGACTCGAAGGCGCAGTGCACGTCGGGCACGGGCCTCTTCTGGGGCATGCTCACGCTGCCCGTCGCGCTCGCGCTCTCGGCCGCGTTCTGGTTTGTCGGCGCGCGCCGGAAAAACCCGGTTCCCTCGCCCCGCTAGTCGCCGAGGTAGAGCCGGAGCGATCGCGCCGCGGAAGGACGATCGAACGGCACGCCCGCGAGCTCGCGTTGCGACATGCGCTCGAAGAGCTGGATCGAAAAATCGTAGAAGGCCTCGCACTCACGCGCGGCCGTGTCGAGGCGCGTCGGGTCGAGCAGATCGGCGTCGCGCAGCGCCGCGAGCGAAGCGACGAGGTCCTTCGCGCGCGGGTAGTCGCCGAGCACGACGAGCGGATAGCCCATCGCGCGGAAGTAGCCGAGGAAGTCACGCACGAAGCCGAAGCTCTCGGGCACGGCCCAAAGGTCGCTCGTGGGATCGGCGTGCCGGAGCTTGCTCGTGAATGCGCGCGTGATCTGCGCGAACATCCACACGTTCTGCCGCACGCGCGCGATCGTCCCGCGCCGCACGCCGACGTCCTCGAAGACGCGCCCCTCCTCGAGCGTCGCCCCGAGCGCGCGCCCGAGGAAGAGCACGCAGAGCTCGATCGCCGGCCGCAGAAGCGCCGTCGCGCCCTGAATCCGCGCGCGCAGATCCTGCTCCGTGAGCTTCGCGTCCGCGGGAGGTAGTTCGTGCTCAAAGATTCGTCGGAGCTCGATGCGCAGACTCGCTGACACCGTGAGCAGCGCGTCCTTGATCGCCGAGAGCCTCTGCCCCTCCGCGACGAGCGCGCCGTGCCGTGCCGCGATGTCCGCCGCGCCCACGCGCCCGAGCTCCCGGCTGAACCCCTCCGCGAGCAGCTCACCCGATCGCCTGCGCAGGTAGTTCGACAGCGCGCGCCCGTCGCTGCGCAGCACCGCGAGCACGAGGTACGCGCGCCCCGCCACGCGACGATCGGTGTGATCGAGCGCGATCGCATCGAGCAGCCGCAGATACCGAAGCATGCGGTAGAGCGACAGGAACGTGAGCGCCACGAGTCGATGCGGGTGCTCGCCGCTCACGTTCTGCATGAGCTCGAGCACCGCCGACGAGCCGATGCGATCGAACTCGGGCCGGAACTCGAGCGCCGAAAGCGGGTTGAAGAATGCGCTCTGCGTGATCTCGCGCATCGTGATCGAGAGGTGCGCGTAGAAGACGCGGTAGCTCACGCGCGGCAGGCGCAGCATCGCCGTGCCCGTCTCGATCAGGTTCGTGAACGCCTGCCGCAAGAGGAACAGCGCCGCCTCGGGCGACTCCTGCGCCATCGTCGCGTAGACGAGCCGCGTGCGCGAGTTGTCCTCGGGCAGCACGGTCTCGAGGTAGCGCTGGAACACGAACGCGCGATCACGCTCGCCGAGCATCATGCGCGCGAGTTGCACGACGCGCGCCATGCCATCTTTCGCGTGCGCGAGCTGCTCGCGGAAGTCGTGGCTGACGATCGTTTGTCTACGACCCGAGCCCGGGTGGTTGCGCGGGTTCGCGAAGCAGGCGAGGCCCTTCAGCAGGATCTCGAGCTCGAAGAGGATCTCGTCCTTCTGCTTCTCGGCGAGCTTCGAGAACCAGGCGTCGCGCGCCTCGCGTTGCTCACGACGCAGGCCTCGCGAGTCGCGCAGAAGCTCGACGTACGCGTTGTTCGCGCCGCCCAGGCCCTGGCCGCGTGTGGGAGGGTTCGAATCGCTCGTCAAGGGCTCGTCCGGCGCCTAACGGCGCGCCTTGAACTCGAAGGGATAGGTAAAGATCGTGTCCTTGCCGCTCGGCGACTTCGGGTACGTCAGGCCCTTGGCCACGTCCTGCATGCAGCTCTCGATCTCGGGCGCGGTGATGTCGCTGTCCTCGCGCTTGATCTTCGCCTCCTTGAGCCGACCGTCCGGCGCGAGCTCGAACGTGAAGGCGACCTTGCCCTTCTGTCCCGGGTTGTTCTTCGCCCAGAGATCGAAGCAGCAGCGGAACGCATCACGCTTCGACTTGATGAGGTCGCTCATCGGCTGGAAGCGATCACTCGCGCCCGCGTCGCCCGCGGTCTGCGCGTTGTTCATCACGACGCCGCTCGCCGGCGGCTCGTTCGTGATCTCCGCGAGCATGTCCTTGCAGTCGGACGCCTTCTCCGGAGCCTTGCGCGGCGCAGGCGGAGGCGCCGCAGCCGCGCCCGCGCCTTGATCGGCCGGAGAAGCGCCTTGCCCGGGCTTCGCCTCTTCCTTCGGCGCTGCCGTCTCGCCGCTCGCGGCTTTGTCCGGCGAGGCTTCAGGCGAACTCGCCTCGGGAGGCGATCCGCTCGCGCACGCCGAAAACAGCGCCGCGAAAGTGAGGCTCAACGTCGCGAAGAAGGAGGCTGTCGCGCAGGCTCGCATGGCGGCCATCCTACCCGATCCTGCCTCCTTCCCGTGCGTCACCTCGCCCGGACGCGCGCGCCGGACCATCCTTCGGCCATGCGTAGGCTCCCCGCCAAGCTTGCACTCCTCGTGATCCCCCTCGCATTTGCCCTCCCAGCCGCGTGCGGCGACGCCTACGAGGTTCGTCCGTGTGGTCAGATCCCCGAGAAAGGCTGCCCCGTCGGCCGCGGTGGAACGTGCGACGACCAGACTTGCGCGGCCCTCTACGATTGTGTGGACGGCGCCTGGCGCCTCGCCGAGGCCTGCCCCGGCGGCGGCCAGGACCCGGACGCCGGCGTCTCCCCCGATGGTTGCGCCAAACCTGTGATTGACCATACCGGCGAGACCACCGGCTGCAAGCCGGACCTGCAGAACCCGGACTGTCCTGCGGTCGCGGCCGAGCAGTGCTTCGAAACCGTTTGCCTGACCGATTGCTTGGATTTTTTTCTTTGCAGCGGAGAAGGCTGGAACCTCGTGGCATACTGCAATGAAGAAGGGACGCTTGTACTGACCCAGTGAGGCGACGAGGTCTGCATCGAGTCCCGGAAGCCGCGGTGTTCTTCGCGATGGCGATGGCGCTCGTGGGCTGTCCGGACGAACGCGGCCCGGTCGAAGTCGTGGAACCCACGGCCGAGATCGCGGCGAAAGGCGCACGCGCGCCGGTTTCTGGCATGGCCGTCGACGTCGTCTCGGTGCGCTCCGACGCGGCGATCGACGTGGAGGCGGTGCGTGCGGTGCTGCGCGACGCGGAGCCCGCGTTTCTCGCGTGCATCGATCCCGATGATTCGACGGGCGTGATCGCGCTGAAGCTCGGGATCGAGGAGGACGGCGCGACGCTCGACGTGACCTCGCAACAAGCGACGACCTACGGCACGGACGACGCGCGCGCGTGCCTCGAGCGAATCGTGGCGGCGCTCAGGTTCCCGACGACGCAGTCCCGCGAGCGCTTCGAGCTCGCGGTCACGCTCGAAGTGCGCACGCGGCACGAGCTTTAGTCCCGAGGGGGACGCCTCGCGTCCCCCTCTCGGCCTGGCGAAGCCCGGCCGATTCACCCCCCGAGGCGAGTTCGCTTCGCGATCTCGCAGCGCGTATCCGCGCTGATTCAAGCCGACTTCAGGAAAGGCTCCCACTCCTTGAACGGCTCGGGTCGGCCGAGCAAAAGGAGCATGGAGGCCGACCAGCGCGGCGCCGTGGGCGTGCGGAGAAGGCGCATGCTCGCTTCCTCCGGCGTGCGTCGACCTTTGCGCAAATTGCACGGGCGACACGCGGTGACGAGGTTCTCCCACGAGTCGACGCCGCCGCGCGATCGCGGCACGACGTGATCGATGTTGAGGTCACGCACGGGCGGCCGCTTCGAGCAGTACTGACACTGGTGCGCGTCGCGCAGCATCACGTTGCGGCGCGACAGGCGCACCGTCGGACGGCGCACGCGCTCGTAGCGGCGCAGGTGGAGGACGCGGGGCACGCGCAGCGAGCCGCCGACGATGGGCAGGCCGTCGTCGGTGTCGCGAACGGGCAAGCCGCGCCAGGACGAGAAATCGTGGACCTCGCCGACCTCGTCGATGGCGTGCGCGGCGCCGCCGAAGAGAAGCAGGAATGCGCGGCGTGCGGTCGTCACCTGGACAGGATGAAAATGCCGGTTGAGCGCGAGGACCGGCAACGTCAGCGGATCACGGCTCCGCCTCTCGGGATGGAGGAGCGTCGGGTTCGCGAGCGTGAGGTCGTCGTCGATTTCGAACGAACCGTCGAGCTCATCGTGCCCGCCCACCATGTCGGCGTCACCAACATCCGAGGGGCTCGTCGAAAGGAGCGAGGCCCCCAATCGCTCGGAGAGCTCAGGCCTTGGCACAGCCTGAATGTAGCAACAAATGGCCCGGTCTGGCGGCCCCCCGCACGAAAAAAAGAGCGCCCCCGGCCGCGGGTCTTTGCCCCGCGCTCTCCATCGCTTACAGGCTCCGCATGTTCAAAGAGCGATGCTTGCAAGGCAGGACCGCGATCGTGACCGGCGGTGGCACGGGCCTCGGACTCTCCATGGCGCTCGGCCTCGCTGATCTCGGTGCGAACCTCGTGCTCACGAGCCGCGACCCCGGGCACATCGAACCCGCATGCGAAAAGGTGCGCGAGCGCGGCGGAAAAGCCCTCGCGGTGCGCTGTGACGTCAGGCACTTCCCCGAGGTCGAGGCCATGGTCGCCGAGGCCGAGCGCACGTTCGGATCGATCGACATCCTGATCAACAACGCGGCCGGAAACTTCCTCTGCCCCACGGAAGATTTGAGCCCCAACGGCTTCAACGCCGTCGTCTCCATCGTGCTGAACGGCACCTTCCACGCGACGCTCGCCGCAGGGAGGCGGATGATCGCGGCGGGCAAGGGCGGCGTGATCCTGAACATGCTCGCCACGTACGCGTGGACGGGCTCTGGCTTCGTGATCCCGAGCGCGTCGGCGAAGGCGGGCGTGATGGCGATGACGCGCTCGCTCGCCGTCGAGTGGGCGAAATACAAGATCCGCGTGAACGGCATCGCGCCCGGACCCTTCCCCACGGAGGGCGCATGGAAGGCGCTCGTGCCGGAAGGCATGGACAGCATCGGCAAGAGCAAGGTCCCGCTCGGTCGCTACGGTGAGCACGAGGAGCTCGCGAACCTCGCGGCATTCCTGGTGAGTGATTATTCGGCGTACATCACGGGGGACGTGATCACGATCGATGGCGGCGCGTGGCTTTCCGAAGGCGGCACGTTCAACCAGATCGCCATGATGGAGCCCGACACGATCAAGCCCGTCATCGCGATGATGCGAGGCGGTAAGACCAAGTCGAGCGGCTGATGGCCACCGCGGAGGCAGCCGGGCCGCCATCTGGATCGCCGTGGGACGATCCCATCGACGAGGCGCCGCTCGTCTTCCTGGACCTGGAAATGACGGGGCTCCGGCCCGCGTCGGATCGCGTGATCGAGCTCTGCGCCGAACGCACGCGCGGCAGCCGCGTCGAGGCGTCGCTCACGACGCTCGTGCGTCCCGACGACGGCACGTTCGGCAATGCCCACGTGCACGGCATCCAGCGCGAGGACCTCGCGCACGCGCCGACGTTCGTGGAGATCGCCGACAAACTGCTCGCCGTGTGCGAAGGCGGGATCCTCGTCGCGCACGCGGCCTCGTGGGACGTGACGTTCCTGGAAGCGGAGCTCGCGCGGGCGAAGCGGCCCGAACGGTTTCCGTTTTTCCTCGATACCCTCGTCCTCTCGCGTCGCGCCTTCGCGCTGCCGACGCACGCGCTCGGATCGCTCTGCGCTTCCCTCGGCGTGGCGCAGGCCCGCGCGCACCGGGCCGAGGACGACGTGCACGCGCTGCGCGAGGTCTGGAAGAAGATACGAGAGGTGCTCGCGCCCGCGACGCCGCGGGATCTCTGGCACGTTCGTATCGGACAACGCCACGCGCGTCCGGCCATCGTGGCGGCGGCCGTCGCGGCGGCCGAGATCGGGAGACCCGTGCGTCTGCGCTACCGCCCCGCCCATCGCGGGCCCGAGGACCTCGAGTTCTGCGTGACGAGCGTGCGAACGGACCTCGACCCTCCGCGGGTTCTCGGCTATCTGCTTCCCTCGCGCAGCCGCAGGGAGCTACGAGCCGATCGGATCCTGCTGATCGAAGCTCCCGGCGAAGCGGGAAAGTAGAAAGCGAAACGTCCGTGGGAAGCAGTATGTCTCGACGAGATTCCGATCGGCCGCTGGGCCGCGTCTCCCTCCTCGGCGCGGCCGCGCTCGCGCTGCTCCTTTCCGGGTGTCCCACGGCGGGCACGCTCCAGAATGCGCGGCCTGCCACGGCCGACAAATGGTTCCAGCGCGCGACGCAGGACTTCAAGGTCGCCGACATCGACGACGCGCACGACGCCGTCAAGCGGGCGCTCGCGATCGTCCCCGACGACCCCGAGGTCCGCAAGCTCGCGGCCCGCATCGCGCTCGCGCGACTCGACTACGCCGAGACGCTCCGCCTCTTGAAGGGCATCAAAGGCTCGGAGGCCTCGGGCCTGCGCGGCCGGGCGCTCTGGTACAAGGGCGACCTCGAAGCCGCCGCCGATCAGCTCGACGCGATGCTCAACGATCCCGACGTCGTCGACGACTGGGCCAAGGGGATCACGAAGCTCGCGCGGCGCGGCTCGGGGCGCACGCCGTTCGCGCTCTCGGGCGCGCTGCTCGCCGCGGTGGAGCTCCCGCACGTGAGCCCTCTCGCGCCGTTCTTCGTGGTGCCGGTCGAGATCGACGGCGAGAGCGCGCTCGCGATGATCTCCACGGGCAACGCCGAGGTCGTGCTCGACAGCGCGACGCGCCCCGAGCCGAGCTGGATCTCGCTCCGCTTCGGCAAGAAGCTCGAGGTGCACGACGTGCCTGCGCTGACGCAGGACCTCTCGGGTGTCTCGAAGCAGATGGGCGCGCCGATCAAGGCGCTGCTCGGCGTGAACCTGCTCCGGCACCTGCACGCGACGATCGACTACGACGGCCACCAGTTCGTGGCGCGCAGCTTCGCGCCGCCCCCGCCGCCCGACGCGACGCGTGTCGATCTCTCGTACATCCGCGGCGGCGGCATGATCCTGCGCGGCAAGTTCGGCGGCGAGCGTGGCGAGCCCGTGAGCTTGCTCCTCGACACGTCGATGACCTTCCCGCTCGCGCTCGACGAGGGCGGCTGGAAGAAGGCGGGCTCCGTGGCGAAGGATCTCAAGATCGTGGCCGAGGATCCGGAGCAGAAGCTGCGCGAGGGCGTGGTCCCGATGGTGCGCCTCGGCGCCTTCGACGTGCCCAAGGTGCCCGGCGTGTTCGGCACGCCCGTCGACCAGATCGAGCGACAGATCTCGCTCGACATCGACGGCGTGCTCGGCACGGGCCTGCTCGCGCCGTTCCGCGTGACGTTCGGCGATCAGGGCCGCCTCATGTGGCTCGAGGACACGGGGCTGCTCATCCAGCGCATGCTGGCCGAGAGCGGCGGCGGGCAGCCGTATCCCGAGGACGCGATGCCGGGGATGCCCGATCCGCTTTCGCCCTTCGGTCCGCAGCCGGGCCTCGGCCAGCCGGGTGGCCTGGTCCCGCAGCCGGGCGGTGGCCTCGCGCCTGGAGGCAACACGTCGCCCGGAGGCAACGCGCCCGCCGGCGGCGCGAAGCCCCCGAAGAAGGCCCCGGAGCGCTGAGCCATGCAGCACCCGATCGCCGTCTACGCCGGCAGCTTCGATCCCCCGACGCTCGGGCACCTCGACCTGATGGAGCGCGCGGCGAAGCTCTTCGACCGCGTGATCATCGCGATCGGCCGTCACCCGACGCGCAACCCGCTCTTCAACTTCGACGAGCGCCTCGCCCTGCTGACCGAGGTGACGAAGGGCATCCCGAACCTCACGGTCGACTCGTTCGAGGGCCTGCTCTTCCAGTATTGCGAGCGGGTCGGCGCGCGCGTGATCGTGAGGGGCCTGCGCGCCGCGACGGACTTCGAGTACGAGCTCCAGATCGCGCACGCGAACGCGGACATGGCGCCGCACATCGACACGGTCTTCCTGCCGACGCGCACGAATTACGGATTCGTCTCGGCCTCGCTCGTGCGTGAAATCGCGAGCCACGGCGGCGACGTGAGCCATTACGCGCCGCCCGCGGTGAGCGAGGCGCTCCGCAAGAAGTTCGGCCGCTAGCGATACGGGTTCGGACGCTCCATCGCGAGCAGCGTCCGCACCACGTACGGCACCGACGCGACCCCCGCGAGCTCGGCAAGCGCATAAGCGATGTGCTCCCGGCTCGCATGCGGCGGGATGCCCACGCTCGCGATGCGGTAGCCCTCGCGGGACAAGTCTTCCACCGTCTCGATCTGGACGGCGCTCACGGTCTTGTAGACGGCGATGCGCAGCCGCTTCGGCCGGAGCCGGTCGAGGGCGCGCATGGCGAAGTCGATGCGGTCGAACTCTTCGGGATCGTGGTACTCGACGAGGCGCCGCGGATCGGTCTGCTCGAAGCGTGCATCCTGAAGCGTGGCGCGCGAGCGCATGGAGGAAGCGTAGCCCGAGGCCGCGGGACGGGACAGCCCCCGGGCACGGTGCCCACGGAAACCCTGTTGCTCCGCCCCCGCGTCGCGCCGACACTCCCTCCATGCGGCTCGGCTCGTCCCTTCTCTTCGCGCTCGCCTGCGCCTCCTGTGCAGCTCAGCCCGAGCGCTCTGCCACCCCCGTCGTCGAGGTCGCCGCGCCCGCCGCGAACAGTTCGGCGCGCGCGCAGGGTGCGTCCGAGGACACGGACGAGCTTGACGACACCGACCGCGACGGGATCCCCGACGACACGGACCGCTGCCCGGGCGAACCCGAGGATCGTGACAGTTTTGCGGATGATGACGGCTGCCCCGACATCGACAACGACAGAGACGGGGTCGCGGACGCGCATGACAAGTGCCCGGACGAGCCGGAGAACCGGGATGGTTTCGAGGATGAGGACGGCTGTCCGGAGACCCCGAAGATCCTCGCGGCACGTGCCTTCAAGGAGGCGATCTTCGCCTCCAATCGGGGGGACTTCGCCGAGGCGCGGCGTCGATTCGAGGACGCGTACCGCATTTTGCCGGGCGATCTGGTCCTCTTCCACCTCGCGACGACCGCGCTCGCCCAGAAAGACCACGCCGCGGCTTGCCAGTATTACAAGCAATGGCGCGCGTCGCCCACGGCGCAGACGAAGCCCCGGACGATCAGCGCGCTCGACGCTTGTCCCTGATCACTCGAACGTCGCGCGTACCACCCCGAACTTGTTGTTGAGCTCCGGCGTCGTGAGCTTTTCGAAGATGCGCGGGCCTCCGAGCTCGTTCGCGAGCGAGCCCATGCGGCCGTGCTCGGTCATGAAGTAGAACGTCTTCACGCCCTTCTTCTTCTGCTCGAGGACATAGTCCTGGAACTTCTTGCCGCTGGAGACGAAGGCCGGGAGGGTATTGCCCGTGTAGAAGTTCTCGCCCTTCCAGTTCATCTGGAAGGCGATGACGGGCCCGGGGATCTCCTGTTTGGCACGGTAATACGCGAGCACGGTCTCGCGTTGCCCCCAGTGCGGCGAGGTTTTCACGAAGTACACGTCGATGCCCCAGGCGGCGAAGAGCACGGACACGGCGCAGAGGCCCGTGACGACGTGGCGGCGGGCGCGGGCCCAGACGAGGGCGAGCGTGAAGAGAGCGGCGGCGCAGGTGAAGAAGAGGAGCGCGGGCCGGAAATCGAGCGTCGAGGGGAACGCCCGCTTGTAGTTGTAGGTGAAGAGGTGGAGGAGCCGCACCGGGCCGAGCATGCCCTCGCGCGCGCCCATGAGATCACGGCCCACGAAAAAGACGAGGAGGCCTCCCGCGATTCCAGAGGCGCCCCAGAGGACTCGCTCGTATTGCTCGGCGAATGCGTCGGTCACCTTTCGCGCGCCCGAACGTTGCACCATCTCGTCGAGCAGAATGCCCGTGAGCATCGCGGCCGGCGGGAGGGCCGGCATGATGTAATGGTGAAACTTCGTCAGCATCAGCGTGAAGAGCGCGAATGCGAAGAGGAACCACATCGCGAGGAAGATCGAGGCGTCGCTCTTGCGATCGCCCTCCTCGCGGCGCCGGAGCCATGCGACGAGCGCCGCCGGCACGAGGCCGGTCCAGGGGAACATCGCATAGCCGAGCTGCCAGACGTAGAAACGGAAGCCTACGTCGTCGCCCTCGTTCGTGTCGTGCACGTGCGTGAAGGCGCGCTTGAACATGTCGTGGAAGAGCAGCCGATCGGTGAACGGCTGCCCGTGCCGCGCGTACATCGCGACGAACCACGGCAGGGCCACGGCGAGCAGAATCAAGAGGCCGGCGACGATTTCGAGGCGCAGGAGGTCCCGATAACGGCGCGAGACGACGATGTACGCGAGGGCGCAGAGCACGGGCAAACCAAAACCCGCGGGCCCCTTGGCCATCGTGGAGAGGGCGGCGAAGAACCAGGCCGCGAGGAAATAAAGACGCTGCGCGCGCCGCTCGCCCCAGCACATGTAAAGCAGGAGGCCGAGCGCCTGGATCCAGAGGATCGCCTGGAGCGCGGGCTGGAGGCCCTTCAGCACGGGGAAGGCGTCGCCGCAGGGCTGGTTGCCCGGCAAGCCACAATTCATGGGCGAGCCGGAGCGGAAGGCGTCCGTGTGGAACCGCAGCGAAAACGGGTTCGGGATGATCTCGACGTTGCGCGAAAGCAGGTAGAGGATCTGCGGCAATGCGCAGGCGATGATCACGCCGAGGACGAGGTGATATGCGGACAGGCGATATTTCGCGCCGAACGCGGAGACCTCGTAGACCCGCACCTCGCGCTCTTCGTCCTCGTGAATGCCGAGCAGGAAGAGGGCCATCGCCGCGGACATCGTGGCGACGAAGGGCATGTCGGTCACGGTCTGGTGCGAGACCAGAAACCATTGCGGCATCGTGGTGAGCACGAGGCCGCCGAGGAAGCCGGCGCGACGACCGAACACACGCGCGACGGCCTTGTAGAGGAGATACGTCGCGACGAGCGTGAGCAGGAAGATCGGCAAACGCACGGCCCATTCGGGCCAGGGCTCGCGGCCCTCGGCGACGGCGGAGAGCATGGCGCCGGGTTGATACCGGACGCCGAAACTCGCCATCGCGAGCGCCTGCACCCAGAAATCGAGGATGGGCTTCGACCAGAACCAGCCATCCTGCGCCCACCAGAGCGAGATCCAGTCGTTCCGCGCGAGGATCTCCCGCGCGACCTCGCCATAATGGGTCTCCCACGGATCGCTGAGCGAATGGCTGCCGAGCGCCGGCAGGTAGAGGAGCGTGACGAGCGTGACGAGCCAGAAGCCGTGGCGGCGCAGGAGCGGGATGGGTTTGCCGGCGGGATTTTTCTCCCAGGCGCCGAGTTTGTCGCCGACGCGGTAGACGGAGGCGACGGCGCCGAGAAAACACGCGGGCACGGCAAGGCCAGCGCCGATGGGGCCGATGTAGCCGGCGACGGCGAGGGAGACCGCGCCGAAGAGGCCGAGGACGGAGCCGCCAAAGAGGCCGAGGGGCCCCACGAGGTCGGCGAGCGCGAGCCGCTTGGCGACGCGGTCGTCGGGGTCGTCGAAGGTGCCGCAGAGGTCGAGGAGGCCGAAGGTGGCGACGAGGATGGCGAGGAACCCGAGCGGAACGCCGACGCGGTACTGCGGGCGCAGCGCCATGAGGAGGAAGGCAACGAGCGCGCCGGTGGCAAGCGTGGAGGTGCCGCGGACGAGCTGGAGAGGGTTGCCAGGGCGGAGGAGAGGCTCGGGGGCGGGGGGTTCGTCGGATTCGTCGGCGTCGGGGTCGTCCGAGTCCGCTTCCGCTTCCGCGTCCGCTTCCGCGTCCGCTTCCGAACCCGCTTCCGCGTCCGCGTCCGGGCCGGCTTCCGTCTCCGTCTCCGCGGCCGGCTCTGTTTCCGGCCGGTCGGCTTCCTTGTCGGCTTCGTCGGTCGGATCTTGCTTGATCTCGCTCATGGCTCGCGGGCTCGGGGAGGCCATGCACTAGCAAGCCTGCGGGCGGGGGCAAAGGGGGAGGTTTCTCCTACCGCGGGAACTGTGGTCGGAAGGGACAGACGCGAAATCACACCTCCTTGTAGAATGCACACCATGACAGAGGGGTGGACGACGGACAGGGAAGTGCTTTCCATGCCTCGCTCCCTTGGCGATGCCAAAGCGACGTGGAGGGAGTTCGCGCGGTTCGTGGTCTGCGCGCTCGGCTGGGTGGTGCTCGTCGGTTCGACCACCGGGTGCATGGTCGACGACATGCCGGCGCTCTCCGACATGGTGACGACGGTGAAGTTGCGGGAGTATTACGGCAATCCGAACAACTACACGGGGATCACGTACAACCAGGCGGTGGGCCTCCAGTTCCAGAGGGACGTGCTGGGAGCCTTGCCGGGGCCGAGGGTGCTTTCGTCGAACAGGAAGGTGTTCCCCTCGGCGTGGCGCCAGGAGGCGAGCAACGAGCGCTTCCGCGGCGTCATTCCCGACGGCGTGACCGCCGCGGTCGAAGGGTTTCACGGACCCCTCCCGCCGGTCATCAGCACCCACCCCGAGAGCACGTTCGTGGAAGTCAAGGCTGTCAAGGGGGTCGTCAACCTGGAGTACGCCCAGTACCAGATCCTCGGCATGCTCGACGCGCTCTCCAAGTCGCCGGCGGCCTTCTCCACAGGACCCGATCGGGCTTATCCCTCGCTGTACTTCGTCGTAACCGGTGACACATCGATCGGAACGGACGTCGGGGCCCGTGCTGCCTCCCTCCAGATCCTGGTGTGGGTATCCCCGGTGCGCGACCACGGGGGCGGCGAGCTTCAGGTGGCTCCCCCTTGGTGCTTCAACTGCGACGCGGTTTTCCCCGGAAAGCAACTTCCCGCCCCCACGCTCCCCGGCCCGTCGTTCTACGTTCAGAAGCTGCGCGCCGCCAACGATCGGGGCCTCGACAAACCGATCCTCGACGACGGCCTTGTGGGCCACCCTGGAACGCCTGGCAATACCCGCCCCCACTGAGAGGAGCCTTATGAAGAAGGACCCGCGTCATCGTCGCCCTTCCAACGGAAAAGGCTGGGCCCAATGCTGGTCGGTCACGAAATCCGAGGTGAAGGCACTCTTGGCCGAGGGGAATTGGACACGGGACCCCGAGAATTGCGAGCCGTATCTCTGGGAGGCATACGTTTCTGACCGCGGCGAGCTTCTTCGAGTGAAGTCGAGCGGCCGCGGCGACCTCTATGCATCTCGCCAGGAGCTCATGCAGAAGCGCGAGGAGTTGCGAAATCGCCCCCCCGAGGTCCCGCGTCACATGCTCGAAGGGCACCTCCCCCAAGGCCCGCATTTCGTCGAGGCCGTCCCCTCGCTCATCGACGAGCTCGCCAAGCTCCTCAAAATCCCCCGCGAGTCGCTCGACAGCTCCTTCGACAGTCTCCAGCTCGTCGACAAAGCCTTGAAGAAGGTCCGCCCCAAGAAACGGATCCTCGAAATCCCGAACCTCTTCCCGGGCCTCATCGCCTACACCGGCGAGGTCATGCGCAAGGCGACCGGCGGTGAGTGGTGGCTCAACGAGGTCGCCGGGCCGATTTACGAGCCCTATATCCGCTACGGCCCGGGGAGCCGGTACATGGACGCGTGGGGCGAGATGTACAAGTCGATCACCGAGCCACGCGCGCTCTCCGTCGCCACCATCGTCTACGCCGAGCTCGCGCACGCGGGCGGCAGTGGGCCGGTCTTCGTCACCGACGTCGACGAGGAAAACGAATACGAGACAACCGTCGAACGCGTGAAGCTCCTTAACGGCCAGGAGGTCTATCGTGTGGGGGTGCGACGCCGGACCCCGTAGCTCACCCTCGCATCTGTGGTCGGAAGGGACAGACGCGAAATCACACCACCTTGTAGAATGCACACCATGACAGAGGGGTGGACGACGGACAGGGAAGTGCTTTTCATGCCTCGCTCCCTTGGCGATGCCAAAGCGACGTGGAGGGGGTTCGCGCGGTTCGTGATGTTCGCGCTCAGCTGGGTGGTGATCGCCGTCTCGACGACCGGGTGCATGGTCGACGACATGCCGGCGCTCTCCGACATGGTGACGACGGCGAAGCTGCGGCAGATCTACGGGAACCCCAACCACTACGAGGGGATCCGGTACAATCAGGCCGTGGGGCTCCAGTTCCAAAGGGACGTGCTCGGAGCGTTGCCGGGGGGGAAGGTGCTCTCGTCGAACAGGAAGCCGTTCCCATCAGCCCTGCGCCAGAACAAGACCGACGGTCGCTTCCGCAGCGTGATCCCCGACGGCGTGACCGGCGCCGTCGAAGGGTTCGATGGCGCGCTCCCGCCCGTCATCAGCACGCACATGGAGAGCACGTTCATCGAGGTCAAGGCCGTCAAAGGGGTCATCGGCCTCGACTACGCGCGGTACCAGATCCTCGGCATGCTGGACGCGCTCGCAGCCTCGCAAGCGGCCTTCTCCACAGGACCCAACCGGGCCTACCCCTCGCTCTACTTCATCGTGACCGGCGACACGTCATTCAACACGGAGGTCCAAACGGAAGCCACGCACCGCCAGATCCTGATGTGGGTCTCCGGGGTCGTCGATGAGGGAGGCGGCAAGCTCAAGGTGGCGCCGCCCCAGTGCCACAATTGCGACGCCGTCCTTCCGGCCAAACGCCTCCCAGCGACCCTGTACGGCTCGTCGTTCCACATCGACAACCTCAGGGATGCCGGCGATCGGGGCCTCGACAAACCGATCCTCGACGACGGCCTCGTCGGTTACCCCGGAACGCCAGGCAACACCCGCCCGCATTGAGAGGAATGTCATGGAGAATGACCCGCGAAAGCGCCGACGCTCTACGCCTGAGGATTGGGCGAAGGGATGGCTCATCACGAAGGCCGAGGCCAAGGCGGTGTTGGCCGAGGGGAATTGGACACGGGACCCCGAGAACTGTGACCGTTTTTGGGAAGCATACGTCTCCGATCGCGGCGAGCTGCTCCGCTTGCGGCCGCGGGGACGCAGCACTCTCTACGCGTCTCGCCAGGAGCTCATGGAGAAGCTCGAGGAAATGCGAAACCGCCCCCCCGAGCGCCCCTTCCACATGCTCGAAGGCAACCTCCCCCAAGGCCCGCATTTCGTCGAGGCCGTCCCCTCGCTCATCGACGAGCTCGCCAAGATCATCAAAATCCCCCGCGAGTCGCTCGACAGCTCCTTCGACAGCCTCCAGCTCGTCGACAAAGCCTTGAAGAAGGTCCGCCCCAAGAAGCGGATCCTCGAAATCCCGAACCTCTTCCCGGGCCTCATCGCCTACACCGGCGAGGTCATGCGCAAGGCGACCGGCGGCGCGTGGTGGCTCAACGAGGTCGCCGGGCCGATTTACGAGCCCTATATCCGCTACGGCCCGGGGAGCCGGTACATGGACGCCTGGGGCGAGATGTACAAGTCGATCACCGAGCCACGCGCGCTCTCCGTCGCCACCATCGTCTCCGCCGAGCTCGCGCACGCGGCCGGCCGTGGGCCGGTCTTCGTCACCGACGAGGAAAACGAATACGAGACGACCCTCGAACGCGTGAAGCTCCGTAACGGCCAGGAGGTCTATCGTGTGGGGGTGCGACGCCGGCCCCAGTAGCTCGCAAACTCCTGGACGAACCTCCGGTTTGCCCTCGCACCCTTGGGCAAACCTTTCGTCTTGACCGCCCGGTTGTTGACCGCGTACGCTGGCTGTCATGAAGGCAGTACAGTTCGTTTCCGGCGGTGCAGCGGGGCTCGCGCTGCTCACCGCCTCCCAGGCTCACGCAGCAGATCCAACGAAGGACCGAGATCCAGGGGACCGGACGTTCTACCCGACGCCCGTCGCGTTTGAGATCGGGCCAGCGGTTCAGCTCGGCGGCCCCCACCCGTACCCGATCAGCATAGGCGGGCGTGTCGGGATGCACGCCAGGATTCATCGGTACTTCTCGCTCGGCGGTGACGTCACGTTCACGCAGACGGTTCGTAAGGAGGCGGTTTTCGGAGCGCCGATCGGCGGCTCCCATTTTCGTATTGCCGCTCGCGCCTGCACACACGCGTCGATCATGTTCTTCTGTCTCGCCGGCGCGATGGCAGGCATGACCGTCGTGAGCGCCAACAACATCGCCAGCGGCGGTTTCCCCAACGATGTCCACTTTTTGCCGATGCTCGGAATCGGAGCTGATTTTCGTATCAACGATTGGTTCAAAATCAAGCCCATGCTGGAGGGTGGGCCGATGGTGGGCGTGCCGGTCACGATGATCGACCACCAACCCGATCAGGTCTACGAGCCGTTCCCGCTGTTCGGCACACTGTCTATCAACTTCGCCATCACGCTGCCGACGCTCTTGAAGCCCGGGGAGGAGCCGAAATGAGAACGTTATCGCTTGGTGTCTTGGCGGCTGTCGCGATGCTGTCGATGGGCTGCGAGCGCAAGGTCGCAAATGCGTACTCGTGCCCTCACCCGGATTGGACTCACGTCGACCACGAGGGCCATTCAGACCCCTGCCATGTCGTGAAACCTCCGGCTCCGGAGCCAGAACCGTGCCCGGGAGATTGCCTTCCCATGGGCCCGGCTGGTTTCCGTCGCGAGCCGCTCCTCCTTTGGACGGGAGACGCTACGGCTGTGGACCCGGGCTGTCCCGATCACGCCAAGGGCGAGTATTGGACCGGGAACACTGGGCTTGTCGCGTCCCCGGATTGCCCTCTCTGCACGTGCGGGCCCTCGGAGTGCGTGCTGCCGGTGGGCATTGCAGCTTCTCCCGGGCAGTTCTGCGGCGGGCCGACTTTCACGGATCTTCTGGCGCCGGTGCCGTGGGACGGTTCGTGTACGTCACCGATGACGCTCGACCCTGGCACCTTCGGCTCCGTCGTGATCCCTCCGCCGATGGCTGACGCGTGCGAGGTCATCGAGGTGCCGCCTCCCCCGAAGGCCAGCGGAGACTTCTCGTGGACGACGAGAGCACGGGCTTGCGACGGGCTCGTGCAAGGGCGATGCGACGCGTCGGACCTCATGTGCAGTCCAACCGCCAAGCCCCCGCCTCCGGGCTTCCAGCAGTGCATCGTGTACACGGACCCGGTGGACGAGATCGCGCTCCCGACGTGCCCCGAGGCCTACCCGGAGCAGCTCGTGTTCTACGCGGACGTGGACGACCAGCGGCAGTGCACCCCGTGCGCGTGCGACGAACCGCTCGGCAACCAGTGCATTGCGCAGGTGTCGGTTTTCCAAGATCCCGTCTGCGGAGGGCAGCCGATGCCGCTCTTCGAGAATTACGCGATCGGCCTGGGTGATCCCGTCGCGTGCGTCACCGTCATGGGAGGAGCATCGCTAGGGGCGTTCTCGGCCTCGTGGGGCGTCAACGAGCTTGGGGCCTGCGTGCCCAGCGGAGGCCAGCCGTACGGCGAAGCCAAGCCCGCAAAGCCGAAAGTCTTCTGCTGCCAGCCGCCTCCGGATGAGTAGGCCCATCCACTTTTCCCTTGCGTCCCACCTACTCCCCTCCGTACGCTCCCCCACCCTCAACCCCTAGAAAGGACCCCCCATGCGTCGCCTTCGCCCCACCGACGGCACCCCCGCCCACAAGCGCACCGGCGGCTATCACCGCACGAAGGTCAAGACGGGCAATACGAAGCTCCACGCCGACCTCCATGAGGAGATGTCCCTCAAGCTCGCCGACCTCAAGGCGAAGGCGCGCGCTCATGAAGACGCGGAGGATGACGCGGTCGCCGCCTCGGCGACGAGTGACGCGGCGGAAATCGCCCTGGAGAACGTGATCCGTGATATCGACGGCGACCTGGCCAAAGTCGATCGCGAGGACCAGACGCTGAATGCGCGGGCCACCGTGTTCCCCGAGGGGTATGGCAAAGAGATCGACCCCGAGGGGGCATCGCAGCTCAAGACCCTGGATGCATTGCGGGATCGAATCGCCAAATTCAGCGGTCACCCGCTCGTCAGCGCGATGCTCACGAAGTTCGACGCGGCGCACCACGCGTTCAAGAAGGCCATCGAGGCGGAGGAAGCCGCGGAGGACGCGGTCGAAGCCGCATTCCAGGCGGAGCTCGACGCGCGGAGGGCCATCCGGGAGCAGCTCGAAAGCGCCTACGGTCGTCTGCGCGATTTCTACAAGGCAAGGCCCGCGCTCGCCGAGACGTTCTTTCTGAAGGAAGGCCGGCGGCGGGCAGCGAAAGAGCCCAAGGGCTGAGCAAGACCGGTCGCTGAGACGCGCGGGCGCTCGCAACGTGCGTCCCTCGCCAGATTTCGCGTTTCTACATCTCGCAGCCGTCGCCCCACCTCGAAGAACGCCGCCTCCGACACGGCGCAGGACGCGTCCCTCCGGAAGGACGCGCCCTCCGCTCGCGCGGAGACGTCATCCTTCCGCCGAGACGCGCCCTCCACACCAGCCCGCGCACGTTTTCTGCCGAAACGACACGTCTTTCACGACGTCGCAACCGTCGTCCTTCCAGGCATCCACGTCCTCCCCCGCCTTGGAGCGCGCGTCCTTCCGGAGGGACGGGTCCTGCGAACCGTCGCGGCGCGCATTCTTCGCCAGGTCCACGCGTTCCACCCTCGTGTTTGCTGGTTTCCGGCTACAAAACGCCTACGAAAACCGGGGAAACACGCGCAAACACCGCCCCGCCCCCCTGGCACACCGGCTGCCCGCTCGCTCCCTCACCATGCCCGCGCCTCCCTCCCCTGCGAAGCCCTTGCTCACGCTCGCCGCGTGCTTCGCCCTCGCCGCGTGCGAGCCTGCTCCCGAGCCGTCCGCTCTTTTCACCCTCGATTCCGACGCGCCGACGCCGCTTCCGGCACCCGAGGCCCAGGCCACGTACACGATCGACGTAACCACGCCGCTTCTCCTCGATCTGCGTGGAGGCGCGACCGGCGATCCTTACGCATTGACGTGCGCGCAGGACGAGCTCGTGGTCGGGCTTCGGGGGCGAAGTGATACGACGGTGAGCGCGCTCGGGCTGGTTTGTGCGCGAATGCTGGAGAATGGCACGTTCGCGAATCGGGATGAGAGGCCGATGATCGGGGGGACGGTGGGGGACGAGTTTTCCTCGGAATGCCCGCAAAACGAGGCCGTCATCGCCGTCCGGGGCCGCGCCGCGACGACGCTCGACCGCATCGGCGTGCGCTGCGCCCGCGTGCGGCCCTGGGTGCAAATGGGCTCGCCCGGAAGCATCGAGCCCTCGTTTGGCGGCGTCGGCGGCGTGCCGTTCACGGATACCTGCCCGCCCGGGTATTTCCTGCAAGGCGTGCTCGGGTATGCGGCGGGGACGATCAACAGCACGCAAAGCTTGTGCGTGCCGATCGTCACCTGAATCGTCACGCGGCGGCGCCGGCGGCGGCTTTGAGCTCGGAGCTATTGACCCGCGTATAACGCGGCGGCGCTTCGAGCGAGAGGCGGCGGCGCACCTCGTCGACCGGGAGCGCGAGCATCGACGCCCAGTCTTGGCCCGGCAGCCACGCCGCCTTCTTGCCGCGGCGGAAACCGTCGAGGATCACCTGGCGCGCCTCGGGTTTGCCGATCGTCTTCATCAGGCCGATCGCGACGATGAGCGCGATCGCGGGGTTATTCGTCTGCGCGAGGGAGAAGGCGAGCAAAGCCGTCTCGCCGAGGACGTCGCCCTGATATCCGACCGCGGCGTGCCACAGATCGTGCGTGTCGCGCATGCGGGCGTGCACCCATTCGGCCGTCTCGGGAAGCGGCGTTCGCCCCGTCATGCCGCGCACGGCGGCCGCGCGAATGCCCTCGGCCGAAATGTTCTCGCGCTCGACGAAGGCCAAGTAGGCGCGGCCGAGCGTGCCCTCGGGCAGACGGGCGAGCGCCTCGCGATCGACGAGCACGTCGACGATGTCGGGGCGCTCGGCGAGCAGCTTTCGCCCCGTCTCGCTCTTCGCCATGCGGTCGGCGATGCGCTGCATCGTGCCGCCCGAGAGCGCCTCGATGATGGTGAAGACCTGCGGCAGGTCGTCGGGATCGGCGGCGAGGGTGCGGGCGGCGCGGAAAGCGCGACCGAACTCGATGCGGGCGTGCGACTTGGCCATGGGAAGACCTCCGAAGCAGGGATGATCCGGAAGATGTACATTATGAACAATCTTGTCAACAACTACCGACAAGATTGTCGGCAACACCAGGACATGCGACGTTGGGGACGTGTCCACCTCGCGTCGCGAAACGAAACCCCGCGTTCGTCGGGACGCTGAGAGCGCGCGCGCGCTCATCCTCGAGGCCGCGGAGAAGCGCCTCGTGTCGAACGGCCCCGCGGGCATCCGTCTCCAGGAGGTCGCCGCCGACGTCGGCGTGTCACACCCGACGGTGCTCCACCACTTCGGCAGCCGCGAGGCGCTCGTGAAGGCGGTCTGTAGCCGCGCGCTCGCATCGATTCATCGGCAGCTCATCGAGGCGATCGAGGCTTCGAGCGGCGACGAGGCGCAGCTTTCTGCGATGCTCGAAGCCGTGTTCGACGCGCTGACGAAGAGCGGTCACGGGCGCGTGCTCATGTGGCTCGCGCTCGAGGGCGAGCCGTTCGATTCCGTCGACGTGCGCCTCGCGGACGTCGTCGACGCGACGCACGTCATGCGCAAGGCGAAGCGAAACGAGAAGGGTCTCAAGCAGAAGACACGCGAGGACACCGCGCACGTCGTGGTGCTCGCGGCGCTCGCGCTGCTCGGCTCATCGGTCCTCGGGCGGACGATGCTCGCGAACGCCGGGCTCGAAGGCGACGACGACGCGGGCGCGCGCTTCCGTGCATGGCTGACGCGCGTGCTCCTGCGACACCTCGATGGCGAGTGAAGTCGGCCCCTTCCTCATTTGTAGAGCGTGACGGTATACGCGCGGGGCAATTCGGGGCCCTCGTCAGGGTCGAACGGGTGGCTCCGGTCGATGCTGCCTGCATTCACGCCGACGACCATGAGACCCGCGAGGCCACGCAGGTCGCGAATCGTGCGGCCTTCATGGGTCGCGCCGTTGATGCCGGCGAGGACCACACGGCCGGCCTCGGCGCCCGTGCGATCGATCTTCACGAGCGCCCAGTGGAAAAACACGCCGAGCTCCCAGTCCGCGGCGAACGTGATCTCGGCGTCCTCGGGCGCGCCTTGCAAATCGAGCCAGAGGTACGTCGCGCCGGTCGGCTCGATCGGTCGAAGCGGCGCGAGCCTGCGCGGCAGGGTGTCGTAGGTGACGGACCATTCGAAGCGCACGCGGCCGAAATCGCCGAACCGATCGACGTCCGCGAGGTGTCCGCCGTCGCTTCGTGAGCCGATGAAGGCGCGATCGATGGCAAAATCGAGGAGGAGGTCCTCGAAAGGTTTTTCGCGGGCCCGGGCATTGCTGCGCAAGGCGTCGAAGACGTCGGGCTCGTTGGCGAAATGAAGCGCGGAAGGCTCGGTGCGCTGGCCGGCGACGGCGAGGAGGCCAAAGAGGACACCGGAAGGTGTGCCGGTGCCGTAGTTCTCGTCGAGGAATCGCGTGAAGAGGAAGGCGCCCGTGGGTTCGTCGGGTGTTCCGAATGCGGTGATCGAGCGCTCGGGAGCGCGCTGGAAATCGTCAACGGCGGCGGCATCGACGAGGCCACAATCGACGATCGTGGCGGCGAGCTCCGCGGAGGCCATGCCGATGGCAGAAGGCTCGGCGCCCGCGTCGAGGCGGAGCACGGCGGCATGAGCGATCGCGCGCGTGATGGTTGCGTCGAATGCGCATCCGGCCGCAGGATCGGGCGGCGGCAGGACGGTAAACGCAGCGGCGCGGTCCCAGGCCCCACCCGTGGCAATGCCGTCGGGCACGGTGAACGGCGGGAGAGCGTCCTCGACGAGGTAGAGGTCGTACCGCGCATCGCCGCCGCGATCGTCGTCGGGCAAAGGGAGCGGCAAGCCGAGCGCGGCCATGGCGCGGAAAGAGCGTTCGGCGGAGGCGAGCGCGCGGAGGATCGAGCCCTCGGCCACGGAGGCGCCTGCGTGGACGCAGACGGGCGCGACGAAGGAACAGGCGGCCCTGGGGACCGAGGCGGCGGGCGGGCGCTCGCGGGCAGGAAGGACCGAGGGACCAGCGGGGCGAGCGGGAGCGGGGGCGGAGGCGGCAGCGGGCGCGGAGGCGGCAACCGCGGCGACCAGGAGGGCTGCCCACCCGATGAGCGCGCGCACGCGCAACAAGCGCGACGCCGCCATTTGACACCCCTCGGCGCGACGCCCTACAACCATGAAGTCCGAGCTCGTCGGGCTCCGAAGGCCGCTCGACACGGGTAGCGTATGTACACGAACGCGGGGACTTTGTCGTTCGACCTCGCCGAAGGGCTCGTGCGGCTCGGCGGAGAGGCGCGTCTCGTCGTGCCCGCCTCCGCACTCATGGCGCTCTGGGGCGGCGCGAGCCCCGCCGCGCGGCGCGTCTTCGGCCGCGCCCTCGGCGAGTCGATCGGTCGCGCCGCCGCCAAACGCCTCGCCCCCGAAGGCGCAGACCTGACGAGCGCAATGCTCGACGCGAGCCCCGAAGCCGCGCTCTCCGAGCTCTCCGCCGCATGGGCGCTCGCGGGGCTCGGCGCGCTCGACCTCGAGCGATGGGGCCGCGCGCTCGTGTTCGTCGTGGGGGGATCGCCGCTCGGCGCGGACGGTGACGAGCTCTGCGAGATCGCGCTCGAAGGCGCGCTGTCCATGGCGAGCGGCAAGAGCGCCCGGGTCGTGCGGATCGAGCGCATCGAGGCGCGCGCGCGGTTTTTCGTGAGCAACGCCGGCGCAACGGCGAGGATGCGCGCGGAGCTCGCGCAAGGCACGGTATGGGCCGAGGTGCTCGCCGAGCTCGACGGGCCCTCCTCCCGAGGTGACGCTTGAGCGACGACGACGACCAGGACTGGCCCGGCTCGCCGGATACGAAGGTTTCGAAGTCCACGCCGGACCTCGTGCCGCCCGCTTCGTCGCGACAACCGCGCTCGCTCAAGGACGAGCTGCCGCTCGACGACGCCTTGCCCGGCATCCTCGATCCCGATGCCGAGCCGCTGCCCGAGTCCGAGGAGCGCCCCCCGGCCTCGCGCAAGGTCGCGAGCGTGCGCGTGCCCGATGCGCGCGGCGACGAGCGCGTCGACGACTACTCGACCTGGGAGATCGACGGGCTCACGGCCGAGCCTCCGCCCACGCGCAAGGCCGGCTGGCTCGGCGTGGAGCGAAAGACGCCGGTCGAGGGCACACGCGTGCGCATCGAGCAGAACGCAGCCGCGGGGCCGAACGTCGTGCGGCGCGTGCTGCCTGAGGACGAGCTCGTCGCGCTCGGCTCTCCTGCACGCGCCCACCGTCCCGCGACGTTCGGCGAGCTGCTCGATGCAACGCTGTCTCTGGGTGACGAGGACGAAAGGGAGTGAGTCCCTCACCCCCAACCCCTCTCCCTCCGGGAGAGGGCGATCAGCCCTTCTTCGGCGGCTGCTGCGGCGACATGGTCCGCGCCATGAACGAGTAGACGTCCATCTTGTCGCGCGGCGCCTGCCCCTTCTCGGTGAGCTTCTGCGCGATGTCGTCGACGAGCGCGCGCATGCGCTCGTACGCGGCCGCGCTCGGCGCGCGCTCGTACTTGAGCGGGAAGCTCATCATCGCCGCCTGCTTCTCGTAGAACGACGGTTTTACGAACACGTGCTCCTCCGGGTTCATGAGCGCCGAGAGCACCGTGGCGAGCGGCCACGTCGCGAGCTTCGCCTTCCCGAGGACCGCGACGAGCCGATCGAAGCGCGCGTCGTACGCGTCGGATCCATGCAGCAGATCACGCACGGCCTCGGCGACGGCACGGTCGTGCTCGGCCGCCATCTTGCTGAACGGGATGATGTCGCCGAGCGGGTGCAAGAGGCCCGTCGCCGCCTTGTGAATCGTGCGAACGTTGGCCACGATCTCCGCGAACGCGCCGGCCTGGATCTGCTTGTCGAGCACGTCGCGCGAGAGGAGATCACGCGCCGTGGCCATCGCGATCGCGCGCGTGGCCTTGGCCTTCTTCGCCGTCGGGTTCGGGTCCTCGACGCCGCGCTCCTCCTTGGCGAAACGCGCGCTCGAGAAGCCGCCCGGGAAGATCTCGAGGAAAAGCGCGAACTGCGCGTCGAAGTTCGGCAGGACGGGCGCGACGGCCTTCTGCTTGGGCTTGCCCGACGGCGACCTCTGATCCTTGAGCCCGCGGACCTTCTTCTCGAGGGCGCGCGCCTCCGCGGCGCCGAGCGTGACCGGCTCGAGCTTCGACCAGAAGGCCTTGGCGATCGAGTGGCTCATGCCATCCTCGAAATCGTAAAAGCGCTTGTCGTCGCGTTCTTCCGAGAGATACCCGAGGCCCCACTCGGGACAGCCCGGGTGCTTGACGATCATCGGCGCGACGGCGGAGGCAGGGGGGACGTTCACGGTCATGGGCGGCCAGAGTAGCCCATGGGGAGCGCGGCGCACGCGCCGTCCGCGCTCAATTCAGCTCGCGCCCGCCCGGCGCGAGCGTGTGCCTCTGCATCGCGAGGACCTCAGCTACGCGGCGAACACGCGCACGCGGCGAGATTGTCTCGAGGATCGCTTGACGCTCACGCGCGTCGAGCACGAGATGGTGGGCGCAGAGATCGGCGAGCAAAGCCGGCTTCGCATCGCGCGGCAAGCGAAACTCGAAGCCGCGATCCCGCTCCCGTACGAACTGCGCGAACGACGTCGCGGTCGATACCAATGCCGATAGCTCGCTCTGCGTGATTTCTTCGTCCGGCGGAACGAGCACCTCCGCAGCCGCGCGCCGGTACGGCGGCTCGAACGGAAGCTCCGACAGACGCACCCGCACGCGGCCTCGGAGGAGGATGTTGTATCGACCGCCCGGAAGCTCGGTGTGGTCGAGGATCGTCCCGAGCCCAGCGACCTCGGCAATCTCGGGATGCCCGTGCGCGTCCACGGGGCGCTCGTTCGTGATCATGACGATCGCCATCGAGCGGTGCGTCTTCAGCACGTCGGCCACCATGGCGCGGTACCGCGGCTCGAAGATGTGCAGCGGCAGGAGCGCGCCCGGAAAGAGCACCGTGTTCGGCAGCGGGAAGAGGGGCAGCGCCGGGAGCGCCTCCAGCAGATCCGAAAGGGTGTTCATCGAACGAACGTAGCACGCACCACAGGCAGGGCGTACGAGGACGACCCCGAACGGACGAGCGTCAGCGGCCGAGCGCAGCGAGCGCGAGCGCGCGGCCGTCGCTCGTGGCGAACGATCCACCGAACGACAGGGTCTCCACGATCGCCCCGGTTTTCCGCTCGCCCCGCGAGACGAGGCAGGTGTGCGTGAGCGAGAGCTTGCAGAGCGCGCCCTTCGCTTCGAGCTCGCGGCCGATGAGGTCGACCACCGTGGCGCCGATCTGCTCCTGGAGCGTCAGCCTGCGCGCCACGACGTCGACGACGCGCGCGAGCGTGCCGATGCCCGCGACACGCGCGCCCGGCTGATACGCGACGATCGCCGAGCCAAACGCGGGCAAGAGGTGATGCGGGCAGATCGTCGTGACCGCGAGATCACGCACGACGACGATGCTCGTGCCCGTGTCGGTCACGCCGAGCGAGCCTTCACGCAGGACGGTGGCGGCGTCGATCGACTCGCCTTCGAGCAGGTCGTCGGCCCATGCATCGGCCACGCGTTCGCCCGTGCCCTCGAGCTCGCCCACGGGCTCGTGCCCGAGGGCACGCAGGAAATCTTCCACGGCCCGCGCGGCCGCTCTGCGATCGATCATGATGGTCAGTTATACAGCGGCTTCGAAGGGATCCCGATGGGCTTGCGCCCCGAAAACCCCTGGTCGAGCTCGTGCCAGTGCTCGACGGCACGCTCGCCGTACCGCCAGCAGAGCCAGACGTCGCGGCCCTCGATCTGCCCGAGGAAATCGCAAAGGCCGATGCGCGGATCCTTTACCGTCACGCCGAGCTCCTCGATGGCGCGCCAGCCGTCTTCGTAGACCAGAAGCTCCGCGCGGAGGGCTCGCTCCTCGGCGTCGAGCGTCTCTTCGCCCTCGATCATCACGAGCAGGCGACCGCCCTGGCCTCGCGCACGCATCGCGCGCAGGCGCTGGTCGATGTCGAACGCGCGGCGCATCTGCTCGCCGACGAGCAAGGACAGCCGCGGCACGAGCGCGTTCGCTTCCGCGGGCGTCCAGATCCGCCGGACGCTCAAGGGGACTCTTTCTCGCCCTCGGCCCCGCCCGGCTGCGCCAGCACCTTGCGCGCCTGATCGTGGTTGCACGGATTGATCGACCAGAGCACGCGCACGCTCCGCGGCAAGACCGGGTGCGACGTCATCACGGTGCACGTCTCGCAGGCCGTCGGGAACGCCTTCTCGTCCTCGCACTTCATGCAAGGCTCGACGATCTTCGTGGTCTCCTCGAGGTCGTCGCGCAGGCGGTTCAGGACCGCGAGCTTTTCCTTCAGCTCGTCGATGCGCGCGGCGAGGACCTTCGTGGCCTGCTGCGCGGCCGCCGACCCCGACGACGCCGTCTTCTTCACGTCGAGGATGGCCTTGATGTCGTCGAGCGACAGGCCGGCCATGCGCATGTCCGTCACGAGCATCAGCCGATCGAGCTCGGAGCGCTCGAAGAGCCGATGCCCGCCGTCGGTGCGCCGGGCGGGCCGCAAGATGCCTTCTTCCTCATAGAAACGCACCGTTCGCAGCGTGCTGTTCGACAGCCGCGCCATCTCACCGGTGGTCAAAAGCTGCGTTTCGCGCGGGCGGTCCGTCTCCGCAGGGGCACCCGCCACGGCGGGCGAATCGGTGCGCGGAGCAGGGGCATGAGGATCCACGGGTTTCGAGGGTACATGAGGTTACGTAACCGGCAAGGGGACTCGCCGCGTGGCCTTGCGTGTTTAGGTCCGCACATGCGGCGTTGTCGTTTCCCTCCGCGTTCGCGCGCGCCCGCTATGAACGACGGTTCTCACCCCGCGCGGCAAAGCACGAAACTCCGCATCGTCGCTTGAATTCGGCGGAGGCACGTCGCTTGCTCACGGGCTGGGCATGCACTTGCGCTTGCTCCCTCTCACGAGCCTCGCCGCGATCACGACCCTCGCCATGACCCAGCCCGCCGACGCGGCCGGCGCCTGGCTCCCGAGTGGAGAGGCCACGCCGATCGAGCAGCGCGTGGCCGTCGCCGTCGGCCCCACGCGCGTGGCGCTCTGGACGAGCCTCCGCGCATCGGCCGACAGCGGACCGTTCGGGATCATCGTGCCCGTCGCACCGGGCGCCGCGCTCGATCACAGCTCCGACGCGTGGCTCGAGGCCCTCAACGCCGCCACCGCGCCGCGCATCTTCCCGCCGACGGGCGTGACCCCGACGTGCCCCGGCGAAGACCCTTCGGGCGGATCGGATCCGTTCCACGTGACCGACGATCTCGGCGCGGTCGAGAGCCTCGCGCCCGTCGAATCGGTCCTCTTGCCGGACACGGCCGCGGTCCTCGCGTGGGCGAACCTGCATGGCTTCGACATCTCGCCCGACGTCGCCACCGCGCTCGACGACATGGCCGGAAAACGCTTCTTCGCCGAGCGCTTCAACGCGCCGAGCGCGCCGTTCGTCACGTCCACCTTGCGCGTCGTATCGGAGGCGGCAGACCCCGTGCTCCCGCTCGCCCTCACGCGCGCCGGCGCCGCGGATCTACGCGTGACAGCGTGGCTGCTCGGCAAGGGAAGGGCCGCTCTTTCGGGCAGCAAGCCGATCACGCTCACGACGAACGCTCTCTCCTGGGAGGCGGGCAACGACGCGTCGAACTACGCGGAGCTGCGCGAGCAGGAGCTCCTCGCCTGGGGCAAGAGCGCGGTGTTGATCGAGGCGGCGAGCCACGACGCGCTCGTGCGCAACGTGCCGATCGCAAACGGCACGGGCTCCGTCACGGGCGTGGTGACGAGTTTCTTCCAGCGCGCCGCGACGTACGGCGACGGCAACCCGAGCACGTCGGCTTGCATCACGACGGCTGCCATCGCGCTCGACGAATCTTATCCGGTGGCCGAGACGTGTCCGCGCGCCGGACTCGGCATCGTGGATGGTGGCCCCGCGTGTGTGGAGTCGCCCGCGGGTGCGGAGATCGATCCCGCGAAGCTGCGTTGCGGCGGCATCACGGACGATCTCGCCGTCGCGCTTTCCGGCATGGTCCCGAAGGACGCGGTGCTCACGCGCGCGACGCTGTTCATCGCGAAAAACGCGGCCGGCAGCACGTGGCCCGTGACGTTCGAGGCCGCGGCTTCGGACGTGGATCCCTTGCTCACTGCGACGAGCCTCGATCTCGCCTCCTGCAACAACAGCAGCAGCAGCACGACGGGCAGCGGCAGCAGCAGTTCGGGAGGGAACAATAGCTCGGGCGGGCAAGGTGCATCGAACGGCGTCGGCGTCGGCGGATCGGCCGGTTGGTACGACGACGACTACGACAGCGACGTCGCATGCTCCTGCGTGGGCACCGCGGATCCGGTGGTCCCCGACGACACGGGCAGCGGCGGCGATGACTACTACTACGACGACTCGTCCAGCGAGGACTGCAGCGGCGACACGACCGAGGACGATTACTACGACGACTCGTCCAGCGAGGACTGCAGCGGCGACACGACCGAGGACGATTATTACTACGACGACTCGTCCAGCGAGGACTGCAGCGGCGACACGTCCGAGGACGACTACTACGACGACTCGTCCAGCGAGGACTGCAGTGGCGACACGTCCGAGGACGACTCCTACGACGACTCCTACGACGACTCGTCCAGCGAGGGCTGCAGCGGCGACACCGACGACGACAGCGACAGCAGCGACAGCAGCGACTCGGACTGCAGCGGCGACACCGACGACGACAGCGACAGCAGCGACGACTGGGGCGACTGGGAAGAGGCGCGCAAGTCGAGCAGCGCAGCTCGACGCGTCGCGACGATCGACGTGTCCCACCGCGACGACGCGTCGTCGGTCGTGCGTCACGCGCCGGCGAAAAAGATGCGCAAGCGTGGGCCGAAGGCGTCCGTCATCACGCTGGGCTTGCTCGCCATCCTCGCGCCGCTTCGTCGCCTGGCGCGGCCCGATCGTTCACGGCGCAGCGCCAAGGACAAACCCCGGCGCGAACGTTCGTCGACTTGAGCAGGCGGCCTTGGTGCGTCGGCCTTTGCGCGCCGTTCTGCATGCCCGCTTCCGAGGCTGTCCGGGGCGAGCGGGCATGCGCCAAGGCACCGTTGGCTTGGCAGGAAAACGTCGGGCGATCCCCCGATGGGCCGTGTTGCCGTCTGGGCCGGCATGGTAGGATACGAGAACCATGCATCGCGCCGGGCGCCAGACTCGCGAGGCGGTACAGCGTCAACGCGGCACGGGCGAAGATCGCCCACACGCCCCACGAGTCACGAGATCCGATATGATCGATCGGCTCGGGATGCATGAACCCGCTCAACGAAGGATGGCGCCCGCGTGGACTCCCTGTTCGATCAAGTAGTCCAGCGTAGCGGCCTTTCGCCGGTATTCGCGAAGGGCACGATCCAGCGGGCGTTCGCGCGAATCGGCGTCGATGCCGCAAAGATGAAGCGCGACGATCTCGAGCGTGCGCTCCCCACGCTCCAGGCCGCGCTGGGCGTGTTCCTGCCACCGCAGGAGCTCAAGGAGCGCATCACGGACATCGGCAGGCTCTGCCGCTGATCGCGGAGCAGGGGGGCGCACGTGGGCGCCATCATCGACGCGCTAACCGACCTACAGCACGAGCACGGCTGGCTCGACGACGAGCGCCTCGCCGCGCTCGCACAGAAGCTCGGCGTTCCGCTCTACCGGCTCGAAGGGCTCGTCTCGTTTTACCCGCACTTCCGCCGAAAACCTCCGCCGCGCGTGGAGGTCGCGCTCTGCCGCGACGTGACGTGCAGGCTCGCCGGCGGCCGCGATTTTTTGGCGCGGGCGCGGCAGGTGGTCAGCGGCGATCCCTCGGTGGAAGTGCGCGAGGTGAGCTGCCTCGGCCGATGTGATCGAGCGCCGGCCGCCGCGCTGAACGAGCGACCGGTGTACGCCGGGGACCTCGACGCCTTCGCCATAGCCGTCCGCTGGGCCGACGAGCCGCGGCCCGAACGAGCACCCTCCCCGCCGTCGCGACGCTGGGCGAGTGATCCGTACGAGGACCAAGCATCCCGCTACGGCGTGCTCGCTTCGCTCCGCGGGGATGCGCTCGCGGGCGACCGCGTCCAGGCGACGCTCGAAACGAGCGGGCTGCGTGGCATGGGCGGCGCGGGGTTCCCCACGGGGCTCAAGTGGAAGCTCGTCCGCAAGGAGACGGCACGCCCGAAGTACGTCGTGTGCAACGCGGACGAGAGCGAGCCGGGCACGTTCAAGGACCGCGTGATCCTCGACGAGCTGCCGCACCTCGTGATCGAGGGCATGGCCATCGCGGCGCTCGTCGTCGGGGCCTCCGAAGGGATCGTGTTCATCCGCCACGAGTACGGTCCCGAGCGAGACAACCTCGCTCGCGCGATCGAGGAAGCACGGCAGCGCGGCGCGCTCGGTCCCGACGCGCTCGGACCAGGTTTGCCCTTCGACGTGCGGATTGCCGTCTCGCCGGGCGGATACATCCTCGGCGAGGAGACGGCGCTGCTCGAGTGCCTCGAAGACAACCGCGGCGAGCCGCGGAACAAGCCGCCGTTCCCCGGTCAGAAGGGGCTCTTCGGTCGGCCCACGCTGATCAACAACGTCGAGACGCTCTCGTACGTCCCGCTCATCGTGAAAGAGGGCGCCGAGGCGTGGAAGGCGCGCGGCGTGCGGGGCTCGGGTGGGCTCAAGTTCATCGCGCTCTCGGGTGACGTCGCAAAGCCAGGCGTCTATCAGGTGCCCATGGGCACGACGATCGGCGAGCTCATCGCGATGGCCGGCGGCACGAAGGACGGAAAGCCCATCCTCGCGATCGCGCCCGGCGGCGCCTCGTCGAACTTTTTGCGCGCGGATGCCGTGGACGCGCCGCTCGACTTCGACGCGCTCCAGAAGCGCGGATCGATGCTCGGATCGGGCGCGGTGCTCGTGGTGTGCGAAGGGGCGGACATCGTGGATCTCGTCACGAACGTCGTGGCGTTCTTCCGCAACGAGTCGTGCGGCAAGTGCGTGCCGTGCCGCGTGGGCACGGAGAAGGCCGTCGCGATCCTCGAAGAAGCCGTGCTCGGACGCGGGAAGAAGCGTCACCTCGTGGTGCTGTCCGAGCTTGCCGAGACGCTCGCCGACACCTCGATCTGCGGCCTCGGTCAGGTCGCGATCGCGCCGTTCCTCTCCGTCCTGCGCGCCTTCGAGGACGACGTGCGCGCGCGCTTCCCGGAGGATTGATCGAGCCATGGGCGTGCGAGACGTGCGCATGCGCGGCTTCCGGAAGCGCGCGAGCGTCGAGGAGGCGGTTGCGACGCTCGCGTCGCGCACAGGCGAGCTCGAAGCCGAGCGCGTACGCGTCACGGAGGCGGCCGGGCGTGTGCTCGCGGAAGACGTGGCCGCCGCCGCGAGCGTGCCGCACTTCCGCCGCGCCGCGATGGATGGATGGGCCGTCGTCGGAGAGTCGACGTTCGGGGCGAGCACGTACGCGCCCGTCTCGCTCGTGCTGATCGGCGAGGCGAGGCCGGGAAGGCCGTTCGCAGGCGCGCTCCGTCGCGGCGAGGCCGTGCGCATCACGACGGGTGCGCCGGTGCCCGAAGGCGCGGACGCGATCCTCATGGCCGAGCGCGCTGAGGAGATCACGCGGGACGGTCAGACGATCGTCTCCGTCGCGGAGCCCGTGTCGCCCGGCAAGCACGTGAGTGGGATCGGCGAGGACGTGCCGGCCGGGACGATCGTGGCGCGGCGAGGCCGCAAGCTCCGGCCGCAGGACGTGGGCCTTCTGGCGAGCGTCGGCGCGGGCCTCGTGCCGGTCGTGCGCAGGCCCCGCGTGCGGGTCGTGATCACGGGGGACGAGCTACTCGCGCCGGGCAGCATGCCCGAGGGATCGTGCATCGTGGACTCGAACAGCGTGGTGCTCGCGGCGCTCGTCGCGCGGGACGGCGGCGCGCTCTCGCCCACGGTGCGCGCGGTCGATCGGTACGAGCTCGTGCGCGACGCGATCGCCGGGGGCGACGAGGACGTCGTGCTCGTCTCCGGCGGCTCGTCCGTGGGCCCCGAGGATCACGCGCCGCTCGCGCTCGCCGAGATCGGCGAGGTCACGGTGCACGGCGTGGCGATGCGCCCGTCGAGCCCGGCCGGCTTCGGCTTCGTCCCCGGCCGCGATCGCCCGCGCCCCGTCTTCCTCCTGCCGGGCAACCCGGTCTCTTGTTTGTGTGCGTACGAGTTCTTTGCAGGTCCAACGATCCGCGCGTTCGGCGGCCTGCCTCGCGCATGGCCTCACGCGCGTGGAAAGGGCCGGCTCGTCGCGAAGATCGTCTCCGAGCTCGGCCGCGTGGATTACGTCCGCGTGCAGTACGACGGCGCGCTCGTGACGCCGCTCATGACGAGCGGCGCGTCGATTCTCTCCTCCACGACCCGCGCGGACGGCGTCGTGCTCGTCCCGGCCGGCAGCGAGGGCCATGGCGAGGGCGAGGAGGTCGAGGTCTTCCTGTACGATTGACCTCGGGGGGGCGTCGTGAAGCAAGCGCAGTTCCTCAACGTCGTGGACCGGGACGAGGCCGAGCGGCGCTTCCGCGCGGCGATCGGCGAGCTCGGCGCGATCGGCATCGAGGTCGTCCCGCTCGACGCGGCGCTCGGGCGCTTGCTCGCCGAGGACGTCGCGAGCCCCATCGACGTGCCCGGCTTCGATCGCTCGAACGTCGATGGATACGCGGTGCGCGCCGCCGACACCTTCGGCGCGAGCGAACACGAGCCGCGTCGGCTCCGACGCTTGCCCGCGGTCGTCGCGATGGGCCGCATTCCCGACGTCACCGTCGAGCCGGGCACGGCCCTCGCGATCCCCACGGGCGGCGCCGTGCCGCGCGGCGCCGACGCGATCGTCATGGTCGAGCATACGCTCCTCGACGGCGACGACGTGCTGATCACGAAGGCCACGATCCCCGGCCGATGGATCACCTACGCGGGCACCGACGTCGCGCAGGGTGAGGTCGTGCTTCGCGCGAAGGAGCGGCTCACCTCGCGGGAGACGGGCGTCCTCGCGGCGATCGGCCTCGACCGTGTCGCCGTGCTCGCACGGCCTCGCGTGGCGATCCTCTCGACGGGCGACGAGATCGTTCCGCCGGGTCGACCTCTCCCGCCGGGCTCTGTCTACGATTCGAATGCGCGCATCCTCGCCGACGCCGTCCGCGAAGCCGGCGGCGAGCCGATCCTCGCCGGCATCGTGCCCGATGACGAAACCTCCGTGCGCGAAGCCCTCGCGCGTTGCCTCGCCGAAGCGCACGTCGTGCTCCTCTCGGGCGGCACCTCGAAAGGACCCGGCGACCTCAACGCGCGTGTCCTCGCCGAGGCCCTCGAACCGCCCGGCATCGTCGTGCACGGCGTCGCGCTCAAGCCTGGCAAACCTCTCTGCCTCGCGGTCTCCGCCGGCAAACCCGTCGTCGTCCTCCCTGGCTTTCCGACCTCGGCGATCTTCACGTTCCACGAGTTCGTCGCGCCCGTCATCCGCGCCTTCGCGGGCCTCTCCGAGCGCGCGGACGACACGGTCGCGGCGCGCTTGCCGTTCCGCGTCACGAGCGAGCACGGCCGCACGGAGTACGTGCTCGTGCGCCTCGTCCCGGACGAGCACGGCGAGCGCGTCGCGTATCCCATCGGCAAGGGCTCGGGCTCCGTCACCACGTTCTCGCAAGCCGACGGCTTCTTCATCGTCGACGAGCACGTCGAGATGCTCGACGCCGGCGACACCGTCGTGATCCACCCCATCGCCGGATCCCGCCCGCGGCAGGTCGATCTCGTCGTCATCGGCAGCCATTGCGTCGGCCTCGACGTCCTGCTCGGCCGCCTGGCCGCGCGTGGCATCACGAGCAAGCTCATCGCCGTCGGCAGCGAAGCCGGCCTCGCGGCCGTGCGCCGCGGCGAATGCGACCTCGCCGGCGTGCACCTCTACGACCCGAACACCGGCACCTACAACGAACCCTTCCTCAGCCCCGGCATCGAGCTCATCCGCGGCTACGGCCGCATGCAAGGCGTCGTCTTCCGCCCCGGCGATCCGCGCTTCGAGGGCAAGCGCGCCGAGGACGCCGTCCGCGAGGCCGCGTGCGCCGAAGGCATCGTGATGATCAACCGAAACCGCGGCAGCGGCACCCGCGCGCTCTACGATCGCCTCCTCGGCGATGCGCGCCCCGCCGGCCACTCCGTCGAGGCCTCGTCCCACCGCGCCGTCGCCGCGGCCGTCGCGCAAGGCCGCGCCGATTTTGGCATCGCGATCGACATCGTCGCGCGGGATCGTGGCCTCGGCTTCCTTCCGCTCGGCGAGGAGCGCTTCGACTTCGTCGTCCCCAAAAACCGCCTCGCCCGTCCCGCCGTGCGCGCCTTCCTCGCCGAGCTCGCATCCGAACCGGCCCGCGCCGCGCTGCGCGACCGAGGACTCCTCGCATGAGCGGAGGCGTCATCCCCAGCCTCGGCGCCGTCGTCCTCGCGGGCGGCCGCAGCAGCCGCATGGGCCGCCCCAAGGCCTGGCTCCCCTTTGGCGACGAGGTCCTCCTCCAGCGCGTCGTGCGTCGCCTCGTCGACGTCGCCGCGCCCCTCGTCGTCGTCTGCGCCCCTGGGCAAGCGCTCCCACCTCTCCCGCCCGACGTCGCCATCGCCGAAGACCCCGTCGAGGGCCGCGGACCTCTCCAGGGCATCGCGGTCGGCCTCGCGGCGCTCGCCGGCAAAGCGGACGCCGCATACGTCTCCTCCACCGACGCGCCTTTCGTGGATCCCGCGCTCGTGCGTTTTCTCTGGGATCTCCGTGGCTCTGCGCACGACGTCGCCGTTCCTCGCGCCGGCGGCCATTACCACCCGCTCGCGGCCGTCTACGGCGTCTCGGTAAAATCCGAGATCGACCACCTCCTCGCTGAAGATCGACTCCGCCCGTTTTTCCTGTTCGAGCGCGTGCGCACCCTCGTCGTCCCCGAAGATCGGCTCCGCGAGGCGCCGGGCCTTTCCCTTTCCGGCGACGAAATCCTCGCCTTGCGAAACCTCAACACGCCCGACGACTGGCGCGCGGCGCTCGACGTCGCGGGCCTGCCGCGGCCGAGCGATCCGGCTTGAGCGAAGGACGGATGCCAGCCACGCTACGCCCGATGCAAAGGGACCAAGCCGAGACGACCGACCTTCCCCCCGCGGCCGAGGCGCCTCTGCCCGATCCCTATGCCGACCCCGCGCCCGCCGCGGGCCCGCTCCGGTGGCAGAAAAACCTGCTCCTCCTCGTCCTGACCATCGCCTCGACGCTCGTCACCTTCGCCCTCTCGAACGGCCTCGTCCCCGAGGGAGCGCCGTTCGCCGAGCAGCTCCGCGGCGTGCTTCGCGCGTGGACTTATACCGTTCCGCTCATGGCCATCCTGCTGACGCACGAGCTCGGCCATTACTTCGCGGCGCGCCTCCACAAAGTCCCCGCCTCGCTCCCTTTTTTCATTCCCCTCCCGCTCCTGAGCCCGTTCGGCACGATGGGCGCGGTCATCGGCATGAGCGGCCGCATCAAGAGCCGCAATGCCTTGCTCGACATCGGCGCGGCCGGCCCGCTCGCCGGGCTCCTCGTCGCCATTCCGGTGATCCTCTACGGCCTGCGCACCTCGCCCGTCCTGCCCATTCCCGAGGAGGGCATCCAGGAGGGGCAATGCCTCCTCTATTTCGCCCTGAAGCGCCTCGCCCTCGGCACAATTCCCCCGGGGCACGACGTCTTCCTCAATGGCCCCGCGTTCGCCGGCTGGGTCGGGCTCTTCGTCACCATGTTGAACCTCGTCCCCGTCGGCCAGCTCGACGGCGGGCACATCGCGTACGCCCTCTTCGGCGAAAAGCAAAATCGTTATGCCCGGATCGTCCACGTGACGATGCTCGGCATGTTCCTCCTGAACCTCGCCCGCTTCCTGCCCCCGGCGCTGCGGGCCGGCGAGGGCATCGGCGACGCGGTCGGCAATTCGATCTCGTGGCTCGTGTGGTTCGTCCTGGTCCACCTGCTCGGCCGGCTCGGCGGCAAGGACCATCCCCCGACGGAGCCCGGCGAGCTCTCGCCCGTGCGCCGCGGCATCGCGGTCCTCTCGCTCGTCGTCTTCGTCCTGCTCTTCATGCCCACGCCCTGGTCGAAGTATTGAAATGAGCTTCGCCTCCCCCGCCCCACTCTTCGCGCTCGCGCTGCTCGTCACGGGTTGTAATGTTCTCGGACACACGCAGCTCGGGCCGACGGTAGCGTCGCGCGACGGCACGCCCGTGGGCGGCGTCGAGGCAAACGCGAACATGTACGTGGACATGCAGCCCGCGGACGACCTCACCAACCGCAGGCCGCTCGCCGAGACCGCGCGGCGGTGGGGCCTCGCTTCGGGGGCCTACCTGCGCGGATCGCCGCTCGGGTTCGGCCTCGGAATGCGGCCGGGGATTTTCGTGGGCTCGACGGACGCGAAACTAGCGATCCTCGGGACCGCCGGCCTCTCCCTCGGATTGCAGACCCTCGAAGACGCCACGTACGGAAACGTCGGCCTGTACGGAATGCTCGCGGCCGGGATCCCCGTGCGCAAGACCTACGATCCGAAGGCCCTCGTTCTGTGCCGCTCGCTCACCTACGTCACGATCGGCCTACAAGGAAACCTCGACCGTTTGCCGGCGCTGGAGGAGTCCATCGGGACCCTCGGCCTCCTCGTGGGCATCCTCGGGCTCGAGGACTCCGGCGCGCCCTCCGACCGCAAGAATCCCGACGTGGACTGCCCGCGCTGACGCCTCACCCCGCCGCGCGCCGGCGGAGCCCCGCACGCGGCCGCCCCATGCGCCGCGCCCGGGCCACACGCGCGCCCGTCATATGCGCGTCCGCGGCGGAACCGGGCCCGTAACACTCCTCGTCGTCCTCGAAATCGGCCAAGACAAACTCGACGAACGTCACGCTCTCCATGTATTCGTTCGTCGTAAAAGACCAGGGATCGGCCGGGACGGGCCTCCGTTCGTGGCGGGGATTGAATGGACGGCGGCGAATGTGAGGTGCAAGAAAGCGCATGTCGTTCTCTCGAAGGTAAGACGTGACAGCTCTAAGTACGTATCAAGAGATGCTGCTCGTGCCCTTTTCGCTCGCGGCCGCGTCGCGAAAAGGGCACGCGAAATTCAAGGCTTCGCTTTGACCGCCTCCGCCATCGCCTCGACGAGCGACCTCGTAGGCGGAGGCACCGAGGGCGTCGGCTCCTCTTCGGCCTCCGCCGCGGGCGCAGGCGCGGGCGCCTTCGCGACGGGCGCCGCATTCCGATTCGCCCGGGGCGCGTGGCTCTGCCAGCTCGGCGCGGGCATCGGCGTAGGCTTCGCGTCGGGGAGCGTCTTCACCGGCTCCTCCGCGCGCGGCGGCGTCATCGCCAGCTGGAAGTTCGTGGCGATCCGATGCGCCCGCTCCGTCGCGTCCGGCAACACCTTGCCCGCGAGCTCCGGCGCCGACAGCGACGAACGCCCCGACCGCGCCGCTCGCTCCTCGCCGACCTTGTACCCCATCACGAGCGACCCGCCCACGGCCACCGCCAGGAGCATCCGGTCGAACGTGATCGGCCGCGGACGCGACGAGGTCGGCTCCCGCTCGCGCGGGGCGTCGCTGCTCGCCGGGGTCGGCGGTGGCGGTGGCGCCGCCGCGCGCGCCGGGAACAGGTCGATGCCGCGGATCGCCGCGCGGATGCTCATCGACACCTCGCCGAAATCGGGCGGCGGTGGCGGCAGCTTCGACGAACGCGACTGGTCCGCGAGCTCCTGCAGATCATCAATCCGATCCCGCACGCTCCGCGGCCCCTCGCGGCCCTTGCCGGGCGCCCAGTTGCATGTCGGATCGTCGTCCGAGTTGTCCGTTCGACTCCGAAAACGCACGGCAAACACCTCCGACACACACCGGGGACAGATCGTCCCCTCCGTCCCCGGGCGTTCGCCCTCCCGGGTCCCCCCACAGACGCTGCAACTCGAACTCATTGGATCCCCCCGAATCCAAGCCGTAGGATCAGCTAGTGCCTCATGTTACCAACTTGAAGCGAACGCGCATGTCCATTCGATGCGCCGAGCTCAGCGAGGGTCGCGACAAAAGGTGCTTGCTCGGGGCGGACGCACGCGTTTCGCGCGGGGCGTGAAACTCGCGCATGACGCGGTGCATGTGCTAGGAAGGCCGCGCTTCTACGAATTGGAGGAAAAAAGAATGGGACTTTCCGATGCGCTCGCGGACAAGGACAAGAAGGGTCGGATCATCTCCGACTGCGCCACGCTGATCGACGAAGAGGTCGCGTCGAAGGGGCTCGCCGCGTTGCCGCTGAAGGCCGGTTACAAGGCGATCAAGGGCATCAAGCCCGGCTTCATTCCGCACGTCATCGAGTCGCTCCTGCCCGAGATGGCCACGAAGGTGGACCCGATCTGGGCCGAGGGCGTCTCCGCCGGCAATCCCGTCAAATTCTTCCAGGACAACCGCGGGCGCGTCGCGGACGCCCTGCTCTCCGTGACCGACGCGAAATCGAAAAACGCGAAAAACGCGCTCGTCCGTTCGACCTACGAATCGCTGCGCGGCACGGCCAAGAAGCACGTCGAGGAGGCCATCCCGCGCCTCTCGAAGGTCATCGAAAAGTACGCCTGATTCTCGGAAGGGGGCTGTCGCCACAGCGTAGCGCCGGGGTTTCACCCCGGGCCCGACCAGGGGCTCTTCGCCCCTGGACCCGAACCAGGGCGCAGCCCTGGACCTTTGGTGCATCAACCGCGATGCGGTCGATGCAAAAGGCAGCCTCTCAGGCCACCTGCGCCGTGCGGGGAATGTCCGGCTCGACGAAGCACCAGCGTACGTCGGACCGGCGGTTGCGCAGCGACGCCTCGAACTCGTTGATCGCCGCGCAGACCTCGTTCGTGGTCACGCCGTCGTAGAAGCTCACCTTCACGCAGACGAGCACCTCGCCAGGCCCTTGCTGCACCGTGATCACGTGCAGCACCCGATCGATCTTCGGGTGCGCCGCGACCGTCTGCCGCACCGCCACCTCGACCTCCGGATCAGCCGACTCGCCGATCAGGAGCGACATGATCTCCACCGCGAGGAAGACCGCCACCGCCACGAGCACGAGCCCGATCGCGATGCTGCCGATCGCGTCCCACTTCGGATCGTGCGTGAGCCACGCCGCCGTCAGCGCGAGCGACGCGAGGATCAAGCCGAGCGAGGCCGCCGCGTTCTCGCCGAAGACGACGACGAGGTCCGAGTCCTTCGTGTCCTTCAGGTACTGGAAGAACGGCTTCTGCCCGCGGCGCTTGTTCATCTCGCGGATGTTCGAAAGCGTCGCGCCGCCCTCGAGCAGCAGGGAAAACCCGAGGATGCCGAGGCCGAGGTGCACCTTCTCCACGGGCTCGGGGTGGCCGAGCTTGTGGATCCCTTCGTAGATCGAGAACACGCCGCCGCCCGAGAACAGGAGCAGCGCGACGAGGAACGACCAGAAGTAGAGCGAGCGCCCGTAGCCGAGCGGGTGCGACGCGTCCGGCTTCTTCCGCGCCCGGTTCACGCCAAGCAGGAGCAGGAGCTGATTGCCGCAGTCCGCCGCCGAGTGCAGCGTCTCGGCGAGCAGCGCGCCCGAGCCCGTCAGGAACGCGACCACGCCCTTGCCCGCCGCGATGGCGAGGTTGGCGAGCAGCGACTGGACGATATGGGAGGTCGAATGGTCTTCCGACGACGACACGGGAGCCCTTGTATCACGAGCAGGCCCCGAAAAAGAAAACCCCCAGCAGGCCGAAGCATGCTGGGGGTTTTTGCTTACCGCGATCTACGTCAGTCGCGCTTCGAGGGCGGGTCGCCGAACGACCGCTGGAAGAGCTCCTCGATCGCCTGCTTGCCGTCGTCGGTCAGGTTCTGCGTGCCGATGCCAGCGAAGGCCTCGCTCTTGATCATCGGCAGCGTCGCCATCTCCCACGCCGTCCCGCTCCAGCGGAACCAGGTCCGCTTCTGCTGATCGAAGACGTAGAGCGGCTTCTTCCAGAGGCGCGCGAGCTCCGCGCCCCAGCCCGTGCCGCCGCGCACGGTGCCATCGTCCTGGATCTGGCCGACGACGAACACCTCGCGCGCCGCGTTGATCTGGTACCAGATCGTCTGCAGCACGTTGCGCACCAGCGGGATCTCGCTGAGCACGCGGCCGAGGCGCTTCGACACGTAGACCAGGCTGAAGTCGCCGCGGCGCAGGTCCGCCTCGCTCAGCACCTGCACGCCGCGCGTGCGCTCGCGCAGCGTGTGGCCCTCGAAGCTGTAGTTCGTCTCCGTGAGGCCCCAGCGCTCCGCACACGCGCCGAACGCCGCCTCCGCGCCCTTCGCGCCGCCCGAGTACAGGCGGAAGCGCTTGGCATCGCGCGGGCGCTCGGAGGCCGGCGGGATGTCCGCGTCGATGATCCGCATCGTGTGCGGCTCGAGGCGGAGCGAGAGATCGGCGATCTCCTTGTTGTCGTGATCCTTCAACAGGCGCAGGCGCACGACGTCCTTCTCGGGGTCGAGGAAGACCACGACGCCGAGTTTGTCGAAGAACCGATCGACCGGCGCGGGCGCCGAGCCCGCCGTCGCCTCGCCGGCCTTCGTCGTCGTCGAGAGCCAGAGCTCGGCCGAGTGATCCCGCGCGAGCGCGCTCAGCGTGTCGATCATCGCCTCGGTCGCGTGCGCGCAGTCGAAGCCGTCGACGATGATCACGTCCGGCGAGAAGTGCGCGATCTCGCGGGCGAACGCCACGGTGTCGACGAGCTTCTTCATCGACGACGACGCGCCCTCGGTCGTGTTCGCGTGACCGAGGAGCGAGAAGATCAGCCGGTGACGCTCCAGATCGAGGCGCACGGACTCGGGCTCGGCGAGCTTCGTGTACGTGGCGATGTCGTGGAACAGCTCGTCGTAGTAAGCGCGCACGTGATCGACGGCGTGCTCCGTCGAGATGTGCAGCACGCGCCGGTCACGCAGCAGATCGTCCAGCGCGATCTGCACGAGGAGCGCCGTCTTGCCGACGCCCGCGCGCGAGAGAACGACGCCCACGTTCCCGCGGCCCAGGCCGCCGTGCATCGACTTCTCGAAGACCCGCATGGGGCTCCGCTCGTTGACCTCTTTGCGGTACATCGGTGCCCTCACTTCCCCTTCTTCGCCTGCTCTTCTTTGTGCTTCTTGATGAGCTCCTCCGCGATCGCTCCGGGGACCGGAGCGTACCGGGAGAACTCCATGGTAAACTCAGCTTTGCCCTGCGTCGCGGAGCGAAGGATGGTCGAGAACCCGAACATCTCGGCGAGGGGGACCTCTGCCTCGACGCGGCAGAAGCCGTCCGACTCCGTCGTGCCGATGATGATGCCGCGGCGCTGCATCAGGATGCCGACGACGCCGCCCTGGAACTCGCTCGGGCTCTCGGCGGCCACCTTCATGAGCGGCTCGAGGATCTGCGGACCCGCCTTCGGGTAGGCCTCACGCCACGCGCCGCGCGCTGCCTCCTGGAACGCGATGTCCGAGGAGTCGACCGCGTGGGCCGCACCGTCGTTGATCGTCACGCGCACGCCCGTCACGGGCGCCTGCATGACGAGGCCCTTCGCGAGCATCGAGCGGAAGCCCTTGTCGCAGGAGGGGATGAACTCCTTCGGGATCGAGCCGCCCGTGATGTCGTCGACGAACTCGTACGCCTCGTCGCAGGGCTCCATGAAGCCCGCGACCTTGCCGTACTGACCCGAGCCGCCGGTCTGCTTCTTGTGCGTGTAGTTGAAATCGATCCTGCGCGTGATCGTCTCGCGGTACGCGACGCGCGGCGGGCTCGTCACCACCTCGGCCCCGTACTCGCGCTTCATGCGCTCGATGTACACGTCGAGGTGCAGCTCGCCCATGCCGTGGATGACCGTCTCGTTCGTCTCGGGATCGCTGCCCACGCGGAAGGTCGGGTCCTCCTTCGTGAAGCGCTTCAGCGCCTTCGACATGTTGACCTGCGCCTTGTTGTCCTTCGGCGTCACGGTCAACGAGATGACCGAATCGGGCACGTGCATGCTCGTCATGGCCACGCTGAGCGTGCCGTCGGTGAACGTGTCACCCGAGTTGCAGTCGACGCCGAACATCGCGACGATGTCGCCGGCGCCCGCGTTCTCGATGTCCTCCATCTCGTCGGCGTGCATGCGGACGAGGCGGCCGACCTTGTGGCGCTTGCCCGTGCGCGTGTTCGTGATCTCCTTGCCCTTCGAGATCGTGCCCTGGTAGACGCGCAGGTACGAGAGCTGGCCGAAGCGGCCGTCCTCGAGCTTGAACGCGAGCATGACGAGCGGTTTGTCCGCGTCGCTCTCGAGCGTGATCTTCGCCTCGTCCTTCTCCAGGTCGACGGCGTGGTTCGTGATGTCCGTCGGGCAGGGCAGGAACTTCGTGACCCCGTCGAGCAGGAGCTGCACGGCCTTGTTCTTGTAGGCCGAACCCATCATCACGGGCACGATCTTGAGGTTCACCGTGGCCGAGCGGACAGCCTTGTTGATGAGGTCCTCGGTGACCTTCTCCTCGAGCATCGCCTCGGTGAGCTCGTCGGAGAACATGCTCAGCGAGTCGAGCATCTCCTCGCGGCACTTCTGCGCCTCGGCCTGCATGCCGGCCGGAATGTCCGACTCGAGGATCTTCTCGCCGTTCGCGCCTTCGAACCGGAACGCCTTCATCTTGATCAGGTCGACGACGCCCTCGAACTTGTCCTCGAGGCCGATCGGGAGCTGCAAGAGCACCGGGTTCAGGTTGAGCTTCTCGCGGAGCTGGTCGCGCGCGCGGAGCGGGTTCGCGCCAGCGCGGTCACACTTGTTGACGAACGCGATGCGCGGGACGCCGTAGCGGCGCATCTGGCGATCGACCGTGAGCGACTGCGACTGCACGCCTGCGACCGAGCAGAGCACCAGGATCGCGCCATCGAGCACGCGGAGCGAACGCTCGACTTCGATGGTGAAGTCGACGTGGCCGGGCGTGTCGATGATGTTGATCTGGGTGTTGCCCCAGGTGCAGTGCGTGGCCGCGGACTGGATGGTGATCCCGCGCTCGCGCTCGAGGTCCATCGAGTCCATCTTCGCGCCGACGCCGTCCTTGCCCTTCACGTCGTGAATGGCGTGGATCCTCTTCGTGTAGAAGAGGATGCGCTCGGTCAGCGTGGTCTTCCCCGAGTCGATGTGGGCGCTGATTCCTATGTTCCTGAGCCTGGACAGATCGCTGATCACGAAGAGGACTCCTGCCGCCTACCGGGGGAGGGCGGCTCTCGGCAAAAAACGCGGCGCGCTATAATCGGTAGCCGGCGGTCACGCCAGAGGAAAGTGGACTGGCGTGCCGGCTGACACCGTCTCGTCACGCCGGTGAGGGACGAGTTTCCCTTCTTTTCTGGCTCGCCCACCGCATCGAAGGGCGCTCGACGAGCACCCACGATGCGTAGCCCACGATCACCGAGGCGACCAGCGCGAACGACGCGGTCCGCGCGAGGTTCTTCCAAGTTGGCGGCGCCGAGGGTTCGAGATCCGAGAGCCCGAGCGCGAGCTGATGAAAGAGAAACACCCCGTAGCTCACGATTCCAACGAAGGCGAGCGGGCGCGGCGCGACGATCACGAGCGCGCGGCCGCGGCAGAGGACCGCCGAAAGAACGAGCGCCGCCGTCACGAGCGAGAGCAGCGCATACGGCGCGCCGCCGCCCGGTTCGAGGTAATGAAGCCCCTCGAGCCGGAACGCGATCACGAGCGCGGGCACGCACGCGGCGAGCGCATACGGCGCGCATGCGGCCGCGCGCTCGGATCGTGAAAGCGTGACGAACGCCCGCGCCGCGAGCGCGCCGAGCACGAACTGATCGAGCCGGCTCGGGATCCACCGCCGCTGCGTCGCTTCGAGCAGCCCCGTGTGGATCCCCGGTTCGAGCACGATCGCGTGGAGCAGCATGCGCACGAGCCAGCTTGCGATCACGATCCCCGCGCCGATCCAGAGCGCGCGCCGGCCCTCCTTGAGGACGAGGGGCGCGAGCCACGGAAAGACCAAATAAAAGCACGCCTCCGTGGTGAGCGACCACGTCGCCCCGATGATCACGATCCCGCCTGGCGACACATATCCTTGGAGCACCAACAGATGCGCGGCGAGCGAGGCGGCGAACGAGGGCGCGCCGAGCACGCCGCGATGAAAGGCGAGCGTCACCACGAGCGCGACCCAGTACGCGGGCAGGATGCGCGCCGCGCGCCGGAGCAAGAAGTCGCGCGGGGTTTGTCCTCCAGAACGGATCCACGAGAGCCCGAGCGAAAAGCCCGAGAGCACGAAGAAGAGATCGACGCCCCACCACGCGTGGTGGAGCACCGTCAGGATCCACGGCACGAGCGGCGCCGGCGCGCGCGCCTCCACCGCGCCGCGCACGAGCGGGAGGAATCGATCGCCGAGGTGCTGGACGAAGACGGCGAGGATCGCCACGCCGCGCAGCGCGTCGAGCTGCGGCAAGGACGGGCCCGCGCTCGGCGCCGGCCTCTCGAGGGTGAGGGGCATGCGGGCAAACCCGCGCTAGCGAGGCTGGATGCGGGCGAGGCCCACGGTGTCGTCCCACTCGTCGCCGTAGCCCTCGAAGTGGATGCGGTAACGCTCCTGCCCCACGATGCCGACGATCACGGCCGGGTACATCGTGCCGTGCCACTCGACGCGCACGCGATCGCCGATCTTGTAGATGTTCGTCTGTGCCGCGGCGAGCGCCTTCGCGCGCACCTTCTGCGGCGGCTCGGGGTGCACGATCGTGCCCTCGGCCAAACCCCTCACGCGTTCGCGCGGCACGACCTCGTCCCAGATCGCGTCGTACCCCTCGTAGTGGACCTTGAACTTCGTCGGCCCCTGGGTCTCGAGGATGACCGCCGGGTAGACGTTCTGTTCCCACTCGACGAGAATTTTATCTCCCACGGCATAACGCGTCTTGCAGCCCGACGAGAGGGCGGCCAGAAGCGCGAGGGAGAGCACCGAGGACCGAACGAAAGCCATGACGCGGAGTTCGAGCGTCCGAGAGACGCCTCCGGCGGCGTAGATACTCCCGAGGAGCAAGGCTTTCAAGCGCGTGGACCTGTGCGTCACCAAGGTACGCTGGCGCTATATCTTCTCTGACTGCGATAACGCCCCCTCCGAGGGAGGCGCATCACACGTCACGAGGTCGCCGATGGCACGCTTGAATCTCCTCGATCCCCAGGTCCGTGCGAACCCGTACCCGTACTACGCCGAGCTCCGCCGCGCGGCGCCGGTCTCGGTCATCGACCCGGGCGAGATATGGGCGATCAGCCGGTACGACGACGTCGTGTCCGTCCTGAAGAACCCCGCTGTCTTCTCGTCGCAAGGCCTCCGCGCGGCGACCGAGCAGCCCTGGGCCGGGTACAACCCGCTCACCGACTCGCTGGTCCTGCTCGACCCGCCGCGACACACGGCCATCCGCTCGCTCGTCAACCACGCGTTCACCTTGCGCGTCCTGCCACGCGTCGAGCCGCTCGCCCGCAAGGTCGCCGGCGCGTTCGCCGAGCGCGCGAGCCGTGGCCTCGAGGTCGACATCTGCGACGATCTCGCCACGACCTTGCCCGCGCAGGTCATCGGCAACCTGCTCGGCCTGGACGACGCGTGCGACAAGTTTCGCACCTGGTCGGAGACCATCGTGGCCATCAGCCCCGGGACACCCGAGGCTTTGCGCCCGAGCATCGTCGCTTCCATCGCGGAGCTCGGGCAGTACCTCGAGGAGGTCTTCGAGGACCGCAGGCGCGCGCGGCGTGACGATCTCGCGAGTGATCTGCTCGACGCAGAGATCGACGGGCGTCGCCTCGACCAAGCGGAACTGATGAGCTTCATGTTCGTCCTGTTCGTCGCCGGCTTCGAGACGACGACACACCTCCTCGTGAATTCGCTGCGCATCCTCGCCGAGCGCCCCGAGTTGCTCGCGCGCCTGCGCGAAGCACCGTCCGTGATCCCGCACTTCGTGGAGGAGGCGCTGCGCTTCGACCCCTCCGTACACGTGACGCTGCGTGTCGCGACCCGAGACACCGAGATCGCGGGGGTTCCCCTGCCCGCAGGCGCCGTCGTCGCGGCGCTCCTCGCCTCGGCGAACCGCGACGAGACGCGATACGAGCACGCGGATCGATTCGACGTCGACCGGGATCGGAAGCCGAGTGTGGCGTTCGGGCACGGCATCCATTTCTGCCTCGGCGCCCCGCTCGCCCGCGCCGAGACTCGCATCGCGTTCGAAGAGCTCGTGCCTCGGGTCGGGGCGATCCACGTGACCCAGGAGCCCACGTGGAATTGCGGGCTCACGGTCCGGGGCGTCACGAGCTGCCGCATGCGGTTCGAGCCGCTCTGAGCGCGGCCCACGCCGCGGCAAGGTCGGGTGGGATCGGGCTTCGTTCTGCGCTACCCTCGGCCGCGTCGTGAGGTCCGGCGAACGTTTTGTCGAAGGGGCGAGGGCGTGGGGCGCGCGAGCCGTCAGGCTTGGCCTCGGGGCCCTCGTCGTGGCGTGCGCGCCGAACCTCACCACGACCGGCGGCGCGGGCGGCGAGGGCGGCGACGGCAGCGGAGGCACGGGCGGGAGCGGGGGCGCCGGCGGCGGCGGTGGGAGCGGCGGCGTGATCGTCTGCCCCCAGGCGCCGAACACGCCGACGATGGTGCCCGTGGCGTCCCCGTCCGGGAACTATTGCATCGACAGCACCGAGGTCACGAACAGCCAGTATGCGGCCTGGCTCTCCTCGGCCAACGCGAATGAAGAGAAGCAGACCCCCGAATGCGCCTTCAACACGAGCTTCGTGCCCAATGGAATGACGCCACCCGCGAACGATCGCCCCGTCGCGTTCGTCGATTGGTGCGATGCCTACGCCTTCTGCAAATCGCACGGAAAGCGGCTCTGCGGGAAGATCGGCGGCGGGCCGGTCCCGTATTTCGAGATCAACAATGCTGCCGTGAGCCAGTGGCACAACGCTTGTAGCCGCTCCGGCGAGTTCGTCTTTCCCTACGGCAACACGTACAACCCGGCCGCATGCAATGGCCACGATGCAATGGTCGGCAGCTCCCACGAGGCCGGGACGCAGCTCTCCTGCGAGGGCGGATTGCCGGGCCTCTTCGACATGAGCGGCAACGTCTGGGAGTGGGAGGACGTCTGCGACGGGTCGACGGGGGAGAACGACACGTGTCGCCGGCGCGGCGGCGGATACGAAAGCATCACCTCGGACCTCGATTGCCCGACGGCTGGCGGCGGGGCGCGCAATGCCTCGAACGAGACCACCGGATTCCGTTGCTGTGTGGATGTTCCATGAAAGAACTCGCTCCCGGCTCGATCATCGACAGGAAGTACGCCCTCGAAAAACCCCTCGGGGAGGGTGGCATGGGCGTCGTCTGGCTCGCGCGCGACGTGCACACCGAGGTGCCCGTCGTCGTGAAGGCCATCCGCACCGAATACGCGCATCGCAAGGATTTCCGGGACCGCATCCTCGCCGAGGGCCGCGCGCTCGCCCGGATCGACCACCCGAACGTGGTGCGCCTCAATGCCGTCGTCTCCGACGAGGACGGGCTCTGCCTCGTCATGCAGTTCATCGAGGGCGAGACCCTCGAAGATCGCATCGCGCGCTACGCGAAATCGGGCACGCCGCTCTCCGTCGCCGAGGCGCTCGCGCTCTTCCGCCCCATCGTGCAGGGCGTCGCCGCGGCCCACACCGAGGGCATCATCCACCGCGACTTGAAGCCCGCGAACGTGCTCATCCGCGGCAAGGACGGCATCGTCAAGGTCACGGATTTCGGCATCGCCAAGGAGGAGAGCGACGCGCAGAAGGGCAAGGGAAACACCGAGGGCGTCATCGGCTCGGTGCTCTACATGTCGCCCGAGCAATGCACCGGCAAGAAGGACCTCGACAAACGGGTCGACGTCTATTCGCTCGGCATCGTGCTGTACGAGCTGCTCGTCGGGCAGGTCCCGTTCGACGGCGAGAGCCATTACATGATCATGACGTCGCACGTGAGGGAGCCGCTGCCGAAGATCCGCGCGCGGCGGCCGGACGTGCCCGCCTGGCTCGAGGCCGTCGCCGAGCGCTGCGCCGAAAAACGTCGTGAGGATCGGTTCGGCTCGTGCGAGGAGATCCTCGCGGCGCTCGACATGCAGGGCCAGGGGTTGTCCGGCCGCACCGCGCCCGCCGCGCCGCTCCACCTGACCACGCCGGCGGCGCCGCTCTACGCGAACGTCACGGCGCCGCCGGGTGTCCCGCAGACCGCGGAGGCTTCGGTGGTCACGGCACCCGGGAACGAACCGACCTCGAAGCGTGGGCTCGCCGTGGCGCTCACCGTGGGGATCGCGGCCCTCGCTGGGCTCGGTATCTCCTATTCGCTCGGCTTGTTCGGCGCGCCGAAGGACGATCGGCGCGCGGAGGCCAAGGGCCCGCCCGCGGTGGAGCCCGCTGCAAGCGCGGGAGCGCCCGCGAGCGCGGCGCCGAGCGTGGCCCCGAAAAACCCTCTGCTTGCGCTCGCCGGGCGCTGGCGGAGCGAGAGCGGCCGCGAATACGACGCGGTCCTCGTCGGCGACCGGCTCGAAATGCGGATCCGCGACGCCAAACCGTTTGCGGTCCAAGGATACGAGGAGGGCGAGGCCCGCTTCGTGCTCCGCGCTTTGCCCGGAAAAACCGAGGTCTTCGGCGTGGAGGATCGGCTGCGGCCGAACCCGCCGGCGGGGAACGAATACGACGTCGCGCTCGCCCGCTCGACCTGCATCGTCCCGTACACCGAGATCGGGGGCAAACCTCTCGAAGCGCGGCTCGACGGCGGGAAGCTGCGCGTCTCCATGGTGCAGACGCAGCCGCCGGTGGCGAGCTACACGCTCGCCGGCAAACGCGTCACGGGCTGCAAGAACCTCGCCACCGCGCCGCTCACGCCCCTTGAAAGCGTGCTCGGCCGGCCCTGATCCGGGAGGCTCGAACCGTGTCCCTCAGGCTCACGCTCCACGCGCACACGCCCTACGCGCTCCAGCCCTCCTCGATCCAATTTCGATTGCAAATCGAGAACCATGGCCCGACGCCGGTCCGGGGCGAGAAGCCGGACGGGATGAGCCTGCTCACGACGGACGAACGAGGCCAGTGGCTCAACTTCCTTCCGCGTGCTCCGTGGCCCTACCCGCCCGAGGAAATCGAGATTCCCCCCGGCGGCGTCCACGAAATGATCGTCTCCTCCTCCGCGTGCGGGAGCATGCGCGACGTCGGCCTGTACCGCGCTCAATGCCGCTGGGGCGGCGCGGAGAGCAACGTCGTCGAATATCGTGTCCTCGGCGACCGGAAATCGTATGTGGCGACGTTGCGGCCCGTCTCCGCAGGGGCGGTCGAGCTCACGCTCGACAATCGAGGCCCCAGGCCCATCGATTGGGGCGAGCCCTGCGACCCCGAGCAAGACGTGAGCTTCTGGCTCGACGGGAAGACGCGCATGAAGACCATGCTCACCGCGGGCGCCGATCTCGTGCGGATCGTGCCGGGCGCGCCGGCCGTGATTCGCATCGAACTGCCTGAAGCCGAAAGCGGCCGGAACATCTCCGGCCGCTTTCAGCGCGAGCCCTTCGCCAGCGGCGATATCAAAATCGTCTTCTGAAGGGTTATTTCCCCTTCCCCGCCTCGATCCGCTGGATGCTCGAGATCTCGTTCGCGAACATCACCTTGCGCTGACCCATCTCGAACACGGGCGCAGGCCCCGACGGACCCTGTCGGCCCGCATCGCCGCTCGGACCCCTTCGCCCGAGCTGCCCATTCTTGCCGTCCTTCGGCTTGCATGTGGCGTCCCCGGCCTTGAGCGGGCCGCCCTTGCCGCCCTTGCCGCCGAAACCGCCCTTGCCGCCGGGACCACGATCGCCGCCCGGCCCGCCGACGCTCTCGAGCAACAGACGTCCCTTGAGTTTGTCCGGGTTCGCGTCGTCGAGGATGACCTTGATCAAACCGCCGGGGCCACCATCGCCGCCGCGTCCGCCGGGGCCGCCCTCCGTGCCGTCCGTGCCGTTCGTGCCTTCGGCGCAATCCTCGGTCGCGTCCTTGCCATCCTTGCCCTGAATGCCGGGCGCGCCCTCCCTGCCGTGGCCGCCTTCCCCGCCGATGCTCGTGATCCGCACGGGTTTGTCCGCGGAGGGGCTGATCATGTAGAAGCGGTTTCCCGGCCAATCGATACGAACGAGCGCGGCGTCGGGGAAAAACGGCGTCGAGAGCGTGGTGATCGCGACCGTGAGCTCCGGCCCCGGCGCGCCCGGCTCGCCCTCGCGACCCTTTCCGCCGCGGATCTTTTGCTCCATCTGGCAATCGTAGACGGGCTTGAGCTGGGCCTCGCCCTCCATCGATTTGCCGCTCGTCGCCGATTCCAGCCAGCCGCGCAGGCCCATGCCCGTGTCAGCCGTCTTGAGCACGTCCCTGTCCGGCATCCAGATGAAATTGCCCCCGCCGACAGCCCCCGAGCTGCCCTGGATCCGCACCATCTCCGAGGAGATGACCGTGTCCTTTTGCCCCATGCACCCCTTGTTCGGGTCCACGTTGCTGCAGGACGAGCCGTCCTTCAGCTTGGCGACGAGCTCGACCTGGAAGGCGTCGCCCGGGCAAAACAGCATTTGCCCCGACGCCGGCCGGACCGAGACGTTCACCACGTTCTTCGGGTCGATCTGCGCTTGGGAGGGGCCGCAGCCCACGAGCAAGGGCAGCGCGGCAACGAACGGGAGGGAGGCGATATGACGCAGGAAAGACATGACGGGGCTCCTCGATAAACCAAGACGAACGATGGCGTTCACGCGCCGCCGGCCGGCGGGACGTAAGGCGTCTGCGGCGAAGACGGCGGCTGGCTCGACGGGGTTTGCCACACGCCGGGCTTGCGCTTCGTGGGGTCGATCCCGGCCGCCTTCGCGCGCCAGCAGCCACGGGGTACGTCTTGCCAAACGCCGTTCACCTGCACGGCCTTGAGCAGCACGCGCCGATTGACGGGGTCGTCGACCTCGTCGCCGCGATCGACGGCGGGGCAATACTCACCATAACCGACCGGGACGAGCCGGTTCCGATCGACGCCGCCGGCAACGAGCGCGTTCGCGATGGCCTGGGCACGGCGCTCGGTGAGGTTCAGGTTGTAATTCTTGTCGCCCTTGCTCGACGCGTGCCCCTCGATCTCCATGCGCTGGATCTGCGGGACTTCCTTCAGCACCTTGGCGATTTCGGCGACGGTCGACTTCGCGGCCGGGGTGAGCTCAGCCGAATCGAGCTCGAAATCGACCTTCTTCGTCTCGGGGATGACGATCTCGTGCGAGCTCTCGTCATACGCGACCTCGCCGGCCGCCTGGTCGGGGCAGCCGTCGTCGTCGCGGTACCCATTCTGCGTCTCGGGCTGCTTCGGGCACTTGTCGTTCACGTCGGCGACGCCGTCCCCATCGCCGTCGGGCGAGGGACAGCCGTCGCCCACGTTCGGCGGCAGGTTGTCCTCGGGCTGGACGGGGCACTTGTCCTTCGCATTGGCGACGCCGTCCTGGTCCTCGTCGTCCGACGGGCAGCCGTCCTCGGCCTTCGGCGGCAGGCCGTCCTCCTTCGCGTAGGGGCATTTGTCGTCGGCGAGCAGGACGCCGTCGTTGTCGGGATCGGTCGCGGGACAGCCGTCGTTCGCCTTCGGCGGCAGGCCGTCCTCGGGCTCCGCGGGACAGGCGTCGTCGATGTCGGCGGCGCCGTCTTGATCGGTGTCGGCGCCTCGATCCGCTTGGCCGTACATCGGCCGCGGCGCATAACCGGAGCCGCAGGCGGCGGGCAAGAGCGAGAGGACGAGGGCGAGAAGAGGTCGATGAGCGAAGGTTCTTCGAAGGGACATGGTGCGACGGCCGAGGAGCCTAGCCGTCCTCCGCGCCGTTGGGAAGAAAAGAGCCGAGGTGACGTTCAGTTACACGCGTTGTCGCAGCTCATGGTGGCGCACTGGTTGAGCTGCTGCACCTGGTTCGTGCCGCCCGCGTGCTGCGCGGCGCACGTCTGCTGGCAGGCCAAGTTGTTCTGGCAACCCTGGAGGCAGTTGATGAGCGCCGTGCACTCGGGATTCCCGACGCAGGCCTCGAACTGCTGCTCGCATTGCTGGGCGAGGCAGAGCTCGCAGGCGCCGATCATGCCCGCGCCGGGGCACGAGGGCGCGCAGAGCGTGTTCGCGCAGCTCGACGTGATCACGAACTCCGCAAAGCCGAGCGAGTTTTTCTGATAACAGGACTCCGCGCACGCCTGGTCCATCGCCGGGCACGCCTGCACGCAGGGGACGATTCCGAGGCAGGAAGGCTCGCCCGCGCAGTCGCAGTACGCGACGTTGCACTGCTGGAACATGCACGCGGCGCATCCGTTCGCCGGCTGCATACACGCCTGGCTGCCGCCGCCCGCGCCGCCCATGCCTCCGGCCCCGCCCATTCCGCCGCCCGCGCCGCCCGCGCCGCCCATACCCCCAACACCGCCGGTCCCGCCGATGCCGCCCGCGCCCCCGGCCCCGCCGGTCCCGCCGGATCCAGCCGTCCCCGTGCTGCCCGTGAACGTCTCCGAGACGTCGCTCCCGCATCCGCCGAGGACGCACGGAATCCCGACCATTCCCATGCCCAGGAGAAGTAACGAAAAGGCCCTGTTCATGGACGATCGCATAACATACCTCCCGGAGCGTGAGATCTCCGGAAAGCCGCCGGGTAAAAACATCGTGACAGATCGTACACACGGGCCGAGCCCCAACGGGTGCTTGCCATCGGGGCCGAAAGTGGGGAGGCTTCGAGCGTGATGGGACCCGACGATCGCGACGTCGTTACCGAGCCTTCCGAGAGCGCGCCCCTCGTCCCGGCCGAGGCCCTGCTCGCGCCGCCACGGGCGAAGGTGCGGGCCTCGGTGGCGCGCCTTCATGGCCACTGGTTCGTCGTGGCGGCATCGAACGAGCTTCGGGACCGGCCGATCGCGCGGACCTTGCTCGGCGTGCCGCTCGTGCTCTTCCGCGACGGCGAGGGCAAGCCGGGCGCGCTGCTCGACCGCTGCCCGCACCGGAACGTGCCTCTTTCGATCGGCGAGGTCGTGGAGGGGCAGCTCCAGTGCTCGTACCACGGCTGGCGTTTCGACCGCGGGGGCACGTGCAAGTTCGTCCCGTCGCTCCTCGGCGACGCCATGGCGAAGGCGCGCAACGCGCCGAGTTACGCGGCGCGCGAGCAGGACGGGTTCGTGTGGGTGTACTCCACGCCGAACGAGGCGCCGAAGACCGAGCCGTACCGTTTTCCCGAGCTCGGCGCGGGGTACACGACGGTGCGGCGGCGGGTCGAGTCCGAGAGCACGATGCACGCGGCGCTGGAGAACGCGCTCGACGTGCCGCACACGCAGTACCTGCACCGTGGCCTGTTTCGTTCGAAGCCGCGGGGCATCGAGATCGAGGCGCGCGTGACGCGCACGCACGACCGCGTGGTGGCCGAGTACGTGGGCGAGCCGCGCCCGACGGGCCTCGTGGCGCGGATCCTCTCGCCGTCGGGCGGGGAGGTGACGCATTTCGATCGGTTCATTCTGCCCTCGATCGCGGAGGTCGAGTACAAGATTGGCACGGAAAACCATTTTCTGGTGTCGGCCGCGATGACGCCGGTGACGGACTTCTTGACGCACATCTACGCGGTGGTGAGCTTCCGGGTGCGGCTTTTCCCGGGCTGGCTGCTGAAGCCGTTCCTGATGCCGCTCGGGCTCAAGGTGTTCGCGCAGGACGCGGCGCTCTTGAAGTTGCAGACGGAGAACATCAAGCGGTTCGGGGGCGAGCAGTATGCGTCGACGGAGATCGACGTGCTCGGCCGGCACATCTGGCGGCTCATGCGGAAGGCCGAGCGGGGGGATGTGTCGACGAGCGAAAATGTTCATGAGGAAACGGTGAAACTGCTCGTGTAGGGGTTCGAGAAGGTAAAACGGGTTCCAGAAGGAAAAACTTTGAACGGGGCGAGGAGCGTGGTAGGGCGATGAGCAAGGAGGCAGCGCACATGGGAGAGGCCGCTCGCAAGCTCGTCACGTTGGCCGAGTACCTTGCCGCTGAAGAGACGAGTGACACGAAGCACGAGTTCTTGAACGGTGAAACCTTTGCGATGGCGGGGGGAACGCTGGAGCACGCTCGCCTACAGGGAAACGTGTACCACGAGCTCCGCAATCGGCTCGGCGATCGGCGTTGCTCGGTGTTCCCTTCGGACGCTCGCGTGCGGGTCGAGGCGACCGGGCTCTCTACGTACCCGGACGTCTCCGTGGTCTGCGGTCCGCTCGAGCGGCACCCGGAGGACAAGAACAGCTTCGTAAACCCGACCGTGCTGGTGGAAGTGCTCTCAGAGAGCACCGAAGCCTACGACCGCGGGAGTAAATTCCACCACTACCGACAGATCCCGTCGCTGCAGGAGTACGTTCTCGTATCGTCACACAGGAGGCATGTGGAGGTCTTCCGGCGAAACCCCGACGGGTCCTGGACACTCCGCGACACCAAGGACAAGGGCGCGGCAGAGCTGACATCGATCGGATGCAAGCTGTCGCTCGACGAGGTGTACCGGGACGTGTTCGAGGAGAGCGCATAACGCTCACTCCGCCGCGACCGGCTCCCTCTCCTCCGCGCCGAGGTGCATGCGGCGCTCGACCTCGGCATATTTCGCCTCGGCCTCCGGCTCCGGGAAAAGCAGGCTGACCACGATTCCCACGACGAACGAGAGCGGCACCGTGATGATGCCAGGGTTTTTCAGGGACAGGATCGCCGTGGGGTTCTTGAGCAGGTCCACCTGAATGGTCGGCGACATCCAGATGAGCACGAGCGCGCTGACGACGCCCACCACGATCGCGCTCACGGCGCCCCGGGTCGTGAACTTCCTCCACGTGATCGACAGGAGCAGGACCGGGAAATTCGAGCTCGCCGCGACCGCAAACGCGAGGCCGACCATGAAGGCCACGTTCTGACCCTTGAAGAGCAGGCCGAGGCCCATCGCGACCACCGCGAGCACGATCGTCGCGACACGCGCCACCTTGAGCTGCTCTTTTTCGTCCGCCTTCCCGTGTCGAATGACGCCGACCCAGAGGTCGTGCGCCAGCGCCGCCGCGCCCGAGAGCGTCAGGCCCGCGACGACCGCGAGGATGGTCGCAAAAGCGACGGCCGAGACGAACCCGAGGAAAGGACGACCACCCACGGCCTCGGCGAGCAAAAGCGCGGCCATGTTGCCGCCCTTGTCGACCGTGGTAATGGCCGCCCGGCCCACGTGCACGCTCGCGCCGAAGCCGAGGATGAACGTGACGAGGTAAAAGAAGCCGATGAAGCCCGTCGCATAAAAGACGGACGCGCGCGCGGCCTTCGCGTCGGGCACCGTGTAGAAACGCATCAGGATGTGCGGCAGGCCGGCCGTGCCGAACATGAGCGCGAGGCCGAGCGAGACGGCTTCGAGCGGGCTCGACACGAGCTTGCCGGGCGCGAGGGCCTCAGGGCCATAGGTCTCGGCCGCCTTCGCGAAAAGCGCGAGCGGGTTCATCCCGAAAGGAACGAGCGAGAGGACCGCGAGGAGCGTCGCCCCGCCGAGCAGGAGCACCGCTTTGACGATCTGCACCCACGTCGTCGCGATCATGCCGCCGAAGAGCACGTAGAGCAGCATGACCGTGCCCACGATGAGCAACGCGGTCTCGTATTGCAGGCCGAACATCATCTTGATGAGGTTGCCCGCGCCGACCATCTGCGCGATGAGATAAAAGCTGATCACCGTGAGCCCGCCGATCGCCGAGGCGATACGCACAGGCTTCTTCTTGAGGCGATAGGCCACGACGTCGGCGAACGTGTACTTGCCGAGGTTGCGCAGCGGCTCGGCGATGAGGAACGTCACCACGGGCCAGCCGACGAGCCAGCCGACCGAATAGATGAGGCCGTCGAAGCCGCTCGTCGCCACGAGGCCCGCGATGCCGAGGAAACTCGCGGCGCTCATGTAATCGCCGGCGAGCGCGAATCCATTCTGCAAGCCGCTCACGTTGCCGCCGGCCGCGAAGAACTCGCTCGTGGTCTTCGTCTTGCGCGCGGCCCAGCCCGTGATCGCGAGTGTCGCGGAGATGAAGAGCAGGAAAAACGCGATCGCCGTGCCGCTCGTCTCGCCGAGCGAGGTTTGGACGCCGTTCATGTGCCGCCCCCGCTCTTCGATTTGCCGGCGATGCGATCGACGTGGACGTCGTAATGGCGGTTCGCCCAGTAAACGTAGACGCCCGTGAACACCCAGGACAGGAAGATCACGAGGGAGCCGAGGAGCATCCCGAGGCTCAAGCCTGGCGCGAGCAGGCTCCCGAGCAGGGGTTTGCCCCAGGCCACGAGCAGGATGAAGCCGAAATAGGCGAACATCGTGGCCGCGGTCAGGACGAGCGCGATGCGGTCGCGCGCCGCGGCGACCCGGCGAAGATCCTTCTCGTTCATGCCCTCACCTCGGCGCTCAGCCTACGCGATTTCGTCGCGCCCTCGGCGGGTTTTTCGAGGAGCCTTTCATGCTCGCAGCGAGGGCGGACGTTGACAATCGGGCTGCCGTACGCGAGCATACCGGGGTAAGCTTTCTGGCTCCGAGGTTCCATCATGCGAAATGCTCTCTCCGTAAGCGCCCTCGTCGTCGGCCTCGCCCTCGTCGCGTGTTCCCCAGAGACACGCAATTACGGTGCAGGCGGCGGCGGCACCGGCGGCGCGGGCGGCGGCGGCGGCGGTCCCACGTGTGACCCCGGGATGGCCGATTGCGACGAGACGCCGGGCTGCGAGACGCCCGTCACGGACGATCCGGAAAACTGCGGCGGCTGCAGCGTGCGCTGCCAGCTCCAGTGCGTCGATTCAACGTGCAACGATCCGGTCCAGATCGCCCTCGGCTACAATCACTCGTGCGCAAGGACGGCGCTCGGGGACGTGTATTGCTGGGGGAGCAACGCATCGTACGAGCTCGGGATCGGGGACAATGTGAACCAGGGTTCGCCGCAGAAGGTCGCCGTCGGGGGAAAGGCCGTCCACCTCGACGCGGGCGGCGGCCTCTTCATGAACGCGGCCGGCGCAGAGCAGCTCGTCGCGCACACGTGCGCAGTCATCGAGGACACGACGGTCCAGTGCTGGGGCTGGAACACGAGCGGGCAGCTCGGGACGGCGAGCGGGAACTGGCAGGACAAACCCACCACGGTGGTGAGCCTGGTCGGCGCGAAGGAGGTGAGCGTGGGCGGGCGGCACACGTGCGCGGTGACGAACCAGGGCGAGCTTTATTGCTGGGGCGCGAACGATATGGGTCAATGCGGGCTCGGGGCGCCGAGCGAGAAGGTCGAGATGCCATCGCTCGTGGCGCTATCGGACGTCGCCCACGTCTCCGCGGGCAACGAGCACACGTGCGCGGTGAAAAAGGACGGGACCCTTCATTGCTGGGGCGTGAACGGCATTTATGGTCGGCTCGGGATCGGGGACGGGCCGGATCAGCCCGCGCCGAAGGTCGTGAGCTTGACCGGCGTGGAGCAGATCTCGGCCGGCTACGAGCACACCTGCGCCTTGAAGGGCGGGCAGCAATATTGCTGGGGCAACGGATATCAGGGGCAGCTCGGGATCGACGGCGAGTCCACCTGGCGCACGTCGCCCACGGATCCTTCCGCGCTGCCCTCGCCGATCTCCGTCTCCGCGGGTTTCCAGCACACGGCGAGCGTCTCGGGCTCGGAAGGCAAGCCCTACGTATCGAGCACGGTGGTGCGCCTCGGCAATGGGACGATGGATACCACGTACCTGCCGCTGCCCGTGGAGCTGCCCGACGCCGTGGAGATCGCGGCCGGATGGCGCCACACGTGCGCGCGGACGAGCAAGGGCCAGGTCGCCTGCTGGGGGAGCAACACCGAGGGACAGGTGGGGAACGCAAAGGCGGGCGAGGAGGCGCTCGTCCCCATGCTCGTTGTGTTCCCTCTTTGAGATCCTGATTTTCCGCCCTGGGTACCTTGTGTTACCTCTCTAGGCCGCGCGGGCGGCCACTTCGGGCGTCCAGAGGGGAAACTCCGTGAAAGCGACCTACGCATTGAGCAAGCCGACGATCGTCGTCGGTGAGTCCACCAAGCTATCGCTCGTCGTCCGCTTCGGGGCGGAGGGGAAAAAAGAAGACGCGCCGAGGCGGAAGCTGAACCTGAGCCTCGTGCTCGATCGCTCCGGTTCGATGGGCGGCACGCCGCTGCGGCAGGCGATCAAAGCCGCGCAGGCGCTCGTCGGCGAGATGAAGGAAGACGATCGCGTGAGCGTCGTCATCTTCGACGACAGCGCCGACACGATCGTCGATCCGGTGCTCGCCAAGGACAAGAAGAGCATCCAGGACAAGATCGGCAAGGCGCGCGCCGGCGGCTGCACGAACCTCTCGGGCGGATGGCTCGAAGGCATCAAGCACGTGAAGAAGCACGCGAAGAAGGACGAGGTGAACCGCGTCCTGCTTCTCACGGACGGCCAGGCGAACATGGGGATCACCGATCCCGACGTGCTGAAGAAGACGTCCGGCGAGAAGGCCGGCGAGGGCGTGGTGACCACGACGCTCGGCTTCGGATCGGGCTTCAACGAGGACCTGCTCATCGGCATGGCCCGCGAGGCCGAGGGCAACTTCTATTTCATCGAGTCGCCCGAGGACGTCGAGCAGGTCTTCAAGATCGAGCTCGAAGGTTTGTCCTCCGTGATCGGGCAGAACCTCGTGGTGAGCGTGCGGCCCGACGACGTCGTGGAGCACGGCTGGGTGCTGAACAAGTACCGCATCCAGGAGAAGGGCAGCGAGCTCGAAGTGACGCTCGGCGACGTGTACGCCGTGGAAGACAAGGTCCTCGCGCTCGAGCTCGAGGTGAAGCCGACGAAGGCCGGGACGATCAAGGTCGCGTCGGTCCAGTTCCAGTACCAGACGGTGGTGGACGGCGCGATCAAGGACGGGTCGGGCGAGTTTGTCGTGACCGTGAACGCAGGCACGGCCGAGGAAGCCGCCGCGGCGGCGCAGGACATCAACGTCATCGGCGAGGCGCGACGCCTGGAGACGGCGAAACTCAAGGACGAGGCGGTCGATCTCGCGGACAAGGGCGACCTCAAGAACGCGGCGCAAAAGCTGCGGAAGATGGCCGATGACCTGCGCAACAGCCCGCTCGCGAACCAGTTCGCGTTCGCCGAGGAGATCGAGCAGCTCGAGCATTTCGCCGACCGGCTGGAGAAGCGGTCGTACGACGGCGTGCTCCGCAAGGAGCTGCGCGATCAGTCGTACCAGGCCGGGACGCGCAACCGCAGCGACCTCGCGCAGCGCGGCACGGCGGGCGGAAGCGCGGCAGGTTTGCCCACGGTCACGAGCGCGGACGGCGGCGTGGTGGTGCGCTGCGAGAAGGAGGGCGGCAAGCTCCGGATCAAGGTGATCTCGGACGGCTTCGATTCGTCGAAGAACGTCCAGTTCCCGCGCGCGATCCGGCAGGAGGGCGTGACGTACCTCGTCGAGAACGTGGTGGGAAGCAACGACGGGAGCTTCTACCGCGCGGCAGGCTGGATCAAGCGGCTGCTCCGGCCGGGCGAGACCGTGAGCGCGAGCTCCGGCGGGTCGAGCCGGCGGTCTTCGGGGTCGTCCTCGAAGGCGGCGAAGACGCCGGCGACGGCAGCGGATCTGCCGACGTGCACGGAGATCGGCGACGGCGTGCTCGTGCAATGCGTGCCCGAGGGCAAGAAGCTCCGCGCGCGCGTGGTGAGCGACGGCTACAACCCGGACTACAACATCCGCTTCCCGCGCAGCATCCGCGAGCTCGGGGTGCTCTACGTCTGCGACGAGGTCGTCGAGGCCTCGGGCGGCGGATCGTACATCGCGGGCGGCGAGATCAAGCGGCTCATTCAGTAAACGAGCATGGGGGCAGCATCCGCGATGCGTGCCCCCCGCCCTCGCAACGCTCTGACCCCCTCGCGTCACGTTCGCGCGGGCCCCCTCGCAACGCGGCGACCCCCTCACGTCACGTTCGCGCGGGCCCCCTCGCAACGCTCTGACCCCCTCGCGTCACGTCGCGCGGGCCCCCTCGCAACGCTCTGACCCCCTCGCGTCACGTTCGCGCGGGCCCCCTCGCAACGCCGCGACCCCCTCGCGTCACGTTCGCGCGGGCCCCCTCGCAACGCTGCGACCCCCTCGCGTCACGTTCGCGCGCCCCTCTCGCAACGCCGCGACCCTCTCGCGTCACGAAAAACGGCCCAGGCCGCTCCGGCACCGGTTCGGAGGTGAGGAGACGCGCGCCCCCGTGCTACCCTCCGCCAAACGCATGCCGCGCCCGACCAAGAAACTCCCCACCAAGAAAACCCCCGCCAAGAAAGCCCCCGCCAAGAAAGCCCCCGTAAAGCAAACCTCGAAGCGCGCTCCGACGCGGCCCGTGCTCACGACGGAGGCGCCCGAGGGCGGGATGCCTGCCTGGGCCGTGATCAACAATCGTGGCAATCGCAAGCAGGAGGAGGGCGATCTCGACGGCGCGATCGCCGATTTCACGGAGGCCATGAAGCTCGCCCCCGGGGAGCACGCGCCGATATACAACCGCGGCAATGCCCGGTCGCTCGGCGGGGATGTCCACGGCGCGCTCGACGATTACACGACGGCGATCGAGATGGCGCCGGAATTCGCGCCCGCCTGGCAGCGCCGTGGTTTGACGAAGCAACGGCACGGGGATCTCGCGGGGGCCATCGCCGACCTCGACGAGGCCATCCGCCTTGCGCCGGACGAGCCGAGCGCCTATGGCGAGCGGGCCGCGCTCAGGGCCCTGCGCGCGGATTTCGCAGGCGCCGTGGAGGATTGCGAGCGCGCCCTCGCGATGGCCCCGCCCGACTGGCACCATCGCCCGAACACGCAGCATCTGCTCGACACGATTCGCAAGGCCGCGGGAAATCAAAGGACCGGAACGATGGAAGGCAAAAAGGAAGGAACGAAGGGGCGCAAGGGCGCGAAAAGCGCGAAGGCCGCCAAGGTCGAGGAAGCGCCGCAGACAGCCCGGACGGTCGTCGAGGAGGTGCTCGGGGCCTCGGGATTTTCGTTCGCGCTTGCCGAGGACGAGTCGGGGTACATCGACTACCTGGCCGCCGTGGGCCAGGGGATCGTGGAGTCGTTCGCGGTTCGTCTGGCCGAGGAGCTCGAGCGGGTCGTCGTGTACGTGATGTTCGAGCCGAAGGCGAAGAAGGAGCTGCGCGCAGAGCTCGCCGAGTTCATCACGCGCGCGAATTTCGGCATGGGCGATGGCAATTTCGAGATGGACTTCGACGACGGTTCCGTCCGGTTCAAGGTCGCTCTCGATTACACCGACGAGCCGCTCTCGGCGCTGCTCGTGCGGAACATGATCTTCGACGCGATGGATACGACCGAGGTCTACGCCGACGCACTCGCGCGCGTGATCGCCGGCAAGGCCAAAGCAAAGACGGCGGTGCGCGCAGCCGAGAAGGCGGCGATGGAGTCCGGGGCACTGTAAGGCAGCACGGCTGCCGCTAGAGACCCTCTTGTACCGCGGCCGCAACATGCGAAAGTAGGCCGCTGGAGGGTTTTCGATTGCCTACCGTTCGGGATGGCTACCTCGCCGTGTTCGCGTCGGCCCGCAGCGACGCGGGACGCGCGATGGCCCTGGCAAACGTCGCGGCCCTGCTCGCCCATCGCGGCGACAAGGTCCTCGTCGTCGACCTCGCCGTCGACTCGCCCACACTCACGCGGTACTTCCCGGACGACACGAAGCGCCGCGCCGCCACGTCGAGCACCCCGAGGCCGCGGCCCGCGCCCGGCGTCGTCGATCTGCTCGCGTCCGTGCGCGAAGAAGCCCGGCGCTTCCCCGCGACGCGCGGGCCCGCCGGCGGCGGCGCAGCGCGCGAGTTCGTCGAGCGCATCATCGAGGCAAACGAGGCCACGATCCGGCGCGTGCCCCTGCGCTACCCCGGTCTGCCCGAGGACCGGACGGTGGAGCTTCACTTCCTGCCGGTCGGCGGTGAGGACACGCCACGCGAACGAAACCGCCCGCTCGACGGGTTCGAAGCGTTCCCCGGCGTGCTCGAAGAGATCGCCGCAGCGCTCCGCGGGCGCTACGACGCGGTGCTCCTCGACGCGCCGACGGGCGAGACCGAGACGACGGCGCTCCTCACCTCGCACCTCGCCGACAAGCTCGTGGTGGTGCTCGACGATGCGTCGCTCGAAGAGGCCATCGAGCTCGGCGCCTGGGCGCATGGCAGGCGCGCGATCGCCTCGACGGATCGGCCGATCCACCTGTTCCCGCTGCTCGTGCACGTGGCCGACGGCTCCGCGGGGCGCGCGTTCATCGAGGAGGCGCGGCCGCGGCTCGAAGCGCTCCTCCGACAGACGCTGGCGCTGCCCGCGTGTGATCTCTCGCTCTACCTCGAGCTCGCGCAGATCCCGCAGCGCAGCACGACGAAGCCCGCCCCGCGCCTCGCCGCCGAGGTCGAGCCGACGTCGGATCCGCAAGGGCTCTCGCACGCGTACTTCCGCTTCGTGCAGTGCCTCTCGAAGACGAGCCCGATCAAGGTCGGCGCGCGCGCGCGGCCCATGTCGGCGGAGCTGCTCTCCGCGATCGAAGCGCGCCGCGCGGCGCCCCAGGCGACGCCCGCGGAAGGCATCCGCGTCGTGCCCACGGAGAGGCCAAGCTCGCCGGGGCTGTCGTCGCCGCCCGGGAGCGCGTCCAGCAGCCGCCCGACGAGCCCCACGGAGCGGCCGACGCGGGCCGATCCGCTCTCGTCGCGCAAGCTCTCGGCCCAGCACGCCGAGCGCCTGGCCGAGGCGATGGCGCTCCGGGCGCAGGGGCGGAACGCCGAGGCCGCCAAGATCTGCGCGGCGATCGTGCGCGAGGCGGTGCGCGACGAGCGCGGGAGCAAGGAGACGGCGAAGGCGTTCCTCGCGCTCGGCGACCTCTCGGCGCAGACGGAGACGGGCGAGTACGACGAGGTCGTGCGGAGGTTCCACGACCGCAGGCACGAGGATCCCGAGATCTTCGAGGCCGTGCTGCTCGCGCTCTACCGCAGAGGCAAGCGCCACGCGGCCCGCGAGCGCTTCGCCCTCGCGACCGACAGCCTGTCGGCCGCGCTGGAGCTCGCCGGGGAGTGGAAGTTTGCAGGTCAAACGTCCTCGGTGGATCTGCGCGCGCTCGCGGCGGACGCGGCGCTCGTGCTCGGCGTGATCTCGATCGAGCGCGGCGACGATGCGCGCGCGCTCGCGGCGCTCAGCCACGCGGCGCTGTCCACGCCGGGCGGGAGCAGCCCGGCGCAGCGGGAGACGGAAGCGGCGGCCGCGTGCCTGACGGCGTTCGTGCTCGCGCGCTCGGGCCGGCCGGACGAGGCCGCCGAACGGGCAAGCGCGCTGCGCGAGCGGCTCGGTCCTTCGCCGGCCCCGGCGGAAGGCGCGCTCGCGGCGATCGCGGCGTGCAACGAGGGCGCCGCGCTGGGGCTCGCGGGGCGCTACGACGACGCGCTCGCCGTGCTGAGCGCGCTCTCCGAGCGACTCGCGGGGACGTGGCAGAGCCCGTTCCACGAAATCGCGGCGGCGGCGGCCTACAACGAGGTGGCGGTGCTCGCGCGCGCGGGCAAACCCGAAGCGGCGCTCGAACGGCTCGAACGTGTGCGGGCCTCGCTCGGCGGGCTCGGCGCGGTCGTGCACCGCGTGCGCTTCTCGGCCGCGCTGCTCGAAGGGCACTTGCTCTCCACGCTCGGCCGGAAGGACGAGGCGATCGCGCGGCTCGAAGCGCTCCAGGACACGCTGCGCTGGGTGGATGTTTGTCTAGACCACCCGGGCGAGGTGTACATGCGCGAGCGCCGCGCCGACGTCGCCTGGTACCTCACGCTGATGCGCGAGCAGGCCCGCGGCGTGGACGAGCTGCCGGGGCTGCTCCAGGCGAGCGAGGAGGAAGGCGACGCGCGGCACGGGCGCGTGCACCTGCGCGCGGCCTTCGAGCTCGTGCGGCACGGGCGCAGGCTCGACGATCTCGGCGCCCACCGCGCGGCCGTCGCTTGTTACGAGGAGGCGATGTCGCGGCTCGAGCGCGCGGGCTCGCGGCCGCCGGGCGACGCGGCGATGCTCGCCTGCGCGGGTCTCGTGGCCCTGTCGCGCGGCGCGGCGCAGCGCGGCATCCCGCTCCTGCGCAAGGCCGCCGAGCAAGGCGGGACGGCCGCGCTGCAATGGTCCGTCGAGCGCATGCAGGGCGAAGGGCTCGACGTCGAGGCGCTGGTGTCGGCCGTGCGCGAGGCCTTCGACTGGGTCCCGCGCGACCGTACGGACGCGCTGCGCGCCGCCGATCCGCTCGGCGTGACCTTGATCCGCGCGCTCGTCTACCCGGGCCGTCCGCCCGAGCCGCTCCTGCCTCCCCTGCCCTTCCCGCCCGTGGCCGCGCGTTTCGCGGCCTCGGCCACGCCTGCGCTCGCGCTCGATGCGCCGGGCCTACCGCAGACGGCCGCGCTCACGCACGTGGGTCGGTTGCTCCTGCTCGATCCTCCTGACGGCACGGAGAACGACCTCGCCACGTTCGGCCCACTCGCGACCGAGCCCGTGAAATCGACGCGGATCTCGCCGGTCTCGCTCGCGTCGCCGCTCACCTGGCCCGAGCGCGTCAGTGCGCCCGCGGGCGCGGGCGAGGAGCTCGGCAGCGCGATCGACGCGCTTTATCCGCGCACTTCGCCCGTCGCTGCGCTCATCAAGGGCCAGGCGACGGGACCCGATGGCGCGATCGTCACGGTGCCGCTGGTCGCCGTCGAGGTGGAGGCGCGGGACGGCGCGACCTTCCGTCTCGCGGTGCTGAGCGACGTGCACGGCCACGATCGGCTGATCTACGACGGCGTTACCTCGATCCAGTTCCGCGACGGCCAGGGCCCGTCGGCGCCGCGCCGCGTGGCCACGCCCCTGCTCGCCTTGTGGCGTGCGCTCGCGATGGGCCCGCAGGGCACGTTTTCGCTCTCGGCCGCGCCGGGATCGTCATCGCCCACGACGGTCGTGCTCACGGGCGGGCCGCGCGAGCCCGGCACGGGGATCTTGCGCGTCGAGCTCCACGTCGATCGTGTGCTCGTGACGCGGGGCGATCCCGCGGCGCTCCGGCACGTCGTCGCCGAGGACGTCGACGGCGTGGTGTATCGGTTCGAGGTCGAAGCAACGGTCGGCAAGATCGAGCCTTCGCTCTTCGGAAGCATCCCCGGGCTTTGATTTCCGCGTCGTTCGCCTCGTGAATCACCCGCGCCGAGCCGCGACGGGTCGTCTGCCGCGCCGCGACGGGGTGTCCTCCGAGCCGCCACGGCGCCCGCGCCGAGCCGCGACGGGTCGTCCCCCGAGCCGCCGCGGAGCACCCACCGAGCCACCACTGCTCCCCCGCCCCGCCGCGGCTGCCGATGAGCAAACCGTAAGGAATCGTCCGGCGAGCCGCCGCCGAGACCGGGCCGGCCGCCGTGTCAGGCTGTATCGCCCGCGGGAGGCGCCTCGGGAGCCACCTCCGCGGCGCGCCGGGCGCCATGCCGCGCGAGCAGGCGCCGCGTCGCGATGGGGACGAGGCGCGGGATGCTCGCGTCCATGTCGTGCGCCGCTTCGAATGCGTGGATCAACTCGCCGAGCACGTGCAGGTTGACGCCGTCCATGAAATCGATCTCGAGCTGCCGCACCTTCGCGACCGATCGCGCATCGGCGGCCTTCGCCGTCGCGCGGACGCGGGCGGCCGCATCGTCGAGCTTCTTCGCCCGCGCTTCGGTCGCCCCATAAAGCGCGAGCCGCTTGGCAATCTTGTCGCTCTCGTGCGCGAGCAACTCGCGCAGCAATGCGGCCTGCGCTTCGAGCCCCTGGGCGAGGGCCTCGGCGTTCTCCGCGGTCCCCGTCCGATCGTCGACCCGCTTCCGCTCGTTGGCGTCGCGGCCCGCGATACCCTTGAGCAATTTCACCGTGCGCGTGCGCAGCCCGAGGCCCTCGGCGAACGCGGCCGCTGCCTCGCGCTCGGCCTGCGAGCGGCCGGCGTCGGCCTCCTCGCCGGCCTTCCGTGTGCCATTGTTGAGCTCGGTGAGCTCGCGCGCCAGATGGACGCCCACAGCGACGAGATCCTGCGAGACGTCGATCTTGTCCCGCTGCGCCTCGGTCGCGGTGGAAAGGAATGCATATGCGACGCCATAAATGCGCGGAGCGTCGGAGAGGATATGGCGGCTCGCGATCTGGGAGCCGAGCGCGATGAACTCCTCGCGGGTCTCCTCGTCGACGATCGCATCGACGAGGGCCTGGTCCGGCGTCCCGAGCTTTTGGTGGAGCGCGTCGAGCGTGAAATCGGTCGGTTTGATAGCGCCTGCGTTCGGCATGGGAATGGCACGGGACACGAGGCGCGGTGGGCGAGGAAGGGGGAAACGGGCGTCGTCGAGCACGAGCCTGCGCACGCGCACCGGCACGCGCACCGTGGTCTGGCAGGCGATGCGGACGTCGCGCGGCAGTCCGAGCCCGTCGGCGAGCGCGCTCGCCCTCGTTCGGCGGATGCGGGGTTTGTCCCCGCATCCGGCGCATGGTACACGTCCGCCATGCCCAGAAGGTCCACACCCGAACCCTACGCCGCGAAGATTGGCGCACGTCTCCGCGAGCTGCGCGTCGAACGCGGTGTGTCCCTCGGCCAGGTCGCCGACGCGTCCCAGCTCTCGAAGGGCCACCTCTCCAGCATCGAGCACGGCCTCGCGGCGATCACGGTGCCGACGATCTTTCGCATCGCCCAGGCCCTCGAACTCCCGCCGCTGTACCTCTTCACCTTCCCCGACGAGGACGAGCGCGCCCGCGTCGCCGAACTGGTCCGCAAGATGCCCACGCGCGAGGTAGCGAAGGTGCGCCGCGAGCTCGCCAAGCGCTGAGCGGGGGTTTGTCCGCACACCGGGTCGTGCTACAGGAAATTCATGGCGATCACCGATGAGGCAATGAAGACGCTCCGACGACTCGCCCGCGACCTCGACGTCCCGCTGCGGGATCTGGTCATCCTCCCCGACGAGCGCGACCTCGCCCGCCCTGTCGAGATCATCCGCAAGCTTACGCCTCGCGAGATGGCGAAGCTCCTCCGCAAGCAGCGAAAGTACTGACGAAACACGATGGAAGGCGGGGGGCCGCGCTTCCACTTCGTCCCCGCGGCGGCGGCGGGCACCGAGGTCCGCATTCTCACGCCGCACCAACCCACGCCCGCGGCGCTTCGTGCGGGACGGCGACGAGCCCGCCTCGACAAACCCTCGCCGGGCCTTGTCCCGATCCTCAAGTCGACGGCTCGCCGCCCCTGCGCTTGGCCATGAGCTTGTCCCGTAGCTCGTGCAGCTCCTCGAGCTTGCGCCCGAGCTCCGCGCGGGTGTGCCCCGGGGGCTGCAACGGTTTTTTGGGCTCCTGGAGCTGGCCCTCGATCTCGGCTATCCACGGCTCGACAACCGCGAGCCCCGCCTCGGGTTCGTTGCTCGCGAGGCAGATTTCCACGTACATCCCCCTATGCACCCATCCCTTCCCGTCGCTGATGAAGCCGGACCGGACGAGTGCGTCCCAGCCCTCACGCCATGCAGCGAACGGCGCGCCGAGCATCTCCGCCGCCATGAAGATCGACTCGGCGGTCGCTGCCCTCATGTCGCGCACACACTCCTCGAACGCTTTGCCTTCGCCCGCGCGCGCCGTGAATTCCGCCTCGACCCGTCGGTAGTCGGCCGCGACGTCGGCAAAGCTCCGACCTTTTGATTTTGCAAAGGTGTTGTACACGGCGCGGCGCGCGCTCGCGAACTCATCCCAGAGCGCGTCTTCCTGTTCTTCCTCCGGCGTTGGCGGAGTGCTCTGCTGCGCCTCGTCCGCGCGGCGGGTCTCTAGCCACGGGACGACCTCGCCCCGTTTCTGGGCAAGGAGCGCGTCCCGGAGGTTCGCCAGTTGCTCGATCTCGTGTTCGTAAAAGTGCGCGGGGTACTCCGCCCCCGCCCCCCTCGCGTCCTGGAACTGCCGCTCGAGCTTCGCGAGGAGCGGCTCGAGCACCGCGAGCCCTTCGTCAGGCCGCTCGTCATACGCGCAGCAGTCCGCGTAACGCCAGGATGTGTTGCACTCGATATCGATGCCCGAGAAGCCGAGGCGAACCAGATCGTTCCAGGCGTCGCGGCAGGCCTCGAAGGGGGGATGCTTGTCCTGGGCTAGCAACAGGATGGTTTCAGCGATGCGCCGCCTCGTCTCGGTCACATCGAATTCGTCGTCCCCGGCGCGCTCCACGAACTCCGCCTCGAGCTTGCGGAAGTCCTCCACGGCCTCGGCGAAGTTCCGGCATGGCTTCAGCGACTCGACCAAGAGCTTGCCGTGCGCCTTCACGAAGGCAAGCTCTTCCCCTTCCAATTTTCTGCCGTGCTTCAGTCGTCCCATTCGCTATATCCCCGATACAAACAGGATTGCCCTGTGCCGATCTGTCTGGGCCACTCTTTCTTGTTTGTGCATATCGATAGGCACGTACCACAGAGGGATTCCTTTCGATGATTCCCATCTTCGTCTCCTGTGATATCGTCCATGCACATCTCATAATGCGTCGTACAGCTCCGTCGCTTTCTCCTCTTCGCAAACGCCTCCGCCGCCCCCGCCGCGACCGTCGCCGTGACCGTCACGCCGACGGCGATCGCGAAGGCTTCGATGATGACCTCGGTGAAGACGATCGTGACGACCACGATGGTCACGACCTCCCCGATCGGCCCCCGATCCGGCATCGCCTGCCTGTTCGCCGACGCGGACGTACGCAACATGCCCCTCTCGAGGACATCCTCGGGCAGCGTCATGCCTCGCAGGGCGAGCCGCATGCAACTCCCAACGTCCGGATTGGGCTGGCCCGTCGTCTCCACCTCCACGACACGACCTTCCTGGTCGACCTTCACCGAGGCGTCGAGCGAGTAGTATCCGGGCTCGATGGTGCCGCTGAGCTCATCCACACACGCCCTGAGGCGCTCTGCGGTGGCTTCAGGCACGCGCGGCCGGTCATCGGGCGCCGGAGGGCGGTAGAGCCTCGCCGACGAGCAGCCAAGGGGCACGAGCGAGAGCGTCAGGCAACCGAGAAAGCCCAGGGAGAGGAGCCGGCGCCAACGCGGACGTCTCATTTCCTGAATCTGAGCAGGAACACCGAACTCCCGTCAACGCAGTGCGTGTCTCGCCGCTTTCGACATGGAGGCCCGCTTCGCCATCGACGACCACGACCTCGCTTGCTTCTACGCCTCCGCCGCACGTGAGGGGATGGACGCGCGCGCCTCGCTTGCCAAGGCCCTCCTCTCGGCGACGGGCGGCGACGTCGTAACGGCGCGCCGAGAGCTCGCGCGTGCGCTCAATGCCTGCAAGGGGCGCAGACCCAACTCTTGCCGGACAAGCCCCCGCCGTGGTAGATAATCGCTCGACTTGACGCGTTTTTCGGGGGCCGGAAGAAATCGACATGCGACGGTCGATTTCTGCGAACCAAATCCCGCGCTCGGTCATGGGGCGCGCATGGAGCGTCCTGCCAAACTTTCCCAACTGTGGACTGAACTACTTGCGGTTTGCCCTGAACTCGCCCGCTTTGTGCGCCGGGGACGACGAACCCCGAAAGCCGAGGAGTGCGTCCAGGAAGTGATGGCGCGAGCGTTTGCCCGCCTCCCTTCCTACGTGCCCCACGAGGACGGCATTCGCCCTTGGACGTTCGGCATTGCGAAGAACGTCGAGCGCGAGGCGCGCCGCGCAGAGCGGCGCGAGCGGCGCCTGTTCTCCGCGGACACGAACGACGCCGAGCCGGCGGCGGGCCGCGGGCGGACGCCCGAGGAGGACGCCTTCCTCGCCGAAGCCCGAACCAAGCTCACGGCGGCGATGAGCAGCATGCCTGAGCGATACCTCGCGGTGTTCGTGCTCGTCGACCTCATGGACGTCTCGTACGAGGAAACCGCGGAGAGGCTTCGGATCTCGATCGGCACCGTGAAGTCGAGGCGATCCGCCGCCATCGACCACCTTCGCTACCACCTCGGGGAGCGCGAGGACTGGATTGGCGTGCTGCTCGTGCGGCTACGTCGTGCTGTCTCGATGCGCAGCGCCTACGAGTGCATCCACCGTGCCGCGCATCTGTCCGGCCCGATCATCTTCGCGCTCGCCTGCATGCACTGCCCCGAGCCGGAGTTGGCCCGCGTGCGAGCCTCCTTCGCGGGCACGGCGCGCGTGCTCGCGGGTCTCGCCACCGGTGCCGCGCTCGTTGTCCCCGACGATCTCCCGAGTGCATCCGCGCCGTCGCGGTCACCGAATCCCGTAGAACCCTTGCGAACGTCTGGCCCCGCGCGTGCCCGTGCGCCCCTAGCGCCGGACGCCACCGACGCAGGCGAGAGTGAAGATTCGGAGCGCTCCGTGACGGAGGGGAGAGGTTGGTCCCTCTAGAACCGCTCGCGAGAATGCGCTAGGATCTAGGCGTATGCGTCGGCTCGCTGCGGTGTCCGCGATCGTCGTTGGCCTCGTCTCGCCCGCGTGGGCGCAGGCTGACGACGATGCCGACGAGACTGAGGAGAGCACCGACGAGCAGCGATTCCAGGCGTTCGCAGCGCTGGGAGATCGCGAGGCCGCCGCGGGCCGTCCGCGCGCGGCAGTCGCGGCCTACCGGCAGGCGCTCAAACTCCGGCCGGATCCCCTCATCGCCGGCCGGCTCGGTGTCCTTCTCGTGCAGCTCGGTAAGCCCGAGCAGGCGACGGACCATCTCCTGGACGCCCTCCAGCTCGCCGTGAAGGCGACGCCGGCCGAGCGGAAACGGTTTTTCGAGGCGCACGAAGTCGCGCGTGACGCAGGCGCTTGGATCGAGGTGCTCCTCTCGCATGCGGGCGTGCGCGTGACGATCGACGGGAAGCCGAAGAACCGCATGGGGCGCTCGTCCTTCTGGATCTTCATGCGGTCGGGAGACCACGAGCTGCGCGCGACGCTCGACGGGTACGAGGAGGCGATCGTCCCGTTCACCGTGAAGAAGCGCGAGGACAAGCAGCTCCCGGTCACGTTGAAACCGCTGCCCGTGCCTGCCCCACCTGTGCCAGCGGTGTACGAACCGGAGAAGGACCCGCCGAAGGTAGAGCGGGTGGTTGTTGGGGGCGATGCGAATCTCCCGAAGCAAGAGGACCCGTGGGGGTACGAGGATCCGCGGCCTGCGCAGAAGTCCGAAGAAAAACGCTGGTCAATCGGAGGTGGGCCAGTCGTGGTGTTCGGCGTGGCGTCGTGGATGCCTGCGGTGGGTTTGGTGGCAGGCGGAAGCTGGAGAGCAAGCGAGTACGTGTCGCTCGGGCTCGAGGGGCGTGCGGCGTGGCTGACGACGGGTGTCGGGGGAAGGCAAATCGCGGCGATGACGGCAGGCGGGCTTCTCAGCGCGTGCGGGCACTGGCGCTGGTTGTTCGGCTGCGCGCTTGGCCACCTCGGCGTGATGAAGGGCGACTTCTCCGCGCAAAGCTACCAGGCAGCAAGTTTCGTCGACGTGTATCCCGGAGCGGGTGGTCGGGTCGGCGCACAATTGCGTGTTTCACCATCCTTCAGGGTGGATGCAGCAACCGATGTTCTAGGCTTGACGAAAGGTACCAAGATCGCGGTTGGTCAAACCGTCATCGTCGACCAACCGCCAGTGATGCTCAGTGTTTCGCTCGGGGTAGGATGGGAGTTTTAATCATGCGTAGGTTCGCATTTTTATTGGCGTCATCTTTCGGCTATGCGGTCGGCGCATGTTCAGCGCCAGAGGCTTTTTGGCAGGGACAATGCGATCCCGATGCGCTCGTCCCGGCCCCCGAGTGCCTTGACGCCGGCACGGATGCTGCCGACGGCGCGGACGCAAGCGACGCAGCGCCAAACCCGGATCCCCAAGCCATCGAATGCCCCGGCCGTTGCGTCCCCGAGCCGAGCAGCGAGTCGGCCGGTGACTGGCCGCGCACGCCGATGCTCCTCTGGTATGGGCCGCGTGAGCTCGCGCCCGCGAACTGCGACGAGGCGCGCAAGCTGGGTGGCTACGGCGACGATGTGGAGTTCTTCGAGAAGTACCGGCGCTACGCGTACCTCAATGCGCCCCCCGCGACGTGCGAGTGCTCGTGTCCGGCATCGGAAGGCTCGTGCACCAAGCTCCCCGAGACGATCGAGGTACGCGCCGCCTCGTGCGCGGAGGACGGAGCCCCCGGGCTCCCTTTCGGAGGACCCGCCGGCTGGGACGGCTCGTGCACGAGCACGAACGCCCTGCCGGCGGGGGCTGATTGTGGCGGCGAGCCTTGCGCGCAGTCCGTCTACGCCTCTCCGCTCCCCGGCCCGACGAGTGAATCCTGCCCGTCGATCACGAAGCCGGCCAGCTTCACGACCGCGACCGACTGGAAGTGGATCGGCCTCGCCTGCGAGGCGAAAGAGCGCGAGGGCACGTGCGATCCGACGACGCGGCGATGCATGTACGATCTGCCCTACCCATGGCTCCAGTGCGTCGCGCTGAAGGGGAAGCACAACAAGTGCCCCGGCAACTACGACCGCTACGATCCCATCCACCTCTACGGGGAGCTGCCCGTCGACACGCGCGACTGCACGGCGTGCGAGTGCGGCGGTAGCCCCGTCGGGAGCGCGTGCCTTGGAAATTTGCGGTTTTACAGCGATGTGGCGTGCGAAGTCGGGGCGGACACGGTTGACGTGGCCTCGTTCGGAGACCAATGCACGAACGTCTACCCGCCGGGCCGAGCGCTCGGGAGCAAGGCGATCACGGACCTCGCGTACCTCCCCGGCATCTGCCTTGCGACGGGAGGCGAGCCTACGGGCGCAGCCTCGGAAGACCCCGCCGACGTGGTGACGTTCTGCTGTCTCCCGCCGTTCGAGTTCGCCAAGTAGGAAAAGCTCCCACCTTTCTCGAAAAATCAGCGAACAAAATTCGGGGGTCGGTCAAGGGCGTGGGCGAGGGGCGCGGCTTTGCTGCTCTCGGGCGACGCCAGTCCCTCCTGCCCGAGCCGAACGCGGTCCTCCTGGCCTCGTAAACGAAAAGGCGCCGTGTTCGGCTTCGGGCGGGTTCTCCGATAAACGGCCCGCAGAAGAGGGCGATGGGGGCGCGCGCGTCTGGGCAAGCACCTCTCGCCTCCATCGTCCTCTTCTGCCGGTCGTTCGTCACCGATCCGAGGCGGCTGCGCCGCGCAGCGTTTCCCCGTACGCGCACGCTCCACGCGACGCAGCCGCCTCGGGTCGTGCAGCGACCCGAGCGCCTCATCTGCCCCGCCGGCGTTCGTCGCTCTTCGGAAGCATCCCGGGCCTGTAGGCCGTGACAGCGCGGGAAGGGCGCGGCGCAGGTCGCGCCGTTCCTGCGCAACCTGCGCAGCGCGCCCGAGGACCTGCGACGCAAAACCACGCGTCAAAGCCGTGGCACGTGAGGTGCAAATGCAGCATCCGTCCGCACCACGTTTTCCTGCTCCGGCTGCACCATGAACCACGTCGCCCTGCAACCGATCCAAGTCGCCGAGCGGCCCCGATGGGAGCTCGAAGCGTTTCATCGATCCCCGAGCTATCGGATGGACCTCGTGGCGCTCTTCACGATGCTCGACGAATTGCCGTTCCGCTCGATGCTCGATGTCGGCAGCGGAACGGGGCTCGTGGTGCGCGAGGCGCGGGGGCGGCATCCGGGAAGGCGCATCGACGGGGTCGATCGATTCGATTTCAGCGCGAGCGCGTCCACGCGGCGGCTGCGGAAGCGATACGACGTGATGACGGCGGTCCACGCGCTGAATGACGTGCCGCACCTGGATCGGGCTGCGGCGACCATGGCCGAGCATCTGACGGCGGGCGGGCACGTGGTGGTCGTCAATCCGAATCCAGCGTTCACGTGGATCGGCATCGAATACCTGGATCCTCGGATCCTCGATCGCGTGATGGCGCAGCACGGTCTCCGGCGAATGCGGAGGCTCGAATACGGAAACGAGTTGCTCGTGTACCGGAAAAACTGAGCGTCAGCCCTCGCGGACGGCCGTCACCTCGAAGAGCTCGTGCTCGCCGGTTTTTCCTTTGACGGAGACACGCGCGGTTTTTCCGATCACGGCGCGCCCGGTGATTTCACGATGAATGGCCTCCGAGACGAGGAGGCGGGCGCCGATGTCCTTCGTCGCGGATTCGATGCGGCTCGCGAAATTGACCGCGTCGCCGATCGCGGTGATCGCCTTCCGGTCGCTCGAGCCGACCGGGCCGACGACGGCCTCGCCGTAATGGATCCCGATTCCGATGTCGAAGGCGTGCCCGTACGTCGCGAGGAGATACGGCGTCATCTTCGATGTCATCGCCGAAAGCATGCCGAGCGCGGCGCGCACCGCGCGCATCGGGGCGTCGGGTTTGCCATCGACCCCGAAGAGCGCCATGAAGCCGTCGCCCATGTAATTGTTGATGAACCCGCCCTCGGTCGCGACGGCGCTGCCCATCGCCTCGAAATGGCGGTTCAGGACGTGGATCACGTCGTACGGCAAGAGGGCCTCGGTGAACGGGGTGAAGCCGCGAATGTCGGAGAAGAGGATGGCGACGCGGATCTCCTCGCCGACCGGGGTGAGGTCGACCTTCGATTTGCGCATGCGATCGACGAGCGCGACGTCGTCGTCATCGAGCACGAGCCTGCGCACGCGCACCGACCCGCGCACCGTGGCCTGGCAAGCGATGCGGACCTCGCGCGGCAAGCCGAGGCGCTCGGCGAGCGCGCGCTCGACCTCGTTCGGCGGCTCGATGTTGTCGAGTCCCTCGACCACGATCACGCGGCACGTCGAGCAACGCGCGTGGCCGCCGCAGACGTGGGTGTGAGGGATGCCGGCGGAAAGCGCGGCATTCAAGAGGGTTTGTCTCTCCTCGACGTCGATGCGGATCTGATCGGGCGCGTAGAAGATGCTCGGCATCGCCAGGCATCCTAGGGCGCGCGGGCCCTCGAAATCCACCCCGAAGGCTTACGTCGCGAGGCGCGAGAGGCAACGCTCGATCGCCGCGAGGATCGCGCCTTCGTCCTTCGCCTCCGCCCCGAGCGCATCGAACGAGGTTGCGTCGATTTCCGCGGGGAGATGTGCGGCGGGGTTTGCGCGCATCTTTTCGTGAATCACTTGCGCCGCGTGCCCCGTGGCCGCGATCGGCAGGACGACGAGGCCTTGCGTTTTCGCGATCTCGAACTCTTCCAGCACCCCGGGCGCGGGCGCGCCGCGCCGCAATCCTCCGATGACGATCATCACGCCCGCCTGCGCGAGCAGGTCCTCGCGTGATTTTCGCTTCCACGCCTCCAGCGACGCGCCGGGCGGGACCACCTCGCGGACCGGGCGCACCACGAGCCGCCTCGAAATGGCCGCAGCCGTTCGTCCGTCGAGCGCCTCGACGAGCCCCGTGACCGCGGCGCTGCCCACGACGCGCCCGAGCCCCGTCACGAGCCTGAGGTTCCTCGCGCCCACGATGCGCCCGACGCCACGCGCGATCGTCGTGACGAACGCGCGCTCCTTTTCGTCCCCGTCCTCGGGAAAACTGCCCGATACGAACACGCTGCGCTGCGCCCGACGCCGCTCCAGCTTGCGCAGGACGTTCGTGATCTCGGCATAGTCGTTCACGACGAGCGCACGAATGCCATACCGGTTCAGATCCATGACGTGGTGATCGAACCGCTGCGCGTCGTACGGATCCGAGGGGCGCTTCAGGATCGCGTAATGCCGGCGCGCGCCGTCCTCGAACGATCGGCGCAGCACGGAAAGGACGTGTCCGAGGTTCGGGTCCGTGAAGCTCAATCCGAGGAACAAGAAGGTGCGCGTCGTGAGGTCGGTCCCGAGGAGCTCCAAAAATCCCGGTCGCGCGCGGGGATACAGCTCGTAATCGTCTTTCGTCAGGACGATCTCGGACGGTTGCGAGGCCGTGCCGTGCATCTTGAAGAGCACCGCGTCGGCCTCGGGGTCCGAGGTCGTCAGGTCCACGCTGCGGGATTTCACGTCGAAAGACTTGCCCGCCTGCCGCCACGCGCCTTCGAGGATCTCGTCATAATTGGTGGTCCAGACATGGCCGATGGGGAGCCTTGCCAGGATGCGGTGGTTGTCCGGGATCCCCACCTCCCGATCGAATGTGCGTCGGACGAGGGATTCGAGGTACGAACGGCTGCCGGCTTGGCGATTGACGTAAAACTGGGCGAGGAGGACGAGGTCGTGCTCTTTGCCCACGTCGAGCCCGATCTCGCGCGCCATGCCGTCGAGCAGCTTGCCCCAGCCGGGCAAGCCCGCGGCCATCGACAAACCCGCGCCGACGAAGAGGGCCGCGCTCCCGCGTTCGAGGGCGTCGACGTAATCTCGCAGGAAATCGGTGAGGCCCTGATCCATGCTCCGGCTCCTTCGCGCCCGGCCCGCGCCGCGCGGCTCTCTCGAGCGTACACCCGAGGCGCCGCGCCTGGTAGACTCCGCCTTCATGAGTGACGCCGCAGAGGGGCAGGAGATGTGGGTGCAGGTCGCGGGCACGGGTTCGCGAAAAGCGCCGTTGCCCAGGACGGAGGAGCTCACGGCGCAGGCGATCGGGCGGGCGCTGGCGCAGAGCGGCGCAGGGCTCGTGACGTGCGGCTGGAACGGCGTGGACAAGGCCGCGACGATGGCCTTCGCCGGTGAGCTGCAAGCTCTTGGGCTCCCGCTCTCCACGCGCCTCAAGCAAATCGTCCCGCGCCCCGATGAGCCCGCCTTTTTCGGCGGGGACGTGGTTTACGTGGAGAAAGGTGTGCCCGAATGGGTCGAAAGCGTCCGGCGCGCGCAAGCCGTGGTGCTCATCGGCGGCATCAGCGGTACGTACAAGACCTATCAAACCGCGCGCAATGAGCAGGTGCCCGTCTTTCCGCTGCCGTCCACGGGCGGCGACGCGAAGAAGGCATTCGACGAGATCATGGCCGATTTCGAGGGCACAGGCCTCTACCGGCGTGTGACGCGGGCGCAGCTCGCCGCGCTCGATACGCCGATTGCCACGCGCGAGGCGGCCGACGACGTCGCCGAGCGGCTGCTCGATCTCATCACGGAGGAGCTTTCGGGCCGGAAGCCCGTCACCGCCACGGATCGTCCGAAGGGGCCGCGGGAGCGCAAGAGCGCGTCGAAAACGAAGCCCGAGCGGGTCGATTTTTTGCTGGTGACGGCGCTGCCCGAGGAACGCGACGCGCTCTTGCGACGCCTGCCCGGCTTCGAGCGGGTCGTGCCGCGCAAGGACGACGTGCACGTCTACTTCCGGGCCACGTTGCCCGTCACGGACGGCTCGGGCAGCTATCGAATCGTGGTGCTGCCGCTGCTCGGAATGGGCCGCGTGAATGCGGCGACGGCGACGAGCGAGGCGATCAAGCGCTGGCGGCCGCGGCACGTGGTGCTCGTGGGGATCGCGGGGGGCGTCGCGGCGCACCGCGTCTCGCTCGGGGATCTTTTGATCTCGGACCAGGTCGTCGATTACGAGCTGCAAAAGCTCACGGAGCAGGGGATCGAGGTGCGATGGTCGGTGCACAAAGCATCACGGCGGCTCTACGCGGCGGCGCTGAACGTGCTCGGCGACGCGTGGACGAAGAGCCTCCTGGTGCCGCGTCCGGGCGAGGGCGCGCCGAGGATCCACCTCGGGCCGATCGCGTCGGGCGACAAGGTCGTCGCGGTCGAGCGAGTGCTCACGGAGTATCGAAGCGTGTGGCCAACGATGATCGGCGTGGAGATGGAGGCCGCGGGCGTGGCGAGCGCGTGCTTCGCGGCGGCGCGTCAGCCGGAGTTCTTCATGGTGCGCGGCGTGTCGGACCTCGCCGACGAGCAAAAGAACACGCCGCGCGTGCAAGAGTTTCGAGCGTATGCGTGTGATGTGGCCGCGAGTTACACGGTGGAGCTCTTGAAGAGCCACCCGATTCCGTTTTTGAAGAGCAAAGAGCGCGAATGAATCACTTCGGCTCGAGCTTCACGCCGTGCAGGACGTTCCGCTTCTTGTCGACCTCCTCCAGAAGATCGGAGTCGATGAGCAGGTGCGCCTGCATGCTGTCTTCTTCGCTGTTCCAGAGCTTGCCCGCGAACGAGATGCGGCCCGCGCTGTCCGTGTCGAGCCAGTAATTGCCGCTCGCGTCGTCGCTGGCCACCGCCCCGGGGCCTGCGAGATCAGCATTACTGTCATTGCCCGGGAACGGGTTCGGCGGCTGCGCGAACTGCTGGCCGAGCAGGTTTGTCACGTTCCGCTCGAACGGCGACGCGGGCGAAGGATCAAGCGCGAGCGGGCGCAGGAAATTGCGATCATCCATCGCGAGGCGCGAGCCCTTCACGGTGAAGACGAGCGAGGTACCCGGCTCGAAGCTCACGGCGAGCGCGCGCGGGCCGACCTTCACGGCGACGCCCGGGGTCTTCGCCGGAATCACGACCTCCTCGATCTGCTTGCCCGAGATGAGGAGCAGTTTGTGGCCCGGCGTGATCTTGCGGCCGCCCGACTCGATCTCGCGGCGGAGCGTGATGCCGTGCGAGCTGTAGAACTGGAGGTTCTTGACCTCGTCGTCGGTGAGCCCGTGCTCGGTGCGGATCTCGTGGGTGAACGGGACGAGGCTCGCGCAGCCGGTGAGGCCCGCGAGGGCGACGGTGGCGAGGGACGCGAGGAAAGCAGGACGGGCGAGCATCGGGATCCTCCGAGGAGAGCGCAGCGAGGGGCGGCTTTCAAGGGCCGGCATGCCCCGAGAACGTCGAGAGCCCAGCAAGACTTACAGGCGCGCCCCGAAGGTGTTCGTTGACGAGGTGAAGGCCGGGCGATATCCGTGGACGTCCTCGCTACAAATGTCGGGGAACGACGGCGGAGTAGCCTTGGAACACGACGCGCCGCGCATTTTCCGCATCGGCTCGGCCCATCGCGTGACCTTCGAGCCGCCCGACCTCGTGATGGTGTCGTGGGACGGCCCGATCGAGGCGGACGACATGGTGGCGGTCTTCGACGTGCTCGAAGAGGTCTCCGGGGGACGGCAAGTCCTGCTCTTGTGCGACGTGTCGCGCACGCCCGGCCCGACCATGCAGGCGCGGCAGCTCGCCGCGAACGACCGGCGCATGGTGCTGATGGGACCCCTGGCGATGGTCGGGACGAACTTCCAGGTCCGCGTCGTCGTGTCCATGCTGGAGACGGCCGCGCGACTGGTCCAGGGCAAGACCTCGCCCACGGCGTTCTTCGACGACGAGGCGAGCGCCCGCGCCTGGCTCGCCGCGCAACGCGCGTCGTTGCGCGCGACCTAAGCCGCTTCCCAGCCGAGGCGCGCGACCACGCCGCGGCGCTTCTCCATCCACTCGGCGATGCGCTCGCGCGTCGTGCGGTAGGCGTATTCGAGGATGGCGCGGCGCGCGGCGAGGTTCGAAGGGTTGTGCAAGAAGAGCAGGACGTCCGTCGGCTCGGGTTCGAGCACGAGGACGTGCATGCCGGTCTTCTGCTGGATCTGCTCGACGTTCTGCGCGAGCCGCGCGTGCGTGCCGATGCGCATCGCCTGGTTCATCACCCAGAACAGGCCCTTGTCGCGCACGCTCTGCCGTACGCCGTGCCCCGTGGGGACGGCGCGGTGCGCGACGGAGACGGGCACCATAGGGTTCACGACGACCGCGAACTCGACGCCCGCCTCGGCCGCGACGTCGAGGTGCGCGACGTCGCCGAGCCCGCCGTCGATGTAGTGCCGATCCCCGATGCGGATCGGCGAAAAGAAGGGCGGGAGCGCGAGCGTCGCGGCGCACGCAAGCGAGACCGGGATGTCCTCGTGCCCCTCGGCGCCGAAGAGGATGCGGTCGCCGCAGTCGACGTCGTACGTGGGGATGCGCAAGGGGCGCGGCATCGCGCGGAAGGCGTTCGGGATGCCGCGGCGGAGGAAAAACTCGGCGAGGAAACGCTCGTAGCGATCGAGCGTGAAGAAGCCCGCGGGCAGGGAGTCGGCGAGGCGATCGATCTGCTCCCACAGGTAGAGGTGGCTCGGCGCGGTGGGCGAGACGGCGTCGCGGCGCGACGAGAGGCGCGCGACGGCGTGGCGAATCGCGACCCACGACGTGGAGAGCGCGCGGCGCCACTCGTCGATGTCCATGCGGAAGACGTGGCTCCGTTCGAGCGGGAAGAAGTTGTCGACCGGATCGAGGAGCGCGCGGTAGAGGCGATCGACGGGGATGCCGCCGGCGAGCGCGGCTGCGACGCTCGCGCCGCTCGATTGCCCGAGGTAGAGGGAAAAACTCTGTCCGTCGACGCCTCGCACGCCGTCGGCGAGCGCGGCGAGCGCGCCGATCTGGTAGAGCGCGCCGGTCAGGCCTCCGCCGGGCAAGCAGAGGGCGGTCTTCGGAGGTTCGTGGGAGGAGCGGGGCGCGTCGTTCACGCTTCGTCCTTTCCTCGGGCCTCGCGCGCCAGCTCGGACTTCTTTCCGAGGAGGTGAACGAGGAGCAGCAAGACGATGGTGGCGGCGGATCCGCCGATCGTCACGGAGAGCGGAATCGGCGTGTTGTCCGCGACGTCCGTGGGGGATCGCGAGTAGACGGATCCGAGGGTGATGCCGTTGAAGAGTCCGTGCATGATGAAGCTCGGCAAGAGCGAGCCGCTCGCGCTGCGGAGCAAACCGAGCGAGAAGCCGACGAGGCCGATGGGCAGGACGAGCTGCCACTCGAGGTGCGCGAACGCGAAGTAGGTGCTCGTCGCGAGGACCGTGCCGAGGGCGTCGTAGCGGCGGCGGAGCGGACGGAAGAGCGCGCCGCGGAAGAAGACCTCTTCGAGAAGCGGGCCGGCGAGCACGAGGATGACGAAGAAGAGGAAACGCTTCGGCACGCCGCCCGCGAGCTCCTCCTGGAGCATCTCCTCGCGCGGCTGCCCCGTGGGCCATCGCTTGACGATGAGGTCGTAGAGCGCGTTCGCCGGGATCTGCACGGCGATGCCGAGCATTGCCGCGAGCGGGAAGAAGCCGCGGTGCGTGGCGCGCACGCCGAGGTAGTCGCGGATCGATTTGTCCGGCGCGTGGAGCTGCAGGATCAGGAAGAGCGCGCTCAGCGTGGCGACGAGCTGGCAGCCGAAGCTCGTGACGAGGTCGGTGCGCCCATCGCCGCCGCGGATCGAGCCGATGAACGCGAGGAAAAAGATGTAGACGAACGTCGTGCCGACCGCGAAGCCCGCGGCGGCGAGGTAGCTCATCGACCGCTCGCCGCCCTCGGGGCGCGGGAGGAGCGGGCTGCTCGGGCGTTCGTCCTCGTCCGGATCCATCAACGACCTCGAAGATGGGGCACGACGCCCCGCTTGACCACCGTGTCCGCGGCGAACTTTTCGTTCGTCTGCGGATAATCGATCGTCGCGTGCAGCCCGCGGCTCTCGTGGCGCGCGGCCGCGCAGCCGACGATGAGCTCGGCGACGGTGGCGATGTTGCGGAGCTCGAGGAGGTCGCGCGTCACGAGGTGCCGCCAGTAATACTCGCGGATCTCGTCCTGCAAGAGGGCGATGCGGCGGGCGGCGCGGCGCAGGCGCGCGTTCGAGCGGACGATGCCGACGTAGTTCCACATGGTGCGGCGCAGCTCGTCCCAGTTGTGCGTCACGACGACCTCCTCGTCGCTCGGGACGGCGTCGCCGATCTGCCACTCGGGGACCTCGGGGAACGGGCTCTCTCCGAGCTCGCCGATCGTGCTCGCGAGGCGCACGGCGGCGCGGTGGCCAAAGACGAGGCCTTCGAGGAGCGAGTTCGAGGCGAGGCGGTTCGCGCCGTGGAGGCCCGTGCACGCGCACTCGCCGACGGCCCAGAGGCCGGGGATCGTGGTGCGGCCGTGGAGGTCGGTGCTGATGCCGCCGCAGAGGTAGTGCGCCGCGGGGACGACGGGGATCGGCTGCGAGGTGATGTCGATCCCGAAGCGCAGGCACTCGGCGTAGATCGTGGGGAAGTGGTCGCAGACGAAGCTCGCGGGCCTGTGCGTGATGTCGAGCAGGACGAACTCGCTGCCCGTGCGCTTCATCTCGAAGTCGATCGCGCGGGCGACGATGTCGCGCGGGGCGAGCTCCTTGCGCGGATCGTGGTTCGCCATGAACGGCGTGCCGTCGGGCAAACGCAGGATCGCGCCCTCGCCGCGCAGCGCCTCCGTGATGAGAAAGCTCTTCGCCTGCGGGTGATAGAGGCAGGTCGGGTGGAACTGGTAGAACTCCATGTTCGCGATCTCGGCGCCTGCTCGGTACGCCATCGCGATGCCGTCGCCCGTCGCGACGTCGGGGTTCGAGGTGTAGAGGTAGACCTTGCCCGCGCCGCCCGAGGCGAGGATCGTGGCGCGCGCGAGGTACGTCTCGACGAGGTGGCTCTTCGCGTCGTCCTCGCCGTCCGAGCGCGTGGCCGTGTTGAGCACGTACGCGCCGACGCAGACGTCGGGGCCGCCGAAGCGCGACATGACGATGAGGTCGATCGCCATGTGATGCTCGAGGATGCGGATGTTCGGGTGCGCGCGGCAGCGATCGAGGAGCGCACGCTCGACCTCGAATCCGGTCGCGTCCGCGACGTGCAGGACGCGGCGCGCGCTGTGCCCGCCCTCGCGGGCGAGGGCGATCGAGCCGTCTTTTTCGCGGTCGAAGCGCGCGCCGCGGTCCATGAGCTCGCGGATCCGATCGGGCCCCTCGCGCACGCAGATGTCGACCACGACCTCGTGGCAAAGGCCGGCGCCGGCGACGAGCGTGTCCTTGATGTGCGCGTCGAAGGTGTCCTCGGGCGAGATGACGGCGGCGATCCCGCCCTGCGCCCAGCGGGTGTTCGACTCCTCGCTGCTGCGTTTGGTGACGACCACGACCTCGCCGTGCTCGGCGATGTCGAGGGCGAAGGTCAGGCCAGCGATCCCGCTGCCGATGACGAGAAAATCGGTCGTGACGGCCACGGGCGGCAGGGTAGCAGGCTCCTTGACGCACAACGACAACGCTGTCATGAGCCAGCCGCCCGACGGGCGCGCGCGTCCTGTTGGGCCCGACCCTTGGCCGTCGAAAGGAGCCTCCCGCACCGTGAAGATCCTCGTCCCCCTCAAGCGCGTCGCCGACCCGGACAACGCCAACAAGGTGAAGATCCCCGCCTCGGGAGAGAAGATCGACACCACCGGGCTCGAGTGGAAGCCGAACCCGTTCGACGAGTACGCCCTCGAGGCCGCCCTGCGGCTCACGGAAAACGGCACGCAGCCGAAGGTCCGTGCCGGCGAGGTCGTGGTGGTGACGTTCGGCCCGAAGGAGACGGAGACGACGCTGCGCGCCGCGCTGGCGACAGGCGCCGATCGAGCGATCCGCGTGGACGCGTCCGACGACAAACTCGACGGTGATCTCGTGGCGCGTGCGCTTCGGGCGCTCGTCGAGAAGGAGAAGCCGGACGTCGTGCTGATGGGCAAGCAGGCGGTCGACGGCGATTCGAACCAGGTGGGGCAGATCCTCGCGGAGCTGCTCGACTGGCCGATGGCGACGTTCGCCGCGACGATCCGCGAAGAGGCGGGCGCGCTGCTCGTGGGCCGCGAGGTCGACGGCGGCGTGTCGACGCTGCGCGTGAAGCTGCCGGCCGTGGTGACGGTCGACCTGCGCATCGTGGCGCCGACGAGCGTGTACTCGTTGAAGACGCCGCAGACCCACAAGTACAACGACGGCGTGCGCTTCGCGGCGCTGCCGGCGATCATGGCGGCGAAGAAGAAGCCGCTCGCCGAGGTGAAGCTCGCGGACCTCGCGCCGGATCAGGCGACGAAGGTGCTGTACCACGGCTTCGCGGCGCCCCCGGCGCGCAAGGCCGGCATCAAGGTCAAGGACGTGAGCGAGCTCGTCTCGAAGCTCAAGAACGAGGCGAAGGTCCTCTGAGGACTTCCCTAGGCACAAGACAAACCCCCATTTCGGAGAAGAGGAATCAGAATGGCTGACGTTCTCGTTGTGGCGGAGGTTGCCGAGGGCAAGCTCAAGAAGACCACGCACTCGGCGATCACGTTCGCGCAGAAGGCGGCGGCGACGATCGGCGGGACGTTCTCGATCCTGGTGATCGGCGACGGCGCCGGGAAGGCGGCGGCCGAGGCGCAGGGCTTTGGCGCGGCGAAGATCCTCGTGGTCGAGGACGCGTCGCTGAAGAACTACCTCGCCGAGCGGTACGCGCCGACGGTGGCGGCCATCGGCAAGAACTACGGCGTCGTCGTGGGCACGGCGAGCGCCTACGGCAAGGACCTGCTGCCGCGCGTCGCGGCGCGGCTCGGCGCGGGCTACGCGAGCGACATCACGGAGGTCATCGCGGACGGCGGCGCGCTCAAGTACAAGCGGCCGATGTTCGCGGGCAACGCGTTCGGGATCGCTTCGATCTCGACGCCGATCCAGGTGGTGAGCGTGCGTCAGAGCGCGTTCGCCGCCGCGGAGCCCACGGGCGGGCAGTCGCCGGTGGAGACGGTCGCGTACGCGGGGCCGAGCAAGGCGGCGGAGCGCGTGGAGTTCGTCTCGTTCGACCAGGTGAAGAGCGCGCGTCCGGAACTGACGGAGGCGCGTGTGGTCGTGTCGGGCGGCCGCGCGCTGAAGGAGAAGTTCAACCAGGTGCTCGACCCGCTCGCGGACGCGCTCGGCGCGGCCGTGGGCGCGAGCCGCGCGGCCTGCGACGCGGGCTACGCGCCGAGCGATCTGCAAGTCGGTCAGACGGGCAAGATCGTGGCGCCGCAGCTCTACTTCGCGATCGGCATCTCGGGCGCGATCCAGCACCTCGCGGGCATGAAGGGCTCGAAGGTGATCGTGGCGATCAACAAGGACGCCGACGCGCCGATCTTCCAGGTGGCGGACTACGGCCTCGTCGCGGACCTGTTCACGACGGTGCCGGAGCTCGTGAAGGGGATCCAGGCGGCGAAGGGCTGAGCCGACCCGGAAGAACGCGCTTTCGAGCGTAAAACGAGGCCCTCTCTCGCTACAGCGGGAGGGGGCCTTCGTGTTTTTGGTGACGTGATCGAGGACGATTCCATTCGTGCGCCTTGCCGCTAGGATTGCGCCCCATGCGCGGCGCAATCCTGGGCGTTTTGGGTGTTTTGCTCGTCGGCTGCGGCGAGAATTCGCTGCCTGGGGGCAGCGACGACGCTTGTCCCACGGACGAGCTCGGCGAGGGCGGGGCGCGGGTCTTCGTCCTGCAGCCGCGTGTCGATCCGGCGCATTTCGAGAGTTACGACAGCTACCGCGCGCACCTCGTCGGCCTCGTAGAGACGCACGTTTCGCCGTGCCTCGCGATGGATCGGCCGAACGTCATCGTTTTCCCCGAGAACACGGGCCTCTCGGCCGGATTCCTGGGCAGCCGCGGGGAGACGGCGCGCGTGTCGAACGGCGCGCTCCCGGCGTTCCTCACGCTCGGCGGGCAATACACGAAGCCAATCGATTTCTACAAATCGAAATGGCCCGAGGCGCCGCTGCCCACGCAGATCCTGCTTGGGCTCACGGACACGGCGTGGCGCGCGTTTCACGAGACGAACCAGGCGATCGTGAAGGAGACGGGAGCGTGGCTGGTCTCGTCGACGAACGTGAGCGGGCGCGTCGAGCGGAGCGAGGATCCGGCGGAGATCGCGGCGCTCGCGGATCCTGATTTGGAGGACGTGCCGTACGTGTACGTGGCGCGCGATCCGGCCGTGTACAATGCGGCGTTCGTGTATGGGCCGGACGGGGAGATCGTCACGAGCCGGAAAAAGCCGTATCCGATCCTCATGGAGGAGGTCGATCTCGCGCTCACGCCGGGTCCGCTCCGCGAGGCTGTTCCGATGGACATAGGTCCGCTCGGGGTCGGCATCGTGACGAGCAAGGATGCGTGGATGCCGGACATGGTGGACCGGCTCGCGGCGCTCGGGGCCGATGTTTTCGTCCAGCCCGAGGCCTTCTCCGGCTGGACCCTTCCCGAGAGCCCGGACGAACCAAACGCATGGGCGCCGGATATCCTGAGCCAGAGCACGATGGCCGCGGTGCAAAAGCACGGCGCGGTCCGGTATGGCGTCGTCCCGCATCTCACGGGCAATCTGTTCGATTTGCCGTTCGACGGACAATCGATCGTCGTGGGCGACGTCGTTCCCGGCGAGGCGCGGCGGGCGTATGTCGGGCAAAACGAGATGGGCGGGGTGATCGAGGTCGCGCCGTGGGTGATGGCGGATCCCGGGGAGAATGATTCGGCGGCGACGCTGGAATCACGCCGGGCCACGCTCCGCGCCGTGGGAGAGGAGCTGCTTCCGGCGGGCGTCCAGAAAAACCAATACGTGGAGACGGTGATCGCCGCGGACCTGGATCCGGCGCTCCCCTTCCCCATGGAGGCCGCGGGTGCTCCGGGCGCGCTCGGTGCGAGCCAGGCATTGCAAGGCACGGGGGACGCGGAGCAGAGCCATCCGGCGCTCGCGTGGGGCGGCGGTGGGCCGCTCGTGCTCGCGTTCCAGGAGGGCTCTCGTGGGGCGACACGCGTGCTCGTGGCGACGTCGGAGGACGAAGGAAAAACGTTTGGCATGCCGCACCCGGCGGCGTCGGGGGGAGAGGCGCAGATCACGCCGGCCGTGCTCGCGGCGGGGGATCACGTGTACGTCGCGTACCAGGAGCGCAGCGCGGGAGGGGCGCGCGTGGCTTGCGTGCTCTCGACCGACCGCGGGAAAACCTTCGGCGCGCCGGTGTTCCTGCCGTCCGAAGGCATGACGCCGGATGCCTGGCTCCCGGCGCTCGCGAGCGCCAAGGGCCGGGTGTTCCTGGCCTATGTCGACGGTTCGTCGGGGAACGAGCGCGTCGTGCTGGCGCGCGCGCCGGAAGGGACGCTCGATTTCGAGGTCCAGCCGATCGAGGGCACGAAAATGCATCCCGGACCGAACATCCGGAACAACCAGTGGGCGCCGGCGGTCGCGGCCCTCGGCGACGAGGTCGCGGTCTCCTGGGTCGATTTCCGCAGCTATAACTGGGACGTCTTCCTCGCGCGTTCGGTCGACGGCGGCATGGGCTTCGGGGCGCCCGTGCGTGTCGACGACGGCACGGACACGCCCGAGCGCCTGCACGACGATCCTTCGCTGCTCTTCGTGCCCGGCGGCGGCGCCGTGACGGTCGCGCTCGGCTGGAGCGACATGCGAAAACGTGAGCCGAATGCAACGGCGCGTGTCTCGCTGGTCTCTGGCAACGTGATCGGTCAAGGCCGAAAGCTCGGCGAGGGGCCCGCCGAGGCGAGCGCCTTCCGGCCGCGGCTCGTGGCGCTCGGCGCCGGGAGCCTCGCGGCCGTTTGGCAGGACGATCGGACGGGAGGGAAAGACGTGTACCTTGCGACGAGCGTCGACGGAGGCGCGAGCTTCGGGGCGGAGAAGCGGCTCGACGACGGTGGAGATGGGCCGAGTTATCAGACGGGGCCAGCGGCCGCGGCGAATGGGATCGGGGCGATGGTGGTGGCGTGGGAGGATACGCGGTCGGGGCGGAGGCGGATCCGGTGGGTGGCGGGCAAGCCGTAGCGGGATAGGATTGTCCGGCCAAACGGTGAGGAGGTTGGACGAGCACGGCCCTGCCGATCCTGGTACGCTTCCGGATCGAGGCGGCGGCCGGTCCTGTCACACCTTCGGATGAGGAATTTCTGATGAGTACACAGGATGTCCTGGAGATGTGGGAACGACGAATCGAGGAACGTGGTGCCCTGCGGGGACGGAACGAGGGCCTCAGGGAAGGCCAGCGTTCGCTCCTGCTCCAGCTCCTCCGCCGCCGCTTCGGGGAGTTGCCGCCCGCCGTCGTCGCTCGCGTCGAGGCGGCCGACACGGAGGCGCTCGAGTCCTTCGCCGCGCGGCTCCTCGTCGCGAAGAGCGCGGACGAAGTCGTCGCGGACGAGTGAACGGTCTCGTCGAGGTCAAGGCCCCGCGAGCACCACGCCCGACGTGCGCGGGCGGGCCACGCAGGCCAGCACGTACCCCGATTGCTCCTCGTCGGGGCTCAACCCCTCGACGCACGACTGCTCGACCTCTCCTGAGAGACATCGAAGCTTGCATGTGCCGCAATCCCCCACGCGGCACGAAGTCTCGATGGATACACCCGCCGCGGTCGCGGCTTCGAGGATCGTCGCGCCCGCCGGGACGGGCACCGAATGCTCCTTGCCGTCGAGCCGCAAGGTGACGAGCTGCGCCTGCGTGTCGCCCGCCGCGTCGGGACGGGTGAAATACTCCTGGAAGATGCGCTCGGGGGGTACAGAGAGCGCTCGCAGCGCCTCGCCCACGACCGCCATCAGGCCCTCGGGGCCGCATACGTAGAATTCGGCAGGTTTTTCCTGGGCGAGCTCACCGAGCAATGTGGCCGCTCGCGCGGCGTCGAGGCGCCCCGGGAGCCCGCTCATATCCGCGGCGCCTTGCTCCAGAACGTGTACGACGTCCAATCGCCCTCCGCTCTGCTCGATGAGGCGCTCGAGCTCGGCGCGCAGAATGATCTCCTCCGGCGCGACGTTGCAATACAGGAGCGACACCGTGGTGTCCGGCTCGCCGTGCAAGAGCTCGCGCGTCATGGCGTGGATCGGCGTGATTCCGCTGCCCCCGGCGACCAGGACCACGTGCCGCCCTCCCGCGCGCGGCTCGACACAAAAACGTCCCTGCGGCCCGGAGACGGCCCAAGTCGAGCCCGGTGCCGCGTGCGCGTACAGGTGATTGGACACGACGCCGTCGCGGACCCGCTTGACGATGATGGAGAGTGGGTCTGCGCGACCTGGGCTCCCCACGAGTGAATAAGCGCGCGGGTGAATGCGCCCGTCGACGGGAACGTGGAACGTCAGGTACTGGCCGGCGCGATAAGGGACCGGCGCAGGTGGTGGGGCGAAGACGAGCTCGACCGACGAAGGCGTCGGCCTTCGCACGGATTCGACCGTCAGGTGGAATCGTTCGAGTTTCATGGTCTTCAAATCCGAACGGGGAGCTCGAGGCAGCCATGAATGAGGGGCGACGGGGTCGGCACCGCCGGGCGCTCCGGATCGACGCGGAGCTCGGGGAACCGGCGATAAAGCGCGGGGACGGCGATCTTCGCTTCGAGGCGGGCCAGGGGCTCGCCGAGGCATTTGTGGATGCCACGGCCGAAGGAAAGGATGTTCTTGGGGTTGCGATCGGGAAGGAAGCGCTCCGGATCGTCGAAGACGCGCGGGTCGCGGTTCGCGGAAAGGCTGAGAGGCCAGACGCGGCTGCCGGCGGGAATGGTCACGCCATGAAGCTCGATGTCGCGGCGCGCGATACGCGGGGCGCCCGTGGCGGGGCCACGGCACCGCAGGACTTCCTCGATGATCATCGGCGCGCGGCCGAGATCGGCGAGGAGGAACGTCTTGGCCTCCGGGTTCTCGCTGAGGCAACGCACTGTATTGTTGAGCAGGTTCGTCGTGGTCTCGTGCCCGGCGAATAGGAACAGGGGGCCCATGGCGACGAGCTCGCGCTCGGAGAAATTCGCGCCGGCGCCCTGGTTACGAAGGAAGTCGCTGGTCAGGTCATGGCCGAGGGCGCCCGTGCGGCGCTTTTCGGCCACGAGGGCGGCATAATACTCGGCGAGCTCCCGGCTGGCCCGCTGCGCCTGCTCTTGCTTTCCCTTGGTACCGATGTGGACCATATCGTCCGCGATGCGCTGGAACGTCCTGAAATCGGAGCGCGGGACGCCGAGGAGCTCGGCGATGACCATGGCCGGCAAGGGGCCCGTGAACGCGCGGACGAGATCGAAGGCCCCGCCCTTGTCCGCCATTTCGGTGAGCAGCTCGTCGCAGAGCTCCTTTATCCGCTGCTCGAGCATGGCCACCCGCCGGGGCGTGAAGGCAGGCTGCGCGAATGCGCGGAGGCGCGCGTGGTTCGGGTCGTCCTGGAAGACCATGTTCTCCGTCGAAAATGAATCGGGCGGCATCTTCAGCGGGTTTGCCGATGAGAATGCGTCGGCGTCCTCCATCGCGCGCTTGACGTCCTCGTATCGGAACAAGAGCCACGAATCCATGACGTCCGACCAGAGGACGGGGGCCTTTTCGCGGAATTCTCGGTACATCGGGAAGGGGTCGAGCAAGGTCTGGGTGTCGAGGAGCATGCGCCCATTGATGAAACGGCCGCCTCCGTGCGGCAATGACGGGATCCGGGCAAGAGATGACCAATCTCGGTCACACGCGGCCGCCGCTCGTGTATGTTCGCGGGCGATGCTCGATCTCGACGCCGTCGTCATGATCATGGCCATTGCGCGGGACGGATCCCTCGCGCACGCCAGCCGGACGCTCGGGCTTCCGCGCACGACGCTCACCCGTCGCGTGGCCCTGCTGGAGGAGGCGCTCGGCGTGCGGCTCGTCGAGCGAAGCCAGCGGCATCTTCGTCTCACCGAAGCGGGAAGGCTCCTCGTCGAGCAAGGGGCGCCGCTCGTGGACGCCGCGCGGCAAGTCGAAGCCACGCTCCAGGCGAGCACGCATTTCCGCCTTCGCACGGCGGTGCCGCCCGGCGTGGGCATGGATCTGCTCGCGCCCATTCTGCAGCCCGACGACGAGGCGCTCGCCGGTCTCGGGCTGGAAATCATCTACACGGACCGGGAAATGCACCCCATTCGAGACGATTTCGATCTGGTGGTCAACCTGGTGCCGCCCACCGACGGCACCCTTTACTGTCGCTCCTTCCTGCGATTTTCGTGGCGATGCTTCGCGGCGCCGGCCTATCTCGCCACGCGGGGCCATCCCGCACGCGCTGCGGACCTCGCCGCGCATTCCTGCATCGCGTTACGCATTCCCGGCGGCGTCTCTCCCTTTTTGTGGCCCTTGCGGACCGGCAGGGGCCTCCGCGTGAACCCATGGTTCGTGTCCAATAGTATGAGCGCCGCGCTTCAGATGGTGCTCGCCGGCAGGGGCATCGGGCTCTTGCCGGACATCGCTTTCGCGGCCACGCGCGAGCTCGTCCCGGTGCTGCAAGACGAGATCGGCGCCGAAGGAGAGTTCTTTTTGTCGATGGGGCAACGCCTCAACGATTCGAAGCGCGGACGTCGAATACGGCTCCTCATCGAAAAAGCGCTGCGCCACCTGCATCAGGCCGGCGGCGCGCGAACCAGGTAATCGCGCGGCCGCTCAGCGCTCGGAGAGCGCCTCGACCACGATTTCGCACATATCGTCCCCGCGCAGCGGCGAACGCGTCTCCTCCACGTGGAACCGCCCACCGCCCCCGCCGAAGAGCGCCGCGTACGACGCCGCGCTGATCGGGTTCGGCGCCGCGAAATCCACCCGGTGGAGAAGCTGCATCACGGCGAGAACCGCGCCCTGCTGGAAGAAAAGGCGGTTTCGCACGGACGCACCATAGCGCGTCCCGTAATAGATGCTCTCCTGCGTGGTCGGGCTGCGCACGACCAGCGATTGGCCCGGGAAAAACTCGACCGAATACCACCGACCCCAGCCGAGCACGCGGGCGATCGACAGGAATTTCTCCAGCCTGTGCTCGACCGGCCCCGTCGCCTTCGAGGAGATCGCCCACTCCGGCGACGAGAGCACCCCGCCAAGCAGATGAAAGGCCCCCGACTGAGCTGCCTCGCGCACCAGCGCCGCATACACGGGCACGAGCTCCGGCGTGCGGCTCTCCAAAAGGTGCATCGTGTCGAACGTGATCTGATTCACGTACCCGACCGGCACGATCGCGAGGCGCACGCCAAACGCCCGCACGACGCCCTCCTCGGTCGCCACGAGGTTCCGGATGACCCGCATCGCCGAGGGAATCGCCTGCGGATACTGCGAGGCCGGCGCGTCGAGCGGCGGCGCCTTGAGCGGGAGGCTCGCGACGACCTGCCGCGTGACCGCCACGCCGAGCCGCGGTCTCTCCGGGCGGCGCGAGAGCGTGAAGGCGCAGCTGCCGTCGCCCCGACCCACGCACGAGACCTCCTCGGCCTCGAAATGCCCCCAGTCCGAGGGAAACGCGAGGCTCGCCGCCGCCGCCGAGAAGCCCGCCGCGAACGAGTCGACCGGTTGCTTGTGCCGGATGACCTTGCCGTACTTCGAGGCGAAGCTCGACCCGTAGAAGAGCGCCTCGCCACGCACCACGCCGCCCTCGGCCGCGACGTCGAAGACGAGCTTGCCGTGGCCCATCGACGAGAAGAGCGCGGACGCCACTTCGAGCCGGTCCTTCGCGCCCTCGACGCTCTGCGTCTTGAAGACCGCTTCGAGCAGCGCGTGCGAACTCTCGAAGGCCGATTGCTTGCGCACGGCCCAGCCCTCGCCGCCGAGCGCGTCGGAGATCGTCTGGTCGAGAAAAATCCCGTGGTGGTGGCTCTGGACGTAGACGAGCTGGTCGCTCAGCGTGAGGAGCGAGTGCGGCTGCAAGTCGCGGACGAGCTCGCCAAGCGACTTCATATCTTGCTCCGAAGCTCGGCGCGGTCGATGCCGAGGATGTCCTCCGCCGCCGTCTCGAGCAGGACCATCGCGTCAGCACCGAGCGACTCGGGGTGGTCGAGCGCGAGCGGTTTGATGCCCGCGCGCAGCGCCACGCGGAGGCGCACGACGTGCGGATCGGGCGCGTGCGCGTCGAGGTACGCGAGGAGCTTCGTCGCGCGATCGATCTCCACCTTCGTGCCCCGCGGCGGCGGGCGCGACGAACGCACGACGACCGCGCCGCCCGTCGGAAACGCGAGCGTGCGCGCCGGCTCCTCGTGATCGGCTTCGTCCGGCTGGGGCTTCGAGACGACGTTCACCGTCGGCGGCGGCGCCGAGACCGCAGGCACACCCGAGGGCGGCGTGATCGAGTCCTGCGGCAGCTCGGGCCGGAGCGTCATGGCGATCCGCGCCGCGTGGTAGCGGACGAAGCCGAGCGGCACCGTGCCGTCGAAGGAGACCGCCACGACGTGGCCGTGCACGCGCCGGATCACGATCACGCGGCCCGGCATCTCCAGCGTGATCAGCGGATCGGAGAGGTCGGCCGGGCCCGGATCGAGCATCGGCGTGGGCGCGAGGAAATCGAGCCTTCGCGCGTGGACCTGGCTCGTCTTGTAGACCTCACGCAGGCTCTGCGTGACGGCGCCCGCCGTATAGCCGGATCCCGGGCGGATCCAGGCCGCGTGAATCTTCCCGTCGGCGATGTGGAACGCGACGATCGCCTCGACGCCGTCAGCGCTCAGGGCGAGCTGCTCGACGAGGGACGCGCCGGCGGGAGGAGCTCCTTTCGGCCGAGCAGGCCTCGCCGTCATGGTCCTCCGGTGCGGAGCGTGTCGCCGAGGGCATGGCGGCAAGCGAGGCGAATGCCGTGGGACTGCGTTGGCGTGAGCGGACGCGTGCGGTTCAGGCCGACGAAGAAGAGCGTCGCGCCGACCTGGAAGCCGACGAGCTGGAAGCACGGCCCCTCGCCGATGTGCATCTCGAACGTCGCGCCGAGGTTGCCGGGCACGGCGGACGCGAGCGAGGCGATCGACGAAGCGACGAGGCCCGAACCCGCGAGCTTCGCCTCGGTATCGCTCACGGCGCCTGCGAGCGGCAAACCCGCGGCGTCGGCGAGGAACACGTCGGTCGCGCCCGTGGCTTCGCCGATCCACTGCACGATCTTCTCGCAGCGCTGCACGGGGCTCGTGATGCCCGAGAGGTCCGGCAGCTTCGGCAGGTTCCGCGGCGAATCGCCCGCGTTCGCTTCCGCGTCGTGCGCGGCGGAGGCCGCGGCGTACCCGCCACGCGGCGGCGCCTCTGCAAGCGGCGGCGGCGAGGCCTCGGTCGCCGGCGCGGTCGCTCCGGGATCGAAGGAGACGAGGTCGGGCGGCAGCGGCTCGACGGCCGGCGCCTTCTTCTTGCCCTTCTCATCCCCCGCGATCGCGTTCGCGGCCGCGATCGCGTTCGTAAGGTCAAACGAGGAGCGGGATCGGGCCATCGTCCTCCTCCGTGGCGGCGCCGCTCTGGGTGTCGAGGCGATCGAGCACGTCGTTCGCGAGCTGATCGAAGACGCGCGCGAGCGGCGGCGGTCGCTTCTGCATGAGCAAGAGCGGCGAGCCGCGCAGCGATGCTTCGAGGAACACCTCGTCGCGGGGAATCACGCTGTCGAGGATGATGCCGCCCGGGAAACGCGTCCACAGCGTCTCGGCGACCTCGAGCGAGGCCGGCGTTTGCCGATCGAACATCGACAGCACGATACCGATCAGCGTGAGGCGCGGGTTCTTCTCGGCGCGGATGCGGTCGACGAGCGCGAGGAGCTGACCGACCGAGCGGAGCGCGAGCGGTTCGGCCTGGAGCGGGGAGAGCACGTGCGTCGCGGCCTCGAGCGCGCGGCTCGTCACCTTGCCGAGGCCCGCGGGGCAGTCGAGGAGCACGATGTCGAACTCGCTTTCGAGCTTGCTGAGCATGCCGGTGAGCATGCCGGTGCGCGTGAGCGCCTCCTCGAAGCCGGCGACGGTCGTGGGATCGACGCGACCCACGCTGAGCACGTGGAGCTGCGGATCGCGCGTCCGGAGCAGGACGTTGCCGATGTGCTCGGCGCCCGTGAGCACCTCTGCGATGCCTGGCCGCGCGCGGTCGGGAAGCCCGAGCGAGAGGCAGAGGCTGCCTTGCGCGTCGAGCTCCATGAGCAGCGTGCGGTTGCCGGCCCGGGCGAGGGCGAGACCCAGATTGAGCGAGATCGTGGTCTTACCGACGCCTCCCTTTTGGCTGGCCACGCAGATGACGTGCATGCTTCTCGCGCCATCGTAGCAGGACACCACGCGAAAAGGTGGCCCCGCGCGGCGACGAACTAGATCAGGCTGATCCGCTTCATCAGCGAGCCGCACAGATCCGACTGCGGATTTCTTTGACGTTCGATATTGAGCCCGGCCCGGAAGATCGCGCTCGCGCTCTCGATGTTGCCGAGCACGACGTGACACATGCCGAGCATCTCGTGATCTGCCGGATCGCCGTGCGTCGTCACGAGCTCCGTGAGGGGTGGCACAGCGGCAAGATGCGCCTCACGCATCGCGTCCGTGGGCCGCTCAGGGTTCGGCGCGCCCTTCGCCATGATCATGAGCTTGAACGCGCTCCTCTGATCCTCCGGTCGATGCTCCGCGAAGTCAGGCCTCGAGAAGAGGTCGCGGTAGCCCGCGTATGCCTCGTCGAGCTGGCCGTCCCGCCAGTGCTTCACGATGACCTTGACCGTCTGAACCAGTTCCTCCTTGTTCGCCATTCTGGGAACGATACACAAGAGCACGCGCGGAGGGGAGCCGCGAGCGCATGCAAGGCACGAGAGCGGCGTCACGAACGGGGAGCGGAGGACGCGGAAGAGGCTAAGCTCTGCCCAGGATGTTCCTCGATTTCCTGTACGAGCTCAGAGGCAGGCAGGTGCCGGTCGGCACGCAGGAAGCCGTGGCGCTCGGCCGCGCCCTCGCCGCAGGTCTGCACGACTCGTCGCTGGAAGGTTTTTACCACGTGGCGCGGGCCCTGTGCGTGCACTCCGAGGCCCACCTCGACGACTTCGATCTCGCCTTTGCGAAGCACTTTCGCGGCGTGCACGTCGAGGCGAAAAAGATCGCCGAGGAGCTCCAGGCGTGGCTCCGGGATCCGAAGCAGCTCCGCCAGCTCAGCGAGGAAGAGAAGGCGATGATCGAGGCGCTCGACCTCGAGGAAGTGCTGCGCCAATTCGAGGAGCGGCTGCGCGAACAGAAGGAGCGCCACGACGGGGGCAACCGGTGGATCGGCACGGGCGGAACGTCGCCGTTCGGCCGCGCGGGCTTCCATCCGTCGGGGATCAGCGTCGGTGGGGGCTCGGGGGGCAAGAGCGCGATCCATACGGCGGATGCGCGCAAGTACCGCTCGTACCGCAGCGACATCACGCTCGACGTGCGCACGATCGAGGTCGCGCTGCGCAAGCTCCGCGGCTTCGAGCGCGAGGGCGCCCACGAGGAGCTCGACGTCGAGGGGACGATCGACGCGACGGCGCGGAACGCGGGCGAGCTCGAGGTCGTGACGCGGCCGCCGCGCCGGCCGAACACGCGCGTCATCCTGCTGATGGACGTCGGCGGCTCGATGGATCCGTACGCGCACGCCGTCTCGCAGCTCTTCAGCGCGGCCAAGCGCGCGACGCACTGGAAGGAGCTGCGCACGTACTACTTCCACAACTGCGTCTACGGGAAGGTCTACAAGACCGAGGGTTTTCAGGACCCCGTGAACGTGCGCGACCTCATCCACGAGTGCGGCAAGCACTACAAGCTGGTGCTGGTCGGCGACGCGTCGATGGCGCCCTACGAGCTGCTCGGCGCGGCAGGCTGGGGCGACGACGCGGGCACGCCGGGCGTCGCGTGGCTCGCGATGCTGCGCGAGCACTTCGAACGATCGGTCTGGCTGAACCCGGATCCGCCGAGCGGCTGGTCGCACGGCACGGTGCAGATCGTGCGGGACGTGTTCCCGATGTACCAGCTCACGCTCGAAGGGCTCGGCGAGGCCGTGGCACAGCTCGTCCGTGGCAGGAAAACGCGTCGCTAGGAATCGGCCTTCGCGGGCAACGTGAGCCGGAAGAGCGCGCCTCCCGAGGGCGCGGCGAGCGCCTGGATCGTGCCGCCGTGCGCGCGCGCGATGGTGCGGCACAAGGCAAGGCCGAGCCCCGTGCCCGTCGGTTTGCTGGTCACGGCGGGCTCGAAGATGCAGGGCGCGATCGCCGGATCGACGCCCGGCCCGTCGTCCTCGACCTCCAGCACGACAGCCTCGTCGGCCGCGCGCGCCCGCACGACGATCCTTCCTGACGCGCGGCCTTCGAGCGCGTCACGCGCGTTCAGGAGCAGGTTCAGGATCACCCGCTCGATCAGGATCGGATCACACGCAACCTCGAGATCCGGCGGCGTCACCTGCACCTCGATCGTCGCGCTCACGTCGAAGAGCTCTCGCTCCGCGGAGGCCAAGATCTCCGCGACGGACGCGGTCTCCACGCCGAGCGGCTCACCCCGCGCGAGGCCGAGCACGCGGTCGATCACCTCTTGCCCCTTCCGCACCTCGTTCTCCGCGCGGGCGAGATGCTCACAGAGGCGCGTACGATCCTCCGCGTGGCGCTTGGCGAGGTAGAGCGCCGACTCGATCGCGGCGAGCGTGTTCCGGAGCTCGTGCGCCACGCCTGCGCCGAGGGCGCCTGCGATCGCGAGCGCCGCCGCGCGCGCGTCTCGATCGTTCGGATCGGATGACGTCGTCACGGCGCGCGAGTCTAGCGCGAAGGCGCGTAAAGCAAGGTCCCCCGGCGGCGGCGTGGTCCTCGTCGACTCGCTGCCATCACACGCCGACGCCGGGGAACCGATCGAAGCGAAGCAAAGGAAAGAGCGCTCGCGCGCTGCGACGAGGACATCGAGCAAGAGCTGGGCCGCGCCTGCTCGCCCGGGATTCCTGCGTCCTCCAAGGGCGTGCGAAGGCGCCTCCTCTGACAACGCTGTCGCATCGGTGGGTCCTGCCGTGCGCAGGGCTCCCCGCCGCGCGGACGCTCCGGGCGTAGAAATTCAGGTGCCGGCGAGGAGCTGGTAGGCGAGCCGCGCCGCGAGCGCGAGCGAGACGAGCAGGACGGCCGATCGAATGAGCTGCTCGCCGCCCTTCACGGCCGCGCGTGCGCCGAGGACGCCGCCGACGGCTTGCGCCACGGCCATCGGCAACGCGAGGCGGAAGTCGATCCGTCCGGCGAGCGCGAAGCTCACCATCGCGGCGAGGTTCGAGGCGAAGTTCGCGACCTTCGCGTTGGCCGTCGCGCGCGTGAGGTCGTCGCCGAACACCGTGGTGTAGAGCAGGATCAAAAACGTTCCCGTGCCCGGCCCGAAGAAGCCGTCGTACGCTCCGATCACGAGCGCGATCACCACGGCCGTCACGAGCGGACGACGCTCCGCGATCGCCCACGGCTTCGGCGCGGGCGGCGGCGCATCGGGCTTCGATTGCTCCTTCGGCCGTCGTCTTCCGCGTGATGCGAAGAAGATCGCGACGCCGATCAGGAGCACGAGCACGATCGGGCGCAGCACCTCGGGGCGCGCCGCGAGCAGCGCGCGCGCGCCCGCCGCGGAGCCGAGGCCGGCGGCGAGGAAGGTCGGCCAGAAGCGCTTCTTGTCGACGCGGCCCGCGCGCACGAACGAGAGGAGCGACGCGCCCGAGCCGAAGACGGCCTGCCCCTTGTTCGTGCCGAGCGCGAGGCGCGGATCGGCGATCGCCACGAGCAGCGCGGGCACCGTGAGCAGACCGCCGCCGCCGGCGATCGCGTCGATCAGGCCGGCGGCGAGGGCGACCGCGCAGAGGAGCGGGAGGACGAACACGAACGCAGGGCGTTCCTATCCAAAAGCGAACGCGCTGTCACTCGGCGTCGGCCGACGCGAGCGCGGACGCGGAAGCGGCGGAGGATGCCGAACGTTCCCGCCCGAGCGCGCTCTTCACTGCCGCGAGATCGAGCGGCGAGAAACGCGCGTCCGCAGCGCCGCCGAAGAGCTCCAGGCGGATCGCGCGATGCGCCGGAGCGACGCCGCCTTCGCCACAGATCACGGCTGCGATCTCCGACGACTTCGCCGCGCCCGAGCCCGTGATCTCCACGAAGACGTCGAGCGTCACGAGGTCGCCCAGAAGCCCTGCACGATCGAGCGCCGCGCGCGCCTCCGCGCCGCCCACCTCGGCCGAGAGCAGGTACTTGCGCACGTCGACCACCTTGCCGATCCCCTCGATCTCGCGCCGGATCTGGAGCGATGGCGCGGCCATCGCCGCGCGGCACGCGGAAGCGAGCATCTCCTCGGCGGTTTGCCCCGGCGGCGCCACGAGCGCCGAACGCGCGAACGCGAGCACGTACCGCGCGCCGCGGATCACCCGGGAGATCGCCGCGTCCTCCGACCCGAGCAGCGCAGCTCCGCGGAATCGCAGTCCCGAGGGGCTCGCCGCGTTCATCCGCTCGACGAGCGACGCGATCTCCGCGGGTTCGAGCGCGCGTTCGAGCCGCACGTCCGCGTACTCGTCGAGGCTCGCCACGCCGAGCGAGAGCGCCGGCGAGAAGATCATGTCGGGCTTCGGGTGGAAGCCCTTCGTGTAGACCATCCGCTCGCCGACGCGCCGGAACACGCGCGGCAGCTCGCGCACCACGTCGAGGTGCCCGAGCAGCGCCATCGCGCCCGTCTTCTCGAACCGGATGCGATACAAGAATCCGCCGCGCCCCTTCACCGGCGGCGCCTTCTTCACCGGCGCGGGCGCTTGCTCGATCGCCTCGTCGACCTCGCCGTCCACGGGCGCCTCGACCGTCGGCGCTGCCACGGGCGCATCCGTGATCAGCGGCAGCCGCTTGTTCGCGCCGAGCCTGCGGAGGAAGTCGACCCGCTCGCTCCGCATCTGCGTCATGTCGCAGGCGACGCCGCAGTCGTAACAGACGAGCCTGCGTTGATCGCCGACTGCGTCCTCCACGTTCGTGTGGTGCACGAACGTCCCCGCGACCTTCCCGCACGGCGGACTCAACCGATTCTGCAGCGCCTTCCTGTACTCGCGCGCCAAAAACCCTTCTTCGAGGCCGACGTCGATGTGGTCCCAGGGCAGGCGCGCGGTCACGGGGATCGTGTTGAGGAAGCGCGAGCGATCCGTCCCGAAGTGCGTGAACGCCTCCTCCCACACGTCGAGCCGCAGCCGATCGTCCCACGAGTCGAAGCGCGCCCCGTTCCGGTACGCGCGCTCCAGCACGTCGCACAGACTCCGATCTCCGCGCGCAAAAATCCCTTCGAGCACGCTCGCGTCCGCGCCGTGCGTCTTGAGCTTCACGTTGCGGTAGTTCCTCACCGTCTGCCGCAAGAGGTCTTGCTTGCGCGCGACCTCGCCGAGCGTGTCCATCGCGGCCCACTGGAACGGCGTGTGAGGCTTCGGAACGTGCGTCGACACGCTCACCGTCACCTCCACGTTTTTCTTGCCGATCTTCCGACCCACGCCGGCCGTGCGTGCGCCCATCTCCACGATGCCGGCGACGTCCGCGTCCTCCTCGGTCGGCAGGCCGATCATCGAGTAGAGCTTCATCCGGTCCCAGCCGCGCGAGAAGATGCGCTCGGCCGTCTCGAGCAGTTGCTCCTCGGTGACGTTCTTGTTCACCACGTCGCGCATCCGCTGCGTGCCCGCCTCCGGCGCGAACGTCAGGCCTGTCGCGCGCACGCGCTTGAGCTCGTCGAGCAGATCGGGCTCGAGGCCGTAGGCGCGCAGCGACGAGACGCTCATGCTCACGCGCTCCTTCGCGAGTTTGTCCGCGACCTTCTTGATGAGCGGCGAGATGCACGAGACGTCGGCCGTGCTGAGCGCCGTCAGCGACACCTCGTCGTTGCCCGACGCGCGCACCGCTTCGAGCACCGTGTTCACCACCTGCTCCGGGTCACGCTCGCGCACGGGCCGGTAAATCATGCCCGCCTGGCAGAAGCGGCATCCTTCCGTGCAGCCGCGCGCGATCTCGATCGACACGCGGTCGAAGATCGCCTCCGGCCCGCCCGTCGGGCTCACTGCGGGGAACGGGTACTTGTCGAGGTCGACGAGCGCGCGATCGATCGGCAAGGGCAACCCCTTCTCGATCGGCGCCTGCACGATCTGGAAACCCGTCTCCGGATCGACCTCGGTCCGGTAGAGCGACGGCACGTAAACCGCGCCGAGCTTCGCAAGCGTTGCGAGCCGCTCGCGTCGCGGCACGCCGGCCTTCTTCAGCCGTGCCCACGTCAGCGCCACCTGGGTCGCCTTCTCCTCGCCGTCGCCGATCACCACCGCGTCGATGAACGCGCTCACCGGCTCCGGGTGCGTCGCCACCGGCCCGCCGGCGATGACCAGCGGATCATCCTCGCCGCGATCGGACGAACGCAGCGGCACGCCGCCGAGATCGAGCATGAGCAGGATGTTCGTGTAGGTCAGCTCGAACTGGAGCGAGAAGCCGACCACGTCGAAGTCCCGCAACTTTCGTTTGCTTTCCAACGAAACGAGCGGAATGTTCCGGGCTCGTAGCTCTGCCTCGACGTCCTTCCACGGCGCGTAGCAACGCTCGGCCAGCGTGCGTGGATCGTCGTTCAGGAGCTTGTAGAGAATCTTGAACCCGAGGTGGCTCATCCCGATGTCGTAGACGTCGGGGAACGCGAGGCAGACCGTCGCCTCTACGCTTCCCCAGTCCTTGACGACCGAGCCAACCTCGCCGCCGGTGTAACGCGCGGGCTTCTCCACGCGATCGAGAAAAGCGGCGTACGGGTGGCCATCGAGAACTGCGGGGGCTTCTGCCATGGGAAAACCTCGGGCGAAGGGTCTTTCGGGTAGCACGCGAGAACCGCAGCGAGAAGGTTCGCGTGCAGCGAACGTGCGCATGGGCGCGCCGGGTTGCGCGGGCTGCTCTTGGCGACTAGGTTGCCCGCCCTCGTGTCAAGGCGTTTCGAGCTCGTCTCAGGCTTCACCCCGCGTGGCGACCAACCTCGCGCGATCGAGGAAATCTGCGGGGCCTTCGGCCGGTCGGAGACCTTCCAGTGCCTGCTCGGCGTCACCGGGAGCGGCAAGACGTTCACGGCGGCCAAGGTCATCGAGCGCCTCCAGCGCCCGACGCTCATCCTCGCACCCAACAAGACGCTGGCGGCCCAGCTCTACGGCGAGATGCGCGAGCTCTTCCCGAACAACGCCGTCCACTACTTCGTCAGCTACTACGACTACTACCAGCCCGAGGCGTACGTCCCCGCGAGCGACACCTTCATCGAGAAGGACGCGATCATCAACGACGCCATCGACCGGATGCGCCACGCCGCCACGCACGCGCTCCTGTCCCGGCCGGACGTGCTCATCGTCGCCTCCGTGAGCTGCATCTACGGCATCGGCTCGGCCGAGAGCTACCACGGCCTGCTCATCAAGATGGAGCGTGGCCAGGAGCTGCGCCGCGACGAGCTCCTCCGCCGCCTCGTCGACATCCAGTACGACAGAAACGACATCGACTTCCACCGCGGCACCTTCCGCGTGCGCGGCGACGTCGTGGAGATCTTCCCGGCGTACGAGGAGAACATCGCGATCCGCGTCGAGTTCTTCGGCGACGAGATCGAGGCCATCAAGGAGGTCGATCCCGTCCGCGGCAAGGTGCTCGGCACGCTCGACCGCATCGCGATCTACCCCGGCTCGCACTACGTCACCGAGCAGCAGCAGCTCCGGATCGCCATCGCCTCGATCCGCGAAGAGCTGCGCGACCGGCTCGACTTCTACGACAAGGCCGGCCGCTTCTTGGAGAAGCAGCGCATCGAGCAGCGCACGATGTACGACCTCGAAATGCTCGAGCAGATGGGCTTCTGCAACGGCATCGAGAACTACTCGCGCCACCTCTCGGGCCGCAAGCCCGGCGAGCCGCCGCCCACGCTCATCGACTACTTCCCCAAGGATTTTCTCCTCATCATCGACGAGTCGCACCAGACGATCCCGCAGGTCGCGGCGATGTACCGCGGCGACCGCGCGCGCAAAGAAACCCTCGTCGAGTACGGCTTCCGCTTGCCGAGCGCGCTCGACAACCGGCCCCTCAAGTTCGAGGAGTTCGAGTCGCACTACGACCGCGTCCTGCTCGTCAGCGCCACGCCCGGCGACTACGAGCTCCAGAAGACCGGCGGCGAGGTCGTCGAACAGATCATCCGCCCGACGGGCCTCACGGATCCGCAGATCGTCGTCCGCCCCGTCGCCGGCCAGGTCGACGATCTACTCGAACGCATCCGCGAGCGCGTCGCGCAGAGCGAGCGTGTCCTCGTCACCACGTTGACCAAGCGCATGGCCGAGGATCTGACCGAGTACTACACGGAGCTCGGCGTCCGCGTCCGCTACCTGCACTCGGACATCGACACGCTCGAACGCGTGGAGATCCTCCGCGATCTCAGGCGCGGCGAGTTCGACGTCCTCGTCGGCATCAACCTCCTGCGCGAGGGCCTCGATCTGCCCGAGGTCTCGCTCGTGGCGATCCTCGACGCCGACAAGGAAGGCTTCCTCCGCAGCCCGCGCTCGCTCATCCAGACGATCGGCCGCGCCGCGCGTAACGTCCGCGGCGAGGTCATCATGTACGCGGATCGCGAGACGGACGCGATGCGTTACGCCATCCAGGAGACGAACCGCCGCCGCGAGATCCAGAGCGCGTACAACGTCGCGCACAACATCACGCCCGCGACGGTCACGAAGGCGATCCTCGATCTCTCACCGACCTCCGGCGCGCGCGACTACTACGCCGTTCCCAAGGGCGGACGTGGCGCTACAGCCTCCGGCAAGGAAGCCGCACCGACGGGCGCTGATCTCGCCGAGCGCATCGAAGCGCTGCGCTTGGAGATGTTCGCCGCTGCGGAAAACCTCGAGTTCGAGAAGGCAGCGCGCCTGCGTGATCAGCTCCGCACGCTCAAGGGCGAGCTCGAAGATTCGGGCGCGGAGGTCCCGCCTCCGGCGACCAAGGCCAAGCCTCGTGCGAAGGCCAAGGGGAGCGACGCGCAGCCCTCGCGTGGCGCGAAGAAGTCGAGCCCGCGCGGCGGCGGCGGCAGCACGAGCCGGGGCCGCTACCGCTGAGCGGCGGCGGCCTCGCGGGCTCGATTCGATCTCACGTGCTGCGACGGATGGCCGGGATGTAGCGGGCCTCGATCGGCCCTTCGGCGCCCGTCGTTTCGAGTGCCTCGATGTCGGCGTGCACGCGCGACACCTCGTCCACGACGGCCTTCACGTCGAGGCCCGACGTCCCTTCGGGCGCGTCGCGCAGTTTGTCGAGGGCGAGCTCCAGCAGTTGGGCCGCGCCGCTCGGGCTCTTGGCGCGATGCAGTTTGTGCATCGCCGTCGCCACGAGGATCAGCCCCTTGACGAACTCGCGCGACGGATCCGATTCCGGCCGCGTGCGCCGGTAGTCCTCCCAGATCTCGTGCGCGTCGTAGAACCGCTCTGCGGCGTACGCGTCGAGGCCGTTCTGGAAGAGCGTCTCCGGATCATTTGACGGCGGAGAAACGCGCGGCTCCAGCACGGGACCCGAGCCCACGCTCTTCAGCGGCGGAATGAACGAGTCTTCCAGGTTCTTCTGGGCGACGGACAGGAGGCGCTTGATCTCGGCCAGGCACGTGCGCGTCGCATCGCGGAACGTGGCGAGATCGATGCCGCCGTGGACGTCGGGCAGCGCGTCGAGCTTGATCAGCGCGCGTTCGAGCAGGTGCACCGATCCGCGCAGCTCGGCGTTGTGACGAACCTTGTGCATCGCGTCCGTCACTTGAATGATCGCCTGCAAAAACCGGCGATTTGTCTCGTTTTGCTCGTCCTGGTAGACCTGCTTCCAGGTGTCGTAGGCATCGAAATGGCAACCGGCGCGGTACCACTCGAGACCTCGATTGAATGCAGCTTCACGATCTTGGTTCGCGTCGTCGGCCATGGCGGCGTGGGAGACGATACACGACCAGGTAGGCATTTGAAAGGGTAGGCGCGTGCTCCTTGCCGATCTCTCATCGACCGGACGGACTCGTGCCCGCGCCCTTAGCGCCAGCCGATCGACACCTCGGGTCTGTCCGGGGACATGTGCAGCGCCTAGCCGATCCACCTCACACTCCGAAGGCACGAAACCGACGTGCGGATCATCTCGATCGGCACGGTCGCTTTTTACCGCTCGCCTTTCGCCATGTCCCGCATCGTGGATCCATCCGCCCGTGCGACGCTCACATGGGCGTCTCCGGATCGGACGACAACATTCTTCGGGAGACTCTCATGATCGGAACGACACGAACGAGCCTGGTCCTTCTCCTTTCGGCTGCGGCGCTCGGGGGCGCTGCCGGCTGCAGCGATGACGGACCGCTCCCGTTCGGCACCTCGAGCTCGAGCGGCAGCGGTGGAATGGGCGGGGTCGGCGGTGCAGGCGGCTCCGGCGGAATCGGCGGCGTGGGCGGCGTGGGCGGCTCCGGCGGCGTGGGCGGCTCCGGTGGCGTGGGCGGCATGTCGGACGTCTGCGGCGACGGCGTAATCCAGGAGGAGGCCTGCGATGACGGCAATGCGACGGCGGGCGACGGCTGCGACGCCGCGTGCGCCATCGAGACCGGATTCCAATGCACCGGCGCGCCCTCCGTGTGCACGGCCCTCTGTGGCGACGGCCTGGTGAAGGGCGCCGAGCTCTGCGACGACGGCAATACGATGCCCGGCGACGGCTGCGACGCGGCCTGCATGATCGAGGCGGGCTACCAGTGCACCGGCGAGCCGAGCGCCTGTTGCGCTCCGCAACCGGAGACGTGCGACGGAATGGATAACGATTGCAATGGCGTCCCGGACGAGGGCTGCGATTGCGTCGACGGCACCACGCAGTCCTGTTACATGGGCCCGCCGGGCACCCAGAACGTCGGCATCTGCGTGGGCGGCACCCAGACCTGCGCGGGCGGGCAATGGGGCCCCTGCGTCGGCGAGGTCGTCCCCACGATGGAGATCTGCGACGGCATCGACCAGGATTGCGACGGCACGCCGGACGACAGCGTCGGCTGCATCTGCATGCCCGGCACCACGCAGACCTGCTACACGGGCCCCATGAACACGCAGGGCGTCGGCCAATGCGTGGCCGGCACCGAGACCTGCGCGGCCGACGGCAAATCGTACGGCCCCTGCGTCGGCCAGGTCCTCCCCTCGCTGGAGAACTGCGCCACCCCGGTCGACGACGATTGTAATGGCACGGCGCCCGCTTGCACCGGGGCGCACGTCGTCAGCAAATCCTATGGCGACGCCTCGGCCCAGCAGGGCCTCGCGATCGCCGTCGATTCCATGGGCAACATCCTCGTCGCGGGCAATTTCGCCGGCACGATCGATTTCGGCGGCGGCCTGCTCACGAGCGCGGGCGGCGTCGACGTATTCGTCGCGAAATTCAACGCGCAGGGCAACCACATCTGGTCCAAGGCTTACGGCGGCGCCGGCGACCAGCTCGCCACGGGCCTCGCCGTCGACGCCCAGGGCAATGCGTTCCTCACCGGCAACTTCTCCACGACCATCACCATTGGCGCAACGACCCTCACGAGCGGAGGCGCCGACGATTTCTTCGTGGCGAAGCTCGACGCCGCGGGGGCCGAGGTCTTCGCCAAGGGATTCGGCGCGAACTTCACGCAAACCTCGTCCGGCGTCACCGTCGACAATGCGGGCAACGTCCTCGTCACCGGCGCGTTCTCCGGCACGTTCTCCTGGGGCATGATGATGCTCACGGGCGCCGGCAACCTCGACGTCTACGTGGCGAAGATGGACAACGCGGGCAACGCGCTCTGGGCCAAGGGATTCGGCTCCGCGCAGAACCAGCAAGGGTTCGACGTCGCGACCGACACCGCCGGCAACGTCATCATCGTCGGCGGCATGGAGAACGTCGCCGATTTCGGCGGCGGCCAGTTCGTGGCCACCGGTGGCGAGGACGTCTTCGTCGCGAAATTCGGCCCCACGGGCAATCACCTCTTCAGCAAGCACTTCGGCGACGCCTCGGATCAGCGCGCTCTCGCGGTCGCCGCGGATCCGAGCGGCAACATCGTCGTCACGGGCCAGTATGCGGGCACGATCGACCTCGGCGGCGGCGCGACCACCAGCGTCGGCGGCGACGACGGGTTCGTCGTGAAGTTCGATCCGAACGGCAATCACGCCTGGAGCAAGAGCTTCGGCGCCGTGAGCGCGCAGCGCGGCAAGGACATCACGACCGACGCCTTCGGCAACGTCATCCTCACGGGCGAATTCTTCAGCGTCATCGGGTTCGGCGGCAATACGATCGTCTCGTCCGGCATGGCTGACATCTTCGTTGCCAAGCTGAGCCCCACGGGCACGCAGGTCTGGCTCCGTGGCTTCGGCAGCCCGCAAAACGACCGCGGCGAGGCCGTCGCCGTCGACGCCGCGGGCGCCTCCTGGTTCACCGGCTCGTTCGTTGGAAACGTCAATTTCGGCGGCGGCGCCCTCGCGGGCGGCGCGGCCGACAACGTCTTCCTCCTCGGCCTCGCGCCGTGAAGCGGGCCCACCCTCCCTGCGCGTGATCCGGCTGCGGGGGCGAGCGAAACGGCCCGCTCGCCCTCGCGGCGCCCGCGATGTGTGTGGACCTTCGGACCTTTCGGGGCTACACCTCCCAGGTGACGAAGGATCAAGGAAAACGCGGGGAGCGGGGTCGTAAAAAGGGCAAGGAGGCACCCGCGAAGGGCTCGTGGGGCAGCCTCGCCGCGGCGATCGGCGCCGTCGCGATGCTCGGCGCCCTGCTCTACGGCTCCTTCAAGGCGGAAGATTCTACGGCCTCGGTGAGCCCCGAGCCCGTCCCCGCCGCCACGACCGCGCCGCCCGCCGTCACGACCGCGCCCGCCCCCAGGCCGCCGCCTCCGCCTGGAAAATCAGCGAATGGCGAGAACTGGAACGACGCGCAGATCGCGTGGCAAAGCTACGAGGCCGGCATGGCCCGCGCGAAGGCCGAGAACAAACCGGTTTGTCTCGTCTTCTACACCGCCTGGTGCCCGCATTGCCGCAATTACGCGAACGTCTTCCAGGATCCGCGCATCGTCACGCGCGCCAAGGATTTCGTGATGATTCGCGTGAACCCGGATGACGAGTCCGCGATCGGCGACCGATACGCCCCCGACGGCTCATACGTCCCGCGCACGTTTTTCCTCGCCCCGGACGGAGCGCTCATGGCCGACGTCCACGCGCCGCGCCCCAAGTTCCAGCATTTCTACGACGAGAACGACCCGGGCTCACTCCTCGGCGGTATGGACGCGGCCCTGCGCAAGCTCGCGCGGCCGATGTGAGCCTATTCCTCCGGATCCAGATCCGGACGGCGCTCCCCCATTCCGATCCCCCACCCCATCGAATACCGCGCGTTGATCTCGCAGCGCGGATTGAACTGCAAATTCCCTTTTCCGTCTCGCCAGCGGAACGCGTCCACCCCGAACGGCCCGAAATAACCCGCATCCGCGAGCGCAGCGCCCGCTTGCTCGACCGCCTGCGCGAGGAGCGCCGTCTCCTCCCGGCCGATCTCCCCGGGCTTCGCGGGCCGCGTCGCGAGCCACGTCCCGTCCGGCGCCGTCTCCTGCCACGTCGGCTCGCCGAGCGACATTCGCCCCTCGCGTGACACGAACCCGTGCCACCCGAAATCGGCCACGCGCTCGACCCACGGCTCGACCACGAGCGCGCCGAACGAGCGCAGGGACGCTTCAATCCAGCCCCGTGCCGCGCCGAGCACCTCGTCCACCCGCGCCCGCCGCCGCCCGCGCCCGGCGAATCCATGCGGCCTGCGCAAAAGCCAGTTTCCCCCCAGCGACGGCGCCGCGAGCGCCTCGCGCACCTCGTCCAGCGTCGTCGCGGTCCGTTGCCCCGGCAGCGTCGCCCCGAGCGCGAGCGAGAATCGACGATCGTTCACCCGACGCAGCGCCTCATACGCGGGCGCCGTGGGCACGCGCGCGCCCGCGTACGCGAGCGCCTCGAGCGCGCGCGGCGTCGGCAACCATGCCTTTCCCACCGCCCCTTCAGCGCGCTTCACCTCGTCCGGCGCACCAAACAGCAATATATCGTTCGGACGCACCAATGCCCCGAGCCGCCCCGCGAGTTCCGGCAGCCGCGCGCGCGCTTCCGCTCCGAGCGTCCGTCGCGCGTCTTCCAGCTCGACTTCCGCGCCGAGGTTCAGGAGCCACGCGGTTCGGGCGCCCATTTGTCGAGCTCCTGCAAAAACACCTCGGGAAAACCTGCCCGGATCCGATCCTCTCGATTCAGCGGCGATCCTCGCATCACCATCGGCGAAAGCGGCTCCGGCAGATGCGCGCGCCACGCCTCGAAATCGAGCCCTTCGGTAAATCGCCGGAACCAGTGCAGCCCGAAGCGCACATGCGGCACCTCCTCGGCGCAGACGATCTCCTGGATGCGCGCCCCCTCCTCGTCCCCGATCGCGCGAAATCGCCCGGCAAACCGCGCCGTATGATCGAGATTCCCCCCTTCGAGCCCCATCCCCATCACGGCCGCGAAATGCGCCGGCGATTTCGAGCGCGGCACCCGCTCCCAGAACCAATCCCGCACCGGAAACTCTCCGAATGCGTGACCGAGCCCCTCCATGTACCGCGCGTACATCGCCATGTGACGGATCTCGTCCCCGGCGATCTGCAAAAGCCCCTTCTTGAACGCCCGCGGCGCCTCCGGAAACGCGAGCAGCGCCCAGGCCATCAGCTCGGCGGCCTGCAATTCGTGGTGCAGGAACGTGTGCACGAGCTGCGCCCTTCGCGCCGGGTCCCGGATCGCATCCGGCCCCGGCGACTTGTGCGCGCGTTTCGCAATCTCGAGCGTGCTCGGCCTCCCTGGCCGCTCGATCCGCCGCGCGGGCGCATCCTCTTCCCATCCCGCGGGCACGGGCGGCGGGGCGAGCTTGTGCTCGAGCGCCTCGCTCGTCACGTAATCGTACGCCCAGCGCTCCGCCGTCCCTTCCGGCGGGATCGGGATCTCCATCACGACCTTGCTCGTCAGTTCTTTGGCTCGTTCTTCAGCTCGACGCCGCGCCCGGGCGGGAGCGGATCCCATCGTAACGAATCTCCGACGAGTGTCGAGATCCGCTTCGGCCGCCCGCCGTCGAGCCGCATCACGTAGAGCCCCGGCCCCTCGCCCGACGTCCGCGTCGAGAAAAACGCCACGAGCCGCCCGTCGGGGCTGCACGCCGGATATCCATTGCGCCCTTGCCCCTGCGTCAGCCGCACCATCCCGCGCCCGCGTTCGTCCGTCGACACGAGGTCCGTATCTTTGCCGACCCCCACCGCGTACACCGCCCGCACTCCGTCCGGGTGATTGCAGAACGTCGGAGCCGTCGCGAAGAGCCCGTCCGGCGAGATAGGTTTGTCGTCCACGTAGATTCGTTGCCCGAACCGCCCCTCGCCGGAATACGCGAGGTTGCCGCTCGGCGTGAACGTCGGCCGGAGGGCCATGCCCACCTCGCTCGCGGGCGAAAGGCCCGCGAAATCCGGGCCCACGAACATCTTGATCGTACCCCCGTCCGCGATCGACACGGCGACGCGCGATTTGTCGCGCGAGAACGCGAGCCCGTACACCGAGCCCTTGATGGGCAAATCCACCGCCCGCCCACTCGCCGTCCGGATCCGGTATTCTCCGTTTTGCGCGCTCGCCGCCCAGTAAAGCTCGTCCCCCTTACCAAACGCCGGCGCGACCGCGATCTCCTCCGTCGGTGAAACCGGCTTCGGATCGTGCCCGTCCGCATCCACCGTGAACACGCGCCTGAGCTTGCCCACGCCCGCGACGAACGTCATCCGGCTGGCGAATCCGCCATTTTGCCCCGTCAGCGCCCCGATCACGAGATCCGAGATCCGGTGCGCCTCCTCCCGCAGCTCCGACGCCGGGATCAAAAACCGTTTGTCGAGAACAGCCCCGGCCCCGTTGCGCACGAAATACACCCGCGCCCGGAGCTCCACCTTGTCCTGCCCCGGCACCGGCCGCGCGCGCGCCTCCACGAGCGCCTCGACCTTCTTTTTCGCCCAGATCGAGACATCGAGCGTCTCCGCGCCCCACGCCTCCTCCGGCGCGTCGTCGTCCGTGAGCACCTCGAATTCGCCCGAGAGCTCCAGATCACGCCGCGCCACGCTCCGCATGATCACATCCTCCTCGTCCCAGCTCGACGAGGGCAGGACCGCGATCCGCGGCAGAGGCCGCGTCGCCCCGGCGACGACCACGATATTGCCGAGCAAATCCTCCGGCGACGGCGGCGTCTCCGCGGGCGCGGGCTCCTCCGCGAATGCGGCGACCGAGACGGACGAAACGGCGGCGAGGGCGAGCAGGGTCTTCTTCAATCGCATCGCTCCGGCGTGCAGGTGAAGGTGAGCGAAATCTGGCTCTGGACGATGTCCGGATAATTCTCGGGCGGCGGCGGCAATTCCTCGCCCTTGGCGCTCTCCAGCGCGGCGCGGGCCGCGGCATCGAATGCAGCCTGGCCACTCGATACGATCGCAAAGCTCGCGACCGATCGACCGCCCGAGAGCGTCACCGTCGCGGCCACGCGGAACTTCGTGATCTCCTCAGGCGACAAACCCGACCCCGAGACGCGGAACCTACGGCTGAACCAGCTCCGGACCTTCTCCCGGTAGATGTCCACCGCGCGCGCCTTCAAGGGATCCATCTCGGTCCCGCCCTTCACGCCGTCCTCGTGGCCTTTTTCATCCACGTTCGGCGGAGGCTCGACCTTCGCGGGCTCCTCGATCGGCGTCTCGACCACCTTCGCGACTTCGGCCTCGGGCGGCGGCACCGGCGTTTTCGCCTCGGCCACCTCGATCTCTTTCGGCGGAATCGCCTCCTCGGTCTTTTCCGCCTTCGTCGAGACGAACGCTTTTTCCTCCACGCGGCGTTTCGCCCGCGGCTTCAACCATCGATCCGGAAGCTTCGCCGGATCCCGTTTTCCGCCGAGCTTCAAGGCTGGCGCCGCGTCGAGATCGAGCACGGGCACCACCTTCACGGGCACGCTCGGCCCCTTGTCGATCTCCGGCGCCATGGCCGGCCGATCGAGATTCGCCGCGCGCAGCAGCAACAATGCCCCGCCCTGGAGCCCGACCGCGCAGATCACGGCCAGCGCGATCTCGTGGACCCGAAAATCGCTTTTCGTGGACGGCGCCGCGTCCGTGCTCACCGGACCGCCTCCCGCGCCTCGTCGGGCTCCGGCTCGACCAGCAAATTGAGCCCCAGCACACCCGCCGAGCGCGCCGCCGCGACCACACGCGCGACCGCCGCATACCGCGCGTCCTTGTCCGCGCGGATGTACAGCTCTTTTTCTTTTTGCACCCGCGGGTTCGTCGCGAGCACATCCTCGACGCTCGTCGTCACGTCATCTTCCCCGAAGAGGATTTTTTCCTCCTTGGTCACCGTCACGACGAGCTTCGTGTCCTTGACGGGCGCCTCCGTCGCCTCGACCTGCGGCAATTCGACCCGCAGGCCCGACGCGAGCAGCGGCGCCGTCACCATGAACACCACGAGCAGGACCAGCATCACGTCGACGAGCGGCGTGACGTTGATATCGCCGAACCCTTTTCCCCTGCCCCGCCTCGATCCGCCGGTCGACATGCCCATGGCGCGTCCTTTTCCTCAGGAGCCCTGCGTGCTCGGCTTCGGCAACGTCGCCGGCACCTCGGAGACGAGCGCCACCCAGCCCTCGCTCGCCGCCTCGATCGCCGACAAAAGCGCGTCGATCCGCTTGTTCAGCGCATTGTAGGCCACGACCGCCGGAATGGCTGCCGCAAGCCCGATCGCCGTCGCGATCAACGCCTCGCCGATCGCCGGCGCCACGACCGGCAGGCTCGCGCTCTTCGCCTGCCCGATCCGCAAAAACGCGTCCATGATCCCGTACACCGTGCCAAACAGCCCGACGAACGGCGCGGCCGCGGCAATCGTGGACAACGAGGCCATGAGCGACCCGGCCCGCTGCTCCTGATCGACGAGCGCGCGCTTGGCCACGGAATCGAGCAATTTCGGGCTCCCCGCGCGTTTCCCGAGCTCGAGCACGACCACGGCGCCCGGAGCGTCCGCATACCGGCTCGCCGCGGCGAAGAGCGCGTCGGCCGAGAGCGCATGCTTCGCCTCTTGCTGGAAACGCCGCTCCGCCCGGCTCAACCGGCCGAGCTGGAGCGCCTTCAAGAAGGCGATGACCCAGACCATCACCGCCGCGGCCACGAGCAGCCAGACCACGACGAACACGGGCCCGGACGAATGCAAGACGAGCGAGACCGGATCCAGACGGATCGGCGCCGCGGCAGTTTCGATCGGCGTATCGATCATGGCTTTTCGTCCTCAGTCGGCGAGATACACGTCGACTTTGCGATCCTGGGCCCAGCCGTCCTCGTCCACCCCGGTTGCCTCGATTTCCCCGCGCGACGACATCTCCACGCGCGACTTTTCGAGCCCCTTCTTGCCCAGGAAGTCCGCCACGTTGCCGGCGCGCTTCTGGCCCAAACCGAAGTTGTATTCGGTCTCTCCGCGCGGATCGGCATGTCCGACGAGCTTCATTCCCTTGCCGGCGAGCGGGCCCGTCGTGAAGCAGCGGGCGAGCGCTTCGAGCGCCTTCGTCGCCTCTGGCTCGAGGTCGGACGAGTCGAACGCGAAGCGCGCGCGCGGAATGTCGCCGCACGCCTTCACGATACGGTCCTCGATGTGCACCGAGCCGGCGGTGGGGGTGGTCTTGTCCTTCCTCACGGGCGCGGCGAGCGTGTTCGCGGCCTCGGGCGCTTTCGCGGCTGCGGGGTTCGGCGCGGCCACCGCGGCGGCCGTGCTCGGCGCGGCCACGGGATCCGAACCACAACCGATCGAGAGCGCGGCGAGCGTGGTGCTGAGGAGGGTGATGACCTTGTGACGCGACATGATTCCTCCGGCGAGACGCCCCCCGGCGTCCATCGACTCGCGCTTACCACGTCGCTCGTGTTCGGGCACAAATTTGGCGAAACCCGAGCACTTGGTATAGAGGCCATGATCGCAGCCCTCTTGACGTGAGGCGCGTCTAGGGCCTACGACGTTGGGACGCTTCCCCGGAGGACCCCGACCATGCCGATTCCCAAGAGCCTCGAAGGCCGCCTCACGCTCCCCGTGATCGGCGCGCCCATGTTCATCGTCTCGGGCCCCGAGCTCGTCATTGCCCAGTGCAAGGCGGGCGTGGTCGGGTCCTTCCCGGCGCTCAACGCGCGCCCGAAGGAGCAGCTCGAGGTCTGGATCACGCGGATCAAAACCGAGCTCGAAGAATACCGCGCGCAAAACCCCGGCGCGCGCGTGGCGCCGTTCGCGGTCAATCAGATCGCGCACCGCTCGAATGATCGGCTCGAGCACGACATGGAGGTCTGCGTCCGGCATGAGGTGCCCATCATCATCACGAGCCTGCGCCCGCCGGCCGAGGTGGTGAAGGCCGTGCATTCGTACGGCGGCATCGTGCTCCACGACGTCATCAACGTGCGGCACGCCGAAAAAGCGATCGAAGAGGGCGTCGACGGCCTCATCCTCGTCTGCGCGGGCGCGGGCGGCCACGCCGGCACGCTCTCGCCGTTCGCGCTCGTCGCCGAGGTCCGCAAGTTCTATCAGGGCACGGTTTGCCTCGCCGGCGCGATCTCCACGGGCCGCGACGTCCTCACCGCGCAATCGATCGGCGCCGACCTCGCCTATGTCGGCACGCGCTTCATCGCCACCGAGGAGGCGAACGCGATGCCTGCCTACAAGCAAATGCTCGTCGACACGGCGGCGAAGGACATCGTCTATTCGTCCCTCTTCACGGGCGTTCACGGCAATTATCTCAAGCCCTCCGTCGCGGCGGCCGGGTTCGACCCGGACAACCTCCCCTCGGCCGACAAATCCACCATGAACTTCGGCTCCGGCGGCAACACGGCCGCGAAGGCGTGGCGCGACATCTGGAGCGCGGGCCAGGGCGTCGGCAGCATCGCGGACGCGCCCAGCGTGGAGACGCTCGTCCGCCGCATGCGCGCCGAATACGACGCGGCGTGCGGGGACCTCCTCACCCGTTCGAGCACCTTCCGCGGATAGGTTTTTCTTGAAAACCTCTCAGGCGCGCGGCTTCGCCGCGACCGCGCGCTCGCCCTTCGCCAGGCCCTCGCGCGGGATCCCGAGCCGCTCACGCAGATCCCCGAGTGGCATGTCGAGCAGCTCGTCGACCCTCATCCCCTGCCGGTAGAGCGCCTTCGCCGGTCTGGCGTCGCGGTACGCTTGCAGCATGCGGCGCGGCGAGAGCACGAATCCCCCCATCGCGGCCGAGGCGTTCAGCAGATACACGATCCACGTCTCGCAGCCGCCCATCAGCTCCCAGAGCGCGATCTCGCCTTCTCCGATCAAATTGGCGCCGTACCCCGTCGCCACGTGATGCAAATCGTGCAACCCGATCGCCCAGCGCCGCGGCGGCGGGTTCGGCAGCGTCACCTTGGCCCGCCCGCCGAAGATCATCACCGAAAACGTCTCGGCCGTATACTCGTCCGTCGTGAAGCCGTTCTCCGCGAGGTACGCGTCACGCGCCTGGCGCACGGTCAGCGTGGGAGGAAGCGGGCGATCACGCGGGAACAGCGGGGCCTCTGCGACATCGTGCAGCGCGTCGAACGTCGTGGTCATCGTGATCTCCCGGCCAGCGAGCGCCGGCCACGAGGAGACGATAGGGGCGCCCGCGTCCGGTTTCCACTCCCGTTCAAAAGTTGTCCCCGCTCATTCCAGATAAAGCCGCGCCGAGGTGCAGGACCGCGTGTGCGGATCGAATTCGAGCAGCCCGATGCCGCTCCGGCGCGCGCCGTGGGCCATCAGCGTGCAGCGGAAGCCCGTGAAGAACCCCGCGGAGATGGGCGCCTCGACCTCCAGCGATGCGCCCGGCCCGAGCGCGTCGAAGAGGCTCCGCGGCGTATACCGCTTCCCCGGATCGATCTCGATCCGCGGCTCGTCGTCCGTGAAGAGCCCCCGCAACCCCGCCAGATCCCGCTCCCCGATCGTGCGGGCGAGCTCCTCGACCGTCGCGTGCCCGCGCTCGAAAATGCCCCGCCAGAGGCCTTCGAGGTACGTCGACACATTGGAAAAACCCTGAATCCGGAGCATGCGCGCCGTGAGCCCCGTCATCGCAATCAGGCTCTTCGGGCCGCCCTTCAGTGCCGCCGCGGTCACGCCCCGCAGCTCCCAGAACGCCCGCATGCGCGTAACCCGCAGCGCCCCGTCGAACTCGCCGAGCTCGTAAATCAGATACGCCGGCAGCGCCACGCGCGCATCGTTCGGCGTGCGCGTCGTGATGTTCACGTCCCGCACCACCACAAGCCCTTGCACGACGTCCGCGAGCACCTCGAAGTGCACGTCGTTCGGGGCGATGTACACATCGTAAAAGCGCCCGAGCTCGTCGTCGCCGTCGCGCGGGTCGGCGCCCTTCCGCGCGGGCGGCCCGCCCACCGGGTCCTCGACGACGGCGCCGTGCGCGAAGAGCCCCACCCAGCCTGCTTTGTCGTGCGCGGCGACGCGGTCGGGTGAGCTCTTCACGACCGCGAGCACATCGTCTCGGCTCCATTCCATGCGCCGCGTATAACACGAACAGGCCGGGCAAGGGCAGCGGGAAGGCGCGCGGCCGCGCACGGCATCTCTCCTCGGCGAGCGAGGGGCTCACGCTGCGCCCGTCCTGGCCTTATGCCTCTTGCTGGAGAGGGGGGACGCGCATGGCGAAAGACGGCAATGGTCAAGCGGCGGCGATGCGAAAGCTGAGGCGGCTCGTGAAGGGCATCCGCGTGGCGATGATGACCACGACCCACGGGGACGGCACCTTGCACAGCCGCCCGATGGCCACGTGCGAGGCGCTCGACGAGGACGGCGCGCTCTGGTTCTTCACGTCCTGCGAGACCGAGAAGGTGCGGGAGATCAACGCCGATCACCACGTGAACGTCGCGTACTCCGATCCGAACGATGATCGATACGTCTCCATCGCGGGCATGGCTCGGATCGTCCGCGACCGCGAGAAGATGCAAAAACTCTGGAGCCCGACGCTGCGCCTGTGGTTTCCGCGCGGGCTCGACGAGCCGGACATCGCCCTCTTGCGGGTCGAGGTCGAGCGTGCGGAATACTGGGATCCCTCGGCGGGCCTGTTCTCCGCGATCGTGAGCCGCGTGCGCTCGGCCGTGACGGGCGCCCCGGGATTCCCGGCGCGGCACGGCCGGATCGAGCTCCGGCACGAGGAGGAGCAGCCGCGGGCGGCCTGATCAGGCCGGTTTCCTCAAAGGACCGGGGCGAGGAGCTCGCCGAGCTCCTCCGAGGCCTTGCGAAGCAGGGTCGGATACGCGTTTTCGAGCAGCTTTTCCGGCATTCCGAGGACGAGCTGCAATCTCTTCGACGACGAATCGTAATCGTTCGGGAAAAACGCCGTGGAGCGACCGGTCGTCGTGACGAACGACGGCGTCGTGCCCTCCCCGGGGATCGCGGCGTGCATCTCCAGCCGGATCCGAATGTCGTTGAAGACGAGTTTGTCTTCCGTGGATACGAACGGCTCGTCGCCCGAGACGAGGGTCATCGAGACCACGAGCCGAGGAACATCCGGCGCCGCGTTCTCCGTCGCACGCTGGAACTGAACGGCGCGGCCGAGCGTGCCCCTCGCGCGCGAGACGATCGTGTTGAAGACCCGCTCTTCGACATCGTTCTCGGACTTCCAGAAGACCTGGCCAACCGGGTGGTATCGGTTCCCGTGCTTGTGTATCAGGTCCGTCTCCGCGTCCAGGAACGCGTTCGGCAGGACGAAATCCACATCCAGCACGACCCGGGGATCCCCCTTCGTATCGAGCCTCGTGAGCAGCGGATGGAAGATCGCACGCGCGCTCTCGCCGCCCGACCCTTTTCGCAGCCGGAGCAGGTCGAGCCGATCGGCATACACGTGGTGAATCGCCTCGCTCACCTCCTCGGCCCACTTGTTCCCGTAGCGACCTTCGATCGCGTGGAGCTCCGCCACGTCCTGCTTTTGCCGGGCGTCCACGATTTCGGACCTGGGCAGGAGCTCCGTGCGGATCTCGTGCTCGTGTTTTTTACCGAGGAATTCGAGGTATTGCCGGTACGCGAAGAGGTTATTGTTCCGCTTCGCCGCCGCGAACATCGCGTCGTCGACCTCGTCCGTGTGCCGCCGGCCCCGCGCGTCGCCGAGGTAGATGCCGTACGTCGCGAGGTTATCCGCCTGTTTCACCATGCCGAAGAGCAGCTCGTCCGCCTCGGCCGCGTGTTTGCCGTCGGGGTACATCGACAAATACTCTGCGAGCGAGACCGCTCGTTTCTTCGCCCGCTCGAACGCAATGTCGTCGAACGCGCTCCGAGGGCGCAGGCCCACGTCGCCATAGAGCATTTGCCTCCAGGCGAACTCGGCGTCCGAGGCACTCTCGGCCGCCTCGAGGACCTGGCCGAACATGGACGCGTCGCTCGCGTGATTGCGCGCGAACCACGACGCCGGGCCGAGGAGCGCGCCCACGGCGGTCGACGCGAGGACGAGCCATCGAAATGCGGGAACGCGGCTACCGTTGTCCTTCGCGATCGACTCCGCGCTCGCCCAGTCGTCGGCGACGCGCAATTCGAAAAAGGGGTCGAGCCGTTCGATCGCGGGCTGGTCGTCTGGTAAAACCAGGCGTGTGGCCTCTTCGATCGCGGCCTGGGCCTCGCACGCGAGCTCCGTCGCATCCCCGAATACGCGTAGCGGCGCCGCCTCGCCGTCGCCGAAGACGAGGATCACCTCCTCGCGCCTTCCGCCCGCGCGCCCCTCGACACGCCGGAGCGTCGCGAGCGAGGTGACCGTGAGAATCCGCCCGCGGACCTCCACGAGGTCGAGCGAATAGAGATACCGGCCCGACGGGAACGGCGCGCCCTCGTCCTTCGATCGCCGAAAGTACACATGCACGATCACCGCGAGCGCGAGCACCGATACCACGAGCGCGTGACCGAGCATGAACGCACGCGGCTGCACGGCGAAGCGTCCTTCGAGGTCGCCGAACTGCACGAACCAGAGCACGAGCCAAACGAACGCAGCGGTGATCCCCGCGCCGAGCCAGAAGCGCCGAGAGCCCGGGATCGTGCCCGCCGCGTCCTCCTCGACGCGCAGGAGCGGCCCGGGCATGCCGCCGTCCGCGAGCCCGCGGACGAGCCGTTCCCGCACGATGTCCGGGAGCCGATCGAAATCGAGAACGCGGACGACGCGTGGCTCGGCGCCGGCGGAGCGGTAGTGATGGGTCGCGCGCATGGATCCCGGGAGAAAGGCAATCATGTTCTCGCTTGACGCGCCATGGAAAATCCGCTAGTCGTGGACCCTGGCGGGCCGTTCGGGCTCCTTCGGCCTCCTTATTCGTCCGCCTCATCGCGCCGTTCGCGGCGGTCCGCAGGCTCGATTTCGAGCGTGGGTGGATACGTGCGCGTGGCGTCCGGAGGACGTCGTGGAACGCAAACTCGTTTCGATTCAGGTGGTGGAGAGCCTCGCGCCCATCGAGGGCGCGGATCAAATCGAACAGGCCCGGGTGATGGGCTGGACCGTGGTCGTCAAGAAAGGGGAATTTCGCCCCGGCGACCGCTGCGTGTTCTTCGAAATCGACAGCGTGCTCCCTTCGAGCGCGCCGTGGGCGGAGTTCATGCGGTCACGCGGGTATCGCGTGCGGACGGTCAAGCTCCGTGGCGTGCTCTCGCAAGGCCTCGCTTTGCCGGCCACCATCCTCGACGGCGAGATCCCCGAGGTCGGGACGGACGTGCGCGATCGGCTCGGCGTCACCAAATACGAGGCCATCTTGCCGGACGCGCGTGAAGTCGCGGGCGGTTTTCCGGCGCTCGTGCCGAAGACGGACGAGATTCGCCTGCAATCGGCGCTCGGGGTGCTCGACGAGATCCGCGGCCAGGAGTTTTATGTCTCGACGAAGCTCGACGGCTCGTCGGCGACGTTTTTCCGCGCGCCCGACGGCGAGTTCTTCGCGTGCTCGCGCAACTGGGCCCTCGCGCCCGGCCCGAACGCAGTATGGCGGATGGCGGAGCGGTACGAGCTCGCGCACCGTTTGCCCCCGGGCATCGCGGTGCAGGGCGAGCTTTGCGGCCCGGGCATTCAAAAGAACCGGCTCGGGCTCTCCGAGGTCGACGTCTTCATGTTCGGCGTGTACGACGCGCGGGCGGGCCGTTACCTCGATTTCGCGGACTTCATCGCGTTCTGCAAGGAGTACGGCCTGCGCACCGTGCCCATCGAGCGCGAGGTCCGCGGCGAGGAAGCGAAGCATTTCGAGCACACGCTCGATCGCTGGCTCGAAGCGGCGCGGGGTCTTTATACGAAGACGAAAAACCGCAAGGAGGGCATCGTGATCCGTCCCCTCGTCGAGTCGCGCTCGGCCACGCTCGGCGGCCGGCTCTCGTTCAAGGTGATCAACAACGACTTCTTGCTGAAGGACGAGGACTGAGTCCCATCAGGAGACGAGCCTGATACCGACGGGCAAGCCCTCGCCATAAAACGCCGCCCGGTCCGCCTCTTCCACCGCGACGACCTCACGCACGGCCCGCACCCATTCCTCGCGCGCGCCCGAAGCCACGAGCCTCCGCTCGACGTCGCGCCGCACCCGCTCCGACACATCGCGCGCTCGGTCACCCGTGAGCCGCGCCATCTCCATCGCCGCCCGCGTCGCCGTGGGCATCTCGGCCCATTTTTCGCGCAAAAGATGATCGAGCCAGCGCTCGGCGACGTTTGGCGCGATGACATGGTGCGCGCTCGCATACGCGGGCACGCGCGCGCCGATGCGCCCGATCGCCGCCCAGATCCGCGGATCACGATCGGTCCAGGTTCGTTCGAGCAAAAAGCCGCCGAGCTCGGTCCGCCGCGCCGGCGGCACGCGCTCCAGCGACGAGGCGAGGTCCACGACGTCCGCGTCGGGCTCGGCCCGAATGCCCTTGGGCTTCTTCAATCGTTTTTCGGTAGGTGCGAGGAACGGATCGACGAGGTCCCGGATCGCCACCTGCGCCGCCTCTTCGAGTCCCCCCGCAATGCGCCGCCATGCGATCCAGAAGTGCTGCCAGGTGCGCGCCTCCTGCGCGAACACGACACGCTCGTGGAACAACGAAAACAGATTCGCCGCGCGCTCCTCGTCGAGCGCGTGACCGAAACCCGGCCGGAGCGTATACCCCGCGAGCTGCCAGAAGACCCGTTCGTGATCGGCCGAGCGCCGCCGGCCCTTGTGCCCAGGCCAGAGCACGTCGAAAAGCGCGCGGTTCGTCTCGGCCGTCCACGTGGGCCGCTCGCCGAGGATCCGTTCGAGCTCGCGCACGAGGTCCTTCACCTCGCGCGGCGTGACGTCCGCCCGCCCCTTGCCATAGATCCGCGCAATCGCCTCGCGCGCGTCCTCCAGCCGTTTGCCCCCGGCCGTCACGCCCGGCCGCATCGTCTTGCCCGAGGAAACACCACCCTCGGTCTCGACCGCGGTGTCGGGGCTCGTCTCGCGCAGATCCCAGGTCAATCGAAAGCGGCGTCCGGCCTCGGCGTCCACCTCGACACACGCGAGCTCAAGCGTGCCGATCGCGCTGAGCTCGCCCGCGAGCGAAACGGTCACCTCGCCGGGACGCGCGCCCGGCTCGAAGGCCGAGGAGACGGGTGGCAAGGCAGAAAAACGCTCGATGTCCGGCGTGACGACCGCGCCCGGCAGGTCGAGCGCCTCGTCGGAGGTATACATCGGGAATCGCACCGGGCGGCCGACCGTGAGCGAAAACGTTCGTCCGGGCACCTCGTAGCGAATGCCCTCGCGCGCGCCGCGCGGGACGACGCAGACGGCCTGCCGCTGGCCGGACGGCCCCGCCGACAAGCCGAGGTAATACCCGCGCGCCGAGCCGCCTCCGATCCGGACGCCACGGCCGAGGAGGGACAACCCATACGCGACGGCGCCGCGCGCGACGGCGAGGTCGGGATCCGGATGCGGCAGAATCTCCGGGCGAATGGCGCTCCACGTTCCGATGGAGTCCGCGAGCCGATCGACGATACGTTTGGCGCGAAAGACCCCGCCATTCAGGAGCAAGGCATGCGGTGCGGGCGCGCCGGGGGCATGGCGGGCGAAGAAATGGGCGACGTGACGGGTGATGGCGACGTCGCGCTCGTAGGGGAGGCCGAATGCGACGAGCGCGCTGCCGCCGCGGCGCGGGCGATCGGCGAGGGAGGCGGGCGGCAAAAAGCCGTCGAGCACGACGCGCTCGGCCTCCTCGCGGGAAAGGCGCGTGGAAAGCGCGGAGCCAATGAGGCGCGCGCCCTTTCCGAGCACCGTGACCGCGACATCGCTCGGCGGCTCGTCCCCGAGGAGCCGCTCCTTGGCGGCGCGGCAAGCGAGCACGAGCTGGCCGAAGCGCGCGGGGGGCAATCGATCGGGAGGTTCGATCAGGCGGCTCTCGCAGAGATGCGCGAGCGCAAGATCCATGTTGTCGCCGCCCAGGAGAAGATGTTTTCCCACGGCGACACGCTCGACCTCGGTGGATCCGCGCTGTTCGCCTGGGCGAACCCGGATCAACGACAGATCCGTGGTCCCGCCGCCGACGTCGCAAACGAGGACGAGCGCCTCGCCGCCACTCCGCTGGCAAAGCGCGGCGAGATCGCCCTCGCCGGCGCGGGCCATGTAATCGTAAAAGGCCGCTTGCGGCTCTTCGAGCAGCCGCACCTCGATCCCCGCGCGCCGCGCGGCCTCGACCGTGAGCTCACGCGCGTCCTCGTCGAACGACGCGGGCACGGTCAAGACAACGTCCTGCTTTTCGAGCGGATACGCGAGGAACGCCTCGTTCCACGCGCGCCTCACGTGCAGGAGCAATCGCGCTGCGGCGTCGACCGGCGAAATGCGCGGCAGGTCCTCGGCCTCCTCGCCCGCGCCCCACGGCAGAATGGGCGCGGTGCGATCGACGCCCGCGTGCGCGAGCCAGCTCTTCGACGAGGCGACGAGCCTTCCCGCGACCTCGCCCCCGCGGCGCCGCGCATGCACGCCGAGCACCCAGGGCGCGTCGCCGAACGGATCGGGCAGGGCCTCGCCCGGAATGGGCGCATAAAGAAACGAGGGGAAAAGCGGCTGCGGCTCGATCTCGCCCGCGCTCACGAGCTGGGGGATCGGAAAGACCTCCGGCGGCCGGTTCGCCTGCGGATCGGCCCACGCGACCACGGTATGCGTCGTGCCGAGATCAATCCCGACGATGCGCCGCGCGCTCATGAACGACCCCTAGCCTTCCACGGCGACCTCGCCGCCGTGCGCGCGTACGCCGAGCTCCACTTTCCACTTTTCACCCGGCTTTTGCGGCTCGATCGGCACGGCCTCGACGAGCAAGGTCCCGACCTCCGTGATGCTCGATCGCAGCCGCACGGGCACGACGTCTCCCTCGCGCCGCCCGTCGGCCGGCAAGGTCACTTCCATGGGCGCGAGCTCGTCGAGCTCGCCCTCGCCCCACGATTCGAGCTCGACGCCGGCCGGGTCGTCCCGACGAACCGACGAGCCGAAGAACCGGAATCGCACGGGCTCGCCGACCACGACGCCGAGCTCCTGCGGCGGCAAGGCCGCCTCCGTGCCCTCTTCCATGCCGAACGGCGCGACGCAAAGCGCGGTGATCGGCGGTTCGATTCCAGGCACGGCCGGCACCGCGCTCTCGATGCCCACGTAATACGCGCGCGCCGTCCCGCCGCGAATGCGCAGGCCCCGGCCCTTGCGCACGAGCCCGTACGTGGCCGCGCCACGCGCGACCGCGAGGTCGAGATCGGCCGCGGGCAAGACGCGCACCGGCTTTCCGCCGTCGGCCTCGAGCCATGCATTGAGGGTCGAGACGATCCGATCGGCGAGGACCTTGCCCTTCATGACGCCGCCATTGAAGAGCAGGACCGTCGGGTGCAGGAGCGTGCGTCCCTCGTGCTTCGGAAACCCTTCGATCCGATCGAGCGCGCGCGCATGGCGGCCGAGGAACGCCGCGAGGTGGCGCGTGACGGCCGGGTCCTGCGCATACGGCAAGCCGAGCTGCGTGAGGCCGCCGCGGGCGCGTTGCGCGGGTCGGGCGTTTGCCCCGACGACCGGAAAAAACCCGTCGACGAGAATTTTTCCGACCTCGGATTGCGAGAGCTCGGTGCGCAAGGACGAGCCGAGGAGCTTTGCCCCGCGGCTCGGGACGACGACGGGCAAGCTCTCGATCGAGGCGTCCGAAAGCAGCCGCTCCTTGGCCCCGCGCGCCCCGTGCGTGAGCGCGATCATTTGCCATCGATCGAGCTCCTTGCCCTCGGCGACGAACTTCTGCCGCGCCACGTGCGCGAGCGCGAGGTCCATGTTGTCGCCGCCGAGCAGGATGTGATCCCCCACGGCCACGCGCTCGAGCGCGAGCGAGCCATTCACCTCGGTCGCAGCGATGGCCGAAAAATCGGTCGTGCCGCCGCCGACGTCGACCACGAGGATCACGTCGCCCGGGTGAATGTATTTGCGCCAGTCCTCACCCGCGGCGTCGATCCAGGCATACAGCGCGGCCTGCGGCTCTTCGAGCAACGTGAGATCCTCGAACCCGGCGAGGCCCGCGGCCTCCACGGTGAGATCCCGCGCCGCCGCGTCGAACGAGGCCGGCACCGTGAGCACGATCTCCTGCGCCGAGAGCGATTGCTCCTTTCCTTGCCGATGCACCCACGCCTCGGCGAGGTGCTCCAGGTATCGCCACGAGGCCTCGACGGGCGAAATCTTCTCGACGTCCTCGGGCGCGCCGAGCGGCAAGAGCGCCGATCGCCGGTCCACGCCCGCATGCGAGAGCCAGCTCTTCGCGCTCGACACGAGCCGGATCGGCGCGTCGATGCCACGCGTGCGGGCATATTCACCCACCACGAACGTGCGCTCCGCGTCCCAGGGCAGACTCTGCGCGCCCTCGCTCTCGTGCGCGGCATAATAAAACGAAGGCAAGAGCACCCGCTCTTCCAGCGTGCCGCGGGCGACGAGCTGGAGGACGGGCAATACCTCGGCGCGCGGTTTTTCAGCCGCGCTCTCGGCGAACGCGAGGGCCGAATGGGTGGTGCCGAGATCGATACCAACGACGAAACGAGCGGTCACAGCTCCACCTCCGCGGGCGCGAGGATCTTCGGGTCGTGCCCTTCCGTGGGCGTGGGCAGGTGGAGCTCCGCCACCTTCCAGCCCCGATGCTGGATCGTCCCTCGATAAGGAGGTTTGCCCTGCACGTTGCCCGTGAGCTTCACCTCGGCCGGAGAGAAGCCCGCCTCCAGCGTCACCTTTTGCCCCTCGTCCTCGCTCCGCACAGGAACGATCGTCACGTGGTCGTGGAGCGCCTTGCGGCATCCCTCGTGGACGACGCGGACGGCGGCGCCGATCTCGGCGTCGGGGAAGGTGGCGATGTCCTGCTCAAGGAAATCGACGAGCCTGCCCTCCCGCTGGAGGAGGGCGAGGAGCGAGAGCGCCGGGGAGAGGTCGGGTTCCGCGGGCTTTTTCGGCTCGGGTTTCTTGGCCTTTTCGGGCAGCTTGGCCGGCTCGGGTTCGGGGGGCGGGAGGGCCGGAACGGCGGCCTTGAACACGCGAGCCGCGAATTGGCCGTCGAACAGGATCCGAACCAGGCAGGCCCAGGCAAACCAGAGCCGTGTGGCGAGAGGGAGCGGGGCTTCTTCGGACACGCGGGAAGGGTAACGCGTGCTGCGCGAAGGTGGGAGTTTCCGGCGAGCGGGTTTTGTTCGGACGGGTGGAAAGGGCGGCGTGAGCTCGGACGGGACGACCGGCGCGCGGGAGGCGTGGCACGCGCGGGGGTGGTCCCCCCGAACTCGGGGTCGCGGAGCGACCCCTCAAACAACAGGACCCACCACCCCCGCGCGTGCCACGCCTCCCGCGCGCCTCGATGCAGGTCAGGGAGACGGGCTCAGGTGAGGAGGAGGGTCTTGCCGGCGAAGAGGAGGCCACGCTTGCGGAGGGTGGTCTGGAGCTTTCTGTACTGGGGGGTGTGCGTGAGGATGTTGATACGGCCGGAGGCCAGCCAGTGGAGCTCGCGCGGGAGTGCTGCGAGTTGTCGCGCCGCGTCGTGCTGGAGGAAGGATTCCAGCCAATCGAGCTTCTTCTCGACGACCGAGACCTCGCTCGTCTCGGCGGAATGAACCTCGATGAAGTGGGCGATCACCTGCCCCGAGCGGTCGTACCCGACGACGTAGTCCCAGCGGTTGGACTCCGGATGGGTCGCCCGGCAGTCGCCGTCGATGTCCACGCTGCCGAGGATCTTGCCGGCGTCCTCTCCAGAGATCTGCCCCTTGCCTTCACCCCGCTTGATGGCCTGGAGACCGTCGCGGTGTTGCAGGGGCTTGCACGGGTTCACGGCGTCGCGGAACGTCTCTTTCGGCGGCCGGGCTTTCTTCTTGCCCGCCGTCATCGCGACACGGCCTCGCCGACAATCTGCGCGATACGCCCCGAGAAGCCACTGAGCCCGCCCCAGCCGGCGACGCTCGGGTCCGAGGAGCCGGGGTCCAGGGTAGAGATGTCTTCCGTGATCACGCCGGAGTTGGTGGGGTGAAAGTAGTAGGTGCGATACTTCTTTTGCAAAGCACTCTTTAAGAGTGCGGGCATGGACACTGTAAGCTGATCGATATTGAAGATATCACAGAGAGCTTTGACGCCGTTGTCAGGGGCCGTGCTGGAAAGCTCACGTATGGCCCACACGAGATCCAATACCACGGGTGAATGAGTTGACAAGATCACCCGATAATCCCGAACTAAGAGTTCCAGCACTAGTAACCCGAAGCTGACGATAGCCTGGGGGTGAAGCCCCATCTCTGGCTCTTCGATAATGACGGTATCAATGTCCCCCGCCCGTGACCTCCATGGCATGAGCGAGTAGAGACCGAGCAACAGGGGAGTGAACTCTCGCTGCCCTGCAGACCATGCGTTATAAGGCAACGCAAAGTCGGCACCGGGAGGCTTCAGCGCAATTCTTTTGCGCATTCCTTCTTTTTCCAAAACAATCTTCGAACCGACGTAAACGGATGCATCGACGACGGCATGTAAACCTGCGTCGAGACCCATCGGCTGTGGAAAACGGGAAAGCGATCTTGGGCGCCGAAAGGCGTCCTCCATAAACTTTCGGAGTGACTCGCTAAACTTGCGAATTGCATAGGGATCACCGGCTGCATAAGCCATAAACGGCTTAGGCCAGCCGTCCTGAAGCACGAGCACTCGTTGCGCCGGGATCAGACATACAGTCTCCTTCAAGGAAGTTCCGCGGAGAGGAACCGCGACCTTTCTGAAGTCAAAGGGCTTACCGTTGCGAAGAACTACGGTATCCGTTTGAATCACGGTCTCCAGACCACCACCGAAGTAGAGGCCACAGTAGTCGCTAACGGGATCGTCCCCATCCGACCAGTCGAAGCCGTACTCACCCAGCTCATACTCGATCGCCCCCGCATCCTGGATCGCCTTGAAGAGCTGAACAAAAAGGCTCTTGCCGGTGGCCTGCGGCCCGACGAGGACCGTGAGGTCCCCGAACTCGACATCACCTTTCTGGATGGGGCCGAAGCCCCGGACTTGCAGCCGCTTCATGGTCGCCTGTGCGCAGGCAACCACATGTCCGCGGATCGGTCAACGATCCCACGGGAGCACGGGGCGAGCCGTCCCATCTCGAACCCGCCCCGCCCCGTCCGTCCCCTCACTCCTTCGGGCCGTCGTCTCCGCCGTCGTCCCCCCCGCTCGCCGCGCGCAGGTGGATTCGCTTGTATTCTTTCGACGACGGCCCGTGCACCTCGCGCACCACGCGCTTGAACGAGATGTACTTCTCGTAGGCGGGCCCGTAAGCCGTCGCGCGCGCGTTTTTGGCATTGGCGAGCGCCGTGTTCGCATCGACCGATTCGCGGATTTCTTTGATCACCTGGGGCGCGCGCTGGCCGAAAACGCCGTTCACGATGTCGTCGGCCCACGGCGTCCCCAGGTGATCGTCGACGGCGTCGAGCAGGTCCTCGAGCGCGGTCACCTTGTCCGTGTCGGTCGGCTGCCGCTTGAGGGTATCGGGCACCTCCAACGTGGGCACGTAGGCCAATGCAACGGCGCGCGCCTCGCGATAAGGTTGGTCGATCGACACGAGCGCGGCATTCGCCTCCGCCCCCTCCTTGCCCGCCGCGCTCTCCCCGGCGATGACGGACTTGTGCGCGGTGAGAAACGCCTCCGCCGACCCCTTCAAGACATCCGTATACACCCGCGCCACCACCGGCCGCGCATTCGGGTCCGTGCCGAGCTCCTGGCATCGCGTGAGAATCCGGTGAAAACGCTTGTAGTCAATCGCACCCATCAACCCATCCTCCCGACCAAGCGGCGTACGCTGGTTCGGTATGGACGGTACCAGAAGACCTGTGAGCCGAGTAGCAGAACCGTACGGCTGTACGCGATCGGCGTGGAGACGCCCCCGAGGACGGGGCGGACGTGCAGGGAGCGCGGCGGGGCGCGCACGAGCGAAACGCGGTCGCGCGCGAGCAAAACGCTCGTCCGTGGGAGAAAAAGGCTCGCGGTCGAGGAGCAGAACGCAAACCCGCAGGAGCGAAACGCAAACCTGTAGGAGCGAAACGCAAACCCGTAGGAGGGCAGGCGTGTGATGTAGCTAGCTTTACTCGACGCGCGGGAAGGGAACGCGCGGAGGCGGTGAGCGAACGGCACGGGCGTTCGAAGGGCGGGCGCGTCGGTTTGTTGCGAGCGGTTTCGTGAGGGACGTGGGGGATGTCGTGTAGCTCTGGGCGCTTCTAGGCGGGGTGGGCGGGGGCCGCGTTCACTTCTCAAACGGCGGACGCGTCGGCTTCGGGTCCGTTTCGGCAGTCTTGCACCGCTCGAAGTCGTACGGGTTGCCCTCGTTGCAGAAGATCAAGTTGTCGAAGCAGCAGGCAGGGCAATAGAGCTCCTCTTTTCGCTCGAAGCAGCCCTTGTAGCAATTCGTGGTCGGGAGGTCGCACTCCTCGCGCAGGACGACCTTCCCGGCATCGTTCTCGGGCCTCGACGCCTTGCTTGGGGACTCTTTGCAGCCGACGAGCAGCGCCAGGAACCATGTGATTACGAGCATGGCTCGATGCCTGTTCATGACGCTAATCTTCCTTGTCCGGGCAACTGTAAAAGCTATACGAGCCGGAGTCCGAGCTGCAAGCAACGGCGTTCTGGTTGCAGCAGGAGAAACACGCCGAGCCAGCGCCAGCCTTGAAGCAACTGTTCTGGCAAGCGCGCGCCTTTCTCTCGCAGGCCGTGAGCGGAGGGTCATCCGCATCGGAGCACCCCCAACCCGCCACCATCACGACCCACACCCAAAGCACCAGCGCGCAAAGCTTCCGCATCGCACCCGCCTCTACGGTCCCCTTATCCCCCTTCCCCCCGCACGCCACTTCTCTGCCTTTCCCCCGCTCACCCCTTCTTCCTCCTGCTCCCCTTCCCTGCCTCGACGTTGACCGGGGACGTGGGGGGCGGTAGCGTGGCGGGGAGGTTTGGGGGCGGAGTGCATGCAACGTCGACGATGGTTCCTTCTCATCGCCGCCGTCGCCGTCTCCGCCTGCGGGCGTTCGGAATCCAATCGATTCACGCTCGAAGCCGGAAAGGTCGCGCGCGTGGAAAGTTGTCACCTCCGGGTGGACCATACGGTCCTCCGAGATGACGTCCGTTATGCGGCGCTCGCGTACGTGTGTGACGTGCCCGCGTCAGCCCTGAACGAGAAGAGCTGGTGGGGCGACAAACCCCAGCCCTTGGGTTTCTCGATGAACGTGGGCGACTGCCTCCCGCTCGACACGGCTTATTATTGCGTGGAGGCGATCGAGGAGGACAAGGCGTCGTTCAAGGCGACGTACAAGAAGCCGCGGAAGGCCGAGCAACACCTGGAGCTGATCCGGTAGCGGGAGGAGGGCACGCCCCTCACGCGCACCGATCACACGTCCCGCGGAACTGAATCTCCAGCCCCTTCTTGCGTAGCGCCCGCGGGATGCCGCGTGCTGGCTTCACCTCGACGATCTCGTCGGGCAGGCATGCCACCTCGCCGCAGCTGTTGCAGACGAAGTGCGGGTGCGTCCCGCTGTCGTGCTCGCCCCCTTCGCGCACCAGCTCGAAACGCCAGACGTGGTCGCCCACGTCGGTGCGTCGCACGAGACCGACCTCCGTCAGGTCGATCAGGTTGCGGTAGATCGTCGCGCGGTCCCAGCCCTCGGGCGCGAGCTCGGCGCACAGATCGCCGTGGCTCACGGGCGTCTTCTGCGCGAGCAGCCGGCGGAGCACGGCCAGGCGGGGAGCCGTCGCGCGCAGGCCCTTGGTCCGGACGAGCGATCGCAGCTCGTCAATGTTGGGAGGGTCGGTCGAGCGCGCCATGCATGTTCCCTACCCCGACCACGGTCGGGTCGCAATGGGGACAGAGGAGAAGGAGCAACGCGGATGCTGTTGCAGATGTCCACCGTGTGTAAGGAGCTGGCCCCGTCGCCGTTCTTTCTGTCTCGAAGCCGCGGGACTCGGTTTACCATCCTCAGATCGTTGGGGCGGGTCGTTCGTCGAAGGGCCTTCGGCGCACCGCGCCTTCTGCTGGCTCGCACGTAGAGGTCTTCCCGATGAGAAAGATTCTGGCTCCGATCGCGCTCCTCTGGCTCGCCGGTTGCGCCAAGACGACGACCTTCGTCAAGAGCGACACCACGCTCGGCCGCGTGGTCGTCTACCGCAACGGCATCGCCTACTTCGAGCGCTACGCCGAGATCGACGGCGACTCGCTCCGGCTCAGCGTGCCGGGGGACAAGATCGACGATTTCTTGAAGTCGCTCACCGTGATCGACGCGACCACGGGCAAACCCGCGCCCGTCGCGTACCCGACCTCCGGTTCGGCGTTCGTCGGACAAGAGAACAACCAGCAGAACTACCAGAACAACCAGCAGTACGGCGGTTCGCCCCTCGTCAACATGGAGATCCAGCTCCAGGGGCCGAAGCCGCACAAGCTCCTGCTCTCGTACGTGACCGAGGCCCCGTCGTGGAAGCCGAGCTACCGCGTCTCCGTCGGCAAGGACGGCAAGATGAAGGTCGAGGCGTGGGCCATCGTGGACAACACCTCGGGCGAGGACTGGAACAAGGTGAAGCTCGGCGTCGGCTCGAGCTCGGCGCTCTCCTTCCGCTTCGATCTGCGCTCGGTCCGCATGGTCCAGCGAGAAACTTTGCAGTCGAACGATCTCTTCGCGCAGGCGCCCCCCATGGGCGGATCGACGTACGCGGGGCAGCCAGCGCTTCCGGGCGGAGGCCTTGCCCCGGGCAAACGCGTGGTCGCGGAGCTCGACGACGCGCGGCTCGCGGACGCGACCGTCGCGCGTGACGCGGAGACAGAGCGCACGGAGGCGCGGACGCAGTCGGCCGACAAGAAGAGCAACGGCGGCCCGACGAGCGGGCTCGGGGGCTTCGGCGGAGGCGGAGGCAGGCGCGCGACCAACAGCGCGCCCGCGAAGAGGGAGCCGGCGCGCGAGCCGTGGGTGGACAACAAACCGAAGGACACCTCCGGGCTCGATCGGCTGGCCGCGCAGTACAAGAATTCGCGGCGGCAGGTGGTCGTCGAGGGGTATGCCGACGGGCGCGACGGCGACAAGTACGGCGCGTCGCTCGAACGAGCGAACCGGGCGCGCGAGCAGCTCATCCGCAGCGGGCTCGATCCTTCGCAGGTCGTCGCCGTGGGCAACGGCATGCAAGCGGGCCGCGCGGGCGGCGTCCGGATCGTCGAGGCGCCGGAAGAGGCCCAGCAGCAAGGGCAGATGCAAAACACCGCGACCCTCGATCCGAACGCGGCGGCGCCGGCGAGCGCCGAGCCGATCGGGACGTCGCACTTCGAGTCGCCCACGCCGATGACGGTGCCGCGCCTGACGAGCGCGATGGTGTCGATCCTGAGCGAGGAGACCGAGGGCGGCTTCGTGTATTTCTACGATCCCGAGAGCGCGCGCGGAAACACGACGTTTCCGTTCCGCGCGGTGCGCCTCAAGAACCCCACCGGGTCGGTGCTGGAGAGCGGGCCCGTGACCGTGTTCGGCGAGGGCCGGTTCATCGGCGAGGGCATGAGTGATCCGATCCCGGCGCACTCGTTCGCGTTCGTGCCGTTCGCGCTCGATCGGCAAATCGTGGTGGAGCGCAAGGACGATACACGCGACGAGATCGCCCGCATCCTCAGCGTGCAGCGCGGCGTGTTCTCCACCGAGGTCCGCCACACGAAGAAGAAGACGCTCGTCATGACGAACCGCCTGCAAGACACGGCGACGGTGTACGTGCGGCATACGGTCTCGCCCGGATACAAGCTGGCGAAGGCGCCGCCGTCGCAGGAGCGGATCGGCGAGTCGTACCTCTTCAAGATCGAGATCCCGGCAGGCAAGCAGGTCGAGGTGGACATCGAGGAGGCGACGCCGCTCTTCAAGAGCACCGACATCCGCAGCACGGTGGGGATGGAGATGGTGCGCGTGCATCTGTCGAGCGCCGCGGCCGCGGGCCCGCTGAAGGAGTCGGTGACGAAGCTGCTCGAGCTGCAGAAGGAGATGGCAAACCTCGAGCAGAGGATCACCACGTCACGCGAGCAGATGTCCGAATACCGGCAGCGCCTCGACGAGCTGCACGCGCAGATCGTCACGCTGAAGGTCGTGAAGAGCGGCGGGCCGCTGATGCAGAGCCTCGAAAAGAAGATGCAAGAGGTGAGCGATCGGATCTCGAAGGCCACGATCGATCTCGTCGCGCTGCAGGAGAAGCTGATGCTCGCGCGTATCCGCTTCCAGGACGGCGTCTCCGAGCTGTCGCTGGAAAAGGAGACGGCGGGTGCGGACGCGAAAGACGGTTCGACCACGAAGATCTAGAGCGCCGAACTGTTCGGCGCTCTGCGAGATCGCAAAGCGAGCTCGCCTCGGGGGGTGAATCGGCCGGGCTTTGCCCGGACGAGAGGGGGACGCGAGGCGTCTCCCTCGGGACGAAAGAAGCCTAGAACATCGATCGGTTGTCAAACCGATCGATGTTCTAGAGCGCCAGGCGCGAAGCCATCTTTACACCCTCTCCCCGAGGGCTGTACGCTCCGCCCTGACTCGCAACCAGGGACGGTGCACGGATGAACCCAGGCGGTTACGGTGGCGGCGGGGGATACCCGCCCGGCGGTGGTTATCCTCCCGGTGGTGGTTATCCGCCCGGCGGTGGTTATCCGCCCGGCGGTGGAATGCCGCCTTCTGGTGGAGGTGGTGGCTGGGGACCGCCTCCGGGCGGCGCGCCGCCTGCGGGTGGTGGAGGTGGCTGGGGACAACCTCCGGCCGGCGCCCCGGGCATGGGGGCCTATGCGCCGCCGCAGGGTGGTTATGGAGCGCCGCCCGGACCGCCGATGGGCATGATGGGCGCGGGCTTTCCCGGCATCGGGCAACGCGTCGTGTTCAATGGTGACGGCGGCAAGCTCTTCGGCACGTACCTGCTGTTCAACGTGGTGCCTGTCGCCGCCGGCGGGATCGTCTTCGCGATCATAAGCGGGATCGGCGGCGCCATCGGCGGCGCGATCGGGCGCGGGGGGGTGGGCGACATCATCGCCATCCTCTCCTCCATGGTCGGCGGCCTGATCTACCTGGCTGCCATTCTCACGGCCATCGTGCTCTTCTCGAACAAGTTCTACGAGTTCTATTACGAGGCGCTCCAGCTCGACGGGCAGCAATGCCAGTACACGGGCACGCCGCAAGAGCTCGCGAAGGTGATGGTCGTCAACACGCTGCTCACGGCGGTCACCTGCGGCATCTACACGCCGTGGGCGATCGTGAAGACGAAGCAGTACGTGGACAGCAAGGTGCTCGTGAACGGGCAGCCGGGGCGGCTCACGTTCCACGGCGATCCGGCGTCGCTGCTCGGCACGTACATCCTCGGCCTGCTCCTCATGTACTGCACGCTCGGGATCTACGGCCCCTGGTTCGCGAACAACCTCTTCGCCTTCATGTGGGAGAACACGAAGCTCGACGGCCGGGGCTACCAGTTCCGCAAGGATCCGGGTGGGTTCTTCGGGACATACCTGCTCACGTTGCTCTTCACGTACCTCACCTGCGGTATTTATTACCCCTGGGGCATCTGCAACATCCTCAAGTGGGAGGCGGAGCGCGTCACCTGACGCGTTCCGGCCCATGCGCGAGAGCGCCGCAAAGCGGCTCCGCTTCGCCCTGCCGGCGCTCTCGATAGCTTTCCTCCTCGCCCTCGTCCCCCAAACCACCTGCATCCTCCGCCTGACGCTCGGGCTCCCCTGCCCCGCGTGTGGCCTCACGCGCGCCGCGCTCGCGCTCCTGCGCCTCGATCTCGCGACCGCGACCGCTTTCCATCCGCTCGCGCTGCCGCTCGCGTTCGTGGCGATCGCCACGGTCTTCGCCGCGCGTTTCCTCGACGACGCCGCGTGGAAAAGGTTTGGCAGGGATGTCTCCGGCGGCAGCGGGGTCGCGATCGTGATCGTCTGGGCGCTTCGGTTCCTCGGCCTCTTCGGGGGGCCCGTGCCCTGACTTCACGCGGCGCGGCAACGTGATTCCACCAGAAAAATCCGCCACGGCGCGCGGCGCGTAGACGCGAAAACGAGGGAAAAAGCCCTTGTTTTCGGGTCTGACACGCGTGGTAGGATTACAAACATGCCCATCCTCGAGCTCAAGGTAGCTTCAGGCGCGGATCTCTCCGTTCGACGCTTCACGGTGGAGGAGAGCGTTTCGACCCTGTCCACGATCGCCGTGTGGGCACGCTGCGAAGAGCCGGACGTCGATCTCGAGGGCATCATCGGCAAGGACGCATCGCTTCGGATCGTGCACGGCGTGCGGTTCGTCGCCGGGCTCGGATCGCGGACGTGGAAGGGCGTGGTGACGCACGTCGAACAGGTCCACGGCGTCGCGCCGCTGCCGGGGCAGAAGGCCGAATCGACGTACTTCTTGCGGATCGCACCGAAGGCCTGGCTGCTCACGCAGCGCCGTGGTCACCGCATCTACCAGCACCTCTCGATCCCGGACATCGTCGACAAACTCCTCGGCGAGTGGGCGATCACGCCCGTCTGGAAGATCGATCGCGGCACGTACCCGAAGCTCGAATACAAGGTGCAGTACGGCGAGAGCGACTACGCGTTCATGAGCCGCCTCGTGGAGGAGGCAGGCATCGCGTTCACGTTCCCCGACGAGGCGGGCACGAACATCACGTTCCACGACAAACTGGAGAAGGGTCCGAAGCGCGGGGGTTTGCCCATCCCGTACATCGAGGAGCCGAACCAGGAGTCGGAGAAGGAGTTCGTGACGAACGTGCGGCTGTCGCACGAGGTGCGGCCGGGTCTGCACACGCAGCGCGACTACGACTTCCGCAGGCCCTCGTACGAGCTCGCCCAGCAGTCGCCGCGCGCGGCCGCGCCCGAGGACAAATACGAGCAATACGTCTACCAGCCGGGCTCGTTCCTCTCCGAGACGGGCAAGGCCGACGGGAACACGCCGGTCGCCGACGACAAGGGCGTGGCGCGGCACGAAGAGAAATACGGCAAGGGGCGCGCGGAGCGGGCGATGCTCGGGCGGCGCATGGGCCGGAGGCAGGTCGCGATCGATACGAATTGCCCCGATCTCGCGCCGGGCATGATCTTCAACATCGGACATCACCCGCACCCCGAGATCGGCGAGGGATCGGATCTGCTCGTGATCGATCTACGGATCGAGGGCAGCCCGCAAGACGAGTGGAGCATCTCGGCGCGCAGCGTCTACACGGATGTCGTGTACCGGCCGCCGATGCGGACGCCGAAGCCGAAGCTCAACAACGTGCAGAGCGCGACGGTGGTCGGCCCGCCCGGGCAGGAGATCCACGTCGACGAGTTCGGCCGCGTGCGCGTGCAGTTCCCGTGGGATCGCGAGGGCACGTTCGACGACAATAGCTCCTGCTGGATCCGCGTGAGCCAGGGCTGGGCGGGCACGGGTTACGGCATGATCGTGATTCCGCGCATCGGTCAGGAGGTGCTCGTCGGCTTCCTCGACGGCGATCCCGACATGCCCATCATCACGGGCCGCGTGTTCAACGCGACGCAGGTCGTGCCGTACGAGCTGCCCAAGTACAAGACGAGGAGCACGTGGAAGAGCAACTCGTCGCTCGGCGGAAACGGCTTCAACGAGATCATGTTCGAGGATCTGAAGACGCGCGAGCTCGTGTGGATGCAGGCCGAGAAGAACCTGCGCAAGTACGTCAAGAACGACGAGATCATCACGATCGGGCACGACCGGCAGAAGTACGTCGTGCGCAACGAGATCGAGTCGACGAGCGGCACGCGCGTCGAGGTGACGAGCGTGAACCGCATCGAGATCACCGACAAGGATCGGACGCTGTTCGTCGGCGGTGGGAGCCTGAAGCTCGTGAACGGCGACGAGCACGAGATCACGGACGGCAACATGCAGCTGCTCGTCCAGAAGGATCAGGACATCGTGGTGCGGCAGATGCGCCGCGAGCGGGTCGAGAAGGATTCGAGCCTGTACGTGGTCGGCAATCGCAACGAGCGCGTCGACGGGACGCTCTCGGTCACGGTCGACAAGAACCACTACGAGAAGATCGCGAAGAACGCGGCGCTCGAAGTGTCGAAGGAGATCCACCTCAAGGCAGGCTCGTCGATCGTCATCGAGGCGGCGAAGGATCTCACGCTGAAGGGGCCCGGCGGGTTCATTCGCATCGATTCGAAGGGCGTGACGATCAAGGGCAACCTCGTGCGGATCAACAGCGGCGGCAGCGCCGGATCGGGGTCGGGCGCGAAGCCGATTGTGCCGGACGAGGCGAAGCTCGCGGTGGTGGACGAGCCGGAGAGGCCGAAGCCGATCGATCTGCGGGTCGAGGGGATCGGGCAATAGAAAGGGGACGAGGGGTCATGCCTCCTGCTGCACGCATCACGGACATGCACGTCTGCCCCAAGGTGGATCCGGGGCCGAAGCCACACGTCGGCGGACCGGTGATCTCGGGCGAGCCGACGGTGCTCATCGGTTACATGCCGGCGGCGCGGGTCGGGGACAAACTCATTTGCATCGGGCCGCCCGACGCGGTGTCTCAAGGCGAGCCGACGGTGAAGATCGGGAGGAAGGACGCGGCGCGGCGCGGCGATCCGACGGAGCACGGCGGGAAGATCGTGCTCGGCTGCCCGACGGTGAACATCGGCTCGTCGCCGCAGGCGGACGCGCTCCGAACGGACGAGCCATTCTGCGAGGAGTGCGAGCGGGCGAAGCAGGAGCGCGAGGCGGCGCGGAAGAATCGCGGCGACGACGGGACGGGCTGAGCGATGCAGCGCGCAATCCTGGAGCTGCGCTGGGGTCCGGAGGGCGGCACGAAGAAGGTGCTCGCGCCCGGCGAGCGCCTGCGCGTCGGGAGGAAGCCGAAGGCGCAATGGGTCGTCCCCGACAAACACATGTCGGGCGTGCATTTCGAGGTCGCTTACGACGGGAGGCGCTTCGAGGTGCGGGACCTCGCGAGCGCAAGCGGGACGCTCGTCGGGGGGCAGAAGATCACGGCGGCCGAAGAGCTCGCGAACGGGGGCTGGATCCGCGCGGGCGAGACCGATTTCATGGTGTACTTCGAGGCCGCGACGCCGCCCGAGGAGGACGAGCTCGATCGCATGCTCGAAGCGGAGTCGGACGACCTCGACCCCATGGCGGCGCAGTGGCTCGAAGAGCACCGCGAGCGGATTCTACGGGACAAACGGAAACTGGAAGCGCGGCGCGTGGAGGCACTCGATCGGCTGCGGAAGGTGGACGGCCCGCTGTACGTGGTGCTCGACGCGGCGCGGACGGACCGGATCCTCACGGTCGTGCGGGAATCGGTGGATCGGTACAAGTCGCTGTACGAAGGGATCGACGGCGAGGCGCTCGAGGACGTGGCGCCGTACCTCGTCGAGCTCGACCCTTCCTCCTCGTTGCTCCCGCGGATCATCGAGGAGGGCTGGGGGAATCGCTGGGGGATCTTCATCGACTATCCGCGCAGCTTCAAGGAGCTGCGGCGGCACCTCCGGCGGTTTCTGATGGTCGCGGACGCCGAGACGCGGAAGAAATTCTATTTTCGATTCTACGATCCGGTCGTCTTGCGCGAGTTCTTGCCGACGTGCACGACGAAGCAGAAGGCGGAGCTTTTCGGGGAGATTCGCGCCTTCCTCGTCGAGGATCCGTTCGCGTATGTCGCGCGCTTCGCGGCGGAGGTCTCCTGATGCTGCTCGTCACGAAAGCCCAGAGGCGAGACGCCGGGTATTCGGCGTTCGTGGATCGCGTCGTGCGGCACATGAAGCTCCATTACTGGGCCGACGTGGGGCACCTGCCGCCCGAGGTCCTGTGGCGGCGGGTTTCCCATTGCATCGAGAAGGGGCGCGAGCGGGGGTTTACCTACGAGCGGAGCCTCGCGATCTTCACCGCGAACATGATGCGCATCGATCCGAGGTTTCACGAGCAGAAGAATATCGCGGCGCTGCTCGCCTCCGCGGACCGGCCCGAGCAGGAGCGGCTCGAGGGGCTCGTGAAGGAGATCTCGCCCGCTGCCTGGGCCGAGGCCGGGGCGATGTGCGACGCGAAGGAATACTGGTGGAGCGTGGATCGAACGATGGCCGATCCAGCGACGAGGAGTGAGCCATGAGCGGCAATGGTCAAGGCGGCGGTGGGGTCGACTCGTTCCTCAAGGCGCTGGAGGCCATGGAGAATGGCCAGGGCTTGCCGCTGGAGCCCCCGACCGGAGAGGCGGAATGCCCGAAAGCCCGCATCCGGATCGGTATCTTCTTCGACGGCACCGGCAACAACCTCTGGGTCGACGAGGCCCACGCGAACGATACGTACGGCGAGGATGGAGGGCCCAATGGCCCGACGAACGTCGCGCGGCTCTTCCGGGCGTACCGCAAGCAGGGGATCGTGCTCGACAAGGCCTACCACCACGGCGTCGGCACGGACTACACCGGCTGGTTCACGCGGGCCCAGCCGAACATGGACGATCCGGCGGCCAAACCCTCGACGCCCCTGGTGCACCGGAACCTCTCGGGCATGACGGTGGGCGCCGGCGGCAAGGCCCGTATCGAGTGGGGCCTGCGCATGCTGGCCGAGTTCTTCAGCAACAACAACAAATGGCGCGCCAAGGAGAAATACTTCGACGTCTGCGGCTTCAGCCGCGGCGCGGCCCTCGCGCGTGATTTCGTGAACCAGGTCCGGGCTCAGCGCGTCGCGAACCTGACGAAGACCACTTCGCCCGGTTTTTTCCGGCGAAACCCGGACGCGATCCCGTCGATCGAGACCGAGTTCCAGGACATTGGCATCCGCGAGTTCTACGAGCCGATCGATCCGGCGACGATCTATCCGAAGTTCATGGCGATCTTCGACACGGTGGAGATGTGGGGCCCGAGCACCGGGACGTTCCTGCCGGATGTCGATCACACCTACGTGGAGCATTGTGTCCACCTCGTCGCCGAGGACGAGTTCCGCACGCTCTTCCCGCTCACTTCCATCTTCATGGATCCGAACACGGAGCCGGGCCGGGCGTTTCCGCCGCTGGAGGCGCACCGGCCGCCGCGCCCGCAGGCCGATCAGCGGTATCAGGAGCCGCGCGATTACAAACGATGGATGCTCGAGGTCTGGTACCCAGGCTGCCACAGCGACGTCGGCGGCTCCTACCAGCCGCGCACGAACAAGAAGTGGCACCTGCAGTTCATCACGCTGCGGGACATGCACAAGGCCATGGTGAAGGCGAAGGTCCCGATCGGGCCGGTCGAGCTTCCCTTCGACGGGATCATCCTGCGCTTGTACGAAGAGTATTGCGGGTTCCGGCAAGACAAGGACTGGGCGCTCCACCCCGAGCAACCCGGCGCGCCGAAGAGCCAGTACGTCCACTGGTTCGAGACGGACGAATACATGGCGCGGTTTTACGGGCCAGACCCGCACGCGGATGATCCGTACCGCGGCGTAAGCCCCGTCGTCGTGGGTTTCTCGCAGGCGGGGGCCGGCGCGCACGGCGCATACATACCCCCGCCGGTTCCCCGCCGGCCGCAGTGGCCCGCGCGTTTGCTCGCCCTCACGGCGCGCGACTCGAACCCGGCGTACCAGCTCTTGCTCCGGCACTACATCCACGACTCCGCGACGGAGTCGCCGGGCTCCACGATCCTCGGCGAGGCGACGGATCGCCGCGGGCGGCAGCGGCTGCAAAGGAAGGTCAAACCAGCGGGCGCGCAGCCGCAGTATACGCCCCAGATCCCGGTCCGGAACGAGCACCGCCCACCGCGGTCGACGTACTGACGCGAGGTTATCATGCCTTTCTTCGAATTGAGCTTCGATTGCGGAGAGACCTCGCTCGTCGTCCGCCGCTTCTCGATTCACGAGGCGGTGTCGACGCCGTTCACGGTCTCGCTCTGGGTGCGCAGCGAGAACCCGGCCGTCGACATCGGCGCGATCGTCGGGCAGCCGGCAATCTTCAAGGTGCGCTCCGGCTACCTGAACCTCACGGGCGGCGGCCTGCGCGTCTGGAGCGGGTACGTGAGCTACATGGAGCAGACGCACGCGGAGCACCGGCAAAACAAGGTGCTCTCGACGTACCATTTCCGGATCGTCCCGCACCTGTGGCTCCTCGATCAGCGCCGCAATCACCGCATCTTCCAGCACCTCTCGATCCCCGACATCGTCGACAAGATCCTCACCGAGTGGAACGTCCGGCGCGCGTGGAAGATCGATCGCGGGCAATACCCGAAGCACGAGTTCCGGGTGCAGTACGGCGAGAGCGATTTTACGTTCGTGAGCCGTCTGCTCGAGGAGGCGGGCATCGCTTATACGTTCCCGGACGTGGACGACAATGGCTCGCTGCTCACGTTCAGCGACCAGCTCCACAAGAACCCACCACGCCCCGGGCCGCCCGTGCCGTACGAGCACAACCCGACGATGGAGGCCGAGCGGGAGTTCGTCTCGAAAATCTCCCTCGTGCGCGACGTGAGGCCGGGCGCGCTCGTCCTCCGCGATTACGATTTCCGGAGGCCCGAGTATCCGCTCTTCACGGAGGCGCCGAAGGCGGGCGATGAGGCGCGCTTCGAGCAGTACCATTACATCCCCGGCGGCATGTTCGTCGAGGCGGGGCGCGGAGGTGATACGCCGTTCGCGGACGACAAGGGCATCGCGCGGCACGATCAGCCGACCGGCGAGAAGCGGGCGACGCGCGCGCTCGAGGCGGCGCGGGCCGATCGCGGGGGAATTTCGTTCGAGAGCAATTTGAACGATCTCACGCCGGGCGTGGTGTTCAAGGTCGATCACCACCCGCACCCGGATCTCGCGCGGCCGTTTCTCACGACGGATACCATCCTCGAAGGGTCGGCCGAGGGCGAATGGATGGTGTCGGGGCACGCGACGTTCGCGGACGTCCCTTATCGGCCGCCGCTCGTGACGCCACGCCCCGAGGTGCTCGGCGTGCAATCGGTGCGGGTCGTGGCGCCGCGAAACGGGATCGACCTGGATCAGGCGGTCCACGTCGACGAGTTCGGGCGCGTGCGCGTGCAATTCCCCTGGGATCGCGAGGGCAACCTCGACGACGACAGCTCGTGCTGGATCCGCGTCGTCGAAGGCTGGGGCGGCGCAGGCTATGGCTGGCTGAACCTGCCGCGCGTCGGACACGAGCTTCTCGTGACGTTCCTCGACGGGGATCCCGACCGGCCCGTGCTCGCGGGCCGCCTCTACAATGCGGAGAAACCTGTCCCGTACAAGCTGCCGGAGCACAAGACCGTCAGCACGTGGAAGAGCCAGTCGATGCCGGCTCTGAATGGGTACAACGAGATCAAGTTCGAGGACCAGAAGGGCGAGGAGCTCTTTTACATGCAGGCGGAGAAGAACCTCCGCAAGCTGGTCAAGAACGACGAGATCGATACCGTCGGCCACGTACGTGACAAACTGGTGCAGGCCTGGGAGTTCGAGACCGTCGGCGGCAACCGCATCCAGCACACCGAAAAAGAGCGGGACGAGATGACGGGGCGCCTGCACCACACGCTGATCAAGGGCGACCGCCGGCAGCTCGTGCGCAAGGACGAGATCGAGGTCAACTTCTTGCGCCGGCGCCTGCTCGTCAAGAAGAACGTCGACGCGGTGGTCAAGGGCGAGAAGCGCGAGCGCACGGAGTGGGATCTCCACCTGTACACGAAGGAGAACCGCAAGGACCGGACGGGCAAGGATCACTCGCTCTTCGTGTACCAGGAAAAACACGAGAAGGTGGGCGGCGATTATGCCCGGGAGGCGGGCAAGGAGATCCATTACACGGCCGGCGAGAACGCGGTCGGCCAGGCGCCCGACATCACGCTGAAGGGGCCCGGCGGGTTCATCCGGATCGACGGGAGCGGCATCGTCATTTCAGGGACGAAGGTCGACATCAACGTCGGCGGCAGCCCGGGGCACGGGCACGGCTCGCGGCCGAAGGAGATCGCGAAGGCGAAGGAGGCGGTGCCGATCATCGGTGACGTCCACGTGCAGCCCGATTCGCCGGCGTTCGCCACGATGAAGGCGCTCTGGGATCAGCTCGTGGCCGACCTCGCGGTCAAGCCCGCCGATGTGAAGTACGCGGCGCTCAAGCGAATCGAGGAGCTCAACAAGATCGCGGCGAATGCGGACGTGGAGACGCCTTTGAACGGGCTCGTGCTCTGGTCGGGCAAGGGGCCGCCGATCGCGGGCACGGTCGCGCAGGACTTCGCCAACCAGCGTTCGGCCCTGGGGCTCCCGTCGACGACACTCGAGCAGACGCCGGGCGGGATCGAGCTCGGTCACCTGTCGTCGCGGGATCCGAGCGAGCAAAAGGACGAGGCGTGGACGATCGTCTCGAAAAAGCTCGCGACGCAAGCCGCGGGCGACGTGCACATCGTGCTCGGGATCGTGCCCATTCCGGAGGGCCGGATCGTGCGCCATGAAATCGAAATGCTCTCGAACAACCCCAACGTGACATCGATCACGGTGCTCCAGATGCAGGTGAGCGCGACCGGAAAATACAAGGACGCGGGCGGGACGGCGTACGACCTCGTGCCGATCACGATGCAAGAGGCGCTCGGGCTGAAACCACCGCCGCCACCGGCGCCCGAACCCGACGACGAGGACGACGAGGAGGTCGCGGCGTGACGTATTCACCCATGTTCCAGCGCTTCGTCGAGAGCGTCGAGGGCGTCGATCCGAAATGGCGAGAGGACGTCGACATGGAGGCGTTCCGCGCGCTCGACAAGGACGAGCGGCGCGAGGCGGAGGAGCTCTTGATGAGGCGCCTCGAGGACAACGATACGCGCGCTCCGCGGACGCTCGCCGAGGTGCAATGCCGAGGCGCCGTCGTCCCCATGCAGCGGGCTTATCCGAATGTGAAGGGCCGCATGAAGGTGGCCATCGCGCTCGCGCTCCGCGACCTCGAGGTGAGCCCGGCCGAGCCCCTGATCGCCGAGGTCATTCGCTCGGGTGATCTCGACGGAGGCGTCCCCGCCGTCTCCGCGGCGCGCGGGATGAACAAGCCGGAGATCGCGGACGCGCTCGCCTGGGCGGCGTTGCATCACCCGGATCCGAACGTGCGAAGGAGCGCGGGCTCGATCCTGATTTATCACTCCGGGGCCACGGACGACCCGCTCGCCTGGAAGCTACGGCCGCTTTATTTGCCGCTCGGCTCGGACGACATGGCGGTTCGCCGGAATGCGTTCCGGGAGATCTGCAAGATCGCGCAATTCCCTCCCGAGATGGCTGATTCTTGAGATAGCGGAGAAGCGAGCATGTATCGTCTCACGGGTTCGGTCGGCCAGGGCGGGCGCAACGCGCACGACGACGTCGTTCTCGTCCAGAAGCAGCTCAACAAGAACGCGCACATCGCGTCGGCCATCGGCACGTTGCCCGAGACCGGCATCATGGACGAGGCGACGCTGCGCGCGATCCTCTCGTTCCAGCGGTCGGTCGTGCGGCTCGGATCACCCGACGGGCGCGTCGATCCGCACGGACGAACCTGGCGCATGCTGCTCGGCGATCAGCCCCAGGCGACGAACGTGGCGTTCGTGCAGCTCTCGGGGGAAAACGGCAATTTTTATCTGTACGAGCCGCAGGACCGGGTCTGGGGGACACCGGCGACGATTCAATCGATCCGGAACGTCGCCGCGGTGCTGCGGCCGCACGGGTTCGAGATCGCAATCGGGGACATCAGCTTCCAGCAAGGCGGCAAGATGGCGCCGCACGGCTCGCACCGGCGCGGCACGGACGTGGACATTCGGCCGGTGCGCGAGGACGGTCGCAGGGCGCCGGTGACGATCACGGATCCGAATTACAGCCACGCGCGGACGAAGCTGCTCGTGGAGGCGCTGCGCGCGGAGCCGAACCTGAAGCTGATTCTGTTCAACGATTCGAAGATGCCCGGCGTGCGCCCCTGGGAAGGGCACCACAATCACCTGCACGTGCGCTTCGAGGAGTGAGGAGCCGCGTCGGCTCGCTCGTTCGCGCAAGGGCAGCGATTGCACATCCGCCCAAGGCACGCGCGGGGCGCAAGCATTGCTCTGGCTTCGGGTCCTGGGAGGTACACCATGGGGTACGTTCTGCGATCCCTGTTCGCGATGTTGCCGGTCCTGTCGATGGTCGCCCCTGCAACGGCGGAGGCGAATATCCTGGCGAATACGCAATGGGAGCTCGAATCGCTCGTCCAGGGAAGGACGGTGTGGGAGCCCTCCGGGAGGACCGAGGTCACGCTGGAGTTCCAGGCGGACGGGAAAGCGACTGGCAGAGCCCCCTGCAACTACTACTTCACCTCCTACACGGTCGAGGGAAACACGCTCTCGATGTCCTCCGTGGCGAGCACGAGAATGTTTTGCGCGGGCGTGATGGAAGAGGAGGGGCGGTACCTCCGCGCGCTGGAGCAGGCCGACTCCTTCCAGCTCGTGGGAGATGAACTGAGAATCGTGTTCGCCAATGGGCAGGGCACGCTCATCTTCGAGAGAGAAGAAGACGACGACTGAGGGAGGCCAGCCAGCGTCAGCGCCGATCGAGCGACGATTGCACCCGGCCGATGGCGAGCGCCTTGAGCGCGGCCGGGTGCGGCTCGTACTGATCTTCCTGGAAATAAAGCTCGACGAGCAGGCGCGCGCGGAACTTCTGGAAGAGGGGGAGCTTTTTGGCGATGTCCTCGGGCAGGTAGACAGGCGCGGGACGCGCGCCGGTGCCGGTGCTCGTGTGGAGGTGCGCGCGAATCGCGTTCATGCCGAGGACCTGACGCTTCTGGTAATGGCGGCCCTCGATGAGCGCGCGCTCCATTTGCAGCTCCAGCGCGTCGGGACCGAGGGCGCGGCGGCCGCGCTGATACGCCTCGCGAAGGCGCGCCGTGTATCCCTCGATGATCGGCGCGGGGCAGAGCTGATCGGGCGTCGCGAGGAAGTCGCGGGCCTCGCGTAGCGCCGTCTTGAGCCCCTCGTCGGCGCCCGCGATCGGCGTCGCCACGGCCACGGCGGCTTCGAGCGTCTTGCGTTCGTCGAAGGGGAACGAGAGCTCGCCGGCGAGCAGGAGCAAGGACGGGACGAACTTGTTGCCCGGTCGAACGGCCGCGCCGAGCTCGGCTTCGAGCTGGTCGACGTCCTGGGAGACGCCGCGGGACATGATCTCGAAGATGTCGCGCGTGTCCTCGATCTCGATCGGGTCCTTCGTGGGGGCCGGATCGTTCAGCGTTTCGTCGGCGGGTTTGTCCTCCATTTCGTCGAGGATGGCGCGCCAGACGGGGACGCGACAAATGCGCGCGACGCTCTCGGGGTTGTACCAGATCAAATGCAGGACGTCGCGCGTGTCGAGCCGGCCCGAGGGGCGGACGCCCGCGCCGAAGGCGGTGGGAGAGATGCGGACGTCGTCGCGTTTGCCCGCGACGCCCGCATTCGAAGGGCCCGCGGCGGCATTGGAGGCACCGAGGACGCCGGCGGTCGCGTCCTGCGGGGCGGCCTGCGCGGCGGCGGTGGCGGCGACGACGACCTGGCCAATCGATTGCCCGGCCGGGGCGTCGCCGCGGCTGATGCCCGCGCCCCACACGCTGTCGTCGGCGGCAGGCCTCGGGGCGCCGCCCGGCTGCGAGGAGCGCGCGACAGGCGGCGGCGGCTGCACGGGCGGCGGCGGCGGAGCCACGGGCGACGGCGGCGCCGCGGGAGGCTGGCCCGGCATGGACGCCGCTTTCCAGGACGGCGACGAGCTACGCGCCGGAGGCACCGGCGGCGGCTGCGGCGGCTGCGGGGCCGGAGGCTGCGGCGCGGCGGGCGCGGGTGTCGCCGCGGGCCAAGGATTCGCTTTTTGGGTTGGCTTGGCGAACGGGAGCCCGCCCGATGTCGTGGTCCGCTCGTCCCAGATCGCCCGGGCCTGCGCCGGCTGCGCGCCCGGCGCTGCAAAGGGAAGCCCGCCCGATTGTGTCGTGCGCTCGTCGACGATGTTGTGCCCGGTCGAGGCCTTGACGAACGGGAGCGCGCCTTTCGCGCGCGACGGATCCGTGGGAATGACGGTTTCGATGCCCTCGTCGTCGGGCGTGATCATCGTCATCGTGGTGGCGCGCGGCTTGGGCGGCGGGGGAATGGCCGGATCCGGATGGACCGGCCTCCCGGGGACGGGCGGCGCGATGGCGACGACGGTCGTGGCCTCTTCGAGCGTGATCACGATCCGACCGGGCTCTTCGAGACGTTCGAGCTGAATACGCCCGCGGAACGTGAGCGTCGCGAGCTGGCGATCGGTATCGATCCAGAGCGTATCGCAAAGCAAGGAAAGAGCGTGCGAGCCACCCCGGCCTTCGAGCACGGCGCGGGGGCGGAGACCCGGCAGGTTCGTCACGAGGCGGGGAATCTGCGGATGCATGTTTTCGAGGACGATACGCGCGTCCTCGGCGAGCTCGCCGAGCTGCTGGTCGCCAGGCGCGACATTGAAGAAGGAAAGATCGAGGTCCTCGGGCAAGGGGGCCGCGATGAGGGAATGCGGGGTGAAGGTCGCGGCATATCGGCCGAGCTTTCCGCGGCGGAGCAGCCAGCCCGGCGCGACAGGGCCGAAGCCGACGGGGGCAATGGCGGTGCTGGGGGAGCTGACGAGCAGGCCGGGGGGCTGGAGGTTCGGCAGTTTCGTGCGGCCGAAGGAGTCGCGGACGTCGGTCCGGACGCCGACGGGGTTCGTGGAGTCGGCCCCGCCCGCGGCGCGCTCGTACGCGAGGGACATGCGGGAAAAACGCGGGCCCTCGACGAGGGCGCCGTCGGCGGTGAAGGAGCGGTCCTGGTGGACCTCGATCGATTTGTCGAGGTCGCCGACGATGAGGCGCGCGAAGAGGGAGCGGACGGGTTGTCCTTGCGGCGCGAACGCGGAGCCGACGAGCGTCACGTCGACGCGCGGCTTGAGGGGGGCGAGGTCGCTGGCGGCGAAGAGGCTACGGGCGTCGTCGTCGTCCCAGTGGGAGTCCTCCTCGTGCACGGGCTCCTGGGCCGTGGCGAGGGGCGATTTTCCGGGCTGGATCTGGCACGTCGCCTTGGCGACGAACGTGAGGGTCCAGGCGCCGGGTCCGGACTGCCAGATCATCGAGGCGACCGGCAGCGGGGAGAGGGAAACGACCTCCATTCGGAGAGGGTAAACCAACGGGCACGCGGCTTACCAGGTCATTGCATCGAGGCGCCGCCGTTCGGATCGGGCGGCAGCGGTGGACGGCGGGCGAGGAGCTCGAGGGCGGCGGAGCGAAGGACAGCGGGGACCTGGGTGGCGTCGGCGACCTCGGCGAGCTCGTGGCGGAGGAGCTGCGAGAGGACGGGGACGGAGAGCTCGGGGGGCGTGCCGGGGTTCAAGACGAACGCCATGCGCACGCGGGCGCGGGCCATCCAGCGCGCGGAGCGAGCGACCTCGAAGGCGATTTCGGGCTTTTGCGGGCGCTTGGCGGCGATACGGACGACGTCGTCCTCGGTGAGGCGCGGATTGCCGAGGAGGTTTTCGATGACGCGGGGATGCGGGTCGGCGAGGAGTTTGTCGAGGATCACGCGCGAGGGTTTGCGCGCGAGGGCGCGGCGTTCGCCGAGGGAGAGGGGCCGGCCGCCGGGTTCGAGGGCGATGCCGCGGTGTTCGATGGGCGAGGTGGGGCGGGGTTCGGCATGTTTTGCCTTGCGGCGGAGGAGGCGGGAGAGGGCGAGGAGGGAGGCGTCCTTGGCGACGGCGCGGAGGGCGCCGATGAAGGGCGCGTGGGCAGCGTCGCCGAGGAGCGGGAGGAGGGCGGCGATGACTTCGCGGGCGGTCGGGTCGGTCTGTTCGGCGCGGGAGGCGATGTCTTCGAGGGCGCGGGCGGCGGTGGGCGGGCCGGCGGCTTCGAGGGTTCTCCGGACGAGGGCGGTGCGCATCGCGAGGTCGGAGAGCGCGGGGACGACCTTGCAAAGGCGCGCGGCGAGGACGGAGGGGTCGCCGGAGGTGGGGGGAGCGGGGTTCAAGGGGAAGGAGGGAGGGTAGCAGGGAACGGGGGGCGGCGGCGCCGCCCGGCCCGCTTTGCTCCCCCGTGCCGCGTCAGGGGACGAGGATGTTCGACAAGGCGTCTGCCCGCGCGAATTCCGCGGCGGAGCGATACGGGTGGGTCGTGATGTCGACAGGCGACACATGGGCCTGGACACGGACATAGAAGGCGCTCACGTCCTCGAGGATGCGCGGCGGGAGATCGACCTTCGTGTCCTTCGTGTGCAGCCTCGCGACAACCATCCCGTACGAGAACTCGCTGGGCTTCAAGATCTCGATCGTGTAGTGCGTCGGCGTCCCGACGGCCGGCGCCGTCCAGCTCAAGCGTGGTGTCCGCGTGACGCCCGTCTGATCGCTGAACGCGCTTTTTCCGTTGATTTCGAGGTCCTGGACCGGGCTCAAAGGCGGCTCGATGGGCTGCCCGCTGACGCTCGCGACATCACGTCCGAACATGATGGCACCGAAGTCGTTCCACGGGGTCGCCACGCCGGGCGCGGTATAGGTCACCATGCCATAGTGGTAGACGAACGCGGAGCTTCCCCAGTCCGCGGGATACGGGTTTCCATACGGGATTGCGCCCAGATTGACGTCGGCGGAACCGGCCGCGAGGCTGAGGGAAAGAAGCGTCGCGGAAGAGCCGACGGGGGCGTACTTGTTGCCGGGCCGCGTGTGGATCTCGACGAAGGTACCTTGATCGACGGCCTTTGGGTTCACCGCGGCGAGGTGGCTCGTGAATTTCGTCGTACGGACATCGAGCGAGGCGCTCACGTTCGACGGGACGCTGGTGAACGCGCCGCTCTTCGAGACGGTACTCCCGTCGGTCTGCGTGATATCGTCGAAGCTCGCGAATCGCGTGATGATGGCGTAAGACACGCCGGAAGCGCCCGTCTGCTGCGAGAGCTGGGAGACCGTGAGGACATCCCCCTTGCTCGCGTCGATGAGGCTGCTCCAGGCGAAGCCCGACCAGTTCACGGTGAACCTGTCGAGCGTGGTGTCGCCGACCGCAGGCCAGTCCTCGGCGGCCGAGCCGTACAGCCTCTGCCCTGCACCGCTGTTGGGGACGAACAATTGGATGTCATCACCGGCCTTCCAAGGGTCGAGGTTCGTGATGTCCAGGGTAACCTTGGTCGGATTGACCGTCGCGCGCGGGGCATCCTTGCGCCCGGCGATTGCGCCGCCGAGGTCGATGTCCCTGGCCGAGGTGTAGATATAATCGAACTCGCCTACGTGGAGGACATAGGGGCCCTCGGGGACGCCGGGGATGACGACCGAGCCATCCGCCTTGCCCTTGCCTTCGAATGTCTGCCACTGCCCGCCGCCCATGGGGACGAGGGCCTCGATGGGGGTCTTGCTGAGGTCTTGGGGGGCCTCGACGGTGGCCTTTTCTCCGATCCAGACGTCGAGCGAACGGACGGACACGGCGCCGGCCTCGCCGCCGCCCTCCGAGGGGCCCGGAGGGCTCGTCGATGGCGGGCCGCCTGTGCCTTCGTCCTTGCCGCCGCAAGCAGGGAAGGAAGCGAGAGCAAGAAGGGTCGCGGCGTGTGCTACGTGGGTACGTCGGATCATCAGTATCCTCCCGGGTGCGGCCCTCCGCAGGGGCCGTGCCACGGGGGACCGACGTCCCGCTTGCTCGAGCCGACAGGCTGGGCTTTCCGGTCGCGCTCTCGCCGTAGCGGTTGCTCGTATGCCGTGGGGGCCCGTCATTCTCGAAGAAGATGTCGGGGGATGTCGCCCGCGGGGGTTCAGTCATGCCGCGCACGGCTGCCTTGATGCCGCCCGCGGCTACCTTGATGCCGCCTGCGGCTTCAGGGACGCCGCCCACGGGGTTCAGTCATGCCGCGCACGGCTTCAGGGATGTCGTCCACGGCTACAGGGACGCTGCCCGCGGCTACCTTGATGTCGCCCGCGGCTTCAGGGACGCCGCCCGCGGGGTTCAGTCATGCCGCGCACGGCTTCAGGGATGTCGCCCGCGGCTTCAGGGACGCCGCCCGCGGCTACAGGGATGCCGCCCGCGGGGTTCAGTCATGCCGCGCACGGCTTCAGGGATGTCGTCCACGGCTACAGGGATGTCGCCTGCGGCTTCAGGGATGTCGCCTGCGGCTTCAGGGAACGGCGCCGAGCGTTTCGAGCAAAGCGCAAGCTCGTCTGCGTGTTCTCTGGCATTCGAGAACGTGCAGGGTCGAATGAAGTCGCTGCTGCTCCCCGCCCTCACCGTGGCGTTCGCCCTTGGTTGCAGCCACGCGAGAGAACCGTCCCTCGCCGTCGGCGACACGGGAGGGAAAGCGCTGTCGGGCAACGGCACCGAATGCAGGAGAGTCCCGACGGCCCCAGACCCGGCCGTGGCCTCGGAGCCCGATGCGTCCCGTGTCGGCGACGATATCGAGTCCCGGATACGGAAGGTCGCGGCGACGGACCTGCACTGCTCCGCACAGCAAGTGTACGTCCGAGAGATTCCTGCAAACGACGACTTCGTCTATGGCGCGGAAGGGTGTGGCTCGTATCAGTTGTATCGTGTCTCCGAGAAGCACGGCGTGGAGCTGGAGGGCGTCGAAGTGTTCCTCGTTTCGCCCGTTTCGCCAGGGACGCTCCGGATCGGATCGAGGACAGCCTTTAGCGCCCGAGCCCCCTCGCGCGGCGAGGCTATGCTGATCGTCGACAAACAAGGTGTGGCGTGTCGCGCGACGGTCAGCAACGAGTTCTCCGACACCATATGGGACGTGGAAGGCTGCGCGCTGAAATGGCCCATCCCGTTCGGGCTCGTTGCAGTTCGCGCGTCGGACGCAACGAACGCTGTCCGACTCGAAAAGAATTGGATCGCGGACAATGTCGCGCCAAAGCAAGACGGCAGCGAATCCATGTGGAAGCCGTTCACCGTCGTCGATTTGACCGGGGATCGTCGGAAGCAGGTGGCCGTGTTTTGCAGGAACATCGCCGGTGAATACGAGTGTGAACGATTCATGGTATACCGGGGAACCGAGAAAGACCCCGGGTGGCACCTTCCCATCGCGCGTGGGCGCTGGGTTCCGTCGCGGTACTGACGCGTGGGCCAGCCCTCCACGCGAGGCTCGAGTCGACGCTCGATTTCAACGGCATGTCCCAGATGCAAGGGACGGCCGAGTATCCGGGGAGCGGCTTCCTCGTGAAGATTGCCCCTAAACGATCCCGTCCATCACCTCGAGCGCGAGCTCATACCGCCCGAGCGGCGGCATGATGTACGCGCCCGCCACGCGATTACGCACCGCCGCGAGCATCTCCCGGGCAATGGCGACGCCCTCCTTGCGCGCGGCGGGGCCGCTGCCGGCGCGTTGCATGCGGTCGCGCACGTCCTTCGGAATCTGCATGCCGGGGACCTCGTTGTGCAGGAACTCGGCATTCTTGTGGCTCGCGAGCGGCAAGATGCCGACGAGGACGGGCAGGCCCAGGGGCTCGGCGTCTTTCAAGAATCGATCGAGCACGACCGGATCGTAGACCGGCTGCGTCATGATCAATTCGGCGCCGGCGCGTTTCTTCAGCTTGAGGCGCTCGAATTCGCGCTCGTAGTTCAAAGCCGCGGGCTCGGCGCCGGTGGCGCAGAAGAACGAGGTCACGCCGCCGAGCGGTTTGCCGCCGGGGTCGATGCCGGCATTGAGGCGCGAGGCGAGGCGGAGGATGCCGATCGAGTCGAGGTCGTAGACGGCCGTCGCGTCGGGGAAATCGCCCATCTTCGGGGGATCGCCGGTGATGACGACGAGGTTTCGAATGCCGAGCGCGTGGGCGCCGAGGAGGTGCGCGACCTGCCCGAGCAGGTTCCGATCGCGGCCGCAGACGTGCAGGAGCGTCTCGACGCCGAGCTCCTCCTGCATACGCACGGCGAGCGCGAGGTTCGACATGCGCGCCTGGGCGCGCGCGCCGTCCGCGATGTTGATGACGTCGACCCCGCCCGTGACGAGCATCTTCGCGGCCTGGATGGCGGAGGTCGGATCGACGCCGACAGGCGGGTTCACCTCGACGGAGACGACGAACTTCTTGCCAATCTTGGACGCGAGTTTGCTCTTTTCCGCCGTGGCGACGGGCCGCTGGCCGATCACCATGACGGGCGGCTCGGGAGGAACGCTGCTATCGGAGACCCCGACCCATAGTGGGCCCGCGTCCTCGCACGCGCCCGCGGCGGCGCTCGCCTCCATGCGCGCGGCGGCGGCCATGCGGCGAATGTGCTCGGGCGTCGTGCCACAACAGCCGCCGATGAGCCGGACGCCGAGCTTGCAGAGGCGGCGCGCGAAGACGCCGAAGTATTCGGGCGTGGAGACGTAAATGAAGCGGTCGTCGACGCGGCGAGGAATGCCGGCGTTGGGAATGGCCGCGAGCGGAATGCCGAGCGGCAGGAGTTTTTCGACCGCGGCGAGGACGACCTGCGGGCCGTCGGAGCAATTGACGCCGATGACGTTGCAGCCGAGGTCACGCAGGCGCGCGCCGATGTCGGCGACAGGCGTGCCGTCGGAGAGGGTGAGGTCGGCGTCGACGGAGACACCGGCGACGATGGGGAGGGCGTCGCCGACGGCCCTGCGGACGCCGTCGATCGCGAGGAGGAGCTCCTCGGGCTGGCGCATGGTCTCGATGAGGAGGAGGTCGGCGCCGCCCTCGGCGAGGGCTTCGGCCTGCTCGCGGAAGGCGTCGCGCACGCGGGCGCGGTCGTCCTCGCCAAAGGCGGCGAGCACGAGGCCGCTCGGGCCGATGGCGCCGGCGACGTAGCCGCGGTCGCCCATGGCTTTGCGGGCGAGCTGGGTGGCGGCGAGGTTGAACTCACGGACGCGGTCGGCGTAGCCGTGGCGGGCGAGCCGGACGCGGTTGGCGCCGAAGGTGTTGGTCTCCACGACCTGGGCGCCGGCGCGCACGTAGTCTTCGTGGATGCGGAGGACGAGCTCCGGGCGCGAGACGACGAGCTCTTCGTAGTTGACGTTGAAGAGGACGCCGCGCTCGTAGATCTGGGTGCCCATGCCCCCGTCGACGACGAGCACGCCGCGACGAACGGCGTCGAGGAAACGCGTGGGTTTCGGGGTCAGAGAGGACGGGGCGCTCGACATCGCGCGCACCCTAGCACAGGAGATGTCGGTAGCAGACGGACGAGCGGCCCCGAACCCCCGCTGGCGGGCGTTTCACCGCCTCGGCTCACGACCTGTCATGGAGGGGTACAGCCCTTGATCTTTTTCCCTTTGCACTGACCGTTGCCTCCGCAGCGGTCGTCCGCCGTGCATGGGTTGTCGTCGTCGCATGCCGCGCCCTGCACGACGGTCGCTCCAGCGGTGCAGATCCCGGCCTGGCACGTGTCACCCACGCGACAGACGTTCCCGTCATTGCAAGGTGTGTTGTTCGGTGCGATGCCATTGGCCGGGCAAGCCGCCGAGCTGCCGGAGCAAACCGCGACCACCTCGCAATCGCCCGGAAGGGGGCCGCATTCGGTTCCCTCCGGGGTGAAGACGTCGGTCGGGCAATCCGCTGAGCTGCCGGTGCACGTCTCGGCAACGTCGCAAACGCCCATGGCGGCTCGGCATTCGGCCGTGGAGAAGACATCCCCTGGGCATGCAGACGACGCGCCGTCGCACGTCTCCGCCAGGTCACATACGCCCGCTGCGGCTCGGCATTCGGTTCCCATGGGGGTGATGACGTCGGCCGGGCAGTCCGCAGAGCTGCCGGTGCACGTCTCGGCTACGTCGCAATCGCCCGCTGCGGCTCGGCATTCGGTTCCCGCCGTGGTGAGGACGTCCGTCGGGCAGTCCGCAGAGCTGCCGGTGCACGTCTCGGCAATGTCGCAATCGCCCGCTTTCGCGCGGCATTCGGCCGTTGAGAAGACATCCGCTGGGCATGCAGACGACGCTCCGTCGCACGTCTCCACCAGATCACATACGCCCGCCGATGCACGGCACAAGATGCCCGGGAGAACGGGCGCGCATATGCCATTGACCGGAGCACCCGCGGTGACGCTGCACGCCTGGCAATCCGTGGAAACGCCGCCGCCGCAGGCGGAGTCGCAGCAGACGCCGTCGACGCAATGGCCACTCACGCACTCCGACGCCGCGCCGCACGGCTCCCCGTTCGTGTTCGCGAAGAGGAACACGTACGCCGCGCCCTGGTCCGCGAAGCCGACATCATCCCTGTCGGCCCCGACGAGCCGCGTACGCCCGTCCGCCGACAACGCCACCGATTGACCGAACTGGTCGCCAGCCGCAACGTCCCCCACCCCCTCCGTCAGCTTGACCTGGAGGGGCCAGGCCGCGCCACTGCGCGCGAACACGTACGCCGCGCCTGCGTTGACGAAGCCGCTGACGTCGGCAAAGAAGGCGCCGACGATCGCCGTGTTCCCGTCCGCCGACACGGCCACCGATTCACCGAGCAGATCGGCAGGTAAACGGTCCGGGGCCACGAGTTGCGCCTGCTGGCTCCACGTCGAACTGCTGCGCACGAATACGTACGCCGAGCCGTGGTTCAAATTGGAGGCGGTGAGGACGTCATCCTGGGAGGCTCCGATGACCACCGTGTTCCCATCCCCGGATGCCGCCACCGAGATGCCGAAAATATCGGCCGTCCGGCCGTCCGCGACCGTCAGCTTGGCCTCCTGGGCCCAGCTCGAGCCGCTGCGCACGAATACGTACGCCGAGCCCTGGTCCCCGTTGATGCCGATATCGTCCTGGGAGGCTCCGACGACGACCGTGTTCCCGTCTCCCGATACGGTCGCCGAAATGCCGAAGGCATCCGCGAGCAAGCCGTCCCCGGCCGTCAATTTGATCTGCTCGGTCCAGCTCGCGCCGCTGCGCACGAACACGTAGGCCTGGCCCGGGTTGATGTTGTCGCCGAGGTGCTGAGGGGCGCCGACGACCGCCGTGTTCCCGTCGTTCGATACCCCGACCGAGTTGCCAAAAAGAGCGAGCCTCTGACCGTCCGAGGCCGTCAGCTTGGCCTGCTGCGGCCAGGTCGTACCGCTACGCACGAATACGTACGCCGAGCCCTGGTTCCCATTGATGCCGATATCGTCCGCGAAGGCCCCGACCAGCACGGTGTTCCCGTCCCCCGACATCGCCACCGAAATGCCGAACTGGTCGTCGGGGGCGGCGTCCGCCGCCGTCAGCGTGGCCTGCTGGGTCCAGCTCGTCCCGGTGCGTACGAATACGTACGCCGAGCCCTGGCCCGCGGAGCTGCCGACGACGGCCGTGTTCCCGTCGTCCGATACGGACACCGAGGAGCCGAACAAGCGGAAAGGTGATGCATCCGCTGCCGTGAGCTTGGCTTGCTGCGTCGAGATGAGCGGATCGATCTCGATGGGATAGACGGCACCTGCCACGTCGACGTGAATCGATAACCGATCTGCCCCCACCGAGAGCCGCGCGGGGAGCACGCGCCCCCGTGCGTCTTGCGCGTACAAATCCGTGTAATGCAGCACCGCATGGCCCTCGCCGTCTTGCAACACGGCCTCGTCATCCCCCCTCGCCACGGCATGAAGGTCGCCCTCGACCGAGAGCTCGACGATGACCTCCCCCTTCCGCCCGTCTTCGCAGGGCGGCATGGACGGGAGCGTAAACCCCTGTTCGAGCCCGAGCGGTCCGTTGACGTACCACTCCCCGAGCGCCGTCCCCGCCGCCTGCGCGCGCAGGTACTCGACACGGTTTGCCGACGCCCTGGGCTCACTCGGCTCGAGAGGCCGCAGATCGCCGTCACATCCGTATCGCGCAGCTGAAATATGGAAGCTCCACGCCTCGTCGCCGTCGGGCCGAACGCGGACGCCTTCGCTGGTAAAAACCGAGTTCCATCGATGGGCTGGATTCGTCGCCTGGAGCCCCCGTTCCGCTTCCAGGACATCGTAATGTCTCGGCGCATCCGCCTGCATCGTCGCGATGTACGCAGCTCGCAATCGTGCTGGAGCCGTGGCTTGCTCCTCGTCGCCGGGAGCGCGCTCGGGGCTCGAATCGAACGGCTCATCCGAGCTGCACGCGGCAGCGGCGACGAGCAGGACGACGAGCCCGTCCATCCAGCGCTTTCCTCCCCCAACGGTCGAATTCAGTCTTGGCCATCGTGACATGTCATCCCCTCCAGCATCGACGCAGGAGCGGCGCATCCGTCCGCGGGCGCACCCGAGGACGGAGCCGCTCCTGATAGTTCGAGGATTGGGATGATTTTTCCGATTTATCGGTTTCGAACTTTCAATTCATTCCGTCGGCGTCAGGGTCATGGCGCACGTTCTTTTTGCACCTGCCCTGCGGGCCGAATGTGTTCCGAGCAAACCCGGCCCGGAGCGAGGAGCCTCCCATGCAATGCGATTTCGCCGTCGGTCCCCCGGGATCAGGGGAGATCATGCACACACCGAAACCCCCGGCTGCTGCCGCGGCTCGCGGGCGGCTCGCCTTCGTGCGACGCGGACCGCACGCCGAGCCAGTGGTTGTCGGACCAGGCACCGCCGCAAAGCATGCGCTCCTTGGGCTCGTACTCGAATACGGACGCGGTCCACTCGCAGACATTGCCGGCGAGGTCGTGAATGCCCTCGGGAGAATCATCGGCCGGGAAGCTGCCCACGGGGCATGTTCCATCCCGCTTCGAGATGCCCGACCAGCAGAGCTGGGTGCTCGGCTCGGCTTCGCCCCACGAATACGTCGTACCACGCGGCCCCCCACGCGCGGCCCACACCCATTCTTCCTCGCTGGGCAGGCGGTGGCCGTACGTCTTGCAGAACGTCGCCGCCTGGTTCCAGTCGACGCAATTCATGGGATGGTCTTCCTTGCCAGGCTCCCCGTAATTGCACGCGTCGTCCAGGCTATAGAAGGTGCCCTCGGCCGAGAACTCGTCGAGGTGCTGGTCCGAGCACTTGCCCGCCTTCACGCAGGCGGCATAACGGCCCATGGTCACCTCGGTGCGATCCATGCAGAAACGAGCGAGGGTCACCTCGTCCCTGCTGGCGCGCAACCTGAGCTTGCCGCCGGGGACCTCGACCATTCCGTCGGGACACCCTCCGTCGTCGGACGCCGGCTGCACCGGCTCCGTGGTCTTCGTGGTCCGGGCCGGCAGCGTGGGCTCGGCGACGACGGGATCCGCGGGACGCACACCGGGCGTCCCGCATCCGAACAGGCCCGCAAACCCGAGTCCCACCCAAAGCCATGACGCACGGAGGCGATCCATCACGCGCGACGATAGCGCCCCCTCGACCTGCCTGCACGTCCGCCGCGTCGCCTCGCGACGCAGGTGCAAAGGGAACCATCCTGCCGTATCGTACGCGCCCCGAAACGAGGAGTGACGTATGCCGCGCGAGTTCGCCGTGGGTCCTTGCAAAGTCTCCCTGGTGGAAGGTGACATCACGACCGAGGACGTCGACGCCATTGCCAATGCCGCGAATGCCGGGCTGCTCGGCGGCGGCGGCGTGGACGGCGCCATTCATCGGGCCGCGGGGCCGGAGCTCGTCGCGGCTTGTCGCGAGGTGAAGAAATCCCTCCCCGGAGGCCTTTTGCAGACCGGCGGGGCCGTGATCACGCCCGGCTTCCGCCTGCGCGCCAGGCACGTGATTCACTGCGTCGGCCCGGTCTACGAGCGCGAGGGAGCAGACGCGCCGAAGCTCCTCGCGAGCTGCTACACCGAGGCGCTGCGCCTTTGCCGCGAGCACGGGCTGTCGTCCATCGCATTCCCCGCGATCAGCACGGGTGTGTACGGCTATCCGCTCGACGCAGCCGCGCGGGTGTCGCTCACGGCGGTGCGTGACGATCTGCGCGCCCACGGAACGCCGTCCGTCGTGAAGATGGTGCTGTTCGGGCAGAGCGCGCTTTCGGCATTCCTGCGCGCGGCCGAGGAGGTTTTCCCCGCGGCCGAGCCTTGACGAGCAGGCCTTGGCCACGAACGATGGCGCCGTGATCGGGAAAAAGAGGATTGCACGAGACGCGTTCGAGGCGGGCCTGCCTGAGCCGCTGCGCGGTGAGCTCGATACGCAGGCCGAGGGCGCGCTCGAGCGGGCGGCGGCGCGCGGCCGAGAGGCGTGGCCCTCGGTCCGGATCGAGGACGAGGTGTGGTTGGGTCACCTCGCGAGCCGTCTCCGAGAGGGCGAGCCGCTCGCCGCGCAGCTCGAGGCCATCGACGCGGGCGGCCTTTACCTCGCCGCAGCTTGCTTGCGCGGCGTGCATGCGGCGCTCGAAGCGTTCGAGCGGGAGGTGCTTCCGTCGGCGCGACGCGCCCTGTCCATGCGCGCCGACGAAGCGCGCGTCGACGAGGTGCTGCAACGGACACGCACGCGCCTGCTCACCGAGCTCCACGGTTCGCCCAAGCTCGCGCTGTACGCCGGGCGCGGGCCCCTCGGCGGGTTCGTGCGCACCGTCGCGGTCCACCTCTTGGCGAACGACGAGGCCGCCGCGAAGCCGGTCGAGGACGACGACGACGCGCTGGCCGCGCTCCCCGAAGCCGCCGACGTGGAGGCGGGGCTCTGCCGGCTGGACCAGCAGCAGCACTTCCGCGCGGCCTTTCGGGAGGCGCTCGCCACGCTCTCGTCGCGCGACCGGGCGCTTTTGCGTCTCAGCTTGCTCGATGGGCTCTCGATCGACGACATCGCGCCGATGTACGGCGCCCATCGCGCGACCGTGGCCCGCTGGCTCGGCGCCGCGCGTGATCTTCTGGCCACCCGGACCCGGCAGGCGCTCGCCAGCCGCCTGCACCTGCGTCCCGACGACCTCGAGAGCCTGCTCGGCGGCGTGCTCAGCCGCTTCGACCTCAGCCTGTCGCGCCTGATGCGCGAATCCCACGGCGAAGGCGCCCCTCCCGATGCGACCTGACGATTTCGTGCGACCTCGACCCGACACGACCTGTCCCTTGGTGCGGGGTGCATGTGCACCGGCCGCGGTGTTCATCCACGTCACCAAGGAGTCTCGTCGTGAAACAACTCGTGTGGTCGCTCCCTCTCGCTTTCCTCCTCGCCTGCAGCGCCGGCACCGGAAGCTCCGGCTCCGACAATGGCGAGGGCGGGAGCGGGGGCGAGGGCGGGAGCGGCCCTGGTTCGTCGTCTTCTTCCAGCTCGTCGTCCACGTCGTCCGGGCCGAGTGGCCTCACCGAAATGGATCGCCTCCAGGTCTTCTGCGAGAAGACGATGCTCGCCGGCTGCGCCGCCTGGTTCACCTCCGCGGCCCAGTGCGTCGACATCATGAGCAAGACGCAGAGCGATCTATGCCAGGACAAATGGGTCGCGGAGACCGATTGCCTCGGCAAGACGCAGGCCGGGGACTGGACCTGCAACGGTTTCGGCGAGCCGGAGATCGTCGGCACGGTCTGTCGCGACGAGTACGGGTTCGGCTCGTATTGCCGCATCGCCGTCGCCACTCCGGACTGTTACGGAGCCGCGTGCATGTACAGCGCCGATTGCTCGGGCGATGGGGTCTGCAACGACGCCACGAAGCATTGCGTGCAGACGAGCGCCAAGTGCGGCGGGCTGCCGTGCAAATACAGCGCCGATTGCCCGAGCGCATTCACGTGCAACGACGCGCTCGGGCAGTGCGTCTTGAACTGAGGCGCGAGACTCGCTGATGGCCTGCCTCGACGAGAACCTCTTGTTCGAGCTGTCCGTCGGGCAGCTCGACGGGGCCGCCTTGGCCAAGGCCGAAGAGCACCTCGACACCTGCCCCCGCTGCCGGCGCGTGGTGGCCGCGACGCTGCGCGCGAGCGGGGCCGCCGCGCCGCCGCCGCCCCTGACGCTCGTGACACGTGGCACGGCGATCGGCCGGTACCTCGTCGTGGAGCGCGTGGGCGTCGGCGCCATGGGGCAGGTGTTCGCCGCCTACGATCCCGAGCTCGACCGCAAGGTGGCGCTGAAGCTTTTGCGCTTCTCGTCGCGGCCTCGCGCGGAAGAGGAGCAGAGGCGCGCGCGGCTCGCGCGCGAGGCGCAGACGCTGGCGCGGCTATCGCACCCGAACGTCGTGACCGTGTTCGACGTGGGGACGTGGGAGACGCAGTTTTTCGTGGCGCTCGAGTTCGTCCCCGGAGGGTCGGCCCGCGCATGGGCCTCGCGAGAGCCGCGCGCGTGGCGCGACATTGTGCAGCTATGGATGCAGGTCGGGCGTGGTCTCGCCGCAGCGCACGCAGCCGGGGTCGTGCACCGGGACCTGAAGCCCGACAACGTCCTCGTGCGCGCCGATGGCCGCGCACAGGTGACCGATTTTGGTCTGGCCGCCGATACACGGCCCCGCGACGTGGCAGCCGCTCCGACCGAGATGGCCCTCACGGAGACGGGCGCGCTCCTCGGGACGCCGGTCTACATGGCGCCGGATCAGCTCGAAGGCGCGCCGGCCACCGAGGCCTCCGATCAGTTCGCGTTCTGCGTGTCGTTATGGGAAGCGCTGCATGGCGAGCGTCCCTTCGTCGGTCGCACGGTCGCCGAGCTCGCGCGCGCCGCGCGGGAGGAAACACCACGCGCGCCGGCATCGTCGCCGGTGCCACAAGCCGTGCGCCGCCTGCTGCAACGCGGGCTCCATCCCGATCCACGCGAGCGCTATCCTTCGGTTGCCGCGCTCGTCGATGCGCTCGAGCGCGCGACGGAGAAGCCTCGTCGCTTCGGCATCCCCATGCTGATCGGCGCGGCCGCGCTGGCCCTCGGCGTCGTCCTCGTCGCGCGGCCGACCGAGACCGTTCGCCGTCACCCGACGTGCGTGCTCGCCGAGGAGCGGCACCGGGCCGGGTGGGACGAGGCGCGCCGCGCCGTGGTGCGTGAAGCCTTCGACCGCACGGGTCTCTCGTATGCCGCGAAGGCCTTTGGTGCCGTCGACGGCGCGGTCTCGGCGCGCGCGTCCGCCTGGCGGGCCGAGCGCGTCGAGGCGTGCGAGGCGCTCGTCGAAGCGGCGCAGCCCGATCCCCTCTTCCGCGCGCGTGTCGCCTGCCTGGACGAGCGCCTGGCAGAGCTCGATGCCGCCGTCGAGGTGCTTTCGCTCGGCGGGAACGACGCGGTCAACCGCGCGACGTCCGTCGTCGAGAAGATGGCGCCGCTCGAGGCCTGCGTGGCGGTCGACGTCCGACCTGCCGACGCAGAACCCTGCGAGGCGTGCGTGGTGATCCGCGCCGATGTGCAGCGCGGGAGGACGCTGCAGCAGCTCGGAAAGTTCGCCGAGGCCGAGCGTGTGACCAAGGACGCGCTCGCACGCGAGGCTCCACCAAACGCCGCCGCCGCGCGGGCCGCGCTCCTCGTCGAGCACGCGCGCACGCTCGAACCGCTCGGCCGCCTCGACGAGGCCGAGCGCGAGATATTCGACGCGGCGCTGGCCGCGCACCGGGTGGGAAGCCGCGCCCTCGCCGCCGAGGCGTTCGCGGAGCTCGCCTACGTCGTCGGGTACCTGCGCGCGCGTCCCGACGACGGCGAACGATGGGCGCTCCAAGCGGACGCGCTGCTCGGCCCCGACGATGCGCCGATCCTCGATCGCGTCGCCATGGTGCGCGGGGTCATCGAGACGCGCCGCGGCAACCTTCGGCTGGCCGAGGAGCATTTTCGCCGCGTGGAGGAGCGCGTCCGCAAGCGGCTCGGCGCGGCGCACCCGAGCCGCGCCCGCGTGCTCACCAATCTGGCGAGCACGATCTTGCACCAGGGTCGCTTCGACGACGCGCTTCCGCTGCTGAAGGAGTCGTACGACCTCTTCGTCGCGGCGCTCGGCGCCGATCACCCCGACGCGTTCCAGGCGCTCAATGCCTACGGCGCGGCGCTCGGCAACGCCGGCCGCTTCACGGAGGCGGTCCCGGTGTTCGAGGCGGCGCTCGCCGGGTACAAGCGCACGCTCGGCGCGAACCATCCACGGATTGGCCGTGCGGCCTCGAACCTCGCCGAGGCGCTCTACCGCTTGAAGCGATATCCAGACGCGCGCGCTCGTTACCTCGAATCTGCGGCGGCCTTCGAGCGGGCCCTCGGGGCCGACACGCCGGACCGCGCGCTCGCGCTCACGGGCCTCGGTCAGGTGTACGTCGCGGAGGGCGCGTGCGCCGAGGGCCTCGGCGAGACGCAGCGGGCGCTCGACATCTGCGCGAAGTCCGCGTGCGAGCCCAACAACGCAGCGGCCCTCGCGTTCCTGCACGCGAAGGCGTGGGTCTGCGCAGGCCACGCGAAGGCCCAGGCCCTCCCGCACGCCCGCCGTGCTGTCGAGCTCTTCCGCTCCCTCGGCCCCGGCACCGAGGAGGAGATCGCAGAGATCGAAGCGTGGCTCCGGTGAAGTGAGTGCGAGGTTGCTTCGCCGTCGTATCGAACCCCCGCCTCGACAGCCGCCCCCGCCACGACGAACTAGGCTATGCTCCGCCCGCCCGCGCGGCTGCGCGAGGATGCACGGAGGCGAGCACCATGTACGAACCGATCAAATTTCCGACGAAAAGTGGGGCGGAGGCACAGGGGGAGCTCGTGGCGCCGGAGGGTGTGGAGCGGGCGCCCGCGGTGGTGCTGATCCAGGAGTGGTGGGGGCTCAACGGGCAGATCCGTCACGTCGCCGCCCGCCTCGCGCGGGAAGGGTTCCTCGTGGCGATCCCCGACCTCTATCACGGGCGCTGGACCGTCGATCCCGCCGAGGCCCAGAAGCTGATGGAAGGCCTCGAGTGGCCCCGCGCGCTCGACGAGATCGGCAGCGCGGCAGCCTTCCTGAAGAAGCATCCGCGGAGCAACGGGCACGTCGGCGTGGTCGGCTTCTGCCTCGGCGGCGCGCTCTCGTTCGCCTCGGCCACCCTCGTGCCCGAGTTCGAGGCCGTCGTGCCGTTTTACGGTCTCCCCCCCGCGGACAAGTTCGATTTCTCGAAGGTGAAGGCGCCTGTCCTCGCGCATTTCGCGAGCCAGGACGATTGGGCCCGGGCGGATAACGCGCGGGCGGTCATGGAACAGATGCATTCGCGTGGACAATCCATGGAGCTCCACGTGTACGAGGCCGGGCACGCGTTCGCGCACGAGTCGCGCAAGGACGTGTACGTCCCGGAGGCGGCCGCGCTCGCCTGGAGCCGCACCATTGCTTTCTTGCACCGGCACCTCGGCTGATCCGAGGGGCCGTCATTCGGAATGACTTGGTTGGAGGTCGGTCGATGTCGAATCGTTGGATGAGGGTTTGGCTTTTTGCCGTGCCTTGCGCGGCCGTGCTCGGCTTCGCGGGCACGGGCTGCTCGGACGGCTCGGACGGCTCGGGCGGCGCGGGCGGCGAAGGTGGCGCGGGTGGATCGCCGGCAAGCAGCTCGAGCTCGAGCTCCGGGACCGGCGGCACGGGCGGACAAGGCGGCGCGGGCGGACAAGGCGGCGCGGGCGGCGGCTGCGGCGATACCATGACGGACCCGCTGAACTGCGGCGCCTGCGACAACCAATGCGCGCCGGGCCAGACGTGCGCGGGCGGCGTTTGCACCTGCGGATCGTCGAGCGTAGCGTTCGCGGACGTGCAGGCGATCCTGTCGGCGAGCTGCGCGATCGGCGGCTGCCATTCGGGCGCGGGGGCGAAGCAAGGGCTCGATCTGACGAACGCGAACGCGCACGCCGAGCTCGTGGACGTTCCGGCGGAGCAATGCGCGGGCGGGACGCGGATGCGCGTCAAGGCGGGCGATCCTTCGGAGAGCTACCTCATCGACAAGATCATGAACGTCGACAAGTGCTCCGGAAACAAGATGCCGCCGGCGATCGCGCTCTCGGAGGACAAGATTCAGACGATCTCGGACTGGATCTGCGGCGGCGCGATGCCGTGATGGATTGAATGGGACGGGGACCGATGTATTGCTCGCGTTGTCTCAGGCGTTTCGAGGATGAAGAGCACCGCTTCTGTCCGTACGACGGCACGAAGCTCGTCGCGACGCCGGATGTCTCGTCGCTCCGCGCCAAACCCACACCCGAGACGGGCGTGGTGCTCGGCGGACGCTACGAGGTGCGGGGGCTCATCGGTCGGGGGGGCATGGCCCGCATTTACCTGGCGCTGGATCGGAACACGAGCGAGCCGGTCGCCATCAAGATGCTCGACTCGCTGCACCTCCGCGCGCCCGGCGCACGCGCTCGCTTCGACCGCGAGGCGAAGGCAGCAAACGCGCTCGCGCATCCAAACATCGTCAAGGTGCTCGATACGGGGGAGCGGCCGGACGGCGTGCCTTTCCTCGTGATGGAATATCTCTTCGGCGAGACGCTCGGAGACTGGCTACGTCGCGAGACGACGATGCCACTCCACCTCGCGCTCCCGGTGCTCTCGCAGACGGCCTCGGCGCTCGGAGCGGCGCACCGCGCGGGGATCGTGCATCGGGACGTGAAGCCGGACAATCTGTTCCTGGTCGGCGAGCCGGGCGAGCCTTACAACACGAAGGTGCTAGATTTTGGTTTGTCCAAGCTCGAGGCGGCCAAGGCGGTCACGCAGGCCGGGGTGGCCGTGGGGACGCCCGAATACATGCCGCCCGAGCAGGTGGTGGGGGACAAGTCGGATTCGCGGTCGGACGTGTATGCGCTCGGGGTGATGATGTATCGCATGCTCGTCGGAGAGCTGCCGTTCCGCGCAGACGATTATGCGGTCCTCCTGGCGAGGCAGCTCATCGCGCCGCCGCGCGAGCCGTCGGAAGCGCAGCCGGGGATCGATCGGGCCACGGAAGGCGTGATCCTGAAGGCATTGCGCAAGAAGCCCGAGGATCGGTATTCGACGATGGAGGCGTTCTGCGACGACCTCGAGCGGCTCATGGGCAAGCGGCTCGGGTCGCTGTCGGCGGGGCTCTTGCCGCGCGGGCCGGACGTGTACGAGCCGAAGGATCAGCTCTCGCGGACGGCGGCGAAGTTTTTTTACAACAAGCTCGGGATGACGCCGCCTGCTTGGAAGTGAAGGCGGGCGGCGCCCCGGGGTCGTTTTTCCGCGTCACGCCGCCTTCACGAACTTCTGCAGCGATTGCGCGAGGTCGTGCGTGCGTTGTTGCTCGGGTGCGAGCTCCTGGAGGACGAAATCACGCACGGGCGGCTCGAGCTCGTCGAGATCCCGGGCGTACCGCTTCTTGCCTTGATCCTCGCCCTCTTCCAATGCGGCGAGCGCGGCGCGGTGGCCGAGCAGATCCGCGCCGCGTTGCACGATCCGCGCGAACGCGCCCCACACGCCCGAGCTCTGCGCGGGCTCGCCGCCGAACTCGCTGACCTTGTTGCGGAGCTTGTCGACGCGCCGCTCGTGGCTCTCCAAGAGCTGGCGTAGCGAGCTCGTGAGGTCCGCGTCGCGCACGCTGCGCAGGGCGAGCTCGTACGTCTCGACGCTGGCGAGCTCGCCGCGCAGGAGGTCGTTCAGCCGGTCGAGCGTGCTCTCCTTCGAGGGCTCGCCCGTCCGCCGGGTCGAGGGAACTTCGTCCTTGAACGCATCCTTGGCGGACTCGGCTGCTGCGCGCGCGACGGTGGCTACCTCGCTCGCCGCGGCGGCGAGGTCCCGGCCCGCGTGCTCGAGGTGGGCCTTGGCGCGCTCGATCGAGCCGCTTTCGCGCTGATCGACGCTGCTGCGCTCGATCGGGGCGTTCTCCTCCTCGCCCTGCACCTCGTGCTCGACGTCCGTTCGTCCGCTTGACTCGGTGTCACTGCCTTGGGGGACGTTCGTGGAAAAGTCGGGCTGGCGCTTGTCCTGGTTCATGCGCCGATCCCTGGGGCGCCCACGCACTTTCGTCGAGCGCGCGTCGTCCCCGACGTCTCGTGGTAGGCTCGCCTCCGTGACGCTCCTGAAAATTGCTCATATTGGACATCCTGTGCTCCGAAACCGGGCGCGCGAGGTCGAGCGGGACGAGCTTGCCACGGCCGAGGTGCAGACGTTCATCGACGACCTCGTCGAGACCATGCACGACGCGAACGGCGCCGGGCTCGCCGCGACGCAGGTGCACGTGCCGAAGCGGATCGTGGCGATCGAGGTCAAGGACAACCCGCGTTATCCGTACAAGCCGAACATCCCGCTCACGATCGTGGTCAATCCGGTGATCGAGCCGCTCACGGAGGAGCGATTCGACAATTTCGAGGGCTGCCTCTCGGTGCCGAACCTGCGCGGCGTGGTGTCGCGGTTCGCCGAGGTGCGCGTGACCGGCTGGGATCGGCATGGCGCGCCGTTCGAGCGCGTCGCGCGGGGCTTGACGGCGGGGACGTTCCAGCACGAGGTGGACCACCTCGACGGCAAGCTCTTCGTGGATCGGGTGACCGATACCTCGACGCTCTGCACGTGGGCCGAGTTCGATCGGTTCCACAAGCAGGCGTTCGTGGAGCGGATCGTGCCGTTCGTGAAGCGAATGGGGGGCTAGAGCGCCGAACCGTTCGGCGCTCAGCGGATCACTTCGGGATGACGATCCCGCAGGGGAACTGGACCGAAATGGAGTGGTCGCCCTGCTTGATCGTATCGCACGCGGTACCGAGCAGCTCGATCTCGTCGGGGCCGTTGAGCCGCCAGCCGTTCATGTCGTTGTAGGGCAGCGCCTTGCCGTCGAGGGAGACCTGGCCCTCGGCGGCCGCGGTCTCGTCGACGATGCCGTTCAATTTGAGCACGCAGGAGCGGACGCCGTTGATGATCTTGTCGAAGGCGTCGATCAGCGTTTGCGGATTGAGCGCCTGGTAGTACGTGGCCTTCTCGGCGCCGCCGATGGGCAGGCCCGCGCCCGCGTTCGCCAGGTCCTGCAAATGGCCGAGGCTCACCTCGGCGCCGACGCTGATCACGAACGTGCGGACGTCCTTGCCAAACGAGGCCTGCGCGGCGGCGATCGACTCGTCCTGGCCATTTTGCGGATTCGGCTCGGCGCAGGTATCGGGCTCGCCGTCGGTCGCGAGCACGATGATCTTCGGCCCCGGCTCCTGGTAGGCGACGAGATCCGCGGTCACGGCCGTGATGCTCTCGCCCGTCGGCGTGTCGCCCGCGGGGTCCTGCGGGGCATAAACCGCGTCGATGGCCGCATGGTTGTTCAATGCGAGCGGCACCTTCGCGAGCATGGGGCACGTGCCGCCCGCATTGCCGCCGTTGCTCGTGTAGAGCGCGAGCCCGAACCGCACGTCCTTTTCGAGCTTCTTCACGATCCCGTCATTGGGATCCATGAGCGTGTCGTAAAGGACGTTCCAGCGATCGCCATTTCCGAAGCTCGCGGTCATGCTGCCCGATTGATCGATGAGCAGCATCACGGTCGGGATCTGCTTCTCGAAATTGACGTTCACGTCGGCGCAGGCGTCGGCGCCGCTGCCGGTGCCGGTGTTCGACGTCACAAAATCGATGCCGCCGCCGCCGCCGGACCCGCCCTCGCCGCCCGTGGGGATACACCGGCCCTTGACGTTGCAGGTTTGCCCCGTGGGGCAACCGGCCGCGCCGGGGGCGCAGTCCGCCGTGCAGGTGGCGCTGTTGCCGCAATACAGGCCGTCCGCGCACGCGAAGTCGTTGGCGCAGAAGCCGCCGCACTTGCCGGCGTAGACCGAGTCGCACGGAGGCGTGCCGGTGCTCGTCGAACCGCAGCTCGAAGCGAGCGCCGTGACCATGGACGCGAGCCCCATCGCGAGCGCGGGCGCCAAGAGACGGCGGAACCACGAGGGCTTTCGAGGACGTGGAGAACGGGCAAAATGCATGCGTAAGCTCCTGTGTTCGTAGGTTCTCGAAGTGTAGCGCGGCACGCTGTTCAAGGCCGCTTCGGGCGTGTGTTCGTCCTCCGCACGCGCACGCGCCCGCCGGGATCTTGCCGCGCGATGAACGCGATCATCTTCGCGAGCTCGGGATGCGCGAGTAGCTCGGCGACGGTGTGATACCGGGCCTCGAGCTCCTTGTTCGTGAGCACCGCGTGGACGGCGTGATGGCAATCGCGGCAAATCGCGAGCGTCTCCTTGCCCCCGCGGCTCCGCGGCACGAGGTGATGGTCCGAAGGGTTCAGATTCGGCCGTTCACAGAGCGGGCATGGTTCGATCGGTGCCGGTTCGGGACGCATGGGCGGACGCCCGCCCATCATACATCGAAAAACGGGGGCGGCTGGTGATCACCGTGACGGCGGACGGCCCTGCGCGAGCGACCATGTTTGTCCTTTCCAGCGTGGAGCAGCCCACCGCGGCGCGGCCGTGACGATCCGGGACGAAGGCGCGCCATGGGTCTTTTGAGCCCGTTCGTGGCGTGGTACCCTGCTCGCGGATCTCGTCGATGCAGACTTATAACCTCGCGAAACTGAGGGCGGATCAGCCGAACCTGTGGCCGCCGCTCGTGCTGCCTGCGTGTCTGCTCGCCTGCGAGGCCGCGCCCGGGACGACGAGCCCCTTCGAGCTCGCCTACTTCAAGCCGGGCTCGGAGGATCCGACGATCGAACGTTTCTCGCTCGTGCACGCGACCGACATCTCCACGGCCGACGTCGAGGCGCTGCGCTCGGCCGGACGCGAAGACGTGCTGCACGTGGCCGCGGCCGGCGTGATCACGGCAATCCTGCGGGCGCGGGACGAACTGCGCGTGGTGCGCGTGTCGAAGCGGGGTCCGTGGCTGGATCTGCATCTCCAGAAGCTCGACGGCCGCGATGACCGCGTGCTCGTCGCGTTCGGGACCCAGGGCGCGGATACGGACTCCGTGCTCGCGGACGTGGTGAAACACGTGCACGGCGCGCCGGGTGGGCGAAAGATCGCCGGCGCCGTGGCCTTCGGCGGAGGAAAGGCCGCGATCCGGGTCCTGTCATGATCACCTTCGCCTTCGGGGCCGAGGCCTGGCCGAAGAGCCTCACGGTGTCGGACGTCGAGCGCCACAAGAGCCTCCTGATCCAGCAGGCGATGTACGCACGGCTCACGCAGCCGGCGATGGTCTTCCGGACGCTGTCGCGCGGCGCGCTCTACTGGGAGCGCTGGCTGCTCGAGAAGGACCCGGGCCGCTGCGGGGAAGAGCGCGTGCTGTCGGGCCTCGAGCTCGCGCGCGACGCGGGCGACTGGAAGGAAGCGGAGCTGCTCCTCGCGCACTGCGAGGCGGCGCCGGACCTCGACGGGCGGCCGTTCGTGGAGGCCTGGAGCGTGATCGTGCGGGATCGGCTGCAGGAGCAGGTCGACAACGAGCAACGGCTGGAGATCGCCTTCCAGAAGTTCCGCGGCACGAAGAACGTGACGGACGAGGCCGCGCGTGCGGAGCTCGCTCGCGACGTGATGGCGCGCGCGTCGGAGATCGGGCAGGTCGGATCGCCCGTGCCGGTGAACTACCTGCTCGCCCGGATCGCCGCGGCGCAGGGCTGGAACGAGGAGGTCGAGGGGTACTACGCGGCGCTGCTCGTGTGCCGGCCGCTGTGGATCCCGTACATCGTGCAGCTCTCCGAGCACCAGGCGAAGACGGACCTGAAGCGCGCGTTCAGCACGATCGAGACGGCAAAGAGCTTGCTCGGCAAGGATTTCTGGCTCGCGACCTGAGGGCTTGACGGGGTATACGGGCCGCCTCTCCCACGAGCGAGCTCATCCGTGAAGCGCACCTCCCTCCTCCTCGCGCTCGTCCTGTCCATCGCCTCGGCCTCGGGTTGCCGCAGGCACGGGGCGGACGGGATCAACTTCGAGCACCACCACGACCTCGCCTACGAGCCCCTCGCCGAGGACGCACCCTCCGCCGAAGCGTCGCGCGTCGAGATCCACGATTCGCGCAGCGAGCTGCCGGACGCCTTCTACTACGACGAGTATGCCGGGACGCCGGAGAAGAGGTTCACGGTCGCGCCGGGGTATCCGAGCGAGGAGCGGCCCCATCGTGTCCTCGGCACGATCAGGCTGAAGGAGCGCGTCGATGTCTCGGGGTACAACGAAGAGAAGCTCACGGCCGCGTGGAAAAACGAGGCCCTGCGCGCGCGCCGGGAAAAACTGCTCGCCGCGGAGGCGGCGCGCCATGGCGCGAACGCCCTCTATTTGATTTTCAGTTCGACCGATCGCTTCGCTCGAATGCCCGAGCGGAAGCGCACCTATCTGGCCGTCTACCTCTCGCCCGACCCACCTCGGTATCCCGACGTCGAGACGCTCCTCGGGCGGCTGGAGCTCAAAAAGGACGGCTACCACGAGGTCAAACGGTTCACCGCGAAGCTCGAGGAGCTCCCCGACCGGGCGCCCGAGACCATCCAGCTCAAGCGCGGCCATTGCTACACGCTGGCCATCGCCTTCCACCCCGAGCCCATCGATCGACCGCGCGGAAAGGTCACCTCGATCAATTTCACGTACAAGGTCCCCAATCCGGAGGTATTCCCCGGCATCCCGCACAACAACGCCGCTGCCGGCGGCTTCAGCGAGCGGCGCGACGGGGATAAGAGCATGTTTCGCTCGTTGCACCACCTCGACGGGATCTGGTCTCGCACGGGAGCCGGGGAGATCGCCTGCCCCGTCTATCGGACCCAGCCAGCGCAGCTCTCGTTCACGACCTTCGACGGCACCATGCTGAAAAACCCGCCCAAATTCGAGCCCGGGCGAGGCACCTCGGAGTTCGTGGTCTACGAGCGCAAGCTCTCCGCCGAAAAGTTCAACGAGGCGGCCTGCATACGCTGCTACGACGTGGCGCGGCAATGCAGCTACCGAGAACCGCTGGCCTCGTGCGCCGAGCTCGGCAAGTGCTTGCAGACGACGGGGGTGGGGCTCGGCGTCTGCTCCGATCGATATCGCTGAATTCGCGCGAATCCGTGCCCGCGTCCCTCGGCTGGGCGCCGCCATCGGCCGGAACTCTCCCCGGGGCGACGCCCCCGCAGCAATCCTACCGCAAAGCTACAACGGCGTATCAGGTCGCCGAACATGCCCCTCGCGCATGCGGTCGTTTCGCGTAGGATCCTGCGTCGACTCATGAAAGCTGCGCGTCAGAAGCGAAGCGAGGATACGGTCCGCTTCATCCTCGAGGCGACGGATCGGATTCTCGCGCGCGAGGGGCCCTCTGCCGTGACGACCAAGCGCGTCGCTCGCGAGGCCGGCGTCGGCGTCGGGACCGTCTACCACCACTTCGCCGATCGCGTGGCACTCCTGCGCGAGGCGGAGCGGCGCGCGTGGGAGGCGGAGTACGCGGTGCTCCTCGGGCGCTTGACCGAGATCGACCCGACCACGATCGACCCGGCCACGGTCGAGATGGTCGCGTCGCAGCTGATCGGATTCACCGTCGAGAGAGTCCTCCAGCGCGTCGACCGGCACGGCATCTCGATGGACGACGCCGACATGCGCACCGTGATGTACGAGAGGTATGAAAAGACCGCAGATTTTCTGGCTCAAACGCTGGCCGTGATCGCCCCGCGCTTTCGCAGACCGGACCTCCGGGCGAGCCTGCTCATGGCAACGGAGACCCTCGCGCTCATGTCGTGGGCCGCGGCGCATCGGCATCACGATCGCGTGAAGAGCGGTGAATTCCAGCGCGAGCTGAGCGATATGATCCTGCGGTACCTCCTCGCCGACATCGACGAGCGATGACGGCCCTCCGGCATGCCCCGATCGAAATCGAACACCCGATCCACGTGGCACGCTGAAACATCCGAAAATCACAGCGGATTCGTCGTGCGCGCGAAGTCGAACGCGACCCGCGCCGGAGAGCACGTGCATTGACAGGTGCGGGCTTCGTCCCGTATTTGAGTGCGCAGTCGTCTCGCCGTCGAGGTTGCCCTTCGCGCATGGAAGCTTGGCAGCGTGTCGTCGCGCCGAGATGGCGGAGCATGGCTTTTCATTGGGGACGGGCGGAGCAGCGCCATCCGTTGCAACCGCCGAGGAGATGCGCATGAAAAAGCTGGCGAAAGCTCATGCCGGCGGATGGCTCGCCGTCCTCGCCTGCACGGCTGTGAGCTGCGTGGGTACAATTGGTGGCCCCGATCCTTCGGAAAACGAAAGGACTCGGCTCACGTATGCCTGCACCGAGCAGCGGAAGCTCTCGCGCGGCGTCACCTTCGACCACATGCGTCGACTGTCGCACGCCGAGCTGGTCCATACGCTGGGTGCGCTGCTGGGCGAGTCCATCATCGGAGACGCCGAGATTCAGACGAAATTGTCCGGGTTGCCGGTCGACGAGATGGTGATCGCCGGTGACTTCACGGACAACCCACCGGTGGGCACGGCGCTCGCGCTTTCCCAGGTGTCGAAGCGCGCCGTCGAGCTCGCGATGGCGAGCCCCACGTGGAAAACCGATCACCTGCCGAGCTGCGCCGGCACGAGCCCGCTCACCGACGCTTGTGTGGAGGAGGTCGTGGAGCAATTCGGCGGCCAGGTCTGGCGCCGCGATCTCAGCCCCGACGAGGTGCAGTCGTACCTGAGTTACTATCACGAAGCCGGCGCGGATATGGGGGGGCTCTCGTACCTCTTGCGTCGACTGCTGCAGTCGCCCTCTCTGGTGTTCCACATCGAGGAAGGCGCCGAGATCAAGAACGGCCGAATTCGCCTCACCGATTTCGAGGTGGCCTCGCGCATCTCGTACCTCACGCAGAACACCATGCCCGACGACGCGCTCATGAAAGCGGCGCGCAGCGGAGAGCTTCAGTCCCTCGAGGGCGTGCAAGCTCACGTGGAGCGGCTGCTCGCCGGGGAGAAGGCGCACATCAAGGTGCGCGACTTCTTCCGCTATTACGCGCGCCTGGGCACGGTGCCCGATCCGATGCCCGCGGTGGGCGCGCAGATCGGCATCCCCGATACCTCGGGGCTCGGGGACGAGATGAGGCAGGAGGCGTTCGACTTCTTCGAGCACGTCTTCTGGTCGGAAGAGGGCACGTTCAACGAGCTGATGACCTCGAGCGCGGCCTTCCCGCGGTCCGAGGCGATGGCCCGAATCTTCGATACGGAGGTGGTGTCGAGCGAGGAGCCGGTCGCCAGCGCATCGTCGCACCCAGGGCTGCTGCACCGCCCCGCGCTGCTGACGAACGCTGGCGGGCGCACGAGCCCCATCGTGCGCGGCGCGCGCTTGCGTAAAGCGTTCCTTTGCGACGAGATGGGAATGCCGGACCCGGCGGCGGTCGCGGAGCGCAAGAATGAGGTCGGCGACATCGAAAACATGAGCAACCGCGACAAAACGACGAAGCTCACCGACGCCCCCGCTTGCATTGCCTGCCACGCGAGAGTCAACGGGATCGGGTTCGCCTTCGAGGGGTTCGATCAGCTCGGCGCGAAGCGGAGCGTGGAGCTCGTGTTCAATGAACAGGGCGAGCCCGGAGCCACCTGGCCCATCGATACCACGGCACAGGACCCGGAGCTCGAGCCCGGGGGGCCGGAGAACTTGAGCGACTCGGTGGAGCTCGCGCTCGCCATGTCCGAGAGCTACAAAGCCCGGGCCTGCATCTCGCGTCGACTCTTCGAGTACTACCACGCGAGCACCGTCGACATCGAAAGCGACAGCTGCATCCTCAGCGAGGGAGAGGCTCGAAGTCAAAGCGGCACGCTCCAATCCGTGCTGCTCGCCACCATCGCCAACGAAGACATTTTCTGGAAGCAGGAGCCCTGAGGACGCCATGAAATACAACCCGAAGAGCCGACGATTGTTCCTGTGCGGCGCGGGGGCGGCCCTGGTGCTGCCTGCGCTGCGTTCGTTGATGCCGAGGGAGGCGTACGCGGGGCCCGAGACCACGCCGCCTCGGTACATCCAGGTCTTGAACCCCTACGGTCCGAGCGCCTCGCTCTACTATGGCGCACTGAAGGCAAACCAGAATATCGAGCCGTACGTCAACGTGAAGGCCCTGAGCGAGCTCGAGGGCGCCATGTCGCCCATCCTCGGGGACGCGTTCACGCCGTTCACGAACAAGCTCTCGGTCCTGCGCGGGATTGACGTGCTGGCCGAGAACTGGAACCATCAGTACTGCTTCCCCACCTGCGCCTCCTCGTACGCGGCGGGCCTCGACAATGACGAGGCGCCACCGACCAGCGGCCAGGAGTCGATTGATGTGCTGCTGTCGAATTCGGCCAAGATGTACGGGCCCGAGGTGCCTGCGGTGCGGCGCTCGGTGGTCCTCAACCCGGTCATTACCGACGACTACAGCAAGAATCGCTCGTTCTCGTGGCGTTCGACGAACGCGAAGCTCGAGATGGTAAGGCCCGTGAAGCAGACCCAGGCCTTCTTCGATGCATTCGCTTCGGGCTTCGGTGCGGTGGGCGATGGCGACCCGCGCGAAACGGCCCTCTTGCAGGCCGTGCACGCCGACTACAAGAAGGTGCGTGACAGTAGCCGCATCTCGGCTGCCGACAAGCAGAAGCTCGAATCGTACATGTCGCTCGTCGCCGACATCCAGAAGGGAGCCGGCACGTGCTCCCCTGCCATGCAGGAGGACGAGGTCGACATCGAGGCCGTGATCGCCAATCAGTTCCGCATCCTCGCAGCGGCCATGGTCTGTGACTTGACGCGCGTCGCCAGCATCACGCTCGGCATGTCCATGGGCACCTACCCACGTCACGAACAGCATCACAAGATCTATGGGAAAACCTTGTCGGGTGCGACCGCGTCGGAGCTGGCCGTCGACCTGAAGCTCACCGGAGCCCGCGTGGCGAAGCTGCTCGGCATCCTCGACGCGGTGGTGGAGCCTTCGGGCACATTGCTCGACAATTCGCTCGTCTACTGGTCCATGCAATACGGCTGCGTCGTGATCGGAGGCGAGCACAGCGCCAATGGTATGCCTGTGATGGTCGCCGGCGGCGCAGGCGGCAAGCTGAAGCAAGGCCATTACATCGACTTTCGGGAGCCGGCGAGCGAGACGCTCCATGATGACAGCCGGCGCGGGATCCCGATGAACAACCTCCTCGTGACGTTCATGAACTGCATGGGCCTGTCGTCGTCGGACTACGAGGCGACGCCCGGGAAGGGCTATGGGAGCTATCCTCCGAACGCCCTCGCGAAAAAGCCGAATGGCGCCTTCTGGGACACCACGGCCGGTCGCCGGTCGCCGGTGCCCTTCCTGTACACCGGCGAAGCGATGGGCTGAGCGCTCGTCAGGTCACGGGGCATCGACGCCCGCATCCATCGTCGGGGCGCCGCAATCAGCCGGAACGCCGCTGCCCGGCGCGAGGACGTCGATGCCGTCGTAGCAGAAGTTTTCCGGCCCCTTCGCATAATACGTGTCGAGGAAAGCGCCGAGCGCGGCGGTGTCGAGGCAATCGGCGCGGAGGAGCCCGCCCCACGCGGCCGCGGCGAAACGGACGTCGAGCTCGGGATCGGGCACGACGATGATGCGCGCCTTCAATGGCGCGACGCAGAGCGGATCGGCCGGGCGCGCGTCGAGGAATGCCGCGAGGGTCGCGAGCTCGGATTCGCAGCCGCCATCGCAATGGTACGAGATGACGACCGCGCCGTGCTCCATCGAATGGACGAGGAAGCCTCGCGGGACGGGCGCGTCGTACCATTTGAATGCGGCCCACGAGGGATAGTGCGGGCCCGAGGTCGGAGGGTTTGTCGGGTACACGACAGGGGAGCACATCGCGACGTGCGGGGAAGGAAGGATGGGCACGGCCATCGTGGTGACGGGGCAGGCGCCGGCATCACTCGGCCCGGCGTCGGGCTCGTTGCCGCCTGCGCCACCCGCGCCGCCGCCGCCGCCTCCGCTTCCGCCTGCGCCGCCGCTGCCGCCTGCGCCACCGCCTCCGCCAGCGCCGCCGCTTCCGCCGCCGGTGCCGCCAACGCCACCGCTTCCGACGCCGCCGCTTCCGCCAACGCCCCCCTGCCCTCCCGCGCCGCTGGACGAGGCAGAGGACGACGACGACGACGAGACAAACGACCCATCCGCACCGGCGTCCACCGGCGCAGGCGACACCGTCTCGACCGGCGAGCACGCGAACCCAAGGGCCGGGAGCGCGAGCGCAAAAAGCACCCCCGCGCTCCACAAAAATGAGCGGTCTCGGCGGCGAATCACCGCCGAGACTTTATCAGGCAGGCGCCCCCGTCGGGCCGGTTTTCAGACGCCGCCGCGCGTACGCGCCTCGCGCTCGAGCTGCTCCTGGTACTCCACGCTGAAGCGCGCCCATGGCCGCGAGCGCAGCCGCGGGAAGCCAATCGGCTCGCCCGTGCCCTCGCACAGGCCGTACGTGCCGTCCCTGAACTTCGCGAGCGCGCGATCGATCTCCGAGAGGAGCTGCACGTCGCGTTCGAGCAGGCGCGAGGCCATCGCCGTCGCGCCCTCGATGTTCGCCTCGTCCATCTCGTCGCCGACCTCGCGCCCGGTGTCGCGTTCTTGCTCCTGGCGCGTCTCGATGCTCGCCAGGATCTCCGCGCGCTTCGTCTCGAGCAAGGTGCGCAGCTCGTCGCGCTGCTCGGGCGTGAGCTCCGGCTCTTCGTCGATCGACTCGGGGTTCAGCGCGCCCGCGCGCGTCGCAGGCCTCGCAGCGGGTCCCCGCGGCGCGATGCTCCCGATCCCTACTCCCTTTCGAGCGTCCATGGTCCCCTTTGTCGTTCGGCGAATGTTTTCCGGACGAACGGCAAGGGACATGCCCCTCGCCCTGCGCACGAATCGCACGTCACGCCGAAGACCGAGAGCCTAGCAGGCTCAGCGGCGCGCGCCGCTCACACCGAGCGTCTTGATGAGCCAGCCGATGTCCTCGAAGGCCGCCTTCGAAGCCGTGACAGCAAGCTCACCGCGCGGTGCGTCCACGGTGCCCGTCGAGCTCGACGTGACGAAGATGGGCGTTTCGCCCTGGTGCGGCATCGTCGAGACGGCGCGAATCAGCTGCTGGACGCGAGCATCCTCGCGCGGGCCGAACACGTCCTTCATGCGGTCCAGGCTCTTGACCAGCGGGCCCATCGAGAGGAAGCCGGAGCCCATGTGGGTGCCGCGACGGAGCGGCTCGAGATCCGTGCGCGACGCGATCGTCCCCGCGTCGGGCGCGCCGGTTTTCACCGCGAGCAGGCGCTTGACGAGCCCGTCGGGCTTACCGCCCCCGACGGCGAGCCACGTGCGCGACTTGCCGTCGGTCATGAGCAGGACGTGCACCTCGACGCTGACGAGAGCCTTCTGCGGGGCGCTCTTGTCGAGCAACGCCGCCGGGACGTTCTCGATCTTGATCGACAGATCCAGCGAGTCGGGCCCGAGGGCCGCGGGGCCCGGGCCGACCTTCACCTTGGGGAGCGCCTTCGAGAGCTCCGGCCCGAGCTCCTTGCGCAGCGGATCCTGAAAACCCTTGCGGTTGTAGACGTCCGCGATCTTGCGGAGCTGCTTTGCGAGGTTCGCCGAGCCCTCCTCGTAACCGGCGAGGCCCCAGCCGATCCAGCCGTTCACGAGGGCCTCGGCCTCTTGCTGCGGGGTGCGCGTGCCCTTGACCTCCGCGACCTCCACGCGGCCGCTCGCCGTGACCGTCTCGACGTCCTTGCCCATGGGCCAGTCGAAGAGCTCGCCGACCGCGCGATGATCGGCCTCGGAGCCGACGTTCACCTTCGCGAGGATGCCTTCGACGAGGAGGCGCGCCGTGCGCAGGATCGGCTGGAAGCGCTTCGGGTCGGAGCCGCGGCCGTAGAAGACGGACGCGCTGTCCTTGGGCGCGCGCCAGAAGATCGCGGGCGGCGGGCCGGCTCGCTCCGGGCGCTCGCCCATGAGGCCGCTCACCCAGGAGTTTTTCCCGCGCATCGCGAGCGAGGCGCTCGCGCGCAGGCACGTGGCCGGATCCATGGAGACGTCGAGCGTGAGTTTGTCCGCGTCCTGCGCGAAGGCGACGATCTCGTCCGCGAGGCCCGTGGCCGCGTCGACGATCGCACGGTCGAACTTGGGCTCGCCAATGGCGAGCTCGGCCTGCGCGATCACGGGCAAACCCTGCACCTGCGTGCGCAAAAGCGAGCCATACCGGGCCTCGGCCGGGGCGAAGCGCACCTCGAGGTGCATGTCCGAGGCCGCGCCGGCCTTCGTCGGCAAGGTGCGCGTGAGGTACGGCGCGAGCGTGGTGACGTCCTTCTCCTTCGGCCCGCACACGAGCCGCGCGGGCGTCGCGCCCGCGGACGCCGCGATCACGCACGTCGAGCCCGACCTGCCGCCGATGCGGAACATGCCCGGGCCGAGCTCCGTGACGGGACCCGCGCCCTCGACGGCCATCTTCGCCTTTTCGAGGGACGTGAGGCCGAGCGAGAACGCGACGAAGGCGCCAGCGCGCTTCGATTGCGTTTCGAGTGAGGCCACGGCGAAGACGGGCGCGTCGAGGGAGACGGCGGCCGCGAGACTACGCACGTCGACGTTGCTCGACACGACGTCGCGGAGGAGCGCACGGAGCTGGCCTTCGACGCCGCCCATGAGCGGTTCGGGCGGGATGGCCGCGCAGGTCCCGAAGCTCGTCAGCGTGGCCGCGGGGCTCTTCCAGCCGAAGAATGCGACGACGTCCTCGGGCTCCGGCACCGGCGAGAGGTCGTAGGCCGTCTCGGTCGGCTGAGGGGCGGCGACTTGCGCGGCGCCTTTTTCCTTCGAAGCATCGGCCGGCGTCTTCGTGGGTTCGACGGTCGCGGGCGACGGGCCACACGCGAGTGCGAGGAGGGCAAAGGCCGGGAGGAGCGACGTACGCATGGGCCGCCTTATACGGCGGGCGGAAGCGGACGTCGAGAGAGCCAGATTCACGCGCGGGCTCGGACTTGCCTTCCGCGCGACCTCGTCCTACGCCGAGCTTCATGCGTCTACGGACCCGCTTCGACAAGCTGCTCCGCACCTCGATCCTCGGATTGCCGGCGCTCATCGCCGCCTTTGCCGTGGCGTGCGGCGGCGAGCCGACCCCGCCCCCGGCCAATCCCGAGCCGCCCCCCGCGGCGACACCTGCGCCCACGCCGACGGAGACTCCAACGGCCGCGCCCGAGACGCCTCCGCCCAAGCCTACGGCGTCGGCGTCCGCCGAAGCGCCGCCGCCGCCGAAGTCCGCCGCGGAGGAGCGGCCGCCGGTGCTGATGAGCTCCGACAAGGAGCTGCAATCGATCTTCACCACGAGCCCGGGCGCGAAGCTCGAGCTCGGCGACGATTCGGGCCGCGCCGTCTTCCGCATTCGCGAAGGCTCGCTGGGCTCGCCGCACATCATCACGTTCAAGCTCGATCCGAAGGGCAAGTCGACGGGCGTGCCGATCGGGAAGATCTACCGGCTGCTCGTGCAGATCGAGAACTCGCCGGATCTGCCCACGCTCGAGTCCCTGGACAAACCCTTCGAGTTCAGCTTCCCCGCGGGCAACAAGAAGGACGCGAACCTCGCGATCGGCGAGCTGAAGGTCGACGACAAGGGCCGCGAGAAGATCACGTGGACGGTGGTCGCGCCCGAGAAGATCGACGACGCGACGGGGACGGCGTTCTTCAAGATCAAGGCGATCGGAAACTACTTCATGCACGTCACGGCGAAGGCCCCGACCGAGGCGCCCAAGTGAAACGCGCCTGATCGAGCGCCCAGCCGAACAACGCCCCTCCGAGATCGAGCGCACTCCTGCCGAGCGCGCGCCGATCAACTCGTTCACCCGCGAAATAATCCATCCCCGCCCGCGCGAGCGCGTGCGAGCGCGTGACCCATCGCTCGATCACGGGGCGCGCGCCGCCGTACACGAAGCGCGCCGCGCGCGCGCGCAGGCGGAGATCCAAACCGAGGCGGCTCTCGCGGAGCACCGAAGGAAACGAGGCGAACGAGAGGTCGCCCGCTTCGAGCGCGCGCGCGAGGAACGGGCCCGCGACGGAGCCGTACTGGATCGCCTGCGCGATGCCCTCGCCAAGCGCCGGATCGATGCCCGCCGCCTCCCCCACGAGGAGCACACGTGGCTGGGCGAAGGGCTCATGCAAGGAGAGGCCTCGCTCGGCGAAGCGTCGCAGCGAGGACGCGGGCACGGCCACGCCCTGGTCGTTCGCACGAGCGAGGAGCCGCTCGGCCGGCGCAGGCTCGGTCGCGGCGCGCTCGGGTACGCCCTCGGCGCGGAGCTCGTAGATGCCACGACAAACCATGGGCCGTCCGTGGACGAGCGTCGGAAAGTCCCACGCGTACCCGGGCAAACCCCGTGCGGCCATGTCGAAATGGAGGACGTCGCGCGGGCCGTCGCCGCGAGCTTCGGGGGTGTCGACTTCCACGGCCTGGGCCATGAACGCGCCGCGTGGCAAGCCGAGCGCGCGCCGCACGACGCTGCCGACGCCGTCGGCGCCGATGACGGCGCGTGCGCGAATCTCGCCGATCGAGCTCTCGATCCGCGCGTCGTGTTCGCCGATCACGAGGCCCGTGACCTTCACGCCGTCGCGCACGCGTATGCCACGCGCCATGGCCTCGCGCGCGAAGGCGTGATCGAACTCGAAGCGGCGGACGACACGGCCGATCGGCGGTCCCTCGGCGCGCGCGGCGAGCCTTCGGCCCGAAGCATCCACAGACAAACCGTGGATCGGGACCGACGGGACGAAGACACGCACGCCGATGGACGCGAGCAGCCGATCCGCGCGCGCGCCGATCGCACCCGCGCAGATCTTTTCGCGCGGATACGTCGCTCGTTCGAGCACGACGATCCGCTCGGCGAGTCGAGGTGCGGCGTGCGCGAAGAAGAGCGCCGTCGAGATGCCGGCGGGGCCTCCGCCGACGATCACGATCTCCGCGTCGAGCATGGTGTCGAGGGGGCTCAGCCCATGGGGAATTCTTCGCCCTCTTTGGGCGCGCCTGCGCGGATCATCGTGCCGACGCCACGCGAGGTGAAGAGCTCCGCCACCACGTTGTGCGGGACGCGGCCGTCGATGATGTGCACCGTCTCCACGCCGCCCTCGAGCGCGCGCAGGATCGACGCCGCCTTCGGGAGCATGCCGCCCGTGACCGTGCCGTCACGCATGCGCGCGTCGAGCTCCTCCGCGCTCATCTCCGACACGAGCAGGCCATTCGAGAGGATGCCCGCGACGTCGGTCAGGTAGATGAGCTTGCGCGCGCCGCACGCGACCGCGACCTCCGCGGCGACGGTGTCGGCGTTGATGTTGTACGTGTTCCCATCCTTGCCGAGGCCGATGGGCGAGATGACGGGGATGTACCCCTTGCCGAGCAAAAGCTCGAGCACGTCGGGATCGATCCGCGCAACCTCGCCGACGTAGCCGAGGTCCTTGCCCGGCGGCATGTTCATCTTGCGCGCCTCGATCAAGCCGCCGTCCTTTCCGGACAACCCCACGGCCTTCGTGCCCGCGCGCGCGAGCGAGGCGACGACCTCCTTGTTGATCTGGCCCGTGAGGACCATCTCGACGATACGCAAGCTCGCGGCGTCCGTGACGCGCAGGCCGTCGACGAACTCGGTCGCCTGCCCCATCTGCTCGAGCGTGCGCGAGATCTCGGGGCCACCGCCGTGCACGATGATCGGGCGCAAACCCACGGCCTGGAGCAGGCGCACGTCCTCGGCGAAGCGATCCTTGAGGTCGGCCCGCACCATCGCGGCGCCGCCGTACTTGATGACCGCGCGCGTGCCGGCGAAGCGCTCGATGTAGCGGAGCGCCTGCACGAGCGTGTCGGCCTTGAGCTCCGGCGTCTTGTGGTCGAGGCTCGGATCACGGCGCACCGGGCCGCCCGCGGGGTCGACGAGGACGGCCGCGTAGTCGGCGTTGATTCGTACGTAATCGTAGGAAAGGTCGCAGCCCCAGGCCGTCGCCTCACCCACGCCCGTGCCGACCTCGATGTCGACGAAGACCTCTTCACCGCGAAGAAGCGCGCGGAGCGCGTCGGCGTCGAAGGCCTGCGGTTTGCCCTGCGCGTAGACGAGGACGTTCTGCAGGCGCACGCTCGCCACGGTCGGATCGAAACGAATGTGCTGCTCGGCCGCGCGCGAGCCGACCGCCGCGAGGACACGGCCCCAGTTCGGGTCCGTCCCGAAAAACGCCGCCTTCGCGAGGTTCGATTCCGTGACGGCGCGAGCGAGCGCGCGCGCGGACGTGAGGTCCTCGGCGCCACGCACGGTGACCGTGATGAGGTGCTGCGCGCCCTCGCCGTCGGCGGCGATCGTGCGCGCGAGCTCGCGGCAGATGTCGATGAGCGCAGCGGCGAAGCTCTGCGCTTCGGGCGAGTCGCGGCGCGTGATCGGATCGTTCTCCGCCATGCCGTTCGCGAGCACGAGGACCTGATCGTTCGTCGACGTGTCGCGATCGACGCTGACCATGTTGAACGTCTCGTCGACGGCCGCATGCAGGATCGCGTCGAGCACGGAGACGTCGATGGCCACGTCGGTCACGAGGAACGCGAGCATCGTGGCCATGTTCGGGTGAATCATGCCCGAGCCCTTGGCGATGCCCGCGATACGCACGCGATCACCGCCGAGGAAGATCTCGCGCGAGGCGAGCTTCGTGCACGTGTCCGTCGTGAGGATCGCCTCGGCCGCAGGCGTGGGATCCTGGCTGAGCTTGGCGATGAGGCCGGGGACCGCAGCGGAGACTTTTCCATGCGGCAGAGGCACGCCGATGACGCCGGTCGAGCACGTGAGGACCGCGTCGACGGGGACGCCGAGCGCGTCGGCGACGGACGCGGCCATGCGCTGGTTCGCCTGGACGCCCTCGTCGCCCGCGAGGCAGTTCGCGTTGCCGCTGTTCGCCACGATCGCGCGCGCGTCCTTGCGAGGCAGCCGCGCGACGTTCCAGTCGACACACGCCGCGCGCGACTTCGAGCGCGTGAAGCATCCGGCCGCGACGGCGGGAACCTCCGAGAGCACGAGCGCGAGATCGGGGCGTTTGACCTTGATGCCGGCAGAGGCCCCGGCGAACGAGAATCCAAGCGGTATCTTCACGGGCCACCTCGGGGTAGGGGGAGCCGCGGCGCGAATCACGACGCGGGGGAGCCCTTCTTTTTGTCTGTCAATGCGGCGAAAGCGGCGGCGCGCCGATCATGGCGCAGAGGTTCTGGAGCGCCTGGGAGGCGGCTCCCTTCAGCAGGTTGTCGAGCGCCGACGTGACGACGACCGAGCCTCGCTCGGCGTCGGCACGAACGCCGAGGCGCGCGTACGGGGTGTACGCGACCTGCGCGAGCGTGACGTCCTCCGGCGCGCGCACCTCGACGAGGTCGGCAGGGGCGTACGCGCGCCGGAAGAGCGCTTCGATCTGGTCGTGCGGGACCGCGCCGGAGAGGCGCGCGAAGGCCGTGACGAGCAGGCCTCGACGAACGGGCAGGAGATGCGGGACGAACGTCACGGAGGCGCGCACGCGGCCCGCGCGGGAGAGCGCTTGCTCGATCTCGGGCGTGTGCTGGTGGTTGCCCACGCGGTACGCCGAGAGGTTCTCGTCGACCTCCATGAACAGGAGGCGCTCTTCAACTTTGCGACCCGCGCCCGATACGCCGCTCTTGCCGTCGACGTACATCGAAGCCGGGTCGATCGCGCCCGCCTCGACGAGCGGCGCGAGCGCGAGGATCGCGGCCGTCGCATAACAACCGGGGTTCGCGATGAGGCGCGCGTCCTTCGCGCCGCCCGTGCGCGTCGAGGCGGAGGCGACCTCGGGCAAACCGTAGTGCGCCTCGGCGAGGAGCTCGGGCGCGGGATGCTCGAAGCCGTACCAGCGCGGATACGCGGCCGGATCCTCCAGGCGAAACGCGCCCGAGAGATCAACGACGCGCACGCCGTGCGAAAGGAGCTCCGGCGCGAGCTTGGCCGAGACCTCGGCGGGCGTCGCGAGCAGCGCGACCTCGCTCTGCCGGGCCACGGCGACGGCGTCGCTCATCGGCGCGACAGGGAGCTTTCCGACGCTCGCGGGCACACGCACGCGATCACCGAGCTTCGATCCCTGCCATCGATCCGCGGCGACACCCGCGAGCGAGAGGGACGCATGTTCGGCGACGAGCCGCGCGAGCTCGCTGCCGGCGAAGCCACTGACGCCGAGGATCGAGACGGGGACTTTGGAGGCGCTCACGGGCGCGCTTCCCTACTGAGCGATGACGCCCTTGTCAAACGGTTGTGCATGCTCGCCGCGTGATGGCACCTCGGTTGCTCGTCCGAGTCGAAAGCGAGGTGACCTGTGCGGATCAGAAGCAACGTTGGCGCCCCGGACGGACGATATCGTCGAACGAATCGCGGCGCGTGGATATTCGCGCCCGTCATCGCATTGTCGATGCTGGCCGCGGGCTGTACCGCGACGCTGTCGGCCGGGACCCCGAACGTGGGCGGGTACGACGTGGCGTATGCGGAGGCGGTTCCCATCGATGTGAATACGTACCCGGCCGTCGCCTATCGGGGCCGGCTCGCTTACCTCGTCGAGGGACGCTGGTACTGGCCGACGGACAATGGCTGGGTCGTGTTCCTCGAGGAGCCGCCTGAGCTCGCGCGTTACCGCACGAACGTCCAGACCGCGCCGCGCGCCGTGCCGCCGCCCGCGGTCGAGTACGGCTACCCGCCGGTTCGTCCCACGAAACCACGCGAGATCCATCGCGAGTACCGGCCTCGTTGACCGATGACAGACAGGGGGAGGTTTTCCATGCGCGATTCGATCATGAAATGGGCAGGCTCCGCGGCCTTTGTGCTTTCGCTCGCCCCCACCGCGATGGGGTGCCTGGCCGAGGGGTCCGTCGTGTACGTGCCCATCGGCCGCGATACGGGGACGGTGACGCAAACCTGGTCCATCGGAGGCCGCTTCGACCCGAGCCTCTGCCGGACCTACGGCGCCGATCGCATGGAGCTCGTCATCCGCGACATGTCCGACCGCACCGTGGCGCGCGCATATCAGCCCTGCAGGGAGATGCAGATGAGCGTGAAGCTGCCCGAAGGGACGTACAAGGGCGACGCGACGCTCATCGCCCGCGACGGCTCGGAGGTGAGCACCACGCTCGAGCTGCTGCCGTTCCGCATCCTCTCGAACACCGATACGCCCGTCGACACCGACTTCCCGACGTCGTCGATGCTGACGGTGCTCTCGGTGGACGCGGTCGCCTCGAGCGCGGAGGTCGACGACGAAGCTCCCTGATCCAGGGGACACACGACCGGGGGACGTGAGACGCGTGCGGAGGCCGACGCGTCGGCCTTGATCTACGTCCCCATCTTCATCCATGCTCTCCGCGCTCGCCTCCTTCGTTCCGGCAAGGCGGCGCCGCGCCCACGTGCTCGTACCCGACGCGCTTTTTCACGGCCGATACCGCGTCATCCGCTGCATCAAGGCGGGCGGCATGGGCGCCGTGTACGAGGTCGCCGACGAGGCGACGCGGCGAAGGCGCGCGCTCAAGGTGATGCTGCCGGGCACCATCGAGGACCCGATCCTGCGCGAGCGGTTCGCGCAGGAGGCCACGATCACGGGCGGCATCGAGAGCGACCACATCGTCCAGGTCTCCGACGCGGGCATCGACGAGAGCACGAGCATGCCGTTCCTCGTGATGGACCTGCTCTCGGGCGAAGAGCTCGGCAGCATGCTCGCGCGGCGCGGCGCCCTGCCGCCGGCCGAGGTCGTGCTCTATCTGGGACAGGCGGCGATCGCGCTCGACAAGACGCACGCGGCGAACATCGTGCACAGGGATCTCAAGCCCGAGAACCTGTTCATCACGACGCGCGACGACGGAAGCCCGTGCTTGAAGATCCTGGATTACGGCGTCGCCAAGGTGATGGTGGAGACGACGTTCCAAAGGCGCACGGCGATCGTCGGCACGCCGCTCTACATGGCGCCCGAGCAGGTGCAGGGCGACGGCGCGATCGGCCCGCGCGCCGACGTCTACGCGCTCGGCCACCTCGCCTACACGCTGCTCTCCGGCGAGGCGTACTGGATGAGCGAGGCGAAGAGCTCGCTCTCGCTCTTCGTGCTCTTCAAGCGGATCATGGCGGGCCCGCCCGAACCGGCGACGACCCGCGCGGCGCGGCGTGGTGTGCGGATCACGCCCCCGTTCGACGCCTGGTTCTCGCGCACCACGAACCTCGAACCACAGAGGCGCCCCGAGCGCGCGACGCACGCGATCGCCGAGCTCTGCGAGGCCCTCGGCGTCGTGACCTCGAACGCCACGATCGCGGTCGCCCTGCCCCCGCCGTCGACCCCGCGTCTCAGCTCGCCCATGCCCGCGCGGCCGGCGCCGGCCCCTGAAAAACCGCTCTTCTACGCGGACAAACCTCTCCTCTACGCCGACGCACATGCTCCGGCCTCGGTCCCGTCGAAGCCGCCGAAGAGCAAGGCGAAGCCGGTCCACGAGTCGTGGGAGGACAACGTCCCGCTGTTCCGGGATCCGGCGACGGGCGCCTACAGCGAGCGCTACCTGCGCCTGACGCTCGACGAGGCAATCGCGAAGGCGAAGATGAAGGGCACGAAGTTCTCGATCGTCGTCTTCGAGCTACCGCTCCGGGGCCTCGATCCGACGCGGGACAAGGCGACGATCGAGGCCGACCTGCGGGAGCTCGTGACCACACTGCACGGGCTCTACGGTCGAAAGAGTTTCCTCGGCCGGTATGGCCCGTCGAGCCTCGTGCTGATCGTGCCGGACGCGGGCAGCAACTTCTCGCGCGCGCTCGCGAAGGCGCTCAGCGAGAAGCTCCGCGAGGAGTTCGGCAAGCGCAAGGAGACGCGGCGGCTCACGGTGCGGCTACGCGTGGGCGCGGAGCGGGTCGATCCGCTGGAGAAGTCGGCGATCGATTTGATCGAGCGGGCGACGCGGGCGGCATTGCAAAGCGACGCCTGACAGATAAGCCCTTCATCTTGTCGCTCGCTTTTCGCTGGGAGAACCGCAACCAGGTTGGCCTTCGGAATCAGAGCCCCCACGGCGGGGGAATCTTGAAATATTCGGCCTGGCAGCAGCCCCTTGTAGCAGACTTGCAATACAGCTGGTCTCCATCGTCACACGTGCCCACCTCGACGCCGTCGATGAGGCATTTGCAGGTCATCGTGCCGCCGGCAGGCGTCGAGCAGTCGGTCTGGTAGGTCTTGCCAAAGCAGAGGTCGCCGCAGCCGCAGCTCACGTCGCCGTTCATGTCCGCGCCTCCCGGGCACGAGTCCGAGCCCAAGATGAGACACCCGTGCATCCCCCCGCACATCTCGAACGTGTCCCACTCGTCCTTGCACGCGCCCTCCTCGTCCGCGCAAGTCGACGTGAATGGCAGACGGCAGGCGTAGGCCGCACCCAATTCGTCCTCGCATTCGGTGGTGTACAAGTCGATGAGACCGTCGCACTGCTTCGTGCACGTGTCCGACGCCTTCGGGCAGCTGTTCACCTCGAGCGCGTGACAGTAATCGTAACAGGCCTGCCTTCCTGTCGGACCGGTGCCGCCCGCGCCCCCCGAATCGTTGTTCGTCGAGTCGCCTTCGCACGCGGAGAGCAAACTCGCCGCGCCCAGAAGGACCATCCCCAAGAGTGCCGAAAACATTCGCATGCTTGCGACGATAGCTCAACTTCGCGCAATGTGATCGCTCGAGACGCGTGCGCTGCGCTCATCGCCTGGGGCGAGCGCTCAGGAAAACGAACCCGCCAGTTTCACACGTGGGCCTGGCGCGGAAAGTCGTTCCGCAACGGCTCGACATTCCACTTGAAAGGTCCGAACCGCGTTCGCCACGGAGCGACGCCCCCGCCTCCGCCCGCCCTTCTGCACAGGGAGAGTTCCGCAGGTCCTCTCGGGGGCCAAAAGCCGAACGTCGACGCGTCGCCACCCCGCGCGCTTCGCCCAAACCGCTCCGTCGACGCGTTGGCATGCAGGTTCGAGCGTCCTCCGCCGACGGGGCCGACGTTCGCACCGCGCGCCTCGGGCGCCGCTCCTCCCGGCGCAACCGCGCACGCCCCTGCGCGCCCTGCCACGTCCCGCCCGTCGACGTTGCAACCCCACTTCCGGCGCCCCGAGCGCCCCCGCAACGCGTTGCAATGCCACTTCAGCCACCTCGAACGCCCCGGCAAGCCGTCGCCGACGCGTCCGAGCCCTCCCGCGCAGAGGACCGCGGCGTCTCCGGGCCTCCTCCGTCCTTGAAGCCCGACGCGAGCCCCCTCTAGCATCCGCCCCCATGGTTGGCGTCGAGACCCTCCCCGAGATTCGTGATACGAGTCGCGCTTCGATGCGTATTGCCTTCGCCTTCCTTGGCCTCTTTCTCGCCGCGTGCACGAAGGCACCGGACGCGCCCGTACGGAAGGCCGAGGCCCGCGAGACGTATTCGTTCCCGGCGGAGTTCGAGCCGCACGCGTCGATCTGGCTCGCCTGGCCGACCTACCAGAACAAGGCGGGGCACCCGACCGAGCCCGTCGTGGAGGACATCCTCCGCGCGCTCCACGGCCACGTGTCGGTCGACCTGCTCGCCCAGGACGAGGCGGAGGCGGGCATGATCCGGGAGCGGCTCGCCCGGGATGCCGTGCCGTCCGATCACGTACGAATCCACGCCGTGCCGCACGCGGACATCTGGCTGCGGGACATGGGGCCGATCTTCGTGAAGACGAGCGGCGGCGGGCGCGCGGTCGTCGATTACGCGTTCAATGCCTGGGGATATCCCGGTTTCGATCGTTCGAGCCGGACGGGGTTGATCGAGGATGCCGTCGATCGAAAGGTGGCGGCGCTACGAGGCCTGCCCGTCGTGCGATCGAGCATGTCGAGCGAAGGCGGCGATCGGGAGTCGAACGGCGCGGGGACGTTGATGCTCACCGAGCAGGTGGAGCGGCAACGAAACCCGGGGCTCTCGCGCGAGCAGATCGAGGCGGAGTTCCGGCGGACGCTCGGCGCAACGCATTTCGTGTGGCTGCCGCAAGGAATCGCGGAGGACGATGCGACCTGGGAAGGGCCGCTCCCGGGCGGCATTTATACGCCGCTCACGCCGGGAGGACACATCGACGAGTATGCGCGGTTCGCCGATGCCCACACGATCCTGCTCGGCGAGGTGACGGAGGCCGAGGCGCAAGAAGACCCGATCCGGGCGATGACGCGCGAGCGGCTCGAAAAGGCGCGCGCGGCGATCGAAGCGGCGGGCGATCAGGACGGGCGTCCTTTCCGGATCGTGCGGGTCCCGATGCCCGAGCCGCTCTACGACACGCTCGGGCCCGGAGACGGCGTCTACGAGTCGATGAAGGAGATGCGATACACGAGCGGCGTGCCTTTTCCGAAGGGCAAGCCGGTGCGGATCATCGTGTCGACGAGTTACCTGAATTTCCTGGTCACGAACGGCGTGGTCCTCGCGCAGGTGTATTCCAAGGAGGGAAGGTCGCCGCGCGTGAAAGAAAAAGACGAGGCCGCGCTGCGGATCCTCGGCGAGGTTTTTCCGGGGCGGAAAGTCGTCCCGATCGACGCCGAGGCCGTGAACCTCGGCGGCGGCGGCGTTCATTGCATCACGCAGCAGGAACCGCTCTGAGGGCCGCCTACTCGCGCACCCACTTCACCCGGCCGAACCGCGCCGCCTTGTGAAAATTCCCCATCCCGAGGATCGGCGACCAGGCGACGCCGCCGTTGTTCTGCATCGCATACAAATTCATCCGCCAGGTGTCCCCGGGCGCGGGGGGCGACGCTTTCGCTTTTGCGAATGATTTCCAGGGAATCTTCGCCTCGACGGTGTATCCCTCGTCTTTGTCCTTGTCGTCGTCGATCGTGCCGCGCAGAACGACCGCACTTTCGAGCCCCGCACTCCATTCCTGGTGCCCGAACGGCCCGGCGTTTCCGCCTCGCGGACGATTGTAATCGTCGAACTGCGAGTCGAAGACGAGGTTCTGCGGATTGATCTGGATCTCGTAATAGTCCTTGTTGTCGCCGTCGCCGTCGGGATCGATCATCAACTCGACGGTGTCGCGCTCCCAGAGGTGCGGATCGGGCGCGTCCGTGGGAAAACCGCCGCGGATCGTGGTGTCTTTGACGTCGAAGCCGACGTAAAGGAACTGGTCGTCCCAGAGGAGCCGCGCGCTGCCCTGCACCGGGATCCGCGGGTTTGGCGCGCCAGACGAGACGTCGACGAACGGACCCGTGTCCGCCGCCTTCGCCCACGCCGGCTCGTCGAGCTTGCCGTCGATCGTGACCGCGTCGCCGGGCGCCAGCGCCTTCACGGCGATCTCCTTGATCACGCGCCGCGGATCCTCGGTCGACGCCCCCTGCGTGTTCGTCCCGCCAACCTGTTTTTCCGGCGGCGCGACCGAATCCCGCGAGCACGCGGCGATGGCAAGCGCGCACGCGACGAAGAGAGCTCGACGCATGCGCGCGTGCCTCCTACTTCCGGCCCTTCTTCCGCGCGTCGCGCTCGCGCTTGCGTTGCGCCTTTTTCGCGTTCTTCTCGGCCTGACTGAGCGTGCGCATCTTCGTCATGCTCGGCCCCTCGGCGCCGCCGCCCGGCATGCCCATGCCCGGCATGCCCATCCCGGGGAAGCCTGGCATGCCCATGCCCGGGAAGCCCGGCATCCCCATGCCCGGCATGCCCATGCCCGGCATGCCCATGCCCGGGAAACCAGGCATGCCGCCGCCGCCGGCCATGGCCTTCTGCATGTTCCGCATCTGGGCCATCTGCTTCAGGCCGGGGATCTTGCCCATCATGCCGAGGTTCTGGCCGAGCCCCGACATCATCTGCTTCATGAACAGGAACTTCTGCACGAGCTCCGCGACGGCCTCGGGGTTCGAGCCCGAGCCCTTCGCGATACGCTCGGCCCGCTTCGGCTCGCGGATGAGCGCGTACGGGTCGCGCTTCTCGAACTTCGTCATCGACTGGATGATCGCCTCGATCCGCACGAGCTCGCGGTCATCGAGGTTCACGTCCTTCGGCAAACCCCCGGGGAACATGCCGCCGAGCGGGAGCTTGTCGACGAGGTCCTTGAGCGACCCCATCTTCTGGATCATGCGGACCTGCTCGAGGAAGTCGTCGAGCGAGAAGTCGCCCTGGAGCAAACGCTCGGCGTCCTTCTCTGCCTTCTTCTGATCGACGACCTGCTCGAAGTCCTGCATGAGGCCGACGACGTCGCCCATGCCGAGGATGCGGCTCGCCATGCCGTCGGCGCGGAACTCCTCGAACTTGTCCGTCGTCTCGCCGATGCCGCTGAAGAGGACGGGCGCGCCCGTGACCTCCTTGATGCTGATCGCCGCGCCGCCGCGCGCGTCACCGTCGAGCTTCGTGAGCACGACGCCGCTGATGCCGAGACGCTCGTGGAAGGAGCGCGCCGTCTTCACCGAGTCCTGGCCGATCATCGCGTCGACCACGAGGAAGATGTTGTCCGGCGCGACGCGCGATTTGATCTCCGCGAGCTCCTGCATGAGCTTCTCGTCGATCGCGAGGCGGCCCGCGGTGTCGTAGATGATGACGTCGCGGCCGAGCTTCTTCGCCTCGGCCTCAGCGGCCGCGCAGATCTCGACGGGCGACTTGCCCGCGATGTTGAAGACCGGGATCTTGATCTGGTTGCCGAGCACCTTGAGCTGCTCGACGGCCGCCGGGCGCTGCATGTCGGCCGCGACGAGCATGGGCTTCTTGCCCTGCTTCGAGATGTACCGAGCGAGCTTGGCACACGTCGTGGTCTTACCGGAGCCCTGGAGACCAACCATCATGAGGCCGGTCGGGCGACCCGACGCCCACACGATGGGCTCGCCCTCGTGCGACATCATGGCCTCGAGCTCGTCGTGGCAGATCTTGACGAAGTGATCACTCGCCGAGACCTGCATCGTCTCGCCCTCGTGCTTGACCTTCGCTTCGAGCGTGCGGCCGACGGCCTTCGCCTTCACGCGGCTCAAGAAGGCCTTCACGACGCCGATCTCGACGTCGGCTTCGAGCAAGCTGAGCCTCACCTCGCGGAGCGCGGGCTCGATATTGGACTCGGTGAGCTCCGTGAGCCCCGCGAGGCGGTTGCGGGCCTGACGAAAACCTCGGGCGAGCGTGTCGAACATACGGGGGCGCTCTTTAGCACGAGGCGCGCGCGTCCCGTACCCCCCAGGGCGCGTTTTCCCTTGCCTGGTTCCGAATACTCCGTCAGCGGCGGCGAAGGCGCAGCTCGGCCGCCGCCTTCTCACAGGCCGGCATGGCCTGCTCGCTGCTTTTCTTGATCTTCTCCTCGGCCGCGGCGAGGTCGGCGAGCAGGGTTGTCGGCACGGGCCCCCCGCCACCGAGCGCGCGCTTGACGCCCTCGGTGCCCTCCTTGCCTTCGAGGAGGAGCCGGTACGCCTCGGCGCAACCGTCCCGGGCGCGCTGGGCCTCGGGGCTTCGGGCCGGCTTCTTTTCGAGCGCCGAAAGGAGGTTCTTCCGCCCGCCGAGGTCCTCCGCGGGCGCGTTGCGGAGCGCCTCGATCGCCGCGAGGAGCGCGCGCTCCTCCTCAGCCTCGGCCGACGTGCAGCCGAGGGCAGAGCCGAGGCCCAACGCGAGGAGGAGCGTGGTTCGGAAGGTCAATCCGCGCCCGCGCGCTTCGGCGCCGGGCCCATCTGGATGCGCTCGCCGATGTAGGAGCCGACCATCGTGAAGAGCACGCCGATCACCGCGAGGATGACGTACATGAAGAGCGGCAGTGTCCGCACGGTCTGCGACTTCATGAGCTGAAAGACCGTGGGGATCGCGACGAGCATCGTGGCGACGACGGGCTCAGCCACCGTCTTTCCAGGCGAGATCATGCCGAGCAGGATGCCCCCGACGAACCACACGGGCACCGCGATCATCATGCCGTAGCGGCCCTCGAAGTCGAAGGCGCTGACGACCATCGGCAAGCCGACGACGATCGCCGCCGTGAGCACGGCCTGCACGAGCAGCGCGATGCCGGCCCAGGCAACGCTGAAGCCGTCAGGGCCGCGCCGCCCTTCGCCTTCGTCGCGGCTCCGGCCGAGCTCCATCGACGCGCCGCACGAGACGCACCGGCCGCTCGGCGGGACGGGCGAGTTCGTCACGCCGCAGGAGGGGCAGGCGACGGAGGAAACCTTCTTCGCGGACGTTGCCACGCGCGTAGGCTAGAAAAGCGAGGCCACGAGGGCAAGAGATCCCCCGCCCGGCCCCGAGGAACCGGACGGGCAGGCGGCGGAAATCCGACGCGAGGCCGAAGGAACCGGGCCCGCCCGGCGATGTCCGTCGGTTATACTCGTGACCGGAAACCGCTACCCGACCCCCACCGCCCTGCTCGTGCCCCGCGATCCGTCGCCCACCCTGACCGCGCCCCGCCCGCCGTCCCTCGACGCCGCGGGGTCGGATCCCGAGCTCGTCGCGCTGCCCGCGCCGCCGAAACGCGAGCGCACGGCGACGGTGGTGCTGATGGGGATCACGGCGCTCGCGGCCGCCTGGATGGCCTTCGTGCTCTCCGGAGAAGCGCGTTACGCGCTCACGCAGGGCCAGCTCGTGGAGGTGCCGGATCTCGCGACGCTCACGCCCAGCGCGGATGTGGAGAACCGCTACGTGCGCACGTCGGGCCTGCTCGGCACGACGGGGGCGATCCGGTACGGACGCGCGGCGGAGGGAGATTCGTTCCGGCTCGCGCCCGTCGCGGGCAACGAGAAGATCTGGGTGGAGATCCGCGTGCCCGAGGGCTTCGAGGGTCCACGCTTCGTGCCGCCGACGAGCTTCGCCGGCCGGCTCGTTCCGTTCCGCAAAGCAGGTCTGCGCCACGCGCGCCTGCCCGAAGCGGTGCACGCGCAGACGAGCAAGGTCGTGCCCGACGACGCATGGGTGCTGATCGACGGGAGCTCGCCGCGCGCGTCGCGATGGGCCGTCGCGCTGGTGGCGCTCTTCCTCGGCTTCGCGGCGTGGAACTTCGCGGGCATCGTGCGCGTGCTCGCGCGCGTACGAGACGGCGAAGCGCGCTAGTCGCGCATCAGAGGGTGCTGCCACAGGCGTCGCGAGCGGCTCGAGGCTAGGGAGGCCGAGCGAGGCGTACACCGTACGTCGAGCGAGGCCGACCGACGCATCGAGCCGCGCAGCAGCCTGTGGAGCACCCTCTCAGGGCGCGCCGAGAAAATCGAGCAGGATCGGGTTCACGATCTCGGGCCGCTCGAGGTGCACGAAGTGGCCCGCGCGCGGGATGGTGTGCACGCGGATGCCCGCGAGGAAATGTCGCTCGATGTCGCGCGTGAGCTCGACGCCGACGCAGCCGTCGTCCTCGCCGTGGATGTGAATCGCAGGGACGGTCGTCTTCTCGAGGAGCAGACGCCGCGCCTCCCCGAAGAGCGCGCTCGGCGTGAAGAACGCGCGGTAGTAGGCGATGACCTCGGTCACGCGCGGGGCGATGCCGGCCTTGATGCGATCGAGGTCCTCGCGGGATGCCGTGTAGCCGGGGGACCAGTCGCGCCAGAGACGATCGATGAGCGCGAAGTCGTTCTTCGCGAGGCCACGCTCGGCGATGCCGCGGAGCTGGAAGTACGCGGTGTACCAGGAGCGGCGGAGCTGCGCGGGAAGCGCGAGCTTCGGGAGCGTGGCGCGGAGGTGCGGCACGGCGATCGTGACGAGGTGGGAGAAGCGCGCGGGCGCGAGCGCGGTCGCCGCATACGCCGCGATGGCGCCCCAGTCGTGACCGACGAGGCGCACGGGCGAGCCGGGCGAGAGTCGATCCGCGAGCGCGACGAGGTCACGGCCGAGTGCTTCGGCGTCGTAACGACGGCTCTTCGGGATGCCGCTCGGCGCGTAGCCGCGCATCGTCGGGCACGCGACGCGGAAGCCTCGCGCGACGAGGGGATCGATCTGGGCGCGGAACGAGCGCGCGTCGTCGGGGAAGCCGTGCGCGCAGAGGACGAGGGGACCGTCGCCGTGCACGGTGCAGGAGAGCTCGACATCGCCGAGGTCGAGCGTCTTCGTCTCGAGCGTCTTCGTCTCAGCCATGCCGAGAGGCTACACGATGCGGCGTGAGAGCCGGCGACCGCGCGACGTGCGTCCGCGTGCTAGCGTCAGCGGTGATGAAGCTCGAGCTCGGGATTCCGGTCTGGTTGCTCTGCGGCATCCTCGGCGCCTGGATCGCCACGACGAAGGGCCGCGGCGGCTGCTTCTGGTTCCTCACGTGCGCGGTGCTCGGCCCGATTGGCCTCGTCTTCGCGGCTGTCGTTTCGAAGAAGTCGCAGAAGGACTGACGACGGACGCGTACGTCCCGATCGGCTCGTGTCGACGTGTCCGGCGCGTGTGCGCACGCTCGGGTCGTGGGCGAATAGACGGGGGCAAAATCGACGCACGTCCGAACGCGCCGGACGAACGCGCTGCGAACCGCCGCAGACGGCGCCGATCGCCTCGGGGCAGACGTGGCAAAAAAGCGCGGCGATCCGTGGAGAACGAGCGCCACGTGGTCCGCGAATTCCCCGCATGCGCCGCCGCGCGTTCACGCAGGCTGGATGCACGGGGCCGGATCGGCCGACGGCCGCCGCCTTGCATTGCGAGGTGAGCGCGCGCCTCGACGACGAGCACCCGCTGCTGGTCGCAAGGCGTCGTCCCCTGCACGCGGCGCACGCCACGCGCAGGGCACCACGCGAGACAAGGAGAGGTATCTCGATGAAGAAGTCGATCCAACTCCTCATGGCGGCGGCGATCGCCACGAGCGCACCCTTCCTGAGCATCGGCGACGCGTCGGCGGACGGCGGCTACGGCGGCTACGACTACAACCCGCGCTTCGGTCAGGTCGACGCCCGCTTCCTCGACAACGGCGACCTGCGGTTCGGCTTCGAGCAGATGAACATCCGCCGGCAGTTCGCCCGGTACTCGATCAACGCCGACCTCCAGGCGACGTACCGTTGCCAGGATCAGCGCGGAAACTTCGCCGGCGAGCCGATCGTCCTCCGCGATTCGTGGAACGACGCGAAGAGCTTCCAAGCGTCCCGGCAGGGCCGCGTCTACGGCGAGTTTCTCATGCCGCGGGATCGGTTCCGCGGCGCGGGCGCTTGCCGTGGCAGCTACCAACAGCCGGTGCTCATGCGGGTCACGATCGTGAACGTGCGCCTGCTCGACGAGACACACAACCTGCCGTACGCGCGCGAGCGCATCACGTGCGACGCGCGCGGCGCCTACGGCTACGACGACACGCAGTACGGCCCGGGCAAGGGCGACATCCAGTACGGCCCCGGCAAGGGCGACATCCAGTACGGCCCCGGCAAGGGCGACGAGTACTACGGCGACGAGGGCCAGTACGGCGGCGCCGACGATCAGTTCGACATCGGCCCGGGCGACACGCAGTACGGCGGCGACGTGCAGTACGGCCCCGGCAAGGGCGACGTGCAGTACGGCCCCGGCAAGGGCGACGTGCAGTACGGCCCCGGCAAGGGCGACGTGCAGTACGGCCCCGGCAAGGGCGATGTCCAGTACGGCCCTAGCAAGGGCGATGTCCAGTACGGCCCCAGCAAGGGCGACATCCAGTACAGCGGCGGCGACAGCCAGTACGCCCCGAGCAAGGGCGACGTTCAGTACAGCGGCGGCAAGGGCGACATCAACAAGGCCTACTGAGCGTCGCGGTCGTCGACTCCTCCTCCCGATCCCGGGCTTCGGTTCGCCCGGGATCGGTTTTTTCTTTCCGAACCCGTGATCACCACGAGCCGTCGCGGAGCGGCTCGGCGCCGAAGAGCTCGGCAAGCACCTTGCGGTACTGATCGGCGAGCCGCACGAGGTCGTGGAAGACCGCGGCGATGTCGTGCTCGCTCGCGAACGCGGAGACGGGCTCGGAGAAGGAGAGCACGACGACATCCCCCGCGAGCGAGAGGCGACACACGCCCGAGGTCTGATCGTTCGCCGTGAGCAGGAGCCGGTAGAACGGTTCGTGGTTCGCCGAAGGCACACGCACGAGCGGCACGCGCAAGATCACCTGCAAGCCCGCGCTGTCGAGGCGGATCGTCACCTCGGAAGGTGTCGCGTCTCCGCCGAGCGCGCGATGATGAATGCGCCACGATCGCGGCCCGGTGCGTGCCTTGTTCGCGACGATCCCGAGCGCGGTGAGCGCGTCGCGCACCACGCGCTCGGCCCCGGCCGACTCGGTCTCGAACGCATGCGGCAAGAGGATCCCGCACGACTCGCAACGATCGTTGTCCGCGGAGAACGCCTCCGTGCAGCCAGGGCAGCGGTGAATGAGGGTGCGCTCGCCGAGCTCCGACGCAGGCACGTCGAGCGCGCGGAGGTCCCGCGCGAGGAGACCGACGGGCAGGATGCACCGAGCGCGATCGAGCGCATCCCGGCCGATGCGCCGCGCCGTGGTGATCACACCGATCACACGCCCGGCCGCATCGATCACGGGAGAGCCGCCGCGCCCGGCGCGCGCGCCGAGATCCGGATCGAGCGCCGCGAGCTCGCCGCCGCGCCCCTCGGCGCACACCACGGCCATCGCCGTCACGAAGGTATCGCCTGGCGCCGCGATCAGCGTGGTGACGGGCTCGCCGAGCCGCGGCAACGGATCCGCGCGCAAGGGCAGCGGCGCTGCGCCGATCGCTTCGAGTGGGAGCACGAACGCGAGATCCCGTTCCGCGTCCACGGCGACGACGCGACCCGCCGCGCGCCTGCCTTCCTCGGTCGAGAGCACCACCTCGGACTGGAAGCCCACGGTGCGCCAGCTCGTCACGACCACGCCGTTGCCGAGCGCGACCCAGCCCGTGCCGCTCGACGTCCCCGACGTCACCGTCACGACCGATCGCCGCGCGACGCCGAGCACGCTCTCTCCCGGGTTGCCGTGTTGCATGAAATCCGCGAGCGACGAGGCGATACGCGAGCTCATCCGGACGCGATCCTCTTCAGCGCCGTCATCATCAGATCGAGCGCCGCCTGCTTGGGCACGTCGCGATGCGCGTGCGCCACGATGTCCTTCAAGCGTTGCGACGTCTGCTGTGGCAAACGCGTCCGTGTGAGCAACTCCGTCAGCGCGCCGAGCGCGAGGAAGTGGCGGAGCGTCGCGTCCTGCGGCGCGAGCTCGATCTCCTCGACGTACTTCGCCAGGTGCTCACGCGCCTGCGCCGCCGTCGCGAGCGGCTCGACGATGAACGCCCTCTCCTTCGGGAGAAGCGCGCGCGCCGCGACGATCCGCTCCATCGCGAGCAGCGCCGGCTCGGCCATCGGGATCGGCGACGACGGACGCTTGCCGCCGGGCGACGCGCTCGGCCAGATCGCACGCGTCACGCCCGACGCGTTCCGGTAGAGGTACGAGACCGCGTCGGGCACGTGCTCGCCGAACTCGTAGATCGCGCGATACACCGCGGCGCGCACGAGCAGGAGCATCGTCGCGGGCCGCTCCTCGTAGCTCAGCGCCGTCGCGAGCGCCTGCGCCTGATGCAAGAGCTCGCAGAGTTTGTCCGCGGGCGTGAGCGCGCGGCGCGCCGCAGCATCGTCGAGGTCTGGCGAGCCGGGGCGCGTCGCGCCTTCGACCGCGGGCATCCCGGGCACCGTGCGTCGACGCGCGCCGGGCGCGGCGAACGGCATCGGCGTCGTGAGCGACGGGATCGCCCCGAGGCGCGCGGTCTCCGGCGGCGGCTCGCGGTCGGGCCCAGGCGGCGCAGCGAACGCGGACGTCTGCGGAACACCGAGCCGCGCCGTCTGCGGCACGTTCTCGGGAGGCGCGAGCACCGGCGGCACGCCGTCCTCGCCGCGCCACGTATCCGAGAGGCGGAACGGCGCGAGCACCGGCGGCAGCTCCTCCTCCGCGACGGGAGGCCGCGACGCATCGTTCGCGAAGGCCGGCGCGAGGATCGGCGGCAGATCGTCATCCGGCGGCGTCGCGTTGTCCGCGGGCCTGAGCGTCGAGGGCGGCGGCGGCACGACTGATCGTCGCTGCGGCGCCGGCTGCAACGTCGAGAGCGTCCGCTTCCTCCCGAGCGACTCCCATCCACCGCCTCCGCGCGCATCTCCGTGTGCCGCGGTGCGCGCATCAAACGACGCCACGAAGATCTCCGCGTACCGCTCCGACGTCGCCATCATCTCGCGGATCACGTGCCGCACGAGCGGCGGCGACGCGGCGCCGAGCTGCGTGACGAAGCGCAGAAGGAGCAGATCGTCCCGCAGGCACACGCGTGACGTGATCGCCTCCTCGTCGCAGAGCTCGAGCGACAGCCGCATCGCGGGGACGCGCTGGCTGCGCGGCAGGCGCGCCACCGGCGACTCCACGATGAGGTGCATCGACTGCATGTCGAGCGACAGGAACACGCTCGACTCCTTGCCGATGAGCGCCCAGCCCGGCCCCTCGGGCAGGTTCACCGCGCGCGCCGTCAGGTTCGACTCGGCAGAGGCGACGATGCCGAGCGCGCGCGCATACTCGCCACGCCGGAACGCTTCCGTCGCCCTCTCCAGCCCGGAAGGATCGAGCGACGCGTGCCCGCGCGGCACGAACCTCCGCATCGAATCTTCAAGCGCCAGCGGCGCGCGGTATTCCCCGCAGGCGTCGCAGCGTGGCCCGTGGACGGGCCATCCGCACACCGTGCAGAACTCCCGGGCCGTTCGGCTCGCGGCTCCCACCGCGCAGAGGATAAAGCGAACACGGCCCGCCGCGGGCACAATGTGCGTGCGCCGTGATCCGCGCCGCCTTTTCCGGCCCGTTCGCCCCGATCAGATCAGGGGGTTCAGGTGCAGCGGGGTTCGCGTTTCTCGCAGGTCCACCTGGATCCGGCGCACGAAATGGGCGGCGAAGGCGGCCCAGGTCACGAACGTGACCACTCCGCTCACGAGCCCGGCGTTCCGGCCGAAGCTGATCACCGTCGTCGCAAGGGCGCCGAGCAGAACGAACGCCGAGGCCACGATCGCGAGCGGCAAGAACCATCGCAGCGCGATCCGCGACCGCTCCTCCGCGCAGAGCCGCGGCAGCGCCCAGCGCAGCCACACCACCGTCAGCACGAGGCCCCAGCTCTTCAGCAAGAAGAGCAGCGCGCCCACGATCTTCAGCGCGCCCGCGCTCTCCTGCGTCGCGCCTGCCACGCCCGGGAGCTGCCAGCCGCCGAGGAAGATCGCGCTCGCGATCCCGCAGGCCACGAACACGTGCGCCCACTCCCCGAAGTAGAACAGAAGCTGCCGCGCGCCGACCTTTGCGGGTGGCGCGAGCTCCTCCCCGCTCGCTTCCGCCTCCCGCAGCGCGCCCGGCGCACGCCCGTCGGCCGTGATCATCGACGTCACGTACGCGAGGAACAGCACGAACGTCGCCGGGTTCCGGAACACGAACCAGTGCCAGGGCCACCCGCCCGCGTCGAGCGGCGATCCCCCCTGCCCACCTTGCGCCGCCACGATGTCCTCGAGCCGGAGCGACCCCGTGCTCGACACGACGCACACGATCGCCACCACGGCCGGCAGCTCCTGCAGAAGCACCCGCCCTGCGCCGCGCAGACCTCGCAGCACGGACCAGCGCTCCCCCGCGAGCGACCCACCCGTCACGAACCCGAGCCCGAGCAGCGCCACGAGCGCGAGCAGAAACAGCATCCCGACATCGAGGTCCGCGCCCACGAACCTTTGCGAGAACGGCATCACCACGAACGTCGCCGAGATCGCCGCGAACGCGAGCACCGGCGCGAGCTTCGACAGGATCGGATCCGCGTCCGGCGGCGCGATCGCCGAGGCCACCTCGCGATGCACCTCCGCGGCGAGCCGCGCGACCGGCGAGCGCGCGAGCGTCTTCTTCCCGCTCCGCTGCCCTGCGAGCCGCGACGCCACACGCCGCACGAGCCACGCCACGAGCGCGCCGAGCGGCGTCGCGAACACGAGCAGCGTCGCCGCGGACAAACCCAGCACGATGGCCGCGCCGAGCAGATCCGAAGGCGCGCTCGCGTGGAACCCTTCGATCGAGATCGGGACGATCCGCGGCTCCTCCGCGCCGCGCTGCACGGCCACGAGTGGCGCGCGCTCCTCGCCGCTCGGAATCACGTCGGCCACGCTCGTCACCTTCACGCCCTCGAAGCTCGTGATCACGTCGCCGCCCTCGATCCGCGCCGCGGCTGCGGGACTGTCCGGACGAACCGCCGCCACCACGAGCCCGTTCGACGTGGGTGCGTCCGGTGAAACCGTGATCCCCAGGAAGTCGAGCGCCCGCTGCCCGTCGCGCTCCCGTGCCAGCGCGATCGCGCGCCGCGGCGCCTTCGGCCGCACGTCGATCGTCACCTCCTTGACCGATCCCGTCACGGGCAGCGCGCCCTCGGCCTTCGTCTCCAGCGTGACCGTCACGTCGCCGTGGAACGTCGTGTGCGCCGACTCATCGCCTTGCCTGCAGAACCGCGCCACGAGCGCCTCGCTCACTGCGGCGCTCACCTTGTCGGTCGAGATCCTCGCCTTGTCGACGACGATCGTTTGCCCTTCGATCGGCGCTTCTCCGGGCCGCTTCAGCGTCCCGCGGAACGTGATCGTCGCCTCGCGCGCCTCTCCGGTCGGCAGGTTCGTCCCGAGCACCTCCAGCCGATCGCCCGACTCGAGCTCGCGCGGCGCCACGTCGACCACCCGCAGGAGATCGGGCGCGCTGTCGTTCACGTTACAGCCGCTCGCCAGGAGACAGGCGAGGGCGAGCGTGATCCTTCCATGACCGGGCATGGCCCGGCTTATCCATCGCGCCGCGGCAAAGGGCCAAGTTGAGGGCGAACCGGCAGGAAATACCGGGCGTGGTCGAGCTCGTTCACCCCCACGAAGAGCTCCACCTCGAACACCTCTTTGAGGCGCCGGTACGTCATCACCTCCTCGATCGACCCGTGCGCCACGAGCCTCCCCGCCTTCAAGAGCGCGATCCGATCCGCGTACTGCGCCGCCGCGTTCAGATCGTGCAGCACCATCAGGCACGCGAGCCCACGCTCCCGCACCTCGCGCCACACGAGCTCCGACAACGCGAGGAAGTGCCGCACATCGAGGTGCGCCGTCGCCTCGTCGAGCAAGAGCACCGGCGCCTCCTGCGCGAGCGCCCGCGCGATCGCGACCCTCTGCTGCTCGCCGCCCGACAGCTCTGACACGCGCCGATCCGCGAGCGTTTCGAGCTCGCACGCGGCGATCGCCCTCTCCACCGCCTCTTCATCGTGCTTCGACGCGCGCATCCATGCGCCCTGGTACGGCGCGCGCCCCATCATCACGATCTCGCGCACCGAAAAGCCCACCACCGGCTCCGACGACTGCGGCACGAGCGCGATCCTCTTCGCGATCTCCCTACGCTCCATGCGCGCGAGGGACTCGCCGAGCACCTGTACCTCGCCACGCTGGGGCGGGAGCGCGCCCGAGATCACCTTCACGAGCGTCGACTTTCCGGCGCCGTTCGGCCCGAGGACCGCGCAAATCTCGCCTTTCCGCACGGAAAGGTCGATGTTCTCGAGCGCCACGCCTCCTGCCGCGTAGCGAACCGAGACCCCGGATAGTTCGATGGCATTCATGGCAACCGCGACATTTCAGGCCCTCGGACGATTCACGCTGTCATCACCTTGCACATATGCGTTACAGGTGGTCCAATTCGATCGCAGCGCGAAGGGGAGATCATGGATACGGTGAAGGAGACCTCGGGGGCCAGTGCGACGCCGCGACGCGTCATCAAGCGGTACTCCAACCGTAAGTTGTACGATACGAAGGACAGCCGCTACGTGACCCTCCAGCAGATCGGGGAGATGGTCCGTGCCGGCGAAGAGGTCCAGATCATCGACAACGCGACCAAGGAGGATAAAACCGAGGTCACGCTGGCGCTCATCATCTCGGAGGACCTCAAGTCCCAGCCGCGCAGCGTGCCTCTCGGGACGCTGCGTGATCTGATCCAGGAGCGCGGCGAGCGCCTGCTCAACACGCTCCGCGAAGGCCCGATCGGTCGGCTCATCCCGGGCGGCGGACAAGAAGACGCCCCCGCGGAAGCGGCGCCGGCCGCCCCCGCGGAGAAACCGCCCACGCAGCCGCCGCCCGCGCCTGTCGCGGCCGCTCCGGCCGAGGCGGACAAACCCGCCGCCGCCCAGGGCGCGAAGGGGCGTTTGTCCGAGATCGTCGAGAGCTCGAAGCAGACCCTCGACCAGTGGCAACACGCCGTGGACGAGCGGATCCGCCACATCCTGCCCGGCGTTGGCCTCTTCCGCGACCTCCAGACCGACGTCCAGCGCCTTTCGCAGCGCGTCGAGGAGCTCGAAGCCCTCGTCCGCAAGCTCGGCGGTGATCCAGGCAACACGTCCGAGACGCCTGCGCAACCAGAGACCTCGGCCGAGGAATAGTCCGAGGGGGGCTCCTGTTGGGAGACCGCGATGGCGTTTTTCTTCAGTAAAAAGCCAGCTTCGGTCGCCCAGGACCTGAGCATCTCCGGCGCTGGGGACGGTACGTCGGGGCTCGACACGTTCGAGGTGGAGCTGCTTGGCCACCTCGACACGCTTTATGCGGTGAGCTGCCGCATGACGCGAAGCACGACCGAGGCCGAGGATCTCGTCCAGGACACGGTCGTGAAGGCCATGCGCGCCCGCGACCAGTTCGAGCCGGGCACGAACCTCAAGGCCTGGCTCCTTCGCATCCTCACGAACACCTTCATCAACCGCTACCGCCGCGGCGGACTCGAGCGCGACATCCTCGAAGGTCCGGACGTCGAGTCGCTGACCGACGGATGGATCGGCGCGACGACGATGCGTGGCATGCGGGATCCCGAGACGGCGGCCCTCGCACCGCTCGTCGAGGCCGAGGTCCAGCGCGCGCTCGACGATCTGCCGCCGGAGTTCCGCGTCGCTGTCGTGCTCTCCGACATCGAAGAGCTCTCCTACAAGGAGATCGCCGAGGCGATGGGCACGCCGATCGGAACGGTGATGTCGCGGCTGCATCGCGGCCGGAAGCTCTTGCAGAAGACGTTGCGCGACCATGCGGTCGCCATGGGCATCGTGAGCGAGGGGTCCTCGAACAAGGCCGACCAGGCTCCGACGGACCTCGCGGCGTACCGGAAGCGGAAGCGGAGTGCTGCGGTATGAATGGGCTCAAGGTGATGACCGACGAGTGCTCGTTGTTCGCGCGTTGCATGTCGGCGTACGTGGACGGAGAACTCGATCCAGGACACGCGGTCGACATGGAGGCGCACGTCCTTCATTGCGGCACGTGCTCCGAGCGCGTCACGTTCCTTCGCGCGATGCGCGCGAGCATGAAGCGCACGGCTGAAAAGCGTGTCCCCGACGCGATGCGCGCGCGCCTCCACGCCGCGATGCTCGCCGAGAAGCGCCGCGTGAAGGACGCCGATCGCGAGGTCCATTCCGCGAAGCTCGTGAGCTGGAAATACGCTGCGACGCTCGCGGCTGCGGCCGGTGTCGCGCTCACGGTGGCGGCCGCGAAGAACCAGAAGGACGTGGCGGTCACGCCGGAGCTCGCGCGAAGCGGCGCGACGACGGAGATGGCTGCGGCTGGCATGGACTCGCTGCTCGACGATCTCGTCGCGCTTCACGCGCATCCCTTGCCGCCCGAGACGACGAACCCCGAGGAGCTCGTCCGTTTTGATCCGCTCGTCGGCGTGCCCGTTCGTCGGCCTGCGTTCCAGCCGTTCGTGGCGAGCTTCAACGGCGCGCGCGTGCACGCGATGCGTGATCAACGCGCCGCGCTCCTGCAATACACCGTCGAGGGCAAACACCGCGTCACGGTGTACGTCTTCGATCCGCGCGCCGTGCCGATGATGCGCGTGACGCGGCTCGAGCCGCGCGTCGTGCGCGAGCGTCCCGTCTACGTGGGCAAACTCCGCGGCTACTCGGTCGCTGCGGTCGAGAAGAGCGGCGTCGGTTACGCGCTCGCGACGGACTTCGACGACGAACGCAGCGCGCAGCTCGTCCTCGCCGCCACGCAGCAATAACCGCTTGGGGGCTACGCTCGGACAAGCCGAGCTACGCCCCCAAACCCCCACGAGGGGTTCGCGGGGACAAACCCGGCAAACCCCTCTTCCTCCCCGACAAACCTTCCCTACTGCACGAGCCCGGCGCCGCCCTTGCGCGGATCGGCGCCGACCAGAAGCGCCCGCGCGCCGTCCGGGCCCTCCGCGATCGACACGGCCTGCACCGCAGAGAAGTTCGGCTTGCTCGTGTCCACGACCTCGCCGCGCTTCTCCAGGTCTTGCAGCACCTCGGTCCCGATCGCCGCGTCGATGAACAGCCCGCCCGTCGGCGGCGTCTCGAAGCGCGGCGCGGCCACGGCCTTGTCCACCGGCATCCCGAACACGAGGTGCGACAGGAGCACCTGCGTCGTCCCCGTCGCGATGCGCGTCCCGCCCGACCCGCCGAGCGCGAGCACGGGCTTTCCATCCTTCAGCACGATCGTCGGCGTCATGCTCGAGGCCGGCCGCGCGCCGCCGCGTGGATAGTTCGGCCCGTTCGACATGCCGAACAGCTTCTCCACGCGCTCGGCCGTGAAGTCCCCGAGCTCGTCGTTCAGCAAGAACCCGGCTTCCGTCGCGAGCTGCGCGCCGAACATGTTGTTCACCGTCGTCGTGATCGACGCGACGTTCCCCTCCGCGTCCACCGTCACGATGTGCGTCGTGCCCGCGTCGTTCACGGGGAAGTTCTCGGCCTTCGTCGTCGACGTCATCGAGATCTTCGCGCGCCGCGCCTTCATCCGCTCGGGGCTCACGATCTTCGCCAGATCCATCTTCACGAATTTCGGATCGCCGAGCAGCCGCACGCGATCCGCCACCGCGCCGCGCATCGTCTCGGCGAGCAGGTGCGTGTACGCGCCCGTGTTGTGCCCGAGCGCCGCGAGATCCGCCTTCGAGTGCATGTGGAGCGTCTCGAGCATCATCACCCCACCCGCCGAGGGCGGCGGCATCGTGACGACCTCGTAGCCTTCCCACTGCGTGCGCAGCGGCTCTCGCTCGAGCACCTTGTACTCCTCGAGATCCTTCTTCGTCATGCGGCACTTGCCGGCGCGCGCCGTCGAAAGGATGTCGGCCGCGATCGACCCTTCGTAAAACGCCTTCTTCCCCTCGGCCGCGATCTTCCGCAGCGTCGCGGCGAGCGCCGGGTTCTTCACCATCTCGCCCACCGGCACGATCGCGCCGGCCTTCGCGAAGAGCCCGTACCGCGGCGTCGAAAGCAGCCACTTCTCGTTCCACTTGAGCGCCCGCACCATGTGCGCGCTCACGGGAAAACCCTTCTCCGCCGCGTCCGCCGCGCCGCGCACGAGATCCGTCATCGCGAGCTTGCCCCAGCGCGCATGCAGCTCCGCGATGCCCGCGACTTCCCCCGGCACGCCCGTCATCACGCCGCGTTTGTCCTCGGGCACCGGCCGCTTCGCGAGCTCCGTCGGCACGAGGTCCTGCGGCGCGGTCTCCCGGAAATCGAGGATCCGGATCTCCTTCGTTTTCGCGTCGTACACCGTCGCGAACCCGCCGCCCCCGATCCCGCTCGACACCGGATGCACCACGCCGATCGCGAAAGCCCCCGCGATCGCCGCGTCGACCGCGCTCCCGCCGCGGGCGAGCACGTCCATCGCGATCGCCGACGCCGTCGCGTTCTCCGTCGCCACGGCGTACTTGTGCTTCGCCTTCGCCGCGGGCGCGGCCGGCGCGGGCGCTTGCGCGGAGCCTTGGGGGATCAGGTTCGCGGCGGGCGCGGCGGGCGTGGGCGCGGGCGGCGGGGCCTTCGCCGTGGCCTCGTCCGGCGAGCGTGCGGCCGGTGCGCTGCAGCCCGAACCGGGCAGGGCGACGAGCAGCGCGAGGGCGGCGGCAAACGATGCCGTCGAGAGGGCACGGAGAGTTCGCATGAAGTAGCTCCTCTGCGCGGGCGCCCCGCGCGTGCGCTAGGATGCCCCGGCCGTGCCGCGGGGATCAACCGTGGCCGGAGAGAGCATTCGATCCCCGACGGGAGAGCCAAACCATGCGCTTCGTGTTCGTGATGGACCCCCTGACCCGCGTGACGCACGACAAGGACACCACCTTCGCGTTCATCCGCGCGGCGCAGGCGCGAGGTCATCAGAGCTTCCACTGCTTGCCGCAGGACCTCTACGTCTCGCAGGGATTTCCGTTTGCCACGGCGCACCGTGTCGAGATCCTCTCCGATCCGCCGTACATCACGCTCCGTCGGGACGAAGGCGCGCAGCGCCTGCCGCTGCACGACGTCGAGGCCGTCTTCATCCGCAAGGACCCGCCCTTCGACCAGGCCTACCTCTACGCGACGCTCATGCTCGAACCCGCGCGCGGCAAAACGCTCATCGTCAACGACCCGCGGGGCCTTCGCGACGCGAACGAAAAACTCTACGCACTCGGCTTCTCCGAGTGGACGCCGAAGACCCTCGTCACGGCCGATCGCGACATGATCCACGACTTCGTCCGCGACGTCGGCGGAAGCGCCGTCATCAAGCCGCTCGACGGCGCCGGCGGCTGGGGCGTCATGATGCTCCGCTCGGACGACAAGAACGCCCGCGCCATCGCCGACATGCTCACCGGCGAAGGACAGCGGCTCGCGATGGTGCAGGAGTTTCTCCCGGCTGTGTCCGAGGGCGACAAACGCATCCTCCTGCTCGACGGCGAACCCCTCGGCGCGATCCTGCGCGTGCCGCGCGGCGACGAGATCCGCTCGAACATCCACGTCGGCGGCCGCGTCGTCCCGACCGACCTCACGCCGCGCGAGCGCGAGCTCGTCCGCTCCGTCGGCGCGCGCCTCAAGGCTGACGGCCTCTACTTCGTTGGCCTCGACGTCATCGGCGAGCACCTCACCGAGGTGAACGTCACGAGCCCGACCGGCATCCAGGAGCTCAGCCGCTTCACCGGCAAGGACCAGGCGGCCAGCGTCATCGAGTGGGCCGAAAAGACCGCCCGCTCGCGTTGATTTCGACCCGCAAAAACTTGGCCCGCGCGGCCCCTCTCGACGAGGGTTCGCGCATGGCCCCGCCCGCCCACGCTTGCGCCGTCTGCGCCGCCGAGGCCTCGGCGACGACCTCGCTCGTCCGCGTTTACGTCGAGGGACGCACACTCCACCTCTGCCGCAACCACGCGGCCACCGTCGTCGCCGCGCGCCCGGAGACGTTCGAAGAGCTCCGCGCGCTCTTCGTCGGCGTCACCGTACGCACGGGCAGCGGCGTCGAACGCAGGTCGCCCATTCCGCGCCGCTGGGGCGAGGATCGACGCGCCTTCCCGCCCCGCCCCGAAGGCCGCCGCGTCGCGAACGGCCGCCGCTCCACCGATCCTCATGACTGAGCCCGCGCCCTACACGACACGCATGCAGCAAGCCCGGCGCATCGCCCTCGCCCTCGGCTCGAACCTCGGCGACCGTGCCGCCACGATCGAGCGCGCCATCGCCGAGCTCGGCGCCACGCCGGGGTTTGTCGTGGTCGACTGCTCGCCGCTCTACGTCACGCCGCCGGCCGGCGGGCCGCCCCAGGGGGATTATTTGAATGGCGCCGTCCTCGTCTCCACGGCTTTGCCGGCGCGTGACGTCCTCGCACGGACGCAGGCGATCGAGCGCGCGCTCGGCCGCGTAAGGCCGGATCCCGTCCGCTGGGGGCCGCGCACGATCGACATCGACATCCTCTGGATCGAGGGTGAATGCATCGACGAGCCCGGCCTCGAAGTCCCGCATCCGCGCCTCGAAGGCCGCGTCTTTGCGCTCCGCCCGCTGCTCGACGTCGCCCCGGACGCGGCGCATCCGCGCACAGGCAAACGTTACGATGAGTTACCTGCGGCGCACCTCCCGATCACGCGCGCATAAGGCACGCGCACGGAAGCGTCCTCGACATAGCCACGCGGACCGGGTATCGTCGCGGCATGCGAATGCTTCGTCTTTCCTTGGTTGGGCTTTTCCTTTTGGGTGCCGCGCAAACCCTCGCGGCGTGTGGCGGCGACGTCACGAATAACGGGCAGGGCGGCTCGGCCGGCAGCGGCGGCGCGGGCGGCAGCGGCGGCGCGGGCGGTAGCGGCGGCGCATCGCCGGGCGACGCCAAGCAGGCTTGCATGGATTTCTGCCACATCGGCGAGGTCAACAACTGCGGCATGGAGATCGACAATTGCAGCGAGTTCTGCGATAAGGTTTTCGCCGACGCCGGCGCCGAATGCGAGGACGAAGTGGGCACGCTCTTCGCGTGTTACATCCCCGCCGCGAAGGACTGTCCGGACGACCCGCCGCCCGAGTGCAACGACGAGGCGGAAGCCGTGGAGGCCTGCCAGGAGGCGAACGGTTGCGTCGACAGCGGATGCTTCGAGAGCGGCGGGCCGGATGGCGCGACGAGCTGCGGCTGCGACACCACCTGCAAGGGCGTTGTTTATTCGACGGTCTGCGATACCCCCGCCGGCGGCGGAATGACGACGTGTACGTGCACGCAGGGCGACATGGTCGTCGGCACCTGCACGAACACCGACGCCCAGGGCTGCGGCGTCGACACGAGCTGCTGCGCGCAATTCTTCAATCTCTAGCAGATTGTCGATAAACTTGCTGCACGCCCTGGATCGTCGGTCGTCGTCCTCCCTAGCTCCAGGGCGCTCGCGGCGTTTCTCGACAACCTGCTGACCGTCAGCCCACTTCGGGCTCGGGCGGCATCACTTTTTCCACGAAATACCTGAGCACGTCGAGCGGGGTGATGATCCCGACGAGCCGTCCGCTCCGCACCACCGGCAAATGGTGAATCTGGCCCGTGCGGAGAATGGTCATCACCTCGTCCGTCGTGGCGAACTCGTCCACGACGATCGGCGGGTGGCTCATCACGTCGCGCGCCGCGGCGCCGGGCGTCTGCCCTTGCAAGAGCGTCGCCATCAGATCCGTCTCGCTCACGAATCCGACCACGCGCTCGTGCTCGTCGACGACCGGGACGCCGCCGATCCGCGCGTCCACGAGCAGCCGTGCGATCTCCTCGAGCGGCGTCCCGAGCGAGACGGCGTCGGCGTGATGCGTCATGATGTGGCGCGCGTGTCCCTTCATGGCCGGGGGAAGAATGGAGCCTCGCGACCGGCCTGTCCACCCCTCGCGAGCGTCCGTCCCCACATGAGCGGAACGGACTTCCGTATCAAACGAGGCGGGTTCGTCCGCGCGCCTTGAGCGCCGCGACCACCTCTTTCACGTCCTGCGCCCGCGCCCGCGGCACCACGAGCAAAGCGTCGTCGGTCTCCACCACCACGAGATCCTCCACGCCGACGAGCGCAATCACGCGTTTGCCCTCCTCGGCCCCGGCGCGCAGATCGAGCACCAGGTTCCGCCGCGCGTCGACGAACAGCGCGCTCGGGGGCGCCGCATTCTGCTGCGCGTCCTTCTCGGCGAGATCGAATGCCGTCTGAAAACTCCCCACGTCGCTCCAGCCGAAATCGCCGGGGACGACGGCGAAATGGTCGACGTGGTCCATCACGCCGTGATCGATGCTGATCGACGGCAATGTCGGGAAGATTCGTTCGAGCGCGGCTTGCTCCTCGCCCTCCTCGGCGGCGCGGTCGATCGCGTCGAGCCCCTCGGCGAGGGCGGGCATGTGCGCGCGGATCGCCTCCACCATGTCGCGTACCCGGAAAAAGAACATCCCCGCATTCCAGAGATGCTTGCCGCCGGCCACAAAGCTTTCCGCGCGCGCCGCGTCCGGCTTCTCAACGAATCGTTTCGCCAGAAGCGCCTCGACGCCGCGCGCTTCTCCTTCGACCTCGATGTACCCATACCCCGTCTCCGGGTGCGTGGGCTTGATTCCGATCGTCGTGATCGTCCCGCTCGCGGCCGACGCCACGGCGCGCTCGAGCGCACGCCGAAAACCCGGGACGTCGCGCACGTGGTGATCACTCGGCAGGACCATCAGCACCGCGTCGGGGTTCGTCCGGGCAATGTGAAATGCGGCCCAACCAATGCAAGGCGCCGTGTTCCGCGCGGCGGGCTCGACGAGCGTGTTCTCGGCGAGCAATTCCGGCAATGCCTCGGCCGTCTGCTCCACGAGGTGCTTGCCCGTCGCCACGAAGAGCCGATCCCAGCCGACGAGCGGCGTGATCCGCTCCGCCGTCTGCCGGATGAGCGGAGACTTCCCGACGAGGGGCAAGAGCTGCTTCGGCCGCGCGGCGCGCGAGGCCGGCCAGAAACGCGTGCCGGCGCCGCCGGCGAGGATCAGGGCGTAGACGGAAGGAGCGGATTGCATGGTTTGTCATCCATGGACATAACGGCCATCACGGGCGACGCCGGTGCCTCCCCTGCCGAAACCTCGCCGAACGAACGGCCGTACGAGACCGTGGCGAAGCCCAAGGGGAGGATCCAGAACGCAAGCCGCGCAAGGGCGTGTTTTTCGAGCAAGCTGCGCGCGAGGCCGATCGCGACCGTCGCGCCGAGGAAAGCCGTCAAAAGGCCGAAGCCGATCGCCGGCGCGCCCATCTCCGGGACCTCCGGCATCCCGAACAGGCCCGAGACGAACGACGCAAGCAGCGTGATGCCCGTGAGCGCGAACGCAAGATCGAGCGCGCGCTCGGGCTTCGTGCCCATCCACATCGTGATCACGAGCGCCGCGCCCACGTCCGAGCCGCCGGGCAGTGCGCCCGTCCCGTGCACGAGGCCAAGCAGCGCGGCGAGCGAGAGCGGCGGCGCCTCCTCGCGCCCGGCCGGGGCGAGGCTCATCGTGGCCACGACGAGCCCCGTCCAGACGAGGCCGAAGCCCACCGCGATCGGCGCGCCGCTCCAGAGCTCGACGTAGGGCGCCGCGAGCGCGCGCGCGAGCAAGCTCGTGCCCGCCGCGACCACGAGCACGGCCGCGTCGTGCGCGCCCGGCGACGAACGCACGAGCGAAGGACGCGCGACAGCCCTGAGGCCCTCGGAGACCGCGGCGACGAGGCTCCGCCGGGCGCCGACGAGCAACGCGGAGGCCGTCGCGACGTGCAGGATCGACTCGAGCGCCGCGGCGCTTCGCCCCGGATCGAGCCAGAGGCGGGCGACTGCGTCGTGCCCCGAACGCGAGATCGGCAGCGCCTCGGCGAGGCCCTGAATCCCGGCGAGCAGCACGACTTCCGCGAGCGGCAGCACGCGGGCAGTGATAGCAGCGCCGCGGCGCCCTTGTAAATCGGGCTGCTAGGCCGCCTTCTCCCGTGAGCCGCCCTGCGTCATGCCCTGTTCACTGCTTCCCGCGCCCGTCGTGGCTTGCGAGGTCCCGTGCGTCCCGCCAGCCGTGCTCGTCGCGCCTGTCGTGCCTGTCGCGGATGTTTGTCCCGCGGTCGTGCTCGCGCCCGTGCCCGACGCGCCGCTCGCCGAGGTTTGCGGACGCACGCCCGATTGCACGGCTTGCTCCTCTGCGCGGCCTTCACCCCGCTTCACGCTGATGCGCTTCGGCTCTTCTGCCTTCGATTTCGGGATGACCACCTCCAGCACGCCGCTGTTCAGGTTTGCTTCGATCCGCTCCGGATCGATCCCCTCGGGCAGCGTGAACGACCGGGTAAAACTCCCGTACGAGCGCTCGTAGGCCCAGTATCGGTCGCCCTCGTCGCGCTGCTCCTCCTCGCGCCTGCCGCTGATCGTGAGCCGCCGGCCGGAGACGTCGATCGAGACGTCGTCCTCCTTCAGCCCCGGCAGATCCGCGCGGATCATGTATCCATCCTTCGTCTCGCGCACCTCCATGTCGGGCATGAAGGCCCGGCCTTGCGGCAGGAAGGACTCCATTTCGGCGAACGGATCCCAGGAGAGCATCTCGCGCATGCGCCGGAATGGATCTCCGTAACCGAGCGCGCGGAACGGATCCACGGTCGCGAGCCGCTGCTCCCGACCCGGCTCCCGGGCGCCTGCCTGCGTCATCTCGCGCGATTGCCCCTGTCCTTCTCGGCCTTCTCGTCTGCGCATGAATCCAGCCATGATGACCCCCTCCTATTCGATTGACTTTGCACTTCATGCACGTTCCGTGCGCAAGGCGGGCACGGTGACGATTGCACAGTGCCACGGAGGAGTCCGCCTCGGAGGGCCCGCGAACGGGCGTCCTGGAAGGACGGTCGCGCTCCCCCTGCGCATGAAGGTTGCACGGATCGGAGGACATGCGCCGTTTGCTCCTCGCCCTCGCGCTCGCCGTGACCGGATGCGGCAGCTCGTATTATTATCAGCCCGCCGAACAAGCCAACGCGTCGGTATCAGGATATCCCGCGGCGCGGTACGACATCCCGCCGGGCTCTGGCAAAGGGGACGTGCGGGTGAGCTCGTTTGGCGTGACGGACGTGCGCCTCTCCGAGGACGAGAAACCGGTCCGCGCGCTGCACGTCCGCTTCGTCGTGGCGAACGAGGACGGCACCGAACCGTGGACCGTCGATACACGCGAGCTCCGCGTGCAGTTCGCCGACATGGCGGGTGAGACCGCGCCTGCGCTCGCGAATGCGACCCACGAGGGGATGCCCGTCGTCGTGGTCCCGCGCGGCGAATCGACGACGATCGACGCCTACTTCCCGCTCCCGGAGTCGCTCCGGGGCGCCCGCGACCTGCCGCAATTCGACATCGTCTGGCGCGTGCACACCGACGATCGTGTCGTCACGCAGCGGACCCCGTTCGAGCGGCGCACCATCGAGCCTCCCCCGTCCACGGTGACGTACGGGTATGGTTATGGCTGGGGCGGTGGGGCGTATCCGTACTGGTGGTACGATCCGTTCTTTTATCCACGCTCGGTGGTCATCCAGCGAGGCCCTGCGCAGCCGCGCGTTTATTACTACGGATATCCCCGCTGAGAACTCCGGATCGTCGTACAGGGAGGAGGGCCCGCAATGGCGACGAGCGTGGAATTCGGAACGACGAGCGTCGCCAAAAAGGCGCTCATGGCGGTGAGCGGGATCGTGCTCACGGTGTACGTCGTCCTGCACCTCGCGGGCAACCTGCTTTATTTCGCCGGCCCCGAGGCGCTCGACGCGTATGGCGCTCTCCTCCACCAAAATGCCGCCCTGCTCTGGTCGGCCCGCGCCGTCCTCTTCGCGTCGTTCGGCGTACACGTGGTCGTCGCGCTCGACCTCTACATGCGCAAGCAGGTCGCGCGTCCGATCTCGTATGGCCGCTACGAACGCGCGGCGAGCAGCCTCGGCGCGCGCTCGATGCTCTGGACCGGCCTCATCCTCCTCGGCTTCGTCGTCTATCACGTCCTCCATTTGACCCTCGGTCTCGCGCACCCCGCGTACGCCCCAGGGCGCGTGTATTCCAATGTCTCGGTCGCGTTCGCCTCGGTCGTGCCCACGGTGATTTACGTGGTCAGCATGATCGCGCTCGGCTTGCACGTCTCGCACGGCGTGCTCGCGATGACGCAATCGCTGGGGCTCACCCTGCAGCGTGACCGGCTGCGCGCGCTCCGGCGGCTGTCCGTCGTCCTCGCGCTGATCGTCGCCCTGGGCCTCGCCGCCATTCCGATCACCGCGCTCGCGCTCTCTTTCACGAGGGGGCGGTAGGGGAAATTCATGCACCTCGACGGCAAGATCCCCGGCGGTCCTCTTCCGCAGAAATGGGAGCGCCGCAAGCTCGAATACGCGCTCGTGAGCCCGGCGAACCGCCGCAAATACCGTGTGCTCGTCGTCGGCACGGGCCTCGCGGGCGCCTCGTGCGCCGCCACGCTCGGCGAGCTCGGCTACCGCGTCGAATGCGTCTTCTTCCACGACAGCCCCCGCCGCGCGCACAGCATCGCGGCCCAGGGTGGCATCAATGCCGCGAAAAACTACCAGAACGACGGCGACAGCGTGCAGCGCCTCTTCCAGGACACGATCAAGGGCGGCGATTACCGGGCCCGCGAGGGCAACGTCTACCGACTCGCCGAGGTGAGCCTGCGCATCATCGATCAATGCGTCGCGCAGGGCGTCCCGTTCGCCCGTGAATACGGCGGAAAACTCGCGAACCGCTCCTTCGGCGGCGCCCAGGTCTCCCGCACGTTTTATGCGCGCGGCCAGACGGGCCAGCAGCTCCTCCTCGGCGCCTACCAGGCCCTGCTCCGCCAGGTCCAGGCGGGCACGGTGCGCATCTCGCCGCGCACGGAGATGCTCGACCTCGTCGTCGCCAACGGCAAAGCCCGCGGCATCGTCGCGCGTGACCTCGTGACCGGCGAGATCCGCACGTTCGTCGCCGACGCCGTCGTCCTCGCCACGGGCGGGTACGGCAATGCCTATTACCTCTCGACGTACGCGCGCAACTCGAATGCGACCGCGATCTGGCGCGCCCATCGCCGCGGCGCGTACTTCGCAAACCCCTGCTTCACGCAGATCCACCCCACGTGCATCCCCGTCAGCGGCGAGCACCAATCGAAGCTCACGCTCATGAGCGAATCGCTCCGCAACGACGGCCGCATCTGGGTCCCGCTCCGCGCCGGGGACGAACGAACGCCCGAGCAGATCCCCGAGGCCGAGCGCGACTATTACCTCGAGCGCCGCTACCCGAGTTATGGAAACCTCACGCCGCGCGACGTCGCCTCCCGCGCGGCCAAGGCTGTTTGCGACGAGGGCCGCGGCGTCGGCAAGAGCGGCCTCGGCGTCTACCTCGATTTCGCGGACGCCATTCGCCGCCTCGGCGCGAGCGTCATCGGCGAGCGGTATGGAAACCTCTTCGCCATGTACGCCGAAATCACCGGCGAGGACCCCTACCGCACCCCGATGCGCATCTACCCGGCCATTCATTACACGATGGGCGGCCTCTGGGTCGATTATGATCTCATGAGCACGATCGACGGCCTCTTCGTCATCGGCGAGGCGAACTTCTCCGACCACGGGGCAAACCGGCTCGGCGCGAGTGCGCTCATGCAGGGCCTCGCGGACGGCTATTTCATCGCGCCGCTCGCCGTCGGCAGCTACCTCGCGCGCGCGAAGCCGCCGTCCATCGACGATTCTCACCCCGCGTTCGGAGAGGCGCGCAAGGATACGGCATCCCGCATCGAACGGCTGCTCTCGGTGCACGGCAAGCGCACCGCCGCCTCGTTCCACCGCGAGCTCGGCAAGCTGCTCTGGGACCAATGCGGCATGTCGCGGAACCGCGCAGGCCTCGAAAGCGCACTCGCCCAGATCCCCGAGATGCGCGAGAGGTTTTACCGGGAAATCCTCATCCCCGGCCAGGGCGAATCCTTGAACCGGGAGCTCGAAACCGCCGGCCGTGTTGCCGATTATTTCGAGCTCGCCGAGCTCATCTGCCGCGACGCCCTCCGCCGCGAGGAGTCCTGCGGCGGCCATTTCCGAGAGGAGTACCAGACGCCGGACGGCGAGGCCCTGCGCGACGACGAGCATTTCGGCTACGTCGCCGCATGGGAATGGCGCGGCGAGGGTGGACCCCACGTCCTGCACAAGGAGCCGCTCGTCTTCGAGGCGGCCCCGCCCATGCAAAGGAGCTACAAGTGATGCGGATCGCGCTCGAGGTCTGGCGTCAGCGAAGCCCCGAGGAGCCCGGCCGGTTCGTCCGGTACGAGACCGCGGAGGCCTCGCCCGACATGTCGCTGCTCGAGCTGCTCGACGTCGTCAACGAGGGCCTCGTGCAAAACGGCGAGGAACCGATCGCATTCGACAGCGATTGCCGCGAAGGCATTTGCGGCACCTGCGGATTCATGGTCAACGGCCTCGCGCACGGCCCGCTCCAGGGCGCGGCCGCGTGCCAGGTCTATCTCCGCAACTTCCGCGATGGAGAGACGCTCTGGATCGAGCCTTTCCGGGCGAAAGCATTTCCTCTCATCAAGGACCTCGTCATCAACCGCAGCGCGCTCGATCGAATCATCGCCGCGGGTGGTTACGTTACGGTGAACACGGGCAATGCGCCGGAGGCGAACACCTCGACGATCCCCAAGGACCTTGCCGAGCAAGCCATGGATGCCGCGGCGTGCATCGCGTGCGGCGCCTGCATCGCGGCTTGCCCGAATACCTCGGCCGCGCTCTTCACGGGCGCCAAGATCACGCACCTCGGAAAACTCCCGGAGGGCCAGCCCGAGCGAGGGCGGCGCGCGCTGCGCATGGTCCGGGCCGCGGCGGTCGAGGGATTCGGCCATTGCACATTCGCGGGTGAATGCGAGACCGCATGCCCGAAAAGCATCCCCCTCCAGGTCATCACGCAAATGAACCACGACTACCTCGCGGCCCGGCTCCGCGGCGAGGGACGCGCGCAACCAAGGCACATCGAGCCCGGCACGCCGAAACGACGCCGCTGACGCGCTCGCGCTACGCGCCTCGACCGCCGCCGTGGTAACCTCGGCACCGCGCCATGCTCCCGACCTTCCTCGCGCGCCTCGCCGACCCCGCCATCGAGACCGTCCTCCTCTGCGGCTGCGGGGGAGGCTTCGATTTCTTGCAAGGCGCGACGCTCCTGCCCGAGCTCGAGCGCCTCGGCAAGCGCGTGATCCTCGGTAGTTATTCGTTCGGGGAGCCCGAGCGCATCGACGACGCGCCCGTCGTGTACACGGCCGAGACCGGCGCCGTCGTCAAGCGGGTCCTCGGGCATTCGAGCCCCCCGCCCGATTACGGCCCCGAGGTGCACCTCGCGAGCTTCCTCGATCAAGAGCGCCCCGAGGGCGCGCCGCATTTCGTCTACGCTTATTATGCACGGGCCTTCACCGTGCCCGCCCTCCGCGCTTTTTATGCCGAGCTCGTCCGCCGGCACGCCGTCGACGCGGTGGTCCTCGTCGACGGCGGCTCGGATTCGCTGATGCGCGGCGACGAAGAGGGGCTCGGCGATCCGATCGAGGACGCGGTTTCCGTCGGCGCAGTCGCCTCGCTCGAAGGCGTGAAGCTCAAGCTGCTCTGCTCGATCGGCCTCGGCGCTGACCGCTTCAATGGCGTCTCGGACGCCGCCAGCTTGCGCGCCATCGCCGAGCTCACCGAGGCGGGCGGGTTCCTCGGCGCCGTGAGCCTCGAACCGACGAGCCCCGGGTATCGCTTTTACAAACGCTGCATCGAGCACGTCTATGCGAACCAGACGTTCCGCTCGGCGCTCACCGGATTCATTCTCTCTGCGGCCGAGGGCCATTTCGGCGGCGAAGAAGTCCCGCCGGCCCTGCGCAGCCGGGTGAGCCCCGGCCGCTTCTTCGTCTGGCCGCTCATGGCCATGGTCTGGGCGTTCGACGTCGAGGTCGTGGCGGGCCGGTCGAAAATCGTCGGCTGGATCCGCGATTGCACCACAGTGCGGGATTGCCACCTCGCGCTCCGCCGCGGCCGCACCTTGCTCGCGGAGGGCCCGCGCGAGGTGGAGAACCTGCCGCGGCAGGAGGACATGGTCGGTTATTGAGCCGGTTCGGCCCGACGAACACGCGTCTCGTCTGCCATCCGCCGAATGCAGAGCCTTAGCCCCTCCCGCAGGTTCGCGCAGGTCGTCAGGCTCGACAGATCGAGCCCGAGCGTCACCATCGTCTGCGCCACCGTTGGCCGGATCCCCGTGACGATGCCCTCCGCGCCGAGCAGCCGGATCGCGCGAATGAGGCTGAAGAGGTGGCTCGCCGTCATCGTGTCGACCATATCGACGCCGGTCAGATCGAGGATCGCGAACCGCGCCGACGTGCGCACCACGGCCGAAAGCAGGTCATCCATCACGCGCGCCACGCGCCGGCTATCGACGACGCCCATCATCGGGAGCGTGACCACGTTCTCCCAGACCTGAATCACGGGTGTCTCCAGGTTCCGGATGACCTCCTCTTGCCGCTCGATGAGCTCCATCTTCGCCCGGAGCTCGAGCATTGCTTTTCGCATGTCCCTCTTGGCGAGCGTCAGGCCCAGCATGTGCGTGGTCTCGCCCTCCTTGTTGCGTATCGGGACGAACCAGCTCTCCCACAGGATGTCGAGGGCATCATTCGTTGAATTGATGAACTCTCCCTCGAGCGCGCGACGGATGGCGGCCACTCCATCGGTCACGTCCTTGTAAAGCTCGAAGAGGTTCTGTCCGATGAGCGTCCCGGGCTCGTTGCCACCGGTCCTGCATCCTTTGCCGTCATGCAGCAGGTACGTGCCCTCTTGATCGATCACGTATGCCGATAGATCCAGGCTATCGAGGATCGCGCGAAGGACACGCTCGGGCGCGGTCGGGGGCAGCAATGCGAGGTCTTCGGCAGGCGGCACGGCGAGCCGACCCGAGGAGACGCGCGGCGTCGGGACAATGGTGACGTAGATCTCGGAGCGACCCGGCGCACGCCGCGCGTGCAAGGAGAACGAGCGATAGAGCCCCTCGGCGTCACGCATTTGGCAGAGGGCATTCCAGTCTTCGCCCTCGCTCATCGTCGCCCACGCCGACGCGACCGTGTCCCTGTAATCGGGGTGAAGGGACTCGAACAAGGATCCGCCTCGCACGCGCTCAGCTCCAAGGACACGCTCGGCCTCAGGATTGAAGCCGGAAATCGCGCCCTCCTGGCTCGTGGCCACGAGGATACCAGGGCAATGCTGGAACCAAGCCGAATCCATTACACTCTCCACGAACCTATGCAGTCCAACGAATGGACTATCACGTCGCTCGTGGCAGCGTCGAGCGGGAAATCTGCAAAATCGATTACACCTCGGAAGGAATTTCCCGCGGATACGTCAACGATGTGACGTGGGGAGGCGGCGCGGCTCAGTCGTCCACGCGTGCGGCGAGGGCTTTCGGGGCGATCATTTTGTAGCTCCCCGCGACGAGGGCCCGCACCTCGTTCCAGTCGAGCGGATCATCGTCCTGCTCATCGAGTCGCACGTCGACCCACCCGTGCTTGCCCACGTATTTCGCGATCGTGAATCGCGGATCGGTGGCCACGAGCCCGGCTTGCATCTCGAACGTGGTCTTCACCCCGAACGACCACACGCCGTTCTCCCCGCCGATCCCCGCGAAGATTTTATCGCGCACCCGGAACGTCGGATGTCCCCAGGCCTCGACCTCGGTCGCCTCGGGAAAACTCATGCAAATGGCGCGGAACCGATCGAGTATCCCGCCGGGTCCCTCCATCTTGCTCGCCCCACGGACCGCCTTTTTCGCCGGGGGAGCGGCCTTCTTCGCCGTCGTTTTGGCCGTCTTCGCGGCCGCCTTTTTGGTGGTTTTCGTCAATTTCGTCGTGCTGGCTTTCGTGCTCGCCATGGTCCCTCAGTACCCGAGGTCACGCATCTTTTTCGTCGTCGTGGAAGGCAATGGTTTGGCGGTCTTCGCGTCGGTCGCGGGCAGAGGCCCGCGCGCGGCCAAGGCCGAGACCGAACGGCGGGCGTCCTCCTTCCCGTCGCGTACGGGGCGCGTGGCCATGCCGGTCCCGAGCGCGAGCGGTTTGCCGTCAACCGTCGCCTTCACCTCCTCGGTCGCCGCGCCCGTCACGACGGCGACGTTCTCCGGCTCGCCAGCGCGCGCGAGCGGACCCGAAGCAAGGCCGAGGACGAGCGCGGCGCAAGCGACCCATCGAGACATGGACCGCCATTCTGCCGCCCCCTCCCGCCGGATGTCGAGGGGTAGAATCACGCGCTCGATCCGGCCCCGGACGCCGCCACCCCGCCCCCGCCGCACCTTGACGCGCCCGTCGCCCTTGACTTCGCCGGGCGAAGGAGCGAGGTGTGCTTGATGCGCGCCCCCATTTCCCACGACAAACCCTCCTTCTCGCGTCGGCTTTCCGGCGTCCTCCTCGCGATCGCCGCGCTCGTCGGCCCCGCCTCAGCGGCCGCGGACGAGGTCGGGCCGCTCGAAGAGAGCTGTTACAACAAGAAGTCCGGCGATGCATGCGCCGATCCCGCGGGCGCCGCCGGCACGTGCACCGGCGTGAAAGACTTGCGAGGTCGCGAGCTACTCCGCTGCTTGGCGGGCGCCAAAGCTCCGGCCACGCAGCCGGCCGACACGAAGACCCAGACCCCGCAGCCGACCGAGGCAAAGACCCCGAGCCCGACGCCGTCCGCCGCGACCGTGTCCGTGGCCGAGAAAAAGGGCTGCTCCGTGTCGGCCGTCGGGAGCTCGAACGAAGGGGCGCCGCTCGTGATCACCGTCGCCCTGGCCGCGCTCGCCCTCTACCGAGTGAAACGCCGCGCGCAGCCCGCGGGGTGAGGGGTGGACTGGTTCTGGGCATTCGTCTTCACGCAGGTCGTCGAGATCCCCATCTACGTCTATGGGCTCCGCGTCCGCGTGTACGAGGCATTTGGCGCGAGCGCGCTGACGCACCCGATCGTCTGGTTCGTCATTCCGAACCTCTGGGAGCGCATCTACCTCGCCGTGTTCGCGCCTCATCCCTCGTTATGGATCTCGGCTGTCCCGCGATACTGGATCATGGTGGTCATCGCCGAGACGTTCGCCGTGACCGCCGAGGCGGGGTATTTTCGTTTCATCGGTAAGAAAAAAACACTCGGGTGGGCGTTCGCCGCGAACATGGCGAGCGTCACCCTGGGTTTTGCGAGCCGCGCGCTCTTCGATTGGCCGTGACCGCCGGACGCACGCTCCCCTCCCCGCTCGAGGCCGCGACGCTCGATCCCGCGGAGGGGAGAGGCGTTCGGCCCGGCACGCTCGGCGAGGCGACGCTGCCCGCGCCCCCGATGAACACGCTCATCGCCCGCACCGGCAAGGACGACGGCGAGGACGAGAATGCCGAGGAGAGCGCGGCCATGCGGCGCATGCGCGTGGTCGATCCGGAGACGTATGCGGTGGAATCGGAGGTCGCGAAGGGCGGCATCGGTCGGATCCTGCGGGCGCACGACACGCACCTCGATCGCCCCGTCGCGCTGAAGGAGCTCATCACGCGCGACCCGCAGGCCGAGGAGCGGTTCATCCGCGAGGCGCGGATCACGGCGCGCCTGCAGCACCCCTCGATCGTGCCGCTCTACGAGGCAGGCGTCTGGCCCTCGGGCGAGCCGTTTTTCGCGATGAAGCTCGTCTCCGGCCGCTCGCTCGACCACTTCATCGCGGAGGCGAGCACGCTCGATCAACGCCTCGCCCTGCTCCCCCACGTGCTCGCGGTCGCCGAGGCGATGGCGTATGCGCATAACGAGCGCGTCATTCATCGCGACCTCAAGCCGCAAAACATCTTGCTCGGTCCGTTCGGCGAGACCGTGGTCATCGATTGGGGCCTCGCGAAGGATCTCGACGAGGAATCCTCCGAGCCGCCACCTTCGTCGAAGCTGCCGTCGAAGAGATTGTCTTCGCCGTCCTCGTCGGGATCGATGGCGCTCACCGTGCTCGGCGTGGTCATGGGCACGCCCGCGTACATGCCGCCCGAGCAGGCCGCGGGGCGCAGCGTGGACGAGCGCGCCGACGTGTATGCGATCGGCGCGATTCTGTACCACCTGCTCGCGGGCAAACCCTCCTACGAGGGCAACTACCCGATGGATATCGTCCGGCGCGTGCTGCGCGAGCCGCCGGCGCCCATCGAAAAGCTCCAGCCAGGCGTGCCGCGTGATCTCGTGACGATCGTGCAAAAGGCCATGGCACGGTCCAAGGCCGACCGATACCGGACGGCCGGCGAGCTCGCCGCGGACTTGCGCTGCTTCCAGACGGGGCAGATTGTCCGGGCACACCATTACTCGGCACGCGAGCGGCTCCTGCGGTTCGGCCGGCGCCATCGCGCGACGTTGCTCATGGCCTTTGCCGCGGCCCTCGCGCTCGCGGTCACGGGCGCGCTCGCGGTCGGACGCGTCCTCGACGCGCGCGACGAGGCGCGGCGCGAGCGCGACAGGGCCGCGGAGGCCGAGCGGCGGGAATCGGAGCGCGCCGATACGCTCACGCTCGTCGAGGCGCGCACGGCGGCCTCGCGCGATCCGCTCGCAGCGCTCGCCTGGCTCAAGACCCTCTCGGCGTCGTTCCGCGGGCATCGGCGCGAGCGGCTCGTGGCGGCGGACGCGATTTCGAGAGGCGTCCCGCTGCTCCTCCGGGGCCATATGGCGGGCATCAATCGCGGGGCCTTTTCGCCGGATGGCCGGTTCGTGGCCACGGCGAGCGACGACCGGACGCTCCGGCTCTGGGACGTGACGACGGCAAAGGCACGCGTGCTCGAAGGACATACCGACGAGGTCTGGGACGCGGCCTTCTCTCCCGATGGCTCCTGGCTCGCCAGCCGCAGCAAGGACACCACGGTCCGGCTCTGGAGCATGCAGACGAGCGAAACCACGGTCCTCGCGGGACACGCGGCGCCGCTCGGCGCGATTCAATTCTTCCCGGACGGGCGGCGCCTCGCCTCCCGGGGTCGTGATGGATCCGTATGCGTGTGGGACCTCGCTGCGAGGGAGTGCAAGCGTGCCTGGTCTGCAAGCGGCACGGAGCGACAGCTCGTCATTTCGCCGGACGGGCGCACCCTCGCGTTCGTGGGGGCAGGTTCGCTCGTTCTTTACGACGCCGACACCGGGTCGGAGCGCCGCTTCGAGGGCGAGGCGCAGGAGACGCAGGCCATCGCATTCTCGCCCGATGGAGCCCTCGTGGCTACGGGCGACCGGAAAGGAGACGTTCGATTGTGGGACGTCTCGACGGGTGAATCGAAGCGGCTCGAAGGCCACACCGCCATGGTGCGCGCGATCGTGTTTCTCCCGGACGGCTCGCGCTTCGTCTCCGCGGGCAACGACCGCGCCGTGCGCATCTGGGACGTCCGCACGGGGGAAGCGCGCGTGCTGAAGGGGCACGAGGGGACGATTTACACGCTCGCCCTGTCGCCGGACGGCAAGCACTTGTTGACCGGCTCCGCGGACCAGACCGCGCGCCTCTGGGACGTGGCCTCCGGGACGTCGCGGGTGTTCCGCGGCCCGAACGATTCCTTGTCGGATGTCGACTTTTCCCGCGACGGCAAGCGCGCGCTCGTCGCGAGTTACGACAACAGCCTGCGCGTCTATTCGCTCGAAGCCCTCCGCGACCGCGTCGTGGCCGTGCACGAGCGCGAGGCGGGCGTGATCGCCGTCTCGCCCGACGGGACGTGTGTCGCCTCGGGCAGCGCCGACGGGGCGGTCGTCTGGACGAACCTCGCGGACGGGACGACGCGGACGCTGGGCCAGCACGCGGGCGAGGTGCGGGGCGTCGCGTTTTCCCGCGACGGCGCGGCGATCGCCTCCGCGGGCGCGGACGGACGCGTGCGTGTCTTCAGCACGCAGGGCGCGGCGCTCTCGTTCGAGGCCCACGCCGGCGCGGCGAATGTCGTCCTGTTTTCGCCGGACGGCGCGCGCATCGTCTCCGCGGGCGAGGACGGGGCCATTCGAATGTTTCCCGCGAAGGGCGGCGAGGGGCAGATCCTCGCGCGGCATTCGGCGGCCGCGACAGCGCTTGCGTTTTCCCCGGACGGCGCACGCATCGCGTATTCGTTCGCCGATGGGCGGGTCGTCTTGCGTGAGGTCGCCACGGGCCGAGAAACGATTCTCGCCGGCCACCACGACGCGGTGCACGTGCTCGTGTTTTCCCCGGACGGAGGTCTGCTCGCGTCGGGCGGCATGGACCATTCCGTGCGGCTCTGGGACGTGACCACAGGCGCCGCGCGCCACGTCCTCGACGCGGCAGGGACAGGGCTCACGCGGCTCGTGTTTTTCCCGGACGGCAAACGATTCGCGACGCTCGGCGGCGAGGCCAACGTAAAACTGTGGAGCACGTCCGACGGCCGATTGCTCGACGTCCTGCGAGGATGTCGAGGCGTCGTCGCGGGGCTCGACGTCTCGCCCGAGGGCAGCCGGCTCGCGGCGGCGGGCGCGGACGGCGTCGTGCGGTCATGGGACCTCGAAGCGGGCGAGAGCCGGCTGCTCGAAGGGCACGAGGGCCACGTCTTCGCCGTGACGTTCGCCGAGGGAGGCCGATCCCTCGTCACGGCCGGAAAAGACCGGACCGTGCGGCGCTGGATGGACGATCTGCCCATGGAAGCGACGAGCATCCGCGCCTTCGTCGAGACCGCGACGCCGGAGACGGTCACGTCGCTCGGCCTTCACCCGGACAAACGCTGATCGTTCAGGCCTCGTTTTGCCCGCCGCGTGGCCGTTTTCGCGGCGGCCCGCCGCCGAACGAGGCTTCGGCGCCCGGCTCGGGCGGCGCCTCGTGGCCCGTACCGTAAGCGCGCAGGAATGCGTCGATGTGCTCGTCGGCGAATTTGTCCCATTCCAGCGGGCGTGTCTTCGCCCCGCCGAGCGAGCCTTGATGCAGGAGGACGACGAAGGGCGGCGCGACCAGCGCGAGGGCCATCTGCCGCACGTCCCCCGTGCGGAGCTCGCCCCGCGCCATGTGCCGCGCGAGGCGCGCCTCCACGCATTCGAGCGTCGGATCGAGCACCTCGCAGAGGTATTTCGGGCCGAGCGTGGGCTCCCGCAGGCCGCAGGCGAGGCCGATCGCGTGCACCTCCCCGACGCCGTTCCGGAAGCCGAGCTCCAGATAAAACAAAAACCCCCGCAGCGACGCGCGCACGGGCAGGAGCGGGCCCGTCGCGACCTCCAGCAAGTACCGCTGCCCGCGCTCGTGCCACAGCGAGAGCACCGCCGAGACCACGCCCTCGCGCGAGCCGAAATAATGACGCAGCGTCGCCACGCTCACCCCCGCGGACGCCGCCATTTCGCGGAAGCTCGCTCGTGGGCCGTCGGGCTCCGAGAGCCGCTTTTGCACGGCCGCGACGAGCGACGCGCGTGTCGCCTCGAAGTCCGGATTGCGTGAACCTGCGGGCCTGCCCATACCTTCGTTCGGTACTCTAGAACATCCATCCTCCAGTTCAAGCGTCGGGCGCGGCCCCCCTCTCGCGGGCCCGGCTCGACCGCCTTGACGACGCTCGAATTTTTCGTAACTCTTGCGTTCTACAAAACGGAGGCTTCCATGTTCGAGGGCTTCGCGAACGTCTGGACGCCGGTCTTGCCCGCGTGGGATCTGCGCGACGAGATCCGGCGCGTGCGGGTCGCCGGGGAGCCGATCTTGCTCTTCCGCGACGGGCGCGGAGATCCTGGCGCATGTCTCGATCGTTCGTCGTCTTCGCCGCCCGAGGTGATCACGCTGGAGGCTCGCCTGCCCGCGCGCGAGGCCCTCGGGCTCATCTGGATCTTCACGGGCCGCGAGACCCCGGCCGAGGGTCCGGCGTTGCCTGCGATCGATCCGGTGCGGCCTCTCGTGGTCCACGGAGAGACCTGGTCCGCGCCGTTTGCGCGCGTGCTCGAGGCGCTGCTCGATCCGGCGAACCTGCCCTTCACGTGGGCCCAAGGCGCGCCCGAAGAGCCCATGCTCGCGTTTCGCGCGCCCGGCTGCGTCGAGCTTTTTTTGCCGACGAACGTCCCCGAAAAGCGCACGCTGCTCTACTGCTTCCCCGAAACCGGAGCGACGACGCGTGTCCTCTTCTGCGCCACGCGCGCGCCGGGCGAGGACGACATGACCTCCTGGATCACCGAGTATTTCGCGGCCACGGACCTCGCCCGAGAGCGCGCCTCCAAGGCCGCCGCGATCGGCGCGGACGAGGGCTTGACAACGACCCGCGATTTCTTAGAACACATGGTGTAACAAAAACGGGAGGCAAACGTGTTCGAGAGCTTCGCGAACGTCTGGACCCCGGTCATCCTGGCCAAAGAGCTCGGGAAGAAGCCGCTTTCGGTGAAGGTCGCCGGCGAGACGATCGCCCTCTTCCGGGATGGAAAAGGCGGCGTCGGCGCGCTCCTCGATCGATGTCCGCACCGCGGCGTCGCGCTCTCGCTCGGCCAGATCGACGAGGACGGCTGTCTCGCGTGTCCTTTTCACGGCTGGGCGTTCCAGAAGGACGGCGCCTGCGCGAAGATCCCGCTGAACCAAGTCCCGCCGGAGAAACGCGCTCGTTATGGCGCGACGGCCGTGCCGGTGCGCGAGGTCGGGAGGCTTATCTGGATCTTCACAGGCCCCGATCCCGCCGGCACGGAGCCCGAGCCGCCACCCGTGCTGGTCGAGAAGGGGTGGCACGTCGGCTTCACCCAGGAGATCTGGAAGACGCACTGGACGCGGGCCATGGAAAACATGCTCGACACGCCCCACCTGCCTTTCATCCATCGCAAGAGCATCGGCCGCGAGGCCCGGAAAAAGCTCCGGCCGGACACGACGCTCGAGATGCGCATCGAGCCCGCTCCCTTCGGCGGCCTCATTTACTCGAAATGGGACTACGAGGAGGCCGAGAAGCAGTTCTTGAAGTGGCGCAAGCCGAACGCGATGGAGCTCCAGATCATGGACGATCCGAAGCGCCGGATGTCCCTGGCCGTCTATTGCATTCCGGTCGACGAGGGTCACACGAAGATGATGCTCGCCTCGGCGCGGACGTTCTTCGGCTCGGAGGTGCTCACGTGGATCGCCACGAAGTTCAACAACATCCTCGCCGAGGATCGGGAGGTGCTCGAAACGTCGAACCCGCCCGAGGTGCCGCCGCCGGGCGAGGAGCCGTCCGTCGCGACCGACGCGCCGACGCTGTTTTTCCGAAAGTATTACTTCCGTGAGCTGCGCGGCTCCACCTCGTCGCTCGTGCCCACGGGTCGGCTCGTCCGCAGGCCTGGCGCCGCCCAGCCGGAAGCCGAAGAAGCGGGCATGCCCGACGGCGCCGCCATCGTCCACTGACATCGGCCGCACATTCTTCATGTCCCGGGCGCCCGGAATGCGCTATCTCCCGGGCTGCCCGTGAGCCCGCCTGCCCTCGACCAACCGCACAATCCCCTCCGCCGCGCCACCATCCCGCATTTGCCCGCGCTCGATGGGTTGCGGGGCCTCGCCGTGCTCGGCGTGCTCTTGTTCCACGATGGAAGGCTCGACGGCGGGTATCTCGGCGTCGACCTGTTCTTCGTGCTGTCCGGATACCTCATCCACTCGCTCTTGCTCGCGGAGTGGAACAAGGCCGGGACGATCGATCTCAAGGCTTTCTGGATTCGCCGCGCGCGCCGCCTCTTCCCGGCGCTCCTCGCGCTCCTGCCGGTGGTCGCGGCGTATGCGCATCACCTCGCGAAACCCGAAGAGCTCGCTCGGATCCGCAAGGACGGGCTCGCCACGCTGGCGTACGTGGCGAACTGGCGCGCGATTTTCTCGGGGCGGAGCTACTGGGACATGTTCCAGGTGCCCTCGCCGCTCGAGCACACCTGGAGCCTCGCGATCGAGGAGCAATTTTACGTTGTCTGGCCGCTGCTCGCGTTCGGCGTGCTCTACCTCTCGCGGGGCTCGCGGCGGGTGATGCTCGGCGTGTCGCTCGCGCTCGCCGTGGTGTCGGGCGCGGTGATGGTTTGGCTGGGCAATCGGGTGGATACGTCGCGGGCCTACATGGGCACGGATACGCGCGGCGTGGCGATCCTCCTCGGCGCCTCGCTCGCGTGTTTGATGGCCGAGCGCGGGACGTCGAAGAACAAGTCGGTGGTGCGGGCGCTCGATGGGCTCGGGCTCGTCGCGGCGATCGGGCTCGGGGTGGCGTGGGTGAAGCTCGACGGGCAGAACCCGCTGCTCTACCGCGGAGGATTTTTCGGGACGGAGCTCTGCGTGCTCGTGCTCATCATGTGCGCGGCGCACGGCGAGCAGAGCCTCGTGGCGCGCGCGCTCGCGTTCCGCCCGGTGGCGTGGGTGGGGCTCGTGAGTTACGGGCTCTACCTCTGGCACTGGCCGATCTACGTGGTGCTGCGGCCGGAACGAATTGGTTTGTCCGGGCTCGGGCTCTCGGCGCTGAGGTACGCGACGACGTTCGGGGTGGCGCTGATCTCCTATCATTTCCTGGAGCAGCCGATCCGCAAGCGCGGCGCGCCGTTCGGGCGTCCGGCGGTCATGCTCTCGTCGTCGGTGGCGCTCTGCCTCGGCGCGCTGCTCGTCGGCACGCAGCATCGGGCGGTGATGCGGGTGGGGCTGCAGCTCTTGCCGTGGCCGGCGGCTCCGAACGCGGTGAAGATTCTGATCATCGGCGATTCGGTGGCGGAGTCGCTCGGCGAGCGCATGCAATCGGTGCAGGCGGGCACGGGGACGATCGTGAGCCAGCGAGGCACGCCGAATTGCAGCATCATGGAGGGAAAGCTGCCGACGCGCTCGCTGACGAACGAGCCGCACGCCGGCGGCGATTGCGGCAAGCGCTGGGCGAGCGACGTGGAGGAGCTACGCCCCGACGTGACGCTCGTGGTGCTCGGCGGGGGCTATTTCGCGCCGGTGGAGATCGACGGGCGCTGGCAGCACGTGTGCGAGGCGGAATGGGACGATGCGTACGCGGACGAGCTCGAGCGCAAGCTGAAGATCCTCGCGGACAAGAGCGGGCGGGTGTATCTGGCGCGCGTGCCGTATCCGGTGGGCGGGTGGCAGAGGCCGGGGCTGAACGCGCAGGTCGATTGCTACAATACGCTGCTGGAGCGGACGGCGAAGCGTGATGCGCGCGTGCGCATGTTCGACCTCGCGGCGCACCTCTGCCCCGGGGGACAATGCTCGATGGAGAGCGACGGGGCGGCGATCCGGCCGGATGGAATGCATTTCGCGGGGCCAGGGGCGAAGGAGATCGCGCGATGGGTGATCGAGCAGGTCAAAGAGCCGGTGCGGTAGGGCTTTTCCTCGCCCTCGCCGGTTGTGCCGGGTCCCCGCCGCCTGCCGCGGAAAACCCCGCCGCGGCCGCTCCTCCGGCGCCGCTCACGCAGGAGCGCATTCAGGCGCTCGTCGCCGAGGTCGCGCATCTGCGCGGATTGCCGCAACGCGCGCCCGTGCCGGTGTATTTGCTCGACGAACCGGCGTTTCTGGCGGCGCTGCGCGAGCGGGCCGAGCGGAAGGCGGCGGCGGCCGAGAACGAGGCGCGGAAGGCATTTCATCTGGCGTTCGATCTCCTGCCCGACGGAAAGCCGGGCGCCGCGCCGCCGAGCAGCACGCGCGAGGTGCTCGAAGAGCAAGTGCGCGGGTTTTACGATCACGAACAAAGGATCATCGTGGTGCGCGCGTCTCGGCCTCGAAACGAGGCCGAGGCCGAGAAAGAGCGTGCGATCCTCGCGCACGAGATCGAGCACGCGTTGCAGGATCAGAGCTTCGGTCGGCCGGATGTGCAGAAGCAGGCGACGATGGGCGCGGACGAGGTTCTCGCGTACGGATCGCTGCTCGAAGGCGATGCGATGCTCACGATGTTCGCGTATCTCGCGGCGGAGCGCGGCGTGCCATTCCAGCGCATGGTGCGACGGGCGGCGGACGTGATGCGTGATGTGCCGGCCGAGCGGTTCGTCGCCGGGGACGGGGACGCGGCGCTGTTTCGCGCGCTGCCGATCGTGCGCGAGCGGCTCCTCTTCCGGTATCACGCCGGTACGGCCATGGTCGCGGAGCTTTATCGCGCGGGTGGGCTCGATCTCGTCAATCGAATGTTCGTGTCGCCGCCGGTGTCGACCGAGCAGGTGATCCACCCCGAAAAATACCTCGCCGGGGAGCGGCCCGTCATGCTCGCGGCGCCGCGCGCGCCCGAGGGGTATCGGACGCTCGACGAAGGGACGCTCGGCGAGCTGGAGACACGTGTCGTGCTCGATCGATGTTCGCCATTGTCCGCCGCGGCGGCCGCGGGCTGGGGCGGCGATCGATACACGCTGGTTGCGGCGCCGAACGGCGGCGTGGGATTGCTGTGGAGCACGGCGTGGGATTCGGAGAGCGACGCGGCGGAGTTCGTCACAGCCATTCAATCGAGGCCCGGATGCCTGCGCGCGCTCTCGCTCGGGGCCACGTCGATCGACGGCGGGATCGTGGTGCGCGCCGAGAAAAACCGCGTGGCCGTGGTGCGTGGTTTGTCAGGGACGATCGCCGAGGCGGCCGCGAAGCAGATCCTCGACGCGCCGATCGCCGCGCCCGCGAGCCCGTCCGTGGCGCTGCCGTACCGGCTCCTGCCACGCGCGCCCTTGCCGCAGCGCGAGCCTGGCTTTCTCGTCGGTCACGATTATTTCAGCCGGTGGCTCGGCATCGCCGGGCGGATCCCGCTCGGATTGAACACGGTCGTCGGATACGAGGGGCTCGAGCTCCGGATCAGCCGCCCCGACGTGCTCGTCAGCGGGGCCCTGTTCGTCTCGGACCTCGTGACGACGCCGCGATTCCAGGAAAAACTCTTCGCCGACGTCGCGGGCGGGCTCGCGAAGGGCACGGAAGGAAAGCAGGTCGTGGCCGCGAGGACCGGACCCGTGGCGACGCCGCTCGGGGCCGGGATCGAGCGGTGGTGGACGATTGGAGAGACGGCGATCTCGGTGCGCGCGGTGATGGTCCCGATCTGCGGCGGGACGGGGTCGCTCGTGTTCCTGCAATCGACAAGCGACCCGATGGCGCAACGCACGCTCGACGGGTGGCTTCAATCGTTCCGCTGGAACACGAACGTAAAACCACCCGTCTGCGAGGCGCTCGATCCGCGCTGAGGCGGCTATTTTTTCTTCGATTCCTCGTGGAACGCGCGGAGCAGCTCGGCCTCGCGCTCGGGCGAGAGGCCCGCGCGGCGTTTGGCCTGGCGCTCCGGGGGCAATGCATTGAACCAGGCGAGCAGGTCCGTGACGGTCGTGTCGATCGGCCGGAACGTGAGGCCCGCCTTGCGCGCGCGGTCGACGTTGACGAGGTGGAAGCCCGCGCTCTCGCCCTCGGGCGGCGCCCAGATCGGCAGGTCGATCGGCTCGCCGCCGCCCGACTCCTTCGTCTTCAGCCACGCGGGCGGGACCCAGGTGAGCTTGACGTCGCTCTTCGGCGAGGCCTTCTTGCTGGCCTCGATCACACCGCCCATCGTGAGCGGCGCGCCCGGGCCCGTCGCATTGAAGACGCCGGTCGTGCCGTCCACGACGAGCTTGACGAGCCACTCGGCGAGGTCGCGGACGTCGATCACCTGAATGGGGTCGTTCGGCGTGCCGGGGACGAGCATTTCGCCGCCCTTCGCGACGCGGAGCGGCCAGTACGTGAATCGATCGGTGCCGTCCCCCGGGCCGACGATGTACCCGGGCCGCACATTGGCGACACGGCCCGGCATGGCTTTTTCGGCGGCCTGCTCGCAGAGCGCCTTCAAAGGGCCGTAATTCTCGAATTCCTTGCCCATGGTCTCGACCGTGGGATCGGCCATCGTCCCGACCGCCGCGGTCTCGTCCATGTTGGGCTTGGAGGTGTCCTTGTAGACCGAGATGCTGGAGATGAAGATGTATTGCTTGACGTTTTTCGCGAGCAGCTCCGCCGAGGCGCGGACGATGCGCGGGACGTAGCCCGAGGTGTCGATGACGGCGTCGAAGCTCCGGCCTTCGAGGGCTTTGAGGCCCTCGTCCTTGCTCGGGTCGCGGTTGCCGCGGAGCTTTTCGATGTCGGGGAAGAGCTCGGGGCGGGTCTTGCCGCGATTGAAGAGGGTGATGGCGAATCCGCGCGCCCGCGCCGCCTCGACGACGGCAGGCCCGACGAACCCCGTGCCGCCGAGGATGAGCAGGCTTTTTTTCTGGTTCGTCGGGGGCGGAGGCGCCGCGCCCGCGCCCGCCGCGCCCGCAGGATCCGCGGGCGGCGTGGGGGGCTGGGACGCGCAGCCGAGGGTCGTGGACGCGGCCGCGGCGAGCGAGCCGACGAGGAACGAGCGACGTTTGATCATGGCGAGGGATGGACGACGGCGCAGGAGGGTTGTGAACGACGATCGTGAAGTCCGCGATCAGCCGCCTTCGTTGATGCGGGCGATGAGGGTCTGGAGGACGTCGTCGGCCTTGTCGTTGTCGATCTGGCAGGTGCCGGCCGCCTCGTGCCCGCCGCCGCCGTATTCGAGCATGAGCGTGCCGACGTTCGTCTTGCTGCTGCGGTCGAGGATCGATTTGCCGGTGGCGAAGACGGTGTTCTGCTTCTTGAGGCCCCACATCACGTGGATCGAGATGTTGCACTCCGGGTGGAGCGCGTAGATCACGAAACGGTTGCCCGCCCAGATCGTCTCCTCGTTCCGGAGGTCGAGCACGACGAGGTTCTTGTGCACCGTGGAGCAGCGGCGGATCTGCTCCTTGAACCGCTTCTCGTGCTCGAAATACATGTCGACGCGCTCCTTGACGTCCGGCATCTCGAGGATCTCCTCGACCGAATGCTGCAGACACGCGTCGATGAGGCGCATCATGAGGTCGTAGTTCGAGATGCGGAACTGTCGGAATCGGCCAAGGCCGGTGCGCGCATCCATGAGGTAGTTGAGGAGGACCCAGCCCTTCGGCGAGAGGATCTCGTCGCGGGAGAATTGCGCGGCGTCGGCCTTGTCGACGGCCTCCATCATCTCGTCGGGGATGTCGGCAAACCTCTCTTTGCCGCCGTAATGGCGAAAGACGACACGCGCGGCGGAGGGGGCGTGGGGGTCGATGATGTGGTTTTGGCGCTTGCCGACCCGCTGCGTCTCGCTCGCGTGGTGATCGAAGGCGAGGTGGACGCCCTCGACGTACGGGAGGTTCGTCGTGATGTCCCGATCGGTGACGGGGACCTTGCCGTCCTGCATGTCCTTCGGGTGGACGAACTTGATTTCGTCGAGGATGCCGAGCTTCTTCAAGAGGACGGCGCACACGAGGCCGTCGAAGTCGCTCCGCGTCACCAGCCGGTACTTTTCCGCCATGATCTGCCCTCCGGACCGCTTTTCGCGCCGGAGGATAACCGAGGCCGCGCGCGCGGGGAAGCCCCGAGAATCAGGGTTCCTTGTTACTGCACCAGGGCTCGGCGCTCGCCGTGGAGAGGACGACCTCGCCCGAGCCGGCCGTGAGGTCGACCATGCCCTCCCAGACGAGCGTGACGGGCGGGTCGTCGTCCGTCACGTTGCGCATGATGCGCAGCGATATCGTGGAGCTCTCGACAGGCGCGATGTCGGCCGCATAATCGAAGACGCACATGCAGCCGCAGCGTGCCTCGCTGCCGTCCTCGAGTTTTTCCGGGGCGTCGGTCTGCGTGACGACGTGGACACCGTTCTCGACGGCGACGTCGATGGAGTGCTCGCCGCAGCAATTGAGCTGGATGCGCGCGTCGAGGAAGCCCAGCGTGCGCGTTTCGGGGTCGTAATTCCAGAGGAGGCGCTCGGCCTCGCAATACGTGGCCGGATCGGGGGACGGCGGGATCTTCGCGCTCTCCGAGCCGCCGAGGAAGCCGCCACACGCGCTGATCGAGGGTGTGACGTCGAGCGAAGAGGCGGGAGGCGTATTGTTGCTGCTGCTCTCACCCTCGCCGCTGCTGCAGGCGAGGAAGGAGGTCGCGGAAAGGATCAGAATTCCAAGGATACCAAGCATTTTCATCGTGTGTCTCCAGATCAAGCGGGCGTCGGGGTGCGATGCCCATAACGAATGGACACGAGCAGGCGCGACACGTCAAGGCAGTCGCACGGGCTCCGCGGCGAAAAGCGCGCTTGACGCGAAGGCCGGGGCTGAGTACCGCGAGAGATCGTGCACGCCAAAGATCCGATCTACCTCGACTACAACGCGTCCACGCCGCTCTTGCCCGAGGTGGTCGACGCCATGCTGCCCTGGCTGCGCGGCGGATTCGGCAATCCGTCGAGCAGCCACGTGTACGGCAGGCGCGCGCGGGCCGCGATCGAGGCGGCGCGCGTGGAGGTCGCGGCGCTCGTCGGATGCACGCCGGAAGAGCTCGTCTTCACGTCGGGCGGGACCGAGGCGAATAACCTCGCGATCCGAGGCGTGGCCGAGGCGCTGCCCGATCGAAGGCACATGATCACGTCGTCGATCGAGCATCCAGCGACGTCGAAGCTCTGCGCTTGGCTCGCGCGGCACGGGCATCGCATAGAGGTGGTGGGCGTCGACGCGGAGGGGCGGGTGCGCGCCGAGGAGATTGCCGCGAAGCTCGGGGACGAGACCGGCGTGATCACGGTGATGCACGCGAACAACGAGACGGGCGTGATCCAGCCAATCGAGGAGATCACGCGGGCGGCGTGGCGCGCGGGCGCGGTCGTGCACACGGACGCGGCGCAATCGGTGGGCAAGGTGCCGATCGACGTGGGCGCGCTCGGGGTGGATTTGCTGTCGATCGCAGGGCACAAGCTGTACGCGCCGAAGGGCGTGGGGGCGCTGTTCATCCGGAAAGACCTGCCGATCGCGCCGTTCATGCTGGGCGCGGGGCACGAGCGGGGAATCCGGCCCGGGACGGAGAACGTGCCGTCGCTCGTGGGGCTCGGGGTCGCGGCGAAGATGGCCATGCGCGACCTCGCGGCGGAGAGCGCGCGGGTGTGCGTTTTACGTGACAATCTGTTTGTCCTGCTCCGGGAGCGGGTGCCGGGGCTCGCGCTGAATGGGCATCCGGAGAAACGATTGCCGAATACGTTGAACGTGCGGTTCCCGCGGGTGAGCGGGACGGCGCTGCTCGCGCAGGCGGAGGAGGTGGCGGCGTCGACGGGTTCGGCTTGCCACGACGGGCACGAATCGGCGTCGAGCGTGATCCTCGCGATGGGCGTGAAGCCGGAGGAGGCGATCGGTTCGGTGCGATTGACGCTCGGGCGAGGGACGACGGAGGCGGAGATCGTGCGGGCCGCCGAGGTGCTCGCGGCGGCGTGGATCAAGCTTTCGCGGTAGGCTTTTCAGCGCGCCACGCAATGGAGCGAGTGCGCGCGGACGAGCTCGTCCCGGCGCGTCGCCGTGAGCGAAGGCCCAAGCTTCGTGACGAGCTGGCCCTCGCGCCGGCAATACGCCGCATCGTAAAACTCCGCATTCGTCGAGAGCAGCGCCGTCGCCGCGTCGTCGTGCTTCTGCTGCTGGATGTAAAGCTCCGCGAGGGAGGCGACCATGGCGAGGGCATTCGTGCGTTCGTCGCCCTTGTCCCCGCTCGCTCTCTTGAAAAAATCGAACGCGGCGCTCGGCCGTCCCGCGTCGGCATACACAGTGACGAGGCTCGCGCGGGTGGGTGCGGCGAGCGAGGCCGCGCATGGCGCGCCCGGCTCTTTCGCCACGGCGTCGGCGACCTTCTTCAGCGAGGAGAGCGCCTGCGGGTGGTCGCCTTTTTGCCGGTAGATCTCGGCGAGGCGGAAGTGCGCCACGAGCCAGGCGGTGTTGGTGGGCATGGCGAATTTGACCACATCGAGGTACGACTGCTCGGCGAAATCGAGGCTTATGGGGTCCTCCTGGCCATTCTTGAAGAAGCGCTCGCCGAACCCGACATAGACGAGCGGGATGTAGGGCGATTGCGGGTAGTATTGCTGGATGAAGTGCAGGTACCCGTTGTTCGCCTCGTTCCTGTTGCCCGCCCGCTCGGCGGCGAGGGCCTGGGCATATTTCGACCCCTCGGGCGAGGCCTTCACGCGCTCGGGCAAACCCCGGCCGTCCCGCAGCCGCTCGATGCAGGTATCGACCGGCTCGACGGTCGTCTTCTCGTCCTCGGGCCCCTGCGCGAGCAAGAGCGGCGCCGCGGAGCCCGCGCCCACCTCGACGACGGGCGCCTTCGCGGGCTCCTGCTGCGCGGAGGGCCCGCCGCCACACGCGGACACGAGAAGCAAAAGCGAGACGAGGGGCGAAGCGAGGGCGCGCATGGATTCGAGCTTAGAACATCGTCCCGCGGGGCGAAATGAGGTTTCAGGCGGGCCGGCGCTTCGGGGTCGGAGGCGGCTCGGCGAGGTCGAAGGGCGTGGGAGCGATTTCGCGGACGGAGAGGTCCGGATCGAACAGCCAGGTGCGCACGACGGAGGCTTCGAGGTCGAGGAGGCCGAAGCTCGGGTCGTGATCGCGATACAACGTGCCGGCGTTGACGAAGAGGCGATCCTCGATGGGGCGCACGAGCCGTCGGTGGGTATGACCATTGAGGACAAACCGCATCGAGGTCGTCCGGAGGAGCCGCTTCAGCGACGGGTCGTGGCGGAGCCAGGTGTCCGGATCCCACGGCGAAACGCCGGCCATGTCGTCCTCGCCGAGGCCGTGGCAAAGCAAGATCGAGCCGGCGATCGTGGGGATTTCGACCATCGTCGGCAAAGAAGCGAGGTGGGTCCGCGCCGGTTCGGAGACCCGATCGCGGCCGTGCGCGTCGGGCAGGTCGCGCATGTCGTTCGCGAGAAACCACCGCTCGTGGTTGCCGCGTACCGTGACGACCCGGTGCTCGCGGAGCAGGTCGACCACGCGTTCGAGGTCGCCTTTGCCGTCGACGATGTCCCCGACGCACGCGAGCGCCTCGGCGCCCTCGGCCTCGAGGACGTCGATGGCACGCGCGAGCCGTTCGTCCTCGGCGTGGACGTCGCCCAGAAAACCGACGCGGCGCAGGGTCGTCACGGTGAGATCCTACATGACAGACCTCCACGAGGCATGTGGTCCGTCCCGGTTGAAACGTGGACATTGCGCACCGCGGCATACCCTGTCATTCTGAGGCGATGCAGCAGCCGAGCCGAACGGCGAGGATGGTGGCGGCCCTCCGAGCACGAGCGACGGAGCGAGAAACGCCGCTCTGCGACGATCCGTTCGCCCGCACGCTCGCCGGTCCCGGCGGGTTCGAGGACGCGACGCGTTACGAGCAAGGCTATCCGCACATCGAACTCTTCGTGGCGCTGCGCACGGCGCTCTTCGACCGCGAGACGCGGCGCTGGCTTGCGCGAGGGTGTACCCAGGTGGTTCTGCTCGGTGCGGGGCTCGATACCCGCGCCGCGCGGCTCGGGCGGAAAGGCGTGCGGTTCTTCGAGGTGGATCACCCGACGACGCAGGCGGACAAACTCGCGCGTCTCTCCGCGTTGCCCGGGTATCCGTTCGAGAATGCGACGTACGTGCCGTGTGATTTCGCGTTGCACGATTTCGTGGAGCGGCTCGATTCGAGCGGGTTTCGCGCGGACAACCCGGCGCTCCTGATCTGGGAAGGCGTGACGTATTACCTGGAAGAACCGGCCGTGCGGGCGACGCTGCGGCGCATCGCGGAAAAGCTGCACCCGAGCTCGGTGATCCTGTTCGACCACGTGGGCAAACGCATGGGCCAGGGGAACGTGCGCGACGCGTCGTCGATCGCAGCGCGCGACGGCGTTGCGGAGATGGGCGAGCCGGTGGTGTTCGGGATCGATCATGTGCTGCCGATGCTCTACGAAGAGGGGTTTCGGCACGCGCGATGTGCTTCGTTCGACGAGATCGCGCTGAACCTGACGGGGACGTACGACCGGGCGCGGACGTTCCGGTTCCAGCACGCGGTCGTGGCGAGCGTGGCCGAAGACGTGTGGGCGTGAAGGTTAGCCGCTGTTCTTGATCACGTCCTTCAGCTGCTCGATGTAGCGAACGACCTCGGGCTCGCGCGCGGGGGAGACGTCGAGCCAGACGAGCGCCTGGCGCAGGTCGGTCCGGGCAAACATGCGGTAGATCTGGGACGCGTCGGGCCCGCCGCGCGCGCCGAGCCCGCCGAGGAAGCGGCTCGCACGCGCGTGCTCCATCGCGCTCAAGGCGTTCGTGACGACACGCGCGAAGAGCGATTCGCTGAGGATCGCGGCGCGCGCGGAGTCCCTGCTGAACGTTCGTACGCGCTCGTCGAGGATGTGGCGCTGCGCCGCCGTCGGCGCGCCGCCCTCGGTGCAGACGAGGAGGCGAGAGCGGCCGTTCGCGCGGTGATGGACTTCCCACGCCTCGATGTACGCCTTCCACTCGGGATCGGTCGGCGGTTGCTCGGAATGCGCGAGCACGAGCAGCTCGCCGAGCGTTCCGAACGCGAGCCTCTTCTTCATCGCGACGCAGGATACCGCAGGGCAAGGCTCCTCCCACGCAGCATTTCGTGCTCTCGCGGCGCGAGACAACACCACGCGCCTCGGTCATCCTCCACGCGACGTGCCCCTGCCCTTCCTGCTCCCCGCCCCCGTGCTCTTCCTGATCGCCGCAGCGGTCGGGGCGATGTTCACGCTGAACGCGCTCCGGCCGGCCCGCAAGTTCTGGCCGCTGGTCGGCGCAGGGTTCTTCGCGTCGTGGCTGACCGGCGAGCTCGCCGCGCATCACCTGTTCTGGCAAGCCGTCGCGACCACGCTGTTCGTGTGGGCCGGCGGGCTCGACGGATGGCCCGGCTGGGTCGCGCTGTTCATCGTGACGCTGTCGTGGGTGGGGCTCGTGCGGATCGTGATCGACGCGCGGAAGGCGCGCGACGTGACGGAGGCGGCGCTCTGCGAGGGGCTCGGGACGGAGTATCGCAGCGTGATCCCCGAGGAGATCGGCGCGCACGTCGACGAGCATTTTTCCCTCCGGCAGCGCCTCTTCCCGCTGCCGGTGCTCGACGGGCGCGTGGAGGTCGTGCGCAACGTGATCTTCTCGCGCGCGGGCGGCGTGAACCTGCGGCTCGACGTCTACCGGCCGCGCGGCAACACGAAGCCGCGGCCGACGGTGCTGTTCGTGCACGGCGGAGCGTGGGTGATCGGGAGCAAGGACGACCAGGGCAAACCCCTCGCCTACCGGCTCGCCGCGCACGGGTGGGTCGTGGTGTCGGCGAACTATCGGCTCTCGCCGCGCTTCACGTTCCCGGATCACCTGATCGACGTGAAGAGCGCGATCCGCTGGATCCGCGAGCACGGCAAGGAGCACGGGGCGGACCCGAGCTTCCTCGTGATCACGGGCGGATCGGCGGGCGGTCACCTCGCGGCGCTCGCGGCGCTCACGCCGAACGATCCGCGCTACCAGCCGGGCTTCGAGGACGTGGATACGCGCGTGCAAGCCTGCGTGCCGTTCTACGGGGTCTACGACTTCACGGATCGGCGCGGGATCTGGAGGGGCACGCTCTTGCGTACGATCCTCGAGAAGAGCGTGATGAAGAAGCAGCTCGACGAGGATCGCACGGCGTTCGAGGCGGCCTCGCCGATGAGCCTCACGCGCAAGGACGCGCCGCCGTTCTTCGTGGTGCACGGCGATCGCGACTCGCTCGTGCCGGTGCAGGAGGCGCGGCTCTTCGTGGAGCTTCTGCGCGCCGAGAGCCGCGCGCCGGTGCTCTACGCGGAGCTACCGGGCGCGCAACACGCGTTCGAGGTGTTTCCGTCGGAGCGCACGGGGCACGCGCTCGCCGCGGTGGAGCGGTTTCTCGCGTACCAGTGGGCGCAGCACCAGACCTCACCCCCGGCCCCTCTCCACTCCGTGGAGAGGGGTGATGGGCGCCTCCTCTCCCCTCTCCACGGAGTGGAGAGGGGTTGGGGGTGAGGCACTACAACGTCGCCGCCACGATCTCGTCGAGCGAAGCCTCGTCCACGAGGCCCGTCATGTACCGGACGACGCGGCCCTCACGATCGATGACCACGAGGCTCGGCAGGTTCTGCACGTCGTACGCCTGCGCCGCCTCCTGGCCCGCGTCGATCACGATGGGATACGAAAGTCCCTTTTTTTCGGCGTAGCTCTTCGCCTTCGCGGGCGGGTCGTGCGCGTTCACGCCGAGCACGACGAGGCCCTGCTTCTCGTAACGACGCGCGATGCGGTCGAGGATCGGGGCCTGCGCGGCGCAAGGGCCACACCAGGTCGCCCAGAAGTCCAGGACCACCGGGTGCCCCTTGAGGCTCTCGATCTGCATCCGCGCCCCGGGATCGCCGTTCGCCGCGACCGCGAAGACCGCGTCGGGCGCCGGCTTGCCCTCGAACGGGCTGCCCCCGCCGACGACGCGAGGCAAGAGCGAGACCCCCCCGAGCGCGCCCAGGCCCAGAAGGCCCGCAAACACCCAGGAGCGAAGCTTGCCATCGGAGGGAGCGGGGGCGGGCGTCGGCACCCGTTCTTCTTAGCAAGTTCTTTGCGGCTGCGCCCGAAAGGCGTCCCCTGGTATGTTCGGTCCCCGCAAAGCGGCGCCGCCGCTCCGCCGGTCGCACGAGAGCGACGCGGGGAGGAACCATGCTCGATCGTCCGAACTCACAGCCCGAACCGTCTCCTCTTCCCAACGGAAAACAGCCTCCTCCCCGGGGGATCGGGGGCACCGAGAAGCCCATCAAGCGCAGGCTCCGCACGCCCGATCGGCTCGACCTCGCGAAATGGCCGCCGGACGACGACGATCTTCCCGGCGCCCCGCCCGGCGGCGCCGTGCCTCCTGCACCCGCAGGCGGCGGCGGCGGCGGCGCCGACTTCGGCGACGGCGACTTCAAGAAAGGTCGCTTCAATCCCGTCACGATCATCGTGGCGCTGCTCATCGTCGCCGGCGGCGCGGCCGCGCTCTTCTTCGGCATCAAGCAGGGCCAGGAGAAGATGACGGTCGAGCAGGTCGTCAAGGAGAAGAAGAACATCTTCGTCCTGCCCGTGAAGGACCAGGTCCCGCGCTGGCGCACCTGGGCCGCGAACCCGAACGAGGTGGCCCTCCAGCAAGAGGCGCTGATCCAGCTCGCCTACGCCGAGGATCCCGAGGGCGTGACGCACGCGGCCAAGGCGCTCGAGCAGCCCGATCACCGCGTGAAGGGCGTCGCCGCGCAGGTGCTCGCCTACTACGGATCGCCGAAGGGCGACGCTGGCAAGGCCGCACTGCTCGCCGCGCTCAAGGAGGCCGACGACAGCGACAGGCCGCAGATCGTGTGGGCCCTCGTCATGCTGAAGGAGCCGCAGGTCTTCAAGGACGCGATGGACCAGTACAGGAAGGGCTTCCTGTCGAAGGTCGAGCGTCTCGGCGGCGGCACCGCGTTCGATCCGGAGAAGCTCGCGCAGCTCGTGTCGCTCGACGAGTTCGCGAAGCTCGCGGGCGATCAGAGCCCGTCGGTGCGTCAGCTCGTGGCCACGCTGCTCTCGCGCGACGCGAACCCGAAGTGGACGCAGACGCTCATCCAGCTCGTGAAGGATCCCGACTCCGAGGTCGGCCGCGAGGCCGCGACGGGCCTCGGCAAGATCGGCGACGAGACCGCGCGCGCTCCATTGCTCTCGGCGCTCAGCAGCTCGAGCAAGGAGAACCGGCAGAAGTTCCTCGAAGCGCTGCGCGACGGCATCGGCGGCGAAGGCCTCGTGCTCGCGCTCGCCAGCGTGAAGAAGGATCCGGCCGAGACCGAGTGGTTCCAGACGAAGCAGCTCATGGAGATGATGAAGGACGTCGCCGATCCGCGCGTCGGTGACTCGCTCGTGAAGTGGCTCGAGGGCTCGAAGCCCACGCTGCACTGGCAGGGCGAGGCCGGCACGCGGCTCGCCGAGGTCGGCGACATCCGCGCGGCGAAGTACCTCGGCGAGCGCATGCGCGCCGATCCTTCGAAGCTCTACGCGCAGGAGCGGTTCTGGGAGGCCGACGAGGGCGGCCACCTTTCGCGCACGGATCTGCCGCGCGTGGTCGCCAGCCGCATGCTCGCGGACCTCGCGATGATCCACACCGACAAGAAGGACGAGCTCAAGGCCGCGGCCGAGGACGGCGTGATCTTCTGGATCAAGGACCGCCCGCAGCCGCACGCGAACGGCCTGCGTTTCCTCGCCGCCGTGCAGAGCGACAAGATCAAGAACGATCTGCGCGACTGGGCGTTCCCGAAGGATCCGCTGCCGAAGGAGGGCGCGCAGCCTCCCTTCCCCACGGCCTTCGAGACGGCGCAGAGCGCGCTCCGCTACGTCGGCCTGATGAAGGACGAGCCGACGTTCCCGAAGCTGCTCGAGCAGTTCAAGCGCAAGCCCGACAAGAAGATGGACATCACGCAGGAGGCGCTGAACGGCGCGGGCCTGGCGATGCTCGGCATGGCGCTCCGCGCGGTGGCCTACGGCGCGGCGCAGGGCCTCGGACAATGGGGCGACGGCAAGGCCTCGAAGCCGCTCATGGAGCTCATCGAGGACGAGTCGTGGCACGAGGAGGCGCGTCAGGCCGCCTGTGACGCGCTCGCGTGGTGCGCCGACGACAAGACGATGAGCGAGGTCGCGAAGAAGGCGAAGGAGTACGGGGCGAAGAAGGAGCCGCGCAAGCAGCTCATCGGCGCCTGCTACGCCTCGACGCTCTCGCTCAAGCCCGTGCCGGCGATCGCGGGCGAGCTCGCGGACCTGCTCACGCCCGACCTCGACATCGGCCTGCGCATGGCCTACGCCCGCGCGATCGGCATCGGCGGCTTCGATCAGGGGACGGAGGCGAAGCTCTTCGAGAAGCTCCAGAACCCGGAGATCCGCAACGCGGCGGCGCTCGCGCTGATCCTCGGCGGCTCGGCGGAGACGGCGGCCCGTACGGTCGCGATGTACGGCGACTTCGGCCCCGACGCGCTGAACGACCTCAAGGACCACTACTTCCGCGCGTTCGGCTACTGGTCGGACGAGGACTTCAAGCGCGGCAACATCTACCGCTGGGTGGCGAACGCCGAGGCCATCGCGCGCATCAAGGTGGCGGACGTGCCGCAGGAGTGGTCGCGTCAGCGCCTGCAGTCGCAGTTCGACAACCTCAAGTTCGACAACGGCCCGCACTCCGAGACGCGCGTCGTGCTTCGTTACCGGCTCTGGCAGGACGCGAAGAGCGGCGATGCGGCGCGGAAGAAGGGCGCGATCCAGACGCTCAAGTTCATGAAGGAGCGCGGCGTGCTGATGGCGCTCCGTCAGGAGCAGGGCGAGACGGGCGAGATGGCGAAGAAGGCATTCTTCGAGATCATGAACCCGAAGGCGATCATCGCCGAGGACCTCTCGGCGCTGCAGTCGAAGGACAAGGGCGGCAAGGGCGACAAGCAGTAAAACACGCCCGCTCGTAGGTCCCGAAGCCCCCTCTCCTCCGCGCGATGAGAGGGGGTTTTGTTTTGGAAGGGGCTAGAACGCGACGGGGAGCGCTTCGAGCCCACGCACGACGTACGTGGGGCGCCAGCGCAGGGTGTGCGGCGCGGCGTCGAGGCGGAGATCGGGCAGCGTGCGCAAAAGCGTGGCGAGTGCGATCTGCCCTTCGAGCCGCGCGAGCGGGGCGCCGAGGCAATAATGGATGCCCTGGCCGAACGCGACGTGACGGTTCGGGTCGCGCGCGAGGTCGAGTTTGTCCGGGTCCTCGAACTGGGCGGCGTCGCGGTTCGCGGAGGCGAGGACCACGAGCACGAGCTCGCCGCGGGGGAGCCTGACACCGGCGAGCTCGACGTCCTCGCGGGTATAACGCTCGGTCGCCATCTCGACGGGGCTCGTGAACCGGAGGAGCTCCTCGACGGCCGATTTGATCAGCGAGGGATTCTGGCGGAGCCGATCGAGCTCGCGCGGGTGTTGCAGGAGCGCGAGCGTGCCGGAGGCGATGAGGTTCACCGTGGTCTCGTGCCCGGCGACGGTCAGGAGGATGATCATCGCGAGCAGCTCGTTCTCGCTGAGGTGGCTGCCCTCCTCCTCCGCCTGCGCGAGAGCGCTCAGGAGATCGTCCCGGGGCCGCGCGCGTTTCTCGGCGATGAGCGCGCGGAGATACCGCACCATGAAGTAGAACTGCGGGAGCGCGAGCACCATCTTCACGTTCGAGGTGGTCTCCATCAGCGCCTTCGAGAAGCGATGGAACCTGGGGCGGGTCTCGGGGGGGATGCCGAGCAGCTCGGCGATCACGGTGAGCGGCAGCGGGAGCGCATAATCACGCACGAGGTCCATGCGGCCGCGTGCCGCGACCTTCGCGAGGAGATCGTCGGCGATTTGCTGCACGCGCACGCGCATGTCCTCGACCATGCGCGGGGTGAATACCTGGTGGACGAGGTTGCGCAGGCGACGGTGATCGGGCTCGTCGACGTCGAGCATGTTGCGCTCGAGGGGCTTGATGAAGTCCGGGACCCACGGCTGCTTCGCCTGTTGCTCCCGGGTGAGGACCTTCGTGCGATCCTTGGCGAAGCGCGGATCCTTGAGGACGGCCACGACGTCGTCGTATCGCGTGACGAGCCACGCCGTGCGCCCGTCCTCGAGCTTCTGGGGAAACACGGGCGATTGGGCCCGGAGGCGGGCGTAGAATGGAAATGGATTCGCCTTGAATCCCGAGGCGAGGATGTCGACCGGCGTGATCGGGGGCATCGCTCGATCGTACCACGCGCCCCGGAACGAGGCAGGCGGCGCCGAGCGGGTGACAGGGGCGGACGAGCCGCGATAGGTTCGCGGAATGAAAATGCTTTCGCCCTCGCTCCGTGTTCTGCCTTTGTCTCTCCTTGCGCTCCTCGGGTGCCCGGAGGATCTGGATACGCCGCCCGCGAGCCCGACCGACCCTTGCGTCCGGCCGGCCGAGAACCTGCCCGAGCCTGCGCGTCACACGCCACGCTGGGCATTCGAACCATGGATCTCCAAGGACATCTCGGACGGCCCGGACACGTATGCCTTCGTGTCCGGCTTCCGCGAGCGAGACATCCCCGTCGGCGCCGTGGTCCTCGATAGCCCCTGGGAAACCCATTACAACACGTTCATCCCGAACCCCTCGCGCTACCCCGACTTCAAGAAGATGGTGGACGACATGCACGCGGACGGCGTGCGTGTCGTCCTCTGGATCACGAACCTCGTGAATTCGGTGTCGTACGACCTCGAAGACGGCGGCGATGCCTACGAGGGCCCCTCACCGAACCTCGCGGAGGGCGAGGCGTGCAATTACTTCGTCGAGGAAGGCTTGCGTTTCTCGTGGTGGAAGGGCTCGGGCGCCGCGGTCGATTTCATGAATCCGTCGGCGCGGGCGTGGTGGCACGAGCAGCAGAACGGCGTGCTCGACATGGGGATCGACGGCTGGAAGATCGATTTCGGCGACAGCTACGTCCGGCTCGACACGGTCGCGACGGCCGCGGGGCCGGTGCCGCACCAGCAATACTCGGAGGCCTATTACCAGGATTTCTTGGCCCATGGCGTGGCGCGGCGCGGGCCCGAGTTCGTCACGATGGTCCGGGCGTGGGACGAGTCGTACGATTTCAAGGGCCGGTTCTTCGCCCGCAAGGAGCACGCGCCCGTCGCGTGGATGGGCGACAACCGCCGCGATTGGGTGGGCCTCGAAGACTCGCTCGATCACATGTTCCGCTCAGCCGCCGCGGGGTACGTGGTGCTCGGGTCGGACATCGGCGGGTATCTCGATCGGGACGACAAGGACCTGCTCGGCGAACAGATCCCGCTCGACCCCGTGAATTTCGCGCGCTGGACGGCGATCGGCGCGCTCTCGCCGTTCATGCAGCTCCACGGCCGCGCGAACATCACGCCCTGGACCGTGCCGCAGAATGGGACCGAGATCGCCGACATCTATCGATTCTGGTCGAAGCTCCACCACGAGCTCGTCCCGTTCTGGTACAGCCTCTCCGAGGAGGCCTATGCCGGGGCCGCGGTCCCCGTGCGGCCCGTGGGCGCGGAGGAGAGCTGGCCCAAGGATTATCGTTATGCGATCGGCGACGCGCTCCTCGTGGCGCCGCTGCTCGATGGCACGGGAAAGCGGGACGTCGCGCTTCCGGCAGGCGCGCGTTATTATGATTTCTGGACGCCGTCGGCGGCGCCGCTCGAAGGCGGAACCACGGTGGCCGCCGATTTCTCGGCCGATCTGCAGAAGGTGCCGCTGTATTACCGGGCCGGCGCGATCGTGCCGATGCACGTCGCGGACGACGTCACCGGGCTCGGCAATGCAGCTTCGGCCGGCAAGCTGACGGTGCTCGTGTTCCCGGACGCGACGTCGACGAGTTTTTCCCTGCACGACACGGATGACGTGGTCACCACGGTCAAGGCAAGCGCGACGGCCAGCGGGGCCTCCGTGACGATTTCGCGCACGCTCGTCGATACGTTGTTCCGCGTCCGCGTGGAGGAAGAGCCCGCGAGCGTCACGGTCTCCGGCAATGCGGCGACCAAGCACGCCACGCGGGACGCGTTCGATGCGGCGCCCTCGGGCTTCCATTACGAGGCCGAGACGCGCTCTCTGTGGGTGAAGGTCCCCAAGGCCGCCGGGGAGAGCACGATCGAGGTGCAGAAGCCCTGACGCTCAGCCCGTCTTCGGATCGCGCAGCCGCTGGTAAAACCACCAGTGATGGCCGCCGAGGTCCACACACTCGTATCCGCGGTCCGACCAGTATTCCTCGCCGTAATCGACCGTCTCCGGCTCCTTGACGATCCTCGCGCCCGCGGCCCGGGCCCGCGCGCAGTGCGCCTCCACGTCGTCGACGTACACCAGGATGTTCTGCGTGTTCGCGCCGCCGAGCTGGTTCGGGGCCCGCGTGTGCGGCAATTTCTCCGGTTTGGGATGACCCACCATGATGAGCCCGTCGCCGTAGACGAGCTCCGAATGCTCGACCCTCCCATTTTCCCCCTCGACGAGCAGCCGCACCTGAAACCCGAAGGCGCGGCAGAGCCAGTCGATCGCGGCCCTCGAATCTTCGTAGTAGAGCGCGGACGAGATGCGGGGCCAGTTCGACGGGGCCGGCTTCGACGGTTCTTGCGTGGTCATGTCGTTCCCTCCTCTTGGGCGAGCGGGCAGAGCTTTCCCAAGACCCGAGCGAGCGTCAAGACGCTCGGGACGGCGAGGAGGTTTTTCCGGGAAATGGGCGGGGCAAGGGGGAGCGCAAGGACGAGCGCGCTCCCCCTCACGTTCGGATCACTCGAGCGTGATCGCGACGTTGTAGAGGGCGCCGGAGTAGCCGTACGTCGAGTTCGAGATCTTGATGAAGTACTTGCCGGGCGCCGTGATCGGCTCGCTCGTGAAGTCCTCGTGGTAGTTCGAATCCTCGCTCACGCCGAGCGACGTCGTGCAGTCCGAACCCACGACCTCGACGACCGTGTCCGTCTGCGCCTCGCCGGGCGACGTGACGACGTGGATGACCTTGCCCACGTCCGCCTCCACGACGTCGATGACGAGCCAGTCCTGGTCGTCCTTGTCCGCCATCTTGAACGCGTCGAGCGTCGCCGGCAGCGCCGTGACCGCTTGCGCCTCGCCGCAGACGTTGTTCGGCTCGGTCTCCGCCGGGACGATCTCCTTGACCGTCACGTCGATGTTGTAGCCAGCCGTGCCCGAGTTGTCCCAGTACACGAAGTAGACCGGCTCCGCGCCGACCTCGAGCGTGGGCGCCGTCTCGAACGCGAGCAGCTCGGAGAACTTGCCGCTCGCCGGCAGCACCGCAAAGCCCGTCGCCGCGTCGGCCGAGTCGGCCAGCGCCTCGACGGAGATGATCTTCCCCGGACCCGAGGGCGTGTACGAGTAGAGCAGCGTGGCGAACGGCTGATCGACCGTGCCGCTGATGCTCATGCCCGCCGTGAGCGCGACCGGCTCGCGCGCCGCGATCTGCAAGCCGCCCGTCGCGGGCGAGAGGATCTCCTCGCCTTGCGGGCCGCTCGCGATCGCGACGTCAGCAGCCCCCGCGGCCGCCTTCACGTCGGTGAAGACGATCATCGAGGCGCCGTAGAGCTGCGCGTCCTCGACGCTGCCGAAGACGCCCTCCGAGCCCGAGACGGCGAGGTTCGTGTAGACGATCGGCTCGAAGAGCCCGTCGCCCGTGGTCGTCAGGTCGAACGGCGTCGAGAGATCCTTCTGCTTGGCGCTCGCGATGAGGATCGAGCCCTGCGCCTGCGTGCCCTCGAACGAAACCTCGAGCGGCGCGTCGAGGGAGAAGGCGCCCTTGTAGGTGACCGTCGAGCCGCCCTCGGTGACGTTCACGTCGCGCGCGCCGACCGCGGCCTTCTCGGAGATCTCGATCACCGCGACGATCCCCGTCGGGCTCGCGATCTTCTTCTCGACGACCGTGATGTCCGGCCCGAAGTCGAGCGTCGCGGCGTCGGTCCAGGTCGTGTTGAAGCCGCTGACCGTGACCTCGGCGCGGCGCGAGACGAACGCCTTGCTCGGCGTGATGGCGCTGATGCTCGGGTCCGCGCTCGGCCCCTCCTCGCCCGGCTGTCCCGCGGGCCCCGCCGGACCGGTCTCCCCGGCGCAACCGAGCGCAAACAGCGTGACGAGAGACAACGACAGAAGACCCACTCGGCTCATTCGCATGGGAAGAAGCTCCTCAGTAAGGGGGTTTGGAGGCCTCCCTCGGAACGTCCGAGGCGAGAACCGCCAAGCCTTGAGAGTCGTAGCGTAACGAAGTCACGGCGACGGGGGGGGCCGGCGCCGAGGGGCCATGTTCAGCGCAAACGACGGGCGCTTTCAACGGCCGTGCAAGATTTCTCCGGGATGTGAGGTGCCCGCACGGGACGGAATTTCGTTACGTGCAGGACTACGCCGTCGCGGCGTATCCACGCCGACGGACGACATCGAGCAGAATACGGCCGATTTCCACGATCTGGTCGAAGCGACGCGGAGGCCATTCCACACGCGGGAAGGGCGCGTTGCCCCAGAACGGGGAGGGGCGCGGGGGCGAGGCGCCGCCGGGCGCGGGGGCGCCTTCGGTCGGGCCGGCGCCGAGGCGCGGCGCGAGGTGATTCGTGAGGGCCTCGCCAATGACGTTGCTCAGATCGCGGTCGTGCTGAATGCAATGGACCGTGAGGCGCTCGGCAAGCTCGGGCGTGAGGTAAACGGTGACCGCACGGAGCGGCACGCCTCCCACGATCGTCGGCTCGGGCAGCGGCGCGGGCGCAGCCGCGGGCGCGGGCTCAGCCACGGGCTCGGCAGGCGCAGCGGCAGGCTCGGCTGGTGCTTCGGCGCGTGCCTCGACGGCGACGACGGCGCTCTCGGGGACGGGCGTGACGCTCGGCGGGACGGGCGAGGTCTCGGCCACTTTCTCCGATTTCGCCGACGCGCGGCGCGTGCGCTTCGGCGCGGCCGCGACGGCGGGCGGCTCGTCCCCGCTGACGAATGCGTCGATCGATTCAGGCGACGGCGGCTTGCGGAGCGAAACCGCGACTTGCTTCTTGGCCATGGTGGAACCTCGTGAGCTCGTCGAGCAATTGGTAGATCTCTTTGGCGGAGGCGTCGCGCGGGGCGTACGTGGTGACGCCCTTCCCCACGGCGATCGCCTCCTGGTAAGCCACGCGAAACCCGAGCTCGGTGCCGAGGACCGGCAGGCCCGAGGTTTCGAGCACAGTGCGCGCGCTCTTGGCGAGCGCGGTGCGGCCTTGCTTGCGCGTGATGAGCACGCAGCCGGAAAGTTTGTCCCGGAGCGCGCGCGCCTCCTGGAACACTTCGATCGCGGCCGTCAGCGCCCAGGCGTCGGCGGCCGTCGGCCCCGAGGGGAAGACGGCGAGGTCCGCGACCATGAGGGCCGAGCGGGAGATTTCTCCGTGCCGCGGCGGGCAATCGATGATCGTGAGGTCGTACGCGGGAGAGACCGCATCGAGCTGCCCGGGACGATGCATCTGCGCGCCCATGGCCACGATGGTCGGCGTCTTGTGCCCCGCTTCGCTCGCGACCTCGCCCCACGTGCGCACCGTGCCCTGCGGATCGGCGTCCACGAGGAGCACGCGCTTTCCCCGCGAGAGCGCTGCCACGGCGAGGCTCACCGCCGTCGTGCTCTTGCCGATCCCACCCTTCTGTCCGGTGAGCGCGATGATCATGAAGCCCCCCTACCGGAAGCGACGCCGACGGGCCCAATTTTTGGTGACGCACCTCGGACGCGTTGCGCCATGCGGGACCCGTTCCCAGGTCGGAAGCACTGGATGGGCCAGAGGAAAAGGGCCTACGATGCGTCATCGTGGCGACCGGGGGCGAGGGCAACATCGAGGAGCGCGTCGCGGCGCTCGAACGAGCCCTTGCCGAGAAGGAGCGCGAAGCGGAGGTGCTGCGCGCGGAGCTCGCGCGAACGGTGGCGCTGCACGAGGCCGATCGCCGGAAGGCAAACGACGAGCTACGCATCTTCGCGGCGCTCTCGGACCACACGCCGGACGCGGTGGTGATCGCGAGCCCCGAGGGGGACGTGACGCGCGTGAACGGCTCTTACCACCGGCTGTTCGGCAGGGACGTGGAGGTCCTCGGCACGCCGCTCGTCGACGCGATCCGGCCGGGCGACGCATCGACGCGCGAGGCGCTTTACGCGGCGCTCGTCGACGGCAGCACGTATCGCGGGATTCTCACGCTGCGCGGCGCGAGAGGCGCGCCCTTGCCGGCGCAGGTCGACTGCTACGTGGTGCGCACCGGCCCCGAGGAGGTGCTCGGCCTCGCTGCGATCGTCCGGGACCTCTCGGACGAGCAGCGGGAGGAAGTGGAGCGCGCGGAGCTCGAAGCGAAGGTGATCGCTTCGCAGGAGGCGCTGATCCGCGAGCTCTCGACGCCGCTCGTGCCGATCGCGGAGGGCGTGATCGCGATGCCGCTCGTGGGCACGATCGGCGACACGCGCGCGCAGCAGATCCTCGAAACGCTCCTGGCCGGGATCCAGGAGCACCAGGCGACGACGGCGATCCTCGACATCACGGGCGTGCCCACGGTGGACACGTCGGCGGCGAACGCGTTGATCTCGGCGGCGGGGGCGGCGGGGCTACTCGGGACGAAGGTGATCCTGTCGGGAATCGGGCCGGCCGTGGCGCGGACCTTGGTGGAGCTCGGCGTGGAGATGCGAGGGATGACCACGAAGAGCACGCTGGCGGCCGCGATTGCGGAGGCGCTCCGGGGGGCTTGGCGGCGGCGGTAGGGCACAGAACGAGGGGGGCGGCAAGAAGAAATCGAGGCCACAACCAGGACGGCCGACAACGTCCGGGCTGTGCACGATAGCGCCACGATTGCGATATTCGGCCCTCCCGTGGGGCCATGAAGCAAGCGCGTACTGAGACAAACATCCCTTGACCCCGGAAAAACCCCCGGGTAAGGCCTGGGGATGCCGGTTTGTCGACGTCTGGCCCTGGGCGTAGGAGGCGCGGTATTTCTCGGGGCCGTCGCTTCCTCCGCCGGGAACGCAACACCCGGCGCCGCCCCCGGACCAACCCCATCACCGGCGCCATCGACCCCGCGGGGCCTCAAGGCGTTCTCCGTCGCCGCCGGCCCGCTCGCCCAGATCGGCGGGCCCGTCCCCAGCCTCTATCACGCGGGGGGCATGGTGAACCTGAGCATCCGGAGCCCGATGTGGCTGTGGGACCTGGGCACGACGTTCGCCGTGGCCGTGGTCCCCGAGGAGCGCTTTCGGGCGCCGATGCGTGGATACAATGCCTCGCTCTTCGCGCACATCGGCTTCCGCCCCTTGGAGTTTCTCGGGGTTTTCGGCGGCGTTCGGATCGGCGACTGGTACGGCTGGAACGAGACGCCGAGTGGTCCCCTGGAATCCAAGGGGTCGAGCGCGGCGGGGCTCGTCGGCGCCGAGTTTTACCGGCGCTTCACGCAGAGGCTCGCCTTTCGTGTTCTCGCCGAAGGCGGGTACACCTTCGCCAAACCCACGCTCCGCGTGGACGCGAGGTTCGACCAGATCTGGGGCCCGCCGTTTCCTGTCTTCGGCGTCCTCTCGATGCAGATCGTTTACGACATCATGCAATACGGAACGAAGGATCCCACGGAATGAAGACTTCGCCTTTTGTGTTCGTTTTGCTCTCGATGTCGGCGCTCGTCCTGGGATGCGAGGAGGAAACGGAGGACGTCGTTTATTCCTGCGACAACCCGGACATCGGCCACTTCGATTCCAAGGGAAACCCCGACCCCTGCCATCTGGAGGAGAAAGGGCAGCAGCAGTCCATTTGTCGAGGGGGCTGCGAGGAGGTTTCCCTGGAGTTCGATCGGATGATCGTCGCTTTGTGGATAGGCCCCGAGGGCCGGGAGCCGGCGTGCCCGAAGGAAGCGCCCAAGGCGGTCTTCAATGGATATGCCGGGCTGACGGCCCCGAACACGTGCGCGCCGTGCCAATGCTCCGAGCCGTCGTGCGTCTTGCCCTCGGTGAGCGCGACGGCGGGGGACGCGTGTGCTGGGAGCGTCGTCGGCGCGGTCGAGCCGCCGCCCTCGTGGGAAGGCGGGTGCCTCGAGGGGCCGTCACTCGAGCCGGGGATGTTCAGCTCGGTGCAGATTGGCGCGGTGGGCACGGCGGGGTGCGAGCTCGTCGAGGATCCCCTGCCGACACCGCATTTCGCCTATGCCTGGCCGGCCCAGTGGGCAGAGGCGGCGCGAGCTTGCGCGGCGGAAGAAGAGGAGGGAGCGCCCGCGTGTGCGGGGGCGCCGTGCGTGCGTGGGATCGAGGAGCTTCCGAGCGGATTTCGGCGATGTCTTCGTTATCCCGAGGGGACGGAGGAGAACGAGGTGCAGGCGTGCCCGGCGGCGTTCCCGGAGCGGCATGTGTTTTACGCGGGCCTGTCGGACACGCGTGAATGCGCTGCGTGCTCGTGTGCGCCGCCGGTGGACGGGATCTGCATTGCGGCGGTGAGCGCGTTCCAGGACGCGAGCTGCGGCGGCGCTCCCATGCCTATCTTTCAGAACGCGGCCGTGGGCCTGAACTCCCCCGCTTGTTACGACACGTCCATGCCCCTGGCCCTCGGCTCGATCTCCGCGGCGTGGCTGGCGGAGGAGCCGGGGTCCTGCGTGGTGACGGGCGGCGAGGCGAGCGGCGAGGCGGTCCCCACGGATCCGAGCGTGTTCTGCTGCGAGGCGCTCGTGATTCCAGCGGAGTAGACCGCGTTTTCGGAGGGTGTTCCCCCAGAACCTCACCCCCCCACCCCCTCTCCGCGCGGCGGAGAGGGGGCGAATGAAACTCCCTCCCTCTCCACTGTGTGGAGAGGGAGGGTTGGGGTGGGTGAGGTCCGGACGTCGAGCTGATGCCTGTGGAACACCCTCTCAAGGTCCAAGGACCTCGTACTCGAAGTCGCCGACCTCGTACTCGATGGCCAAGGTCTTCGTACTCGAAGCCGCCGACCTCGTACTCGATGGCCAAGGTCTTCGTACTCGAAGTCGCCGACCTCGTACTCGATGGCCAAGGTCTTCGTACTCGAAGCCGCCGACCTCGTACTCGATGGCCAAGGTCTTCGTTCTCGAAGTCGCCGACCTCGTACTCGAAGTCGCCGACCTCGTACTCGATGGCCAAGGTCTTCGTACTCGAAGCCGCCGACCTCGTACTCGAAGTCGCCGACCTCGTACTCGAAGTCCGCGACCTCGTACTCGATGACCGAGGTCTTCGACCGCAGGGTCCAAAACGCCGCGACCTAGCTCCGCTTCCTCGCCCCCATCGCAAACGCAATCCCCGCCTGCAAGCTCCCCTTCGTCACGATCCCCGTCAGCTCCGCCGAGCTGCCCACGAGCGACCGCGCCACGTCCGCGCGCATGCCCGTCAGGATCGCCTGTGCGCCGAGCAGCCGGAGCGCCGACGCCGTTCGAACGAGCGCCTCCGCGATGTAGATGTCGCCACCCTTCACGCCCGTCACGTCGAGGATCACCGCGCGCGCCCTTCGCTCCGACGCGCCGCGTAGCGCCGCCCCCATCACCTCGTCCGAGCGCGCTCGATCCATCGTCCCGATGAGCGGCATCACCACCACGTCGTCCGTGATCGGGATGATCGGCGTCGACAGCTCCGCCAGACGCTCACGCTGCACGTCGATGACGTGCTGCTGCAGCGACTCGCGCTCGAGCTCCGCGACCATGCGTTGTGCGAGCTCGATGCGCAGTTGTTCCGCCGTCTCGTTCGCCTCCCGCGTCCGCCGCGCGACCTCCTCTTCGAGGCCCTCGTTCGTGCGCAAGAGCTCCTCCGTCACGCGCTGCACCTCCGTGTAGAGCAGCGCGCTCTCCACCGCGGCGCCCGCCTGCGAGGCGAGGAAGTCCACGAGCACGAGCCGCGCCGGCACGAACGCCTCCGTAGCGAGCGCGTGCTCCAGATAGATGATCCCCACGAGCCGGCCCTTGTGCAGCATCGGCGTGCACAGGATCGAGCGCGGCGCGCGCGCCACCATGTACCGATCCTTCGCGAAGCGCCGATCCGAACGCGCATCGCCGAGCAAGAGCGGCTCGCGCGTGCGCCGCACGTACTCCACCACCGAGAGCGGTAGATCCTCCGTCTCCTCCGCCAGCACGCTCGGGCCCGCCGTCAGCCGCTCCGGGTCCACCACCATCGTCGCCTCGACCCAGAGACGACCGCCCCGCTCGATGAGGAGCATCCCCCGGTCCGCGCCCGCGCTCTCGATGACGGCGCGCACGACACGCAACAGCACTCGCTCGAGGAGAATCTCGCCCGCGATCGCCTGCGCCGCGCGGATGACCGTGGCCGTGTCGAGCGTCGCGAACGAACGCTCGCCCGGGCTCGAGTTCGCCGGCAGGTCCCACGGCGGCGTCTCGTTCTCCCAGAGATCCTCGTACCGCGCCGCGATGTTGTCCACCTTCGCGCGCGCGCCCCAGCGCAGGTACGCCTTGCGCGCGTCGAGCACGTAGGCGCGCGCGAGGCGCTTTCGGCCCTTCGCGATGTGATGCAAGGCAGCGCGCTCGCTCGCGAGCGCCTCGTCCTTGGTGAAGCTGTGCTCGCACGCGCCCGCGATCGCCGCCTCGAAGAGGTCGATCGCCTCGGCGTCACGTCCCTCCGCGCGCGCGCGTTCGGCACGGACGAGGTCGAGCCGGTGCTGGTAGGTCTCCGGGCAGCTCCGCGCGAGCGCCGCGAGCTCGGCCTCGCGACGATCGAGGTCCGCCCGCCGACGCGCCTGGTCTGTGGGTGTACCAGTGTTCATGAGCGCCGCCGCGACGATCGCGCCGTGGAAGACGACCTCCGTCGCGAAGTACTGCGCGACGACCGTGGGGAGAAGCGTCTCGGCCTCGGCGCACGCCTTCTCCGCGAGGTCGAGGTCGTGGAAGAGCAGGGCGAGCTTGAGGCGCGCCGCGTGGTAGCGGCACGCGATGAACGGGAGCTTTCGCTCGACGAGCGAGGCGACGAATGAGACTTCTTCGAACTCCCGATCCGACAGCGAGATCCGACCCCGCGTCCGGCCGCGCAGGCAACGGATGAGCTGGTACATGATCCGCAGGTACGCCTCCGAGGTCGTGTCCCGCGTCTTCTGCATCAGCGTGAGGAAGCCCTCGGCCTCCTGCTCGACGACGGCGAGGTCTTCGCCGATCCCGAGCCGGATCCCCGTCGTCGAGAAACACGCGTACGAGAGGAACGAGAAGTCGCCCGTCGCGAGACCCTCGCGCTGCGCGCGTTCGAGGAACGGCAAGCACGCCGAGAGCGGGCGGCGGAACGGGTGCAAGGTCGCGCCCTGGTTCAGGTAGACCTTGCACGCGATGGTCGGGCTCGGGAGGCGCTCGTGCAGGCGCAGCGCGATCTCGCCCATCCGATGGGCCTCTTCGTACCGCCGCGCCGCGACGAGGCTCATGCCGTACGCCGAGAACCCGTACGCGGAGAGCTCCGTCGGGCCCCACGCGAGCGTCGCGCGCACCATGCGCGCGCACACGAAAAACATGAGCGACGGCGACGTGCCGTACGACGCCGACACGAGATGCATGAGCGTCCGCAAGGTCGCGCGCTTGCGCGCGTCGTCGAGCGGCGGCGCCGAGGTGATCGACTCGACCGAGCGCGCCTCGAGCTCGGCCGCGAGCTCGGCTTGCTCCTTCGCGAGCGCCTCTTCGAGCGTCGCCTCGTCGGGGAGCGTCTCGCCGAGGAGCGCGAGCGCTTCGCGGCCCACGCGCACCGCGTCCGCGAAGCGTCCCTGCGTCACGTAGAGCACGACGAGCAGGTCGTGCACGCCCGCCCGATCGAGCGCCGAGGTCGCGTGCGAGAGGAGGAGCGCGAAGAGCTGTTCGGCCTCGTGGAACTGGCCCGTCAGGTAGGCGCACGCCGCGCGGTCACGCGTGAGCGCGAACGTGAGGAACGACTGCTCCTCCCAGCCGCGCTCGCCCACGAGCTCCATGCCCGTCGCGAGGTAGCCGATCGCCGCCTCGTACGCGGCCGCGCCCTTCGCTTGTTGTCCGCCGTCGAGCGCAAGCCGCGCGACCTCCAGCCGCTCGGCTGGATCCGTCATCACCGCGATGCCGCGGCTCATGTGCAAGAGCAGCTCGAAGAGCCCCTCGCCCTCCGTGCCGATCTCGTCGCGCAGCCGCCGCCCGATCGCGAGGTGCAAGTGCGGCACCTCCTCCGGGCGCAGGAGCGAGTAGGCCGCCTGCTGCACCTTGTCGTGCGAGAAGCGGAACGCGCGCGGCGCGAGCGGCTTGGGCGGGGTCGACTTGCCCGACCCGCGCGGAGCGAACTGCCGCATGCGCACGGGGATCACGAGGCCTTCGGTCAGCGCCGCCGCGAGATCCGCGCGCACGTCAGACTCGGTGCGCCCGGAGAGCGCCGCGAGCGCATCGATCTCGAACTCGTGCCCGAACACCGACGCGAGCATGAGCGTCCGCTGCGCCGGGGGCGAGAGGTCGCCGATCTTGTCGAGCAAGAGCGTCACGATGTCGTCGGTGACCGTCTCCTCGATGCGCGCCTCGTCCGAGACCACGGCACCCGTCGCCGGATCGACCTCGACGAGGCCCTCGCGCACGAGCGTGCCGAGGAGCTGCCGGATGAAGAGCGGATTGCCGCTCGTCTTGCTCCACAAGAGCACGCCGAGCGACTCGACGTCCGCGAGGTCGCAACCGAGCAGCCCCGCCACGAGCGCGCGCACGTCGGACGGCCGGAGCGGACGGAGCTCCACCTTCGACACGGGCACGCCTTGCCACTCGATCTCGTCGATCACGCGCCCGATGGACCGGAAGCCGTCGCCGTCCTCGCGTCCGCGGAACGCCACGATGACGAGCAGGTAACTCGACTGCGGATCGGCGAGCAGGTCGCGCAGGAGTTTTAGCGATGCAGGGTCGGCCCACTGTAGATCGTCGAGGAAGAGCAGCACCGGGCGGCGCCGCGTGAACACCGACAAGAAGCGCTGCACGACGAGCGCGAAGCGGTTCTGCGACTCGATCGGGCCGAGGTCCGGCGCGGCCTCCGCGGGCCCGCCGAAGAGCAGCCCCACCTCGGGGACCACACGCGTGACGAGCTCGGCGTTCGGACCGAGCGCCGTGTCGATCTCGCTGCGGATACGCGCGAGCTCGGACTCGCTCTCGGCAAGCGCCGCGCGCACGAGCTCGCCGAGCGCATGGCCGAACCCAGAGAACGGCAGGCCCTGCCCGATCGGATCGAACTTACCCGTGACGATGTAGGCGTCGTCGGGGCCGATGCGCGTGGCCGCGTCGAGCACGAGCGCGGTCTTGCCCATGCCGGCGCCGCCCTGGATGGCGAAGAGCTCACGCCCGCCGCGCCGCGCTCGCTCGATCGCCGAGGCGAACGACTCGCGCTCCGCGTCGCGACCGTAGAGACGCACCGCCGACGCCAGCATCGTCGGTCGGTCCTGACCGCCGAGCGGGAACGGATCGATCCGACCCGATTTGCGCAGGCGCGTGAGGCACGTCTCGAGGTCGGCGACGAGCCCACGCGCGCTCTGGTACCGATCGTCCGCGCCCTTCGCGAGCAGCTTGAGCACGATGCGCGACACGGCCGGCGGCACGTTCGGCTCGAGCTCGTGCGGCGGCTTCGGCGTGCGCGCGAGGTGCGCGTGCACGAGCGTGACCGGGTCCTGCGTGGTGAAGGGCGGCGAGCCCGTCAGCATCTCGTAGAGCACGGCGCCGAGCCCGTAGAGGTCGGCGCGGTGATCGACGGGTCGGTTCGTTCGGCCCGTCTGCTCGGGCGGCATGTACGCGAGCGTCCCCTCGGGCGCTTGCGGGTTCGGCGTGCGCAGAGACTCCTCGCCCACGCGCGCGGCCGAGGTGAAGTGCAGGAGCCAAACGGCGTCGTCTTCCTCGCGGAAGAGCACATTCTTCGGGGCGATGTCGCGATGCACGATGCCGTGCGCCGCGAGCGTCGAGAGCGCTTGCCCGAGCGAGGCCGTGATTTCCAGCGCGGTCTCGATGCGCAACCTTCGCGACGCGAGCAGCTCCGCGAGCGTGCATCCGCCGGGGTCGGCGCGGAGGAGCGCGAACACGTCGCCGTGCTCGACGAGGCCGAGCGTGCGCGGGACGATGGAGTCGCCGAGGTCCTTGGCGATCGCGTGGGCGCGACGGATCCTCGCGCGTTCCTCGCCGCGGGCGCGAGCACGAGCGGTCTCGACGAGCACGGGCGTGCCGTCTTCGAGGTGGCCGCGGTGCAGCGCGAAGCGCGTGTCCTCAGCGAGGGTGGCAAAGATGGTGCAGCCGGGGAACTCGGGAACCATGCGGGGGAAACCTCCGCCGGAGGGGGAGTTTCGGCGAACGATACGGCGGGTTCGGGCGCGGATGGAAGGGCTCAGCCCAAGTCCGACTCCTCAAGGTCGAGCCACCCCGGAAAAACCTCAGGGCTTCGGGGGGGACGGCTGGTGGGGCGCGCGCGTCTTCGGCGTCCACCCCTTGGAGAAGGCGCCGTGTTTCTTGGGGGTGGGCTGGGGCGGCGGGCGCCAGAGCTTCGGATCGGCCTCGGCGGCGGGGTCGGGGGCGGCGTCGGCGCAGCAGCGGAAGGAGACGAAGTAATAGGTGAACTCCGGCTCGTGGCTCACGGTCATGGGCCGGCAGGCGTTGCGCACGTGGCCCCAGGCGCCGCCTTTGAGCCCTGCCCACTTCGACTTTTCGTAGTTCTTCTCCGCGTTGACCCACTCGTCCACGTTTCCGGTTTGATCGTGGACGCCGAACCCGCTCACACAGCCGGGCATCTCGCCGCTCGACACGCTCTGGTCGAGCCGAAAGAGCTCTTGATCCTGGATCCAGGCCTCACGCGAATAAATGTTCTTGAGGACGGGCTGATACCAGGGGTTGTCGATGTTGCAGCTTTTCGGGTCGCGCTTGTACCCATAAGGAAAAGGCGTCTTTTTCGGCCCTTCACAGGCCGCGACCCACTCGCTCTCCCAGCAGAGGCGTTTTCCCTGCTCCTGGCACATTTGCAGCGAGTCGTACCAGTCGACCATGACCGGCGGATGCGCGCCTTCTTTGTTCGGGTACTCGTATTTGTCGATGCAGTATCGCTGCCGCCGGAGCTCCGTCTTGCACTTCTGCGCCTGCTCGGCGAACTCGTGGCAGATGATGATCTTGTTCGGCTTGTTGTGCTCTTTTTTCAGGCACTCGAGCTCGACGTCGGGGCAATACGTGGTGTCGACGAAGGCCATGTCCTCCGGGCAGGGCGACTTCGGTTTGGCCTCGCTCACCGGCGCCGTGGAGACTGCGCTCGCCGCAGGCGCGGCCGTTTCCGCCGCGGGAACGAGCTCCGCCGGGGGCGCGGCCGCAGTCTGGCTGGGCACGCCCGTCGCGTTCGCGCCTTTTGGTAACTCGGTCGGACCGCCGCAGCTCGATGCCGTGAGGGACATCACGGCAGCTGCGGTCAACAAGCTCAAATTCGATCCCATGCTGGACTCATGCGTGTGATACCTTGCCCGCCCTCGCATGAAAATCCACGAGTATCAAGCCAAGCAAATCTTCGCACGCTACGGGATCCCCGTGCCGAAGGGTGAGCCTGCCTTCTCCGTGGCGGAGGCGGAGGCTGCGGCGCAGCGCCTGATCGAGGCGACCGGGATCCCGGTGGTCGTCGTGAAAGCCCAGATCCACGCCGGTGGTCGCGGCAAAGGCGGCGGCGTGAAGGTCGCCAAGGGCGGCGTCGCCGAGGCGCGAAAGCTCGCCGAGCAGATCCTCGGCATGCAGCTCATCACGGTGCAGACGGGCCCCGCCGGGCAGAAGGTCCGCAGGCTCTACATCGAGCAGGGCCTCGACATCGACCGCGAGATCTACCTCGCGCTCACGCTCGACCGGGATCGCCGTCGCATCGCGATCATGGCCTCGCGCGAGGGCGGCATGGACATCGAGCAGGTCGCCCACGACACGCCCGAGAAGATCCACACGCTGCACGTCGACCCCGTGATCGGCCTCGCCCCCTACCAGGCCCGCAAGCTCGCGTTCGCGCTCGGGCTCGGGGCGAAGGAGCAGATGCGGCAGTTCACGAAGCTCGTCGACAGCCTCTACAAGTGCTTCCTCGCCGAGGACTGCTCGCTCATCGAGGTGAACCCGCTCATCGTGACGAAGAAGGGCGACATCGTCGCGCTCGACGGCAAGATGACGTTCGACGACAACGCCGAGATCCGCCACCCCGAGTGGGCGGATCTGCGCGACGCGGACGAGGAGGATCCGGTCGAGCTCGAGGCGAAGAAGGTGGGCATCTCGTACGTCTCGCTCGACGGCGACATCGGCTGCCTCGTGAACGGCGCGGGCCTCGCGATGGGCACGATGGACATCATCCAGAACTACGGCGGCAAGCCCGCGAACTTCCTCGACGTGGGCGGCGGCGCCACGCAGGAGCAGGTGAAGAAGGCGTTCCAGATGATCCTTCGCTCCGACAAGGTGAAGGGCATCTTCGTCAACATCTTCGGCGGCATCATGCGCTGCGACGTGGTCGCCGCGGGTATCGTCGCGGCGACGAAGGAGCTCGGTTTGTCGGTGCCGCTCGTGGTGCGGCTCGAAGGCACGAACGTCGAGGCGGGTCGCAAGATCCTCGACGAGAGCGGCCTGAAAATCGAGAGCGCCTCCTCCATGGGCGACGGCGCGCAAAAGATCGTCGCCGCGGTGAAGCAGGGCGCCGCGGCCTGATGCCGGGGATGATTTTCGTCACGAAAAGGAACCAGTTGCGATGAGCATTCTCGTCAACAAGGACACGCGGGTCGTCATCCAGGGCATCACCGGGGAGTACGGCTCGCAGCACGCCCGCGCCTGCCTCGCGTACGGCACGAAGGTCGTCGCCGGCGTCACGCCCGGCCGCGGCGGCCAGCGATTCGAGGACAAGGTCCCGATGTACGACACGGTGGAAGACGCCGTGAAGAAAGAGGGCGCCGACGTCTCGTGTATCTTCGTCCCGCCCGTGGGCGCGGCCGACGCGATCGTCGAGGCCGCGGACGCCGGCTGTCGGCTCGTCATCTGCATCACGGAGGGCATTCCGGTGCTCGACATGGTGAAGGTGCGCCGGTATCTCGAAGGCAAGCCCACGCGTCTCATCGGGCCGAACTGCCCCGGCATCATCACGCCCGAGGAATGCAAGATCGGCATCATGCCGGGGCATATCCACAAGAAGGGCCATATCGGCGTCCTGTCGAAGTCGGGCACGCTCACGTACGAGGCCGTCGGTCAGCTCACGGCAATGGGCGTGGGCCAGTCGTCGTGCGTGGGTATCGGCGGCGACCCGGTCGCGGGCATGGACTTCATCGACGTGCTCGAGCTCTTCAATGAAGACCCGGACACGCACGGCGTGATCATGATCGGCGAGATCGGCGGCGGCGCGGAGCAGAAGGCCGCGGCGTGGATCAAGGCGAACATGAAGAAGCCCGTGGCGGCGCTGATCGCGGGCCGCGCCGCGCCTCCCGGCAAGCGCATGGGCCACGCGGGCGCCATCATCTCGGGCGGCAAGGGCACGGCAGCCGAGAAGATCGAGGCGCTCGAAGACGCCGGCGTGAAGGTCGCCCCGACCCCGGCCGACATGGCGTCGACGCTGATGAGCCTGATGAAGTAATCGGCTCCTCCCTCCCCTCCCCTCCTCGCATTTCCTCACCCCACATTCGTTCGGCTCGCCTGTCCGGGTGAGTTCTGCGCGTCCTCGACGTCTTCGGCGCTCGTGTCCGTCGCGGGTTCCTCCCGTGTGCTCTCATTTTCCAGTGCGCTACCGAAGCCTGGCCTGCGGATGGCAAGCAGAGGTGATTGCTTCCGGCTCTGCCGGATCAGGAAGGACGTCCCATGAAATCCGTGGCCATCTGGAGCCGCCTGCTTTCGCTGGTGACATTCCTGTTTGCACGTCCCGCATCCGCGGATCAGCCCGGCGAGCAGGACCTCTTGCTCCAGGTAGAGCTGCGTCCTCTGGTGACGGCCGATATCGAGGCCCACGTGCTCGTGAATCCAGACCATCCGAGCGGAGGCCGCACGTTCGTGCTGCTCCACGGTCTGGCCCACACCGGCGACGCCCTTCGACCGCTGGTCGAAGCCGTATTCGCGAACAAGGCGCTCAAAGCGTCGAGGGCGGTGCTCCTGAGCCTGCCCGGCCATGGCGGGAGCTCCCTGCCTCAGGGCCAAGGCGTTCTCTTTGGAGACCTCACGCTCGACGATGACGCGGCGGCCCTGATCGGCGCCCTGGATGCCCTCGTGGCTCGCGGGCTTCGCCCCGATGTCCTCGTGGGCCACAGCATGGGAGCGGGAATCGTCGAGCACGCGCAGGACCGGCTGATTGACGACGAGACCGACTTCCGAACCCGTTTCGGCATCAAAGAAGTCGTGCTGCTCGCCTCCACCATTCCGAACGCGGTCCCCCCGAACGTGTTGCCTTGGGACCTCGCGGACTCCGGCGCGGGCGCGGCGTTTCTTGCGCCCCTCGTCATCCTTTCGGATCCGATTCTCGGCCCTCATCTATCCATCCCTCCCGCGGTCTGGCCGGGCCTGTTTTTCACGAACACGATCGGCGACCTTGCGCCGGGTGCGCCGAGCGCCGCCGACGTCGTCGCCCAAGGATACATCGCGCCCGAGGCGCTGACCGCCAGCCTGGAAATGCTCGGGGCCGGCGGATGGAGTCGCCCCACGGTGGGTCCGGGAATCTTCGGTCGACGCCACGGGAGCGAGGCCTGCGTCATTGCCTTCAGCGAGGACATCTTCATCGCCGTCGACGAGGAGATGGCTCTTTATCGTTATCTCACGGGCGACACGCAATACCAGCGCTTCGTGCTCGTGACGCGCTCCGATGCCGTCCACGACATGCTCATCTCGGCCCCCGATGCCGTGGCCAGCGCGATGGAGACATGCTCGAAATGAGCTAGGGCCGGGGCTCCGGCTCGCTTGCCGAGCCGGCGAGGCCGTCTCATGGAGGCCACGGGAGGCCACGACCATGAGGCATTTCGCGCTCTCTTTCCTCGCCTTTTCCGCCGCGATCGCCGCCTTCTCCGCGGAAGCGCGGGCCGAAGCGCCGGAGGCGTTCTCCATCCGCGACCTCAAATACTCCGGCCCCGGCTGCCCCGAAGGATCCGTCGCCTACCTCGCCTCGCAGGATGCGGAGGCCTTCACGATTCTCTTTTCCAAGCTCTACGCCGAGGTCGGCCCGAACGTGGACCGCGGCAACGCCAAGAAGCGCTGCAATCTGAACATCCTCTTCGATTTCCCGGCTGGCTGGTCCTTCGCGATCGAGGGCGGCGAAGTGCGCGGGTATGCCTTCCTCGAAGCGGGCCTCAGCGGCATCATCCGCTCGACGTATTCGTTCCCCGGCCTGTCCCGCGAGGAGCGCGCGTTCGAAATCGTGCTCCAGGGCGAGATGGCCGATAATTACGAGAACCACGACGTCGTTACGCCGGACCGCCCCGTCCCCTGCACCGGTCGAAAAAACCTCCACATCAAGACCGACACCGTCATCGACGACCGCTTCGCCCGCGGCAAGAGCGGTCTGCTCACCGTCGACAGCGTGGACGGAGTGGTTCGACAAACGTATCGATTGCGCTGGACCCGCTGCCGCTGACCAGCCTGGCTCGTCGAGCCGGGTCCACGGTAGCCGTGATCGAAAAGTCTTGACGTCGGGGCGGCGATTGATGTTGGATGGTCGTACGATCGCCCACCGAGCACCCACCACACGGTGTCCGTGCCGGCGGGGTGCGGGGGCGAGCGTGGGCTCGTCATGTCCGAGCTCGAGGGGGCCATCAAAATACATCTGAAAGGGGAGGGACCCATGAGCGCTGCCTCGTCATCGCCCAATTTCAATTACGGTTTTCCGACGCCCGGCCCGCAGACGCCCAGCGGCCAGAAGGTGATGAACCACGTCTTCTTCCTCTCCGAGACGGAATGGAAGAGGGTGCGAGAAGAAGAGAAGCTCGACCTCATCATCATCGGCAGCGGCTTCTGCGCCCTGGCCCTCGCCGAGCGCACGCTCGACCGGAACCCCCACGCCAAGATCCTCATCATCGAGCGCGGCTCGTTTTTCCTCCCGCAGCACTTCCAGAACCTGCCCATCTCCTATCAACGCACCCTGGGCGGCCTCTCCGAGACCTTCCCCTGGACCCTGTCGGTCAATACAGCGAAACAGCCGAAGGGCAACATCCAGTACCAGCACGGGATGGTGCCTTTCTTCGGCGGCCGCAGCACCCTGTGGAGCGCGTGGTGCCCCCGCCCCACGCACGAGGAAATGGCGGGCTGGCCCGAGGAGGTCATTCAAGCCGCGAACCGATACTTCGAGGATGCCGAGAAGCTGCTCAACGTCGTCCCCGCCGACAAGATCGACGAAAACCTCGACGAGCCCAAGCTCCGGCGCAAGGTCGCCGAGAGCCGCCCGGTCTACTCCAAGCTGCAGAGGCGCCTGCAGAGCATGCTGAAGGACAACCGCCACGAGATCCCGTCGATGACGCGCTTCATGGCGGCGCCGTTGGCGGTCGGGGCCGGGGTCCAGGAGGGGCTCGATTTCGCGAAGTTCTCGACGCCCGCCCCACTGCTCAACCTCATCGACCGTCAGGCACGACGCGCGAAGATAGGCGAGGGCAACCCGCTGTACATCGTGACCGACTGCGTGGTCACCCGGATCCTCCAGCAGGAGATCCTCCGAGGCGAGAGCAAGGAATACCACGCCACCGCGCTCGAAACTTCGCGCGGCGTGCTCAACGTGGGTGACGCGAACGTGGTCCTCGCCATGGGGACGCTGCCGGCGACCACGCTGGTGCTCAATTCATTTCCGCAGGTCGAAAAGGCGGGCACGCGCTTCACGTCGCATTTCATCACCTCGGTGGTCGCGCGGATCCCCCGGGACGCCTACTCCTTCGGCGACGAGCTCGAGGAGCTCGAGCTCGCGGCGATCTACGTCGCGGGCGAGGACCCGAGGAGCAAGATGCAGTACCACGTTCAGCTCTCCGTGCTCTCGGACAAGAACCCCGAAAAGTTCGCTGAAAAGGCAGCTCGCTACATGCCCGACGTCGTGGCGACGGCTTCGCCCGAGCAGCTCGCGACGTCCAAGGACCACCTGGTCTTCGTGTGCGCCGTGCTCGGAGAAATCGACCACGACAACCCCGAGAACTTCTTCCGCCCGAACGGCGGATCGGATCCCACCACCAACGTGACGTTGCAGGTGCTCGCCAGCGACAAGGACCGGCAAACGTGGGATACGATGGATGAGGGCACGTTCCAGCTTCTCGAACGCGCGCTTTTGCCGAAGGGCGCGAATGACAAGGGGCTCGAATACTGGCACGGCGAACCCAACGAGGGCGCATGGTCGCAGGTGCGGCCGAGCCCCACGCAGCGCCGCGTCGCCGGCCTCGTCCACGAGGGATCGACCCTCTGGATCGGCAAGGGCAACGAGGGCGTGGTGGACCTGAACTACAAGCTCAACGGCGTGGAGAACGTGTACGTGACGGGCGGCGGCCTCTGGCCAGCCAGCGGTTCGTGGAACCCCACCCTGACGATGGTCGCCCTCGCGCAGCACCTCGCCGACAAGCTGGCCAAGCGAAGCTAGGGAATCCGGGGCTCAGGGAAACCGGCTCCGCCGCCTGCGCGAAGGCACGCCCGAGCTCCGCTTCGAGCCTGCCGTGATGATCCGCCGCGGATAGAGCGAAATACGCTTTCGCGCCACGGGGTTTGGCGGCAAAAACGAAATGGCCACCGCGGCAACGTCCGCCTCGTTCGCCCCGTGCCGCACCGCCGTGAGCCCTCCGTCGAGGAAACGGCTCACGAGGCCCTCCATGGCCTCGTCCGCGCTCGATGCGAGCAGACCGTCCGTGAACAGAAGCAGGTGCCGCACGCCCGCGAGCTTGCGCACGCCCGCACGCACGTGCGCCTCGGCCGAAAGCTCGCCGGAGAGCACGTGCTCGTCCTCCGGCGCGAGCCGCTCGAACGAGCCGTCCGCCCGCACCACGACGACCTGGCTCCTTCCGACCATCACCCACTCGAACGCGTCCTTCGCCACCCGCACCACGGCCGCCGCGCTGCCCGTTTGCGAGCCGCCTTGCGCCCGCGCCTCACCGATACGCCGATTCGCCTCCTGACAGAGCTCCGCGAGCGGCGCGCTCGTCCGCTCGCCGAACACTTCGCTCGCGATCACCCCGCTCCGCGCCCCGTCGAACACGCCGTAGACGTGCCCCGACACGAGCAGCACGTCCTCGTTCGGGGTCACCTCCCCGTGCGATTTGGACGAGGCCGCTTCGAAGAGCGTCTCGACCGTCATGGCCAGCGCTTTCCGGGGGGCCTTTCGCTTCATGTCCTCGACAATGAACCAGGTCCGCGGAGCGACGTCAATCGCCGGGCACGCTCACTTCTTGCTGCGGAAAGCGTCCGTCGCCGTGACGAGCTCGTGAACGATCCCCGGCTCGAACGCCGAGTGCCCCGCGTCGGGCACGATACGCAGATTTGCCTCGGGCAAGGCGCGGTGGAGGTCCCAGGCGCTCTTTGCGGGACAAACCACATCGTAGCGCCCTTGCACGATGACCGTGGGGATGTGCCGAATGCGTACCGCGTCCGTGAGGAGCTGCCCGTCGTGCTCGAAAAACCCGCGGTTCACGAAGTAATGGCACTCGATGCGGGCGAATGCGTCCGCGAACTTGTCGCCCGCGCACCGCGCGATGTAATCCGGATTCTGCAAGAGAAAGCTCGTGCTGCCCTCCCACACGCTCCACGCGCGGGCAGCGGCCTGCCGCACGGCCGCGTCTTCGCTCGTGAGGCGCTTGTAATACGCGGCCACGATGTCGCCTCGCTCCGCCTCGGGGATCGCGGCGAGGTAGGACTCCCAGGCGTCGGGGAAAAACGCAGCCGCGCCGATGTCCTGGTAAAACCAGTCGATCTCCCACTTGCGCAGGAGGAAAATCCCCCGCAGCACGAGCTCGGTGACGCGCTCCGGATGCTTCTCCGCGTACGCGAGCGCCAGTGTCGAGCCCCACGAGCCGCCGAAGACCTGCCAGCGCTCGATCCCGAGGTGCTCGCGCAATTGCTCGATGTCCGAGACCAGGTGCCAGGTCGTATTGTCCACGAGCGAGGCATGGGGGGTGCTCTTGCCGCAGCCGCGCTGATCGAAGAGGACGATGCGGTAATGGGCGGGATCGAAGAACCGCCGCTGCTTCGCGTCGCTGCCGCCGCCGGGGCCGCCGTGCAGGAAGACGACGGGTTTTCCGGCGGGATTGCCGGACTCCTCGAAGTAGAGCTCGTGCACGTCGGAGACGCGCAGGCGCCCGGTGCGGTAAGGCTCGATTTCTGGGTACAGCGTCCTGGGAATGGAGAGAGAACCGGCCATGGGCGCGCGAGCTTGCCAGACAGGCTCACGTCTGTCCATCGGGGGAATCTTCCAGGTCGCTCGAAACGCGTGGTATGTGTCGGGCCCCCCAGGGAGGGAGAACGCTCCATCATGAACGAACCCATTTCCTCACACGCGGCCGATCACGAGCCGCCTCCGCCCGAGCCTGTCGACGAGCTCGTGGAAGACCGCAAGAAGCGCGGGCGTCGGCTCGTCACGTTCGGAGCGCTCGCGCTCGTGATCGGGGGCGGCGGCCTCTTCGGGCTGCTCCGGTATCAGGACGCGCAAAACACGAAAGCGCTCTCCGAGGCGTGGAGCGCGTTCGCCACGTGCACGATCGGTCCCGAGCTCGACGAGAACGAGGCCGCGAGCAAGCGCTTCCGGCGCGTGCAGCTCGAAGCGATGACGATGACGGACGCCGAGCGGATGACGCCGGGCGTGGACAAACCCTGGCCCGCCGCGTGCGCGCCGCTCGGCCACGCCGTCGCCGAGGTCTGGAAGAGCGCGGGTCGCACCGAGGAAGGCGGCAAGGACCTCGGCGCGATGGCCGAATCCCTGGCGAAATCCCTGGCCGAGCCGACAGCACGCATGGCCGACCTCTCCGAGGCCATCGACGCGGCCTTCACGCAGGCGAAAAAGGCCGCCGTGCAGCGCGTCGTCGTCGAGAAGGGCCCGCGCGCGCCCGAGGCGGTCCGTCCCCTCGACGCGACGCGCCTCGACGAGCTCACCGAGCCCCTCTCGCGCACGGCGTTCACCTTGCGGGCGGCCTACACCGACGCGCACCCGGCGGGCGTGATGCGGCTGCTCATCGAGGAAAAGGGCGTGGAGAAGGCGCCGTTCCTCTGCACGTTCGCCGCGAAGGACGCGAAGGCCACCTGCAAATCGCTCCCGGGCTCGCTACCGAAGGGCCACGGCCTGCGCCTCTGGGGCACGGCCGACGACGACTCCGCGCCGCTCGTCTTCGCGGGCGAGCGTGGCCAGGCCGGCATCTTTCGCGCGGACAGCGGCGACAAGGTCGACGCCATGTACAGTTATGGCGGTTATGCCAAGAAAGACGGCGCGGCCGCGGCGCTCGGGTTCGACGAGAAGACGAAGGACCTGCTCCTCACGCGGAAGGCCTCGGGCGGCGAGCCCGGACGCACCAAGATCGAGCCCGATTTCCGCGTTGGCAATTATTATTATTCGACGCAGATCCTCTGGGATCACCTCATCCTGCGCGGCGTGACCAAGCAGAACGAGCGCCGCCTCTTCGTCTCGCCGTATGGCGTCGCGGGTAAAACCGAGCCTTCGTTCGCCGACATCGGCGAGCTGCCCGAGCCGGGCCTCGTCGAGGGCGGCGCGGACGAACCCCCGCACATCGGCGGCTGCCGATCGTCGGAGGCCATGGTCGTTCGCGTGAAAGGCTACGACAACGATTTCATGAGCTTCCTCGTCGGAGGCAAGTGGAGCCCGCCGATGTCGCCCAAGGTCAGCGACGGCTTGCTCTCCTGCCACGGCACCGAAGCCGTGGTCACGCGGCTCTATCCGGGCGGCCCGGACAAAGGCTGGGCCACGAAGATCGCCCAGAGCCAGTGCACGACCGCCGGCTGCCGCGTGCACGACGTCTCGTTCGACAAGATCCTGAAGGGCCAATACGAGTTCGGCCCGCGCGAGCTGAAGGTCGACGCGGTCGACGTCAACGGAAAGCTCCTCGTCGTGTGGGCGGCGGGCGAACGTGGCGGCGTACGCATGCGTTATGCCAAGGCCGAAGAGATCGAGCGCGCGGACGACTCGATCCTCTACGACGACCTCTACAAGGACGGCCAGGTCCAGAAGCTCTCGACGCTCTTCGACCTCCGGCTCTTCTCCCGCGATGGATTCGCGATCCTGCTCCTCTCGACGGTGACGGGCGTGTATGCGCTGCGCCTCGACACCGGCGGCGGGATGACGCCCGTCGACGTCACCTGGGAGTGACGGCGCCACGCGAGCCCCACCACGCTTCATGTTTGCCGCCGCGTGTCACGTCCGGGCGGCGCAAGCAGCCACCCGAGGAAGGACCGTAGGCACGTCGGGCCCTTCCGCGGGCGAGCGGCTCGGAACGCGACCGCGCGCTGGAAAATGCCGCCTGCGTGAGGAGACCCTCTTTTCACTGTCGCTGGCACTCGCTATATTCGTGTTTGCCATTGGATTCGGGGGCGGTTCTCCGCCTCCCACGGTCACCGGCGCGCGCGCGGCGTGCGTCCATGGAGGAGCGTGCGATGGGAGCTTGCACGAAGGTGCTGGGAGCGGTCGTCGCGATGGGAATCGCGCTCGGCACGCCTGCTTTGGCTTGGGCGCAGGCGCCTCTGGCGCCGCTGTCGGAGAGCGGCTTGCCCTGGCAGCCCGGTCAGGTGTTTACACGAGCGACCCCGTTCGGGGACGGCTACCAGCGTGTCCTGCGCGATACGTTCGAGGCATTCGAGGCATTCGCGGATCTCTCCCGTTATGGCGCGCCGCCCGCCATCACGCCGGCCGTGCAAGTGAGCGTCCCCTCGCAATTCTGGGGCGCGGACATGCGCACGTTCATTCCGCCGAGCCCCGAGCAGCCCATCATTTACGTGGGGCCGGCGCGGGCCCAGCTCATCCCCATCGAGACCGCGTCGACGGTGGTGGCTGAGTCCCGCGGCATGCAGGGCGTGCTCGTGGGCTTTCAGCTCGAGCTGCCCTGGATGATTCCGTAGGGGCCCGAAACAAAACGCTTCCGGTCGCCGGGCGCGCGTGGTGATCCCCCTGGCCACGCGCGCCCGGTATTTCTTTCAGGCCGATGGGCTCGGGCCGATCATGCGCTCGGGCCGCACGATCGCGTCGAACTCTTCGCCGGTGAGCAGCCCGAGCGCGAGTGTCGCCTCGCGTAGCGTCGTCCCCTCGGCGTGCGCCTTCTTCGCGATACGCGCGGCCGCGTCGTAGCCGAGCCGCGGCGCGAGCGCCGTCACGAGCATCAGGCTCTTCTGGAGGTTCTCCGCGATGCGGGCGCGGTTCGGCTCGATCCCGCGCGCGCAGTGCTCCTCGAACGAGGCCATCGCGTCGCCGAGCAGCCGGATCGACTGAAGCGTCACGTGGAGCAGGAGCGGCTTCATCACGTTGAGCTCGAAGTTCCCGCCCGCGCCGGCGATCCCCACGGCGACGTCGTTCCCTTGCACCATGGCCGCGACCATGATCACGGCTTCGCTCTGCGTCGGGTTCACCTTGCCCGGCATGATGGAGCTGCCGGGCTCGTTCTCGGGGATCGTGATCTCGCCGAGCCCGGCGCGCGGCCCACTCGACAGCCACCGCACGTCGTTCGCGATCTTCGTCAGGGTCGCAGCCAGCGTCTTCAGCGCGCCGTGGGCGAACACGATCGCCTCGTGCCCCGCGAGCGCCTGGAACTTGTTCGGCGCGGGCACGAACGGCAAGCCCGAGAGCGCGGCGATCTTCGCGACGGCGCGCGTCGTGAACTCCGGATGCGTGTTGAGCCCCGTCCCGACCGCGGTCCCGCCGAGCGCGAGCTCGTAGAGCGGCGGCAGCGCCCGCTCGATCATCCCCTTCACGTGATCGAGCTGTGCGACCCAGCCCGAGATCTCCTGCCCGAGCGTGAGCGGCGTCGCGTCCTGCAGGTGCGTCCTTCCGATCTTCACGACCTCGGCGAACGCCTCGGCTTTCCGCGCGAGCGTGTCGCGCAGCGTGGTGAGCTTCGGCAGCAGCGCGGCCGTGATCTCGGAGGCGATGGCCACGTGCATCGCGGTCGGGAACACGTCGTTCGAGCTCTGGCCGAGGTTCACGTGATCGTTCGGGTGGATCGGCTTCTTCGAGCCGAGCACGCCGCCGCTCGACTCGATGGCGCGGTTCGCGATCACCTCGTTCGCGTTCATGTTCGTCTGCGTCCCGCTGCCGGTCTGCCAGATCGAGAGCGGAAAATGCGCGTCGTGCTGGCCTTGGATCACCTCGTCGGCGGCGGCCACGATCCGCTGCGACTCCTCTGGCCCGAGCAGCCCGAACTCGGCGTTCGTGAGCGCGGCGGCCTTCTTCACGATGCCGAGGGCGCGGAGGAACGGCCTCGGGAAGCGCTCGGCGCCGATCGCGAAGTGATGCAGCGATCGCTCCGTCTGGGCGCCCCAGTAGCGGGAGGCCTCGACCTCGATGGGTCCGAACGTGTCGGTCTCGATGCGCGTCGTCATGCCGCAGGCTTAGCAGCGTCCGCGCTTGTCATCTGTCCGGATCTTTGCCACCTTCCGCCCCCGACGATTCTTACGTGGAGCGAGTGATGGCCGGACAGGGCATGGACGCGGTACCCCGGGAGATCTTGCGCGCGGCCTACGAGCGCAAGCCGATCTACCTGCTCAAGATTCCGCTGCATTATGGTCTCTGGGCGGGCCTCGCCTGGGTCCTCTACGCGACGCAGCATCATCGCTTCGCGATCCCGATCGGCATCGTGGTCGCGTTTACGATCGCGAACCTGATCCGCGGGCTCGGGGCGGCGGGGCACGACGCCGTGCACGGAAATCTCTCGCGTTCGAAGACGATCTCGTACTGGCTCGCGCTCCTGTGCTGGTCCCCGTCGGGGTTTCCGGTGACGCTCTACGCGAACTATCACCTGCACCATCACAAGATCACGAACACGTATCCCGACGTCGACAACGTCGTGGTCACCGATTACACGAAAAATCCAACGCTGGCGAAGATCTTCCTCTTCTGCGTCTACACGTTCGCGTACCCGATGTATTTCCTCGGGCAGATGATGAAGTTCTACATGAGCCGCCTCACGCTGGGGCAGCAGGTGCGAACGCACCTGGAGACGCTCGGTTACTTCTCGCTCGTGGGCCTCGCGGCCTGGAAGATGCCGTTCCAGGTGTGGTTCTTCTGCTTCGCCCTGCCCTTCATCTTCGGGGCGATCCTGGCGAGCGTGACGTCGATGATCGAGCATTTCGAGATGCCGGCGACGGACGACGACGCCTACAGCTCACGCACGTACGGGACGAAGAGCGATTTCCTTAATTTCTTGTGGAACAACGTCACGTACCACAACGAGCACCACAAGTACCCGGGGATTCCGTTCTACAACCTGAAGAGCTTCCACCACGCGGCGTATCCCCATTACGACGAGCGGGTGAAGGCCGAATGCTACGGCTCGGTCCTCGGCCCGACGTTCATGCTCTGGGGCCGCATCCTGAAGCTCGACGTCGACAAGCTCGAGGAGAAGTACCGCGACCTCGACAAGCAAAAAGAGCGCGAGAAGATGCTCGCGGTGCAGGGCATTCAGCCCGGCGCGGCCTGATCTCGCCTCACGGTCCTCCGGGCACGCAGATCGCCGTCGGCCCGCCCGCCCCTAGACACGAAAACCCCGGATTGCAATCCTGCGCCGAGCCGCAGGGCATCGCGCACCGTCCGACCTGGGCATTGCAGCGATGACCACCGCACACGATCGCGGTGGCCTCGGTGCAGAGGGGGGAGAGCGGGCTCGGCGGGGGCGTGGCCGTGGATGTCGGCGCGGCGGACGTCTGTCCGTATCCGGCGGCCTGGCCTTGGGGCGCGGGGCCATAAGATCCGGCGACGGTGCCTTGCCCGGGCGCGGCCGCGGGCGCGTACGCGTTGCCCCCCTCGACCGTCGGGGGCGAGCCGTCGGCCTGGCTCCCGCCACATGCCGCGAAGAAGAGCGCCCCGACGAGCACGAGCCCGCCGTGGAAGCCATGTCGCCCACGATGTCGTGACCCCATGCCCACAGCCTAGCGGAGACGAGGGCCCGTGGAAAACCCCAACGAGAGGCGGGGGCGTGCTCGACGCAGTGGGTCAAAAGGCAGGGGATCGTGCCCGCCGGGCTGTGCCGGGGACGGAGGAGGCCCTCCGAGTGTGGCTGTGTCGACGCGGCTTTTTATCCCAGAATTTTATGGGTACCGCTGCACATGTTTCGACAAACGTTTTTCTTGACGGAACCCGGGGACAAACGTAAGCGTTGCACAGCCGTCCAGGAAGGAGGCGAGGCCGCGATCTCCGAAGTGTGGTAAGAATGATGTTACCCAGGGAGCTCGTGATGCAGAACTGGATTTACAAGGAAGGTTTGGAGGACGGTCGGCAGAAGGGCCGCGAGGAGGGCCGGCAGGAGGGCCTCGCCCCGCTCGCTCACCTGTTCGAACGCCGCCTCCGCCGCCCCCTCACGCCGACCGAACGTGCGACGCTGGCCGAGCAGCTCCTTCAGCAAGGCGCCGAGCGGCTCGGCGACGTGGTCCTCGACCTCTCCCCGGAGGACCTCGCCTCCTGGCTCGCCGCGACGAACGGGCACGGAGAGGGTGTTCCACAGGCGTCGCGAGCGACTCGAGGCTAGGGAGTCCGAGCGAGGCGTACACTGTACGTCGAGCGAGGCCGACCGACGCATCGAGTCCCGCAGCAGCCTGTGGAACACCCTCTGACGCCCGTCCGCCCCTTCAGGTCCCCTCTGCCTCCTTGCAGCAGCGGAACCCTTCCTCGTAGCCGTAATCGTCTTCCTTGTGGAACCCCACCGTCGGCCGGCAGCGGCCGCGCACCGGGCCCCACCAGCCGCCTTTCAGGCCGCTCCGGTTCGGGTATTTCTGCTTCGGCCGCACCACCCATTCGTTGATGTTGCCGTTCAGGTCATACACCCCGAACGGCGACACGCAGCGCGGCATCGAGCCCGTCGGCAAGCGCTGATCGAGCTTCTCGAGCTCCGCTTTGCACTCGGGGCGCTTCATGCATCGCTCGTACTTGAACAGCTTCTTTTCGCGTTTTCGATAGGCCTTGTCGATGTTGCACGCCGTGGGGTCGCGCTCGTAGCCGTACGTGTACGGCAGCATCGCCTCGCCCTCGCACGCGAAATTGAACTCGGCCTCCGTGCAGAGCCGTTTTCCCTTCGCTTCGCAAAGCTTCTGCGCGTCGCCCCATGAGACCAGGAGCGCCGGCAGCTCGCCTTTCTGGTTCGGCCATTCATAGCGGTCCATGCAGTACCGCATCGGCGTGCGTTTCTTCGAGAGGCACACCGATGGCTCCTCGTACCGCATGCACCGCTCGCTCACCGTGCTCGGCCCGGAGCCCTCGCCCCCCTCAGACGCCTTTTTCTTCTTGGCCTGGTCCTTCTCGAATTCGTCGTGGTGCTCCACGCACCGCTGCTGCACGAGCGGACAATACTCGCCCGCGACCAGCACCATATCGGACGGACACCCCTCGCTCGTCCCAGGGAGCGCCGCATTCGCGTCCGTCGCCGCGTCCGCATCCGCCGCCGCATCCGCGTCGGCTTCCGCATCCAGCGCCGCATCGGCGAGCGCTGCGTCGAGCTCCGCGCGTGCCTCCGCAGCTTCGATCGCGGCATCGGCAGCCGCGTCGGGCGCGGGCGGCGTGGAGCCACCGCCCGAGCATGCGGGCGCCGTCGCCGAAGTGGCGAGCGCGACGCAAAACAGAAGGCCGAGGCCCAGCCTCGACGGGTTCGAAAAACGCTCGCTCATCGGCCCGGGGCGGGGATGATCTTCAGGGCCACACGCTTGCCGTCGCGCTCGACCTCGACCGTGATCTCGCGCCCCGGCTCCAGATCGCCGAGCGCGAACACGTAGTCGTGCACGTTCGTGATCTCGTGCTTGTCGAGCTTCACGATGATGTCCCCCGCTTGCAGGCCCGCGCGCGCCGCGGGTGCGTCCGGACGCACCCCCGTGAGCTTCACGCCCTTGCCCTGCCACGCGTAGTCCGGGATCGACCCGAGCGACGCCCGGAACCCTCGCCCGCCGCCTCCGCCGCCCTTGTGTGGATCCTGCGCCGCCGGCGCCTCGACAAACGCGAGCCGCTCCGGCCGCTCCGCGACCGCTTGCGTGAGGCGCGCGGCGAGCGTCGCGATGAGGTCGATGCCGCCCACGTCGACCTTGTCGGCCGTGTCACTCGGCTTGTGGTAGTCGTCGTGCACGCCCGTGAACAGGAACGCCACGGGCACGCGCGCCGCGGTGAACGAGGCGTGATCACTCGCGCCGAAGCCCTCGGCGCCGAGCTTCAGCGTGAGCGAGATCCCCGCGTTCGCCGCGTTCACGAGCTCCGGCCACGCCGCCGCCGTTCCCGTGCCGTCGACGACCAGCGTCCGGTCACGCATGCGGCCGACCATGTCCGCATTGATCATCGCCGTCACCGAGCCGATCGGCACGGGCGGGTGCTCCACCCAGTGCCGTGATCCCAGCGTACCGAGCTCCTCGGCTCCGAACGCGATGAACACGATGTTCCGCGCGGGCTTCTCGGTGAGCTTCGAGAAACGCCGTGCCACGTCGAGCAGCAGCGCCGTCCCCGAGGCGTTGTCGTCCGCGCCGTGATGGATCTCGCGCGCGCCCGGCGCGCGCGAGTGCGACGTGCCGCCCTTGCCGAGGTGATCATAGTGCGCCCCGATCACCACGTACTCCTCGGCCGTCTTCGAGCCCGCGCGCGCAGGCAGCCGCGCGACCACGTTCCACGCGTCCGCGAACGTCGGCTCGAGCCGCGTCGCCACCGTGAGCTCCGTGCCCGTGAGCGCCTTCGGCTTCACGGCGGCCTTCGGCGAGCTCACCGCCGCGTCGTCCCACTTGATCTCCGGGAACAGCACCTTCGCCGCGCTCCGCTTGAGCACCACGGCCGGGATGCCCATCCCGCTCGCGTTCTCCGGCGCGGCCGGGAGCTCCTCGCCCGCGGCCACCACGATCGCTGCCACGGCCTTGTGCTCGCGGGCCGTGCGCAGCTTGTACCGCACGCTCTTGAAGTCGCGCAGCGCCTCGGCGTTCTTGCCACCGGACTCGGGCTTTGGCGCGCCGTCCACGATCAGCGCCACCTTCCCGGCGATCTCCTTGCCGGCGTAGTCGTCCCACGACGCCGCGGGTGCCGTCACGCCGTGCCCGACGAACACGACCTCGCCCTTCGCCTCGCCCGTCTGCGCGCCTTCCGCCGTGATCACGTCGGCCGGCGCCGGCGTCTTCGCCGCCTTCTGACCCTTCTTCGCGAGCGAGACCATCGGCGCCTCGACCTTCGCGCCGACACGCGCGGAAAACTTCTGCTTGAAGTTCTTGCCGTTCCCCTCCGCATCGCCGAACGGCTCGAGCCCGAGCTCGCGGAAGCGCTTCTCCACGTGCTCGGCCGCTTGCTGCGCGCCCGCATCACCCGTGCCGCGACCTGCGAGCTCGTCCGACGCGAGCCGCTTCACGTCCTCGCCGATCCGCTGCGGATCGCCCTTCTCGATCGGGTTTTCCGCCTTCGGCGCCGGCGCTGCGGAGGAGAGCTCCGGCGGCGCGGGCGGCGGCGGGGTGACGGGCTCGGCCGCGGGACCACAGGCGGCGAGCAGGGCGAGGATGGACGCGTGGATCGCGAGGCGCCCACGAAGGCGCAGGAGGGTCGGCTTCACGGCCAACGCCTCTACCACGAAGTCGGGCTTGCGATCACCAGGGCGATGCCTTCTGGGCCGTACGTACGAGCTCGACGGCGCGGCGGCCGATGTACTCCTCCACGTCGGCCGGGGCGATGTGCCGGTCCTTGGCGAAGTCGAACTCGCGCGGCTTGCCGTCGCCGAACGTCACGCGCACGACGGCCGCGTCTCGGGCGAGCTCCACGCGCAGGCTGAAATCGCCGAGCTTCAGCTTGAAGTCGTCCGCCTGCTCGCTGAACGCGGGCGACTGCCCCTTGTCGCGCAGCCGGTCGCTGGTGAAGCGCAGCGCCTCGGCGCCCAGCGAGAGCGCGGCCTCGGCCGTGTGGAGCGCCTCTTGGACGCGCTTTCGATGCCGTTCCTGCTCCTCGGCGTCGCGCTCCGCCTTGGTCTTCGCTGCCTCGATGAGCTCGTCTCGCCAGCTTGCCACGGGGCCTCCTCGTCTCGGACTTTTGTCACGTATCCTTCAGAACGGTCCCGCTGTAAAGCCTCACCGCTCGGACCTCTTTTCGGCCGGCCCCGGCTGCGGAGGGGACGGATAAGACGCCACGTGGATCGTCTGCGTCGGAAACGCGAACGCCGAGCCGTTTTTCTCGACGATTTCCATCAGCCCGAACAGGATCTCCTCCCGCCACGTGAGGAACTCGGTCCACTCGCACGAGTCGAGCCACACCATCACCTCGATCGTGAGCGCCGAGTCGCCGAAGCCGATGAAGTTCACGTTCACCGCGTCGGGGTAAATGCCCGGCCGCTCGGCGAGATAGCTGCGCATCTCCTCCACGATCCGCCGCACCACGGCGGGGCTCGTCGAATACACGAGGCCGATCTTCGCGTGTAGCCGCAGCCGGTCGCGGGCGCTGTAGTTCTCGATCCGCATGTCCGACAGCCGCCCGTTCGGCATCGTCACGAGTGTCCGGTCGAGCGTCCGGATCCGCGTCGAACGCAGGCCGATCTGCTCCACGGTCCCCACGAGCTCGTCGACCCTCACGAAATCGCCGATGTGCAGCGGCCGGTCCACGCCGATCGTGAACGAGCCAAACAGGTTCTCGAGCGTCTTCTGGCTCGCGAGCGCGACCGCGATGCCGCCGATCCCGAGGCCGGCGATGATCCCCGTCACGTTGAGCCCGAGCTGCCCGAGCACCAAGATGAACCCGAAGATCACGAGCAGCACCTTCGCGGCCTTCGTGGAGATCGCCACGAGCGAGAGCGCGCCGCCACGATCCTTCGTGTCGCCCGCCTTCGCGATGCGCGCCCCCACGTGGTGCGCGAGCACGTCGAGCAGGCCGAACAGGCCCCAGAGCAGGCTCGCGACGAGCAGCGCGTCGACGCCCCGGCCCACCACATCGCTTGCCGCGCGGCGCAGCGCGATCGCGGGCTCCACGGACCAGAACGCCGTCGTCCCGAGGAAAAGCGTCGCGGGTCCGCGCAGCGCGACGAGCAGCTCGTCGTCCCAGGTCGTCGCCGTGCGCCGGGCGATCGGCGAGGTGAGGCGCACGAAAATCGCGGACAGGAGGGCGCCCGTGAGCATCGACAGCACGAACGCGAGCGGCAACGCGACCCACTGCCACACGGTCACGCCGTAGACCGACTTCGTGTAAGACCAGGCCGGCAGGTTGCGGATCACCCATCCCGGCGTCACGCCGGGCTGCGCGGCGAACAGGGCGATCGGCGGTTCGTCCAGCATGGCGCGCACTGTAGCGAAGGATTCGGGGCGTGGTAGCCTCGTCCCCATGATCGCAATCGGGCCCGTCTCCGCCCGGACCGACGACGGCTGGCACCTGCGCGGCGAGGTGCTCGCCGAAGGCCGTCGGCCCGCGGTGGCGTTGCTCCTGCACGCGATGATGGCGAGCCGAAGGAGCATGGACAAACCCCGCGGCGCAGGCCTCGCCACGACGCTCGCCGCGGCCGGGCTCTCGGTCGTCTCCATGGACTTGCGCGGCCACGGCGAGAGCGGCCCCTCCGCGCGAGAGGGCGCAAGGTACACGTACGATGATTGCGTGCTCTTCGACGTCCCCGCGCTCGTCGGGCTCACGCGCTCCCTGTTCCCGGGCAAACGCGTGATCGTCGTGGGACACAGCCTCGGCGCGCACGCCGCGCTCGCTGCGGCCGGTGTTTTTCCGGACAAGGCGGCCGACGCCGTCGCCTCGATCGCCGGCAACTTCTGGTTCCCTTCGGACGAACCGAGCCTCGCGCGGCGCGCCGCGAAGGCGGCCGTCCTCCGGACGTGGCTCGCCGCGGCCGAGACGGTCGGTCATTTCGACCCCAAACCATTCCGCATCGGCTCGGATGCCGTCGCGTTGCCGTACATCCGCCAGTTCTGGAAGGTCTGGTCCTCCGATCGGTGGGGCAGCATCGACGAGCGGTACGATTATGCTGAGGCGCTCTCTCGCGTCACCTGCCCGGTCCTCGCCGTGGCAAGCGAGGGCGACAAACTGCTCGCGCACCCCGAATCCGTGACGCGTTTCTTCGCGCGCATCGGGAGCGCGCAGAAGAAGCTGCGGATCGTGACGAACGCCGAGCACGAAGGCCGGGCGCCCGACCACATGGGGCTCGTCACCGATCCGCGGTCACGACCCATCTGGGAAGAAATCGCCGCGTGGGCCTCGGCGCTCGCTGAAAAGGTTTGGGGGGACGTGGCAGCGTCGCGCTAGGACATCGATCGGTTTGCAACCGCTCGATGTCCTAGCTCTTTTGTCCCGAGGGGGACGCCTCGCGTCCCCCTCTCGACCGGGCAAAGCCCGGACGATTCACCCCCCGAGGGAAGATCGCTTCGCGATCTTCCGAGCATCCAACCGGTCGATGCTCTAGCCCTGCCGCGGCAGCGTCGCCGACGAGAAGAGCCCCTCGAACGTCGTGGCGTTCGCCGACGTGCAGACGACGACCTCGGGGAACGCAGGATCGGCCGTGGGTGTGAGGGCGCCGGTCGTGTTGTCTTCTTCGTCGAAACCGGTCGAGACCTCGAGGCGGAAGGGGGCTGTCGTCACGAGGTCCTTCGCGCTCTGCGTGCGCAGGACGGCGGCCGCGAGCGGGTCGAAGAAATTGGTCTCCCCGGCCTGGAGCTGGAGGAGCGTGTAGACGAACCCCGCGTACACGTCACTTCCGGCAGCACTTCCATACGCGTTGACGTACGCCGTGGTGACCGGCACGTGGTTCGTCGCGTCGAGCGGCACGAGGACGATACGAAGGCCCGCGCGAAGGGCGATCTCCGCGGCCTTCGCGTCGACGAAGACGTTCCACTCGGCCTTCGTGTTGTCGTAATACCCCCAGGTGGCATCGCCCGGGTCGTACACGTTCCCCGGGACGCCCACCGCGCCGGCCATGGCGTAGATGGTGCCGATCCCGGCCTGAAATTCAGGAAGCGGCCGCTCCGCGAGCAGCGTGGCGAGGTTCGTGAAGCCGCCGATGCAAAGCATGTCGACGGGTTTGCCCCGGGCCGCGGCCGCGGCGAACGTCTGGTACAGGAAATCCACGGCGCTCGTCGTGGAGATCGTGGAGGTCCCGGTTCGTCCGGGCGGGGGCGGGATCGAGACGCCCCAAAACGAATCGATCGTGGCCCGGAACGAGGCCGGAAACACATTGCTGTAGAGCAGCGGCTTCTGGGCGCCGGGATAAACGTTCGCCGATTGTCCCCCGAAGACCAGGAGACGCTGCATGTTCGTCATCCCCGGCGTCAGGTGGGCCTCGCCCACGCCCGTGACGGTGACGCCCAGGATCTCGATCTCGGGGCATTTCATGAGGAAGAGCAGCGCGAGCCAGTCGTCCCAGCCGGCGTCGGTGTCGATCACGATCTGTCGAAGCACGTTCAAGAGGTCCTCCTCGCGTCTCCGTGCTCAGCGTGGGCTGCCGGCCGGCGCTTTCAATCGATCTGCAAATGCCAGTGCGGCGGGGCCGACTCTTCGAGCAGCGTCACGCCCTTCGCCTCGTTCACGGCCGCGACGAATGCCTTCTTGTCGGCGGACGACATGTCGCGGTTTCGCACGTCCACGGCACCAGCGCGCAGATGCGCCGAAATGTACACGCCCCGGGCGATCTGCGATTTGAGCACCTCGTGCATCGCGGCGACGACGTCGTCCGGCTCCTTGCGCGCCGCCCGCGCTCGCTCGTACGCCTGCTTGATCTCCCGCGCAGCTTCCTTGTTCCGGTAGAGCTGCATCGGATCGCCGCCGAGGCGCAGCATCTTGTACATCGCCTTGGCCTGCCGCGCCGCGTCCCGCGTCCCGCTCGTGACCGTGACGTGTTTTCCCGTCCGCTTGAAGTACGCCTCGTCGATCGCGTCCACCTTGTCCGCGACCGGATCCGGCAACGTTACGTCCGTAAGCGCACTCCACGCCGGAGGTTTTCCCCGTGGTGTCGACTTTTCGAGGCGCGGCGGCGATAGAGGCGGGCGGGCGGCTTCCTCCGGCGACAGGGGGGGCAGATCGTCGCAGTCGAGGGCCAGCGCGGCGCGCGGCTCGGCCGTGGGGATCGGCGGCAGGAGGAAAGACGCGTCGAGCTCCGCGACCTCGCGCGAGCAGCCAGCACCGAGGGCAAGCGTGCAGGCGAGGGCGACCTTTCGAGCGAGCGAGCTCCGCATGACGGCGCCCGCGATGCTCGCATCGACGGGCCGGGCGCGCCAAAAAAGCGACGTCTTTTCGCTGCGCTGTGGGGTATTCTCGGCGAAATTTACTGGAGTTCGGGCGGACCGGTCTACACTACCGGGCTTGCCCAGGAGACGACTTCATGAGCGCCCCTCCCACGAATGGCACTGCGGTCCCTCGTACCCGCCCGCTCACCGGCGCGGAGTACCTCGAGAGCCTGCGCGACGGGCGTGAAGTCTGGATCCGTGGCGAACGGGTCATCGATCTCCCGAGCCACCCGGTCTTCCGCAACGCCACGCGGATGCTCGCGCGGCTCTACGACGCCCTGAACGATCCCGGAAGGCAAGCCGCGCTCACGGCGGAGACGGAAACGGGATCGGGTGCCCGGACACACCGCTTCTTCTGCATCCCGCGCAGCATCGACGATCTCGTCGCGACCCGCGACGCCATCGCGGAATCGGCGCGCATCACGTACGGCTGGATGGGACAGAGCCCGGAAGAAGGCGCGAGCCTCGTCGCCACGCTCGGCGCCGCGCCCGAAGTCTATGGCCGCTTCGCCGAGAACGCGCGGAGCTGGTATCGCAAAGCGAGCGGACAGGCGCTCTTTTTCCACCACGCGATGCTCGATCGCAGAAGCCACCCGCCGAACGCCCCGGCCCCCACGCCGCTCTACATCGAGCGCGAGACCGACGCGGGGATCGTCGTCAATGGCACGACGCCCGTCCCCTCGGTCGCGGCGCTCTCCCATTGCAGCTTCGTCGTGCACCCGGGCATCCTGCGCGACGAGGAGCTCCTCCTCTCGTTCGTCGTGCCGCTCGGCAGCCGCGGCGTGAAGCTGCAATGCCGCCCGAGCGCCACCACGAACACGAAGCTCCACGGAAGCCCCTTCGATCATCCGCTGACGAGCCGCCTCGAAGAGGACGAGGCCGTCCTCTCGTTCGACGAGGCGCTCATACCCTGGGAAAACGTGTTCCTGTACCGCGACGCGAGCGACCGGGCGGCGGCCTTCCAGCGCGCCTCGTTCGCCGCGCGCGCGAGCTTCCAGGAGTGCACGCGCCTCAGCATCAAGCTCGAATTCCTCGCGGGCCTGCTCCTGCGCTCCGTCGAGGCGGCGGGCACGGGCGGCTCGCCGGAGGTGCGCGCTTCGCTCGGCGAGGTCCTCTCGTATCGCAATCTCTTCTGGGGCCTCACCGAAGCGCAGGCGCGGGTCCCCGCCCCGTGGGCGCAGGACGCATTGCTGCCAAACCCGGAGCATGGTTTGTCCTTCCGCATCTTTTCGACGCTCGCCTATCCGCGGCTGCGCGACGTCATCGAGCGGGCGGTGGGGAGCGGCCAGGTCTTCCTCACCGCGAACGCGAGCGACTTCATGAACCCCGAGACGCGGGCGTACCTCGAGCGCTTCGTGCGCGGGGAGAACGGCTACACCGCGCTCGATCGGGTCAAGCTCACGAAGCTGCTCTGGGACGCGCTCGGCGGCCAGATCGACAGCCATTTCGCTTCCGGCGACCGCCTGGAGAGCGCCGACGACATGCGCATCGACGTGCTCGCCGCGGCCGCCACGAGCGGGCTCGCCGACCGCTGCAAGGCCTTCGCAGGTCGCTGCCTCGACGAGTACGACCTCGAAGGTTGGCGCACCAAGGATCTCTTCACCCCGAACGAGCTCATCCCGGTCGTGTCCTCGCGGAGGCGGCCTTCGTCGTGGTGAATCCGAGGGGCCTCGGTTTCGATCCCGTTGCGACGCAGATCGGCACGACCGTCCGGCCCCCGAAGGGTCCGCATCGGTGCCATCAGGTGCCGACACGGGCCTCGTCTCCCTTCCAATCCCGCAGCCACCGCGCAACAAGCGGGATCTCGATGCGGTATTTGTCGCCTGTCGTGACGACGTGATAGCGCTTCAACCGGCGCAGAGCAGCGCTCGCGGCCGCATCCATGGCCGGGAGAGGTCGCTCGTGCGCGAGCGCCAGGAGCAACCTCTGGCCCGCAGCGACCTCGCTTGGCGTTGCGCCAGTCGTTTCCTCCCACAGATTCGCAAAGTAGATCGCGCCCGCGGCCAGCGCTTCGCCGAGCGCTTCCTCGAGGTACGCTTCATCGATATGGCGCATTCCGTGTCGGTTCGCCGTCTTTACCATCGCCTCGCCAATGAGCTGCAAGAGATAGGGCTGGCACGCGGTCATCTCCAGGACACGACGGACGACGCCCTCGTCGTACTTGAGGTTGAACGCGGGATCTGGGTCCAAAAGTAGCTCGCGGGCCTCGTCAGGCTCGAGGTAGAGAATCTCGATCGGGCGTGCGTTGATGAAATAGCTCGTCCACCCGGGTCCCAGCTCCTCGAGCGTCTGCGCGCCGCAGAAGATGAGATCAAACTCGTCTCGGTGCTGCGCGAGATGGCGCAGTTCGTCGAAAAGTGAGGTGGTAACCCTGCCGCGCTCCATGGCATCGCCTAGCTTCTCGAATTCGTCCAGGCAGAGAAGCAGGCGCCGCTCGCCCAGCCGAGGACGGAGTTCATCCAGCCAATCCTCGAGTGCCGGGTAGGGCGCCGACTTGAACGTGGAGCGATCGGCCATCGGAGGATCGAGACCTCGGCTGCGCAGATCTCGAATTGCTGCCCGCACCAGCCCATAGCAGAAGTCTCCTTCGCTGCTCGTCATGGCCTGACTCTGGAGGTCCACGTAGATGGGCAGGACGTCGTCGGGTAGAAGGCGGGACAAGTTCAGAAGAAACGAGCTCTTTCCGCAGCGACGTGGACCATGGAGCACGAGCGTCGGCCGGCCGCCGGTGCGGATGGTCCGAACGATGTCTTGCGCTAGACGCTTGCGACCCTTGAACAGGTACGGCCGATCTGCGCGTAGGGGATTACCGCTCTGGAAGGGCTGAATCACCTCCTTGTGGGGGATTACGGATGCGTCTGTCTCGATCCTCTCCCTCAACACCACTTGCCAGTGCTTCAGTACACGCAGCCATTCAGCGGCCGCGCGATCGCCGAGACCAAGCTGCTGAGTGCGTCCTTGCAGCCGATCGAGTACGTTGATGCAGCGCTCTAGCCCACGCTCTCGTTGAATGGGTAGATCCTGGGCAAGCGCGTCGGCGACGCCTTGCGCTACCCCTTTCAACGCCGGCATGAGCTCTGCGAGGTCGCCCCGTTCGCCCTCGGGCGATTCCGTGTCGTCACCAGATGCTTCCGATGGATTGTAGAGGTGATTCGTGAGCGTGGCGAGGCTGAGGTCGTGTGTCGCAATCTCGGCTATACGCTCTGGCTCACAGAATGCAAGCAGCCGCGTGCGTACGAGCCTGCTCCGCTCGGCGCCATCGAATTCTGCGGCAATAGCAGCGATCTCGTCCCAGGCAGATTCCAGAGTTCGCCAGTAGCCCCACGACGGCCCCATCTGCACGGCCTTGCTCACGGTCTCCAGCGTGGCCTGCGGTGCGATACGAAAAGAAGCAACCAGAAGACGGGCATGCCCGACGATCGGGATGACGATGAGCTCATGCTCGTATGGCGGTAGGTCACTCAGGTACCGCGATAGCTCATCCCGCGAGGTCCGCTGCGCTCGCCGGACGCGCCACAGCGCCTTCATTACTAGGAACAAATATTCGGGCAACAGACGAAAATATCCGACCAGCATGGCTGACACAGGGAGTAGTGCCCAGACTCCGCGCGGAAAGCTCAATACAGCGACCCAGGACATGCCTACGACGAGGCTGCGCGTGGGCTCGAAGTCCAATATGGCCATGGGAACAAGCCTGAGCTCCATCCACCCGTCGCTCCACGCTGTTTTTATGATGTCCCATAGCTCTACAAAAATGCGAACACCCGCACGCGTGGGTGCGAGGGAATGTCCGAAGAGCAGCCCCGCGATGGTCAAGCAGCTCAGAGGCGCGTGCACGAGTCCCGCTACGAAGCCGGTCGCTACAGGATACAGAATTCCGCACGCGACTCCCGCAAGAGCAGAGCCCGGTACGGTGAGCGGTAGATTTCCTTTGAGTGCACGGACGAGCCCTTTCACTAGGAATCCGATGGCGCCCATGCTCGACGTCAGCATGACAAAAAAGATGGATATTTCAATGATATCCGAACCAATCCGGTACTCGATCTCACCGGACAACCCGAGCCCCGTCCCGAGCGCCACCAGCGCCGCATTAAAAACGAGGAGATCGGTCGTGTCCTCCGACTTCGACAGTTCCTTGAACATGACGAACGCAAACAGTCCCATCCCCATGCCGCTCAGCGTGGCACCGCCACGATCTCCGCTCGTCAACCAGAAGCCTGCCGAGAGCCCCGCTGTGATTCCCAAAATGAGCAAGACCCACCCGCACTTAAGCCAACGGTGTCGCCATATCTTGGCGACCGTGACGGCGGTCAGGTTGAGTATCGCAACCGCAATGCAGAGCGCGAGTCCCAGGCGTCGATAGGGGGGAAAGGAGCGAATCAAAGTATCCAGGCTGCCTTGCACGATCGACAGCCGGAATAGACAGGTGAGAGCGCACAGGATCGGAGCGATGAGGGCTACGGAATGACTGACTGCACCAAGCCCGAGTGAAAGTAGCAGGGCAGCCAAAACAATGGTGATATCGCGAGGCCTCCCCAGTGTCACGATCACAATTGCGAGCGGCAACGTCGAAATGGCCACGGCGAGTACGTACTCGGCCACGAGCCGACCCGCTCTCGTTTCGGGCTTGGCGCGGAACCAAAGGATGTCTCGAAACGAGGTGTCCTTGGGCTCCTCGTCGTGTGCCTCGTCGTTCTGCGCCTTTTCTCTTGGCATGAGGTCCGCTAGGGGGACCCATTCTTTCAAGCGTCCCTCGAGCTTCGTTGGGCTGAAGAGCGCCCAATGCCAAAGCTCCAAGGTCTCGCGGAGAAACCGCCTCATCGTTGTTCCTGCACGAACGAGGCAAACGCGCTGCTGAACACGTCGCCGTCGCGAAGGAGCCCGTGCCTCTCGAGGTCGTCGACGACACCCGGAGCGAGCGGTGGCTGCCCTCCACTACCGATCGCTCGGCGAAGCGCCGACCGCTCCGCCGGTGACAGCGCGCTCCAGAGTTCGCGGAACCGCTCCGACGACTGTACACGGAACGCCTGCCGCGTCTTGTCTTGATCCCTATGCTGCCAGAGGAGCGACGCTGCCATCTGCATATAAAATGGAAGTCCTCCGGACAGCTCCTCGATTAGGGCCAAATCGACATCACTCACCGTCATGCCAGTCCGGGCGAAGCTATTTCGTACGAAATCCATCCACTCCGTTCGCTTCAAGGCGCCCAGGGTGATCGTGCTGAAGATGTTCCCAAAGGGGGACGTAAGCCCGCATTCATCGTAGATCTCGGCGAGGGGACGCCGCGTCGACAAAATCATAGCGAAGTACCCCGCCGATGCCTTGGCACGAAAATCTTCGCCCCATTCCTGGAACAGATCCAGTCTCGCCGCAATTCGCTCGAACTCGTCAAGCTGTACAAGCAGTCGTACGTTGCTGTCCCGCAACGCTTCGAGCCCATCGTCGACAGCGAAGCCGTCAGAATTTTGATCGGTGCGCCAAGGCGTATGCCCGGTCTGACGCTCGATACGGCGTCTGAGACCCTCCACGATCCCCTCGGGAGTGTGTAGTGACTTGGATTGTAGGTCCAGTGTGATCACGAGCGGATTTTGCTCAGGAAGGCAGAACTCGTGGATGCGTCCGGCGATGTACTGGAGCAGGGAGCTCTTGCCGCTGCGATGAAGACCAACCACGGACACCGATTGCGCCGAAATGCCGCCGACCCGTGCCTTCAAATCAGCACGCTGCTCGACTCGCCCTGCGAAGTACTGCGGGGGCACTGGCACGCCGTACCCGAACGGGTTGACTCCCGGAGTATCCTTTTGCATGGCAGACTATCGACCTGGCGAAATCACCACGATCACGCGTGTGGTCTCCCTCGTTTCAGCTTCGAGATCACGCTTCAGCGCGGCTTGGTTGTCGATGCGGCCGTCAGGATCATAGATGAAGCAGATCAGCGTGCGACAGTCGGGGTGCTGGCGATAATGGGGAATGTCCGCGAGGAGCTGCTTCTTGAGCTCCTTGGGGCCGAGGTCGTTCCTGGTCTTTTTAACCTCGATGAGAATCTGCTCGTTTTTCAGCAAAAAATCAACGCGTGCCGAGCCAGCTGCCACAGAAGGCGTAGGCTCCTCCGTCCTCACGTCATCGAAATCCGTCGAGAGGAGCGCGCGCAAGACATACTGCACATCGTACTCGTCGGCGATATCGAGCGGCGGCTTGCGACCCCGGTTCCTTAGCTGAATGGCGACTCGATCGAATCGAGAGAGCGCAAATACCAGACGCGATGTCGGATCAGGCATCCCGTGTTCCTTGTCGCACCTTCGCTGAGCCCAAGGGAACGCTACGCCACAATGCTCGCAGAAGCAGGGCGCATCGACGACCGGCAACCTTTCACGTATGTCCTCGCCGCACTTCGGGCAGCGAGTCATGGTCGAGGCCCCACATTCCGGACAGTGCGTCCTGAGCGTCCGGGAAACTCTGTCCCGACGAATGGAGACAAGGTGCCCATTCTCGCACAGTTGAAGTGTTCCGAGCTCCCCCCTTCCCCCTCGGCGGTTTCCCTCGCGCGCATTGCGGTTGGACATCATGAGGGCCGCTGCTTACCACGGTGGTCGCCTGGGTTCTAGCTTCGCGGGCTACGATGGTCCCTCCGAAGTCGCGCGTAGCAGCGCTTGCCAAGAGGCTCTCGACCCGCTTCCAAGAGGGGCGGATCGGCTAGCTCGCGGCATATGCAGCGCCCGGACCTCGCCTCAGAAAAACCCCTCCAGCGCGATCACGCAAAGCTCCGCCGGCCGCTCGGGATCATCGGGATCCGTGACGGCCCAGATCGTTTTCCGCCCGGGATCGAACGTGATCCCCTCGACCTTCCGGCATGATCGTTCCCCCGAGGGTTCTTCGAGGAACGCATACCTCGCCTGATCCCCCGCGAGAATCCCGACCGCGGCGCCCACCACAGGCCCATCGTCGATTGCGTTCGGCGTGCCCTCCGCGACGGCGAGATAAAACGTCCGCCCGCCGAACGCTGCCGCGTCCGTGAAATGCAGCGGCACGCCGCCCGCGATTCCGAGGTCGTAAAACGCGTGCCCGAGGAGCTCCACGCCGCGACCTTCGAGCACGCTCCCGGCGACGTCCACGATCGCGCTCGCCAAAGGCCCCGCGCCGCGATGAAACACCCGCAAAACCTCGCCGACGAGCACCGCGCCCTCGACGTTCGGCCGCGCGCCGATCCGCGCCTCGACCACGTCGAAGAGCGACCCGAAATCCGTGACCTCTACGCGACCGGAATCGAGATCGACCGACGCCTTGTGCCTGCGCCTGTCCGAAGACCCCGACCCGAGGACCGTCACGGCCCGCCCCGGCCCCACGAACGCCGCCTCGAAATCGGGCTTTCGTGCTTTGGGCAACTCCTCCCCACGCCCTTCGAGCGTGACGCGCGACATCGCCCCCGAATCCGGATCGATCCACACCACGGAGAACGCGTCGTCCTGGATCACGAGCAAACGTCGGTCGTGCCAAACCACAGCCGAGCCCGCCCGCACTCCGGGCAGGGGCCGTGACGAGAGGATGCGGGCGCGCAGATGGGGATCCTGGGAGGCTTTGATCACCCGTCCGCCACTACCCTGGACCGCGGTCGGACGACAACCTTTCGCTTCCCGCGCCCGCCCGCTCGGACAACCGCCCTCCCCCGCGGCGCATCGAAGCGCCTTGGTGGACCTCGACAAGCTCCCTGAAGAAGGCCGCAGGCGTGTGCAGATCGAGCGCGTTCGTCCCGAGATCGACGGCGGGCGCTTCCCGATCAAGCGTATCCTCGGCGATCGGATCGACGTCTCGGCCATCGTTTATGCCGACGGGCACGATCTGCTCGCCTGCTCGCTCCTCTATCGCCCCGCGCCGTCCCTGGGCGATCCCGATCCGCCCTGGCTCTTCGTCCCCCTCGAGCCCACGGCGGAGCCCGATCGATTCGTCGCGTCGTTCACGCCCGACACGCTCGGCCTCTGGCAATACACCGTCGAGGCCTTCATCGATCGGTACGGCACGTTCCGCCGCGACCTCAAAAAGCGCGTCGAGGCGGCGCAGGACGTCTCCGTCGACATCCTCGACGGCGCGACCCTGCTCGAACAGGCCGCCAAGGACGCGACCGGCGACGACGCTCGCTCCCTCGCGGACGTGGCCGCGCGCCTGCGCGACGACACCATTCCGCTCACGGAGCGAATCACGCTCGCGCTCGACAGCGGCCTTTGCATGGCCGCCGCGCGCCATCCCGATCGCCGCCTCGCCTCGCGATATCCGGGCATCCTCGAGGTCGTCGTCGACCCCGAAAAGGCCCGCTTCTCCTCCTGGTACGAGCTCTTTCCGCGCTCCTTCGGCGAAGGCGGCCGCCACGGCACCTTCGCCGACGCCGAGGCGCGCCTGCCATACGTCGCCGACCTGGGCTTCGACATCCTTTACCTCCCGCCGATTCATCCGATTGGCCAGACGAACCGCAAAGGGAAAAACAACACCCTCGTCGCGGAGCACGGCGACGTCGGCAGCCCCTGGGCCATCGGCGCGCCCCAGGGAGGTCATACCGCGGTGCACCCCTCGCTCGGCACCCTCGACGATTTCGACAGGTTTTTCCAAGCCGCAGCGCGGCTCGGCATCGACATCGCGCTCGACATCGCCTTGCAGGCCTCGCCCGATCACCCCTGGGTCCAGGAGCATCCCGGGTGGTTCCCGCGCCGCGCCGACGGCACGGCTCGTTATGCCGAGAATCCGCCCAAGAAATACCAGGACATCCACCCGTTCGATTTCGAAACCGAGGAGTGGCCCGAGCTCTGGCGCTCGCTCGAAGGCATTTTCCGGTTCTGGATCGCCCGCGGCGTCCGCTTCTTCCGGGTCGACAACCCGCACACGAAGCCCCTGCCCTTCTGGGAGTGGGTCATTCGCTCGATCAAGCGCGACCACCCCGAAGTCGTCTTCCTCTCCGAGGCGTTTACGCGCCCTGCGCTCATGTACGGCCTCGCCAAGCGCGGGTTCAGCCAGTCGTACACCTATTTCACCTGGCGCGTCTCCAAGGACGAGATCACGTCCTACATGCACGACCTCACGAAGACCGAGATCGCCGAGTTTTACCGGCCGAACTTCTGGCCGAACACGCCCGACATCCTGCCCGAGCACCTCCAGAACGGCCAGCCCGCGGCGTTCCTCGTGCGCCTCGTCCTCGCCGCGACACTGTCGAGCTCGTACGGCATTTATGGCCCGGCGTTCGAGCTCATGGAGCACAAGCCCCCGCGCGAGGGCGCCGAGGAGTATGCGGACAGCGAGAAATACGAGCTTCGCCGCTGGGACCTCCGCCGGCCGGACAGCCTGCGCCCCATGATCACGCGCATCAACCGCATCCGCATGGAGCACCCCGCGCTCGCGCGCAACGACAATCTTCAATTTTTCCACACCGACAGCGACCTCGTCCTCGCGTATGGCAAGACGCACGGGGACGACTCGCTGATCGTCGTCGTCAACCTCGATCCGTATCATCGCCACGGCGCGTGGGTCGAGCTCGATCTGCCGGGCCTCACGGATGCGGGGCGTGGCTTCGAGGTCCATGACCTCCTGAGCGGTGCGCGTTATACGTTCCGAGGAAAGCGAAACTGGGTCGAGATCGATCCGCGGACGTCGCCCGCCTGTGTATTCCATGCACGGAGGCTCGCCCGCAGGGAGAACGATTACGAGTATTTCCTATGAAACGTGATCCCCTCTGGTACAAGGACGCCGTCGTCTACGAGCTGCATGTCCGCGCGTTCAACGATCAGAACAGCGACGGGATAGGGGATCTCCCGGGGCTCGTGCACAAGCTCGATTACCTCCATGACCTCGGCGTCACGGCGATCTGGCTCCTGCCGTTCTACCCCTCCCCGCTCCGCGACGGCGGCTACGACATCGCGGATTACACGGGCGTCAGCGAGAGCTACGGCACGCGCGACGACTTCGCCCGGCTGCTCCGCGAAGCTCACGACCGAGACATCCGCGTCATCACCGAGCTCGTCCTCAATCATACGTCGAGCGAGCACGCCTGGTTCCAGCGCGCGCGCCGTGCCCCGCCCGATCACCCGCATCGCGATTTTTACGTGTGGAGCGACGCGCCGAACCGCTTCGAGGAGGCGCGCATCATCTTCCAGGATTTCGAGAGCTCGAACTGGGCCTGGGATCCGGTCGCGCGGGCCTATTACTGGCACCGCTTTTATGCCCACCAGCCCGACCTCAACTTCGACAACCCTGCCGTCCACGACGCGCTGCTCCAGGTCGTCGACCTCTGGTTCGACATGGGCGTCGACGGCATGCGCCTCGACGCCGTGCCCTATCTCTACGAGCGCGAAGGGACGAACTGCGAGAACCTCGCCGAGACGCACGCGTTCCTGCGAAAACTCCGCTCCCACATCGAGGCTCGCTACGAGGGCGGGCGAATGCTCCTCGCCGAGGCGAACCAGTGGCCCAGCGACGCCGCTGCCTATTTCGGCGCCGGCGACGAGTGCCACATGAACTTCCATTTCCCGCTCATGCCGCGCATGTTCATGGCGGTCGAGCTCGAAGACAGCTTTCCGATCGTCAATATCCTCCGCCAGACCCCGGCGATCCCCGAGACCTGCCAGTGGGCGACGTTCCTCCGCAACCATGACGAGCTCACGCTCGAAATGGTCACCGACGAGGACCGCGATTACATGGTCAAGGTCTACGCCGAGGAGCGCAACGCGCGCATCAACCTCGGCATCCGCCGCCGCCTCGCGCCGCTCATGCGCACGCGCCGCCGCATCGAGCTCATGAACGCGCTCCTCTTCTCGCTGCCGGGCACGCCCGTCCTCTATTACGGCGACGAGATCGGCATGGGCGACAACATCTTCCTCGGCGACCGCGACGGCGTCCGCACGCCCATGCAATGGAGCTCCGACCGCAATGCCGGGTTTTCGCGGTGCAACCCGCAAAGGCTCTATCTGCCGGTCATCGTCGACCCCGAATACCATTACGAGGCCGTCAACGTCGAGGCCCAGCAGGCGAACTCCGCTTCGCTCCTCTGGTGGATGAAGCGCCTCATCGGCCTGCGCAAGCAACACGAGGTCTTCGGCCGCGGCTCGATCGAGTTCCTCCACCCCGACAACCACCGCGTCCTCGCGTTCGTTCGTTCCCATCGGGACGAGCACGTGCTCGTCGTCGCGAACCTCTCGCGGTATGGCCAGTACGTCGAGCTCGACCTCTCGCGATACCGCGGCATGGTGCCCACGGAGCTCTTCGGCCGGACGCGATTCCCCGAGGTCGAAGGCAAATACCCGCTCTCGCTCGGGCCGCACGATTTCTTCTGGTTCGGCCTCGAACGCACGGCGCCGCTCGCGATCGCCGCGCACGAAAGGCTCCCGGTCCTGCTCGCCTACCAGTCCATCGAGAGCCTCGTGAAGCGGCCCGACGGACGGCGCGCGCTCGAACGCGTCCTTTGCAATTACCTCGCGGGGCGTCGGTACTTCCGCAGCAAGGGCCGCGTACGCTCGAGCGCCTCGGTCCTGGACGCCATTCCCCTCGGCGACCCCAATGCCCCGCTCGCGTGGCTGCTCTTCGTCCGCGTCGATTTCGCCTCCGGGCCCCCGGAGACGTACGTCCTGCCCATCGCCTTCGCCTCGGGCGAGCGCGCGCGCGAAATCGAAGAGAACGCGGCCCACGCCGTCATCGCGGCCGTGCGGCTGCACGTGAGCAATGGCCATACCGAGGTCGTGGAAGGCACGCTCGTCGACGCGCTCGTCGACCCCGACCTCGCGAATGCGCTCCTACGCTTCGTGCGCCAGGGCGCGAAATTCACCGGCACGCGCGGCGAGCTCCGGTTCGTCCCGCACCCCTTCCTGCAAAGCGTCCCCGAGGAGGCCACCGAGCGCGGCCGGCTCCTCTCGGCCGAGCAATCGAACAGCATCCTCGTGTATGGCGAAGCCATGATGCTCAAGCTCTTCCGCCAGGTCGAGGAGGGCATCAATCCCGAGTTCGAGGTCCAGGCGTTCCTCGACGCGCAAGGCTACAAGAATGTCCCGCGGCTCGGAGGCGCCATCGAATACCAGGCTACCGGGCGTGACCGGACGGTGCTCGCGATGGTCCAGCAATGGGTGCCGAGCCGTGGGAACGCGTTCCAGGCCGCGCTCGAATCCCTCGACCTCTTCTTCGAGCGCGTCCTCGCCGACGAGGCCACACGCGCCGGCGCCACGCCGCCCCTGCCGCGGGGCACGTACACCGAGCGCGCGCGCACGCAGCTACCGCCGCTCGCGCACGATCAGCTCGGCGCGCAGGGGGTTTGGCTGAACAAACTGGGCCAGAGAACGGCCGAGCTCCACGCGGCGCTCGCGACGGACACGACCGATACCACGTTCGGCCGTGAGCCCTACTCCACGCTGCACCAGCAATCCCTTTATCAAGGCGCGCACACGATGCTCGCGCGCACCTTCGACGCGCTTCGCCGGCGCGCGCACACCTTGCCGGAGGGCGTGCAGGAGCTCGCGCGGGAAATCACGCGTCGCGAAGACGAGGTCGACCGGCGGTTCAAGGCGATCGGCGCACGCAAGGTCGACGCCACGCGTATCCGTTGTCACGGCGACTTCCACCTCGGCCAGGTCCTCTTCACCGGCGAGGATTTCGTTTTCATCGATTTCGAGGGTGAACCCACGCGCCCGCTCGCGACGCGCCGCTTCCGACGTACACCGCTCAGGGACGTCGCCGGCATGATCCGCTCCTTCGATTACGCGGCGGCCTCCGCCCTCGCCGCCGGCCGCGCGCGGCCCGAGGACCGGCCCGTGCTCGAACCCTGGACCCATGCCTGGGTCGCCTGGGCCGAGACCGTCTACCTCGGCGGCTACCTCGGCGCCGCCGCGGGCAGCGAGTTCCTCCCGAAAAACGATCCCGACATCGACCTCCTCCTCGATTTCTACGTCCTGGAGAAGTGCATCTACGAAATCGGCTACGAGCTCGACAATCGCCCCGACTGGATCGGCATCCCGCTCCGCAGCCTCGCGCGTATGCTCGAAGGATGATGCTCGCTCGCTACAGCGTGCCCTCGCGCTTGAAGAACGTGCGCGCGTGGGCGGCGATCTCCTTGTCGGTCGGGTGATCCAGGGTCTCCACCGCGACGACCCTCGATTTCAGGTCGTGGTGGTGGTTCTCGAGGTGCCGCACGAACTCGATCTTCGCGTTTGCCGGGCCGACCACGAGGATCTCCTCCGTGCCGGCGAGGTGCTCCGCGACGTCGTGATAATAATGCTGATCCTCGCCCGCGTGTCCCGACGAAGCCGTCGGCCCCGCCTTGCGGTGCAGCTTCGTGTGCGCGTGCGGCGACTTGATCACCTCCCCGGCATAACTCTCGGGCGTGAGGTGGAAAATGTGGGCCTCATTGTGATCGAGCCAAACGACGGCATGTCGGGTGTTCATGGGAAACCTGCCTTCGCAACGGCCGTGCCGCGGAGACGATCCGCGTAAAACGCCAGGAACGCGCGAAGACGCGGTGGATCGCGGCGCGAGGAAACGCAAGGCGTGCGTGGCGGCGCAAGGACTGCGACGACGGACGTGTTCGTTCGCTGGCCGGTTGTCCCGCCGCGCCGCGGATGTGGTAGGGGGGAGACCGTGCAGGAAGGTCGAACCCCGATTCACGAGACCCCCGAGGGCGTCGTTCGGCGCCTCGTGGCCGCGCGCGCGGCGCTCCCGCGCGAGGAGGACCCGGTCCTCGCGTTCGACGCCGACGGTACGCTGTGGAGCGGCGACGTCGGCAACGATCTCTTCGAGGCGTTGATCGCCGAAGAAGCGGTGCGCGAAGAGGCGCGCGCGGCGTTGATCGTCGAGGCGCGCGCGGCCGGCACGAACGAAGGCGGCAGCACGACCGACATCGCGCAGGGCCTCTACCGCGCGCTCACGGACGGCACGTATGAAGAGGTCCGCGCCTTCGCGATGATGGCCTGGGTCTTCGCGGGGTTTGCCCTCCCCGAAGCGGAGGCGTTTGCCCGGCGCGTCATCGCCGCGCGGGGGCTGGATGCGCGGCTGCATCGATTTCTTTCGCCCGTCCTCGCCTGGGCCGAAACCGAAAAGGTACCCGTGTGGGTGGTCTCGGCTTCGCCGCGCTGGATCGTCGAGATTGGCGTCGCGCTCCTCGGAATCCCGGCGCATCGCGTGGTCGCGATGACGCCTCGGATGCAGGACGGGCGTATCGCCGCCGAGCTCGCCGGGCGGCCCGTGTATGGCAATGACAAGCCCATCGCGCTGCGCGAGGCCTGCCCTGGCGCCACGTTGCTCGGCGCGTTCGGGGATTCGAGTTATGACGTGCCCATGCTCGCGGCTTCACGTGTACCTGTCGGCGTGCGGCCGAAGGCGGGATTGCTCGCGCGCGCGGCCGAGGTGCCGAGCCTCGTCGTCGTCGGTACCTGAACCATGGCGACGATCGAGCTTCGTGGCCTCGTCCGAAGGCACCTCGGCACCGAAATCCCTGCCCTCGACAAACTCGACCTCGACGTGCGCGACGGCGAGATGCTCGTGCTCGTCGGTCCGTCGGGCTGCGGCAAATCGACGACATTGCGCCTCGTCTCGGGGCTCGATACGCCCGACGCCGGGACGATCCGGATCGACGGGCGCGACGTCACGCACGTGCCCCCGCAGGATCGGGACGTCGCGATGGTTTTTCAGGGATATGCCCTTTATCCGCACATGAAGGTGCGCGAGATTCTGGCGTTCCCCCTCAAGATGCGCGGCGCGGGGCGTCCCGAGCAGGAAAAAAAGGTCCTCGAGGCGGCGGAGATGCTGGGGTTGTCGAAGCTGCTCGATCGGCGCCCCGGGGAGCTCTCGGGCGGGGAGCGGCAAAGGGTCGCGATGGGGCGGGCCATCGTGCGTTCGCCGCGGGTTTTTCTCTTCGATGAGCCGCTCTCGAACCTCGACGCCGCGCTCCGGGCCGAGCTCAGGGTCGAGCTCGCTTCGCTCGTGCGCCGGCTCGGCGTCACGAGCATTTACGTCACGCACGATCAGGTCGAGGCGATGACGATCGGCGATCGGATCGCCGTGATGAAAAGCGGCGTGCTCCAGCAGGTGGGGACGCCGAAGGACATTTACGAGGCGCCTGCGAACGTCTTCGTGGCCTCGTTCCTCGGGACGCCGGCCATCAATCGCATCGAGGCGACATACCACGCGGGGACGATCGAGGCGCCGAGCCTCCTTTTTTCGGTGCCGATGACGCTCGGGCTCCCGAACCGCGTCGTCGTGGGGATCCGGCCGGAGCACGTATCGATCGTGCGTGACAAACCACGCGCCGACGACATTTCGATCGCCGTGAAGGTCGTGCACGCCGAGCCGCTCGGCGCCGAGACGTACCTTTACCTCGACGCCTCGGGGACGCGCATCGCGGCGCGTATGCCGGGCTGGGGGGCCTTTTCGCCGGGCGACGCGCTCCTCGCCGCGGTCGAGCTGCGCCATTGCTTGTTCTTCGATGCCCAGACGGGCCGAAGGGTCGCGGAGGCGCGAGGATGAGCGCGCGCCTCGGGCGTAGGGACGCGCTGATCACGCTCGCCTCGTCGTTCGCCGCCCTCGCGGGGGCGGGCTGCGCGCGCGGCGGCAGGGACGGCGAGGCGTCGCTCTGGTTCGCTTACGGCGGCACGAACCGCGAGGTTTTGCTTTCGCTCGTCGGTCGGTTCAACGCCGAGCAAAGCACGTATCGCATCAAGGCCATTTACCAGGGCGATTACTTCGAGGCCTTGGCAAAACTCCGCACGGCCATCGCGGCCCGCGCGGCGCCCGCGCTCACGCACGTGGTCGGCGAAGTCGTGCCGTACCTCGCGCAAGCCGGCACGCTGCTGCCAATCGACGAAACGAACCACGTGACCGGCGACATCGTCCCCGCCCTCGGGCAAACCGGGTGTTTCGTGCGGGGCGGCGAGCGGCCCATCATCTGCGCGCCGTTCAATCGGTCGACGCCGATTGCGTATTACAACCGCACGATCTTCGACGAGCTCGGCCTGCGCCCGCCGACCACCTGGAACGAGCTCGTTTCCGTGGCCCGTGCGGCGACGGTCCGGGCGAACGACGGAACCGTGACCCGCCACGGATTCGCCTGCCCCATCGATTGGTGGTTCTGGGTGGCGCTCGTGGGGCAAGCGGGCGGGACCGTGATCGAGGACGACGGGACGCCCTCGCTCGGCGGCGAGGCCGGGGTGCGCGCGCTCGAATTCTGGCAGCGGCTCGTGCACGAGGAGCGCACGATGAAGCCGCCGCCGGGCCGCGATTACAATGCCTGGCAAGCCACGAACACCGATTTCCTCGCGGGCCGGGTGGCGATGATCTGGACGTCGACCGCGTTCCTCAAATACCTCGAAACGAACGCGAAATTTCCCGTGGGCGCCGCGCCGCTGCCGGGGGACGTGCGGAAAAGCGTGCCCACGGGCGGCACGATGTTCGTCATCCCGGCTGCCTCGTCGGAACGCGAGCGCCCCGCGGCCCGCGCGTTCCTGCAATGGATGATGCTGCCGCGGCAGGCAAACGAGTGGGCCACGCGGACGGGTTATCTCCCCGTCTCGCAGAAGGGGCTCGCCGAGCTCGAAGCGAGCGGGTATTACGGCAAGCATCCGAATGACCGGGTCGCGCTCGATCAATTAAAAGACGCCTTCGCGTGGCCCTGGGCGCCGTCCTTGTTCCGCATCCAGCGCGAGGCGGTGCAGCCGCGGCTCGAAGAGGCCGTCCTCGCCCAAAGGGACGCACGGGCGACGCTCGACGAGGCGCGCCGCGCCGCGGGGGAGCCATGAAGCCGAAGCGCCCGCTCGATCCGTACCTCTTCCTCGCCCCGACGGCGCTCGTGCTCGGCCTCTTCTTTTTCTGGCCGCTCGCGCTCGTCTTCAAGAACAGCTTTTATCGCTGGGACATGCTCACGCCCCCCGAATGGGTGGGCACCGCCAACTACGCGCAGATCCTCGCGAGCGGCGAGCTCTGGGGCACGATCGGACGGACGCTCTCCTACAGCATCGTGGTCGTCGTCGTTTCGCTCGCCCTTGGCCTCGGCCTCGCGCTCGCGCTCGATCGGCCCGGAAAGCTTTATGCCTTCGTGCGAGGCGCGGTCTTCAGCGCATACGTCGTCTCGTGGGTCGCCGTGGCGCTGCTCTGGATGTGGATCCTCGACGCGGACGGCGGGCTGCTCTCGACGTTTTGCCGCTCGGTCGGCATCACCCCCAAGAACTGGCTCGGGGATCCCGCGGTCGCGCTCTACACGCTCGCGGCCGTGAGCGTCTGGAAAATCACGGGGTATTCGATGGTGATTTTCCTGGCGGGATTGCAAGACATCCCCCGCTCCTTGCACGAGGCCGCGGCGCTCGACGGCGCCGGGCCCTTTTCGCGGTTTCTCCACGTCACCTGGCCGATGCTGCGCCCGAGCGCCTCGTTCGTCGGGACGACCAGCCTGATCCTCTCGTTCCAGGCCTTCGACGTGGTCCGCGTGATGACCCAGGGCGGGCCCGTGAAATCGACGACGGTCTTCGTCTACGCGATTTACGAGCACGTCTTCGTGAACCTGCGCGTCGGGCGGGCGAGCGCGATGACCGTCGCATTTTTCGTGCTCCTGCTCGGGCTCACGGCCTTGCAGCTCGGGTCCTGGCGACTCGGGAAGCCGGGCGCGAGGCGCGCATGAAGCGGCGTTTTTCGTGGATCCTGCTCGTCCTCGTGGCCCTGCTCTGGGTCGGGCCCTATGCGTGGATGGTGCTGACCTCGCTCCGGACCTTGCCGGAGATCGTCGCGGCGCCCGCGTGGCCCATCCCGAAATCGATCCAGTTCGAGGCCTACCGCGAGGTCCTCCGGACGATCCCCGTCGGTCGTTATTTCCTCAACACGACGGCCATGGCCGTCGCCATCGCGCTCCTCCAGATCCTGCTCGCATTGCCCGCGGGATACGCGCTCGCCAAATTGCATTTCGTCGGCAAGAAGGTCGCCTTCGCGCTGGTCCTCGCCTGCCTCCTCATCCCGGCGCAGGTGACGTTCGTCCCTGTCTTCTCGATGCTCGGCCCGATCGGCCTCGTGAACACGTTCGCGGCGCTCACCCTGCCGTTCGGCGTGAGCGCGCTCGGGACGTTCCTCGTGCGGCAAGCGCTGCTCTCCGTGCCCGACGAGATGATCGAAGCAGCGCGGCTCGACGGCGCGAGCGAGCTTCGTATCGTCTACGGCCTGCTCGCCCCGATGTTACGACCGACCCTCGCGTCGCTCTTCCTCTTCAGCTTCGTCTTCCATTACAACGATTATTTCTGGCCGCTCGTCATGACGACCGACGACGACGTGCGCACCTTGCCCCTCGCCGTCGCGTTGCTCCGCGAGCAAGGCACCGGCGTGCGCTGGCACATCGTGATGGCGGGGAACGTGATTCTGAGTTTGCCCGTCCTCGCGCTCTTCGCGGCGGTGCAAAAGCAGATCTTACGGGCGGTGACGGCGCGGGTCGGGTAGCGCGTTCATTCGTCTCGGTGCTCGGCGAAGCCGAGCACGCGCATGCCGAACGAGGCCGCGAGGAGGATCGCCGTATCGAGCGGAACCTGGGCGCCTTTCACCTTGTTCTTCGCCGGATCGACGTACAGATCCGAGGAGCGGGGGAACTGCGCATTGCGAAGGTCGCAATCATCGAAGCGCGTCCCCGCGAAACGGCACTCCTCGAACACAGCGCCGGAGAGGTCCGTCGCCGCGAAGACCGACTCGGTGATCCCGCACCGCGTGAAGTGCGTCTTGCGCAGCGCGAGCGAGTCCATCACGGTGTATCGGAGGTCGCAGTCCTCGAAGGATACGTCGGGGAACTTTGCGATCTTCGTCCAGTTGATCCCCATCAGCTTGCAAGACTTGAACGTCACGCCCCGCAGCGAGAGCATGGTGACGTCGGCTTGCCGCAGATCACATTCCTCGAATGTGCAGCCCTCGAGCCGAGTCCGCGACCATCGGGCCTCGCTGAGCTTGGAGCGTCGAAATACGCAGGAGGAGAACTCTCGATCACGCAGGTCCGCTCGTTCGAGAGTGACCTTGTCGAATGTCTCGCCGTCGAACGAATTCTTGCCTTCGAATGGGTTCATCTGGCGATCATCATAGGCCGGTCGCCATCTCGGTTTCAATGCCTAAGGCTTTTCCGTGATCTTGTTCTTCACCCGCACCGGCTTCTTCCCGGCCTCCTCCGCCTCCCACATCAAAAATTGCTCCGGCGTGACCTGACCGGCGACCGCGGGCGGATCGGCCTTGGGCTCGTGCTGCACGCGCATGAACCTCTCGTCGATCAGCATCGTCTCGTAGTTTCGAGCGAATTGCACGGCCGACACGGCCCCCGCGCCCGCCACAGCCACCACCACCCCCGCGGCCACCGACCGCCGCACCCGCCGCTTGCGCACGCCGACGGGACAATCGGAGGTCATCACCGTCCCGTCCTTCCGCTGGAAGTACCGGACGCAGAGGTTGCCCTCCTTCTCGCGAATGAGCTGCTCGGCCTCCTGGCCGGTCATCGCCGAGAGGTTGTACACGTTCTTTTCGCAGGACGGACAGAACCGCGCGTGCTCGTCGCCCACCATCTTGTTCCAATCGGCAGGGCACGGGGCCGCGACCTGGACCTGCGAAAGCAAAGGCAAGCGCCGCCTCTCTTCGAGCCGGCGCTCGACGTCCGCGAGCGCCTTGCCGAGCTCCGCCTCCTCACGCGACAGGCCTTCGAGCTCGCGCCGCTGCTCCTCGATCTGCGCGAGGCGGGCCTCGATGTCGGCCTTTTTGGTTTGCAGGGCGTGCTCGTCGTCGCGATAGGCCATGGCCCTTGGACGCACGATCTGGCGCCGCGGTTTGCGGGGGGGTGTGAAAATTCGCGGCGGCGCGCTCCGTTGCGGGCGCTCAGCGGATCTTGCGCGTGGAGACCAGGAACGGATTGACCACGTTCGCCGGCACCGTCGTCCCCGCCGCCTGCGTGGCCGGCGTCTCGGTGCTCTTGCGCGGGAGCGGGCGCGGCACGGGCTGGGGCTTCGGGAGGGGCCGGGGCTCGGGCTCGGCGACCGGGCCGAGCGCGAGCTCGATCGAGGCCTTGGCCTTGGCAATCTGGGCGAGCGCATTCGCGCGCTCCCGGGGGCGGGCGGCGGTGGCTTGCTCGACCTCCTGCTCGGCGCGTTCGAGGAACGCGAAGCCCCGCGCAAGCTTGAGCCGCGTGATCTGCTCGGCCGTCGGGAGATCCGCATCACACGCGGCCGACTCCTGCACGGCGCCCCGACCCACGACGACGACGAGCGCCCCTGCGAGCACCAGCGTCGAGACCTTCCACACGTTCACCATCACGTCCTCCCTCCGAGCGCGAGCGTCGCGCGCTCGTCACGTGGCGAGGTCGGGCCTTTCTGTGACCAACTTTTTTTTCGGGACGAGGATATCCTCGCCGCCATGACGGCCCCGTCCGCCCCGAAGGTCACGGAGGAAAAGTCCGGGACGAACGTCCGGCGCCCGCTCGCCGACCTCGCCGCCCTGAAGGAGGAAGTTCGAGGACAGCGTGTTCGGCGCGATCAACGAGCGGCGAAAGAAGACCCACACCCGCGACAACGAGACGCCGATCGACGATCAGGATGCGTTCGTGATTTACGCGCTCACGGAGATCGTGGCCCGCGAGGTACTGAGGCGCGGGGAGGAGGCGCCGGTCGATTGAAGCGCGGGCGCGGTCAGGGCGAGAGCTCGAGGAAAAACGCGTCGAACCCGCCGGCGCTCTGGGGCCCGTTGAAGGCGCCCACGAGCTTGCTCTGGAAGCCGCCTACGAGGAGCGGACGGCCCGTCTTGGGGGAGGCGCCGACAGCGGTGATCCCCTGCGTCCAGGCGTCGCCATAATCGTGGCCCCAGACCACCTCGAGGGTCCCGCCCCGCAATTTGAAGGCGCAGGCGTCGGCGTCGAGCGCGCCCTCCGTCTGGAGGACCGTGATGCCGAGCTGGAGCTGCTGCGAGAACGTGCAGCCAATGACCACATCCCCGGCCGGATCGAATGCGACGCCCGTGCCGGCCTGGATGCCGGGTCCCTGGAAAGCCGCGCTCCGGAGCAGCGCGCCGTCCGTCGGCGCATAAAACGCGGCGAACATGTCCCACACGTTCATGTCATTGTTCGTGTATTGCTTGCCGAGGAGGTCCATCGACCCGCCGCGAAAATTGCCGACGAGCGCGATTTCGCCGGTCTTCTTGGAGATGTCGATCGCGTCGACGAGCTGGTCGCCCGACCCGCCCATCCTCTGCGCCCATTTCGCCTCGCCCGACGCCACGTCGAGACGCGCGAGGAACATGTCTTTTCCCTGGGTGAGCTCACCCTCGAGCGACCCAAGGGAGCTTTCCCCATCCATGAGCCCGGCCGCGATGACGCCGCCGTCATCCGTGACCGCGAGCGCGTAAACCGCCTGAAACCCGCCGCCAAGCACCGGCAGCTGCCAGCGGAACGTGCCGTCGGGCTTGTACGACACCACGAACCCGTCGCCCGTACCCGACGCCTCGAGCGCTGCCTCGCCGCCGAAATTCACCGACCCCGCGAACGAACCGCCGAGGTACACGTTGCCGTCCGGATCGAACGCGACGGCGTGCGCCACCTGGTAGAACTCGTTGCCGAGGGCTTTGACGTACCGGAGCGCGCCCTTCGCGTCGAACACGGCCAGAAACGCGTCCCGTGAGTTCAACTGCGAGGCGAACGACGCGATCCCGATCTGGAGCGTGCCAATGAAATACCCAGCCACCGCGACGTCGCCGTTCGGCGCGACCGCGAGGCTCGCGATCTGGACGAGCGTGCCATCCGGCCCCGGCACGAACTTGCCGGACCAATCCTCGACATGCCCTTCGGGGCCGATCCGGGTGAGCAGGGCGTGGCCCTCTTTCGGAATGCCATCGGTCTCCGCCGTCCCCGACCCGAAGCCGCCCAGGAACACCACGCCGTCGTCAGAGGCCGCGACGGCGTGGAAGGCGTCGTCCTTCGGCGTGGCGACCCCGTGCGCGAGGGCAACAGGTGTCCCGTTGCAGGTCACCTCCGCGGTGCAGCCCTCGCCCAATCCCGGTGGAGGCGGCGGCTCGTATTGCGTGACCGTGCAACCCCCCAGACCCGAACCGAGAACGACCGCAAGCGCAAGCTTCCTCATACGCCATCTCCCGTCGAGCGCGGGCCGTCGCCTTCCGAGCGGCGCGAACTCGACGCAATGCGCCAGATTGTCGCGGCGCCTGGAAGCGGCGTCAATGTCTGGAAATGTGTAATCTTTTTCGCGGGGGAGGCGCGAAGGGGGCGAGGCGGGGGAGCTCAGCCGAGGGCGGCGAGCGCGGCGTCGTAATTCGGCTCCTGCGCGATCTCGGGGACGAGCTCGGCGTGGATGACCTTGTTGTCACCGTCGAGGACCAGCACGGCGCGCCCCGCGAGGCCGGCAAGGGGGCCGTCGGTGATCTCGACGCCGTAATCCTTGCCGAACGAGGAGCGGAACGCGGAGAGCGTCTCGGCCTTGTCGATGCCCTCGGCGCCGCAGAAGCGCTTCTGTGCGAAGGGCAGGTCCTTGGAGATGTTCAGCACGGTCACGCCCTTCTCGGACGCGAGCTTGTTGAACGTGCGCACCGAGATGGCGCAGACGGGCGTGTCGACGCTCGGGAAGATATTGAGGATCTTCTTGCCCGAGAACGACGCGAGCGAGGCCTCGGAGAGGTCCGCCCGGACGAGCTTGAAATCGGGCGCCGCGCTGCCCTTCGCCGGCAGCTCGCCGGACGTGTGAATCGGATTGCCCTTCAGCGTGATCTTCGCCATGTGGTGGTCTCCTGTTCGGTTTGGCGCGAGTGTACACACAAGGGCGAGCGCCACAAGGGGCGAATCTCACCCTACGTGACGTCCGGGAGACCCGCGATGCCCACGAGCTTCGCGCTCACCTCGTAGAGACGGCGCTGGAGCGCGCGATCGTGTGAGGTCTGCGACGAGGCCTCCTCGTGCTCGTCGGAGAAGTATTTGCAGGTGACCCCGGCGAGCGCGGGGTCGATCGCGAGCCGAACGGACGTGGCGGCGCCCTGCACGACCGTGCCCCCGCCCATCCCGAAGCCGCTGCGCAAGAGCTTCGTGCTGATGACGCCCGGATGCAGCGCATTCGCCGTGACGTTCGTGCCCCCGAGGCGCCGACCGATTTCGTAGGTGAAAAGCACGTTCGCGAGCTTCGACGTGGCGTACGCCGTATAGCCGTGGAAATACCGCTCCGAGGTGAGGTCGGTGAAATCGATCTGCCCGCGGGCATGGGCGATCGAGCTCACGGCGACGATGCGGCCGCCGTCGCTCTTCTGGACGTGCGGGAGAAGCAGGTGCGTGAGCAGGAACGGCGCGAGGTGATTGACCGCGAACGTCGTCTCGAATCCGTCCTCCGTGAGCTTTCGCTCGTGCATGAAGACGCCGGCATTGCTCAGCAGCACGTCGAGCCGATCCACGCGGGCCATGACCTCCGCGGCGAGCGCGCGGACCGCGGCCATCGACGAGAGATCCGCGGCGACGGGCAGGAGATCGCTCGATCCGCTCTCCCGGGCGAGCACGTCGCGGACGGCCTTTGCTTTTGCCAAGGTTCGCCCGTGCACGAGGACGCGGGCGCCGCGGCGAAGGAGCTCGAGCGCGGTCTGGCGTCCGATTCCGTCGGTCGCGCCGGTGACGAGGACGATCCGCTGCTGGGACATGATGCCGGCTGCCTTTTCTCCCCTCGCGCGGGAGGCAAAAGGGATAAGGGGAAGGAATCAGGACGTCAAGGTGCGGGGGCGGGCTCGGGCGGTCCGGCGTCCTTGACCGCCACGGAGCCGATGAGCGACATCGAGCGGCGCTCGTAGTTCGGGTCGTCGCCCAAGGACTCGAAATAGATCCGCGTCCCGTCCTCGGAGAAAACCGGATATCGCTCTCTCCAGGGGTTCTGGGTGAATCGACGGACGGCCTGCTGCTCGATGTCGAACAGGTATACGTCCCCGGCCTGGGTGAACGTGACGAGCTTGCCGTCGGGCGAGAAGCTCGGGTTTTCCGACACCGACCCGATCGCGAAGCGCTGGAGCTTGCCCGCCTCCACGTCGAAGATCGAAAGGTTGGTCCCCTCCATGACGAGCTTTTTCCCATTGCGGCTCGCTTCGAGGGCCGAAAAGCGGGTGTACTCGGGCACCTCGTAAAGCGGCTTCACCGCGGGCGGCGAGGCCCCGAGGTCGGCGACGTACAAGATCTGGTGCGGGGGCTTGGGCGCGGGCTTGCCCGATTCCTCCGCGTCCGGGGCGGGCGGATCGTCCTGCGAAATGGCCTTGTGCAGGAACGCGAGGCGGTTCGGGTCGAGCCAGGCGAAACCCGAGAAGAAGCCGCCCTCGGGCCCGCGCTCGTAGAGCGTCTTGCCGTCGTCGAGCGAGACGACGATCAGGTTGCCCGGGCAATCGCGGCACGGGCGATCGTAGAGCGCGGTCGCCTTGCCGCCGGGCGCGACCTTGGGCGAGGAGAATCGATGGTCCTCGTCGAGGCGCAATCGCCGCGCCTTGCCGTCGGGCTCGACCACGGTGAGCGTCTTCGCCCAGCCGAACAGGTCCTCGGCGAAGACCACGCGCCCGCCGTCCGGCGCGGCCGCCGGATAACTGAAGAGGTGGTAGCCGCTCCAGAGCAGCTTTCGTTCGCCGCCGGGCTTTCGCCATTCGAGGGTTTCGAGCCCCGTGATCCACGAGAGATTCATGGTGCGCGGCGCGACGAACGGCGTGATGTCGGCCGTCTTCACGAGAAACCCGGGCGCGGCCGATCCGCCGAGGGCGTCGTCCGCGCCGATGATGCTGTGGTAGGTGACCTTCGCGGGGCCCTTGTCGAAGTCCTTGCGGCGCTTCTCCAGGTCCTCGTAGGCGCGCTGCGCGTCTTCGAGGCGGCCGCCGCGGACCTCGACGTATTTTTTCGCCTTGGCGACGTGGTCGGCGAGCTTGATGTCGTTGCCCTGGAAAATGCTCTGGATCGCCGGGTGCTTGATCAGGTGCGGCACGACCTGATCGAAGGCCTGCAGCGCGAGCGTGTCGGCGAGGTGGCGGAAGGCCTCGCTCTTCGTGTGGCCGCCCGACCAGCTGACGAGGCGGCCGCTCTGCGCGACCTCGTCGCGGACGTGGCGCAGCTCGAACGAAGCGTCGGCGCGGAGCTCGAAGTAGCCGCCCTCGACCGGATGCTCGATCATCTCGGGGGTCAATTTGGCCTTGACGACGAACGCGGCGCGGAGCTTCTTCGCGGCCGCCTCGGGGCTCTCGCTCTCGCGCAGGACGTCGAGCACCTCGGGGTCGCCGGCGCGCACGGGCTCGAAGCCGATCGCGTCGAGGCGCTGGCAAAGCTCGTTCACGAGCCTGGCCGAGGCGCGCGAGCCATCCCAGAAGTGACCGTCGAGGTCGACGGCGACGACGACACGCAAGGGCTCGGGCTCGCCGAGGGAACGCAGGCCGAAGAACCCGGCCGCGCCCGCGAGCACGGCGAGCGCGCCGGCGATGGGCCAGAAGCGGCGCTTTTTGGGGACGAGCTCCGGCGGGATCTCGGTCTCGGTCTCGGCAGGCTCGACGGGAGTGGTCATGGCCGTACGTTCGCGCATAACCTCGCGGCGAGCGGGAGGCAATGGTAGCGTTGCCCGCCCGAGGCGAGGGGGGAGAGGACATGCTCGGGATCGGAGACACCCTGGGGGGGCGGTTCGAGCTCGTGCGGCTCGCCGAGACCGGCGGGATGGGCGAGATTTACGAGGCGCGGGAGCGCGCGACCGGCGAGCGGCTCGCCGTGAAGGTGCTCCGGACCGGCCGGGAAGAGGCGGCCGAGCGCTTCGAGCGGGAGACGCAGATCCTCTCGACGTCGTCGCACCCGCATATCGTGCGGTACGTGGCGCGCGGGGCCCTGCCGACCGGAGAGCCCTGGCTCGTGATGGAATGGCTCGAAGGGGAGGACCTCGCGAGCCGGCTCCGGCGTGGTCCGCTCGGCGTCGCGGAGGGCGTTCGATTGCTGCGCGCCGCGGCCGGGGCGCTCGGCGCCATGCACGCGCGCGGCGTCGTGCATCGGGACGTCAAGCCGAGCAACCTGTTCCTCGTGGGCGGGTGCATCGAGGGATTGAAGGTGCTCGATTTCGGCATCGCCCAGCTCCCCGGGGCCTCGCGGCTGACGGATACGGGGTTGATCCTCGGGACACCCGGGTACATGGCCCCCGAGCAAGCGCGGGACCGGGAGACGGTCGATGCGCGGGCCGACGTGTTTTCGCTGGGCGCGGTCCTGTTCGAATGCCTGACCGGAAGGCCTGCGTTTCGAGGCGGGACGTTCCTGGCCGTCATGAGCAAGACGCTCTTCGAGGAGCCGCCGCGGCTGCGGGACCTCGTCCCGCGCGCGCCCGAGGGGCTCGACGAGCTCGTCGCGCGAATGCTTTCGAAACACGCGGAGGACCGGCCGGCCGATGGACGGGCCGTCGCCGCGGCCCTCTCGAATGCGTGGATCACGGACGACGTCCCGGCCCCGGAGCGGCCGCGGAGCGCCATTACCAGGAGCGAGCGGCGCATGATCGTGCGGCGGCAGATCGCGGAGGGTCCGCGGCTCCTGCTCGGAAAGCCCACGCCGTGCGTGGGCCGGGAGCGCGATCTCGACATGGTCACGCGGATCTTCGACGAATGCGTGGAGGACGGGGTCGCGCACGCCGTGCTCGTCGTGGCGCCGCCGGGGATGGGCAAATCGCGCCTTGCGCACGAGCTTTTGCGGGTGCTGCGCGCCCGGGGCGAGCCTCTTTCGATCTGGAATGCGCGGGCCGATCCGCTCCGGCAAAGCTCGGCGCTCGGCCTGCTCGGCCAGGCCCTCCGCGTCGCGTGTGGTCTTCGCGAAGGTCAGCCGCTCGAAGCGGCGAGGGACGCGCTGCTCACGCGCATCACGACGCGCATGGGGCTGGCGGGGCAGCCCGTGGCCGAGATGCTCGGCGAAATCGTGGGCGTGCCGTTTCCGGACACGGAGACCCCGAGGCTCCGCGAGGCGCGCAAGAATGCCCAGCTCCTCGCGGATCGAATCCAGGACGCCTGGCTTTCCTTCCTGCAAGCCGAATGCAGCGTGGCGCCGGTGCTGCTCCTGCTCGACGATCTGCAATGGAGCGATCGGCCGACGGCGCAGCTCGTGGACGCCGCGCTGCGGGAATGCCGCGGCTCGCCGCTCCTCGTGCTCGCGCTCGGGCGGCCGGAGGTCCACGACGTCTTCCCGAACCTCTGGTCGAAGCGGCGCTTTTATGAGCTCCGGCTCCGGAAGCTCGGCCTGAAAGCAAGCGAGGAGCTCGTCCGGCACGTGCTCGGCGAGGCGGCCTCGGAGGAGACCGCCTCGCGGATCTGCGCGCTCTCCGATGGCAATGCGTTTTATCTGGAGGAGCTCATTCGCGCGGCGGGGGAGGACCGGACGACGCTGCCGGAGACCGTGGTCTCCATGGTGCAATCGCGGCTCGCGCAGCTCGATGGCACGGCGCGGCGCATGCTCCGGGCGGCCAGCATTTTCGGGGAGACGTTCTGGGCCGGCGGGGTCGTGTCCTTGATGGGCGAGAGCCATCACGCCTCCGAGGTGCAGTCCGCGTTCGCGCGGCTCATGGACGGCGAGCTCGTCGTGCGGGTGCGCGAGAGCCGGTTCCCCGGCGAGGAGGAATTCCGCTTCCGGCACGCGCTGCTCCGGGAGGGCGCGTATTCGATGCTGCTCGGCGAGGATCGCGCGCTCGGCCACCTCCTCGCCGGGCAATGGCTCGAACGGCACGGCGAAGAGGACCCGTCGGTCCTGGCCGAGCATTTCGAGCGCGGCGGCGACCTCGAACGCGCCTGCCATTATCACGCCCGCGCGGCCGAGCGGTCGTTCGCGCATTTTGATCTGGATTCCGTCCTCGTTCATGTGGAGCGCGGGGTCTCGTGCGGGGCGGCCGGCGAGGTGCTGCTCACGCTCCGGAGCTGGCAGCTCATGGCGCACGATTTCCGGGGGAGCTTCACGGAGGAGGTGCTTCGCCTGGCCGAGGAGGCACGCGCGACGGCGAGGCCCGGCAGCGCCGCGTGGTACAGGGTCACCCACGTCTTGTGCTCCCATTGCATGTTCACCGGCCGGCGGGAGTACGCCATCACGCTCGCGAGGGAGGTCGCCGCGACCACGGCCGACACCTCGGCGCGCGCCGCCGTGATGGAGCTCCTCGTGGTCGTCGTCGGGGGGCTGGTCGTGGCGGGCGAGGGCTCGATTGCGCGCGAAATGCTCGATTACTTGCGGCGCGTGGAGGATCGTTTGGAGGAGACGGACCTCCTCGAGCGCTGCCATGCCTGGCAAACCCGAGCGTGGTACCTCATGGCGCGGGACCATGATCCCTGGACGAGCTTCGTCCTCTTCCGGAAGGCCGCCGCGGGCTTCACGGAGGTAGGGGACCTCCGGCAAAAGGTGTTCGTGGAGAACGGGGCCACGGCCATGCTGTTCTGGATGGGGCAGCGCGAGGCGAGCATCGAGCACGCCCGAAAGGCGCTGGCGCTCGCCCAGCGCGTGCGGGATCCGCTCGTCCTCGGGTTCGCCCAAAGCGCTCTGCAATGGGCCCTGCTCGAGGACGCCCGGCACGTCGAGGAGCAAAACCGTCTTTCGCGCGAGAGCGTCCACGTCTACCCCAGGCCCAGCCTGTTCTCGGCGTTCGCCCATGTCTGCCTTTCGAGCACCGCGCTCCACGAAGGCGACCTCGCGAGCGCCGAGGCGGAGGCCCGCATGGCGCGGGACGGCATGGCGACGACGCCGAGCTATCGGTTGCTCGCGTCGTCGTACCTCATCACGGCGCTCCTCCGGCAGGGGCGCGCGGCCGAGGCGCGTGAAATGGCCGAGCAGGACCTCGGGCGGATCGAAGGGCCCGGGAGCATGGGCGTCGGCGAAAGTCGATTTCGTCTCGCCGTGGTCGAGGCGCGATGGGCGACGGGAGACACCACGGCAGCGCGCGAAGCATGCGTCGAGGCGAGGGACGTGCTCATCGCGACGGCGGCGCGCATCGAAGACCCTGCATTTCGACGGAGCTTCCTCGAAGACGTGCCGGCGCATCGAAGAACCCTCGCGCTCGCCGAAGAAATGGGCCTCGGAGGGACGCATTGAACACGGACCGAGGTCTCTCGCAGGCCGAAGCGAAGAGGCGCCTCGCCCTCCACGGACGCAATGTGCTCCTCGGCGCGACACGCCGCTCCGCCGCCCTGGAGCTTTTGGCTCGTTTCAAGAACCCGCTCATTCTGCTTTTGCTCGCGGCGTGCGTCGTCTCGGCGGCGACGGGGGACCTCGAGAGCTCCACGATCATCATGGTCGTGGTCCTCTTGAGCGTGGTGCTCGATTTCGTGCAGGAGCACCGCGCCGGCCGCGCGGCCGAGGAGCTGCGCAAAGCGACGCGGGTCCACGCGACCGTCGTGCGGGACGGGGCGGCGCGCGACGTGCCCACCGAGGAGGTCGTCCCCGGCGACGTCGTGCTCCTCGCGGCCGGCGACCTCGTCCCCGCCGATGGAACGCTGCTCGAAGCGCGCGACCTCTTCGTCAATCAGGCGCTCCTCACGGGCGAGCCGTATCCCGTGGAAAAACACCCCGGGTCGAGCGACGCCACCGCCGCGGTCTTCATGGGCACGTCCGTGATCAGCGGCAGCGGCAAAGCATTGATCACGCAGACGGGGACGAACACGGAGGTCGGCAAGATCGGCGTCGCATTGACGCGGCAGCCGCCGCCCACGGCGTTCGAGCTCGGCACGCGCAATTTTGGCCTGCTCATCCTGCGCCTCGCGATGTGGATGGTGCTGTTCGTGCTGCTCGTGAATCTCGTCCGCGAGCGCACGTGGCTGACCTCGTTCATGTTTGCCCTTGCGCTCGCGGTGGGGCTCGCGCCGGAGCTCTTGCCCATGGTCGTCTCGGTGACCCTGGCGCGGGGCGCGCTGCGGATGTCGCGGAAGAAGGTGCTCGTCAAGCGGCTCTCGGCCATTCACGACCTCGGGAGCATGGACGTGCTCTGCACGGACAAGACGGGGACGTTGACCGAAGCGCGCATTCGCCTGGAAAAGCACATCGACCCGCAAGGCCAGGACAGCCCGCGGGTGCTGGAGCTCGCCTACCTCAATAGTCATTTCGAGTCGGGCCTGCGGAGCCCGCTCGACGAGGCGATCCTGCGGCACGAGGCGGTCGACGTCCGGGGCTGGGAGAAGCTCGACGAGGTGCCGTTCGATTTCGAGCGGCGGCGCATCTCGGTGCTTTTGCGGCGCGACGGGTACGTGCGGCTCGTCGTGAAGGGCGCGTTCGAGGAGATCCTGCGGCTCTCGACGCATTACGAGGGGAGTGGGCCCGAGGACATGCGTCCCCTCGACGCGGCGGCGCGACGCGCCTTTTTCGCGCGATTCGAGGACCTCGGGCGGGAGGGCTACCGCGTGCTCGGGATCGCCTGGAAAGCCGAGTCGCCGGAATGCCGGCACGTGGTGACAGGCGACGAGATCGAGCTCGTCTTCGCGGGCTTCGCCGCCTTCGAGGACCCGCCGAAGGAGAGCGCGGGGGCGGCGCTGCGAGCGCTCCGCGACGCGGGCGTGTCCGTGGTGATCGTGACGGGGGACAACGAGCACGTGGCCGCGCACGTCTGCAAGACACTCGGCGTCCCGGTGCGCGGGTGCCTGACGGGGACGGAGCTCGACGCGCTCGACGTGCACGCGCTCGGGGCGCGCGTGGAGACGACGAATTTGTTTTGCCGGCTTTCCCCGACGCAAAAGAACCGGGTGATCCTCGCCTTGAAGAAACGAGGGCGGGTGGTGGGTTATCTCGGCGACGGGATCAACGACGCGCCGTCGTTGCATTCGGCGGACGTGGGGATCTCGGTGGACAGCGCGGTGGACGTGGCGAAGGAGGCGGCGGACATCATCCTGCTCGAGCAGGACCTATCGGTGGTGGCGGATGGAATCGTCGAGGGGCGGCGGACGCTCGGCAACATCCTCAAATACATCCTGATGGGGACGAGCTCGAATTTCGGCAACATGTTCAGCATGGCCGGCGCGGCGCTGTTTCTTCCGTTTCTGCCGATGCTGCCGGCGCAGATTCTCTTGAACAATTTTCTGTACGACCTCTCCGAGCTGCCGATCCCGACGGACCGTGTGGACCCGGACTTCGTGGCCCGCCCGCACCGGTGGGACATGCCGTTCATTCGTCGGTTCATGCTGACGATCGGGCCGGTGAGCTCGCTTTTCGACTTCGCGACGTTCGCGCTGCTCTTGCACCTGTTCCATGGCGACGAGCGGCTGTTCCAGACGGGCTGGTTCGTGGAATCGCTGGCGACGCAGGTGCTCGTGATTTTCGTGATCCGGACGCAGGGGAATCCGCTGCGCGGAAAGCCGAGCCAGGCGCTTCTGATGACGAGCCTGCTCGTGGTGGCGCTCGCGATGTTCCTGCCATTCACGCCGATCGGGCCCAAGGTGGGGTTCGCGCCGCTGCCGCCGGTGTTTTTTGCTGTGCTCGTGCCGCTCGTGGCGGCGTATCTGGTGACGGTCGAGGTGGTGAAGCGGTGGTTTTATCGGCGGTTCGGGTGGGGTTGAGAGGCCGCCCGATCCGATGCGGGGACGTATGCTTTCCGTACATCACGAGGCCGTTCGCTCTGGCACACGAGCTGCCCTTCGGAACGCATGAGGACCAAACGACGAATGACCACGGCCATCATGGCCGGCGCGAGCTTGCTGCTCGTCGCGACCCTTGGGAACGCGCTGCCCGCCTACAGGATCGTGCGATTTTATTATTCCTCCGGCAGTTATGCGACCATCGTGGGGCGCGAGACGGTCATGACCTGCTTCGGCCGGCCCAGGGGCAACACGCTGCGCGGGATACGCACGAACCATTCTTGCGAGATCGAGATCTGGTGCGGGTCAGGGAACCCTCCCGCGCCCTCGGAGCCGATCTGCGAGAGCACCGAGTGACGTGGGCCGCGCCTCTCAGGGAACGACGTCCCACCTGTCCGACGCGCCCATTCCGGTCGTCACGAAGATCGGGGTGCCCAACACCCCCGACTGCGCGCTGCCGCCGTACGCGATGGAGAATGCGTGCGGCGCGGGTATGCTGATCCGCCACCGCTGGCCGTCCACGGAGCGATCACAACGCTGCATCGTGACCAGGTCCCCGGGCGACGGCTCGACCACGGTCATGCACATCGGTTCCCGCAGCACCCTGCTCAGGCCGACGGAGCGAACGGCATGGAGACCCCCAGGGAGCTGGAAGACATCCCATCGCTGGAGCAGCGAATCACCACAATCCCCGTTCCTGACGAATGTCTCCGTCGCGCGCATGCAATTCCCCGTATTGACACTCTTCAATTTCACGGCGGTGGCGGTCAATGCCTCCGCTTCCTCCGCCACGCTCCCCGCTTCCTCGCCCGCCTCCCCGCATCCCGAAAGCGCGAGCAGGCTCGCCGCGACGGCCACGTACCCGAACGATGTTCCTTCCTTCATCGCGCGCCTCCCTTCCCCGCATGGGCGCCCCATGCATGGATCACGCGATACGTTGGGCCAATGCCCAGCCGAGGCAAGATCGGTCCTCAGAGGTGCGGCGGTGGCAAGATGGCGCACGCCGTCGACCTGTTTGCATCCCTGGCGCTGAGCACCGCGGTATCGTTGTAAAACACCGCGCGAATCATGGTCTGGTGCTCGTGCCCGAGGTCGATCTGCACCCTGACGCGCTGGCAGTGGTGGAGCGTGCCCGAGGGCAACGAGAGGTGGACGAACCCCCGTTTTCCTGGAGCGATCCGATGGCCCAAGGCGAACCCTCCTCCGGCCGTGGGCCCGTAGATCACCCCCGTTACCACATTGTCACCGATCGCGACCGACATCGTGGCGTCCGAGCTTTCCCATGCCACATTGCCTGTATTCTTGATCGTGACGTTGACGCTTTGGGAGTAGGTTCCCGTGACGTCGTCGTTCACGACTTCGGTGAAGCTGAGGCTTATCGGGACGAGGTCGACCGTGGGCAGCGCCCACGCTCGTGTCGGTGACAAGCCCATGGCGACGAAGGCCGCCCCGAAGAACCACACGATGGGTGTCTTCATCATTTCCTCCCCTATGGCACGACCCACCATTTCCACTTCTGAACGGGGGGCGGCGCCAGCGGCAGCGCGTTCACGGTGAGCGGCGCGCCCGCGCCGTTCCCCCGCAAGAACGACGGGACAACGCCCGCAGGGGGCACATACCGTATGAAATGCGACACCCCCGCCCCCGTACCGGCACCGATCTGCCACCGCGCGGTCGCAGGATTCCCACAGTTGGTCCGATGGACGACTCCGCCGACGGGCAGCATGCATCTGTCGACGCCGGCGCCGGGTGCGGCCCAGCGGATCCTGTAAAACCCCCCGGCGCCCAGCACGACGTCCCATCGAAAGGTTGGATTTTGCGACTGGCAGCGGCCGCTGCGAACGACCTTTTCGCGCAGGTCGGCAACGTACGCGCAGTACCCCGTAGAATCATTGCGCAGCATCACGTTCGCGACCGTCTGCGGCTGCTCGGCTTCCGCCACGCTCTCCGGGGTCTCTGCCATCGCCACGCTGCACAAGGACAGCATGGCAGCGCCGGCTGCGACGACGAAACCAGCGATCCATCCATATTGCATGACGCCCCCCTTCTCGTCCTTCGGCCCCGCGGCGCGCCGGCCGGAGCTCGAAGACCCTGCGAGTATTTCATCGAGGCGTGCCGGCCGGCCGTCAAGGACAGCCGCGTAGCTCGAGGCTCGTTCAGGCTCGCAACCGGCGATCGTGCTCCATGGCCTCGTAAACCGAGGAGGGAATGGATGGCTGTCCGCCGAGGACCTGGTTCCAAGCCTCTCGCATCTGCCGCGCGCAGCGAGCGGGCGGCATGCGCCCGGTGGCCGTCCCGAGCCCCGGACAGAGCACGGTCCGAATGGGCTCGGCGGAGCTCTCGTTATGCGAAAGCACCGCGAGCAGCGCGGCGCGCATCGCGAGGTACGCATGGACGGTGTCGCTCACGTCCGCGGGGACGCGCATGGTGGGCGCGCTGATGCACCAGGGAATGGCCGGGTGGCCTGTCGGAACGACGATGGCCTGGCCCACGGGAAGCTCGCCGCCGAATCGTGTTGCGAGCGTCGCCCGCAATTGCTCTTCGAGCTTTGGGCCCAGGTGGTACGTGTACACCGCGTCGATGCCGCCATCCATGAAGCCAAAGCTATTGGCGGGGCTGACCACGGCGTCCGCGCGAAGGTCGATGGGATCACTCGCCGTGACCGGGCCGGGTCGATCGGTGAACATATCGCCATGGGAGACGGTGACCCCCGGCACGCCGGCGAACTCCTCTCGCCAGGCATGCACCAGCGCTTGGTTCAAGTCTCGTAGGTGAATCGAGAGCGAGATGGGCATGGGTGGAACGAGGATGCCCCACTTCGCCTCCACGCGCGACCCTTAAGGTGGCGCGCAATCCACGGACAGGAGAGACGCCGTGCCGTCGTCGGTCATGGGGAGCGGGACTCCGCTGCAAGCCCTTCTGGGAAAACACGAGATCGAGCTCCTCCCCGTCTGCCTTTTCTTCTTTCGGCGCGCTCGGCGGGGCCGCCGGTGTCGCGCCTGTGCCGGGCGACACGGTGTACCAGGGTTCGAGGTCGAGCGCAGACGGCCGAACGTCCGTGGGGAGCCGAGCTCGACGTCCGAATGAGGATACACACGCCCTGCACGTTGACGCCGCTCGTTCGGGAAGCATAGATTGCCGTGGAACGAGCGGGGGTATCATGATGATGAAGACGAACCGGGCACGTTTGGGCATCGTCGTCGGCTGCGCATTGCTCGCCCTCACCGGGGCATCGGACGTCACCGCGGATGAACCCGTGCGCGAGGACTCCATGGAGCTGCGTACGGAACCCGTGCGGCCGGAGGTCAGGGTCGCCATTTCCACATCCATCGCGGTCGCCATCCGCGCGCTCCGGGATGCGCAAGCGTTCGCCAATTCGGCCGCCGTCACCGGGCCGGGTGTGTCGGCGATCAGCCAATCGCTGGCACAGGCGCAGAGCGTGCTCGGGAGCGCCCTGGCCGTCTCACGATCGGACTCCTTCAGCCGGGGCGACGCAGCGGCCATCGCGAAGTCGATGGAGGACGCCGCCTATATCGACTTCGGCCACGCCCAGGTGGTCGCCAATTCCAGTGCGATCACGCGCGGCGGTCCGGGGCTTTCCCGAGCGCTGGCGCGGGCGCGGAACAGGATCGACGACGCCGTCGCAGTCGCCGTTTCCGTGGCCGGCAGCGGGGAAATCCGATGAACACGCACCGGGACCCCCACGCCACCAACCGTCCCGGTCCAACGAGGTGCTGACGGAGAGGCTGGGGGCGGGTCGCGGCCCGCCTCTCCGTGCACGTTCACGCCCGCAACAGACGCCATCCCCCATACCTCGCCAGCAGGTCCGCTCCGGCGCCGCGCCAACCGCCCCCCGGACCGCCCGGATCGTCGCCCGGCGCATCGCCGCGCACCCCTGCGACCGTCCGGACCTCGCTTTGGCGCTTCGCCAAGCCTCGCCCGGATCGCCCCGACCTTCGCCTGGCGCATCGCCGAGCACCATCCCGACCGCCCGGCCCCCCCTTCGGCGCACCGCCAAGCGCGCCCCGGACCGCCCCGACCTCCGCTTGGCGCACCGGAGAACCCCTCCCCCACCGCCCCGGCCTCCCTTCGGCGCGTCGCCAAGCGCGACCCGGGCCGCCCCGGCCTCCGCTTGGCGCACCGGAAAACCCCTCCCCCACCGCCCCGACCTCCCTTCGGCGCGTCGCCGCTCCGTTCTGGAGCACCGCCGCTCCATTTTGGAGCACCCAACCGCTTCGTTTCGGATCACTCCGCCTTGGCCCGTCCCACCCAACCCCCCATTTTCCGCCTCTTCCACCCCTGGCACCGCCCTTGCTGCATCACCCCCCGAACCCGCCGCGCGGCATCCCGCCGCGCTCGTTTCAGCGAGGTGTTTCCCATGTCGACCAACAATTCCCCCGCCAAGCTCTCCCGCGCCCAGAAAGCCACCATCGGCCGCAAGCTCCACGACAACCTCATCCTCCGCGCCCAAAAAGGCCCGCCCGAGCCCATGCTCGACGCCTTCATCCCCCAGCTCGACGCAATCACCATCCGCCTCGAAACCCACGTGACCGGCAAGGACGAGACGAGCGCCGCGCGCGCCGCGCATGCCGACCGCAGCGAGAAGGCCGATATCGAGGTCGATACCCTCGCCCGGCACATCGAGGGATACATCGACATCGAGGCCAGCCGCCGGGCGGGTCCTCATGTCGCCTCGGCCCGCGCGCTCCACACCGCCGCATTCCCGCGTGGGCGCGCATTCCTCGATGATTACATCCCCGACCAGAACCAGGAGATTCGACGAATCCTCTCCGTCCTGCGCGCGCCCGAGCATGCACCGACGCTCGCCGGGATCTCGTTTCCCATGGTATGGCTCGACCGCCTCGAATCCGCGGTCGAAGAGAGTGACTTCGCGCTCGCCGAGAAAGCCACGGCGCGTGGAGCCATCGGCGACCATATCAGCCTGGGCAAGGGTGCGGAGGCCGCCTGGGTCGACGTGGTCGGGCGCCTGCGGAAATACCTCGAATCTCGCGCTCCGGCAGGGAATGTCGAGATCGCCCTGGAAAATGGGGCGCTGCTCGCCCCGCTGAATGACGCCATCGCACACGCCAAGGCCGTGGCCGCCGCGCGCGCGACGCGCCGCAAGAAGAAGCCGGCTGCGCCGGCTGCTGCCGCGCCCGCCGCCGAGCCCACCGCCTGACCTCACCCTCCCCAACCCTCCCTCTCCACGCGTGGAGAGGGAGGGAGTTTTTCCCCTAAGGCGCCCGATAACGCGCCGTCACCCACACCGTCCGCCCCGGCAGCGGAAACCCCAAAAAGTCACTGACAGGCACCGCGACCGACGTCCGTGACAGCGGCGACGGCACGCGCAATGTCCGCACGTCGAACAGGTTCTGCACCTCGACGCCCACGCGCAGCGACGGAATACCCGGGACGTCGAGCGACGCGCCCGCGCCGTGGAACAGGCGCGGCGGGACCAGGATCGTGCCCGCCGTATCCACCGTCGTGCCCGCCACCGCGTCGATCCCATAACGCAGCCGCACCGGGCCGAATCGGTATGCCGCATCGTACGAAAGGTCGTGCAGCGGGCGGCCCGGTAAGGGCCTGCCATGCGCGAGCGGATCCTCGCCGAGGTTTTCCGTGTGCATGAGCGTGTAGCTCAGCGTGGTCGCAAAACGCGTCCCGGTGAGCGAGGCCGAGACCTCAGCGCCCGCGATACGCGCCGCGTCCACGTTGCCCGCGCGGAACGTGCTGCGGCCGAGCGGCAAGAAGACGATGAGGTCACGCGCCGACGTGACGAACCCGACGAGCTCGTAGTGAAACGACACGCGACCCGCCGCGACGTCGCCATGCACGCCGACGTCCGCCGCGAGCGCGCCCTCGACACGCAAGCGCGGGTCGCCGAGCAAGCTGCCACGATCCCCGTAGAGCTCGACGAAGCTCGGGAAGCGGCGAAGCGCGCCCGCGTGCGCCGAGAGGATCGCCGCATCGGCGAAGCGGTAGGAGGCGCCGACGTGGCCACTCGGGACGAGGTCGCTCGCCGTGGGGTCCGTGTCGCCCGTCGGAGAGAGCGAGGAGGGGACGTCGGTCGCACGGTCGCGTCGCGCGTCGAGGCGCGCGGTGGCGAAGAGGCGGAGCGGTTCGAACGGGCGCGCTTCGAGCTCGACGCCGAGGCCACCCGCGATACGTGATGCCGTGACGCCCACGAGCACGGTGCTCGTCTCGGGAGGCGTGAGGGACTCGCCGCGGAGGTCGAGGAAGACGCCGAGGCTCGATCGCGCGACGCGAGGGAACACGGCGCGGTAGCCAAGGGAGCCGCCCGCCGCGAGGATCGATTGCCGCGCGTCGATGCCGACGCGCGTGGGATCGATCTCGCCGTTCGGATCCGAGAAGGTCGCGCCCTCGCGTCGTCCCCACGCTTGCAAGCGGAGCGAGCCACGCAGGGCGTCACGCACGGTGGCGTCGACGCCGAGGACGAGGCGATCCGTTTCGAGGCGCGGGAGCAACGTGGGGTACGTGGCCGAACCGGGCAGACCGACGCGGCGCGCGTCGGCGAGGAAGGTCGCGCCGATCGTGCCCCACGATCGTTCGAGCGCGACGCGGCCGATCGCCCCCGCGGAGACGGCACTCGCGTTCGTGCGCGTGCGCGTGTCGAGCTTGTCCGTGCGCGGGTTCGTGATCTCGTACGGGAAGTCGCCATCGGAGCGCGCGCCGAAGACGCCGAGGCCGATCGTGACGTCGCCGATCTTGCGCGCGTCGCCCGCGCGGACCTTGAGCGCGCCGAAAGAGCCCGCGAGCGCTTGCCACTCGGTGCGCGCGCCCGCGAGCGGCGTCGGCGGATCGATGACGAGGACGCCGCCGAGGTAGCCCGTTGCGCCGAGCGAAGCAGGCGCGAAGCCGCGGTAGACGCGGAAGCTCGCGCCGGGCCAGAGCGGGAGCGAGCCGACATCGAGCGAAGGATCCGCGCCGCTCGTGAGCGGAATGCCGGCAAGCAAGACGCCAACCTGCGTGGACGCCGAGCCGCGGATGGAGAGCGTGGACTGCGCGCCGTCAGCGCCGAGACGACGGACGTGTACGCTCGGCAGCTCGGCGAGGATCGAGGCCGCGTCGATGGGCTCGCGGGCGCGTTCGTCGCTCGACGCGCGCGTGACGAACGCAGGCGCGGTGGAGCCACGGATGGTGACGTCGATGGGCGCGGGCTTCGCCGGTTCCTCGTCCGCCCGGACGCGCAGAGGAGCCACGAGCGCCGCGACGAACGCAGCTGCGACGAGGAAACGTGCGCTCGTGCGAGAGGACATGCCGATCCGGGACGAGGGTCACCCGTGACGCACGGGGACGAACCGCGCCGCTCGTAGATCGATCCACACCGCGAGGCGAGCGTTTGCTGCGTCGGTGCCGCCCTCGACGCAAAAAGCCGCAGAGATTGGCTTCGCGCTGGAAACCGGAGTTACCACCGAGCGAACGAGTTGATGCTGGTTCCTTCCTTCCCGGAAATTCTCTTGCTACGAAGGTTCCATGAAGACGCGCACGACACACCACTTGCTCGCTGCAGGTCTCGCTGCTGCTGGGGCCTTCGTGGCGTACTCGCCAGACGCCCACGCCGTCGACTGGGTGATCAAGAACCCTTCGCAGCACCCGGAGTACCGGGCTGAGCTCGAGCCGCACGCCAACTTCATCCTCTTCCGACGCGGCTACGGCGTCGGTCGCTACGGCAGCGGCGCCGAGCTCGGCGGTGGCTTCCGCGCCACGATCGAGCTCGCCGATCCGATGTTCATCAAGAAGATCAACAACACGATCGGCATCTCGTTCGGCCTCGACTTCACCCAGTGTCGCTACTGCCGCTACTACCGCGACAACTACGCGATCTGGTCGCCCGTGGCGCTCCAGTGGAACTTCTTCCTCACGAGGAGCTGGAGCGCGTTCGCCGAGTTCGGCGGCATCGTCCGCAGCGAGGGCGCCTTCCGCTACGTCGACATCGACCCGGCCATCTGGTTCGGCACGCGTATCCACTTCAACAACGACATCGCCCTCACGTTCCGCCTCGGCTACCCGATGTTCAGCGTAGGCGTGTCCTTCTTCGTCGGGAGCTGAAAGGCCTCCGCGGCCGGTCCGCCTCCCTGCCCCCCACCGCTCCCCGCCCCCCGGGGACGGACCCGCCCTGGCGGGCGCTTCGCTCGCCTCGCCCCCTCGTTCGAGCCAGAAAGCACGGTAAAGCTGGTCATCCGAGCTTATCTCGCGCGTGCGGATCGTCCGCCGGGCAGGTAAACTGACGTCGATGTTCGGGATCCTGGCCCTCGCCTTGCTGATGGTCGTCCACGAAGGCGGGCACTTCCTCGCCGCGCGTATGTTCGGGATGCGCGTGCTGAAGTTCTCGATCGGGTTCGGACCGACGTTCTTCAAGGTCTCCCCGAAGGACGGCTACTACTGGTTCACGTCGGCCGCCGAAAAGGTGAAGCTGCGGCTCTGGAAGCACGACGCCGAGAAGCAAGGGCCGACGGTCTACCAGGTCGCGATCATCCCGTTCCTCGCGTACGTGCAGATCGCGGGGATGAACCCGCTCGAAGAGGTGGACCCGAAGGACAAGGGTAACTTCTCGAACGGGAGCCTGTGGGGCCGCATCGTCACGATCTTCAGCGGCCCGCTGGCGAACTACGTCTTCGCCTCGGTGTTCTTCTTCGGCGCGACGCTCTACGGCGGCAAGGCAGCCGAAGCCGTCATCAACAACGAGCGTCAGCTGCTCACGTACGTCGACGCGGTGCCCGGAAGGCCAGCGCAAGCGGCAGGGGTGCAGCCGGGCGACAAGATCGTCGAGGTCGCAGGCGCACCCGTGACGACGTGGAACGAGATGGCGGAGCAGATCTCGAAGCGTCCGGGCGAGCCGATCAAGGTGGTGATCGAGCGCAAGATCGACGACAACCACGAGGAGCGCAAGACGCTCGACATCACGCCCACGAACGAGGACGGCAAGGGCAAGATCGGCGTCGCGCCGCACAAGCTGCCCGTGCCGATCAAGGATGCGGCGATCTTCGCGCTGACCGAGCCGCCGAAGGTGGTGAAGAGCATCGGCGCAGGTCTGTCGCAGCTCTTCCGCGGCAACACCGACGACCTCGGCGGCCCGCTGCGAATGATCAAGGAGACCGAGGACGCCGCAAAGCAAGGGCTCGCCGCGTACCTGTGGCTGCTCGGCGTGCTGTCGGCCTACATCGGGATCTTCAACCTGCTGCCGTTCCCGGCGCTCGACGGCGGGAGGCTCGTGTTCCTCGCATACGAGGCGGTGACGCGGCGCAAGCCAAACGCGATGGTCGAGGTCTACACGAACGGCTTCGGCATCCTGACGCTGCTCGGGTTCGCGCTGTACATCACGGTCTTCAAAGACGTGCCGCACATGCTGTCGAAGTGATCACGATGGAACGCACGCTGCTCGGCGCCACGCTCGCGGTGACTCTTCTCCTCGGCGCCTCGGGCTGCGTCACGCCCCACGTGAGCCTCGCCGAAGGTCCACGCGAGTACGTCGCAACGGACTACGAGAGCGTGCTGCGGAAGTGGACGCGCACCGAAGATCTGTTCGCAGTGAGCGAGCTCGAAAACTACCTGACCGCGACAGCAACGTTCGAGTCGTGGGATTTCCGCTGGGCCTACGTCGTGCGGTACGTGCAGGACTACCGGCTCACGATCGATCAACGGAAGAAGCTGCTCGAGCGCACGCTCGAGGAGACGCGGCAGCGGCATCAGTTCTTCGTGGCACTCTACGGCGGTGAGCGTCGGTTCAACGATCTGACGAAGGCCGACAGCGCGTGGATCGTGCGGCTGATCGACGACACGGGCAACGAGACAGCGCCGGAAGAGATCATCGCAATCACGAAGCCGAACGCGCTCGAACGGACATACTTCCCGTACAGCACGGTGCACAGGCAAGCGTTCCGGATCCGCTTTCCGCGATCGACAGCGGATGGAAGGCCAACGATCTCACCACAAGCGAAGTGGTTCGGAATCCGCTTCGCCGGCGCACAAGGCAACAGCGAGCTCGTCTGGTTGATCGAGGAGACGGGTCCCGCGGATGGCGCGAGCGCGAGTGATCCAGCGAGCCCGAACGCGCCAGCCGCGGATCCGCGCAGCACGACGACGGCTGTGCGCTGAAGACGCCGCGCCGGGGCTCTGCCCCGGGCCCCGCGGGGGCTGTTCGCCCCTCGACCCGAACCAGGGCAAGCCCTGGACTCGGGTTGGAAGAACCGCGCGATGCGCGGTTCTTCCACAGGCCGGTGGCAAGACCAGGGACGGCGTTGCCAGTCGACACGGCGGTCTTGACGGGCAGGGTCGCTCCTGGTCTTGAATCGGCTATTCGATGAACTGCGCATCGCGCAGTTCATCGACCCCGGGTCCAGCGCTTGCGCTGGTCCGGGTCCAGGGGCGGATAGCCCCTGGTGGGGCCTGGGGCGACGCCCCAGCGCAGCGGCTTCAGCGCGAAAGCAACTCGGCGACGAGCGGAACATCCGCCGCGAGCTCGAGCGCGAGCTTGCGATCCGCGACGAGCAGAAGCGCGCCCGAGGCCTTCGCGCGTGACGTGAGCGGCGCGGGAACGCCGGCCCAGAGAGCATCCGCGAAGAGGAGCTCTCCCGCGCGTGCCTCGCCGACGACGGCCGACGGATCCCCCTCGACGATCTCGACGCCGCCTCCGACCACGAAGATCAGACCGGGCATCGGCTCGTTCTCTTGCGTGATGACCTCGCCCGGCTCGACCACGCGCATGTCGAGACGCGTGGCCAGGCTGTCGCGGGTCTTTGCGTCGAGCCCGCCGAGGGCGCCGAGCGCGAGGCCCGCGCGCGCCTGCAAGCGATCGGCGGTCGCCTTGCAGTCGTCGAGGACCCAGGGGCACGAGCGCAGCGCGTGGTCGAAGGTGGCCTCGTCCCACGAGGCGATCTTCGCGCCGCTCGCGCCGGTGACGAACCGCATGGGGAAGCTGCTTTCGAGCGAGCCGCGCGACGTCGAGAACGAGCGCGGGCCCGCGACGTGACCCGGTACGGTCGCGTCGGTCGCGTAGACGGAGACCTCGCCCGCGATCACCAGCATCACGTTGAGCGCGCGCGTCTGGCCGGGGCCGAGCTCCTCGATCTTTGCGGCGCGCGAGAGGGCGCGCTGCACGTCCTCGGGCAGGTCCGTGAGCGGCTCGATCGCTTCGAGCATCACGTCGCCGATGCGCGGCGGTCCCGAGGAGAGCGGCGCAGGTTCGGGAGCAGCAGGCGGCGCAGGCTTGGGCGCTTCGGCCGGGGGCTGCGCTGCGTCCGGCTTGAGCGCGGCGAGCGCGGCACGACCCGTGGTCGTGGCGGGGGAAGGACGCGGCGGCGCAGGCGGCGGCATCGTGGTGCCGGACCTCTTCATGGCGTCGGGCACGGCGGGCGCCGTCTTTGCCGGCGGAGGCACGGCCCAGGCGGGCTCCTTCTCCGGCGCGGGTTGCGTCGCGACGGTCGGGGGCTTCGGCACGCGGAGCGCGCTCGCGGCGATGGGGCTCTGGAGCGTGTCGGCGAGGGCACGACGCGCCGCCGGGTTGATGCCGCCCGGCGCGGGCTTCGGGACCGTCACCTTGGTGGCTTCGGGCGGGGGCGCGTCGGCCTTGAGGGCAGGCGGCTGCGTTTTCGTCTCGGCGCGCGGCTCGGCGACGGGGGGAGAGGGCGTGGTCGCGGGGCCGCCGGTCTTGGGGATGGCGGCCGGCGCAGGGGCCTTCGGGGGCACGCTCGGCGCGCGCGGGCCCTGCTTTTGCGGGACGGCCTGGGCCTGGGCGGCAAGCTGTCCGGGCTGCGGCGCGGCGGCGGGATCGACCGAGCCGTCCGCTTCGGCTGCGGGGGCCTGCGGCGCAGCAGCCGGCGCCGCGGGAGGAGGCGCTTCGGGGGCAGCCGGGACCGGCGGAGGCGGCGGCGCGGCGGCGGCCTCGTTCGGCGCTTCGGCGACGGACGGCACAAGCGGCACCGGCGGCAGAGGCGGCGGCCGCACGGATGGCGGCTGCGGCGGCACGGGCGGGCGCACGGAGGCGGGAGGCGGCGGCGCGACCGCGGGGTTCGCGGGGGACGAGGCGCGCACCGGCGGAGGCGGGGGCGCCTTGGGAGGCGGCGGCGCGGCGGCCGAAGCCGGCGGCCCGGCGAGCGCGGTGCCGCCCGGGAGCGGCGGCGGGACGGCGCGCTTCTTCCCGAGGGTCTGCTCGAGCGGCGCGGCCGAGGTGATGACGTCCGCGTCTTCGAGCAAGGCCGAAACGCGCGGCCGTGCGAGCGAGGCGCTCGATTCGCCCGTCACGGTCTTGCGCCGCGGCGCGGGCTCTTCCCCGCGGGGCAGGTTCGCGCTCTGCGGATCACCTTCCGACCAGGGATCGAGGATCGGCGAGCGGAGGGGGGTTTTCCGTTGCTGCGCGGCGGCGGCCTTGCCAGGCGCGGGCGGCGGCGTGGTCGTCGGCCGCGTGGTCGTCGCGGACATCGGCGGCGGCGTGACCGAACGCGGCGGAGGACGCACCGAGGGCGGGTGCGACGGCGGCCCGAGAGGGTCGCCTTCCGGGACCGGCGGCGGCACGGGCGAGACGGGCGGCGGGAGCGGCGCCGCGACCGGCGGCGGTACGCTCGGCGCGGGAGACGCCACGAACGGCGCGGCCGGCGGCATGACCGAGGGCGGAGGCGGCGGCCGCAAGGAGCCGGGCGACGGCGCGGTCAGTGCGCTCTGCGGTGGAAGCGGCGGCGGCGCTATCGAGGGGGGCCGCGCGGTGAGGGGGACAGCGGAAGGCGGTTGGGGCGTCGCTTGCGGCGGAAGCGGCGGCGGCGCCATCGGCGGGAGCGGCGGCGCTGCCGGCGCGGGCGGCACGATCGCGGGCCTCACGTGCGCGGGCGGCGGCGTGCCGGTGTTGGCATCGAAGTCGATGTCGAACGACGGCAGCGGCGGGCGCGGCGGCACGTCCGGCGCGGCGGGCGCGGCGGCGGCGGTGAGGGCGTCGTCGAGCTCCTGGGCATACATCCCGAGCTCCGAGGCGCGGAAGGCGTTGCCCGAGGACTCGGCGGCCTCGGCTGCGCGCCGGAGCCACACGACGGCATCTCTTCGCTCACCACGCGCCCACAGCGTTCTCGCAGTCGACAACCCCCAGACGACATCCTCCGCGTCGTCGGGGCGCGCCTCGGGAAGCGTCACCGAAAGCTCGGCCATGACCAGACCACCCCTATCACAGGCCGTTTCTGGTCGGTGCGGGAAGTGCCGCGCCTTGGATCGCGTAGAGGCGACCGTCCTCTGCGCCGGCGTACAGAACCCCGCCCGGGCCAAGGACGAGCGGCGCGTCCACGTCGCCGGTCACGGGGACCGCAAAGAGGCGTGATCCGCGGGAATCCAGGGCGTAGACGTGGTCGTCGGCGGCGCCGAAGTAGAGGCGTCCCTCGGCGTCGACGAGGGGCCCGCCGTGAACGCCGAGCTCGCGGGGGCCGCCCTCCCGTATTCGAAAGGCAAACCGCTCGGCGCCGCTCGTCGGATCCAGCGCGACAATCCCTGGCCTCGGGCCGTACACTCCCGCGATCACGCTCCCATCGAGGCCGAGCGAGAGCCCTCCGCGGACGAACCCGCCGACGTCGACACGAAACCGGAGCGCGCCGCTCTTCTCGAAGGCGAAGACGTGGCCGCCGTCGGTGCCGACAAAGATCGCGCCCTCGTCGCCGAGGAGCGGCGCGCAGTCGACGTCGGCGCCGAGCTCGCGGCGGAAGACACGCGCGCCCGAGAGCGTGAACGCGTAGAGGTGATCGTCCTGCGCGCCGACGTAGATCGTGCCGTCGTCGTCGATCGCGGGCGAGCCGTAGATCTTGCGCTGCAAGCGGACACGCGTGCGGAGCGATCCGCTCGGGCGGATCACGTAGAGCGAGCTGCCGGCGGCGATCACGATCGATCCATCGGGCGCTTCGGCCGGCGCGGTGTCGGCGTCCCCATCGACGAGAAGCTGCCAGAGGATGCGGCCATCCGAGAGGCGAACGGCGACGACACGATCGGCATCGGAGCCGACGACGGCGTGATCACCCGTGATGAGCGGGCTCGTGTAGATGCGATCGCCGAGGCGGATCTTCCAGCGGAGATCGCCGGTGGGCGAGAGGCGCACGAGCGAGCCGTCGAGCGACGCGACGAGGAGATCGCCGCCTTCGAGGATGGCAGGCATCGCGGCGATGGAGGCGCTGGCCTCGTGGAGGACGGTGGCGGTGGGGAGCGCGCGTGGGCCGTAGAAAGGGCTTCGATGCCGGCGTTTCGCGTCACCGCGGAAGGTGCGGCTCGGAGGACCTCGCACCACGACCTCGGGCGGCGGCGGTGGTGGAGGCGGCGGGAACGCGTCCGCGAGGCGAAGGGCCGGATCGAGGATCGCGTGTTCGGTCGAGCGCGCGGTTGCGAGCGTCTCTGGCGCGCGTCCTGCGGCGAGGGCTGCGCAGATCGTCGCTGCGGCCGCGGACGCGAAGAGCGGCCCCGGCTTGATCTTCACCGCGCGCGGCGACCGTTACTCCGCGACGAACCGCTGCGCTTCTCGGCGGCGCGGCTCTTCGCCGAGCTCGCGCCGTTCAGACCCGACGCACCATGCGCGCCGTTCTTGGCCGCGCCGTTCACGCCGTTCGTGACCACGCCGTTCACGCCATGCGCGCCGTTCATCGTGTAGCCGTGCTCCACGCAGCGACGCATCATCTCTTCTTTTCCGGCGAGCGAAACCGACTCGCCGGGCATGCGCCGCGCGAGCCACGCGATCAGCGTGAGCCCCGCTTCCCGAGCGGCGGGCGGCAGCGAGTTTTCCCGAAGGAGGCTCGCGATCTGGCCGATGAGCTGTGTGCGCTCTTCTTCGCAGGCCATCTCGAGCGGTTTCTCTAGCACGCGGGGACGGAAAACAAATAGCGATCAGAGGGGCGCGATCAGCACCTCCCGGTCCTTCGCTCCGTTCGCAGGACCGACGATCCCACGCTTTTCCATGGCCTCGACGATTTTTGCCGCACGGTTGTAGCCAACCCCGAGCTTACGCTGGATCCACGAGGTCGAGCAGCGCCGCGTCTCGGCCACGATCCTTACGGCAGCGTCGTACATGGGATCGTTCTCGGCATCATTCGTGTCGGCCTCCTGGCCCTCCTCGTCGCGCGGCTTGAGGATCGCCTCGTCGTAGACCGGCTCGCCCTGGAGGCGCAGGAAGTCCGTGACCCGCTGCACTTCCTCCTCGCTCGCGAAGGGGCACTGCACGCGGCGCGTGTCGGTCGCGCCGTTCATCTTCACGAGCATGTCGCCGCGGCCGAGCAGGTGCTCGGCGCCCTGCTCGTCGAGGATCGTGCGGCTGTCGACCTTCTGCGCCACGCGGAACGCGATGCGCGTCGGGAAGTTCGCCTTGATCATGCCCGTGATCACGTCGACGCTCGGGCGCTGCGTCGCGAGGATGACGTGCATGCCCGCCGCGCGCGCCTTCTGTGCGAGACGCGCGACGCTCGCCTCCACGTCCTTGCCCTGCTGCATCATGAGGTCGGCGAACTCGTCGACGACGATCACGATGTACGGAATCTTCTCCGGCAAGGCCACGTCGGTTCCGTCCTTCGCGGCATCGACCTCGACCTCGAGCCCCTCGGCCGAGATCGCGGCGACCTTCTTCGGCGGACGCGGCGGCTTCGCCTCGCCGCGCTGCACCCGCTCGACCCACGCGTTGTAGGTGCCGATGTTCTTCGTGCCCGCGTTCGCGAAGAGCTGGTAGCGACGCTCCATCTCGTCGACGGCCCACTTGAGCGCGTTCGCCGCCTGCTTCATGTCCGTCACGACCGGAAGCAGCATGTGCGGGATGCGATCGAAGGGCGCGAGCTCGACGACCTTCGGATCGATCATGAGCATGCGCAACTCCTCCGGCGTCTTGCGGAAGAGGAGGCTGACGAGCATGACGTTGAGGCCGACGCTCTTGCCGGCGCCCGTCGCGCCCGCGACGATCACGTGCGGCATGGACGCGAGGTCGGCGAAGTACGGCGCGCCGATGATGTCGCGGCCGAGGACACAAGGCAGCGGCGCCTTCATCTCCTGGAAGCGGCGATCCTCGACGAGCTCGCGCAGCGACACGGGCATGCGCCGCTCGTTCGGCAGCTCGAAGCCGATGCGATTCTTGCCCGGGATCGGCGCGATGATGCGCACCTTGCGCGAGAGGCCGAGCGCGAGGTCGTCGGCGAGGCTCGCGACCTTCGAGACCTTCGTGCCCGCGGCCGGCGCGACCTCGAATGTGGTGACGGTCGGGCCCGGGTGGATCTCCTCGACCTTGCCGCTCACGCCGTAGTCCGCGAGCGTCTTCTCGAGGAGCGCGGCGTTGTCGCGGAGCTGCTCTTCGTCGATGGCGAACTTGTCGCCAGGCGAGGGCGGTTCGAGCATGTCCGTCGTGGGCAAGCGGAAGCCCTTGCCGACGGCAGGCACGACCTTCACGACCTCGGGCGCGCTCGGCTTTTCGGGCGCGCGCGTGATCGCTTGAGGTGCAACGGTCGCGACGGTCGCGACAGGCGCGGCGGGCGCGGGCGCGGCCGCGGCCGCGGGCGTCACGGGCTTGGCGATGGGCTTCGGGGGCTCGACCTTCACGGGCGCGATCGGGCTCTCGTCGATCGCCTCCTCCGGTTCGTCCTCGCTCGTCGGCGCTTCGTGCTCGAAGTCGCGCTCGTCCTCGTCGTCCGCTTCGTCCTCTTCGTTGTCGACCTCGTTCACGACCGCAGGCTCGGGCGTGGGCGTGGGCGGCGGAGGCGGCGGCAACGGCTTCGCCTTCGGCTCGATCGCGCGGGGCTTCGAGGTCGTCGGCTTGGGTGCTTGTGCCTTCGGCGGCGCCGCGGGCGGCGTCGGCGTGGCGACGGCGTCGAAGAACGCGTCTCCCGCGGCCATGTCCGAGACGGCCACGATCGCCACGGGATCCGCGGGCGGCGCGAAGATCGCGGGGCCCGTCGGTTCCTTGACGGTCGACGTGATCGGCGCGGGCGCAGGCGCCGCGGGTGCACGTTCCGCAGATGCAGCAGGCGCAGGGGCACGTTCCGCAGGCGTGATCGGGGCAGGCGCGATCGCAGCAGGCGCAGGCGCAGCCGACGCAGCCGGCGTGATCGCAGCAGGCGCAGGTGCAGCCGATGCAGCCGGCGTGATCGACCGCTCCGCCACCGCCTCCGCCGCCGCCCCGTTCGTCACGATCACCGGCGCCGCGACCGCATTCTCCTTCGTCTCCGCGTCCCCCGACGCAGCCGCGGGCTTCGCCGTCTGCGCGCGCCGCTTGCGCTGCTGCGGCTTCGGCGCATCCGCCTCCACGAGCGCACTCGCGATCACGCCGCCGTCGTTCCACGCGACCGGCAGCGCCGGCTCCGATGCGCCCTTCGCGATCACCACGTTCATCGCATCGGGCGTCGCGTCCTTCTTGACCTCGTCACCATCATCGCCCGCCGTCAGCGCCGCGATGATCGCGTCCGCCGCGGGCGTCGCCACGATCTTCGCGTCCACTGCGCGCTCGGCCTTCTCGTCCTTCGTGCTCGCGCGCTCGATCTCGCGCGCCTTCTGCCACGCCGACGCGAGCGCCTTCAGCCCGAACGCGCCCTTCTCGCCGGCCGTCTCCAGCGACTTCCGCATCCGCTGCACGAGCTCGATGAACGAGAACGTCGCGCGCTGGACCAGGATCAACGAGACCACCGTCAGGCCGATGATGTACGAGCCGATCGCCGAGAACAGCGAGCGCATCACCTCGCCGAAGAGCTCGCCCACCGCGCCGCCGAGCGGCATCGCGCCGAACGACGTCGCCACGGGAAACGCCACGTGCGCGAGCGCCGCCAGGATCACGATGACCACGATGTCGCCGCCGAACCGCGACACGCTCGCGCGCGACGGCTTGCCCCCGAGCAGCGGCGCCGACAGCGCCACGAGCTCGAGCGGCAGCGCCCACGCGACGACGCCCACCGTACTCGCCGCGAATTCCGCGAACGCCGCGCCCACGGGCCCGACCCAGTCCGGACCCACGACCTCGGGCCGCAGCGGATCCCCCCGGAACGAAGCCAGCGCGAGCGACGTGTAGAGCGCGGACGCGAGCAGCACGAGCGCTGCCGCCTCCCGCGCATACGTATGGCGCGCCGGCGCGGCCGTCGCCGCGGACGCACCCTCGCCCTCGCCCCCCCGGCCTCCGCCCCCACGTGTTTTTTTCGTGGGCGACGAAACAGTTTCACCGGGACCCGGGGCGGTCTGCACACGACGCGGAGCGAAGAGAGGAACGGTCATGGCCTACCTGAACCTACCTTGCCTACATATTCCCACTCTTCCCTCTATGCAAGTCCCTGGTGGCGAAGGCGGCGGGACGCACCGAGTTCGTGATCGGGGTTACAGAGGATCCCCCTCTTCGGCGCGGCGCGGCGAGGTCGCGCCTTTGTTAAGGACCCGAAATTCTTTGAGCCTGGGACGCCCCGAGCGGTACCATCGCCGCCATTCCCAAGGACAGCATGCGAAGCGTTGATGGAGCAGGGCCGCGCCCCAAGACCGCGAGGGTTCTCGCGACGTGCCTCGTGACCTTGGGCATGGGGCTCGCGGTGAGCGGTTGCCGTGTCGACGACAACGACATCCACCGCTGGGAAAACACGGCCCACGGCCCGAAAAAGCTCTGCGCCGTGCTGTTGTACGACAAGTACGACACCTCGCTCCGCGTCGAGAGCGCGCTCGCGCTGATCCGCATGAAGCCACGATCCGGGCGGCGCCTCGCCTTCACCCAGATCGACAGCGAGAATCCGCCGGAGAACGAGGCCTGCAAAGGCAGCCTCGTCGAGGTGCTCTCGGGCCTGCGCGCCGACGTCCAGGCGCCGATCGTGTCGCAGCTCGTCTCGTCGATCATCGTGGAGCTGAAGCGCCCGCCGCCCGTCGCACAGCCGGGACAGCCGGCGCCCGCGGACGGATCGTTTCCGTACAAGGACGCGGCCTACGCGATGCTCGTGGCGGACAAGCCGCCGCTCATCACGGACGAAGGCCTGAAGCAGACGCTGCGCGGCGCGCTCGTCGAGTGGGCCATGGCGGACTTCGAACGCCGCCTCGAAGCACGCGGCCAGGCCTACGGGATGGAGCAGCTCCTGCGCGTGATCGGGGCGGAAGCGGTCGTGGGGCTGCCGAAGCTCATGACGAAGGACGCGCGCAAGCTCGACTCCATGGCCTCGCTCGTGGCGGAGCTCGGCGACGCGAAGACGAAGGAAGGCGCGTCCGCGGCGCTCGTCGAGGTCGCGAAGTGGATCCTCTCGGACGACTGGACGAAGGTGCGCACGCCCGAGCTCAAGGACTCGAACGCGGCGCAAAAGCTCACGCCGACCGAGGAGCAATTCAAGAAGCAGATCGAGACGCTCCAGGACGACGAGCTCATCAAGGTTTTCGCCTCGATGCGCAGGGTTGGCCAGAGGCCCGTGGTCGACCACCTGCTCGGCTTCGCGGCGCGCAAGGATCAGAGCGAGAAACGAAGGCAAACCGCGCTCGCCGCGCTCGAGGGGCACCTCAAGAAGGACAACGCCGACGACGTCAAGCGGATCCTCGAGATCGCGGGCAGCGACGCGCCCGACGTGGTGCTGGATCAAGCCTTCCGCCGCATCGGCGAGCTGCCCCGCGAGGCGGTGGTCGAGAAGCTCTACGCCCTGTTCAAGACCGACAAGTGGAAGGTGCGCCGCGCCGCCGCGACGACAGTGCTCAAGATGTCGACGGTCAAGGACGTGGGCGAGTTCCTCGGGAAGCTCCCGGACGACAAAAACTTCGCCCTCGGCGAGGCGCTCACGTATGGCGCATATCTGGGCGAGCTGAAGGAGGGCACGCCCCTCGACGCGCTGAAGAAATACTTCGGCCCTGGATCACCCGCAGCGCGGACGAGCGCGATCGCGTATTATTTCACGTACGGGACATCCGCGGACGTGTCCGCCCTGTCCTCGCTGGAAGCCGACGAGGGCAGGGCCCCGAAGTGCGACAGCGACCCGGACTGCAAATGGGTTTGCGATGTCCCGAAAGAGGGCAGCCAGGAGCGCGAGCAGAAAGAGATCAAGACGATCGGCGAGTTCGTCCGCCACTGCGTCGTGCCGGCCATGAAGGAGCGCAAACCCGAAGCTGCCAAGGAGCAAAAGAAATGAGCGGCACCGCACGCATCGACGAAGAGCCTTCGTAGAGCGTGCAGGTCGACATCGCGGAGGATCGGCTTTCCGGATCCTCAGTACGGCCCCGGAACCATCGACGACGATCAGGGAACAATGTCGGACCCGAACAAGAAGAGCGCAAGGACATTCCAGTGCCGCGACGTCCTCTGGGAGACGTTCGAACAGATGGCACGCGAGCTGGAGTGCTCGATCGACTACCTCATCAACGAGTCGATGAAGCAGTACGCGCGGCAGCGTAGCTACAGCCCGCGTACACCGTTCCCCGGCGCGGTCCGCAATGAGTCGGCCCCCGGAAGCGGCAGCCCGATGTCGACGCCGGGAATCCCCGCGCCGCCGCCGTCGCCGCCGCCGGGTTATCCGCCGGCCCCGGGCCCCACCACCGGCGTCTCGATGCCCGCGGCGTACAGCTCGGCCCCGATCGGCGCCGGCATGCCGCCCGCACCGCCGCCCATGGTCGGCGCCCCGGCGCAGCCGCCCGCGCCGCCGCCCATGCTCGGCGCGCCGCCCGCGCCGCCCCCGCCCATGATGGGTGGCCCCGGTGCGCCGCCCGCGCCCCCGCCCATGATGGGGGGTCCGGGTGCGCCGCCCGCGCTCCCGCCCATGATGGGTGGCCCGGGTGCGCCGCCCGCGCCCCCGCCCATGATGGGGGGTCCCGGCCCGGGACCGGGTCTCGGTGCGCCGCCGCCTCCGCCGCCTTCGCCGTATGGTGCGCCGCCGCCTCCGCCGCCTTCGCCCTACGGTGCGCCGCCGAGCCTCACGGGTACCCAAAGTCCGGGCATGCCGCCCGCGCCTCCGCCCATGATGGGTGGCCCGGGGCCGGGCCTCGGCGCGCCGCCGCCTCCGCCCGGACCCGCGACCGCGACCCCGCCGCCGCCTCCGCCGGGGCCGACGCGTCCGCCGACCGGCTCCCTGGCCGGCGCGCCGCCGCCGCCCCCGAAGACGGCGACCCGCCCGCCGAGCGTCCCCGCGCCGCCGGCCCCCGGCATGCCGTCGCGCCCGAACGTGCCGCCGCCGCCGCCCACGGGCGCCGCGCGTCCCGGTGGTCCGCCCCCGCCCCCGCCGCCGACCCGGCAGACGATGGGCCCGGGCGCTCCGCCGCCGCCGCCCGCGCGCTCGGTGCCGCCTCCGGCCACGCCGGTGCCTCCGATGGCCACCGGAGGCCCGCCCCCGCCGCCGGCCCCGCCGTCGCTGGGTGCGCCGCCGCCTCCGCCGCCGGGTTCGATGATGGGCGCGCCTCCGCCGCCCCCGCCGGGCCCGATGATGGGTGCGCCGCCGCCTCCGCCGCCGGGCCCCCCGATGATGGGTGCGCCTCCGCCGCCCCCGCCGGGACCTCCCTCGGCGATTGGCTTCGGGGCTCCGCCGCCGCCTCCGCCGCAGTATGGCAACATGGCGCCTCCGGGACCGCCTCCGGCCCCGCCTGCGCCTGCGCCTTCCGCGGCCGGCGGCATCCCGGGCGCGATCCCGCTCTTCGCGTATTACGCAGGCGAGCGGAGCGTCGTGAACAAGGACCGCTTCATCATTGGCCGCGGCAAGCAGTCGAGCGACCTGACGATCAAGGACCCGAACGTCTCGCGCCAGCACGCGATGGTCGAGTACCTGAACGGCCAGTACTACATGGTCGACATGGGCTCGACGAACGGCGTCGAGTTCAACGGCCAGCGCATCACGCGCAAGGCGATCGGCGAGGGCGACTCGTTCCGGATCTGCGACCACGAGGTCCGGTTCTCCTTCCGCTGACGCGCTGATGGGTGCGGTCATGGGTGGCTCGCGTGGACAAACCCTGCGAGCCACCCGCCACGCCCCGCCCTTCCTCTCCTTCACGCTCGCTGCGCTCCTCGTCACGGGACACGCCCGCGCCTCGAACGAGCCGCCCTGGGTCGCGCCCGAGACAGAGCCCTTGCCGCAGGGCATCGTGAGCGCGCGGATCCTCAAGGCCGATCAGCCGATCCTCGCATCTCCATGGGAAGGTGCACAGCGCCGCGGCTCGGCTGCGCTCGACGTGCACCTGCCGATCTTCGCCGTGCGCCGCGGCCCGGGCTGCAAAGGACGGTTCCTCTCGATCGGCCCGCTCGCGTGGGTCTGCGAGGACGCCGTCGAGCTCGCGGAGACGCCCTTCGTCAACGCCGCCTACCGCGCGATCCGCGAGACCGCCGATGGTTTGCCCTTCCGGTACTACTTCGTCGGCCCCGACGGATCGTTTGCGTACAAAAAGCTTCACGCGGTCGACATCGGCGCGCCCGACATGCAGCTCGAACCGGGGTTCGCCGTGGCGATCGTGGAGGAGCGCGTGGTCGAGGGCGCTCGTTACGGACGCAGCCACAACGAGCTCTGGATCCCGATGCGGGACCTCGGCCCCGCGCGACCGCTCGCGTTCCGCGGCGAGGAGATCAAGCCCGACGCGCCCGCGGACGTCTTGCCCTTCGCATGGATCCTCGTCGACAAAGCAAAGGTCTTCTCGACGCCGAGCGCGCTCGGCAAAACGGAAGGCAGCCGCGCGCGCTTCGAACGTGTCCCCTTCTTCGAGGAGAAACACGTGGGCGGCGCGCGCTTCACGCGTATCGGCGAGAACGCGTGGGTCCGCTCGTCGGAGCTCCGCCACCCGACGATCGCGCCGCCGCCACCCGAGGTCGACGTCGCCGCGGGCGAGAAGTGGATCGACGTGGAGCTCGAGAGCCAGACGCTCGTGGCCTACGAGGGCAAACGGCCCGTGTTCGCGACGCTCGTCTCGACGGGCAAGGGCCGTGAAGGAACGGCGACGGCGACGCCGCGCGGAACCTCGCGGATCTGGGCCAAGCTCTTCACCTCGAACATGGACAACCTCGAGGACGAGGGCGCGACGCGGTACTACCGGATGGAGGACGTGCCCTGGGTGCAATTCTTCGCGAAGGGCGTAGGCCTGCACGGCGCGTTCTGGCATCGATCGTTCGGGACCGTGCGTAGCCACGGCTGCGTGAACCTCGCGCCGCTCGACGCGCAGAGGCTCTTCTTCTGGACCACGCCGCGCGTGCCCGCCGGATGGACCGCCGCCTTGCCGAGCACGCACGACGTAGGCACGGTCGTGCGAGTACGCTAGAAGCCCTCACGCGAGAGGGCGCTCACCCATGGTCTCGATCGTCAACGCTGTCCGTGATCTCGGCCGACTGCGCCAGATCTACGTCGTGCTCGTTCGTCACGGCTTCGGCGAGCTCGCGCAGCGGCTCGGCCTCGGCGGCCGCTCGCGCACGCAGGCCATGCCCGAACTGCCTGCGGGCGTCGATGCGAGCGACGCGCTGGTCGAGGCGCCCGAGGCCGACGCGAAGCGTGGTGAAGAAGAGCGACGTCGCATCTCGCTCCCCGAGCGCGTGCGGCTCGTGTGCATGGATCTCGGCCCCTCGTTCGTGAAGCTCGGCCAGATCGCCTCCACGCGCCCCGACGTCCTGCCGAACGACTGGATCATCGAGCTGAAGAAGCTCCAGGACGAGGTCAACCCGCTGCCGTGGAGCGACATCAAGGCCGCGGTCGAGGCCTCGCTCGGCGCGCCCATCGAGGACATCTACGAGCGGTTCGAGGAAAAACCTCTCGCCGCGGCCTCGATCGGCCAGGTGCATCGCGCGGTGCTCAAGCACGCGGACGGCCCGCAAGAGGTCGTGGTGAAGGTGCAGCGGCCCGGCGTGCGCACGACCGTCGCGCGTGACCTCGAGCTCTTGCACGCGCTCGCGAAGCTCATCGAGCGCACGATCCCCGAATCGTCCTTGTACCAACCATCGGCGCTCGTCGATCAGTTCGATCGCGCGATCACGAGCGAGCTCGACTTCGGACTCGAAGCCGAGCACGCCGAGAAGTTCAGGCGCCACTTCGCGGGCCACCCGCACGCGCGTTTCCCGCACGTCTACCGCGAAGCCTCCTCGAAAACCGTGCTCACGCTCGAGCTCTTGCCTGGCGGCAAGGTCTACGACGAGATCCGCGACCACGGGCACAAGGGCCCTGCGATCGCGCAGGCCGCGGTAGGCATCGTCGTGAAGATGATCTTCGAGGACGGGTTCTTCCACGCGGACCCGCACCCCGGGAACATCTTGATCTCCGGCGATCCGGACAGCCCCACGATCGGCCTCATCGACCTCGGCATGGTCGGCCGTTTGTCCCCGGAGATGCGCGACAAGACGCTCGACCTGATGATTGCCGCGGTCCGTCAGGACCACCTCGGCGTCGCGGACGCGCTTTATGCGATCGGCACGCCGACGAAGAAGGTCGACATGCGCGCCTACCGCGCCGAGGTCAGCGTCCTGGCGGAGAAGTACCTCGGCCGCCCGCTCAAGGAGATCGACGTCGCTGCGATGATCAGCGACCTCATGCGTGGCGCGAGCAAGTACGGCATCGAGATCCCGCCGGACTTCTTGCTCGTCGGCAAGGCGATCATGACGATCGAGGGCGTCGGCAAGGAGATCGACCCGGACCTCGACGTCTTTGGCGTCGCGCGTCCGTTCTTCCTCGATCTCCTGCGCAAACGTTACTCGCCCGAGCGCGTCGGGATGGAGCTCTGGCGCGGCGTCGAGCGCCTATCCGGCGCTGCCTACGACTTGCCGCAACAGCTCCGCGAGGTCCTCGACGACCTGCGCCTCGGGCGGCTGACCTTACGCACCACCGATCCGACCCTCCCGCGCACGGTCGATCGCCTCGGACGGCGCCTCTTCGCGGGCCTCGTCGTGGCGACCTTCGTTTTCGCGGGGACGTGGCTGCTTCAAACGGATCGAAAGGATCCGCTCGGCATCACGCTCCTCGTCTTCGGCGTGCTCGTGATGTTCGGGCACGTCGTCCTCGACGTGCTCCGCCATCTTCGCTAACGACCGCTCACTGACTGCCACATGCGCAGAGCAGGGCGCCGAGCTACCTCGACGCCCTGCTTCGCGGCCCGGTGAATCCGCGCGTGGCCTGTCCGATCAGAGCTGCGGGATCTTGCCCTGGAGCAAGAACGCGATGATCAGCGCGAAGAGCACGAGCGACTCGATGAGCGCCAGGCCGAGAATCATCGGCGTCTGGATACGAGCCGCGGCGCCCGGGTTGCGCGAGATGCCCTCGAGGGCAGCCGCGGCGGCGCGGCCCTGACCGAGCGTACCGCCGAGGGCGGCGATGCCGATCGCGAGGCCGGCGGCCAGCGCGATCATGCCGCTCGTGTCGAACTTGTTCGAAGCAGCAGCATCCTGCGCGAACGCCATGCTGGGAACGAGGGCCAGCGCGGTGGCGACCAGCGTGGACAGGGTGAGCTTGCTCTTGAGAGACATCGGGTTCTGCTCCTTTCAGGCCACGCGCCCCCATGGGGGGCTGCATGCATCATTCGAGACGACCCACGGGGTTTGGGGGGACTGACTGTTGGTCCCAGCCCGCCGAGGGCTCGGGGGCTTCGCTTCGGGCGGCCCCCCTTTATTCCGAAACTGACGGTTTGGCTAGCAGCTTTTTGAGGATCCCACCGCGATCTTTCGCGGGGGCGCCTCAGTGGTGTTCTGCGTGGTGGTGCTCCGTGGCGAGGCCGATGTAGATGCTGCTGAGCAGGCAGAACACCAGCGTCTGCACGACGATCACGATGAGCCCGAGCATCATCACGGGCAGCGGCAGGAAGATCGCCACGAGGCCGAAGAAGACCGAGGCGATGAGGTGGTCGACCGCGATGTTGACCATCAGACGCACGCTGAGCGTGATCGGACGGACGCAGGTCGAGATGACCTCGATCGGGAAGATGAGCGGCGCGAGGTACCACTTCGGCCCCGCGAGGTGCGCGATGTAGCTCCAGCCGTTCTCCTTGATGCCCCAGATGTTGAAGGAGAGGAAAACGAGCAGCGCGCAGCCGAGCGTGACGTTCAGGCTCGACGTGGGCGGCGAGAAGCCGGGGATCAGGCCCGAGACGTTCGAGAAGAAGATGAAGCCCGCGGCGCCGCCGATCAGCGGGAAGTACCGCTTGGCGTTCTCGGCCCCCATCACGTCCTTGGCCATGTCGTAGAAGTAGCCAAAGAACGCCTCGAAGAACGTGCGCAGGCTGAGCCGATCGTCCGGAACGACCGACTCGTTGAGCCGCCGGAACTTCGAGCGCACCGACATCGCCATCGCGATGAACACGACGATGATGAGCAGGCTCGAGAAGATCGGCTCGACCGAGTGGTAGCTCATCGGCTCGTGAGCGATGAAGGTGTGGCCGAGGTTCTTCGCGTTCTCGCGGAGACCAGGGAGGTGGGCCAGGAGGAAGGTCAGAAAACCAGTATGCTCGGGCATGACCGTCGTCGCTCCGTCACGAGGAGCGCTCCAATCTTGAGCTCGATCTCGATCTCAGGGCTCGTTCGAGGGGTCCCCCTCGTCGGCGGGCCTCGCCTTTAGCACATCTTCGCGCGGCGCGTCCCCGAAAGATCTTCGCGAAGTTTGTGAACCAGGCCCCGCGGTTCGCCGCCCGTCCCCCTCCGGAAGGTCCTCCGGGGGCTTCGGGCCAAACAGCGTCCCCACCGTGATCCCAATGGGCAGCGCCCCATATCCCACGATGAGGGAGAGACCCGACGCGATCCCGCTGCGCAGGATGAGCCAAACCCCGCCCAGCAAAAGCGCGAGCTTGATCGTCGCGATGACCGCCCAGGGCGCGGTGTTTCCCCGCCGGGACAAAAACGCTTCGCCCACCTGCGCGAAGACCCAGAGGTTCATCGGCGCGAGCGCCCCGCCGATCGCCACGCCGATCCCGAACCGCGGCCCGCCGAACGCGAACGCGCCGAGCGAAAGGACAACCCCCGTTCCGATCACCCCGAAGAGCGCCGCGCGCATCTGCGCGTCGAGCTTGGAAGGCTTCTGCGCGTCGTCGCTCATCCGCCTCCCCTCCCCTCGTCTTCATCGTCCGCCTTCGTGATCGGAGGCGCGTCCTTGCGCTCCTCGGGCGTGTCGTAACGCGGCCGCGGATTGCCTTGCTCGCGCTCCTCGCGCTCGGCCTGCGCCTTCATCTCGCGCGAGGCGCGCAGGAAGGCCTTCACCGCCGCGCCGCAGCCGAAGAAGAAACCGAGAATCGAGAGGTACGGCTCGGTGCCGAGCTTGCCGTCGAGCCAGCGCCCGCCGAAGAAGCCGAAGGCGATCGAGAGGACGATCTCGAGACCGATCGTCCCGAGGCTCCCGACGCCACGCCACTCCTCGACCTTGGGCGGGCGCTTGCGCTCGTTCCCGTTCACCGCTCGCCCGCGACGCGCGTCACCGTCGCGCGCCTGTTCTCGATCAACGCCTCCAGCACGGGCCGCATCGCGCGCGCCGCTTCGGCGCGGTGGCTGATGCGGTTCTTCTCGTCGTCGCCGAGCTCGGCCATCGTGCGGCCGTCGCCCTTGACGATGAAGAGCGGGTCGTAGCCGAAGCCGCCCGCGCCGCGCGCTTGCCGCGCGATCGTCCCCTCGCAGCGGCCCTCGCAGATGACCTCGGGCTGCAGTTCGTTCCACGGATCGAGCAGCACCATCGTGCAGCGGAAGCGCGCCGTGCGGTGCTCATCGTCGATCTCTTCGAGCGCCGCGAGCAGCGCCGCGTTGTTCTCCGAGTCGGTCGCGCCTTCCTTCGCGAAGCGCGCCGAGCGCACGCCGGGCCGGCCCGCGAGCGCGTCGACCTCGAGCCCCGAGTCCTCCGCGAGCGTCACCATCATCGCGGCCTCGGACGCCGTGCGTACCTTGATGAGCGCGTTGTCCACGAACGTCGCGCCGTCCTCGATGATCGGCGGCAGGTCGGGCAGCACCTGCGAGAGCGGCAGGAGCTTGATGGGCAGGTCGGAGAAGAGCGCCGCGAGCTCCGCGAGCTTGCCGCGGTTCGTCGAGGCGACGAGGATCGACAGCGGCAGGTTCGACTCGCTCACGAGAACCTCCCCGCCTGGAAGAGCGAAGCGAGCTCGACGCCCGCGGACGCGAGCACGCTGCGTTGCATCGCCACGAGCTTCGCGACGCCCACGAGACCGATGTCGATCATGCCGTCGAGGTCGCGCCGCTCGATCGCCTCGCCCTCGGCCGTCGCTTGCACCTCGACGATCGATCCACGCGCCGTACCCACGACGTTGAGGTCCACGCGCGCCTGGCTGTCTTCCACGTAGACGAGGTCGAGGATCGCCTCGCCGTCCACGTGCCCCACGCTGATCGCGGCCACCTGATCCCGCAGCACCGGCGCGATCTGGTCCGCCGCGCGCAGCTTCGCGAGCGCGAGCGCCGCGGCCACGAAGCCTCCGGTGATCGACGCCGTCCGCGTCCCACCATCGGCCTCCAGCACATCGCAGTCGATCACGATCGTGCGCTCGCCGATCGCGTCGAGGTCGATCGCGCTGCGGAGCGCGCGCCCGATGAGCCGCTGAATCTCCTGCGTCCGCCCGCTCGGCGACTTGCCGCGCCCCTCGCGTGCTTCCCTTCGCGCGCGGCTCGCGCGGGGATGCATCTGGTACTCGGCCGTCAGCCAGCCTTTGCCCTTGCCTGCCATCCATGGGGGCACGACCGTGTCGATCGACGCGGTGCAAAGCACGACCGTGCCGCCCGCGCGGTAGAGCACGGAGCCCTCCGCGTTGCGGTGGAAGTGCGGGACGATCTCGACGGGACGAGGTTCGGCGGGGCTACGGCCATCGGGGCGGGACACGCCGCGTCCTTAGCACAGGCGAAGAGCCGCGCAGTGCATCCTCACTCTCGACCTGTGCATCCTCGTCCGGCCTGCGCGCCCGCTCGTCGCGTCCGTCACCAGCTCACGGGATACACCGTGGCGTAAAGCCCGTCGGCCGAACCGCCCCGCGTCGAGGCGCGCTGGACGAGATAAAGCTCCTGCTTCGGTCCCTGACAGACGAACGCGCCTCCCTCGGACGCGACGTACACCTGGAGCCCGACGGTCCTCATGGTGAACCCCTCCGGCCACGTCTCGCGCTTCTTCAAGTATTCGAGCGCGGGGTTCGACCGCGGAGGCACGTCGGACCGTTCGAGGATACGGATGAGCCGGTCCGCCTGGGAAAACGCCGCGCCATCCTGCTTGGCGATGTCGGCGATGCCGACCTTCGCGGGCAGCTGCCCCGGACCGACCTCGTTCGCGGGCACGCGGCGCGAACGAACGATGGTGAACTCCTCGGTCGTCTTGGCGCCCTCGACACGGTGACCCCGGCCGATCCATCGACCGTCGCCGGACGGCACGATCGCGTTCCACGGCTTGCACGACGCGAACGCGTTGAGCACCGCGCACGGGCCACTCTTCGCGTCGGCCGCGCACGCGAGCGTCTTCTTGAACGCGGCGACGTCGAGATCGTCGGGCGCGGCGACGGCCTCGGGCGCCGTCGTCGCGGGCGGCGCGGCGGACGGAGGTGTGGGCGCCCCGGTGCGCGCGGGCGCCGCGGAGTCCCCGGCGGGCTCCTGGGAACACGCGGCGACGGCGATCGAGACGAGGACGACGAAGGGGCGCGTTCGCATGGGCGCGCAGTCTGGCACGCTGTCGCTCGTCCGCTACGGCGGGTCGATCAGGAGCTTCGGCCGGAGCCGCCCGAGCGACTTCCGCCCAAGTCCCTTCACGCGCAGGAGATCCTCCGGCCGCTTGAACCGCCCGAGCTTCGCCCGCAGCGCGAGGATCGCCTTGGCCTTCGTGGCCCCGATGCCCGGCAGCTTTCGCAGATCCTCCTCCGTCGCGAGGTTCAGGATCACTCTTCCATCCGGGGTCACCGCCGCGATCGGCGCGGCCGCATCCGCCGCCGCTCCCGCATCCGCTCCCGCGCCCGCATCCGCCTCCGCGTGCGCACCCGCGCCCGCGTCCGCCGTAGGCAAAGGCGCCGCCGCGCTCGCGCTCGTCGCCGGCGGACCGAGGTAAGCCCCGACGCGACGCGGCATCAAATCCGCGCCCGCCCCCGATCCCATGAACGCGAGCGCCAGGAACCCGAGCACCCCGAGCGCGGCTTTCCCTGCGAGCGGCATCCATGCCGATCCGCGCAGCCGTGCCGCGATCGACCCGAAAAACGCCCGCGCTCCGACCTGCTTGTCCTCTGCCGAAAGTTCCACCGAGAGCCTCCTCGGCGGCCTCTTCGGCGATCTTCGTGCCAGCGAACGGGACGCGGAAACACGCGGCCCTTTTGGGTGCAAACGGTCCACGCGGGGGTGGCGCCGCCATGGTGGATGGGTGGCGACGCCACCGGGACCTCTTGCTCGACCTGCGCTACGATGCGGCGGAGCAGGTGACCATGTCCGACCCGCGTTTTTCCCCGTACCCCGAGGCCTTCTCGCGACGCACCTTCCTCGGCGCTGCGCTCACCGGCGCGGCGCTGCTCGGCGCCGATCACGCGCTCGCCGCGGGCTCGGGCCTCGTGGCCCAGCCGCCCGCGGGCTTCATGCCCCTCTCGATCCCCGGCAAGGTCGTGAAGGTCGCGAAGTCGAACGTGATGCAGCCGAACGGCCTCTGGCCCACCGAGGGCGCCGCGAAGCTCATGCTCGAACGCGTGATGGCCGAGCTCACGGGCAAGAGTGATCTCGGCGAGGCCTTCGCCAAGTTCGTCCACAAAGACGACAAGGTCGCCATCAAGCCGAACGGCATCGCGGGCCAGAAGGGCGCGACGATGGCCACGAACCGCGAGCTCATCCTCGAAGTCGTCCGAGGCGTCATGGCTGCCGGCGTGCCCGCGAGCCAGATCATGATCTTCGAGCAGTACCCGAAGTTCTTGGAAGGCACGCGCATCTGGGATCGCCACAAGGGCCCGGACCCGGCGCTGCCCGCGGGCATCGCGACCGCGGTGCACGAGAACGAGGACGCCACGATGCCCGAGCGAAGCGTGATGGGCATCCCGACGAAGTTCGTCCGTCCCTTCACCGAGGCGACGGCCGTGATCAACCTCGGCTTGATCAAGGATCACTCGATCTGCGGCTTCACGGGTTGCCTCAAGAACATCACGCACGGCGCGACGATCAACCCGCACGCCTTCCACCAGCACAACGCGAGCCCGCAGATCGCCGAGCTCTACGCGCAGGACGTCGTGAAGAGCCGCGTGCGCTTGCACATCATCGACGGCTTCAAGCTCATCTACGACGAGGGTCCGCTCGACAAGAACAAGAAGCGCCGCGTGCTGCACGAGGCCGTCTACGCGACGACGGACCCCGTGGCGATGGACACGCTCGGCTGGGGCATCATCGAGCAATGGCGCAAGGACAACGGCCTGCCAACGCTCAAGGACGCCGGCCGCGAGCCCACGTACATCCGCATCGCGAGTGAGCTCGGGCTCGGCGTGTTCGACAAGAACCGCATCTCGTTGCGCGAAGTCACGCTCTGAGGGGGCGCGGCGCGGGGCTTTGCCCCGCCCCCCCAGCAGGGGGGCTGTCCGCCCCCTGCACCCCGGACCAGCGCAAGCGCTGGACTCGGGGTCGATGAACTGCGCGATGCGCAGTTCATCGAACAGACCGTGGCAAGACCCGCGACGACCTTGCCAGCTGAGACAGCAGCACTGTCCTACGTGCTGGGGACGTCTTCCCTGTCGACAGCGCGCATCGCGCGCTGTCGCCCTGGGTCCAGCGCTTGCGCTGGTCCGGGTGCAGGGGCGGAGAGCCCCTGCTCGGGTCCGGGGTGAAACCCCGGCGCTACGCTGCCGCGCACATCAGGCGGGGCTCGTCGTGAGCGCCGGTGCGTCGCTCACGACGGGAGCATGCAAAGGCTCACCCGTCTCGGGATCCACGTCGTCGGCCGCTCGCCGCGCGCGCAGGGCCTGCCCGATGGCCTCATTCTGCTGCACGATGGGTCCGAGCATGGCCAAACGGGAAGCCTGATCCTCCGGCGCCTCCGACGGGTATCGCCCGACGATCATGGCCACGAGCTGAAGCATTCGCCGCTGCCCCTCGGCGCGCGCGGCTTTCACCTCGGGAAACGTGATCCGCTTCGGCCAAGGCAGTTCGAGCGCGGTGCGATATTGCTTCGCCAGATCGACGAGCCGCGTGACATACCGCGAGAGCCCGAGCTCCTGCACCGTGGATACACGCATCGGATGTTGGAGCACGCCGAGGATCCGCTCCACCTCGCAAAGCTCCTCCACGTAAGGGAGGGACGTCACGGCGAAGAGACCGCGCGGAAAGATCTCTTTCAAGAGCGCGGAGCCGCTCGTGGCGACGGGATCCCCTGGCGCGGACGCTTCGATCTGCCGCTCCGCGGTATCACGAATGGCGACGAGCACACCGTCGACGGCGAGGTCGATCGGCTTCGCCTCGGGCGCGAACGCCGGGACCTTTTCGTCCTGCGCTGCCCACCTCGCCTCGAGCGTGCGCAATGCCTCGTCGTGATCGACGCACGAAGCCGCGAACGCCGCGATGTCCATGTCGCCCGCAGCGAGCGCAGCCTTGCGCACCTGCGTGATGGCGAAGAGACGACGGCCGGGAGTGAACATGTACAGATTGAAGAGCGTGGCGAGCGAGGTATCCATGCAGAGCCTCCTTTGGGGCATGCCGGAAAATTCGGTCGGGGCGGTAGACGCCAAACGGAGGGCTCGCCACGCAATCGGAGCAGCATTTCGGCGAAGGAGAGCGGCGACCGGCTTCGCTGGGGGTCGACCGTCGGCGAAGGGGAGCACGGACCAGGTTCGCTGGGGGTCGACCCGCCTCGAAGGAGGGCGAGGACCGGGTTCGCTGGGGGTCGACCGTCAGCGAAGGAGGGCGAGGACCGGGTTCGACGGAGAGCGAGCGAGGGAGACGGTGGGGCTCGTCTTTGGACGAGCGTTTCCGCTTCAGGCTGCGTAGCGGAAGATGGCGAGTTCGGTGCTGCGGTTGGCCGATTCGAGCAGACGCTCGATATTCGCCATGACGGGATCACGAAGGAGATACGCGTGGCAGTCAGGGCACTGGAGGACGGGCACGTCCTTTACGATGACGATCGACCGGTCGCCGAGCTTGAAGGGCAAGTCGGTCACGCGTTCCTCCATGTCACCACCACACGTCGTGCACAGCATGTGCGTTACCTCCGTTGCCGGAACTCGGCGTCCCATTTCGCGACGTCCGGCAAGTATGCCGTGACGACCCGTACGTTGTCACCCGCGACATCGGTTGCGAAGAGAACGTGGAAGACTCCATCCGGATGCTCGCCGCGGACGAGGTAACTCGGCAGGTACTTGTCGTCCGGGTAGTGTTCGATGATCTCGAACGTGTCCACGGCGCCCAGGATCATGTCCCGCGTCACGCGCCGCACGCCGAACCGCATGTTCACGTGGTGCGTCCAGAGGAGGCTCCCCGAGCGCACGCAGCGCTTGACGAAGTCGAGCGGGTCGGATGGTAGCAGCCGCGGCTCGGCCATCGGCGGAAGGTTTCATGGGCCCCGCGCGGGGCGCAAGAGGGAAGTCTGGCGCGGGTGGTCGAGCAGGCACGCGGGAGGGTGCATGGACGGACCTGGCTGCGCGCGGTAGCCTCGCGAAGAGGTAACGTGCTCACGACAAGGTCGTTTTCATTCTCCTACGCACGCCAACCGTACCCTCTCGCTCGAGCGCTTGCGCGATGGAGTCGCGCAACGCAACAGCCGGAAGAGCGGCTCGTATCGGCGGCCGAAAACGACTGGGCAGAATCACGGTTCCTCGTCGAGCTGTTGGTGCATGCGAAGCCCCGGAGAGCGTGGCTCGGTCGCGAGCGTGCGAGGGAGATCCTGAAGGATGCCGGCAGCAGCGTCACGCTGGAGAGCCTCGAAGAGAAGTTCTGGGTGCGGTTCGTCGTAGGTCAACTGGAGATCCCCGACGCGATTCGCAGGGAGCTTCAGACGGGGAGGCACAGGGACGCTTTGCCGGACGCCGAGCGCGGAGCGCTCAAGCAGCTCGTCGACGCGCGGGACGACAATACTCCTCTGTTCTGGGTGGAGCGCGACGATCTCGAACGCATACATGCTGTGCATAAGAACGCGCACCCGCTCACGCCCACGTTGTGCGATCTGGAGAAGACGCACGTGATCGCCCCGGCAGCGCACCAGGGTCGAGAAGGGTATCTCTTGCCCTGGAGGAATCGTGGTGGTGAGAAAGGGGTTACTCCGTGGCTATGCACACGTGCGGTTGGGCTTTACTGGGAAGCCCTAACGCGAAGTACGCCACGCAGGGCCGACACGAACCTGGATGATTCCATGTTTCGGGAGTGGCTCGTACGTGCCATCGAATTTCCCTGGTGGGGGTCACATACCGAGCACATGACGGCGCCGATGCGAGCGCGCCTCGTAAAGGCTGCGACGCGCTTCATCCTAGCCGAGACGGATGTGAGCGATCCCGATAAAGAAGTTGAGCGTTTTCTTTGGGAAACCGTGGGTTTCGACCGCGAGACCACGTTCCGTCCACCGGCCAGACCAGCAGATGATGCCAGCTTGCTGGAGGTCTACCGATGGTTCGATCATGCCTTCCTCTACGACCCGAGCGGGCTGCGCCGCATACGGAATTGGCTCGACCTCCTGATCTCGCTCGTCGTGCGTCACGAAGAAGACGTCTGGCGCTACGGCTTGGTCGAGGTGTTGCAGGCATCGCGTCAAAAGCCCTATCTCATTTATCGCGCAATGCTGAGCATGGCGGCTGGAGATAGCGTCATCGCCGGCGTTGTTGCGCATGTGGAGACAGCTCCGCTCGGAATGCTCCTTCTCGCAGAGCACAGCGTGCGTGTCGAGGCGGACTTCAACTGGGAGGAGCCGAGCGATCGGACGAGAATCCAGGAGGCTGAAAAGAACAGGCTTTGGCGTGAAGCCGTTGGCCTCTTACTCGGTACGGTCCGCGACGAAATGAACGAGAGGCCTGATCGCCTGAAGGAATGTGCGACAGCGCTCGGGGAAACCATCCTCCTGTCCGTGCCAACGATTTCACGCCGGGCTCATCTTCCGGAGGTTGACGAAGTTCTGCGCAATGGATCGGAGGAGCGGCTCCAGATTCTGTTTCGCGAGCTTTCGACGACGAAACATTTCGTGTTGTTCCCGCTCGCCACGGAGCTACACCGATTCTTGGCCGCCCGTGTAGCCAACCATCCGTGGGCCAGGCCCTCGGCAGAGGTACGCGTTCTCCTCTGGTTGCTACGAACGCTGATGACCGACCCCGAGGGGGCCACACTCGATGCGGCCACGGTCGCGGGTACCCTATTGTCCGCGTACGAAAGCTTGTTCCTACGCGAATGTGTCGATGACCGCGGCAACCTTAAAATTTGGTACGACGACGCGCCGGACATGGTGGCCCAGCCATGGACGGACCTCGCAATTTTCCTTCATCGGGAGGGGAGGGCAGACGAATTGCTGGCGCCTCGCGGCGTCGACTTGAGCAACCATCTGGCGGGGTGCTACCACGCGGACAGGTATGGCGGAGGGGATGCGCACCGGTCCTGGCTAAGGAAGACACGCCTGCACTTGCGGGTCCTCATGGCCATTCACAACGCTTTGGTAAAGGGCGACTTTGATCCTGTGCTCGGGCTGTCTTCGAAGCAGGCGGCCGAGCTATTGGCCAAGGTGGAAGAGCGGATGAGTTTGCTTGTATGCACGAGCGAGAACTCGGCGCACGACGGGAAGCATGGATCGTTGTTCACGCCCGACAAGGAAGCGTTCGCTGGCGGCATCGCGGGGCCCGAGGGAATTCTGGAGCCGATCGTACGTACCTTTAACCGCTTCACCAGTGTCGATAGACGCGACAAGGCGTTCGCCGACTGGATCCCTGTCGAGGACGATCCTACGGTACTCCTGAGAGTCTCGATCGAGCGCTTTCAGCGAGTGCGAAGCGGCAGGTCGTCGACAAGCTCTCTGCTTTCGACATCAAGCAGATTGCAAGGAAGCTACACGCGGACCAGCTCCAGCAACTTGCCCTGGCCGCGAACGTGGCTGGCCAGAAAGACATCGTAAACAAGGTTCTGGCCTATGGGAATGAGCACCTGCGGGCCTCTTACCGGGACAACGAGTGGGCGATGTTTGCCTACAAAATGCGGATCATGCTCGCCTATCACAGCCGGGACGAGAACGAGCTCGACGCCGTCGCGTTGCCACCGACCCATGCTCGACACCGGATTCGCGTAGATGGCCACGTACAGGACGAGGCGCGAGACACGCGCGATTTCTACCGCGCCCTGATCCTAGTCGAAAAAAACCCCGCGGAGGCGCAGAGGCTTTTCGTCGAATTAGCCGCCAGATACCCAGGGTCCGTGTCTCATGCCATCAACCTGACGGCGGCATCCCTGGAGGCAGCGAAGCGCATCCAGGACCCGGATGCACAAAAGCTGGCCTTCCTGCAGGCGCTCCGTGCCTGGGAATCCATCGAGCAGACCATCCCTACCGCTGCTTTCGCGCGTGTACGCAACAATGTTGCTGGCCTTCGACTGATGGCACTGGACGGCGCTCGAATGGACGAAGCCTTCGATGCAGCGTGGGCAAGGCTGGAGCCCGAGATGCGGGCGGATATCGACATCGTCACCGTCGGCGTTACCAATGCCCGACGCCGCGGGCTGGAGGAGCGTGCAGTCATCATGCTGGAACATGCCCGACCCTATCACATGGTCGAGACAGGCAAGTTCGATGATGCATTCGAGCGGCTTCTGAAGGCGGCGCCACAGGCAGGGCTTGGCAGCGCAGCGATGACGATCCCCGCGTCTCAAGATGACCCTGCAGCAGAGTACAGGGTACACCAGAGATTGCGCGATTACCGTGCCTCAAGAGCCGTGGAGGTCTTGCGAGGCCCCGGAACACCCGTGCACCAGTTCCTAATGGACGAGCTGTACGACATTGCGAAGGAGGTCATGAAGCGCAACCTGCTGTTCAAAGGGGGCAACGAGCCCAAGCGCAACGACTTTTTCGCTTCCCTGCTCCAGATGCGGGTCGCGTTCCTCAAGTGGGCAGTCAAAGAGGGCCGCGGCGGTTCGTCGACCGTGGGGAGGGATGCCGGCTTGCGGGATTGGACTTTGGAGAATCCGGGCGCCGGGGGCGAGATTGCCATTTTCGAGGCACTCGTGCTGACGAAGATACGCCGCAAGTACATCGACGAGCACGTTGACAAGACGGTCTTCAAATACGACACGAGTGGTCATCCTCAAGCATACATTGTCGTGTACTACGAAGGGGGCACGCCATTCTTGCAGTTCTGGAACAAGTACGTTGACCACGTGTGCAACACGCAACTTCGAGGGCTTCTGCCGATCAGATTTTCTGAACCATATGCCGATCAGAACCATCGCAAGCTCGTCGTTGTTCGACTCGACTACGTTCGCGATGACGCGCCGCATTTCGTCTACCATATCGCGTTGGATCTGACTTCCTGACCGTCAAGGCTGGCACCGCCCCCGCCGCTGCCAGGCTTGGCAAGCATCTGCGTGTCCAGCGTGCACCGCCCGCTGTCACGCCCGCTCCCGCGCGCCCCGCCTGCACAGGCAACGCCTCGACATGACCCCCCACCTGCCGTAGCCCCACCCCTCGGCACGCAGCTCCCCATGTTCCAGTGCTTCCGCTCGACGAGCGCCGCGGAGGCGCAGGGCCCAATACGAGAACCACCCCGCGGCGCTGCTCGCGCTCGCGCTCAGGAGGTGGCTCCCCGTCCACGGATCCCTGCCAAAGCCTACGGCGAAAGAACCAGGGCCTGGAGCCGCCCGTTCTCGCACGCCGTGTTCGTCTCGCATTCGATCCAGTAGAGCGCCTCGTCGTCGACCGTGAAATGAAACGGCCCGGTCGGCCGCACGACGATCTCGGCCGCCTGGGTCCCCCAGTTCGAGCCGCCCACGGGCAGCCGCGCGATTGCCTTGCCGCCGTCGAACGTCGAGGCGCCGAAATAGACCCAGTCTCCTTGAACCTCGATCGGCGGCAGGACCGCGAGCGTGAAGTCTGTCGCCGCATTCGAGAAGATGAGCTCGCCGCTGGTCGGCACGAACGACTCCACCGCCCCGCCGGCCTTCGGTACGCGGTTCAAAAGCGCGTTGTTCTGCGCGAAGAAAAACACGTATTCGCCCGAGACGTCGAGGCTCGACACGTAATTGAGGCCCGTCGCGAGCGCCTTCTCCTCCACGCCCACGCCGACCGACGGATCGAGCGAGTACACCGCGCCGGTCAAGGGTTTCTCGCCGTCGTCGCACGAGTTCGGCACGTCGTCGCCCAGCGCAAAGCGCGTGAAATAAAGACGGCCGTCGCTGTAGCGGATGTCGTAGAGCATCGAGGCCGCCGTTCCCTGCTTGTATTCCGGGTCGATCCAGAGCGCCTCGTACGTGGTCGATCCCTTCGCCACCCGTCCCACGAGCCCGTCCGTGAGCATGTAATAGAGGTATTCGCCTCCGAGGGTGATCCCGGCGAGCTTCTCGAACTCCGGTTGCTCGCCGAGCACGGGGATCACGTCGGGATCGCAGTTCCTCGGGTCGCACCAGGAGAGATTCGACCCGAGGCAGGTCGATTCGTTGCCGCGCTGGGTCCAGGCGATGAAATCGTGCGAGACCACGGCCCATTCGACCCGCAAGCCGCCGATGTCGAGCAGAGGCGCCGAGCAGCCCGGCTTCGGCAGGCGTCGAATCGAGCCGGGCGTCGCGTATTGCCGGACGACGATCGACTCGGCATCCGAGCTCAGCGCGCCCATGACGACGTTCGGCTCGATGAGGAACGGCTCGCACGTGTCCCCGCTGCCCCCGCAGGGAATCGAGGCGCACGCGAGGTTCGGCGGGGGCTTCGGCGCATACTCGTCGTAACCATCGTCGACGCAGCTCGACACGAGCACGGCCGTGATGCCCATCGAAAAAGCGCGAAGGAACGAACGTCTCATGGGCGGATCTTACAACGCCAGCGAGCCGTCCCTGCGAGCGGCGTGTCGAGAAGCACGACATGCTACGTTTCCCCCATGACGCAGCCGCTCGCGTTCACCGTCGACCCCGAGGACCCGCGCGCCCCGCCTGAGGAGGTCTGGGCGTCCATGTCCGCGGAGGAGCGACGCCGCGTCGTCTCCATGCTCCCGGCCGAGGTGCCCATCGACATCATGGCGCCCGAGGGCGACCCGCACCGCGAGGCCAAGGAGCGCACGCTCGACGCGCTCGGCCGCTTCTTCCGTCGCACCGGGCGCAGGGTTTACCTCTCGTCGGAGCTCGCGACGTATTACCCTGGCCGCCCGCGCGTCGTGCCCGACGTCCTGGCCGTCCTCGACGTCGACCCGCATCCGCGGAGCAAGTGGGTCGTCGACGACGAAGGCAAGGGGCTCGACTTCGTGCTCGAAGTGCACGTCGAGGGTGACAAGCGCAAGGATCACGAGCGCAACGTCGCGCTCTACGCCGAGCTGGGCATTCCGGAGTATTTCATCTTCGACCGTGGCCGGCTGAGCCTGCGCGGGCACCGGCTCCCGTCCTCGGGGGCGCGCGTCTACCAGCCCATCGTGCCGCAAGGGGGGCGTTATGCGTCCGCGCTGCTGGGGCTCGAATTGATGCTCGTGGAGGGTCGCCTGCGGTTCGTGGTCGGAGGCACGCCGCTCCTGGAATCAGAGGAGATCATCGGCCAGCTCGAGTCGATGGTGGACGGCCTCGTGCATCGACGCGAGGAGGACGAGCGCGCGCTGGAAGAAGCGAGGCGGCAGATCGAGGAGGAGCGACGGCGGGTGAAGGAAGAACGCAAGCGGGCCAAGGAGGAACGCAAGCGGGCCGAAGAGGAACACGTGCGGGCCGAAGAGGAACGCAAGCGGGCCGAAGAGGAGCACGTGCGGGCCGAAGAGGAGCACGTGCGGGCCGAAGAGGAGCGCAGGCGGGCCGACGAAGCCGAACGGCGAGCGGCTGCGCTGCAGGCGGAGCTCGATCGGCTCCGTGGTGGCAAGTCGTAAGGGCCCTCCGCTCGCGCCTCCTCGTCCGGTCGAACGCCCTCCCCCCGTGCTACGTTTGCCCTCCATGGACGCGCGACCGACCCGCCCTCCCCGCAGGACCGGCCCGATCGAGCTCCGCGACTTCGGACCGAACGGCCATCGGCTGGGTACGCCCGACGACTGCTACGACGGTAGCCCGTGGGAGCTCCACCGCGGCGAGCTGGTGCAGCAGATGGGGAGCAAGGACATCCACGGCATCACCATGGCCCTGCTCGCGGCCCTGTTCCGCGTGCATGCCCGTGAGGGGCACACGGTCCTCGCCGACATCTACTGCGACCTGACCGACGAGCAGGGCCCCTCGCTTCGCGCCCCCGACGTCGTCGTCGTCAGCGACCTCGTCACGCCCCGGAACGACGCTTATCGCGGCACGCCTTTGCTCGCCGTCGAGATCCGCGGCACGCAATCGAAGAAGTACCTCGACGACAAGGTGAAGCTTTACCTCGAGCACGACTGGCCCGAGGTCTGGCTCGTCCACGCCGAACGGCACGAGGTCGAGGTCTTGCGCCGCGGCGTCGCGTCCGTCGTCTACCGCCCCGGCACGGAAGTCCCGATGATCCCCGCGCTCGACAAGTACGGGCTCACGGCGCTCCCCGTGACCGCGTTCTTCGATCAGCGCGAGGTGACGCGTTACACGGACGAATGGGTGCAAAAGCGAGCGGAAGCGCGCGCACGTGGGGAGACGCTCCTCGAGTTTCTCGACGCGCGCGGGCTCGATCTTCCGGAAACGGCACGGGCACGCATCACCGCATGCACCGACGTCACGATGCTGAAGCGCTGGCTCGTCCTCGCGGCCACCGCGGCGAGTGCGAGCGCCTTCGTGGACGCGATGGGCGAACGCGCCTGACACGCCCGCACGGTCCCCGACCACGCCCGCGACGTTCGCGACCTCCCTGACGCCGCGCGCAACCTCCCCCGATCCCGCGCTTGCCGCTGCGTGCTCTCCGCGTGACCTTCGTCTACCTGCTAGCCTTGAGGCTCGTTCACCCCGAGGGGCTCGCCATGTCGCTGCCGCGTTTGCTTCCTCTCCTTGCACTCCTGCTCGCTACCGAGGGATGCGCCTCGCAGACGAACACGCAGCCCCCCGGCGCGCCTCCGACCCCCAAGACCGTCACCCGCGAAAACCCCGGCGGCGACGCCGACGATCCGGAAAGCGCGGCCCTCGCTCGCCTCGCCGCCGAGCCCTGGGGCTTTCGCCGCGACTTCTGGAACACCCTCCACGTCCCCCTCGCCGACTGGAAAAACTGGCGCAGGGTCCGCATCTTCGGCCATCCCACCCGCGCCTCGTATCGCTACGGCGACGATCACTACGCCGTCGCCTCCATCTGGTATACGACCATCGAGGGCCCGAACGATCCCGAGGCCTGCCTCGCCAAGTTCCTCGACATGGCCACGCCCATCGCCGACGCGAACGGCGTGCGTATCGGCGCCCGCCAGCGCGTCCGCATGAACCAGAGCGTCGGCGCCGAGGTCCGCCCCATGATCGTCGACCTCGTCGAAGGCAGGCTCGACAGCTTGCTCGGCCGCGACGATTACGTCGGCGCCGTCGCCGCCTACCAATCCTTCCCGGGCACGTGCCTCGTCCAGGGTTTTGCCGTCGTCGCCACCGAGCACCGCGAAACCGCCAAGAAGGTCCGCGATCGATGGGTCGCCGAGGGCGCGAACCAGCTCGTCTGGGAGCGCCACGTCAAGCAGGCGCCCGAGCCCCTCACGCGCTGAGCCTCATGCGAACTGCGCGACGACACGCGCCGCCACGTACGTGAGGAGCGCGGCCACCCACAACACGGCCCCTTTTCGGAAGCCTTGCCGATATCCCCAGATCGGCGCGAGCGGCGGCACGAAGAACGCGAGCGCGCCGCGCAGACGTGACGAGCCGCGGAGAATCAGCCTCGCCGCGAGCCACACGTGCGTGGTCACGAACGAGGCGAACCCCAGGATCAGGAGGGCGACGACGGCAACGTCCTTGCCGGACACGCGGCGAGCGTAGCGCGGGCGGAGGCGACTCGCCTCGACTTCGCGGACCCAAGGCGCCCTTTCCCACGAACCCGGCGCGATCACCACGATCGATCCACGCTCGCGGCTCTGTCCCCGCTCCATTTTCACGCTAAGCTCTGCGCGTGCCGAGAAGCCCCATCCCCGTCCGCGACACAGATCTCCCCGCCTCTCCTCGATCTTCGTTCCTCGACCGCCTCCCCGGATCTCGCGTCGTGCCCGCGGGCCTCGCCCTCGGCGTGATCACGAGCGCCCTCGTGGGCGTCGGCGTCGCCGAGGCTGTCACGGACCCGCCCGATACGTTGCCCCTCTCCGAGGTCAAACCCGGCATGAAGGGCTACGGCCTCACCGTCTTCTCCGGGACGAACCCCGAGCGCTTCGACGTCGAGGTCATCTCCACCCTCAAGAATTTCCGGCCCAACCAGGATCTCATCCTGATCAAGACGCCGAACCACCCGCGCCTCGACGTCGCCCGCACCGTCGGCGGCATGAGCGGGAGCCCCATCTATCTCAACGGCAAGATGATCGGCGCCTACGCCTACGGCTGGCTCTTCGGCGTCGAGCCCATCGCCGGCGTCACGCCCATCAAGTCAATGCTCGACGAGCTCGCGCGCCCCATGCCGAAGGCAATCATGCCCATTCCCGGCAAGGGCCCCCTGCCCTCCGTCGACGACGACGGCAGGCCGAAGCGCGACAAGCACGCCCGGTTGTTCCACGGCACGCCCGAAAGTTATGACCTCCAAGGACACGCGACACAGCTCGCGTCGCGCGCCGCGAGCCTGCTCGCGCCGCCCGAGGGCAGCGCGCTCGCCCGCGCCTCGACGCCCATCATGCTCGGCGGGCTTTCGGGGACGTCGCTCAAGATCGCGCAGAACCTGCTCGGCCCGATGGGCATGGAGCCGCTCCAGGCCGGCGGCGGGACGTCGACGAAGCCGCCGCCCGACGCGCCCACGAAGTTCGTCGACGGCGGCGCAATCGGCGTCGAGATGATCCGCGGCGACATCTCCGCGATGGGCCTCGGCACGGTCACGCGCGTGAGCGGCGACAAGCTCGTCGCCTTCGGTCACCCCATGCTCGGCGGCGGCATCGAGGCCCTGCCCACGGCCGTCGCGCGCGTGCACTGGATCATGGCGAGCCAGAACCGCAGTTTCAAAATTGGCGAGGCCGTGCGCTCCGTCGGCGCGCTCGTGAACGATCGACAAGCCGCCATCGTCGTCGACTCGTCCGTCAAGGCGCCCATCTTCCCGATGAAGGTCACGATCACCGCGCCCGGCGGCGTCCCGCACCCGACGTGGAACCTGGAGGTCGCGCAGGATCAGTTCCTCTCGCCGACGTTCGTCGCGATGGCGATCGGCAACGCGTTCGAGACCTCGGCCTCCGAGCGCAACGACCTCACCTACCGCGCCACGAGCAAGCTGAAGATCGGCCGGTGGGGCACGATCACGCTCACGGACTTCGGCGCCGGCAATGGCAATCCCCCGGGCGCCGAGGACTTCGTGCGTGGCCGCCTCGTGCGCGCGGTCGGCTCGCTCTTGAACAACCCCTGGGAGCCGATCTCGATCGAAGGCATCGACACCGAGGTCAAGGTCTCTTACGAGCGCGAGGTCGTGACCTTGCGTGGCGCGAAGATCCTAGAGCCCGAGATCGACGCGGGCGCGAAGGTGCACATCCAGCTCGAGCTGCAGCGCTTCCAGGGCAAGACCGAGACGAAGATCATCGAGGTCGACGTGCCCACGGAACTCGCGGGCCGCGAGGTCGAGATCGAGCTCGCCCCCGGCTACGAGGTCGAGCGCCCGCTGCCCTCGCCCGAGACCGTGGCGCAGCTCGTGGCGAACCTGCCGAACCAGACCTTCGATCCGGAGAGCGTCGTGGCCTCGTTCCGGCTGCGCGAGAACGGCGCGTCCTACAAGGGCAAGATCGCCTCGCGCCTGCCCGCCGGCGCGATCGACACGCTCCGTTCGAGCGTCGATTCCGATACGCCCGAGACCTTCGTCGCGCAGGTGCAGTCTGCCGTGCCGCTCAAGCAGTTCATGGTCGGTCGCGACACCGTGCGCGTGAAGGTTCGCAACGTCCTCCGGTGAACGCCCCTCACCCCCCAATCCCTCTCCCCGCAAGAGCCCATTACCCTCGCCGCCTGAAGAAAGCCCACGCATGACACTCTCTCCCGGAAAGCTCGCGCGCCTCGGCATCGGCGCGCTCGTCCTCGCTGCCGCCGTCATTCCCGCGAAGACGGCCTCCGCCGTCGGTACCCGCACCTTCCAGCTCGACACGATCGACGAGCTCAAGGGCGGCGATCTGACCGGCGTCAGCGTCGACTCGAACGGCAACGTGCGCGCAGGCCTCACGCTCGGATCGCTCCCCGTGCAGGACGCGAGCAGCGTGTGGAGCTCAGTCGTGCTGCCCGACGGCTCGGTGCTGCTCGGCACCGGCAGCGACGGCAAGATCTTCAAGGTCTCGGGCGGCAAGGCCACGCTCGTCGCGACGACGGGCGCAATGGCCGTGAGCGCGCTGGTCGTCGCGTGGAACGGCGACGTCATCGCGGGGACGTTCCCCGAGGGCAAGCTTTATCGTTTGCCCGCGGGCGGCGGCAATGGCGGCCCCGCGGCGGCGTTCGGCGATCTGCCGGGCGCGGAGGACGTCTGGGCGCTCGCGTTCGACGCGAAGTCGAAGTCGCTCTACGCGGCGACGGGGCCCGAGGGGAAGGTCTTCCGCGTCGATCAGGCGGGCAAGTCGCAGGTGCATTTCGACAGCGACGAGGCGCACATCGTCTCGCTCGCGGTCGCCGAGGACGGCACGCTCTACGCGGGCTCGAACGGCAAGGGCTTGCTCTACAAGATCACGGGCCCGGGCCGCGCGACGGTCGCGTACGACTTCGACGCCGACGAGGTGAAGGCGATCGCGTTCGGCAAGAACGGCTCGATGTTCGTGGTGGCGAACAAGATGGGCGAGAGCTTCGCGCCGCCGAAGCGCAACCGCGGAGGCCCGGCCGGACCGCAGTCGACGCGGCCCTCGAAGCCCGGCAAGGGCATGCTCTACCGCTTCGGCAAGGACGGCATCGCCGAGCAGCTCCTCACGGACAACGAGGCGCACTACGTGTCGCTCGCGATCGACGACACGGGCGCGCCGTACGTGGGCACGGGCGCCGAGGGACGGCTCTACACGGTCGACGAGGCGCACGTCGCGAGCCTCGTCGCCGACACGGACGAGCGCCAGATCGGCGCCGTCGTGGTGAGCGGCAAGCAGCGTTTCCTCGCGACGACCGACCCCGTGGTGTTCCGCGAGATCAAGGGTACGGGCGGCGCCGACGCGGTGTGGACGAGCAAGGTGCTCGACGCGGGCCTGCGCGCGACGTTCGGTCGTCTCGCGTGGCGCTCGGAGGGCCAGCTCGAGCTCTCCACGCGCAGCGGCAACACCGAGACACCGGACGCGACGTGGAGCGCGTGGTCGGCGGGCCTCGGCGCGCCCGGCGACGTGCAGAGTCCGCCGGGCCGCTACGTGCAGATCCGCGCGCGATGGAGCCGCGACCCGAAGGCGGTGCTGCGCGAGGTCACGCTGTACTTCGTCACCGACAACGCGCGCGCGGTGATCACCTCGATCGACGCGACGGCGAAGAACAGCGGCAGCAAGAGCGGCAAGATGGGCATCGTGTCCTCGGGCGGCGAGTCGCCGCGTCCGTCGAGCTCGGTCAAGCTCTCGTGGCGCGTCGACAACCCCGATCAGGACGACCTGCGGTACCGCGTCTCGTACCGGCTCGAAGGCCAGAACACCTGGCGCAGCGTGCAGAAGCCAGGCGAGAAGCTCACGCGGCCCGAGCTCGACTGGGACACGACGGGCCTGCCCGAGGGCCCGTACCGCATCCTCGTCGAGGCGACGGACGAGCTTTCGAACCCGCCCGACCGCGTGCAGAAGCACTCGCTCGAGTCGGCCACGGTCCTCGTCGACAACACGCCGCCCGTCTACAAGGCCCTCGCGATGCAGGGCCGCAAGCTGAAGGGCGAGGTTGTCGACGGCCTCGGCCCGATCGCCCGCATCGAGGTCTCGATCGCCGGCTCCGACGAGTGGCGCCCGCTCTTCCCGAGCGACGGCGTGCTCGACGAGCCCTCCGAGGCCTTCGACGTCGACATCGCCTCGATCGTGCCGCCCGGGGCGCACATCGTGGCCGTCCGCGTCTACGACAGCGCCGGCAACGTGGTCACGCGCGACGTCGAAGCGAAGTAATCCGACGACTTCCTGACGCTCTCCCCTCTCCTTCCGCGGGAGCGCGGAGGGTGCTCAGACGATGTGCCTCCACCTCGCCCCACGACACGGGCGTCATGCCCCGTGCGCCAGAGGCTCGACACCTCGAAAGGACCCGCCGAGCCGTTCGCGCCGCATCTCTCGGCGGAGGTGGATTCCGACGCGTCGTTCCCTTGCGCGAGCGACCTGCGGCACGGGACGTGAATGAGGCGTGGTGATAAACTCGGGCATTCCTTCCCGCGCTCGCACCCCACCTTGCCATGGCCTCTACGACGCGCTTCCTCCACTCCCTTTGCCTGCTTTCCTCGCTCGCGGCTGCGTCTGTCCTCGGCGTCGCGTGCAACATTCAGCTCAACGCCTCGACCTACGAGCGTTCGACGGTGAATGACGAAGACCCCGGGTCCACGGCCGGCGGCGAAGCGACGGGGCCGACCACGACCGACGGCGGCGGCGGGAACTCGAGCGGCATCGATTTTCCCCCGCCGAACCCGCCGCCCGACGGCAACACGTCGTACACGCACCTCTGCGGCGGCGGGTGCATGTCGAGCGAGAGCGCGCTCGGCTGTAGCGTCGCGATGAACCCCGACGGCACGCCCCAGGTGGCGTGTCAAATCGTGCCGACCGAGAACGGCGCGTCGGCCCAGTGTTTGACGCCGGGCACGTTCAAGGCCGGCGACCCGTGCACGCGCGCGAGCGACTGCGCGCCGGGGCTCGGCTGCGCGCTCACCGGATCGAGCGTCGGCTCGTGCAGGCCGTACTGCTGCGGCGCGGTCGAGGCGTGTCCCGAGGACACCTACTGCGCGCCCGCGCCGATGGCCGACGACACGACGAGCGAGGTGCCGCTCATCATCCCCGTGTGCATCCCCGCGACGGAGTGCACGCTGCTCGACGACACGTCGTGCCCCGAGGGCCTCACGTGCACGCTCGTGCGTGAGGACGGCACGACGAGCTGCGTGGCGCCCGGCGCGAGCGGGCTCGACGACCCGTGCCCGTGCGCCGCGGGCTTCCTCTGCGTGGCCGCCTTCAAGAAGTGCCTCGCGCTCTGCCACACGGGCGGCAACGACTGCCCCGATGGCATGTTCTGCCAGGGCGGGGCGAACAGCTTCCCCGACGGGATCGGCGTCTGTGTGAAGTAGTGTGATCGCGCGGCCCGGACGGAGCGCCGCGCGGCCGCGCGTGGCATCCTTTCGCCCGTGCAGCGCTCCGTCCTCCAGTACGCGATCTTCATCGTCGTCTTCGCCCTGCTCGTCTTCGCGATCCACTTCTACCTCTGGCACCGGCTGCTGCGCGCGCCGGCGCTGCATCAGCGCGTGCAGACCTGGGGCAAGCGCGTGCTCGTCGCGCTCGGCGTCGCGCTGCCCGTGTCGATGTTCGTCGTGCGGCTCCTGCCACGCTCGGCGGGCGCGCTCGTCTCGTTCGTCGTGTACACGTGGATGGGCGTGGCGGCGCTGCTCGTCTCGACGCTGCTCGTGAGCGAGCCGATGCGCGCCGCGGTGCACGCGCTGTCGAAGCTCGTCTCGCGCCCGCTCGACGAGGCGCGGCGCAAGTTTCTCTCGCGCACGATCGCCGGTTCGGCCGGCATGATCACGTTCGGGCTCGCGGGCTCGGGCGCGGCGGAGGCGCTCGGCGAGGTCGCGGTGCGCAAGGTGAACGTGGCGCTCGGCAGGTTGCCGAAGGAGCTTTCCGGCCTGCGCATCGTGCAGCTCACGGACGTGCACGTGGGCCCGACGATCGGGCGCGCGTGGCTCGCGGAGATCGTCGGCCGCGTCAACGCGCTCGATCCCGATGTCGTCGTCATCACGGGCGACCTCGTCGACGGCTCGGTCGAGGCGCTGCGCGAGCACGTCGCGCCGCTCGCGGATCTGCGCGCGAAGCACGGCGTCTACTTCGTCACGGGGAACCACGAGTACTACTCGGGCGTCGAGGCGTGGATCGAGGAGCTCGGCCGCATCGGCGTGCGCGTGCTTCGGAACGAGCGCGTATCGATCGGCGAAGGCGCGGCGAGCTTCGACCTCGCGGGCGTCGACGACTGGACCGGCGGCTCGTACGTGAAGGGGCACGGCCCGAACATGGCGAAGGTCGTGGCGGGCCGTGATCCGAACCGCGAGCTCGTCCTGCTCGCGCACCAGCCGCGCCAGATCTTCGAGGCCGCCGCGCACGGCGTGGGCCTGCAGATCAGCGGCCACACGCACGGCGGGCAGATCTTCCCCGCGACGATGTTCGTGCGCCTGCAGCAGCCGTTCGTCGCGGGGCTCGATCGTCTCGGCGAGACGCAGATCTACGTGAGCCGCGGGACGGGCTACTGGGGTCCGCCGATGCGCGTCGGCGCGCCCGCGGAGATCACGCTCCTCGAGCTATCGTCCGGCGCAGCAAGCTGAAGATGCGCGCGCCGAGCTCGGGCGCGCGGAAGGGCTTGACCACGTAGTCGTCGGCGCCGCTCGCGAACGCCTCGACCATGTCCTGGCTCGACGCGTTCGCCGTCAAGAACAAGACGGGCAGCGCGACGTTGAGGTCGCGCCGGATCATCCGGCAGAGCTCGATGCCCGTCATCTTCGGCAGGTTCCAGTCGAGCACGAGCAGATCGAAGTGCTCGCGCTGCACGGTCTCGAGCGCTTCCTCCGCGCTCGTGCGGGTCGTGACGACGAGGCCCACGGCTTCGAGCATCGCGCTCACGACGTCGCGGATGTCGGGGTCGTCGTCGACGACGAGGATCTGCGCGCCTTCACCGGCACGCGGCGGCCACGAGCGCGGCAGGCTCAGGGGCAGCTCGATCTCGGGCTGCGAGGCGCGCGCCGGCGGCCGCGACGAGGGACGATGGAACGCTTCGATCGCCGCGAAGTCCGCAAGCCTGCGCCAGTCGCGAGGTTCGAACGCGAGGAGAGGCCCCTCGGGGCCGATCGAGGCGCGCGCCGCCGCGGACGTGGCCCGTCTCTCCGGACCAACGTCGAAGATGGCGAGCACCCACTCGCCGTCTTCCACCGATTCGCCGGAAGGAAGACCGAGCTCGAGCTCGGAATCCCCGGCCGAACCGATCATCTGCTCGAACTGCCGAGGGTCGGGAAACCGATAGCAGACGCTCCGCACGCGCACACGCTACACCCAGTTCGCCCATGGGGCTACGCTCGGCAAACCGAGCTACGCCCCAAACCCCGGTTCGCCCATGGAGCTCCGGGGCTAGCGCCCCGCGAAGGGTCCGACTAAGCTCGCGCCGCGATGTCCCTACTGCGATGGTCGCCTCTCCTCTTGGCCCTTCTCGGGAGCGGCGGCGCCTGTCATGGTTCGTCCGACCGGAGCGAATCGAAGCCGGCTCCCTCGGCGGCGCCCGATCCGAGCATCCCGGGCGTCGAGCTGGGTCAGCTCACGCCGCGGGAGCGACGCGAGTGGACGGCGCAGGTCTCGACGCTGCTCGCCCCTTGCGCCGAGACGCCGGTCCCGATCACCCAGTGCATCCAGGAAAACCGGCCCTGCAAGGCGTGTCTTCCCGCGGCACAGTTTCTGCTCAAACAGGTGCAAGCCGGGCGTAGCAAGCAGGAGCGCGAGGAAGCGTACACGGCTCGCTTCGATTCCAAGAAGGTCCGGACGCTGGTGACCGACGGCTCGCCCGAGCTCGGTCCGCCCGACGCGCCCGTGACGATCGTCGAGTGGGCCGACTTCGAGTGCCCCGCGTGCCGCGCGTTTTACCCGGTGGTCGACGACCTCGTGAAGCGTTTCCCGGGCCAGGTGCGCGCCGTCTACAAGTTCTACCCGCTCGGGAGCCATCCCCACGGCGAGATTTCCGCGCGCGCGGCGAACGCGGCGTTCAAGCAAGGCAAGTTCTGGGAGATGCACCATCTCCTATTCGACAACCAGGATCGGCTGGAGCAGTCGGACCTCGAACGGTACGCGAAGAAGCTCGAGCTCGACGCCGTGAAGTTCCGCGCGGACATGGTCTCGGACGACACGACCGGCCGCATCGAGAAGGACAAGAAGCAAGCCGACGGCGTGGGCCTCGAAGGCACGCCCACGGTCTTCATCAACGGCCGTGAGGTCAACCTCGGCAAACTCACGGACCTCTACGGAGACCTCGAGGAGTGGATCAAGCTCGACCTCGAGCTCGCGGGCATCAAGCCAGCGCCGGCCCCCGCGAAGCCCGAAGGTTCGGCGATCCCCGCGGCCGGTTCGGCGGCGCCCGCGGCTGGTTCCGCGATCCCCGCGGCCGGCTCCGCGGTGCCCGCAGCCGGTTCGGCCGTGCCCGCGGCGGGTCCCGCGAAGAAATGAAGGTCGCCGATCCCTGCGGCTGCTTCCCGACCGGGAGGCACTACCCCGGCATCGCGCACCTGCTCAAGGTGCGCGCCGTCGGCGTCGCCTCCGAGCTCGACGCGAGCGCGCCGTGGATCGATCACCCGATCGCCTTCCTCGACGTCGAGACCACCGGCAAGAACGCGCAGCAGGATCGGCTCGTCGAGGTCGCCGTCGTCATCGGCATCCGCGGCGACGTGGTCGCGCGCCACAGCTGGCTCGTGAACCCCGGCCGCCCGATCCCCGCCGAGTCCACCGCGGTGCACGGCATCCGCGACGAGGACGTCGCCGGAAAGCCCGCGTTCTCGGAGATCGCCGGCGAGTTCCTCGCGACACTCGGGGGCGCGATCCCCGCCGCGTACAACGCCGTCTTCGACCGCGGCTTCTTGCTCGCCGAGCTCGAGCGCGCCTCGGTTCGTCCCGAAAACCCGCCGCCCGCGATGCGCCGCGAGGTCGACTGGATCGATCCGCTCACGTTCGCGCGCGAGCTCTACAAGCACGAGGGCAGCCGCGCGCTCGGCGACATGGCCGCACTGCTCGGCATCGAGCTCGTCAACGCGCACCGCGCCACCGACGACGCCGAGGCGGCGCTGCGCGTGCTCTACGCGCTCGCCAAGGATTCACGCGTCCCGCGCGCCTACGGCAGCTTCATCCAGGAGCAACGCCGGCTCCTCCGCATGCAGGACGAGGCCCGCGCGCGTTGGCGCAGGCCGAGCTAGGTGAGCGCACCCGACAAGAAGCGACGCCTCCCGCTCGTGCAAGCGGGCCCGCCGCCGGACGAGCCGGACGCCGAGGATCGGCCGCCGTGGCACTGGTCCGGGATCGGCGCGGTCGCGACGTTCCTCGTCTGGCTACCGCTCGCGGCGATCGCGGCGAAGGTCGGCGCGCGGATCGTCGATCGGGCCGAGCTCGGCGTCCCCGCGCCCGCGGACGCCAAAATGGTCGTGCCGCTCTCCGCGCAGCTCGCGTTCATCGGCTTGCAGCTCGCGGGGTTTTTGATCGCCTCGCTCGCGGGCGGATTCCTCGTGGGTCGGTTCGGCGGCAAGGCGGGGCCGAAGGAGGGCGCGGTGGGCGGTTTCGTCGCGGCCGCCCTCGCCTGGGCGCTCGCGGCGGCTGCGCCTGCGCCGGGTCCCGGCGCGCCGACCTGGGCACTTCTGCTCGTCTTGCTCGGCGGCCTCGGCGCGGTCTTCGGCTTTTTCGGCGCTCGCCTCGGATATGCGCGCCGTCATCCGGCCGAAAAGCCGGCTCCGGACCGTAACGTTTAATCTCGCCAAACGATTTTCCGCCTTGCCGGCAGAGTGATCGTACGGTCATTCTCCATTGTGGACGGAGCGGCGGTCCTCCCACGTCGTAGCCGTGCTGTACGTGGGGAAGGGCTTTTCCGACGCTGAAAGTCCGTGGTACCATGCCTGTCCATGAATGCGAGCGCCACGCGCGCGGCCGAGGTCGCGCATGCGATGTCCCAGTGCATGAACCTCCTCTTCCTGTTCGCGGCGCCCCGCGTGTTCGCCTCCGTCCGCTCGGCGAGCCCGGAGTCGCTCGCCTCGGCGGCGGAGACGCTCCGCGCGTTCGTGCGCACGGCGGAAGGCATCCGGACACGGAGCGGCTCGCTCTCGGGGGACGTCGGCCGCGTGGTCGAGGCGGCGACGCTCGTCGAGGAGATCTGCGAGGCGCTGCCCGGCGGCGCTCCCATCGAGGAAGAATTGCCGTCCGCGGTCGTGGAGCCTGCGCGCCGCACGCTCGCCGTGCTCGGCTTCCCCGGCCCGCGTGAAGGCTGGGACGAATTCGAAGGGTTCTTCGTGCCGACGCCGCCGATGCCGAAGGCCTGAGGTCAGAAGCCTCGTTGCTCCTCGGCCTCCTCGCGAGGCCGCAAGATTCCATTCTTCAAGCAACCCGCCACGTCGATTCGCCCGTCTTGGCGGAGCGGAATCGGCACGATGCCGGCCCGCACCACGAGCCCGGAGGCCTTCACGTCACGGCGCGGGCAGATGGCGGTGATCCGGCTGATGTCGTCCGAGAGCTCGATCGACTCGCCGGCGCGGAGCGTGATGTCGGGCAATTTCAAGGTGCCCCCGAGGCGCACGGTCCAGCGCGTGGGCAGCACGTCGTCGGCCGGCCAGCATTGAAAGCGGCTCCCTTTGGGGAAACAGCGACCCGCCGCGCGCCCGTCCCGGCCCAACGTGAATCCCATGAGCTCGCCGTCTTCATTGAAGGAGAGCACGTCCCGCCCGTTCACCCACGTCCCGTCGATCTCCACCTCCGATTCGAATGCGCCGCGCAGGCTCGACAAACGGCCCGAGGGCGCGAACACGAGGCTCGCCCCCGGGCGGACCCTCCTCCCGAGCAGCGAAATCGGACCGCCGAGCACCACCTCGTGCAGCCGGTCCTCCCGGCGCGGATCGAGGAAGCGGTCTTCATTGAAATGGAAAATGGATCCCGGCGGCACCTCGACCTCGCCGACGTACACGGGCGAGACCGAACGGACCCGCCGGAGCCGCCCACGCGGGTCGCGAATGGCCCGGACGAGGTCGAACGCGCCCATCTGCGGGCCCAGCCAGAAATTGCGCAGCTCCGGCGGCACCGGCGTACGGGCCGCGGCCGCGCGCATAACTTCGAGCGCGGTCACGAGCCGCGCGTGTAGCCGAAGAAGGCGCGGCGGACCGAAGCGGGGCCCGAACACGTCGGATTCGTTGTCGAAGCCGGGATCGGCGTACGGCTCGCGGATGACGAGGCCCTTCGGGCCTGCCGCGTCGAGGTCGTGATGGATGTCGATGTCCGCGTCGAGCAACGAATGCCGCCGGTGCACGGGAACGAGCCAGAACCGGTAGAGCGTGAGGCGAATGCCATCCGTACCAATCCGGATCGAATACCGGCAGCCCACGCACAAGGTGACGACGATACCGAGGACCACGAGGCCCCAGGACACAGGCAAGAAGACGAGCCCGAGAAATCCCCCGAGCACGATCGCGCCGAGGCCGCCGAAGAGCGCGCCTGTCTCGTCGAAGCCCTCGCAGCGCGTCGCGCCGTTGGTTGTCCAGACGAACATCGTTCCGGGGCAAACTATAGAAGGCACGGCCGGGTTTGACAACCTCCACGTTTGTCGGCGGGCGTGTTTTTGTCGTCCGAACCTGCCGCGGGCAAACCCAGGGTACGTCCGGCCGAACCCGCCCGAGGCGCATGCGCGGCCCCGGCGCGCGGCCCCGGCGCGCGGGCGGACGGGCGTGGCGCGGGCGGCGGCGTCGCGATAAACTCGGGGCATGATGCCCCCGTGGGAGCACCCCGACTGGTACGACCTGCACGACACCACCTTCACGGCCGGGCCCGAGCGGGAACCCGAGCACTACCGCGAGCTCGTACTCTCGCTCCCCCCGCTCGGCGCCGACGATCACCTCGTCGACGTCGGCGCCGGCACGGGCAAGCTCACGCGCCTCGTCGCCTCGGCCTACCCCGAGCTCGGCCGGATCACGCTGGTCGAGCCGAACGTGCAGAAGATCATCCGCGCCGAACGTGCGCTCGCCGAGGCCCTCCACCGCGGGTCGACACGCATCAAGTCGATCACGCAGGGGCTCGGCGAAGGCGGGCTCGCGATCGCGCCGCTCGCCACGGTCGTCACGGTGGGCAGCGTGCTCATGCCCATCATGGAGCTGCGCGGCGGGACGTTGCGCGACGGAATCGCGTGGCTCGATCGAGCGCTCGAAGAGCTTTCGGCCATGCTCTCGCCGAGCGGCTCTTTGTTCCTCGTCGAGACGCTCGGCGCGCCCTGGGCCCGCGGCGGCCTCGACGGACCCGTGCGCAGGCTTCAACTCCCGGAGCTCGAAGAGCGCCTCTACGCGGCGGGGCTTTCGTCGATCGAGTGCACGTACCGCTTCCGCGACCGCGTCGTGATCCGCGCCCAGCCGGGAGACGGCGAGGCCAATGCGACGCGGGTCATGATGAATGTCGTGCTGCCCCCGCGCGGCTGAAGGCGAAAGCAAACCGGCGCCGGACACCGGATTTTCGTCGGCCAGGCCCCCTTCGGTCGGCCATGTCGACGGATCGCGTGCGTCGACGCAGGTCTCGCGCTCGTCAATGGATCACGCGGCGGCGGTATGCGAGGGCGATGTGGTTTTACCGGACCACCTGCCAGCGACAGCGCGGGGATGGGGAGCGCGAGGGGGCGCGGCGCTCAATGGCCGTTCGTCGCGGCGATCCAGGCGGCGAGGTCCTGCGGGGAAAGGTCGAGGACGGCGTCGCCCACCCGATCGGGGCCGTCGGCGCGGATGCGCGCGAGCAACGTCGCGCGCTCGGGCTCGGTCAGCGCACGGCCGAGCCGGCGCTCGAAGAGGTGAACGAGCGGCCGGAGGCCCTCGTGGATGCCCTTCTCGATGCCCTTCTCGATGCCCTTCTCGATACCCTTCTCGATGCCCTTCTCGATGCCCTTCTCGATACCCGTCTCGATGCCCTTCTCGATACCCTTCGCGTACCCTTCCTCCAGCCCTTCCTTGTAGATCCAGTTCTGCATCACCAGCTCCCTCGGCAACAGCGATCGTACCACGTCTCGTAATCCCCGCTCGCGTTGATCCGCTTCCGCAAGGACGGCCATGGCCGTGCCGAGCTCGTCGAACGTCGAGGGCGGGACGCGCGCGCGGAGCTCGTCGAGCACGCGTGCGACGCTACGTTCGTCCGCGTCCACGGCGAGCGGCGCGAACGCGAGCCAGAAGCTGCCCCAGGCGGCGAGCTCGGCGATCGTCCGCTGGTAGACAGGCTCGATGCGGAAGTGGACCCCCGAAAACGGCGCGCCCCGCGGGGAAACCCGGTAGGTGCCATAGAGGGGCCACGGCTCCTCACGACCGCCCAAGAGGACGACGATGCTCTCGATGGGCGGCACGAGCTCCGGGCCGCTCTTGTTCTCTTCCGCGACCGCGAAGCCGAGCAGCGCTTGATACTCGTAGGTCCGATACGGCATGTTGGCGGGCATCGCGGTCTGCCATTCCACGTGGAGCAGCCTCCGCTCTCCGTCGATGCGTACGTCAAGCGTGCGATCGAGCTCGCGGTGGCGCGAGGTGACCTGGGTCTCGAGCACGGCGGCGGTGAGAGGCCCTTCGCAGCCGAGGAGACCACGCGCGAGCTCGGCCGGGAACCGCTGCGAGATGTGGCGCAGGATCAAGTCGACGCTGTCGTCTTCGGGGGACACGTGCGCCGTGTACCGGCGGGGCGGGGTTCCGTCAAGTAAAACGTTTTACCAGGAACGAGCGTGACGAGCGCAGCAGCGACCTCCGATCACGCCACGTCTCGCTGGAATGGGGATCGGAACCGCGGATACCCGCCCGAGACCTCCCGCGAGCTCCCCGCTCCCACCCGAAAACCAGCCCCGCAGCCCGACCGTGAGACCGTTCCTCACACCCTCCGCGACGACCCTCGCGAGGGCCAGACATCGGCGAAAGCCCTACTTCCCGTGCCCCGGCCCGAGCACGAGGTCCATCTTCGCCACCGGATCGAAGTTCTCGACATGCGGCGGGTGATGGCATTGCGAGACGCACGATTGCGGATCGGGCTTCAGGATGATGAGCCCCTTCGCGTCCGGTTTCTTCGCGTGGAGCGACCCCGGCCCGTGGCACTCCTCGCATTGCACGTCCTTGAGTTTGTCCACGAACGTGACCGTCGAGCCACCGGGTTTGTCATAGCCCGTCACGTGGCAGCTCACGCAATCGAGGTTGAACTCCTTGAAGTCCTTTTCCAGCGTCTCGTACGCCTTCGCGTGCGCCGTGCCGTCGAAGACCTTGCGCTCCTCGTCATGGCAAACCGTGCACGCCTCGATGCCGATGAAACTCGCCTTCCCCGCCGGCGCGGCCGCGGGCTTGCGATCCGCGAACGCCGTGCGGTTGTGCTCGTTCACGCGCTTGTAGTAATCGACGAGCTTGGTCGCCATTGCCGGCTCGATGCCGAGCTTCTCGCGCACCTCGACGAGCTTGTACCGGAAGAAGCTGCCCTTCGGCGAAGGCATGGGCTCTTCGAGCTTCGCCTTCTCGGCGCGCAGCTTTTCGAGGTCGGCCTTGCGCGCGGCGAGATCCTCGGCCTTCACCTTGCCGCCCTTTTCCCACGACTGAATCCGCGTCTCGAGGTCGCGAATGCGGCCCGCGAGCACGACGAGCTCCTCGGCGCGCTCGATCCCGCTCGCGTCCGCGAACGAGAGCACCTCCGCGTCCCGCGCCCGCACGTAGAGATCCACGACGCCCACCGTTTGTAGATGGTTCGACGTTTCCACGACGAGCGTCGAGCCCACGCGCATCGGCGGCTTCGGCGCGTCGTTGTTGTGGTCCGTCTCCTGGGGCTTGCCGAGCACGAGGACCGCGAGCTCCGGGATCGCGTCCGCCAGCCGCAGCGCATCGCCGCGCGGGATCGCCGCGAGCCCCACGAGCACGCGCGCGCCCTGCTTCTTCGCCTCCAAGACCCCCGCCTTCATCGCATCGAGCGCGGGCTTCGTGGTGATCCCGTCCGGCAGTTTTCCCGCGCGATCCCGCGGCTCCGCCACGCCGATGATCCCCACCTTCACGCCCGACACCTCGCGCACCACGACGCTCGTCACGCCCGGCACGCCCTCGACGTTGCCCGCGAGAAGCGCCGATCCCGCGGTCGAGACGTACTTCGTGAGCGCCTCGCCGCCGGCCGCCCAGTCGTTCAAGCCGGGCGCCCACGCCACGAGCCCGAGCTCCTTCGCCGCCGCGGCGAGCGTCTCCGCCTTCCACGACTGCTGCGTCACTTCCTCGGGCCGCAGCGTCGGCTCGCCGAAGAGCATCGGACCTGCGCCGAGCACGAGGCTCGAAGGCGCCGCGGCCGACTCCGCGCGGAGGAACGCGGCCAGGTGATCGACGCCTCCGAGCTGATCCTTCGTGCAGCCGCACGGCTCGATCGCGCCGGCGACCGTGCTCAGGAGGTAGAGGCGTAGGGTCGGCTGCGCGGAGGCTGCGTCCTCCTCGGCGGTGACGGCCGGAGGCGTACGGCAACCCTGACACGCGGCCACGGTGGCTCCGAGGACGAGGGACAGAACGAGAGCCGTGCTGGGGAGCGCGCGAGGCATCGGACGGCTTGTAGCACAGGGCGCGGCGCTTCGGAGCCGCCCGGCCGCCCCGCCGACTAGCGTCGCGAACGCCGGGACGACTTCGGCGGCGCGGCGTATTCGTGGCCGAAGACCTTGCGATCGAGCGTGCGACCGCGAGCATCTCGCAGGGAGATGCGCCAGCGGACGTGCACCCGCTCGCCAAGCTCGAGCGTCGGCCCCCAGACGGTATGATCGGCGAGCACGCGCGCGGGCAGGCGAATACGCTGACGACCCACGCACACCGGACCGTCGGGGAGCACCATCACCTCGCCCTCCCCGAGCACCTCCTGGCTCGTGTCTTCGAGCGCGTACTGCAGCACTGTCGGCACGTACGCGCGACCTTCGATCGAATAACGCACCGTCGCCGAGAGGCGCGTCCCGGCCGCGACCCCGACAATCGTGCCTTTTCCAATGCCCGCGACAGCCTGGCAACGCGCAAGCGGAAATTCCCCGAATGGCCCCATCCGGACGGGCAAATGGGTCGCATGCCACCGCCGCTGCAAAATGGCCTGCGACTGGTCGAGCGCCCGCATATCCGAGATGTACTTCGCCCCCTGAAACTCCAGATCGCCCTCGGAGGTTTGCAACGCTTCGAGCAGCGCGCCCGTGAACCGCCCCCGCCCCGCGCCCGCGCTGCCCGCGCCAATTCGTGTCGCGCGCGCCGCCGCCACACGCAGGCCTTTGCGTGCGCGCGCGAAGGCTTCGACCCACGCCGGCACGACGTCTTCATCGGGAACGGCGCCGACCACGAGATCAAGGACAACCAGCACCGACGGCGCCGCGACGCGCTCGAAATGACGCGCGAGCGTGTCAGCGCCGATGCACCCATCCGCGACGTGCAGCCCTTTTTCGCTGGCCCGACCCGAGAAATACACCACGAAAAACGGCGCGCTCTCGCGCGACGCCGCGTCGAATACGCGCTTTACGGCCGTTTTCGTGGCGTCCTCGCCGACGAGACACGTCGCGATGGTCCCCGGCGGCCCGAGTGCTCCGCTGAACAGGCGAAACATATCGCGGGCATTGGTCTCTTCGCACCCGAGCTCCGGCACGCCGGGCACTCCGAGGCAAACGACACGATGACTGGCGCTGGGCGGAGTCATGGCGACATCCCTGGCGCGCGCGAGCAGGCCCGAGCAGCACGTCCGGGCGAGGCGCGACCTGGGCCGGATACTGAACGAAGTTTCAGGTCATGTCAACCGGGCTCTCGATCCAGGTTCGACGCAGGATCTACCGAGAAAAAACCGTTGGGGTTCCAAGCGGACGAACGGGCGCTACGTTTGGCAGGATACGCTATCGGGGCCGCCTCGACCGGGTGAACAGGGTTCGGTTGTTCAGTAGTACAGCAGGGGCCTCCGGTCGAGGCGGGCGTGAGCGGCGCGGGGCGCGAGCGTCGGATCAGGCGGCCTTGCCAGGCTTCTTGCCGTGGTCGCGGCCCTTCTTGTGGCCGCCCGGCTTGAGGCCCTTCGCGAGCTTGCGGACCTCCTTGGCCTCCTCTTTCGTGACCGTGCCGTCCTGCGCGACGCGCTTGGCGGCGGCGCGGACCTCGGTGGCGCTCGCGTCGAAGGCCTTGCGGCGTGCGGCGCGGTCGGCCTCGGGGAGGTTTTTCTCCTTCATGTGGCTCTCCATGCGACCGCGTGCCTTCTCGATGCGCTTTTCCAGGTGCTTCGTGAACTGATCGGCCGGGATCGGGAAGGCGACGCGCTTCTTCTTGCCCGCCTCGTCCTTGGCCTTGGCGCCGGCCGGGGCGCTGCCGTCACCCGCGAAAGCGACCGTGGGCGCGGCGGCGAAAGCGAGGCAAAGGGCGACGGCGAGGGGGCGGAAGAACGAGGGGACGTGCATCATGGCTGGCTCCTTGGGACAGCGCCTTGTCTCGGCGCTCGCGAGGAGGAATTGCACGGTCCGTGCCGAGGTCATTTCCGCTCCGAATTCGCGATTTGCGCGAAAAATCGGCTGCGGAGCGATCGCCGCGCCCCTCGCCTGCGGAGAGAACGGTGCGGCGCTGGCTCCGCACCCTTCGCGATCTCAGAACACGGGCGGCGCGAAGGGCAGGATCGTCTTCAGATCCTTGTCGTTGAAGCGGAGCTGAAGGCCGATGAAGTAATCACGGCGATCGGCATTCAGGATGTCGTCGACGCCACCGAGCAGCCACAGTTTGCGAATGAACTCGTACGCGAGCGCGACGCGCCAGCGCGGCGAGATCTGCTCGCCGAAGCCGAAGAGGTCCTGCCGAAGCTCGAATCGATCATCGAGCAGATGCAAATCGAGGCCGATGCCGCCGGTCGACTCCTTGATGCCGAAGCGGCCCGTGAAGGGGCCGAAACGCTTGGCGAACTGGAACGAGAAGCGGAAGGCATTCGTCGTGACCGTACGGATCTCGCGGTAATGCGGCGGGTCGTTCGGGTTCGTCGTGTCGACGTCGATCTGCTCGAATGTGGTGAGGCCGCGCGGGTCGTTGACGAGCTCGATGAGGTAGTATTTGTCCTCGGACGGCTGCAATCGCAGCTCGACGTAGCTCTTGATGGTGTTCGCGAGGAAGTTGTAATCGGTCCGCAGGCCGACGATCGTCTGCAATCGGCCCATGCCGCCGACGAGCTCGCCCACGTCGCCGACGGCGCTCTCGACCTCGTTGATGAGCGTCTCGTCCTTCGTGAGCTTTCCGAGCGTGCCCTCGCCCCGATCGATCCGCGCCGCGACGTTGTCCGCATGCGAAAGCGCGCTCTCGAGGGAGGTCGTCGCCTTGTCGATGCGCGCCGCCGCGCTCCGGAGCTCGCCCGCCTTGCCGTTCTCGCCGTTGGCGCTCGTCATCTTGCGGACGTCGCCCGTCACCTGCCGCAGGTTGTCGAGGATGGCGTTGATGTTCGGCTGCGAGTTCTGGGTGATCGTGTTGATGTTGTTGATCGTGTCGCGGACCGCCGTGCGGTTCTCCCGGACGGTCTCGTTCAGCGCCTCGGTCACCTCGGCGAGGTTCTTCAGGATCTTTTCGAGCTGATCCTTGCCCGTGTCGCTGCCGACGGTGCCCTTCAACGACTCGGTCACCGTCTTGACGTCCTTCAGGATCTCGGAGACCTGCCCCTGCAAGGACTGGATCGAGGGCTCCTCGATGTAGTGCGTGATCTGCCCCTGATCCGGGATGCGTGGATATCCTTCCGTCCCGGGCGCGAGCACGATGTAGTATTCGCCGATCAGGCTTGTCGCGCGCTTGCCAATGGCCGCGTTGTCGTAGAGCGGGGCCGTCGGGAACATCTTGATGTCGACGCGCGCTTTGCCGCCGTCGAGCCAGATGCGATCCACGGTGCCAACCTGGATGCCCTGGATCATCACGCGCGAGTGCGGCGCCACGCCGGTCACGTCGGGCAAGTACGCCCAGACGCGATAACCGTTCTCGGTGCCCGCATCCGGCGAGATGAAGCGATACGCGCCGTACGCCGCAGCCGCGAGCGCGACGGTCATCAAGCCGACCTTGGCGCCTTTATTGACCTCGATGCCCAAGCAAACCGAGCGTACCACGGAAATGCCGAAGAGACGCGCCCCTTTCTTGCAGCCGGGGCGTGGTCACCGAGGGTGTCAGGCGCGCCGAAATTTGCTACCACCAGAAGCATGCGTGGCGTAGCTCGGGCAGCGCTCGTGACGTTCGCGCTCGGCGGCATGGGCTGTGCCGGCGCCGCGCCGATGACGCCCGCCCCCGACGCGCCGGCCGCAGAAACGCAGGTGAACGGCGATCGGCCAGCGTGGCTCCCCGCGTACTCCGCGGCGCAGCGCGCCCTGCTCGCCCCGGTCGAGACGCCGATTCAGGTGCCCGCGGCGCGCGTCTATCCGGACCTGCACCGCTTCCAGTACGCGGGCCCGGCGCGCCTCGACGATCTACGGAGAACGATCCGGTTCTCGACGTTGATCGTCACGGTGATCGACAAATCGCCGCGCTTGTACGCGCTCGACAACGCGGCGCCCGAGCTCGCGAACCTGGTGGCGCAGTACGGGCCGCCCCCGGCCGCAGAGCCGGACCCGTGGCAAACGGCGGAGGTGGTTCGCAAGGAGCGCGCGCTCACGCTGACCGCGGTAAAATTGTCGGACGAGGCGAAAGCGTCGCTCGCGACGGCCCGATCGAAGCGCGACGCGGGTGATACGAAGGCCGCCGCCGAGGCGTTCCGCGCCGCGCTCGGGTTCACGCGGGCCGCGGGGATTGCCCTGGAGCTCGGGGAAATGCTCGTCGCGCAAAACCAGCCGAAGGAAGCGCGCGAGGCGTTCGAAGAGGCGCTCCGTATCGACCCGACGCTCGCGACGGCGCATCTCCGGCTCGCCGAGCTCGCAGAGAAACGGACCGATCGCGACGAGGCGCGTCGCCGGGTCGCCGAGGCCATCGCCTTCTGGCCCGCCTCGCGCCGCGCGCTCGATCTCGCCGACCGGCTCTCGAACGGCCTGGTCTCGTCGCGTCACACGCGCCTTCCCCTCTTCCGCGTCTTCCTCGACGTCGACGACGTGGGCGCGATCCACGTCGGCTCCTCGGGCGGCGATCCCGCGCGGATCTACGCCGGCTGCCGCGCCGTGATGCGCTACGAGCCCGAGGTCCGCGCGCGGATCTTCGAGCAGCCCGAGGACGTGCCCTACCACCTCACGATGATGGAAGAGCTCATCTGCATGGAATCGGCGATCGGGGCGTACGTCGCCGCGCGGATGTCCAAGGAGGGCGCGGCGGTCGATCCGGCGATGGAGGCGCTGCTCGAGGTCGCCCACGAGGAAGGTCTCGGCGGGTACGTCATGACCGAGATCCTGGGCCGGTACCGTCCCGAGCGGGCGCGCGGCGCGCCACGCGAGGTGCATGAGGCCATGGTGCGGTACGTCGAACGCACGATGCTCGGCACGCCGCTCGTCGCCGACCCCGCGCAAGGGGTGTACACAGCGGCGCGTTGACCCCACCCGGAGATCGTCGATGAACGCTCATTCGCGTCGATTGCACCGAGGTCCGTCCCGCCTCCACGCGCTCGTTTGCTCGCTGCCCGCCCTGGCCGCACTCGTGCTACCGCTCGTCGCCTCCGCCCAGGCCGGCGCGCTGCGCGTCACCTGGAAGCCCACCGTTTCGTCCCCCCACCCCGCCGCGAAGACCGGTTCGCGCGAGGCTCCACTGCTCGGCCTCTGCGGGCCCGCGGACAGCGCGCTCATGGAGGTCGCGGGGATCGTGGCGCGGCGCCAGCTCGACGGGGCGAGCGCGCTGACGGCCGATGAGCTCGCCTTCGCGCTGCGCGCCGCGGGAGACCCGCACGTGTGGCCGAAGGCGTGGTCGCTCTCCGGAGTGAACCTCGACGACGCGGACACGGAGACGCGCTTCAAGGGGTGGATCAACGGCCTTCGTTCGCTCGGCGCGCGCCGGTGCGGGGTGGCGAAGCTCGACGGCGAAGGCGGGGCGTCGGTCGCGACGGTGATCACGTTCGACGCGCTCGCGGACATGGCGCCAGTGACGACGACGGCGCGCGTGGGGCAGTGGATCACGCTGGAAGGGACGATGCTCGTGCCGGCCTCGGGCGTGCAGGTCGTGCTGCTCGGGCCACGCGCGGCGCCGCGCACGGTGCCGAGCTCGCTGTCGGGCGGGAAGATCCGGTCGACGTTCTCGGTGGACCAGCCGGGCGCGTGGCTCGTGCAGGTGCTCGCGACGGTGTCGACGGGGCCGCGGCCGGTGCTGGAAACGACGATCTACGCCGGGCAAAAGCCGCCGAGCGAGTTCGTTCGAGCCGCGGTGCCGGGCGAGGAGGCCGCGGCAGGCGCGAAGGACGACGCGGACGCGATGCTGCGCATGATCAACGCGGCGCGTATCGCCGAAGGTCGCAAGCCGCTCGTGCGGGACGCGGCGCTCGACAAGGTGGCGCGGGCGCACTCCGAGGAGATGATGAAGACGCGGCTCGTCGGCCACGACGTGGGCGGGGGCGATCCACGCAAGCGCATCGAGGCGGCGGGGATCCAGGCGGCGATCGCCGGGGAAAACGTGGCGAGCGCGAGCTCGCTGCCGAACGCGCATCGGGCGCTCTGGGCGAGCCCGTCACACCGAGGGAATTTGCTCCTCGAGAAGTTCACCCGCGTGGGGGTGGCGGTGTCGCGCGGGGCGGATGGGTCGTTCTGGGTGACGGAGATGTTCTCCGGATCGTAACGTTCAGGGTTTCCCTTCGTTGGAGGTCGAAGGGTTTTCCCCCTGGGACTTGCGGCGAAGGGGGACGAGCTGGGGCTCGGAGGAGGGCTCGGGCTGGATGGTGCAGTGCTCGAGGCCGTGGGCCTCGCGCATGCGCGCGGCGACGGCCTGGACGACGTCGGTGCCGTGGAAGCCGCGGGCGATGACGATGTGCACCGTGAGCACGTCGAAGCCCTCCGAGATCGACCAGACGTGCAGGTCGTGGAAGCCCACGACGCCCGGGACCTTGAGGAGCGTCTCCTCCACGTGGGCGATGTCGATCTCGATGGGGCTGCCCTCCATGAGCACGTGCGAGGTGTCACGCACGAGCTTGAAGCCACCCCAGCAGATCAAGAGCGCGATGACGCCGCTGATGATCGGGTCGGCCCGGGTCCAGCCGAGCGAGAGGACGAGCACGCCGCCCACGATCGCCCCGACGGAGCCGAGCGCGTCGGAGAGGACGTGCGCGAGCGCCGCGCGGGTGTTGATGTTGTGCCCCTTGTCGCCGAACGAGAGCACCGCCGCGGCGACGAGGTTGACGACGAGGCCGGCCGCCGCGGTCGCCGTCATGGCCGTGCCGTCGATTGGGCGCGGCTCGTTGAACCGTTGCACGGCCTCGCCGAAGATCCACACGGCCGTGAGCGCAAGCGCGACGCCGTTCGCGAAGGCCGCGAGCACCTCGGCGCGGCGATAGCCGTACGTGCGGGCGCGCGTGCGCTGCTGCGAGGCGATGCGCTGCGCGATCATGGCGAGCGCGAGCGCGGCCGCATCCGCGAGCATGTGGCCCGCGTCCGCGAGGAGCGCGAGGCTGCCCGACAAAAAGCCGACGATCGCCTCGACGACCATGAAGCCGGCCGTGATCGTGAACGCCAGGACGAGCCGCCGGATCGGCGTGCGCCGTAGCTCGCTCAAGCCGTGCGCGTGGCCGTGGTCGTGGCCGTGGTCGTGGTGCGCGTCGCCCTTCGCGCGTTCGTCGTGCGCGTGGTCGTGATCGTCGTGGTGGTCGTGATCGTGGTCGTGATCGTGACCATCGTGATGCGCGTGGTCGTGATGCGCGTGTTCATCGGGGTGCGCCGCACGGGCCATGGCCGGGAGGGTAGTCCATTCGGGAGCGAGCGAAGGCACCGATCGACGCGCCCGGACGCGAGGACGCGCACGCGGGCGAGCCGAGCGGGTCAAAACTTGGCGGGGGGCGGGCTTCGTTGACTATGCTCCGCCCCATGGCCGAACCGTCGGACCGCCTCGTGTGGGTGGACCTCGAGATGACAGGGCTCGATCCACAGCGCTGCGCGATCGTCGAGATCGCGACGATCATCACGGATTGTAACCTTCGCGTCGTGGAAGAAGGGCCGAACCTCGTCATCCACCAGCCGCCCGAGGTGCTCGCCACGATGAACGACTTCGTCCGCGAGCTGCACGCGCGCTCGGGGCTGCTCGAACGGATCCCGACCTCGAGGGTCACCCTCGACGACGCCGCCGCGCAAACGCTCGCCTTCGTGCAGAAGCACGTGACGAAGGGGACGGCGCCGCTCTGCGGCAACTCCGTCTGGAAGGACCGCGAGTTCCTCGAGCGCTACATGCCCGCGTTCGTGGCGCACCTGCATTACCGCATGATCGACGTGTCCACGTTGAAGGAGCTCGTGAAGCGGTGGTGTCCAGAGCGGCAGGCGCCGAAGAAGAAGGAGACGCACCGCGCGCTCGATGACATCCGCGAATCGATCGAGGAGCTCGCCCATTACCAGAAGCTGCTCTTCGCGCCCCTCGCGCGCCTGACGATCCCGGTGTAAGGCGAAGGCGGCGATCTCGTTCTCATGCACACGCCACGGAGAACGGATACCCGCCATGATCGCCCTGAGCCGCCTCGCCTCGACAATCGCCCCCGTCCTCGCCTCGATCGCCCTTCTCGCCGGCTGCGGCGGCGCGCCGTCACCCGTGGCCGAGCCCCAGGCCTACGCCGCCGCGCGGCCCGAAATGGTGGCGCCCACCGCGCCCGCGCTCCAGCGCTCGTACTTCACGAAGGACGTGACCGGCGCGCTCACCGAGCAGGACCTGCAAACCGTGCTCGAAGCGCCGATCGATCTGCAGCTCCCCGCACGCATTGGCGTGATTCCCCTGGCGGAACCCTTTGATCCCAAAGGATCGCCGTCCCTCGGCCTCCGCAACACGGCGTCGCACCATTTCGCCAAGGCGCTCGCGGGAAATCCCCATTTCTCGCAGGTCACGGACATCTCGACGGACCTGCCGAACGTGGGCGGAATCGAGGGGCTGCGCGTGATCGCCGCCCGCTACCGGCTCAGGTATCTCGTGCTTTATTCGGAGCGCTTCGAGGACAGCACGCACCTGAACGGCTGGGCGTGGCTCTATCCGACCGTGCTCGGCATGTTCTTCGCGCCAGGCGTGACCGTGGAGAGCCAGGGGATCGCCCAGGCCGATTTCCTCGACGTACGCACAGGAACGATCCTGTTTTCGGTGACCGAGCCGCTGCGCGTGTCGAAGAAGGAGCAGATGATCGGCGCGGCACGCTCGCACAAGGAGGAACAAGGGAAGATCGCCGCCGATGGGGCGCGCTCGCTCGCCAAACGCGTGCACGTGCAGACGAACGCGCTCGTCGCCTTCGCCGAGGCCACGCACGGCGCACAGCCGAAGCCGAAGCTCCTGCCCTCGCCCGTCGTCGCGTTCTCGCCCGGGACGAGCGTGCCCGCGGAAATGGACCTCGCCAAACGCTGAATCAAGCGCGCCAGAGCGCGAGCACCCACAAGAGCACGCCGGCAAGCGCAACGAACACGCCCGCCCGCGCCCGCGCGAGATCGATGCCGTCCGGGGAAGCACTCGAACGGCGCACGGCCCACGCCGCGCCGCCCGCCCACGCGACGAACGCGACGAGCAAGAGGACGACCCACGGCGTGCGCGGAGCCTCGTCGCGGAGCAGCGCCGCGAGCTGCTTTTCTTCGATGCGCTGGGGCGGCTCGGTCCGCGTGCCCGGCGGACGCGGCGCCGCAGCCTCGATCCGCGCGATGGCCAGGTTCGCGCGGTCGAGGTCCTCCTTGTGCGGCACGAGGAGCCAGCGCGTCTCGATCGCCGCCGTGCGGATGCCGCGCCAAGCGAGGAGCGCGAGATCCCGATCGCCGAGACCTTCGGCCGTCGTGGCAATCGACGCGAGCCGCTCGTAGGCGACCCGCACGTGCGGCGCGCCCGGCGCATACCAGCCCGCGGCCCTCCGCGCCCGCACCGTGGCCTCGTACGCGTTGCCGTGCCGCAAAGCCGCCGTGCTCTCGGCGATCTCCGACTCGCCCGACCACACGACACGCGCCGTCACCGCGCCGACGAGGAGCCCGACGATCGCCGCGGCCCCGAGCGCGCGCACGACACGCGTGACGAAGCGCGCGCGCTCGGGCGAAATCGAAGTCGTGGGGGCTGCGTCGCTCACAGGAAATCACGCTCGTTGAAGACGAGCGCAGCCACGGCCAAAAGCCCCATCGACCAGCCGAGCGACGTGAGCGAAGCCATGCCGAGGTACGAAGATAACTTCACATCGATCGCCGCGCCCACGAGCAGCGGCCGCGGCGGCACGAAGATTTGCAGGTTCGGTACGATCTTCGAAAGCACGACACCCATGTCGTGAATTTGTTGTCCGAATTGTTTCACCGGCAGTCGCGAAAGGCTGTCGGCCTGCCGGCCCACGATCCACACGCCGAGCGTCAAAAGCGCCGAAAGGAACGGCGTGGAGAACGAGGCGAAGAGCGTGGCCGCCGCGGCAACGATGGCGATCTCGAGGAGCGTGAGCACGCTCGACGCGAGCACGACGCGCCGCTCGTCCGGCGCGACGCCCGAGAGGACCACGCCGAGCACGAGCATGCCCGCGGCCCACGGGATCACGCCGTAGGTGCGCATCGACGGGATCCGCCAGCCGACGAGGCCCATGAGCACGAGCCAGCCGAGCCCGCCGCCTGCGATGCGAGAGAGGTGCGCGGCCGAGTCGCCCGCGCCGAGGCCCGCGCTGAGCAGGAGCACGAGGCCCGCGTCGGCCATGACGAAGACCACGATCGTGAGCAGCGTGCCGAGGTACTTGCCGACGAGGTACTCGCTGCGGCGGATCGGTCGGGCCAGGATCGGAAAGAGCGTCTTCTGTTCGAGCTCGCGGTAGAGCGAGGTCGCGCCGATGACGATCGCCACGAGCAAGCTGAAGATCGAGATCGACGCCGCGCCGAGGTCACTCACGACGCGCGGCGCGTTCTTCAGCGTGAAGGCGCCGACCACGAGCGAGTAGAGCGACACGAAGAAGGCCACGACCGCGAGCCCGAGCAAGATGCGCGCGCGCACCGCCTCGCGGTACGTGTTCAGGGCGATGACGCCGATCCGGCCGAACATGGCGCGGAACGTATCACGAAGCGATCGGTCGTTCCTGTCAGACCTTGCGCACGCAGCCGCCGCCCACGTCGAGGAAGCGACCACGCCGCAGAGCCGACTCGAGCGCAGCGTCGAGGCCCGTCAAGATCGAGCCGCCGCGCTGCAAACGCGCAAACGAGAGACCCGTGTTCGACGCCGCCCAGTACGCGGCGAAGCGCAAGGCCGCGTCACGATCGGTCGGCTCGCGGTCGAGCGCGTTCATCAGGCAGAGCGTCCAATCCTCGGACGAATAGTCCTTCGCGTCGGTACGAATGGCGCGGATCTGGCCGCGCTTCGGCCGATCGAAGCGGCCCGCGCGCAGGCCGTTGTCGATCGCTCGCTCCACGGCGATGCGCGCTTTGGCCTTCTTCGCTTCGTCCTCCTCGTCGGCGAGGCCGAGCAGCACGAGCGCGTCGAGCGCTTGCCCGATCGCATCGTCCCTGTCGAGCGCGCCCTTGCCGAACAGGATCTCGAAGACCCAATCGACCTGCGCGTCGCGGCTGGCCTGCACAAAGCCCGGCTCGCCGTGGTTTTCCGATTCCACCCGAAGAGAGGTCGACCGTCGGCGATTTCGAGGAGGTGTCATCTTGCCCGTTCCAGCCCCGGATCGAGGCCGAGCGAGCGGCGTATGTACTTCCATGTGGGCGCGCCGTCGAGCCCCCACGTGCATCCCTCGAAAAAGCTTTCCTTCGTGTGGTTGCGTGATGTGGGCAATATTTCACGGGTTCGGCGTGGCTTGCTACCCGACCCGGACGCGCGCCCAGGCGAATGGTTTCGCTCGACGTCGCCCGGCTCGTTACTACCCTCCGGCCCGTGGTCGTCACCGGTGGTCTGGGTCAGGGGCGTTCGCAGTCGTTTCCGTTCCCTACGCGCTTCGCCGCGCTCCGGCGTGGGAGCGTCGCTTACTTCGACGCGGGAGAGGGTGAAAGCGTGGTGTTCGTCCACGGACTCGTGGGTGATTTCACGCACTTCGAGCATGTCGTGAAGCCCTTCGCCGGGCGATTTCGCCTCGCTGGGCTCGATCTTCCGGGCTGCGGGCTCTCGTACAAACCGACGACGCGGAACACGATCGCCGGTTACGCCGACACGCTCCTGGAATGGCTGGATGAGCGTGGGATGCGCCGGGTGACGCTCGTCGGGCACTCGGCCGGGGGGCAGGTCGTGGCGGAGGCGGCGCTCCGTGCGCCCGATCGGGTCGAGCGGCTCGTGCTCATCGGCTCGGCGGGGATGCGCAGGTACCCGCCGTTCACCCCGTGGCTCGCCGAGACGCTGCTTCAGCCGTGGCTCCTGTCGCGCACGCTCGACCGCTTGGCGATGCCGATGCTCGACCATGTGTTCGTCGCTCGAAACGAGTATACCGAGAAATTCGTGAAAGATTCCCTCGACCGGCCCATTCACCCGACGATGGATGAAATGGCGAAGGTATTTCACGACCTGGCGAAGGATCTGGTGTCCCCGACGATCCTGGAGAATGCGCATCGCTTCGGCATGCCAGTCCTGGTCGTATGGGGAGAACGAGATCGGTTGATTCCGCGGGAAAGCGCGGCGGAGGTGGCGGCCAAGCTACCCAGGGTTATAATGAGAGTCATTCCTGGGTGCGGCCACTTGCCCATGATCGAGTGCCCGGACGAGGTCGTCCGGACGATCGAGGGATTCTTTGGTTCCGTGATCGTGCCCGAGGTGACCAGGACGATCCTCGCATGAAATTCGAAGCCGCGCAGCATTCGAGCGCGTCCCGCAGTCCACGAAAATACGGCCATACCGTTCCCGAGATCCGGACCGAGGTCGTCCGGCGCTCGCACCGCATCATCTCGCGGATCGTGAAATCGTATTTCCGTAGCGAGATTCGAGGCGCCGAGCGACTCCCGTCGTCCCAAACGATCATCGTCTCCCATCACGACGGCGGCGTGCTGCCGATCAATGGTCTCTGCCTCGGGGTCCACTGGTACGACCATTTCGGATTCGACCGTCCCCTCTACGTCCTCACGCACGATCTCCTGCACAGCCTGTGGGATCCGTTCTCCAAGCTGCTCGCGGATTCGGGGCTGCTCCGCGCCGATCGCAACGCCATGGACGCCGTGCTCGAGCGCGGGCAATCCGTCCTGATTTTTCCCGGCGCCGCCCGCGAGTCGTTCCGCCCCTTCTGGCACCGCGCGAACATCGACCTCGGCGGCCGCAAAGGCTTTATCGCGCAGGCAATCCGCTGGAACCTGCCCATCACGCCCGTGGTCTCCGCCGGCTCCCACGAAACCGTCGTCGTCCTCTCCGGCGGCCACGAGTTCGCCAAGGCGATCGGAATCCCGAAGATCGTGCGCTCCGCCGACATCTGGCCGGTCCTCGCGGGGCTGCCCTGGGGCATCTGGGCGCTGCCGTTCCTGCCGCAAATCCCGCTGCCCGCGAAAATCACGACCGAGGTCCTGCCCCCGATCCACCTCTCCGAGGCGCTCGGGAGGGACCTCGCGCCGCACCACGCCTCCGATCCGGAGATCGTGCAGGCCGGCTTCGACCTCGTCGTCGGCCGCATGCGCAAGCGCCTCGGCGAGCTCTACGACGAGCGCAAGTACCCCGTCATCGGCTGAGCCGTTCAGCGCTTGCGCGGCGAGACCCACTCGCGCCGGAGCAGGCCGTAGATGCACTGATCCACGCGGCGTCCGTGGATCATGAAATGCTCGCGCAGCGTGCCCTCGTGCACGAAGCCGAGCTTCTCCGCGAGCCTGCGCGAGGGCCGGTTCGGTTCGCTGATGTACGCGTAGAGCCGCGCGAGGTCGGTCTGCTCGAAGACGCGATCGATGAGCGCCGCCACCGCGTGCGTGGCGATGCCTCGGCGATGGTGGGCCTGCGCGACGTGGTAGCTGAGCTCGGCGTGGCCGAGGCGGAAGCTCGGCCGCAGGATCGAGACGATCCCCACGCACTCCTCCTGCCACTGCACGATCCAGCGGTGCTCCTGCTTCTCCGGGTCCGAGAGGTCCGGCGTCGACGCGACGAGCCTTCGGCGCAGCGCGTCGACCGACCAGGGCTCGATCGGCATGTGCCTTTGGGCGTGCGCCTCGCTCCGCCAGCCGAACCAGAGGTGCGCATGCGCAGCACGAGGCGGCACGAGCAGGACCTGGGAAGGGCGCGAAACCGCAGAGAAGGCCATCGTCATCGCATCGAAGAAAACCGCGGGGGCAGTCCGCGAGGGTCGCGATGCTAAGGGCAGTCGTCCCCTCGCGCAATGGATGCAGGTAGGGTGCGCGACGATCCTTCTCGAATCCCAGGTTTCACGGTATCTCTCGGGGTCGTTCGAATCCTTCGAAAACCCGGGAGCTTAACCATGTTCAGCCGCGTTCGGCCTCGTCGCACATTGCGTCTCTCCATCGTCGCCTCCACCGCCATGGCAGGCGGCGCGCTCACCCTGCTCGGTGCGTCGCTCTTCGGATGCGGAACCGATACGTCGGACGTGTTCCAGACCGGCGGCGGGAGCGCCGGCGCAGGAAACACCACGAACGCGGGACCCGGCGGCTCCGGCGGGCAAGGCGGCGGCGGGCAAGGCGGCGGCGGGGGCGGGCAAGGTGGCGCAGGCGCCGGGATGAGCGGGTCCGAGGACTGCCTCGACGGCGCGGACAACGACGGCGACGGCGATGTCGACTGCGCAGATGCCGATTGCACGGAAGGTTTTACCTGCGTGGACGAGGCACCGGCGGGATGGTCGTACACGTGGACCGCAGAAGGGGACGCGACGCCCACGTCCTGCGAACCCGGCTTCCAGCCCGAGGAGCTCTTCACGGATCCCGCGGGCGCGGCCGAGTGTTCGGCGTGTACGTGCGGCGATCTGCAAGGCGCGGCGTGCTCGACCCCGGGCCTGCAGTGTCATACGAACTCGAACAATTGCTTCGGCGGCGGCGAGAGCTGGTCGGGCGCGTTCCAGAACGGCGCCTGCGCCAAGCCGACGAACCTGCTCGGCTTTGCCATCTCGCTCTCGTGCCGGCTGAACGGGACGGCGATGGTGACCTCGCCCGGGAGCTGTCCGCCCTCGGTGAGCGATTTCCAGAACAAGGAGCCCTTCGCCGGCAAGATCACGGTGTGCGACGCCAAGACCTCGAACGGTGGCTGCGGCGCCGGCTCGGCGTGCGCGCCGAAGCCCGCCGCGGACACGGAGAGCCTCTGCCTCCGGCAGGAGGGCGAGCACGCGTGCCCCAACGGCTTCACGCAGGTCGTGAGTTACAAGAGCGCCACGGACACGCGCGCGTGCAGCGCATGCGCGTGCGAGTCCGACACGACGTGCACGGGCGGGCAGTACGTCTTTTATGATCTCGACATGTGCGTGGCCGAGGGCGCCAGCACCGCCCGGATCGCGGTCGACAGCAACACGTGCAGGAACGTGAGCGGGCAGCTCGACTCGAACTCGTGGTCGGTCGAGCAAGTCCCGGCCATGCCGAGCGGCTCGTGCACCCCGACGGGCGGCGCGCCGACAGGCGAGGTCACGCCCGAAGGCGCGGTGACCTTCTGCTGCAAGTGAGCTCAGGTTTGGAGAGATGAACGAGGGGAAGGAGGGGCTCGGCGCGGAAGGCCGAGCCCCTTGTTCATGGCCTCAGGCGCGCCGGCGACGACGGCCGAACGCGAGGAGCGCCGCGCCGAGCGCCGCGAGCAGGCCACGCGAGGCGTCATCGTCGGCCGCGACCGTGCAACCCGCGCAACCACCGCTGAGCTGGACGCCGTCCGCAGCGGCGCCGCCCGTGCCACCCGCACCGCCTGCGCCGCCTGCGCCACCCTCACCGCCTGCGCCGCCCACGCCGGTCGGATCGACGCACTGCCCGATGCTGCTGTCCATCGAGGTGCACTCGAGCCCCGTCGGGCAACCGTTGCCATCACTGCCACGGCAACCCTCGACGCAAGCCTTGCTCTCGTTGCAGACCATGCCGCTCGTCGCGTTGCCGCAATCGGCGTCCGTGTTGCATGAGATGTCGTCGCCGGGGTTCGTCGGATCGGTCTCGCCGGCGTCGACCGCGCCGTTGCCGTTCGCGTCCTCGGCGCCGTCGGGGATGCCGCCGTTGTCCGTATCCGCGTCGATCGGGCTCGTCGTCGTGGCGCCGCCGTCCGCGTCGGGCTTGCAGATGTTCGCCGCCGCATCCGTCGCCGGGTTCGAGCAGTCGAACCCGAGCTCGAGACCGTCGGGCAGGCCGTCGTTGTCGCTGTCCGGATCGACGACGTTCTTGATGCCGTCGCCGTCCGAGTCGTCGCTCGGGTTCGGCTCCTTGCCGTCGATCACGCCGTCGTCGTCGGTGTCCGCGTCGTTCGGATCCGAGCCGAGGAAGTCCTCGAGATCGTCGCCGAGACCGTCGCCGTCCGTGTCGACGACGGTGTTGTCATCGCCGGGATTGTTCGGATCGCCCTCGCCCGGATCGACGACGCCGTTGAGGTTCCAATCCTCGGAGCCGTCGGAGATGCCGCCGTCGTCCGTGTCCGCGTCGAGCGGGCTCGTCTTCGTCGCGCCCATGTCGCCGTCGGGCACGCAGCGGCCAGCGTTCGGATCGGTCGCGGGGCTGTCGCAGCCGAGGCCGAGCTCGGTGCCGTCGAACAGGCCGTCGTTGTCGCTGTCGGCGTCGGCGATGTTCGGCGTGCCGTCGCCATCCGTGTCGAACGACGGGTTCGGCTCGGCGCCGTCGGCCACGCCGTCGTCGTCCGTGTCCGCGTCGTTCGGATCCGAGCCGAGGTGCTCTTCGAGGTCATCGGAGAGGCCATCGCCGTCCGCGTCGATGATGACGCTGTCGTCGCTCGGATCGTTCGGATCCTTCTCGCCCGGATCGATCTGGCCGTTGAGGTTTCCGTCCTCCGAGCCGTCCTTCACGCCGCCGTTGTCCGTGTCGGCGTCGATCGGGCTCGTCTTCGTCGCGCCCATGTCGGCGTCGGGCACGCAGAAGACCTCGTTCGTGCCGGGCGCCTTGCAGTCGTAGCCGAGCTCGGTGCCGTCGAGCAGGCCGTCGTTGTCGCTGTCAGGATCGAGCGCGTTGATGAGGCCGTCGCCGTCCGAGTCCTCGGCGGGGTTCGGCTCTTGCCCGTCGGGCACGCCGTCGTCGTCCGTGTCGGCGTCGTTCGGATCGGTGCCGAGCGTACCTTCGACGACGTCGGAGAGGCCGTCGTTGTCCGTGTCGACGACGGTGCTGTCGTCGGCGGCGACGTTCGGATCCCCCTCGCCCGGATCGATCTGGCCGTTGAGGTTCCCGTCCTCCGAACCATCGGACACGCCGCCGTCGTCCGTGTCGGCGTCGATCGGGCTCGTCTTCGTCGCGCCGCTATCCGCGTCCGGCTTGCAGGTGCCGGCCGTCGTGTCGGTCGCGGGGTTCGAACAGTCGAACCCGAGCTCGGTGCCGTCGAAGAGGCCGTCGTTGTCGCTGTCGGCGTCGAGCACGTTGGGCACGCCGTCGCCGTCGGTGTCGATCGACGGGTTCGGCTCCTGGCCGTCGATGACGCCGTCGTCGTCGCTGTCGGCGTCGTTCGGATTCGAGCCGAGCGTGCCCTCGACGATGTCGGAGAGGCCGTCGCCGTCGCTGTCGTTGATCGTGTTGTCGTCGCTCGGATCGAGCGGGTTGCCCTCGCCCTGATTGATCTTGCCGTCGAGGTCTGCGTCCTCGGAGCCGTCGCTCACGCCGCCGTTGTCGGTGTCGGCGTCGAGCGGATCGGTCGTCGTCGCGCCCATGTCCGCATCGGGGCGGCACGCGCCGGCCGAGGCATTGGTCGCGGGATTGTCGCAGCCGAGGCCGAGCTCGGTGCCGTCGAGCAGGCCGTCGTTGTCGCTGTCGGGGTCGAGCGCGTTGATGAGGCCGTCGCCGTCGGAGTCGACGTTCCACTGCGGCTCTTGGCCGTCGATCACGCCGTCGTCGTCGGAGTCGGCGTCGTTCGGGTCCGTGCCGCCGGCTTCCTCCTCGTCGTTCGAGAGGCCGTCGCCGTCGGAGTCGACGATGATCACCGTGGGAGGCGCGCCGGGATCGCCGCCGTTGCCGTCGGTGGGCGTGTCCTCGGCGGGCGCGCCTTGCGTGCCGCTCGCGTTGATCACGGCCTGGTTCACGATGCTGCCGCCGACGCCGGGATTCACCTTGACGCGGAAACGGATCGTCGTCGTCTCACCGACGTTGAGGTTACCGCCGACGGTGGCGTTCGCGCCCGTGCCGAGACGAACGATCACCGTGCTCGTGGCCGCGTCGAACTCGCCTTGATCGTCGGCGTTCGCGTCCGTCTTCGCGCCCATGTTCGGGCCCGTGACGACCTCGAGCGAGCCCGGGACGTAGGTCACTTCGGCGGGGAGTTTGTCGGAGAGAACCGTCTCCTTCGAGGTGTCGTCGCCCGTGTTGCTGACGACGATCGTGTACTCGAGCTCGTCGTCGGGGTTGACCACGCCGCCGTTCAGATCGGCGACGCTCTTCGCGGACGAGGTGAAGTTCGGCTTGAGCGTGGAGATCGCGGTGATGAAGCCGCCGAGGATGTAGCCGTCGCTCGACGTCTTCGCGACGAGCTCGGCCGAGGTCGAGCCGGGCGTGACGATGCTCGTGATGTCGAGGATGTCGAGATCGATGCCGCTCATGCTCCGCGCGGCGCCCGTGAGCTGCGGCAGATCTCCCATCACCGAGACGGGCGTGCCGAGGCGTGAGCGCGTGCCGTTGAAGAAGTTGGTGGCGAGGTTGGAGGCGTCCGAGAGCGGGAGCGCGTTCCAGCTCAGGCTGTCTCCCCCTTGCTGATCATCGCCCTCGTACGCGACGACGCCGAGCTTCGCGTTGTAGGCCGCGAGCGGCACGGCGAAGCCGGAGATCGTCGCCGCGATGCCATCCTGGTTTTCGCTGCTGACCTCGTCGAAGCCGTCGAAGAGCGTGATGTTGCGCGGCGGCTCGCTCTGGAGCTCGTAGACGACGACCATCCACCAGCCGGCGAACACCGAGTTGTTGTTGAGGTTGTTCAGCGCCACCGTGTCGACGCCGCTCACGCGGTAGGGGCCCGAGCCGTACTGCTGCACGTACGCCGTGATGTCGGCGACCGACTGGTAGTACCCGCTGATGTTCGAGAGCGGATCCCCGAGCACAGAGTCGATCGCCGTGATGTTGTGGGTGAAGTCGCCCAGGGGATCATCGAGGGTCACTTCGAGATCGGCCACCCCGGTCGGACTGCGCGCAGCCCAGTAGAGGTATGCATGCGTCACGGTGGCGCCGATCGGCAGGGTCAGTTGCGCGGTCGTCCTCGCGGAACTCGCGCTCACCATCGTGCTCGCGGAGGCCTGCGCGTCCGCTTGCCAGTACACGTCAGGCGCCGAGTCGTTCGTGTTCGTGCCGCAGGCGCCGACGTTTCCGGCGATCGGCACGGGGACTCCAGGACCACAGTCCTGCGCGAGCGTGTTGCCGATCAAAACGAAGTCACCCCGCTGGGTGACCTGGAAACGCTGCGCCGGTTCTGCGCTCACGGTCCCCGCCGCCCCGCAGATGAGCGTGGCGACGATACCGCTGAGAGCCGTTCTTCTTCTCATGCGTCCTCTCCAAGCAATCGGATGCAACCCCCGTTTATCATCAAGTTCCGTACCAGCAGTCAATCCGCGCGTCATCCCGGCAAGAAGCGCGATCCTGCTGCATGAAGAAGAATTCATCTCGATGCCTACAGGCATCAATCACGTGCGGCTCGTGGTCCTCACCCCTTGCGGACGCGTTATGCTGAGCGCGAGCACAGTCGCTCTCGCACCATGCACATCGAACTCATCATCGTTCGCCACGGTCAGTCGGAGGGAAACCGGGATCGTGTCTTCACGGGGCACGGCCCCTCACCGCTCACCGACCGCGGGCGCCGCGAAGCCGAGGCCGTGGCCCGGCGGATCACGGAGAAGCCAGTCACCGCGATCTTCGCGAGTGATCTGCCGCGGGCCCTGGAAACGGCGGCGCCCCTCGTCGAAAAATCAGGCGTTCCGCTCGTCGCGGACCCGGCTCTACGTGAGCGCAATTTCGGCGATCTGACCGGCACGTCGTTCGCCGACATCGAGGCGCGCCATCCCGACGTGTGGCGGGCGCTGCTCGCGCGCGACCCGCTCTTCCGCCCCCCGGGCGGCGAGTCGAACGCCGATTGCCGGGCCCGGATCTCAGGCTTCGTCGAGGGCCTCTTCGCCCGCGGCGTCGAGGGCCGGATCGTGCTCGTCAGCCACGGCGTGGCGATCAACCAGCTCCTCTACCACCTGCTCGGCGTGCCGGCTTCGCAGCCGCCACCGGTCGTCTTCCGCGTGGACAACTGCTCGGTCCAGCGCGTCGAGCGCCACGAGGACACCGTGCGCATCCTCTGCATCAACGACCGCAGCCACCTCGAAGGTTTGACCTGAAACGAGCGCGGGCCCCCGGACGAACACACGTCCGGAGGCCCGCCGTTCGTTCACGCGGATCGCGTCAGCACTTGCGCCAGGCGATGCCGTACGTCTGCCGCACGACGAGGCTCACCGAGTCGACGGTCATGAGGCCGCTGCCCGAGCGGTTCGCGAGCGTCGAGACGGCCGCCTGCGTGCTGATGTTGAGCGGACGGCTCGCGCCGCACGGCGACCACACCACGGCCTCGAGGGTGAGGTCGTCGCGGCGGAAGTAGTTTTCCGAGAAGGGACCGACGAGCTTGGTGCGGAAGGTGCGCCCGAAGCCGCCGGTGAAGTAGTAACTCGACGTCTGCGTGCCGACGACGGCCGCCCCGAGTTCGGCGAAGCCGCGGTAGTCGGCCGAGACGAGCGAGTAGCTGTAGCCCTGCGGGAAGGCCATATCGACCGTGAGCTGGCAGAACTTGCGCGCCTCGCTCGGCAGTCCGAGCGGGCTCGCCTCGGCGGTGAAGGCCCCGAAGATGAGCTCGAGGGCCTTGCGGTCCTCGGAGAGGGTGCCGGCGACCGAGCTCTGCGGGCAGCCGGTTCCGTTGTACACGAGCCCGCGGATCTCGACGCCCTCGGGCGGCTCGACGAGCTCGTAAGGCTCTGCGTTGGCCTGCTGCGAGATGCCGAGGACGGTCGAACCGGCCGCGACGAACGCAACGAGCAGCTTCTTCATGATGATGTCCCCCCAGATCGCTCGCGGGTGTTCGGCCCGCGGCGGTGTATGGGCACGACGAAGGCGCAGGGGTCCGCCCAGACCGCCTCCTCCGTGCCGTCCGATCGCGAACCTGAGGAGCCGAGCAGGCGGTCGCAAGCCTCGGACGGCGCTCTTCGCGCGCTTCCTTTCCCGCGTTTTCGAACGCGCCAGCGTGCGCCCGAGCAAGGAGCGCGCGGAAAACGAAAAACGCCGTGTTCCAGCTCGGGAACACGGCGTTTGATCTCGCTGCGGGTTTTTCTTGGTGGACCTGACAGGGATCGAACCTGCGACCTCTAGAGTGCGATTCTAGCGCTCTCCCAACTGAGCTACAGGCCCGTCAGCGACTCGCGGGACTCTACTGATTGAGCCTCGCGAGTCAAGACGAAAGTTTTGTTTCGGCGGTTCGGTCAGCCTCCGGACCGCGCCTGCGAGCGAGCGGCCGGGTTTTCGAAGGAGAACAGCTTGTTCTTCTCCAGCTTGTACGACGCCGTCTTGCCGAAGGGCGGGTTCATGTCCTGGATCCAGTACACGTCCCCCGAGACGATCGTGTCCTCCGGGCGCCCCGTGCGCTCCGGGTAGCGGAAGATGAAGTCCCGCATCGCGTCCCGGTACGCGGAGTTCGCCGGCAGGTGGATGCGGTTGAAGTAGTCGCTCCAGATCTGGTTGTACCGGAGGCTCTGCGCCTTCGTGAGGTCGAACTCCGGCGGCTTGCCGGTGAACGGGTCGATCGAGCGGCCGTCGATGGTCTTCGCGTCGACGATGATCGTGCCGTCGTCCATCACGGGGTTCGGCGAGAACATGAACCAGCCCTGCAAGTACCGCATCTTCTGCGCGAGGACGCGCAAGGGCTCGGGGTGCGGGACCTTGATGCGGCGGTTGACGACCCAGAGCTCGACCATCGCCTGGTTCACCGCGCCCGCGAGCATCGCGACGACCGCGAGCTCGCGCAGCGTCACGACGAACCGACCGACCTTGCGGCGAAGCGGCGAGGGCTCGGTGAGGGTGACGGGGCCCGGCGCGCGCGGGACACGCAGGCCGAAGACACGCGAGACGTCACGCGTGGTGACGGCGTTCCAGATCGCGTCGACGAGGTGCGAGAGGCCAGGGACGCGGAAGAGCCAGGCCACCGTGGGCCCGAGCGGCAAGGCCGCGACGATGTCGGCGAGCGCGGCGCTCTGCTCGAGGCGCGCATGGTCCTTCGGGCGCTCCACCGCGATGCCACGCGTGAGGCCTTCCTCGGCGCGGAACGTGAGGAGCTCGTAGCGGTCGAGGCGCTTCAAGACACGGCAGAGCCAGAGCGAGGCGCCGGACGAGGCGTCGAAGAGGACGACACGCGCGCGATGCGTGCGGCGCATCGTGCGGACGGCGAGGTCCCAGTCGTCGGTGGTGAAGAGCAGCGTGGAGAAGACGCACATTGCCCAGGCGAAGGGGCCGAGGACGAACGTCGCGCCGAAGCCGATGTGCAGGATGCACATGAGCGCGACGGCGAGCCGGCGGGCCCAGGCGCGGCCGAGCGGCGAGGCGAGGCAGATCGGGATCGTGGCCTCGGCCATCAGGACGAACTTCGTGCCGACGATGATGAGCGCGGGCGGGACGAGGCCACGCACGGCCGCCACGATCGGCGTGACCATGCGGTCGACCCAGAGCACGTAATGAACCGCCGTGCCGTTTTTCCAGGCCGTGCCGGTCTTGTGAATGACGTTGAAGTAATAAATGGCGCAGATCTGGAGGAGGATGACGCCGGCCACGAGCGAGACGTGGGGCGTGAGCTTGCGCGGCTCGATGAGGTTCGTGCGGTCGTTGAGCTCGTCCGCGTTCGCCTCTTTGCGGCGGCGCATCGAGTCGAGCAGGGCGTCGACGGAGAAGCGGTCCCCCATCGGGAGGAACGCGGTCCACATCACGAGGAGGTTGAAAACGACGTATCCGCCATTCTCGATGAGCAGGATGCGGCCATTCATGCTGGCCACGAAGATCGCGGCGAGCACGTGGGCGATCCGCGTCTTGTAGCCGACGAGGACGCAGGTGAACGTGACGAGGAGGACCGCCCAGAGGGCCCAGAGCTCGGGGGCGGTGGAGAAGGCATTGAAGAGGGTGAACGCGCCCCAGGCCTGAGGCCGGAAGAGGTTCAGGTGCGTCGGCAGGACCCCCTTGTCCGAGTACATGTGGAGCCAGTCCGGCGTGCGCCGGAAGAGGTCCGTGACGAGGAGGAAGCCGAGCATGATCCGGGCGAAGCCGAGGGTCCGCCGGTCGATCGAGAGGTAGACGTCGCGGATGATCGTCCAGTAGCCCTGGAGGTGCCACGAGAGCCACCCGAGGCCCTTGGGCGTCTCGAAAGCGGCGCTGGGCGCGGCTTCGGAGGCCTCTTCCGGCGCTTCGTCGAGGGCTTCGGGGGCCGTGCTTGCGTCGAGGGGCGGCTGGCCTGTGGCGGAGCTCATGGGGCGTCCCCCCATTAGCGCGAATTTCGAGGCGCCGCACCCCTTCACTTCCCTTCCCTTACGCGGGAAATTTGCGTTAGGCTCGGCGCGATCCCGCGTATCGAGGGCGGGGCTATCGCATGCTTACCGCTACGGAACGGAAGACCCTGGCCTGGAGCGCCTTCCTCGCAGGGGTGTTATGCCTGATCCCCGGAGAGACGCCGCGCGGGCCGAGGATATGGGACTACGCACGGCAGGTCCTGCTCGACCGGCTGCTGGAGCATCGGGCAACGCAGATCGCGTGGGTGATCGCCGCGCTGATCTTGATCCACCACGTGTGGAGATCCCGGACCGAAGCGGGGTCGACGCCGGGAGATGCCACGCCGGCCGAGGAGAGCGCTCGAACGGGCGGGGCGTAGCAAAGCCGCTCTCCGTTGGGCCTTGACAAGTCGCTCAGAAGGAAAACCTGCCGGCGACCGCGGGCTCCACGCTCACGCCGGTCCACGCGAGCGTGCGGAGGAAGCGCAGGCCGCAGGCGGCGACGAGGGCGAGGTGCTTCAGAGAGGGCATGAGGCCGCCGGTGGAGCGCTTGGCGTGGTCGCCGAGGACGACGTAAGAGGCTTTTACGTCGAATTGCCACGGGTGGGGATCGGCGTGGGCCGTGGCGGCGTGGAGGGACGCGGCGAGGAAGGGCGCGCAGAGCCCAATCATGACGCGGGGAATCATGGTTTGGGCTTCGGTAGAACTTCGCGGACCTTGCGGATTGCGGCGAGCCAGGCTTCCGAGGGCGGGGCGGCGCTTTGCCGGTGCGCCTCGCATACACGGCGAGGACCGCAGCGAGTGCCTCCTGTTCGGGCTCCTCGAACTTATCGATCATCCGATCGCCAACGAAATAGAGCTCGTCCGGGAGGCGAGTGGCTTCCGGCGGTGCACCCGGCGCCCAGCCATACGTCAACAGAGTGCTCGATCACTTCACGGTCTTACACGACTCGAAGGAATGCTGCTGCTGCGTGTTGCACAAAAAATCCTGATCGCGGCAGCATCCTACACACGTGACGCTGGCCTCTCGATCGTGGCAGTCACGATAACAGTTGTCCCCCGGTACGATACACTCCTCCCGAAACGGCGGAACGCCGCCATCGTATGCATCGTACCGGCCCTTCTTCTTTTCCCGGGGGCTACAACCTGCGAGCAGGACAAGACCCGCACTCAAGATGATGCAGGAGGGCGCCCATGCGAGCCCCACGACGCTCAGTCCCCGAGGCATGAGTAGAAGCTATAACCAGCATCCGCGTCGCACTGCGCACCATTACGGCGGCCGCACATACGACATGGCAGCCCCTGATCGGCTTTGTAACAGCTATTGATGCACGCGTTCACCTCAGCGTGCATCAATAGCTTTGCGCGACGCCCGCATCGACCCCGAGGTCAGGATCCGTCGTGCATCCACCGACCATCAGCATGGCAGCCAGCACGAGCATGCTCATCGCGACGGCGTACCTCATCGGCCTCCTCATTCCCGTACGCTATCTCTCCGTGTTTCCACCCGTCAAGCCCGTATCCGCTTTCACCTTCGCCGCTCGTTTCCCGCTCTCCGTTGTGCCTTGACAAGTCGCTCAGAAGGAAAACCTGCCAGCGACCGCGGGCTCCACGCTCACGCCGGTCCACGCGAGCGTGCGGAGGAAGCGCACGCCGCAGGCGGCGACGAGGGCGAGGTGCTTCGCGAGCGTGTAGGCAAGCCCGAGGTGAACCGCGGGGAAGAAGCCGAGATACCGCGAGCAGAGGCCCCACGCATTGCAGACGGGGACGCGGCCGAAATCGAGGTGCGCGGCGAGCTCGAAGGACAAGGGGGCGCGGGAGGGTCGATAGCCAGCGCTCAGGAGGGGGCCTCCGAGGATGCCCATCCAGGCGGAGTCGCGGAAGAGGCCGAAAGCGCCGAGATGAGCGCCGAGGCCGAGGGATACGTTTTCGCGCAGGGCAAAGGTGCGGCGGGCGGAGAGGGACGGCATGAGGCCGCCGGTCGAGCGCTGGGCGTGGTCGCCGAGGACGACGTAGGAGGCTTTTACGTCGAATTGCCACGGGGCGGGATCGGCGTGGGCCGTGGCGGCGTGGAGGGACGCGGCGAGGAAGGGCGCGCAGAGCCCAATCGTGACGCGGGGAATCATGGTTTGGGCTTCGGGAGGACTTCGCGGACCTTGCGGATTGCGGCAAGCCAGGCTTCCGAGGGGCGCGGAGGCGGTTTGCCGGTGCGCCTCACATAGACGGCAAGGACCGCAGCGAGTGTCTCCTGTTCGGGCTCCTCGAACTTATCGATCATCCGATCGCCAACGAAATAGAACTCGTCCGGGAGGCGCGTCGCGAGCACCTTCTCGTCTACGGGGATACCCTCGGTCTCGCAATACGCGCGGTAGGCAAGCTTGGCGGCGATGCCCCTGCGCGCGGGGCGAAACTCTCGCAGCCAATCTTGATCCCACTCCCGATGAATGAGGGCCCATTCCGCGTCCTCCTCGGGGACGGGGTCTTTTTTGGCCCGGCTCATGAGCGCCTTGTACTCCGCCATGAGCGCTTCCTTTTCGGCAGGATCCTCGACCCACGAAAGTTTTTTCGCGAGCTCTGCCTCACGCGCGGCGCTCGGTCCTGGCGCAATCGGGCGGATCTTCGCCTCGGCCTCCGCCCTCCGGCGCTGCGTCCGCTCCTCCGGGCTCGTGAGCCATTTTCGCGCGGCCTCCATCACGGCCTCTCGGGATGGTGGCGGCGTCGGCTTGGGGAAATTCTTCCGGACGGCGCGAGCGGCCGCGAGCCAGGGCTCCGACGGCGGCGGCGCCGGCTGGCCGGCGCGGTTCCCATACGCGGTGAGGGCAGCCGCGAGCGTCTCGTGTTCGGGCTCGTCTTCAGGGGCTTTCCACACGTGGTAGCCGAACGCGCACCATGGTTCACGATCGATGCTGTCCCATGGTGCCGCACGGCCCTCGAAGGTGCCGCCCGTGCTTTCGAGGTATCCCTTGTACGCGCACCTCCCAGCAAAATCGCGGCGCGCCGGCTCTGGATCCCGTTTCGAACGTTCACGATGCAGGCGGGCCCACTCCGCATCCTCTTCCGGAAGGGGATCTCGATAGGCCAAGAGAACGACCTGGGCGCGCGCGTCCGCAATTGCAGCCCTCTCGGCCGGATCCTTCCGGAAAAACCACTCCTTCTGGAGCTCAGCCTCGAGCGCGGCGCACGGTCCTTTCGCGATGCTGTGAGGAGGTCCTTTCGGCTCCACGTCAACCCCCTCCTTCCGGCGGCGGATCCCCTTCGGTAGCCGGATCGCTCGGGCACCCCCACCCAGGCCCGGCACCGAGCGGGCAAAGCAGGGGCACAAGCTCAGGCGCGATGAATCCCGGCGGCGGCGCGGGGAGGCTGACCAGCACGTCGATCACGTCGTCGAACGAGATCGATTCTTCCTTCCAGATCTCCTCAGGGAGTTTCTCGGGTTCGTACCGCCAATCGAAGTCGAATCGGCACTCCGCATCCTTGCCGGGGATCTGCTGCGCCATAATGTCCCCCTTCTTCTTCGACATCTCTGTATACAGAAATTTGTCTTTGCACAAGATGAAGGTCACCGCGAGGCCGTCCGTCATGAGACACTCAATGACATCCTTGACTTCCCAGCGCTTCTCTTCCTTCCAGTCGCCCCACTGACCATCGGCATACTCGCGGCAGAAGAGGCGTCCCACCTGATCGTTGCTTGGCCTTTGCTGAAAGTAGTTGAGCCCCTTGGCGTTCAGAACCGTGCGCCGCAAGAGGACCATGTCCTCCGGCGCCATCGCGGCCAGACGGTCGCGCAGCGCCTGCCGGTCATCCGGGTCCATGATCGAACAGCTCGGGAGAACGAGGGCGAACACCCCGATCGCCACAGCGCGGAGGAGCGGGTTCATGCGGGCATGTTCTCACGGGTTTGACAAGGAAATCAACCCGCTCCCCCCAAGCCTCAGCCTTCCGGCGTCTGCTTCGCCTTCGCCGCGAACAATGGAGCGCGAATGGCGTCCACCATCGCGGCGGGCGGCGGCGTCAGCCCTGTGCGGGATCGGTTTCGAGCGCCTCGTCGCCTGCGCCCGTATCGGCGGCGGCGAGGGCCGACCTCGTGCGGACCTCGTCGAAGAAGAGGTCCTGCGTGACTCTATCGCGAGGAAACTCGGCCACGAGGCGGCTCATCACCTCGGTGTATACGAGGAGAAACTTCTCCTTCGCCGCGTCCCTCGCCGCCCGCGCGTCCCGCGCCTTCTGCGCCGCGACCTTCCGGCTCGCGAGCGCGACCTGATATTGCTGCCTGTGCGCCGCAATGACGAGCCTCTCGGCCTCCGCCTCCGGCCAAAATGGCGCCGCGGCGGCGAGGCGGCCTTCGAGGTCGATCATCGCCTGCACCTGCGATTCGCCGAGCAGCCTCGTGATCACGCCAGATCCCTCGGGGAAGACCATGCCCGCGATACGCCCGCCGCTCCTGCCGTCGGCGATCTCGGCCTTCTGGAGCGAGATGCGGACGCGGCGATCGGAGACGTGGTTCTCGTATTTGACGTCGACCCGCGCGGGAAGAATGGCCTTGACGGCCTCCTCGTAAACGACTTGCGCCGCGATGAGCTCCGCCTCGCCGCACGTCATCTTCTCGGCGAGGCCGACGAGCACGGCATTGGCGCTGAATTTACCGAGCATTCGGGCGGAGTAACGCGCAAGCTCGGAGCATTTCGAGACGGGGGTGTCACGCGTGGGCGATTGCATCGAGGAATCCTCCTTCCAAAAGGGGATGCGGAGTGTCGAGAAAGCGCAGGCCGCTGCGGCCGTGCGGGCCGTGAGACGTACGGAGGGTCATCTCATGCGAGGCGGATTCTTGCTTTCGACGGGGCGCGCGGGCGCAGGCGCGTCGGTGGGCTCCCGGCGAGCGCTGGGAGGTGTCCGCGTCGACGCAAGACCTGTCCTGCCGACGGCCGGGAGGTGTTTGCGTCGGCGCAAGACACGTCCTGCCGACGGCCGGGAGGTGTTTGCGTCGGCGCAAGACACGTCCTGTCAGGTGCAGGAAGGTGTTTGCGTCGGTGCGAGGCGCTGCCTGACGAGCCTTGCGAGGCGCTCGCGCCGGCGCAAGGCGCGCCCTGCCGAGGTCTGGAAGGTGCGCGCGCCGGCGCAAGGCGCGCCCTGCCGAGGTCTGGAAGGTGTTCGCGCCGGCGCGAGACATCCCCTGCACGATCGGCGTGCGTTTCGACCTCGACGTCGACCGGCACCGGGCAAGATCCCGAATACCGGCCGACGCTCTTCGAACTGCCGCCGCGAATGGCCGTAGGCAGGATCCGGGGTTCGTCCGAGTGACCCCCCCCTGGTTCGTCGTGACCGAACCGTGCGCCGTCCCCTTGTGTTTTCCGGGCGTTCCCTGGTAGCATCAGGGTTCGTCCACGGATTCGATGCGCTGCCCGGGCCTCAACCTGCTCACCGCCTCGGTCGTCGCGTTTGCGGCGCCTGCAATGGCCGACGACGCGCTGGTGGACCAGCGGCTCGCGTTTCGCCTGGAGTATGTCGTTCCCGCGGACGTTCGGTGTCCCACGGAAGCGGCCCTTGCCGAGCTGACGAGCGCGAAGTTCCGCTACGACGTCTTCCCGGAATCGGCGCGTGCGTCCCTCTCCGTCAGGGTGCGGCGTGCCGGGGGGCAACTGGAGGCCGTGCTCATCGCGCGCGACGAGCAGGGGACGGTTCAATGGGAGGAAACGGCGACGCCCCGAGGGAAGTGCAATGATCTCGTCGAGGACGTCGCGCTCATGGTGGCGGTGCGGTTCGTGACCGTGAAGGGCGAGAAGCCGGAGGCGTGGGCACTCCTGGTCCCGCCGCCGCCCGCGTCTCCGGCCTCGGTGCCTACGCCAGAGCGGCAGCCGCCTGACGTACTGCCCCCGGCCGCGCCCCCTCCGCAGGCCGCTCCACCGGCCGGCGCAGCCGCCGCGCCCCCGTTCCGCCCGGAGCTGTCCGCAGCCGCCGTGTTCGGGCCTCTCGACACCCCGAACGTCGCCTTCGGCGGAGCCCTCCAGGTCGCGCTGCGTTGGCCGCGGGCTAGCCTCGGCGTCGAGCTGCGCGTCGTGGTCGATCATCGAGGGGAGGTCGCCGAGGTCCCGATCCGCACGTGGTTTGCAACGGGCGTCGTGCTCCCGTGCCTCGTCATTGGCGAACATGTCCGTGCCTGCATTCCGATATCCGCTGGGGTCTATCAAATTGGCGTCGGCGCCGCGGCAAAGACGGGTAGTAGCTTCGCCGAGCCATTCGGCGGTGCCGGCCTGCGGGGTTCGTACGACGTCGCACTCTCCCCGCACGTGCGACTCCGCGGATATGCAGAGGTACTGATTGCGGCTACCAGGACCGAAATCGTCTATCTTTCCCCTGGGTCGCGAGAGTCGGAAAGAATTTGGGCCATGCCTGCGGTGTTGCCGTCTATTGGAGTTGGGGCGATATGGAAACCATAGCATTTATTCGGTTGGCTATTTGTGGTGCATTCGTGACGCTGTGTTCGGCATGTTATACGGGGACGCTTGAAGTTATTGGAATAGGCGACGCCGGTCCGGATGCCGATGACGCCGGAACGAACGATGGCGGCGAGGAAGGCGGCGGCGGCGGCGGCGGCGTCGAGGCCAAGTCATGCGAGGCACGGGGCGGGCAGTGCGTCCCTTTGCGGCCCATCGGATGGAGCGACCCTATCCTCATCGCGAGGTCGCCGGGTCACCCTCTCGAATGTCCCCCGGAGGCGCCCGTACACCATTTTACCAAGTACGCTGACCTGATCGCGGGGCCGCTCAACTGCGCTTGCGCCTGCAAGCCATCCACCGGGACGTGCATCCTTCCCGCGACGATGACCGCGCAAAATGCCGCCTGCGACGCGCCGGAGACCGTGGTAACGTCGTTCGATCCTCCGACCGAGTGGGATGGAGCCTGCTCGAACGCGAGCGCAATCGCCGCCGGCAAACAATGCGGCGGGAAAGCGTGCGTCGAGTCTCTCACGATTGGCCCGATGCAAGCCGTGGACGTCGGCTGCGAGGTAGAGGAGGAGCAGATCCTCACGGGAACCTCCGACGTGCCGAGGTGGGGGCTGACGGTCATTGGCTGCGAGGGGTTTCCGGAAGGTGGGGAGGTGGGGTGCGGCTCCGCGTCGAAGTGTGCCCCCGCGCCCGTGCCCCCTCCCGAGTTCCGGATCTGCGTGTATCAAGAAGGGGACGTCCCCTGCGAAGGCGAAAGTTATACCGACCGCCTCGTCATTTATACCGGCTACGACGACAAACGGACCTGCACGGATTGCACGTGCTCGCCCGAGGTCGTCGGCAGCCTGTGTACCGCGACCGCCTCGATCTACTCGGATGCGATGTGTCAGACGCCACTGATTTCGGGATACCCGATCTCGTCGCTGCAAGAGGTGTGTTTGCCCTTGACGCCACCAGGACAGGCACTCGGAAGCAAGGCCCTGTCGGACGTCAAATACCACCCGGGCACGTGTCAGCCGATCGACGGTGAGTCCACCGGCGAGGTGGAGCGCCTCCGCCCGTCGACGATTTGCTGTCGACCGTAGGATTTTGGTGTCCCTCTCGGGGGCTCGACCCAATCCCCGAAGATGTGACCCAAGAACGAACCTCGAACCCATCGACTCGTGACCAGCTCGTGCAGCTCTCGCGCCGCGTGCCTATCTGGCTGGCCCGTCTCACGCCGCCCTGGGGGCCCGTCGCCGACGAGCACATTCCAGACCTCGCGCAGGAGGTGCTGCTCGCGGCCATCGCAAGCTTGTCGAGGTACGACCCGGCCAAAGGTTCGCTGGGCCTCTGGCTGTACGTGATCACGAGGCGGATGGCGCGCGATCTTCGCCAGCGCGAGGACTATCGAAGCGATTTCACCGACGAGCAAGACGTGACCGTCCTGCCGGTGGGCGCGAAAAACCCCGAGGAAGCCATGGCGACAGCGCAATATGAGCGGCTTGTTCACGAGACCATCGGGGAAATGGACGAGGATCTGCGCGAGGTGCTCACGGCCGTGGAGCTCGCGGAGCTGAGCTACGAGGAGACGGCGCAGCTCATCGGGGGCTCGAAACGAACGGTCAAGGATCGGCTGGAACGGGCGCGGCAGGATTTTTCCCGCCGGATCAAGAGGAAGATGCGCGACCGCGGGCTCGTCGTCCTGCCGTTCGCGGTGGACGGGCTGTTCGCGTTCATTCGCGCCCGCACGGAGCAGGTGCCGGAGGACCAGCTCGCCGAGCTCCGCGCCATCGTCGAGCAGAGCCCCGCGTCGGGGGCCCAGCCAGCGGTTCCGGATGCCGTGCCGAATGCCGAGGCGGCCACGTCTGTCGCTTCGAACGTCGGCTCGTTTGTCGGCGGAAACTTGACGGGCGGGATTGTGGGTGGGGTCATCGTTTATCTCCTCATGCAGACCACGCCGGCCCCGGTGCCGGTGGCCGCACGGGCCTACATTGACGAGCGCGTCCCGCACGTCCCTGCCGTGGACGCGACGCCTGCGCAGCCAACCACGCCGCCAGCGGTGCCACCGCGGAAACTCACTGCGGGGCAGCAACCGGCGGATCCCCTGCTCGAGGCGCGCGCCTTGCTGGATCGGGCCCGAGGCGCCTTGGAGCAGGGGGACATCGCGGATGCTCGGGAGGTTCTTGCTCGCTACGATCGCCGTTTCCCTGCGAATCCCTTCCCCAACGTGAGGGCAGCGGTCCTCGGGAAAATCGTGAAGGCCGCGCGCTGAGTGAGTTTTTTGGTGTCCCTTCGCCGCGGCTGAACCAATCCCCCTAAGTAGGTCCGTCCCAACGACGAGCCGAAGGAAACGAGCCATGCCCAGGAAGCTCAGCAAGAGAATGGTCCCCCCCGCTCCCGAGCCGTCCGAACCCGCGGAGCTGACCACGGAGCTCGCACTCGCCAGCGACGGCAAGCTTTATTTCCAGTTCGAGGACGAGCCACCCCCGGGGCGTCCGGTCTTCGTTGGTTACGCATTGCATGCGGAAGAGGTCATGAAGTTCAACGCGGCGGACGTGCTCGCGTGGGGCATGCTCCACAAGCTTGCGCTCGGGAGTGATGGCTGCATTTACGTGGAGGAGGGGGCCATCGACGCGGAAGGCCGGGACGTGTTCCGCGGTTTTGCTGCGACGGCGGAGGAAGCTGCGCGCGCGGCTGAGGTATTGCACCGCGCCGCGTTCAACATCACCGTGGAGGTGTTCGCGCGGAAGCGCGCGGCGAGCGATCGCGCCCAGCTATGAAAGACGGCAGCCTTGGGGAGCACCTGCGGGGGCCATCATGGTGCGGTGGAAGGAGCTTCTCGCCTCGTTTGGCACGAACGATGTATTGCTTTCGGCTCGAACGAGAGAGACGGAACGATACCATCAACGTGGAGGGGATGAACGTGGAAACAATCAAGCCCGAATTTCTGGCCAATCTCGCCTCCGAGCTCGAAGCAGCCGGAAAACCGATGAGCGCACCCGCCACCACTTCGTACAAGCGGAGGCTCAGGGCCAAAAAGTCCTGTATCGCTGCCATCTTTGCGCTGGTCGGCCCGCTGCTGGTCGTCAGCCCATCGCCAGCCGCAGCAGCCTGTGACGATCCGAATTTTGTCAGGCGCACTCACGCCACGAGGTGCGGCGAACAGGCCGTCTACCACCGCTACCTACGCACCGAGTGGGACTCTCCGGGCTTCTGCCACGTATTTCGCAGCATGAGGGTGATAAGGCCGGGTCAGCCGGGTCAGCGAGTGGATTTGGGCGAGAAGCGCGCCTGCGGACGCTCGCCGTGACCGCGACACACATGCCCACGATGTGTCGGTTTTCCCGACACCATAGGCCCCGGAGGTGATGCCCTCAGACACCCCACCCCCTCAGGGCCGGCCCCCATGGACGCCTCCTCTGCGATCCGGCGAGCCGCTCAGGAATTGCTTTCTTCAGCGCCTGCAGCGCAGTCGACCGTTGTCGTTGGAGATGTCGCCCCTGCAGCGATGAAAATCGCGCAGCATCGTCCTCCGGAAGTGCCCGCCACGATCTTCGCACATCGCGAACAGGGTCCCCCCCTCCATGCGGATGTTCCTGCAGGTGCGCATGTACGATCCCCGCGGTCGATGCTGGGCCACCGCCGAGCCACCGCTGAGCAGCACGAGAGACAGCGAGAACGCGCCAAGCGCGAGCGCAGTTACCATTTTTCTCATGATCTCCCCTTTGTCATCGCGACCATCGGTGATGCTCAATCTTTTCTAAGGCCGGCGCGCTCGAGACACAATCGGAGCCCACGCTCGCCGACGAGCCAATCCAATCGAGAGCGTGAACGCGACGGCGCGACGGGTGAGCCGCAACGTGAAGCGGTGGCAGGACGGGAGTATGGCGCTGCGCAAGGTGCTGCTGCCGAGGGGCCGCTGGGAACGAGCTCTGCGCGGGCTGCTTGACGGACGGCGCCGTGGACGCAACGAGCTTGGCAGGGGCGCGCATGAACATCGTCAAGCAATCATTGATTTTCCTCGCATTCGCGGCGGCCGTCCATCTCCTCTGCCCGGCTACGGCGGACGCGGCCACTTGGAAGCCGCTCCCTCGGTGGGCCGGCGGCACTCGATGTGGGCCGACGTATGATCATGATGGTGTCAAATATCAGGTATGCCTTGGATTTTCGCGGGGCAGGCAAAGCGTTCAAGCATTCGTCGCCATGAACAACCACACGGGTCGCCCTCACCGGATCGCCGTGACCCGAGTGTGTGTCATGTCTGGCACTCGATGCGTCCTTCGCAGCGTCGATTCATGCGGCGCGGTTTCGCTCGACACGGGTCATCAACGGGGCTGTCTCGGTCATACGGTCCCCAATGAACGAGGTTATAGCGGCATGGCGACCGCCATCATCGACGGCCGGGAGGTCGGGACGTTCCGCGTCGACTAGCGATCGGTTTCAAGAATCGGCGGCGTCGAGGTGCTGATTGGCGTCACTGCGGAATGAGCACCGCGAGTAGGTCCGTGCGTGGCTCGGCCCCGGAGCTCGGAAGGGCGGCAACGTCCGAAGTGGCACCACCACGCGCCGGCGGGGCGCCCCAAGGGGTGGCCACTGGATCCGAAGTGGCACCACCACGCGTCAACGGGGGCGATCCGGCGTCCATGGGACGCGGATCGAGCGGGTCACGCCGGGTCAGGGGGGATGGAACCGTTCTCGGAGGTCAGGTCCGAGTTCTGCGCGAGGCTCGAAGGTGACGTCGGAGCTTAGGTCGGAGCTCCGAGCGAGGCTCGAAGGTAACCTCGGAGGTCGGTTCCATCACCCCGCTCAATTCGCGTCGCGCCCCTCGGTGGCGCGTGCGACCGCCTAGATAGGCCAGGTTGACGCGCAGCAACCTGGCGTCAAGCGGTGGACATGATAACGAGGTATCCGCGAGCGCCTGGCGCGTGTTCGTGTCATCGAAGACCGGCATGCCTTCGTAGAGCTCCCATCGCGTGAGCCCCTCGTGCACCTTCTCCGTCAACATCGGGATGAGCGGAAGGAGCGGGCTGCTCAGAGAGCGCCCGACCGAATCGAGCACGCATTCGAGCCAAGACGCAAACGGGAGCCTCCGGAGCGCATGTCCGGCGCCGCGCAGGAGTTCGAAGAAGCCCTGCAGATCGGGCGACTCGGCCACCGGCGGCACGAGATGGTACGTCCGGCCCAGGTTTGCAGGGTTCAGCGAGATGCGCGTGACGGCGGCGCTCACGTAATCGACAGGGACGAAGTCCTTGCGCTGGCGCGGCAGGTCGGGATAACAGCCCGCATGTATGCAACCCTCGATCAACCGGCAGACGAAATCGTCCACGTTGGCGGCGCCCGTCGTCGTGTCGCCCATGATGAACCCCGGTCGGAAGATGCTCGTGGCGAGCCCACGCGAGCGCGCCGTGGAGACGAGTTGCTCGGCGACCCACTTGCTCTGTGAGTAGCCCATGTCCGTATCGAGGTAGGGCGCGCCGTGCGCGAGATTGTCGGTCTCGTACACGACGCTCACGCCCTTGAAATAACCCACATGGCCGACGATACCGATCGATGATAGGTAATGCACCGGCTTCTGCCGGATCGCGCACGCCAGCCGGAGGACCTCACACGTCCCCGAGACGTTCGCGCTCCTGAGCGCGTGGTAGGGCTTGACATAATTGACCTCGGCGGCGGAATGGTAAATCGTGTCGATCTGCCCGGCCAGGGCGTGGAATTGGGGCGCATCGAGCCCGAGGAGCGGCTGCCTCAGATCGCCAGGAATGGGCAGAATGCGTGCCTCGTGCTGCGGCTGCCACAGTCCGTACATCGTGAGCGCCGCGCGAATACGCTCCATGCCCGCCTGCGTATCCTCCGCGCGCACGAGGCAGCGGATCTCCGCGCGTGTATGTCGAAGGAGATCGCGCAGGAGGAAGGCGCCGAGAAAGCCAGTGGCGCCGGTCAAGAAGATATGCCGGGGAGGGCCGCTCGGGCGGGTCGCAGGACCTGGGCGGATGCTCGGATCAAGCTCGACGTCGTCGTGGAACGACGCGATCGTGCTCGACGCGACGTCATTGCAGACGCAGCGTCGAGCATCGTCGATATTCTGCGCAAGGCGCGCGAGCGACGGCGCGTCGAAGAGATATCGCGCGGGCAAGTCAACCCGAAAATCCTGGCGGATACGGACGATGAGCCGCGCGGCAAGGATGGAATCACCTCCTAGGTCGAAGAAGGAGTCCTCCCGGTGGATGCCCCCCATGCGGAGGATATCATTAAAGATTCGTGCGAGGTGCGTCTCGGTGCTCGTGGAAGGAGGCGACGCCTCGTCGAACTCGGCCCGTGCACGCACGTCCCGTGGCGACGGAAGGGCGGAGACGTCGAGTTTGCCATTGCACGAGAGGGGGAGCGCGGGTAAGAGTACGGTGTATGAGGGGAGGAGGTGGCTTGGTAAGCGTGCCTCGAGGTGGGCGCCTATCTGCTTCGTGTCGACGCTCGCGTGGGCGACGACATAAGCCACGATGCGTTTGTCGCCGGGGACGTCCTCCCGCACGACCACGGCGGCCTCTTTGACGAGGGGACAGGCGCAGAGCGCCACCTCGATCTCCCCGAGTTCGATGCGAAAGCCGCGGATCTTGACTTGACGATCTTGTCGCCCGAGGAAGTCGATGGTGCCGTCCTGTAGATAACGAGCAAAGTCCCCGGTACGATAGAGCCGCGCCCCGGGCTTGCTCGAAAACGGATCCGCAATGAAACGCTCGGCCGTGAGCTCGGGCTGGCGAAGATACCCGATGGCGAGCCCGTCGCCGCCGACATAAAGCTCGCCAGGTACACCCGCGGCAACGGGCGAGAGGTCCGGATCGAGCACGTAGGCGGTAGATTTTGCGATGGGCCGACCGATCGGGATGCTCGAGGCGTCATGGGGCTCATCACGGACGAGATGCGTCGTGGAGAATGTCGTATTCTCGGTCGGACCATACCCGTTGATCAGTCGTCTCACGCCGCCGGTACGCAGCACGGCACGAGCCCATTTCGGGTCGAGCGTCTCCCCGCCGACGACGAGATATTCGAGGCCCGAGAAGATATCGGGATCGGCGCTCGCCAAATGATGAAAGATCGAGGTCGTCACGAACATCACGGTGATGCCGGCGCGGTCCTTGGCGGCGCGGAGAGCGGCAGGCGACAACAACGTGTCTTGCGGGACGAGGACGAGGCGCGCGCCGTTGAGCAGCGCGCCCCATATCTCGAACGTGGACGCGTCGAAGGACAGGCTCGCAGCGTGCATGACGCGGTCGGAGCGACAAAACTCGATGTAATTGGTCTGCACGACGAGCCGGACGATCGCGCGATGAGGCACGACGACGCCCTTCGGGCGGCCCGTTGAGCCGGACGTGAACATCACGTACGCCGGGGCCTCGGATGTGAGATTTTGTAACGGATCGCCCGATGGAAGGTAGGCATCTCCGTTCGCCTTGTCGTCATCGGGCGGGACGACGTCGCCCTGGAATCCAAGCTGACGCGCGTGGTCCGGCTGCGCGACGAGCACCGGAGCCTCGGTCTCGTGGAGCATCCATCGCAGGCGCTCCTTGGGGTATGTGGGGTCCATGGGAACATAAGCGCCCCCCGCCTTGAGAACGCCGAGGATGCCCACGAGCATCGGAAGTGACCGGGCCACGGATATGCCGACGAGCACGCCCGGTCCCACCCCGCACCGCCGCAATCTGCGTGCGAGCCGTCCGGCGCTGCGATCGAGCGCGCCATAGGTGAGTGTTCGCCCCTCGTGCACGGCCACTATCATGTCTGGTGCCGCTCGGGCCTGCGCCTCGAAAAGAGAGTGAACCGTTGTGTCACGAGGCGCATCCGTGCTCATCATCGTTGTCAGTGTCACGCTTTCCCCCTTGCCAACAGAATTCCGCGGTAGGAACTGGCTGAGCCTCAGCGCCGATCGCGCGATAGCGCATACGCGATCCCGCTCTGGAGCGTTCCGCGTGTGACGATGCCTGAAAGCTCGGCTCCGATTTCGACGAGGGTCTTCGCGACGGCGGGGCTGATGCCGGTCATCAACATTTCAACGCCGAGCAGCCGGGCTGCCTTCGCGGCGCTCACCAGCGCATCTGCAATCTCGGCATCCACGAGCTTCACGCCTGTGATGTCGAGGATGGCGACCCGTGCGTGGTGCGAAGCGATGCCGTCGATGAGCGCCCTTTGGATCTCCGCTGCCCGCGCGTCGTCGATATCTCCGACGAGGGGCATGGCCACGACACCGTCGGCGATAGGCAAGAGCGGAGTCCCGAGCGCGCGGAGGGCCCGCTGCTGGGTCTTGACCAGCTCGGTTTGGAGCTTGAGCTGGAGGCGCTCGGCCGTGCTCGTCGTGACATCCCGAAAAAATCCGGCCATTCCCGTGGGCGCCCCCGCGGCGTCTCTGATGAGGAAGGCGGAGGTCTGTCCCAGCCATTCACTGCCATTCGGACGCCTGATTCGAAGGGTGCCGCTCCATGCGCCCGTGTCAAAGAGCACAGGGACGACTTCAGCCTGGAGCCTTGCATAATTCTCGGGATCGTAGAACTCCTCGAGAGTGAGTCCGACGGCGCTCTCTCCAAACCCGCTCATTGCCTTGAAGCTCGCGTTCGCATAAATAACGCGGCCGTCGAGGGACGTGAGCGTGATGCCGTCGAGGGCGTAATTGACGAGCGCCTGAGCAACGCCAAGCTGCTCGATCATGGAGGTCTGCGACTTCACGACAGCCCTCAGCGTGCGCACTTCCTCCTCAGCGCACGCGATACCATTGCAATGGAGATATGTCTCCGGACCGAGTGCATCCGTGCGATTCGACGGGGACGTATCGTCGAGTGCTTGTGGTTCCACGCCGGTGAGCGTATTCATGATACTCCACCTCCACCAAGATTCTAGGATAGATGCACGCCAACGCGCCACCCTGAATGCGGGACATTCGCAACGGCTGGACAGCACCAGGGCAAGGGCGCACCGTCCCCATCAGAATGCGTACGCCCGTACCCGAGGCGCACGGAGGATGGACCGTGATCGGTATCGAGCGAGAGCAGCGCGTTCGGCACTTCGATCATGAAGGCGGGGGAGGATGTCCCTGATCTTCCCCCGCTCCCGTGGACAAACCGACGATGCCGCAAACGCAACCGTGTCCTTCCACGCCGCGTACGCCACACGAATGACCCCATATTCGAGGAGTCCGCACCGGAGATACTCCTCGACCTCCCGCACGACGAACCGCGGCAACGGAAGCCATGGCCCGGCTCCGCGTGGTGACGCCGAGCGATCCCGACTCACCTCAGGTGCGCTGCCGGCGGGATATCCTCGCCAAGTATCACCAGCGTATGAAGGAGGAGGCGCCCTATGCATACAAACCGATAACGCCGGTCGTGCAATCGGTGGAAGACGCGGGGGTCGCGCGGCGAGTGGCCCGCCTCTGGCCGCTCACGACCGTGAAGGGATGAAAGAAACCGCCTCTCCTCGGACTCCCTCTGCGCGCCCTGGGCGGAACGGTCGTGACGTCCAGACCGCCCGAGTGCTACCAGCGTGGGCGAATGAAACTTCGCCCGGCGCCGGTGAGCCCCGAGTCAGTCGCCGCGTGCACGATGACGAAGAGCCTGTCCGAGTCCTGTGCTCCGTGCGTCAAGTCCCCGGTTGCATCGCCGAGCGCTGCAATCCCGAGTGCCTCGCCGGTGGGTGAGACGCGGGCCTCCCGCTCGATGACGTCGAGTGTCTCCCATCTGATAAGGACACGGTTGCCAGCCGCACGGGAAGCGTGCTAGGCGCCGGGGAGCAGGAATTCCCGGTTTGCCCTATGCGCTCACCGACCTGCTAGACCGTCAGGCCCTACCCAGCGCACGGAGCCATCCCCATGTCCCTTGAAAAACACGGTAATTGCCTCTGCGGTGCTACCAAGGTCAGCGTCACCCTGGAAGATGCCAGCGTCAGCGCCTGCCACTGCAGCATGTGCCGCAAGTGGGCCGGTGGCCCGCTGCTGGTGGTGCACAGCACCCAACAGGTACGTTTCAGCGGTCGCGAGCCGAGCATCTACGATTCCTCCGACTGGGCCCAGCGCGGCTTCTGCGGCCAGTGCGGCACCCACCTGTTCTATCGTTTGAAGGCCGGCGGCTTCCATGCGGTGCCGGTCGGCGTGCTCGACGGCGATACCCAGTGGGCCTTCAACCTGCAGGTCTACATCGACGAGAAACCGGCCTATTACTGCTTCGCCAACCAGACCCGGGAAATGACCGGCCAGCAGGTGATGGAGCAGTTCAGCTAGAACATCGATCGGTTTGACAACCGCTCGATGTTCTAGCCTTCTTTCGTCCCGAGGGGGAAACCGCTTCGCGATCTCGCAGAGCGCCGAACCGTTCGGCGCTCTAGAACCTCGATCGATATGATGCATCTCCGCCTTCTTGCTGGGTTTTGCGTTCTGATGACCGGCTGCGCCGCATCGGGCCCCGGCGGCAGCTCTCCGCCGCTCGCCCCGCCGGCGGCCGCCACGATAAGCCCGGTCATCCAGGGAGAGACGACGGCGAAGGGTGTGCGAGGCTCGTGGCGCTCGCGCGGCTACGGCTGGCTCCTGACGGTATCCGACAAGGGGCTACGGCTTCACCACGAAAGCGCCGCAGGCTGCTATGCAGACCCCAACGAGACTGCGGGGCTGCTCGAGATTTTTGGCTATAGCCAGCCCGGACCGGAGGGTGCCATGCACTTTCTCAGCCGTCCGGACGAGACGCGATACCTCTTCGACAGGATCGACCGGCTGCCGGCCTCCTGCAATGATGAGAACCGCGCGTGGGATGCACCTGCGGTCTTCGAAGTCTTCGCCGCCACCCTCGCGGAGCACTACGCATTCTTCAAGGAACGCAACCTGGACTGGTCGGCACGTGTTGAAGCGGGGCGCGCGCAGGTGTCGCCTGGAATGCCCGAGCGGAAGCTGTTCGACGTCCTCTCCACGACGCTGCAAGGCCTCGGCGACGCGCATGTCAATCTCTCGGCCGAAATCGGCGCCGACGCGCTGAACTTCGAGGAGACGCACAGCCCAACGCTCGAGCTGCTCTCGGCGCGTGCCCGCGCCGAGGGTCGACCCGCGAAGGAGGTCGAGCGCGCGTGGTTGCGGGCCTACCGCGATGGCATTCTGCAGGTCATCCTCGGCGGAAAGGGGCATCAGGCCGCCAACGATCGGATCTTATGGGGGTTCGCCGCCCCGCGCGTCGGGTATCTCAACGTGGTCACGATGGGGGGCTTCGGCGATAAGCTCTCGCGCGAGAAGGAGCTCTCCGCCCTGGACCTCGTGCTGGACGAGGCCATGTCAGCCTTTCACGGCGCCGCTGCGGTCATCGTGGACGTCACCAACAACCGCGGCGGCTACGACCTGATCTCCCGCGCGATTGCGAACCGCTTTGCCGACCAGAAGCGGCTTGCCTTCACCAAGCAGGCCTACCGCGCGAAGGGCATGGCGCCGCAGGCATTCCATGTGGAGCCGAGCCCGCGGCCGCGCTTTACCGGTCAGGTCTATCTGCTGACGAGCGACGTCACCGTGAGCGCTGGAGAAACGTTCACGCTCGCCATGCGGGCTCTCCCCCACGTCAAGCACTTCGGGACGACGACACGAGGCGCTTTCTCCGACGTGCTCGAGAAGCCTCTGCCGAACGGCTGGAAGGTGGAATTGTCGAACGAGATCTACCTGGACACGGAAGGCCAGCTGTTCGAGGCGCGCGGCATTCCTCCCGAGGAGACGATCGATATCTTTCCCAAGGATGACCTGTCGAACGGACATGCCAAAGCCGTCCTTCGGCTGGCGCAGCTTTCCGCTCGCCCGGAGGCGGCGGCAAAGTAGCGGGGGGAGCCCGCCCGACTCAAGGATCCAACCGGGTCACGAAAATGGCGCGCGGCTGTCCGCTGCTGTTCACGAGCTCGCCTTGTCCAAAGTCGATTTGACTCGTGAAATAGCCGGCCATGTACCGACGACCTTCGTCATCGAGCGCGATTTGCTCCACGTAATCGTCTCCTGGTCCTCCGTACGTCGCGGATTGCAAGAACGTCCCGTGCTCGTCGATCTCGGCAACGACGATATCGCCGTAATCTTTGCCTGTGAGCGTGGATCCATTGATGTTGATGGTCCCTTCGAGCCCGAGGCCCAGCCATGCACGTCCGGGGGAGCTTCTCGTGAGCGTCGTGTGGACGGCGTAGAACTCGGTTCCTTCGATGAACCAATCGCTTTTCCCGTCGAGCGAGTGATGCCGTAGGGAGGAATAACAGTGCTCGGCGGGGTCCTCTGCGCGGGCCATGAAAAATCCTTCTTTGCCGTCGGGCGCGAAGGCGAACACATCGACCCAGCACACGCTCTCCGTCACCTCGCTCTGCAACTGCCCACCCTGTTTGAACCTCTGGACCCGTGCTTTCTGGTAATACGATGATCGCGCGAGCCAGAAGTCCCCATTCGGCTCCACTTCGAGCTTCCAGAACACGGTTTTCATGGCCGGCATCGTGTACCCGTCCAGATACGTGCCTCCACCAGGCGCTCGAACCGTCACCTCGGAATCGATTTCATCCGATACGAACGGGCTCGAGATCGAGCCGGCCACATACACATTCCCCTCGCCATCGGCGCCGATGTCGGTGAAGCGATGCGCGGGCGGATCACTCGGGGTCTTCTGGCTGTCGGTGATGGATACCCACAGAATGTTTCCGCTCGGATCGAGACGCACGATGAAGGGAGCTTCGTCGTAGGTTCCGAACTTGTTCCCCAGGATGTCGAGGTCCGCCTGCGAGCCCGGCGTCCGCTTCGCATAGGCGGTGAGGAGCACGTTGCCTTCTGCGTCGGTTTTGATGGCGATGGGCTCGACGACGATGTCCTCGCCGTCGAGGGTCCCGGTGAACACGATGGTTCCGTGGGGATCGATCTTCGAGACCCAGGCGCTCTCCCATTCGGGGTAGCCGGGGGTTGGCTCGGTGTAGGTCCCGCCGAACACCCAGGCGGAGCCGTCTGGGGCGATGGCGAGGGGATAGGTCGCGAGCTTGCCCGAGAGCATGAGGCTATAGGGCGCGCCAGGTCCGACGCCTCCGCCGCCGGAGCTGGACGAGCTTGCGCTGCTGCTTCCGTTCCCAGCACCGCCGGCACCGCTTTCCACTTCGAGGGCGGACTTGCCGCCGCAAGCACAACCGAAAAATCCCACGAGCCCGAGCGCTACATCGCGAAATCGCATGACGGCTTCTTTGCCCAAACGAGCACGAAGGGCAAATAACCGACATTCCTCAACGCTCCGGCAACAACGCCGCGAGCGCCTGCTCGATCTCCGTCAGCGATTCCCCCGGCCGCGGCTCCACGCGCAGCCATCCTGTCCCCGGGCGCACGTCCGCCACCTGCGCGAGCCTCTTCCGCGAATCCGCGTCCAGATGCGCGAGCAGCGGCGCCCCGATCCACGTCGCCTCGCTCCCCACCGCGCGCAGCCAGCGCGAGGCCCAGCTCGGGTGCAGCGTGTCCCCGTGAATGCCGCACGCCACCTCGTACGGCGTCGTGTTCAGGCTGTTCGACGGCGCCGTCCCCCAGCGCGTCAGAAACCCTTGCAGCGCGCCAAGCCGCTCCATGGCGCCCTCCACCACCTCGACGAGATGCGCCCGTTCCGCGGATACCTGCGCCTCGGCGAGCTCCGTGACGTTCACCCATAGGCTGAGCACCGCGGTCTCCGGCTTGTTTTGCGGCAGGATCGAGCCGCCGAACGAGACCCCGAGCCCTGGCATTGGCATCACGCCCGTGGCCGCCGCCTGGGCCATGAGCGCGTGCATGTCCTCTTGCCGTTGTACAGTGACGACCTGCTCCTTGTGCATTCCCTCGACGAGCTTCCGCCAGCGCGCGCCCTCGAAAAACCCTTTGCCCGGCGCCGATTTCGAGTCGGGACGGCGGCCCGCCTTGGCGAGGAACATGGCGGTGTCGAAGCCCGACGCTGGCGCCACCAGCGTCGCGAGCTTCTCGAACGCCTGCGCCGCGTGCTGGACGACGGCCTCGCTGCGGTCGGGGAAAACCACGAATGCCACCCAAAGCTGCCCCATCGAGAGCGGCAGGAGCACCTGCGATGGCATCTCCGGCGCCGCGCGCAGCGGACGCCAGAGAGGCGCGTCCAGGGTAAGCTCGTAAGTGATCGACGTCCGCCCCTCGCGATGCGCGAGCGGCTTCAATCCCACGTGGAGCGTCGCCGCTCCCGCGGAGACCACCCGGCCCACCACGTTCACGTGCACCTGCGCCCGTTGCATGGCCGTGAAGGCGCGCTGCCAGTCCCCGCCGGGTGCCATTGCATGAAAGCCGCCAGGCACGCCCGCAGGCAAGACGGCCTTTTCCAGCTCGGCCACCACCATCGGGGTGCACTTGTAGTCGCGCGCCGAGGGCGCCACATTCTCGTGCTGCGCGCCCGCGCGCACATCGCCGACGAGCACCTCGAAGCGCTCCACCTTCACGAGGCCCTGCGTGATCGCCTCGCCCCAGGCCACCACCTGCAATCCCTGCGACGGCCCGCCGTGGTTATGCGTGGTCAGCGATACGCGCAATTCGTCGCCCACCGAAAACCTCGCCGGCACGCTTTCCCCGACCGTCTGTGCCACGAGCACCGTCGGCCCCGCGGCGGCGGCCTCGTACCCCGGCCGCTCGCGTAGCCGGAAGCGCAGCGCCGTCGCCTTCGCCCGGGTCTTCTCGTCCAGATAACGGTACCCCACGCCCATCCGCTCCGGCGGTGCCCCCAGGGCGCGCGCCGTCTCGGCCAGCGTGGCCTCCGCGAAGAGCTCCTTGCCGCTCCAGATGGCGCTGAGCTCCGCGGCCGATATTCCCAGCGCGAAGCGCGACGCCCACCGCTCCGGGTGTCCCGAAACTTCTTCGGCGTCGCTTTCATCGGCCTCCTCGCCGAAATAGCTCGGATGGCTATTGTATCGGTCGACGCAGGCGCCCTCGGCAAAGAGGTCCATGCAAAGCACGTCGCTGTCGTGCACGAGTACGGTGATGGCGGGCGCCCCCAGCGCGCGCGAGGCCAGCGCGGCGAGACCGTCGAGCAGCGCCTGGTCCTGGCCCTCGGTGCGCTCGTCGTAAATGGACACCCAGCCGTGCTTGTTCGGCCCGAGGATCAGCACAGTCCGGTCCGGCTCCGCGCCCTCGGCGCAGAGCTCCGCGCCCTCTTCCTCGGCGGCGGCGATCAGCGCGGCGCGGAACGGCTCGAACGAGGCCCCCTTGGGGAGGCGGACATGCACGTTGGTGAAGAAGGCGCCCATGGGCGAGGCCTATGCCCGAGCGAGCGGCCGAGCGCAAGGCCTAGGCCTCAAGGGACCCAACTGTACCAATCGGTCACGAGCTGCGCGACTTTGAGGTTGCTGAGCCACAACGCTCTCGATTCGACAGCGTAGTTCCTCATGCGAATTCCATCCTTGTTCACGACTTTCTTGTTATACACGGCGCTGTAAAGTTCTGCGCTGTGGTCCATCATCGAAAACAGCGAGTGGCACCACGCATAGATGACGACACCGCTGGCGAGCGCTTGCTTCGTGTTGGCCTGCAAAATCGACCGTGGTCGTCGTCTGGGGGCTCGCCCCGACGTCGACCACCTTCACTGCATTGCCGAACTGCGCCGCCGCCCTCACATCGTTTTGATAAAATGCCTTGTCGAGGACGTATTTGGAACTCAAAATCCCCTTGCTTTCCGAGACCGCCTGCCCAGCCTGTGTACCGTGCCGTCCCGAGAATACGGTGAATTTCGTTTGTCCCTGGCTCTGAAGGTGCCTGACCAGTGTCGGCCAGGATGAATCGGACGTTTGGGTCACGGACATGTAAAGGTTTCCAACCTTCACCCACGGGCACGTCGTCCACGGATCGTTTACGTTGTTATTGATATGGTCCTCCATGATGGCGAGGGGGGCTCTCTGGTCATTCCTTTGAATAATTTCGAACATGGGGCCTCCTGGACGCGTGATCAGGCGCTGTACGCGCAGAATAAAGCAAAACGACCCTGCCAGATAGCATGATCGACCGCCCCGCAGCTGGCCGGGTGAGGATGCTGAACGTGGGAATCTCTTCGACCTGGCCAAGGCCGCGTGATCATGTCGGAAATGACCGAAATGGCGCTCTCGCTGAAGCTTTGCAGGCTCACCACGGCAACCCCGCGCCAATGATGGCCAAAGGCTCACGATCGACCCTTATGGCTGGAACGCGCCGGTGGGGTTCGATCCCTGGGCCTTTCGTGCCTACGGTTCTGGCATGGGCGCGCTGAGCATCTGGCTCTGGAACGCTGGGAAGGCGCCGAGCACCGGCGCCTGGTAGCGTGAGCGCGTCGATCAAGCGACCGAGCGACCGCTGGCAATATCCCCCCAGCGCGACCGTCCGAGAGGGGTTTTTGCCCCGGCCTGTAGCGCCTACATGTCATTTACACCCTTCTCGGGGTGAAAATCAGGGGATTCCCCATTCACGATTTATCCTCGACGAGTACCTTTCCTCCACCTCTCGCTTGCGCAGAACCCTGCATGAAGAAGAAGGCTGACCATGAGGCAAGGTTACATCGTCGCGGTGATATCGGTGGGGGCCATCATCAGTGCTTTTTCGATGGCTCCCTCCCCGGTGCTTGCCGGGGGTGCGACGCAGATAGACGGGCTCGCCTTGGCTCCCGTTTCCGAGAGCACCCCAGAATGTCCCGACCTCGACACCTTCGGAGCCGACTTCTTCAACCCGATGACGGGGGACTTGAACGGGTGCCTTTATGTCATCGTCGAGACCAGCGAATGCAAGCCGAGTGGGACCTATCTCGAGACGGGCAGGGAGATCTTCGTTGGCTCGTACAACGGAAACGAAGGCACGTTCGAGACGACCTACCGGTTCGAGGCGAAGTACGAGGATTGCCCCGACCCGGCTACTGAGATCTTTGGACGATGCCAACATCCCATCGTACCGGGCAGCGGCACGGGTGTTTTCGAGGGTGTCACGGGGAGACTCGACTTCAAAGACAACGTCGAAGACGACCCGATAACATTCTCATACCGAGGTCACCTACGGTTCTAATCGAGATGGGGCGGGACCCCAGGTCTCACGACGGTGACCGCGCTGCGCAGCTATTGACAGCCGCCGCTGACGCAGGCCTTCCCTGAGGGACAGTGCTTGTCGCAAACGCACTGCGGGTAGGGCTGGAAGGCAGTGCTGCAGACACCGTTGGAGCAAATCTTACGGACGCCGCAATCACAATCGCTACTGCAAGGCTCCTTCGGCGCCTGGCAGGTGCCATAGAGTCCCCCGTTGAAGACACAGGTCGTGGAACCCGGACATTGGCATGTGGCTGCGCAAAGGGGGCTCGGCGGGGGCGGGCTGCCCGCAGCGAGCCTCGTGCACACCTTTGGAGCGCCTTCATACGACTTGCAGGCCGTGCCCAGCTCGCATTGACAGTCCTTGGAACACGGGCTGCCCACTGGCAGCAGCGCGCTGCTCGCCTCGTCGGTGTCCGCCTCGACATTCTCCTGCGGGTCGGGACTCCCCATGAAACATGCGGCCGGGGCAGCGCAGAAGAGCACGAGCGCAGCCAAGGGCTTGATCAACGTTGCAAACCTACGAAACATGATGAACCTCCTCGACAAATCCGCGAGATGACGACGGCGCCATCGCGGGGCGCGGACGCGAGGCAGTTATCGTGCCAACAACGGAAGCCGCTGAATTCCGCCGGGCAGCTCTCGGCACGGGGCCCGAAATGGCCTCGGATGCGCAGTTGGTGCATTGCGCAACTCGCGCAAAATATGCGCCCATTTGCGCAACAGGCGCGTTTACGGCGGGCTGAACCCGCCTCGGCACTTCATTGCGCTACGGACGCGTCGCGCTACGGATGCCCGAGCTCGACCTCACACTGCGTCGTATCCGTATTCCCCGTCAGCCAGTTGACCAGGCACACATCCCCGGGGTCGCCTTTGTTCCACAAGAGTCCGCCCTTGTGTTTCTCGCGCAATCGCGCCTTGCGCACGATCGACAGCACCTCGGGATCCGCGGTCTTCGCGAAGACCTTCGCCGCAAGCTCCGGTTCGAGCGCCAAAATCGAGCGGTAGTTGTCCTCCAGCTCGGCGAGCGTCGTGGGCTCCTTCCCGCCGGAATAGTATTCGTCGTAGTTCTCGACGTTCGGCGTGTTCCGCTCCTCGTACCGACGCAATCCGTATTGCCCGTAGAGCCGCAGCGGCCGCGCCATGTGGCCGTGGCAATCGAGCGTGCCGCAGCGGCGCTCGAGGACCGCGGAGACCGCGCGGAACGAGGTCGGGTCGAAGGGCGGCGCCGCGATTTCGTTCACGGCGGGGCCGAGGTCGCCGCAGCCCGCGGCGGCGAGGAGCGTCACGCCGAAGCAAAGAAGGCTTGCCTTGCGTCGTGTGTTCATTTCGGAGCTCCCGGGCAGGTGGCATCTTGCGGCGGGAACGGCGGCTCCGTCTCGGCCTCGGCGCACGTCACCCACCCAGGCGAACCCTGGTTCCGCGTGCCCACGTGGCAGCCCGCGCAGGATCCGTCGCGGCTGATGCGCGTCGACATGACCACGCGTTTCGTGCTCTCGAGCGACCCCGGCACCGGGTACTCCATCTCGGCGCGCAGCGGAAAGGCTGGGTCCCACTTCTCCGCTTCGATGAAGAAGTTGCCCGCGCAGTTCGTGCCGACCTCGTATTGCTCGCCGAACGAGTCGGTCAGCTTGACCTTCACGCCCTTGACGGGCAGCGGCTTCTGCTCCGCCGAAAGCGTCGGATACGCGTAGATCGTCCCGCCGACGCTCATGATCGGGTTCTCCCGCAAGTACTCGCCGTGGCAAAGCACGCAGGGTTGTCCGGGGCGATGGAACTCGCCGACGGGGACGTTCGGATCCTCTTCGCCGAGCGCGGCGATGCGCTCGTCGACGGCGCGGTTGCCGCAGCCGACGAGGAGGCCCAACGTGCCAAGCGTGCCAAGGGCAAGGAGCGACGAGGCGAAGGCGGTCTTGACCGTCATCATTCGACGTCGACCTCCAGCGTGAGCGCGCCGAAGTAACCGAAGCGCTGCAGGATGAAGAGCGTGTTCATGAAGCGCGTGTAGATGACGTCGCCGCTCGCGATGAGGCCCCAGTTCTTGGCCTCGCCGAACGCGATGCGCGTGCCGAGCCCGCCGGTCACGCCGAGCAGCGGCCCGAGCTCACGGTCGCCGGTGCGCAGCGCGGGAACTTGCAGGCCCGTCGGCGTCCGTTCCGCCACGTACGCGAGTTGCCAGAACGCCGCGCCCGTCTGCGCGTGGAAGCGGAAGTGCGGCCAGATGCGCACGTTCTTGCCGACGTCGTAGAGGTAGCGCAGATCCGTCGTCGTGGCCTTGAGGCCCCAACTATCCGCGTAGAGACGCTCTTCCATGCGCAGCGTGCTCGCGGAGAAGCGACGCGCGTAGCGGCCGGCGAGCGCGAAGCGCTGGCGGGAGAGCGGGAGCTGCTCGAGGATGCGCTCGGGGTTGCGGTAGAAGTTCACCGTCGCGAGCGACTGTCCCGGCAAGACGCGCGGAGCGATGTCCGGCGCGAACGTCGGGATGTAGCGGTAGGGCTTGGAGCTGTCGCCCGACTCGATCACCAAGCTGAAGTTCGTCGTCAGCACGGAGTTCTTGTCGAGCACGAACGAAGAAGCGAGGTCGACCGCGTGGCGCTGGATGCGCCGCGAGAAGACCTCGTAGCTCGTGCCCGATCGACCCGCGACGTCGTACGAGAAGTCGTAGCTCAGGCTCGGCGTGACCGTCTTCTGCCGGAGGTCGAGCGCGAGCGTGGTGCCGACGCTCGTCGCCAGGTAGTCGGGCTCGATCGACATCGCCGCGTGAAGGTTCACGTCGACGTCGCCGAACTTCTTGTGTCCGCCGAGCGCAGGCACGTAGCGCTGCTCGGTCCAGCGTGGCGAGGCCGTGGCCACGATGTCCGTCGAGGCAGCCGTCACCACGTCCACGAGGAACGAGCCACCAAAACCCCAGCCGCTCGTGGGGTTCTCGACGTTGAAGAAGAGCGTCGGGCTCACGACGTCGACCTTGTCGGAGTCGTGGTACGCGGAGAACTCGAGGCCGAACTTGAGGTTCAGCGGGAGCTTTCTGTTCTTCGCGATGCACTCGTCGAACTCGTCCTGCGTCTGCGCGTTCTGCATGCACTGGACGAGGGCGCGGTCGATCGCCTTGCCCTTCGGCCGCAGCTTGATCTCGACCGTCGCCGTCTCGCCCTCGCCGACGTTCACGCTCTGCTCGAAGGACTGCTCGGCGCCGTTCACCTTGCCCGTCGCGATGACCGTGCGCTCGCCGGGGTTGACGAGGATCTCGCTGCCGAGCTGATCGTCTTCGAGCGTGACGCCGTTCATGCGGACCTTGAGGTCGGTCGCGCCCGAAGGCTTCTGGATGACGATCTTCGGAATTTTTCCGCGCAGTTCTTCGGCGCGTCGCTGGGCCTGCGCGGCCATCTGGCGGATGTTCTTGCGCTGCGCGGCCTCGGCCGTGGCCTCGTAGTCGGAGACGGCCTCGACCCAGAGGCCGGCGCGCGACTCACATGAAGCAACGAGGAAGAGCGTCGAGGTGCGATCCTCGGCCTCGTACGACGCCCTGCCGTACGTGGCGCAGTCGAGCCACTCGCTCTGCTTCTCCGCCTTGATCGCCTGCTCGTAGTAGAACGAGCCCTCGCCGGTGCGCCAGCCGCGCCCAGGGGCCTGGCCCTCGTACGTGGCCTTGAGCTTCTTCGATCCGCCCGACGCGGCCTTGGCCTCTTTCGTCTCCTGGTTGCCGCCGCTCGGCGAGCCCGCGTTCCGCGCTTCGCTCCACGCCTTCTCGATCTCGGGCGAGGTGAAGTCGGGGAAAAGCGCGACGGTCGGGTCTTCCTTGATCGCCGTGGCGAACGCGGCCTTCGCGTCGCTCGGCTTCTTCATGCCGCCGGCGAGCACGGTGCCGAGCGCGACGTAGAGCTTGGCGCGGACCTTGGAGCTGCACGCGCTCTTCTTGGCGCACGCTTGCTTCGCGAGGTTCAGCGTGTCGAGCGCTTCCTTGTAGTTGCCTTCTTTGTAGCTCGCCTCGAGCACCGTCTGGACGAGGGTCTCGACCTCCTCGTCGTTGGGCGCGGCGCTCGCGGGCGCGGGCGCGAAGGTGATCGCGGCGGCGACGAGCGGGGCGAGGAGGGCTTGTGCGAGGCGGCGAATCACGCGGTGGCCACGATAGCCCCGTCCCCGAAAAAAAGGATCCGACAAGATGGCGACCTTCGGCTCGGAGGAGGAAATCAGTTGCAGCCGCAACCGCTGCCGGTGCCGCCGCTGCCCCCGACCGCGCCCTCGGTGATGGCGCGCAGGTGCGACTCACCGAACCCGGCCATGTCCGCGGCCGTCATCGTCGGGTGCGCGAGCTTGCCGCGCTCATAGGGCGCGACCGGCGCGCAGCCGGTGCTCGCGAAGAGGCCTCCGCCGAGCACGAGAACCACGAGGAGCGCGCGACCGGCGCGCACGACGAGCGAGGCAGAGGTGTCTTCGTTCAGCATCGCGAGAAGCTCCGGTTTTCTCTTGTATAACGGGGTTTTTCTCGCCCCGCGTCAAGATTCTTCCAGAGGTGACCCCGCGCTTCAGGGACCGGCGTCGCTGCCGCCGCCCGTCCGCCGCAGGCCGCAGAGGGCCCACTGCTCGATGAGGGCGTAGTCGGCGTCCGACAGACCACTCGGCGGCGGCATCGGCGCGCCGCCGCCCGGCGTGCCCTGGAGGTTGCAGAGGATCCAGGAGCGCGAGGGGTCTTCCTCGTTGATGTACGGATACCCCTGCGCACCTGCGTAGCCCTTGAGCTCGTCGTAGAACGCGTCGGAGCTGTCGGCCGAGAGGAAGATGCCACGCGCGCCCGGCGCCGCGCCGTGGCAGCCGCCGATCGTGCAGCCCGCCGAGGGGCCGCGGAGGATCTCGTAGACCTCGGCCCAGCTCGGGGCCGTGGTGCATGCCGAGGGGTCGAGGATCGTGAGCTCGGGGCAGCCGGTTTCGCGGACCTTGGGGCCTCCGGGCGGGCCGTAGGGGCAGGCGTCGTCCTTGTCGTTGACGATGGACTGCTCGGTGCACGCCTGATCACCGACGCTGATTTGACAGCCTGCAAACGCGGCGAGCGCGAGGACGGCGATCGAGGCGAGGGCGGCGCGGAGGGTGTGGCGCGACCGGACCCTGGGCGAGGTTCTCGCGGTCATGGGCCCGCATGGTGCCCTTGGTTCGTCACAAAGTCGACTGGGTGGGTTTGGGCTGAGGTAAGCTCGCGCCGTGCGCGCGGTTCGCCCCCGATCGTGATCGTGCGATCGAGGCCCGAAGCCGCAGTTTCCGAGCGCAAAGAGCGCCGTCTTAGCAAAACCAGGAGACCTGAATGAGCTCGAGATCGTCGATTGTCCGCACCCTCAGCGCGCTCGTCATGGGCGCGGCCCTCTCGCTCACCCTCGCCGCGTGCGGCGGCGGCGCCGCGTCGGGTGGCGGTGCAGAGACCGGAGGCGCCGAGGGCGACCTCGTCGGGAAGCCGGCGCCCGAGTTCACCGCCGAGGCGGTCACCGGCGAGGGCCCGAAGAGCGTGAAGGAAGCCTCCGGCAAGGTGACCATCATCGACTTCTGGGCGACGTACTGCGGACCGTGCAAGAAGTCGTTCCCGAAGTACCAGGAGCTCGTCGATCAGTTCGGCGGCGACCTCAGCGTCATCGCGGTGAGCGTCGACGAGGAGGACACGGACAAGGCCAAGCTCGAGGAGTTCGTCAAGGCGACGGGCGTGAAGTTCTCGATCGTCTGGGACAAGAACAAGAGCGCCGCGAAGGCCTACAGCCCGCCCAAGATGCCGACCGCGTTCATCGTCGACAAGACGGGCACGATCCGCCACATGCACGCCGGCTACGGCGAGGGCGAAGAAGAGAAGATCGCCGAGGAGATCAAGGCGCTGATCGGTCAGTGACCGCGGCGCGGGCCTCCGCGATGCGATCGAGCAGCTCGGCCCACGCGCGTGGGCCGGGCAGCACCAAGTCCGCTTCGACGTTCGGCGTCGGCCGCTCCGCCGAGGCCACGTAAATCCCCGCCCCATCATGCTGCCGCGCGAGGGCGATCGCGCCCTCGTCGGTGGTGTCGTCTCCGGCGTAGATCAGGAACGTCTTCTGGGAAAATTCCCAGAGAAGCTGATTCAGCGCGTCCTCCTTCGAGGCCGCCGGGTCACGCGCCTCGACCACCTGCCGACCCTCCATCACCGCGAGCCCCTCGGCCGCGGCGATCTCGCGAAACGCGGCGAGCACCTCCGCCGCAGCGTCGCGAAACGCTGGCTCGACCTCGCGCACGTGCAGGGCCGCGCCCCTCACCTTGCGCTCCGCGCGCATCCCGGGCACACGCGCGGCCATGGCCTCGGCGCGACGCGCGACGCGATCGATGACCTCGTGTGACATCACGCCGTGCACCGATCGGATGACGCTGCCGTCGGGCTCCTCGATGAAGGCCCCGTGCTCGGCGATGCGGTAGATCCGTCCGAGCATGGCCGTCCGCGCGCGCAGGCTCTCCATGTCGCGCCCCGAGACGACGGCCACGTCCACGGCGGGCATGGACGCGAGCTTGGACAGCGCGGCGAACGCGTCGTTCCTTCCGCGCGCGTTGTCCGGCTCGCGCACGATGTCGGCGATCGTGCCGTCGAAGTCCGTCGCGACGAGCAACGACGGGGCGCGCGACGCCCGCGCGATCAGCACATCCTCATCCATGGCCCGAGCCTCCCCCGAAGGCACGCCGAGCGCAAACGAGCGAGCGTGGTGGTAGCGTTCGCGCATGAGGGGTCCCGTGAAACACGCGCGTCTCGCCGCGGCCTCGATCGTGGTCGCGGCCACGACCAGGATGCTCTCCGGCTGCGGGGAAGACGCACCCGCGGGTGCAGGCGGCGCGGGCGGCGCGGCGACGACCGTGTCGTCCTCGTCGTCGTCTTCGGCGTCGGTCGGTCCGACGACGGGCGCGGGAGGCGCGTTGCCCGAGGTCTTCACCGTGACGGGCGTGGTGACGGACGGCGCTTCGCCCCTCGCCGGCGCGATCGTGATGCAAGGCGGCGGCGCGCCCGCGCTCGTGACGGGCGACGATGGTGCGTTTTCGATCGAGCTCTCCGCGTCGATCCCGGGCGCGCCCACGGTGGTCGCGGCGAAGGTGGGCTACCGGAGCGCCGGGATCGAGCTCGACGCGCTTCCCGAGGGGCCGCTCGAGCTCGTACTGCACGAGGTGGCGCCGCCCGACAATGCGGACGGCTACAAGTTCGGACCGCCGGGCGTGGGGGACGAGAACCTCGACGCGACGACGGCGGTTTGCGGGCACTGTCACACGACGCTCGTGGCGCAATTTCAGCAATCGGCGCACGCGAAGGCGACGCGCGACCCGCTCGTGCAGGATCTTTATGCGGGGACTTCGCGCGCGCACGCGGACGCGGCGTCGTGCGCGGCAGCGGGCGGGGAATGGCGGACGGGGCGGGTGCCGGGCACGATGATGGAGGCCGGGCCGCGTTGTTATCTCGGCGGCGGGGTCTTGCCGGATCTCAATGGGTGCGGCGCGAAGGGCGCGCTCGCCTGCGATGATCCGGCGCTACCGGCGGCGGAAAAACCCACGTCGTTCGGCGCGTGCGCCGATTGCCACGCGGCGGGGCTCGATGGAAAGGCGGGCGGGCGGGATTTGCTGGAGGCGACGGGCATCGCGTTCGAGAATGGAAACCATTGCGACACGTGCCACAAGGTGCGGGACATCGATCTGACGAAACCGCCGGGAACGGCGGGACGGCTGCTCATGCAGCGGCCGAGCGAGAAGGTGTCCGACGAGCCCCTCGGAAAACTCCGCCAGGTGATGTTCGGCCCGCTGCCCGACGTGCCGAACGAGTTCATGGGCGGGAGTTATCAGCCGAAATTCTCCGAGGCGACGTTCTGCGCGGGCTGCCACGAGCAAACGCAGCCGGCCTTGCTCCCGGGCCAGACGGTCGATCCGGCGCGTTTTCCCGGTGGCCTGCCCGTGCATTCGACGTTCGCGGAGTGGTCGGCGAGCCCGTGGGCCGAAGTCGGCGCTCCTTGCCAGCATTGCCACATGCCGCCGAACGAGGGGCTCTGGAACACGCTGGACAAGACGACCCCGAAGAACGGAGGCATCACGTTCGGATTCGTGCGGCCGCCGGAGCAGATTCGATCCCACGCATTTCGAGGCCCGCTCACGGGGACGCCGCGTCTTTTGGATCTGGCGCTCGGAATGTGGATGACGGCGAAGACGGCGGCAGGCGTGGTCGACGTGGCAGTGACGCTGTCGAACCAGGGATGCGGGCACGCATTGCCGACGGGCGAGCCGATGCGATCACTCGTGCTCGTGGTCCGTGCCGAGGCCTGCGGCGAGCTGCTCGTGGCGAGCGCGGGGCCGACGGTGCCGGACGTGGGCGGCGCGTGGGCGGAGGGGGTGATCGGGCAAGGCGTGGCGGTCACGGGGACGCAATGGTCCTGGCCGGAGGGCGCGGCCCACGCGAAGCCGGGGCAGGTTTTGCGGGTGGTGCGGGAGACGGGGAACTGGCTGGACTATCCGGGCGTCGGCATCTTTGCGGATCCGGCGCTCTCCCCGGCGGAAAAGGGAATTCCGATCCGGGTGCCGGTCGCCGAATGGAAGATCGTATCCGCGGCGAACGGCCAAATCGTGACGGAGGGCGTGGCGGAGGTGATGCCGGGGGATCGGGTCTTCCTCGGGGATGCGCTCGCGGCCGAGGTGATGGACGGATCGGGCGCGGCGGCGCTCGCGGGCGCGGCGGGGCAAGCATTCGCGCGGGTGCTCGTGGACGCGGAGGGAAACCGGTTCGTCCCGCATTATCGCGCGGTGGACATGGTGAGCGACAATCGCCTGCCGCCGTTCACGCCTGTCACAAGTCAGCATTCGTTCGTGCTGCCGGCGGGTTGTCCGAGCGTAACGGTGACAGCGACGGCGCTGTATCGGCCGGTGCCGGTGGGGATGGCAAAAGAGCGAGGCTGGGAGGCGCTGGATTGGGTGGCGGCGACGCGGAAGGAGAGCGTCAGCGCGAACTAGGAGAAGCCCCCGCGCCCTTCTCCACGGGAAAGGCCTGCATTCGCGGCCCGCCGCCGACCTTCGCGTCGGCCCCCCACATCACGATGACGCCGTCCCGACGCACCGCCCACGTGCGCCTCGGGGAGAGGTCGAGCGCCACGGCGTCCTCGACCTCGTCGATCCGGACGGGCAATGGGTGACCCTCGCGGACGTCGTCCGGCATCACGCAACCTGGGACGCGCTTGTACACGGGCTGCACGCTCTCCCCGGCGCGCCGCGCATTCCATTGAAGCCGCGCGCATGCGTCGTCGGGTCGTCGCACAGGCACATTTGGATCGACCACCTCGACGAGCGAGCTCCGTTTCGGGGACGGCTCGCACGGGGGATGCTCTTCCGCCCACTTCCGCGCCTCCTGGGTCGCCTTTTCGTCGACGGGGCAAACCGCGACCTTCGCAGTCGCCTTCTTGCCCGCCTCGCCCGTCTCTCTGTCTTTCGAGCGGCCCCAGCACCACACGTCGCCCTGCTCGTCGATCGCGCAGGCGTGCTCGCCGGACGTGGCGACATCCACCACGCGCGGCAATCCGACCACCCGCACGGGCATGTCGCGCCTCTCGCGCGTGCCGTCGCCGAGCTGGCCGAAATCGTTCCGACCCCAGCACCACACGCTCGCGTCGTCGCGCACCAGGCACCCGACGAGGCTGTTGGATCCGAAGTCCGCCATCGACCCCCGGACCACCCGATCGAGCAGCACCTGGTTTTCCGGGCGTCCGGGGCCTCCGAGGACGAATCGACCATCCTCGAGCAGCGCGGCCCGGCCCTGTGCGTACATCGTCCGGATGCGGCCGTACGCCTCGAGCTCCCCGTAAATCGCCTTCATGTCCCGCGGACAACGCACCTGGCCGTCGCCCGTCACGCAGGCGAGGCCATAATCACGGCTGACGACCTCGGCGAGACGCGTCCCGCCCTTCGCCTCGAACCCGACTCCCCCCTCGGTGAAGTCGTTGTAAGGCCTCTCGGGGCCGATGTGCGCGTCGAAGCTGCGAAGCGCCACGCGGCCATCCCGGAAAAGGAGCACGACGTCCTCGCGGCGACACAGGTAATCGAGCACGGGCTCCGAGGACGTCCAGCTCGCCTGCAGGATCACCTGATCCCCCCCGCGCCCGACCGACGCCACCGCCACCCGCCCGTCCGCGAGGCGCAAGCAGCGGTGGCCCGACAGGACGCGCGGCGACTCCCGATACCCCGCGGAGATGTTCGGCGGCGGCCCCAGAACCGCGGGGCCGGCGCCCACGTCCTTGCCCGCCCCACAAGCCGCGGAGAGCAAGGCAAACGTGGCCGCACCCGTGACTCGTAAAAACGCTCGTCGTGCTCTCGTCATGGGCTTCGGGCGAGGAGGCTACCACACCTGACTTCCGCGCCGAAAACAGGAAGAGCCCGCCATCCGGCAGGCTCTTCGGGGACCTCCTCTGCATTTCCACTCGCCTTCATGACTCGCCGATATTTACCTCCGCGAAGAGCTCACCGCCCCATCGCCAGAAGGCCACGGTGCGGCTGAATAGCAGGACCACTTCGAGGCCCAGACCGCTGTCGAATTCGACGCGCCAGCGACCGGGGTCGACTTCGAGGATGCGCACGCAGGTCAGGGGTGCAATCGATGGGCCACAGAACCCCGGCGTGGCGCGCGGATTCCCACGTCCCTCACATGCAATTCATCCGTCCCAGGCGAAGGACCAGCTTCCCGATGCGCGGCCCTTGCACGGGCATTGCGCAGGCCTCTGGCACCGCGCGCGGACGATCCCGCCATTCGACCTCATTGCAAGACGAGCGCCCGGGTCACGACGCGCCGAACGGCCTCCGTCACCCCGAGACGGCCGAGATCGTCCACACGCGCGAGGATCGCCTCGCTCGCGTCATCCCCCGCCTGTAGGTCGCCCCCCGTCCGGAGACAGGCATAATCGAGAATCACGTAATGGTAGGGAGGATCGACGACCTCGACAACCTCGACGAGCGGACCGACCTTTACGATGAGCCCCGACTCCTCCAGGACCTCCCGAGCGACCGCGACCTCCAGCCGCTCGCCCGGTTCGACACGTCCTCCCGGAAGCGACCACGTCCCCGCCATCGGCGGGTGCGCGCGGCGGACGAGCAGGATGCGCGGTTCGTCCTCCCCACGATCGATCACAGCCGCCCCGACAGCGAGACGGGGCGCGCCCTCGACGAATCTCGAAGGCGCGCCTGGGACCTTCACTTCGTCTCCCCTGCCCCGCACCGCGCACCGCCCGGCGTACGCAGGACGAGCTCGTACTCGCCGAGCGAGAGCTCGCGCGGAATGACGACGGGCCCATTGTACCCGCCCCGATCGTCGGTGGAGAGCGAGCCGACGACGATGCCCTCGGGCGCGTTCGTGCTGCGCAGAAGCACATCCACGCGCACGTTCGGGCAAGCGCTGCCGCCGCTCTTCACCTCGCCGCGCAGGATCACCGGCAAACCTCGACGCACGTCACGGCCGACCTCGCCCACCGTGATCTCCGCGGGCGGCGCATTCGGATCGACGGGCTCCGAGGCGCTCGGCGCGGGCTCGGGCGGCGTCGTGCTGGACGAGGTCGTCGCGCTCGGCGAAGGCGCGCTGCCGTTCGTGCCGCCGTTCTGCGCGTTGCCGCTCTGGCCGCCGCTGTTGCTGTTCCGTGCACGGTCGGCCATCTCTTGCCCGGAGTCCTGGTTCTCCGGCCACGCATACGGATCGGCGGGCGGCTGGTGCGCGGGACGATCGTCCTGCTGCGACTCCATGTTCAGCGCGGCGCCGCCGAGGTCGATGCGATGCCAGAGATTCCCATCGAACGCCTCGACCCACGCGTGCGCCTCGTTGACGACCATGCGCGCGGGCAGGCCGATGTTGAGGGCCGTGACGAGGAACGCGAACGAGCGATGCCGGCAGACGCCTTTTCGCGTGAGCGCGAGGTCGAGGTAGATGTCCTCGCGGCCGCGCGGCGGATCGTCGGAGGGCTCGAACGAGCGGAAGTAGCCGACCATCTTTTCGAGCACGTCGCGCGGGCGCATCGCGCGCGAGATGCCGATCGCGTCGGCGACCTGGGCGAAGGCCGTGCGGTGCGTGGTGGGCTGCGGCGGAACGAGACGCTCGAGCTCGGACCAGCCGATGTCGGCGAACGCGCTGCCGAACGTGGCGCGCGGGATGCCGAGCTGGACCACGAGGCGCACCTCTTTGCGATCGTGTCCGCGGACGAACCAGTTGTCGGCGCCGTCGCGAAGAACCTCGATGCGCGTCTCGGGGTTCGAGCTCAGCCGGAGCAGGCGCGTGCCGGGCCCGACGTTCGGGATGCGTACGGGCTGGTCGGGGACGAGACCGACGGAGAAGTCGCCGTAAAACGTCTCCTCGCCGGGCGCGAGCGTGCCGCCGATGGGCACGGGGCGGAGGGTCTTGTCGCGGACGGCGAGGGTGTAGTCGTCAAGGACGGCGTCGAACGCGCGCAGGCGCTTGAAGGGCGCGGTGGAGGGCGTGAAGGGATCTTCGTAGTTCTCGACGTTGGGGCGGCGCGTGTCCCGGTCGGGCTCGTAGGTGGACTCGGGGGTGTCGTCGGTGGTGGAGCCGCCGTAGAGGTTGCGCGCGTCGGGCGGCCTGCGCGGATCGGGCGCGGTGGCGATGCCGCTCGGCGTCTGCACGGCGGCGGGCAAGTCACCGTCGATGGTCGTGGTGTTGAACGAGAGGTTCTCCTGCGGATCGGGCGGGAGAAACTCGTGCAGGATCGTGCTCTGCGCGTCGACCGTGCCCGAGAGGGCGATCGTCGCGGCGAGAACGAAGGGCACGAACGGAAGGCGCGCGAGGGCGCGGCGCAGTCGCGAGCGGGCGGGAAGCGGTGAAGGAGCCACGCGCATGACGTTCCGCTAGTGAACCACGACGGGCGCGGAAGTTCCACGCGAGGCGCGTGTGATCGCGTCAGGGAGAGGAAAAGAGGACGACGAGCGAGGCGATCTTCCAGACGCCTCCTACGCGACGGTACTTTTCCTCGTAGCTGCCGAAATACGTGCGTTGCGCGGCGTCCTTCGGTTCGCGCGGGACGTTGTGCACGAAGAACGCCCACGTTCCCTCCGCGGTGTCGCCGTCGACCGAGAGGATGGGGGTCATCGCGTAGTGGGCGGCCCAGCGCGAGCCCGCGGGTAGGACCTCGGCGAAGGCGCGGACGAGGCCGTCCTTGCCGGAGAACTTGCCGAAGGGGCCGTAGTCCGCCGTGGCGTCGTCGGTGAACAGCTCGACGAGAGCGCGGGCGTTGTCGACGCTCGGCGTGATGAGGCAACGGTCGGCAAGGACGACGTACCGAGCCTTGAGCGTGCGGAGTGCTTCGAGCGCTTCGAGCCGATCGATGCGCGAGGGAAGATCGTTCATCGCGGGTCCTCCTGTCGTGCGGGACACCGCGGAGCGTATCAGAGCGAACTACGTCGAGTGCCTACCGCCGACCGCGATGGGACGGATGCGGCCGCTCGCGATGGTGGTGGTGCGGCAGGGACGTCGAGGGCGCAGCGCCGCGGAATCGTTCGAGCGCGGCCGTTGGCTCGCCGCGGGCCGTGAGGTCGGCGAAGGCGACCTCGAGGGCTGCCTGGAAGAGCTCGGTGCGGGCGAAGCGACCTGCGCGGCCGGTGGAGAGGCGCGGCATGACGCCGATGATGCGGCGGATGCCGTCGGCGTACCTGCGCGAGAGCGCGAGCCGCTCGATGAGCGGGTCGAGGAAATCGGCCACGGCGGCGCCACGGTCACGCGCGCCGTCGCACGCTTCCTTGAGCGGTTCGAGCAGCAGCAAGGTCCAGAGGACGGTGTCGTCGAGCGGACCCGACTCCGTGGTGCGACGATCGATGTACTCGAGCAAGCGCCACTGCCGCGCGCCCGGGCCGTCCTCGCGCTCCTCGTCGTAGAGCAGCGAGGAGAGCTCGGGCAGGAGCACGTCGAGCACGCCCGTCTCCCACGCGAGGTAGATCGTCCGGCGCGCCTGACCGCCGCGGAGCAACCGCAGGATCTCCTCCGAGAGGCGCGGGCGCGCCGCGAGCGCGAGGGCCTCGCGGCAGAAGACGATCGCGTCGTAGACGTCGGGCGTGATCGCGAAGCCGAGCCTGCCTGCGAACTTGAGCGCGCGCAGGATGCGCACCGGATCTTCGCGGAAGCGCGTCTCGGGGTCGCCGATCGTGTGCACCACGCGGCGCTCGACGTCGGCCATGCCGCCTACCCAGTCGAGGATTTGACGCGCATCGATGTCGTAGAACAGCGCGTTCATGGTGAAGTCGCGCCGCATGGCGTCTTCGCTGGCGACGCCGAACGCGTTGTCGCTGCGGATGAGCAGCTCCGTCGACTCGTCCGCGTCGTCCTTGGGGTTGCGACGGAACGTGGCGACCTCGATGACCTTGCCGCCCTGGAAGAGCACGTGCACGAGGCGGAAGCGACGGCCGATGATGCGGGAGTTGCGGAAGAGCTCGCGCACCTCCTCGGGCCGCGCGCTCGTCGCGACGTCGAAGTCCTTGGGGCTCCGATCGAGCAGGAGGTCACGGACGCAGCCGCCGACGAGGTACGCCTCGTGGCCGTGCCGCGTCAGGCGCCGGAGCACCTTCTGCACGTCCGGGTCGATGCGCGCTTCGTCGAAGGAAACGTCGTAACGACGCGCAGGTTCGGACGGCGGGAGCGGCGCCGGGCCGACGGTGTAGCTCGGCTCGATGTCGGCCTCGGCGAAATCAGGGAGGGGATTCAGAGGAGAGGGGGTCGTTCGCCCCATGGCTTCCATGCGGCTCGTGGGAGTGTTGCTCGGCTCGTCCGAGCGCTTTGCACGGCCTGGGCCGCCCTTCGAGAGGATTCAGGGCGTCTAGCAGGGGACGGCCCCGGGGGCAAACGTCCAGCGCAGGATAGTGTAAAATCTTACCGCAAAGCCCGTCCCTCGGGGGTGTCGCGCAGGGCCTCGGCCATGGCGGCGGCCGAGCCGTAGCGGCGTCCCGGGTCTTTTTCGAGCGAGCGGACGACGACGGCTTCGAGCGCGGTGGAGGCTTCGAGCGCGGCGTTCACCGCGCGGAGCTGCGGCGGTCGCTCCGTCGCGTGTTTCTCGGCGACGACCGCGGGCGGCCCTGTGAAGGGCGGACGACCCGCGAGCATCTCGAAGAGCACGACGCCGAGCGCGTAGATGTCGGCGGTCGGCTGCGCGAGCTCGCCCGCGGCTTGCTCCGACGGCATGTACTCGGGCGTGCCCACGGCCCCGCGTCGCGTGGTGAGGCGGAACGACTCCTTCGACGCTTGGGGCTTCGGGTCGCCGTCGGCGCCCTGCGCCCCAAACCCCGGGCCGCCCGGATCGCCATCGATCCAGGCGAAGCCGAAGTCGAGCAGCTTGACGAGCTCGCGGCCGTCCGGCGCGTGCACGAGGAAGATGTTCTCCGGTTTGACGTCGCGATGCACGACGCCCGACGTGTGCGCGGCGGCGAGGGCGAAGGCGGTATCGAGGGCGATGCGTGTGGCGCGGATGGGAGAGAGAGTGCCCGCGTAGGAGAGCGTGTCGGCGAGGTCGAGGCCGACGAGGAGCTCGGCGACGAAGTAGGGCAAGTCGCTCGGCAAGGTGCCGAAGTCGTGAATCTGGAGGACGCGTGGATCGGAGATGCGTGTCGCGGCGGCGACCTCGCGGTGGAAGCGCGCGCGGAGCATGTCGTTCGACTGGTGCTCGGGGCGGAGCACCTTCACCGTGACGCGAGGACCGTTGCGCGCGCCGCGCACGAGTCCTTCGGCGACGTAGACGTGACCCACGCCGCCGCTGCCGAGGTACTGGACGACGCGGAAGCGCTTGTCGATGACGGCTCCGATGAGCGCATCGGACGTGGCGGAGCTCTCGCGGTGCATCGGCAATCCATCCTACCGCACGATCGCCGACACGCGCACGGGTTCACGCGGCAAGCGAGACCAGTCGAGCGTCTCGGCGAGGGCTTCGAGCGGCGCGTCGGTGTCGCCGAGGTCGTGTCCGTACGCGTGGGCGATGGCGCGCACGAGCGCGCGCGGGTCGCTTCCCGCGGCGCGGTGATCACGGAGCGCCATGAGCTTGTCGCGCTTGGCGAGGCGGCTGCCGTCGTCGGCGACGAGCAAGGGGACGTGCGCGAAGGTGGGCGGTGTTCCGCGAAGGAGTGTTCCGAGGAGGATCTGGCGCGCGGAGGAGCTCGCCAGGTCGCCGCCGCGCACGACGTCGGTGATCTGCATGTGGAGGTCGTCGACGACGACGGCGAGCTGATACGCGAAGACGCCGTCGCCCCGACGAAGGACGAAGTCGCCCGTCACCACGCCGACGTGCTCGGTGTACGTGCCGAGCACGCGGTCGTGGACGGTGATGATCGCGCGGTCGTCGTCGGGCACGGCGAGGCGAACGGCGGGCGGGCGACGGAAGTCACGCTTCCGCATGCCGAAGGGCCTGCACGTGCCGGGATACCGCGGGCCTTCCTCGCCGGCGTGCGGCGCGCTGGCGACGCGGGCAATCTCGGCGCGGGAGCAGTCGCAGTAGTAGACGAGTCCACGCGCGGCGAGGTCGTCGAGGGCGGCTTCGTAGAGGGCGAGGCGCTCGGATTGGACGTAGGGCGCGAAGGGGCCGCGCAGAGGAGATTCGTCCCAGCGCAGACCCAACCACGCGAGGTCGTCGAGGATGGCCTCGGCCGCGCCGGGGACGACGCGCGGACGGTCGATGTCTTCCATGCGGAGGACGAGGGTGCCGCCTGCTTGCTGGGCGGCGGCGGCGCAGAAGATCGCAGCGGCGGCGCTGCCAAGGTGGAGCGCGCCGGTGGGGGATGGGGCGAATCGGCCGCGGTAGGCGGGCATGGTGGGACGAGAGGGACTGAACCACCCGCGAGGCGGGTCGTCGAGGGGTCGAAATGGTTTCGAACCACCGGCGAGCCGGGTCGGCGGCGGTTCGAGGTGGTTTCGAACCACCGGCGAGCCAGGTCGGCGGCGGCTCGAAGTGGTTTCGAACCACATGAAAGCCGGGTCGGCGGCGGTTCGAGGTGGTTTCGAACCACCTGAAAGCCGGGTCGGCGGCGGTTCGAAGTGGTTTCGAACCACCTGAAAGCCGGGTCGGCGGCGGTTCGAAGTGGTTCGACTAGGCCTTCGCGGGGACGCTCGCGGCGAAGGCGCTCCTCGCACGCGCGTCGGCCTTCTTCTCCGCGTCACGGAGCGGCCCGAAGACGAGCGCCTCCGTGGCGGGCGCGAGCTCGGCGAGCTCGCCGTCGGCGACGAAGGCATTGACGACCCGGATCCACCGATTGCGAGCCTTGACGAGCGACATCCCGGAGGCGAGCTCGGATTGCTCGGCGAGGAGGCGGCCCCTTTCGTCCTCGCGCTCGCCGAGCTGCTTGCCGAGGGCAATCCACTCGTCGAGGTACTCCGTCAGGGATGTCTGCGCGGGCCCCTGGCCAATAAAAATGACATTCGTGCGCGCCTTGATCGCGGGCGTGAGGCGGCCTTCGAGCTGCTGCGCCTGGCCGGCTTGCGCGCGATAGGTCTTTTGCACGCTGGGGAGGCCGTCGGGGATGAGGAGATCGCGGAGCTGGATGAGGTCAGCCCCGGTCTCGCCCCCGAGGAGCTCGGCGGTCGCGGTGAGGAACCCGAAGATGCCGCGGATGATCGAATCGTGCCGGACGTCGATCTTGGCCTGCTCGGCGCTGATCTCGTCGAGCCGCGGATTCTTGGAGGGCTGCGCCGCGGCGGCGAGGATGGAATGAATCTCGTCGATACGGGAGAGCTTGGCGGAGAGATCGGGGTTTCCGAGAATGGCCGCGCGGGCGAGGGATTGGGGGTCGACCCAGGTGGCGGAGACCTGGAGCATTTCTTCGGTTTGGAGGTTTTTGAGGGCCATGGAGAATGGCCGGGACGGTATCATGGGGTACAACGGCAAGGCAAGAGGGCTTCCAGTTGCGTTCGAAACGGCGGTAGCATCGGCGCGGGAAGTCCCATGCGCCGTGGCGTCTTCACCTCGTCCCTGCTGGCACTGCCCCTTCTCTTCTTCGCCTCGCCTGCGCATGCGCTGGAGTTCCGCGTCTGCGTCAAGCCGCCGGACGTCCCGCCCGGCATGACCCAGTGGGCCTATGAGCAGGGGTCGGCGAAGGTGTGGACCACGCGCAGCCGGATGGAGTTCGCGCGGAGGGTCGAGGGGCGCGCCGTTTTTATATACGACGCTCATGCCCCGCCAGAGAGCGTCCGGGTCCTGCCCATCCCGTACAACGCGCTGAAATGCCCGCCGCCGCCGCCGAAACCGGCGCCGGCGAAGGAGCCACCAAAAGAAGAGAAGAAAGCGGAGGACGGGAGCGCGAGCAAAGCGCCTGGCAAGCGCGGCGGCGACGAGGAACGCAAAGGCGGGGACGACGAGGGCAGCGTCGAGAAGCGCGTCGAGGAGCATCGCCTCCCGCAGCCGAAGGAGGGCCCGCCGCCTCCGCGTGCTTCGGCCCCGGAGAAGCGACAGGATCCGGTCTTGCCGCGGGAAGGCGTCTTGTCGAGCGAACCGATCCTCCCGCGACGAGAGGCGAAGTGGGCCGACAAGGAGCACGGGCTCGTGGATCGAGGCGGCGCGCTGCCGCTGCTCGTGGAGACGGAGGACCGGAAGCCTTTGAACGTCACGTCGTGCGAGCAGACGAAGGAGGGCTGCCCGGCGCGGAAGCAGAAGACGCGGGCCGGGGCGCTCCTGGAGCAGGTGGTGATCGCGGGGGCGATCTTCAACCTGCAAATGAACGAGGACCTCCATCGGCCCGACGGAAAGGAATACGGGATCGTCGGCGGGATGAACGCCGACGGGCCGAACGACCCGAGGCTCCAGGCGGCGGCCGCGGCGGTGATGTTTTCCCCGGTCGCGATGGCGCTCGGCAACAAGTTCATGAAGGCGACGTCGGAGGCCTTGGCACGCGGGGAGAAGGTCGTCATCAAGGACGTGGGTGAGCTATCGGAGGACGCGGCGAAGTACCTGGCGGAGGAGTTTGGAGAGGAGCTGACGGAGGCTCTTGCCAAGGCGGAGGTGATCGGGCCGTATCGCGTGCTGCAGCACTTCACGAAGAAGTATGGACGGGATTGGCAAGCGCATCACGTCTACGAGACGGCGAGGATGATCAAGGCGGGCCTCGATCCCCTGGATGGGCCGTGCGTGATCCTTTCGAAGGAGGTGCATCAGAGGTTCACGACCGAATTGGCACAGGCTACGAAAGGCATCGGTGAGCGGGAGCTCCCAAAACTGTGGGAAGCATACAAGAAGGTCTACAAGGCCAACCCTGCATGGCTCAAGGCTATCACGCACTACTTCGGGGAGTGAGCAAGGCACCCGTGGACCGTGAAGGACAAGGAATGAAAACCAAGGTACAGCTTTTTTTTCACGGCACGGAGGTCCCAGGACGAGAGCAGATCGTCCTGGAACCTGCAGGCTGCGGGCCCGACGTCGCTCGCGTGAGCGACATCGAATGGCAGGGAAGGCTCTCGGTATTCGTCTACGTCACCCTCAACGTCGACGATCCTCGTCTGGCGCTCCTGCAAAAGCTCCTTCTCGCCTACAAAGTAGACTGGAGCGAGGAGCGCTGGGATGAGTACACGGACGAGGATTTCGACGCTGCGCGCTTGATCCTCGCGCGCCCGCTCATCGAGATCGACGTCAACGGGGGCCCGAGGTTCGGAACGGATTACGACCTGTCGAGCGCGTGCCCGGCGTGCGGCGCGGGGATGCGGCAAACCTCGGCGTTCGTGATCGATGGCGCATACCCCGAGGAGATCGGAAAACTTGAGAAGTCTCCCGCCGTCGCCAGCAACGAGGAGATCCTGGTGAACGAGCGGCTGGCCGAGGTCCTCGAAGGCACAGGCCTCTCGGGGCTCTCGTTCCGGAGCGTGTACGTCCTGCAGAAGGATAAGCGCCAGACCAAGCTGCCCTGGCGGCAGATGTGGGCGTCGCACACGTTGCCACCGATGTCCCCACGCTCGACAGGGGTCTCCTGGGACCGGGCGTGCAAAACCTGCGGGCGTAGCAAGCTGGAAAGGTCAAGCCCGGGGCCCCTGCGTGTCGCCTACCGCGCCCAGGACCTCGTCGGGGCCCAGGACGTCAACCGGATGTGGGAGCGCTTCGGTCACGTTCAGTGGAACGGCGATCTGAAAACGGCCGTACTGGGGCAACCCTTTTTCCTCGTCACCCCCAAGGTCTGGCGCATCTTCCGCGACGCGGGCGTGACCGGGTTCCAGTGGATCCCCATCCGCGTCGTCGAGGAGGAGTGACGTTTTCAATCGGCTGTCGAGCGGACTGCCCCTCAATTCGAAGGCCCGCCCGCCTTCTTCATCATCTCCGCGACGCTCTCCTCGAGGCGCTCCCGGTACGCGGTGAGCTCCTCCACGAGGAGCCGAACCTCGCGCTCGATGTCCTTGAGCATCTCCATCTTTTCGACGCCCTCGCGCATCCGCACGATGTCCGCGTGCCGGACATCGATTCCCCCCTCCTCCATCAGGGAATCGAAGAGCTCCGGCTGCGAGGCGAGCTCGTCCAAGACCTCTTTCATCTGCTCCGCTCGCGCTTCGCTCATGGGCTGGATCCGCGCGCGCTCCTCCGGCGTGAGTCGCCTCCGAAGGAGCGGGAGCATCTCCACGAGCTCCTGCAGGTGCCGCTGGCCCTGCTCATGGTCGATGGTGGGCCTCGGCCCAGGGGCGTCCTCGAGCGTCATGCCCACCTCCACCGCGAGGGCGCGGCGTTGCTCGCGCAGGAAAGCCACCACGAGGTCGACACGACGGCGCATCTCGGAGACCGTGAGCGCGTCGAGCCGTTGCTGGAGATCGTCGTCGTCCGCCATCGAAATCGCTCCTACCGACCCCGCTCGTAATCCTTCGCCGCGCGCTCGACGATGTCCCAATCCCGCGCCGCGCGCTCCGACTCGGCCACGAGGTCCGCCGTGAACAACGTGAGCCCCCAGATCCCATTCTCGCGCCGCCGAAACCCGTACCGCGTCCCGCGCGCCGTCTCCACCGTCGCCCGCTCGCCCACGATTTCGACCTTCGCCATTCCCGACAGATCCCGCCGCAGCCGCGTCACGAATCCTTTTTTCGTCGCCAGATCCACCCACACGTCCGCCCCGTCCTCGGCCGTCGCGTGCGTCCGGTACGCGTCGAGCAGGCGCGTGCGCTCGGGCTCGGGGTAGGCCTGCGTGATGCGGTCGCTCGCCTTCTTGCGATAATCGCGGATGCTGTAGGCAGCGTGCTGCGCGGAGTCTTCGAGGTAATGGAAGCAGGTGCGCGCGTCGCCCTGCGAGAGGTTGAACGCAACCCGCAGGTAGGCGCCCTCGGGCGTGGTATCCGGCGGGAAACGAGACGCCGACCAGAAGACGTAGCCAGCGCCGCCGAGCGTGAAGAGGGCGAGGCCGGAGGCGAGGGCTTGGCGGCGCGTGAGGGGCATCGGCGAGGTTAGCGTCTCGTTTCCACGTGGAAGGCCGCTCGGCAAGCAGCCAGGCGCATCAGAAGGTGTGCACGAACAAGCCGCTCCGGAGCTTCGGCTCGAACCACGTGCTCTTCGGCGGCATGAGCAGGCCCGCGTCGCTCACCGCGAAGAGCTGCTCGATCTGCGTCGGATAGAGGTGGAGGCCCAGCGTGAACTCCCCCGCGTCGACGCGCCGCTCGAGCTCGCCGTAGCCGCGGATGCCGCCCACGAAGTCGACATGCTTGTCCCGGCGCGGGTCCTTCACGCCGAAGATCGGGCCGAGGAGGAGGTCCTGCGCGATCGAGCAGTCGAGCGAGGCGACCGGATCCTGGTCCCGCGCAGGATCCTGCGGGGCGCGCAGGAGGTACCACTTGCCCGCGAGGTACGCGCCGAAGGTGCGCGGCTCGGGCGGGGTCGCGGCAAGGCCGTCGGGGCGCGGCTCGACCTGCATGACCGACGCGAGGCGCTCGAGGATCGCCTCGGGCGAGCGGCCTTCGAGGTCCCGCACGACGCGGTTGTACGGCATGATCTTCATCTGGTCGTGCGGGAAGACGACCGCGAGGAAGATGTCGTGCTCGCGGCCGTCGCCGCGGAAGATCTGGTGCACGCGCGCCGCGGCGGCGCTGCGGTGATGGCCGTCGGCCACGTAGAGACACGCGACGTCCTCGAAGCGCTCTTCGAGCGCGCGCGTGGCGTCGCGGCCAAGCACCCAGAAGCGATGGCCGACACCGTCCTTCGTGGTGAAGTCGTAGATCGGCGGCGCCTCGGTCGAGGCCCGGACGAGCGCGTCGATCGTCGGGTCCTTGCGGTACGTGAGGAAGACAGGCTCGTCATGCGCGGCGAGCTCTTCGATGTGGCGCGTGCGGTCGTCTTCCTTGTCGGCCCGGGTTTTCTCGTGCTTCTTGATCGCGCCGGCGAGGTACTCGGACACGGCCGCGCAGCCGACGACGCCGATCTGCCGGTGGTCGCCCATGGATTGCGCGTAGAGGTAGAGGTGCGGCTCGGGGTCCTGGGTGAGCGCGCCCTCGGCGATGAGCTTCGCCAGGTTCTTCGCGCCCATGGCGTAGACCGCATCGTCGTGCTCGTCCGTGCCCTCGGGGAGGTCGATCTCGGGCCGGGAGACGTGCAGGAAGCTCGCCGGGTTGCCCTCGGCGAGCTTGCGGGCCTCGGCCGTGGAGATGACGTCATACGGCGGGCTCGCAACCTCGAGGGCCAAGGCGGGCGGGGGGCGGAAGGCGCGGAAGGGGCGGACTTTGGCCATGCGAGGCGGTTAACCCGGTTCGGGCGTCGTGTCGAGATGGGCGGCGCGCAGGCCCTCAACGAGGGCGGACGGGCTCTTCGGTCGAGAGGAAGACACGCCGGTGCCGGTACAGGTACACCTGGTTGCCGACGACCCAGAGCAGCGCGAACGGCGCGTAGTGGAGGAAGATCGCCGCGACGGGCAGGACCCAGTGGAGGTAGTAGCCGAACGCGCGCCGCCGCGAGAGCAAGACGGCGACCGTCACCACGAACGAGCACTGCAACGCGGTGACGAGGAACGCTATGAGGCTGCTCCGCCCCTCCCAGAAGGTCTGGGCAGCGATGAACGCGGTCCCCACGCCGCTCATGCCGAGCAGCGCCGGGTAGTAGTTCAACCACGAGAATCCGAGGCGCGGGTCCTCTTGCACCCGACGCGCGATCGAGAGCTTCTTCCGATCGACGCGCGCGCCTCGCTTTTGCAGCTCCGCGGCGGCGAGCGCCCGGGCCTCTTCGGTGTAGTCCTCTCGCGCGGGGCCGACGACCGCTCTCAGCTGTTCATCGGACATCTCCGCGAACCGCGCGGCCGCGTAGGCTCGATCGATCTCCGAGTCCGGCGTCGACATGGCCGCCCCCTTGCCCGAGAGTGTCGGCCCGCGAGCGCGCCCCGGTCAAGCGCTCGGAGCCGATCGGTCGGATCCTGTGGTACACGTCCCGCCGTGCCCGTGCCCGGAGACGACGACAACGAGCGGCTGACACCCACGATCCCGCCGCCGCCCATGATCGAGTCGGCCTCGGGCGCCCGGACGCGACGTGTCATCGCCGTCGGAGGCGGGCGCGGCGGCGTCGGCAAGACGCTGCTCACCGTGAACCTCGGCGTCTACTTCGCCCAGCTCGGCCGCGAGGTCGTCGTCTGCGACACCGATCCGTTCGGTTCGAACCTGCACGGCGTGCTCGGCCTGGAGACGCCGCCGCTCGTGACGAGCGAGGCCCTCGAAGAAGGCAAGGCCAAGCCCGTGAGCACGATCGTCCCGGGGCTGCGCCTCTTGCCCACGGCCTACGATCCGATGACCGCGACACCGATCCGCCCGAACCGCGGATCGCACTGGGCGAGGCAGATCGAGAAGCTCGACGTCGACTACGTCCTCCTGAACCTCGGCGCCTCGACGACGGCCTCCACGCTGGATCTCTTCCTCCAGGCCGACGTCGGGATCTGCGTGACGGCGCCCGAGCCGCTCGCGATCGAGACGACCTACCGCTTCTGCCGCGCGCTCTACCTGCGCGTGCTCCGGCGCGCGCTCACGAAGGAGCGCTTCAAGCTGCGCCTCGTCGAGCGCGTGATCGCGGCGCTCCCACCGCTCGCCCCGCCGCCGGCGATCGTCGCCGAGATCAAGCGCTACGACGACGGCGTGGCCAAGGTCGCGGCCGAGGAGATGCTGAGCGTCGCCGCGCACCTCGTCGTCGGCCAGACACGCCTGCGCTCCGACCTCGACCTCGGCATGAGCATGCACGTCATCGCCGAGCGTTTCCTCGGCATCTCGCTCGACTACCTCGGCCACATCGAGCACGACGACGCCGTGTGGCTGACGGTGCGGCGCAGGCAGCCGCTCCTCATCGACAGCCCCACGTCGAAGAGCGCGCGCAACATCGAGCGCGTCGCGCGCCGCATCCTCGCGCTGCTCGCCGCGCAGAGCACCCGCGGCGGCGCGCTCCCGGCCCGCGCGCCGGTCGCCCAACGTGCCGGCGCCCTGCCTGCCACGCTCTACGAGGTGCTCGGCGTGCCACGCACCGGCGCTGACGACGAGATCCGCCGTGCAGTGAAGCGCCAGCGGGAGATCTTCCGCGAGGGCAGCTTGCCGCTCTGCTCCGTCGTCGCGCCCGAGGTCTTGCAAAAGGTGCAAGCGCGCATCGAAGAAGCGCACGACACCCTGCTCGATCCCGTGCGCCGCCGCGCCTACGACCTCTCCACGTTCCCGGACGACACGCCCGCGACGGTCGTGCCGCAGCGCAGCAGCAACGCGGCGCAGGTAGCCGAGCTCGCCATGCTGCAGGCCGAGCTCGCGCGCGAGATCAACGCCGAGACGCAGTTCACGGGCGCGCTCCTGCGCAAGGTGCGCGAGTCGCAGGGGATCGAGATCACCGAGATCGCGCAGCGCACGAAGATCAACGTCGCGCACCTCAACGCGATCGAGAACGAGTCGTTCGGGGACCTGCCCGCGCTCGTGTACGTGCAGGGCTTCGTGCAGCAGGTCGCGAAGTTCTTGAAGCTCGACCCGGCGCAGGTCGCGAAGACGTACACGCGAAGGCTGCGGGATATCTCCCTTGGGCGCGCGAGGGGCAGTGGATAAGCCTTCGGACGAAGGACGGGATCGGCTCTTTTCGGCCGCCCTCTTCGTGCTGGCGCTCCTCCTGCGCCTCTACGTCGCCATCGCCTGGGCCCGCGAGCCCGTGTGGGACGGGCACTACTACGACTTCGGCGCGCGCCGCATCGCCGAGGGTTTTGGCTACTCCGACGACGTCGTCGTGGGCGGTCAGCGCGTCTGGCATCCCTGGTGCCACTACCCCGTCGGCTACAGCGGCTTCCTCGCGATCTTCTATCGGCTCTTCGGCGCGGGCCCCATGACCGCGCCCGTCGTCAACGCCGTCACGGGCGCGCTCGTCGTGGTGCTCGTACACAGGCTCGCGAGGTACGCGACGACGAAGAACCGCGCCCGCGCCGCGGGCCTTCTCTGCGCGCTCGATCCCGGCCTCATCGTCTACGCCGCGCTCGTGATGACCGAGCCGCTCGCCGCGCTCGGCCTCGTCGCGGCGGGGTGGCTCGTCGCGCGGGACGCGAAGACCAAGCCAATGCGCGGCGCGCTGCTCGCGGGCCTCACGCTCGGCCTCGCCACGCTGGTGCGGCCGCAGAGCCTGCTCTGCGCGCCTGCGCTCGGCTTGTTCACGCTGGGCGACGGCACGCTGCGCACGAAGCTGAAGAAGGGGCTCGTCACGGCCGGAATCGCGCTCGCGACGGCCGTGCTCGTCGTCCTGCCGTGGACCGCGCGCAACTGCCGCGTGATGGACGGCTGCGCGTTCGTGTCGACGAACGCCGGGTGGAACCTCGCGATCGGCGCCTCCCCGCGCGCCACGGGCCGCTTCGAAACGCTGCGCGCGAGCGACGGCTGCAAGGTCGTCACGGGCCAGGTGCAGCAGGATCAATGCTGGCGCGACGAGGGCCTGCGCTGGATCACGAACGACCCGATCCGCTGGCTCTCGCTCGTCCCGAAGAAGCTCAGCCACACCTTCGATCACGAATCGTTCCCGATGGGCTACCTCGGCGAAGCGAACCCCGCGGCCTGGCCCGAGCCGCGCAAAGCCACAGGCCGCGCCGTGCTCACCACGGTGCACGTCGCGCTGCTCGCGCTCGCCGCGCTGGGACTCGTCGCCTCCCCGCTCGGACGTTTGCCGCTCCGCGCGCGCCTCACGCAGATCGCGGCGCTCCTCGCGGTCCTGGGCGTCGTGCTCCACGGCATCCTCTCCGACGCGCATCCGTTCTGGCCGCTCGCCGTGCTGATCGTGCTCTTCGGCGCCCTGCCGCTCCCGGGCGCGCCGGCCCGCAACGCGGCCGTCGGTTACCTGGTCTTCGCCGTCGCCACCGTGGCGCTCACGCACGCGATCTTCTTCGGCGAAGACCGCTATCACGTGGTGATCACGCCGGTCCTCTGCTTGCTCGCGGCCCTCGCGTTGCGGCCGTCCGGAGCGCTCGCCGCTCCCTCACGAGCAGCCGCAGACGTTCCCCCACCGTCCTGACCAGGTCTGATAGAGTACCGTCATGTTGAAGAACCTGAGCCACGAGGATCGTCTTCAGGTGATGCGGTTCGTGTGCTCGTTCGCCTGGGCGGACCTCGAGGTCAAGCCCAAGGAGCGCGCCCTCGTCCACAAGATGGTCAAGGAGTTCCAGCTCGATCCCGACGAGGCAAAGCAAGTCGAGGGCTGGCTGCAGGTGCCGCCGCGCGCCGAGGAGGTCGACCCGGCCACGATCCCGGCCGCGCACCGGAAGATGGTGCTCGACGCCGCACGCCGGATCATCAAGGCGGACGGGAACGTGGACCCGGAAGAGGCGGAGAGCTTCGAGCTTCTCGAGCAGTTGCTAGCGTAACCGTTCGCCACCCCCAGCGTCCGTCTGGTACGCTCGGGGCGTGCTTCGCCAAGGTCTCGGTCGCCGGCACGGGCCGTGGGGGATCACCCTCGCGTGCGTGGCGACCGCGCTCGCCCTCACGATCACCCCTGCAAGGCCCGCCGGCGCGTTCCCGCACGTCGTCCGCTCCGGTGAGACGCTCGCGCAGATCGCCGAGCGCGTGTACGGCCGCGTCGAGATGGAGCAGATCCTCGTCGCGGCAAACTCCCTCGACGCGGGCAGAGGCCTGTCGATCGTGCCCGGCATGCGCCTGGAGATCCCGTCGGTCGGGCACCACCGCGTCACCGCCGGCGAGACCTGGACCTCGCTCGCCGACACGCTGCTCGGCCACCCCGAGCGCAGCGACGTCCTCGCCTTCGCGAACGAAGCCAAGCCCTGGATCCAGCCCACCGAAGGCCAGGAGATCCGCGTCCCCTACAACCTGCGCTACGTCGCCGGCCCGGGCGACTCGACGCTGACCGTCGCCTACCGTTTCCTCGGCCAGCGCGACAAGGCGTGGATGCTCGATCGGTACAACCGCCTCGGCGGCGAGTCGCTGCAGCGCGGCGACGTGGTGCTCGTGCCGCTCACCGAGCTCGAGCTCACGACCGAAGGAAAAGCCCTCGCCGCGAGCGCCGGCGCGCTCGTCCGCTCGGAAGGCGCAGGCCGCGCCCGCGAAGCCCAGCGTCGCGCCGAGACCGAGCTGCCACAGCTCGCCGCCGACGTGCGGAGCGGCCGCTACGTCGACGCCGTCGCCCGCGCGAGCCGCATGCTCGGCTCCGGCGAGCTCTCGCGCACGCAGCTCGCCCAGATCCACCAGCGCCTCGTCGAAGCCTACGTCGCGCTCGACGCCCAGGGCCTCGCCGAGACGTCCTGCCTCGCCTGGCGCGAGGCCGATCCCGCGCTCGTCCTCGACCCGATCGAGCTCTCCCCGAAGATCGTGCGTGCCTGCACGAACGCGAGCACCCTCGGCGCCGCGGCTCCGCCCGCCGCCGTGATCCCGTCCGCCCCAGCATCCGCGTCCGCAGCCTCGTCCACGCCCCCCAGCGCGCCGCGCCGCTCGCCCGTGGGAGGTCGGTAGGCGTGCAGCAAGGCGAGACGCGCGCCCCGGCCTCCTCCGACGCCGAGTATCTCGCGCCGGGCACCGTCGTCGCCTCGCGGTACACCGTCGCGTCCGTCGTCGGCGAGGGCGCGACGGGCATCGTCTACGTCGCCACGGACGGCGAGACGGGCGCGCGTGTCGCGCTCAAGGTCATCCACAGGAGCCTCTGCTTCGACCCGCACTTCTCGCGCCGCTTCACGCGCGAGGCCTCGATCCTGAAGCAGCTCGAAGGCAACCACATCGTGCGCCTGCTCGACGTCACCGAGGACGACGGCCTGCCCGTGCTCGTGCTCGAGTACGTCGAGGGCCTCTCGCTCGAAGCGACCTTGCGCAAGCACAGGCCCACGATCGAGGAGGCCGTGGAGATCACGCTCCAGATCTGCGCCGCGCTCGGCGCCGCGCACGCGGGTGGCTTCGTGCACCGCGATCTCAAGCCCGGCAACGTCATCATCCAGGGCGAGCTCGGCACGGGCCGTCAGCCAACGCATGGGGGCTCCGCTCCGACAAGCGGAGCTGCGCCCCCAAACCCCCCGCCCATGGTCTGGGTCGTCGACTTCGGCCTCGGCAAGGCCTTGCACCGCGATCCTTCGGGCACCTCGCTCACCGAGCGCAACATGATCCTCGGCACGCCCGAGTACATGTCGCCCGAGCAGGTCCGCGGCGACGAGCTCGATCATCGCTGCGACATCTACGCGGCCGGCGTCCTGCTCTTCGAGATGCTCACGGGCCGCGCGCCGTTCGCGGGCAAAACGCCCATCGCGGCCATGACCGCGCACCTCACCGAGCCCGTCCCCTCCCCGCGCGCCTCGAGCCCCGATCGCGACATCCCGCCCACGCTCGAAGCCGTCGTCCATCGCGCCCTCGCGAAAAACCCCGACGAGCGATACGAGACCGCGCGCGCCTTCGCCGAGGCCCTCTCCGCCGCGCGCGACGAACACCACGTCATCGCGCCGGCCGCCGTGGACGACGCCGACGCGCTCGCCACGGGCGACACCGAGCTCGAGCTCCGCACGGCCGTCGCGAAGGCCGTCGCGCTCGAGCAGAAGGCGTCGACGACGAAGGCCGCCGCGGAGCGCCCGGGACAGCCGGTGCGGTGGCCGTGGATCCTCGTGGCGGTCGTGCTCGCGGCCGTGGCGATCGCCGTCGGCGCGATGGCCGGCGCGCGATAGCAGGCAACGCGCATCGCGGATGGCTTTCGCGCGGCATCGCGGCGATAATGCGCGCGATCATGAAGACGCGCTTTCTTGGGAAGAAAGGTTTCCTCGCGGCCTCCGCTGTCGCACTCGGGGTCGCGCTTTTTCCGAGCGCGGCGCGCGCCGAGGTCGTCGCCGTCGATTGCGACGTCGATCCCGACTGGTGCAAGACCGCTCCGATCGGCTTCTCGCACAGCGACTCTCTCCCGATCGAATGGAGCTTCGACACGGGTTGGGTCCCGGCGAACTCGCCCTTGCAGGTCCACATCTGGGCGGGCGTTTATGCGACCACGCGCGTCTCGCTCAAGGGTGCGCTCGAAACGAGCTGGCCCGAGGCGCTTCTCCTCCGCGCGCCGGGCAACGTCGACGGCGGTTTGCTCTCGTATCACTACGGCGTCGAGCTCGGCGCGCAGGCGCAGTTCCACGTGGAGATCGCGGGCATCCCGTACGACTGGGTCGGCGACATCCCGTATATCCCGCAGATCGATTTCCAGGTCGAAGGCGAACAGGTCTTCAACGCGTGGGGATGGAACCCCGGCGCCACGCTCGCCAGCAAGACGCAGCCGCAGACGATCATCGAGGTCGGCCTCAGCGACATCATCAGCATCCCCAGCGTCTTCGTGGACGGCGGCCTCAAGGTCGACGTGCAGATGGAGCTCGCCGCGACGTACACGACCGAGCGCATCGTCGTGGAGACCGCCGAGGGCAAGAGCGTCAAAGGCGGCGACATCACCGAGGAAGACGGTGAGACGAAGGCCGAGTATTTGAACGGCCCCGCGATCGACCTCGACGTGCATCCCGAAGGGAACATCGACTACGACGGCATCATTCACCTGATCCCGGGCATGTGGATCGAGATCCTCGGCCAGAACTTCGCGTTCGACCTCGTCGACATCCCGATCACCTTCCCGATCACGCAGACGACGTGGTCGTTCCCCAAGCAACGCGTGCACGTGCCTCTGCCCGACGTCGTGCTGCCGAAGGCCGAGATCGATTTTGGCGAGGTCGAGGTCGGCCAGAAGAGCCTCGAGAGCTTCAGCGTGTGGAACGCGGGCGAGGCGCGCGCGAAGGTGACGCTCGTGTCGAGCAGCCCGGAGCTCTTCCCCGCGTGGGATCCGAGCATCGACATCGAGCCCGGCGTCACGGCGGACACGGCCGTGCGCTTCATGCCCCGGAAAAACGGCCCCTTCGAGGCGACGTTGTTCATCGCGTCCAACGACCCGAACGACCCGGTCCAGGAGATCGTCCTCAAGGGCGTGGGCTTCGGCGGCCCCGTGGCGCCGTCGCAGGACATCTCGCAGGAGAGCGGGTGCGCCTGCCGCGCCGCCGGAAACGACGCGCCCACCTCCGCCCCGGCGGGCCTCGCGCTCACCGCCCTCGCTGGGTTCGCAGCCCTCGTACGGCGAAATCGGAGGGTGGGTCGAGGTTGACCCCCATGGGTCCTGTGCGACCCCCCTTTCCGCCCGCCACAGGAACGACGCACACGGCATTTCGCCAGCTTACAAACTCACCCCTGGGTCTGTCGCGACCCCCCGTCCGACAAAAACCTGCGAAACTCCGCCAATTCCTTGGCTGGCATGACCGTTGCTGATGTCCATTCCGGACCTGACTTCAGCATCGGGGAGTTCCTGACATGTCGACGGCCACGCAGCAGGACCAGCACATCCACGAAACCCAGCCCTCTTCGCAGACCCGCGCCGTACGCCAGGCGCTCGTCTCCATGGGATCGCGCGTCGTCGGACAAGGCGCGGCGATCGAGGAGGTCGTCCGCAACATCGGAGTCCTCTCGACGTCCCGCACGCCCGTGCTCTTCGTGGGCGAGCCCGGCGCCGGCAAGCGCTTCTTCGCCCGGGTCCTGCACGAGACGACGGCCCAGGGTCCGCTCGTTCTGCTCTCCGACGAAGCCGCGCCCATCGACGCCGCCGCGCTCCGCACCGCCACGGAGAGCGCTCGCGGCGGCACGCTCGTCGTCGTCGACATCGATCGTCTCACCCCCGAGCTCGCCGACGAGCTCGTCGCGCTGGCGAGCCGCGGCGACACGCGCCTCGTCGCAACCTCCACGATGGCGCTCGATCCGAGCTGCTGTCACGCCGCGCTCTGCGCGCTCTTCACCACGAGCACGGTGAAGCTCCCGAGCCTGCACGAGCGCGCCGAGGACGTCCCGCAGCTCATCCAGCACTTCTTCGAGCTGCACGCGACGCGCTCGCGCCGCACCGATCTGCGCGGCCTGTCGCCCGAGGCGACCGCGCTGCTCGAAGGGCACACCTTCGCCGACCACGTGCGTGGCCTCGACCGCGCGATCGATCAGGCGATGGCGTTCGCCGAAGGCCCGTACGTGACCGTCTCGGATCTGCCGGAGGAGATCCGCGGATCGAAGCCGCTCGGCTCGTCGCTCCTGCTCGGCGCGCTGCCCGTGAACGGCCTCGATCTGCGCGCCGCGGTCGAGGAGTTCGAGACGCGCATGATCCTCCAGGCGCTCGAGCGCACGGGCTGGAACAAGAACCGCGCCTCGCGCTTGCTCGGCCTGAACCGCACGACGCTCGTCGAGATGATCAAGCGCAAGCGCCTCGCACCGCCGCTCGGCGCGCGCAAGCCGACCACGACGAAGGCCGACGCGCACGAGGTGCTCGCCGACGCCGAGTGATCAGCGCATCACGTCCTTGAAGCTCATGGCCGGCTTCGGCGAACCCTCGTGGGCCAGCCGGATCACGAGGTCGGCCATCTTCTCCACCACCCACGGAAAGTGCTCGGGCCCGAGCGACGTGATGTCGAAGTCGGGCGCCGAGTTCATGAAGTCGATCGCGTACGGCACGCCGTCGCGGATCGCGAGCTCGACCGTGTTCATGTCGTAGCCGAGCGCGCGACAGAGCGAGCGAGCGTCCTCCACGCAGCGCGCGAGCAGCGCCGGTTCGAGCGGCGGCATCGTCTCGCTCGCCCGCACATACCGGTCGAAATGCCCGAGCCGCGGATCCCAGAGCGCGGGCCGCACGTGCTCCTTGCCGATCACGATGCACCGCACGTACTGCGACCACGGGATCGCCTCCTGCGCGATCATCGTGAGCGTCCCGGTCCGATCGTACGCGCCCCAGAGCTCCTCCATCGAGCTCACGCGGTAGACGTCGCGAAACCCTCCGCCCCAGTGCGGCTTGATGAACATCGGAAAGCCGAGCTCGCGCGCCGCGCCTTCCCAGTCGAGCGGGAAACGCAGGTTGCAGAGCGTCTGGCTCGACACCCCCTCGCCGTACGACTTCGACGGCAAGACCACCGTCCTCGGCACGCGCACGCCGAGCCGCGCGGCGAGTGCGGTCCCGAAGAGTTTGTCGTCGGCGATCCGCCAGAAGGGGTTGTTCACCACGCGCGTGCCGTTCAGCACCGCGAGCTTCAGCACCGGCTGGTAACAGGTCACCTCGTGCGAGATGCGATCGACGAGCACGTCGTACGGCGGCGGACGATCGATCGAGGTGATGTCGAGCTCTGCGTAACTCGCGACCACGCCGGCGTCGCGCCGCGCGACCTCGGCGATCAGGGCATCGGGAAAGGAGCGCTCACGTCCGACGAGCAAGCCAACGCGGAGGACCATAGGGCCGTCCTACACCAAACCTCTGCGCTCGTCACAGGGCCATGCTGCGGAGTTCGCGCTTCAGGACCTTGCCTGTCGGGTTCCGCGGTAAGGACGGAAGAAACACGAATTCGCGCGGCACCTTCGCGCCCGACAACCGCGCGCGCGCGAACGCCTCGAGCTCCTTCGCTTCGGCGCTCACGTCCGCTTTCAGCACCACGAACGCGCGCACCCGCTCGCCCCACGCTTCGTCCGGGACGCCCACGATTGCGACCTCCGCGACCGCCGGATGATCGTGGAGCACGCCCTCCACCTCGGCCGGATACACGTTCACGCCGCCCGAGATGACCATGTCGCGCTTGCGACCTTCGAGAAAGAAGTAGCCGCGCTCGTCCCTCCGCGCGAGATCGCCGACCGAGAAGAACCCGTCCCGCATCGCGTCGCGCGTCCCCGCGTCGTCGGCGTGGTAGCCCGAGAAAAGCTGCCCGCTCCGTGCGTAGAGCTCGCCCACCGCGCCGGGCCCGCAGATCCGCCCGGACTCGTCGTAGAGCCGCACCTCCGCGCCCGGAATCGCGCGTCCGATCGTGCCCGGCGCCGCGCGCAGATCCGCGGGCTTCGCCAGCGTCACCACGCCCGTCTCCGTCGCCCCGTAGAAGTTGAACAGTTTGTCCCCAAAGAGCCGGAGCACCTCGTTCGCCAGCGGGACCGAGATCGCCGCGCCGCCCGTGAAGATCGCCTTCAGCGACGACGTGTCGTAGCGCCGGATCCTCTCCTCCCCGAGCTCCACGATCCGGTGCAGCATCGTCGGCACCACGGCGGTCGTGGTCACGCGGTAGCGCTCGATCGCTTCGAGGAACGACTCGGGCCGGAATTCACGCAGCACGATCACCGTGCTCCCGACGAGGTACGACATCGTGATGAACCCGAACGCCGTCGCGTGATAGAGCGGGCACACCGCGAGGTGCACCTCGCCCATTTCCATCGGCGTCTCCCCGATGAACGCGAGCGCCGCCGTCGTCGCGCCCTTGGCGAACTGCCGCACCGCGCCCTTTGGTTTGCCCGTCGTGCCCGACGTGTACATCACCACCGCGGGCTCGTCGCCCGCGTCCGGCGGCGGCCCCTTCGCCGACGCGACCAGCGCTTCGAGCGTCGGGAACGGCGCGGCCGCGCCGCCCACCGAGAAGCATCGCGATGCGCCGATCTGCGCGAGCTTCGGCCCTGCTTCCTGCACGGTCTCGGCGACGTCCACGTCGAAGAACAGCGCACGCGCGCCCGAGTGCGTCGCCACGTACTCGAGCTCGTTCGGCGTCGACCGGAACGAACAACTCACCGCCCCGCAGCCGAGCTTGCCGGCGGCGATCTGCAGCAGCACGAACTCCGGCCGGTTCTTGAGCATCAACGCGACGCGATCGCCCGACCGAACGCCTCGCTCGGCGAGGCCTGCGGCGATGCGCTCGATCCGCTCGTTCATCTCGGCGAACGAGTACGCGCGCTCCTCCACGAGCCTGCCGCTCGGCAGCGCGGAAAGCCCCACGAGGCCCACGGTGTGCGGATCGTTGTGGGCCATGAAGTGGAACAAGAGCGGCGGCGCGGCCTTCTTGGTCCGAAAAAGCTCGCGCGCGGCGGCTTCGAGCCCGGACCAGTGGACGTGACGCGGCATCTTGGTCTGGATCGCGACGCGGCCTACCGTCCGCGCCCCGAACACCATGCCCTCGGCGGCCTGCTTCAGCGAGGAGAGCCTCTCCTTCCAGTGCATGCGCGGATTGTAGTCTCGCGACGTTGGGGATAGGTTACTCCCGTGAGTGACCGGCGAACCACCGGAGGCCGCGCGGCCATCGAGCTGAACGTCGAGTACAAGCGCCTCAACACGTTCTTCGCCGACTACACGCGCAACATCTCGAAGGGCGGCACGTTCATCCGCACGGATCGGCCCCTCGACGTGAACACCGAGTTCGTCTTCGCGCTCAGCATCAAGAACCTCGCCGAGCCGCTCCGCCTCCGCGGTCGGGTCAAGTGGATCGTGCGCCCCGTCGACGCCACGCCCGACTCGCCCGCCGGCATGGGCATCGAGTTCCAGTACAACGACGAGAAAGAGCGCCGCGAGACCGAGGCGATCGTCGAGAAGCTCATGGCGAACGAGCTTGGCGACGAGCTCGCCGGCAAGCTCCTCGGACACAAGCCGAACACGAAGGCGTAAGCGCGAAGAGCTCCGTTCGTCTACGCCGGTTTCAAGCTTGCTTCGGCGTCCGGAGGGACTCGTCGCCTCGTGCAGGTTCGCGCCCGCCGTGTACACTCCGCGAAGATGCCTCCGAGATCTACGCCCCGCGCGCGCGCGTTCGCCCGAGCCATCCTCGCCTCGCTCCTCGCCGCCGGCGCCGCGGGCTGCGGGACGTCGGCCCGGCCCACGAAGACCCCCGTGCAGGTCGTCGAGGGCCCGGTCAAACCCGTCGACGTCCAGGACGCGGACTTCGCCACGACGCTCGCGCGTGTCCTTTCGGACGGCTCGCGCACCCCGGAGCGGCTCGGCACCGTCGCGGGCGTCGTGCGCCGCCAGCTCGCCCACGCCGAGCGACGCTTCGCGCTCGGCGCACCCGAGCGAGGGACCTCGAGCGTGATGGGCGCGCTCTACCTCGTCCGCGTCGGCGAGGGACAAGGCGCGATGGTCGACGCGTCCGGCGCGCGCGCGCTCGACGGCGCGATCCGACACCTGAGCACGCTCGGCGACGAGGGCCGCGTGCACGCGCTCATGCGCATGCGCGCCACCGCGCTCGGCACGAGCGCCCCGGGCCGCGCCGAGCTCGACGAGCACCTCTCGAACCTCGAACGGTGGATCGGCGACACCCACGCGGGCAGCCCCGGCGTGCGGCTCGGCGCCGAAGCGCGTTACCTGGCCGCGCGTGCGATGGTCGATCCGTCCGGCGAGACCCTCGACGCCGCGGCGAACGCGATCGAGGCGTGGGTCAATCGTGGCATCGAGATCAACCGCATCTTCCGGCAAACGGGTAAGCGGCCCGAGCGCGCCGAGGCCATGGAGGCGGCGCGCTCCATCGAGACGGGCGCGGTCATGCTCGCGTCGATCTTCATCCGCCACGGCGACGCCCAGGGCGCCTTGTCGCGCATCGAGAGCTCCGAGGTCCGGCTCATCACCGAGCCCGCGCTGCGCAGGAGCCTCATGGTCGCCTCGGAGGACGGCGATGCAGAGGCGTGGGAGATGGTCGCGGCGGCGTTCGCCAACGAAGGCGCGCCGACGAGCGAGGACGAGGACGAACGCGAAGAGCGGCTCGATCCGTGCCTCGTCGAAGCGGGCGTCTGGGGCAGCGTGCTCGAGGCGTACCGCAAGGACCCGAAGAACTTCCGCATGGCCGCGCTCCTTGCCGAGGAGCTCGTGCGCCTCGGCATGTCCGAGGGCGCGCCGGCCGTGCTCGCGGGCGCGCTCGGGGCGCAGCCGAGTGCGAGGTTCGTCGCGGCCGCGAACCGCATCGTCTTCGAGGCCATGGCCGTCGACGCCGACGCGGGCGACGTCGACGCCGTTCGCCGCACCTTCCGCGCCGCCGCGCCGATCCTCGCGGCCGCGGATCGACCGGAGATCGCGACGGCCGGCCTCGAACCCACGCCCGCGCGCCTGCGCTTGCTCATGGCCTCCGTCGAGGTCCGCAGTGGCGACCTCGCCGCGGCGCGCCCGCTCTTCGTGGCCGCCGCGAAAGGTGATCCCTCGGTCGCCGCGTGGATCCGCGTCGCGCGCGCAGATCGCCAGGCGAAGGACTCTGCCGCCGCACTCGACAACCTGCGCCGCGCGTATGCCGCGCCCGACGCGCGTGTCGCCCTCGCCGACCTCGCCGAGGCGCACCTGCTCGCGTTCGAGATCCAGCGCGACCTCGGCGCTGCCGACGCCGCCAAGGCCGAGCTCGCGGACGCGCTCACCGCCGCGCTCGCCTCGCAGAAGCAACGTGGCGATGCAGGGATGCGCGCGCGGGCCGAGACCTTGCTCGCCCGTGTCCTCGAAGCGTACGGCGATGCCAAGGCTGCAAGGCGCGCGCACGATCGTGCCCTCGCCGTCGCGGCCACCGATCGTCCTGCGCTCGGCGCCACCATCCTCCAGGTCACCTCCCGCGCGCTCGTGCGTCGCGACCTCGACGCGGCGCGCGCGGCCGTCCGCCAGGGCCTCGAAGCCGACGTCGATCAGGAAGAGCGCATCTACGGCGGCCTCTGGCTCCACCTCCTCGAACGGGAGCTCCGCGCGACGCCGGATGACACGGCCACGCGCGCGCTTGCGACGAACGGCGATCGGGACGCGTGGGTCGTCAAGCTCGCGCAATGGGCGCTCGGGCGCATGACGGACGACGGCCTGCTCGCCGCGGCACAGAATGCGGCGCAGCGAGTCGAGGCGGAGTTTTACACGGCCATGGCACGCCGCGCGTCGGGCGACCCGGCGGCGGCGGAGCGTTTGCGCAAAGTCGCGGACAGTCCGGTCCTCGATCTCGTCGAGGTTCAGCTCGCGCGAGATCTGCTTGCGCCGAATTTTCGCGTAGAGCTGCCACAGGGCGCCGCGCTGCCCTGAACGGTCGCCCTGGGAAGCGCATTTCCCTCCCGCGACCGGCCACGAATGTTATCATACATTCATGAAATTCTTATTGGCGCGGGGTGCTTCCGTCCTCGTTTCTGCAAGCGCGCTCGTCCTCGGCGGCTGCGGCGCCGACGGGCCTGTCGTTTGGCCAATCAGCGGCGCGACAGACGGTGATTTTCCGCTCTCATCGACCTTTGGTCCCCGCGTTCGTACGGACGACGACGTATACGACTTTCATCGTGGCATCGACATTGCCGTCCCCGAGGGCACGGACATCTACTCGATCGCCGCGGGCGTGGTCAGCGAGATTCAGGAGGACACGAGCGCTGGCGGTATGCTCGTCAAGGTCGATCACGGCAGCTATTACAGCACGTACGTGCATTGCTCCGAGGTCGACGTCGACGTCGGAGACAGGGTCGACGCCGGCGAGTTCATCGCCGAGAGCGGCAAGGCCTCGAATGGCTTTGCGCACCTGCACTTCGAGATTCGCAAGCCCGGCGACAACAAGAAGGACTGCGTCCACCCGCTCGACGTCCTGCCCTATACCGACAAAGGCGCGCCCACGCTGGAGATCGGCAAGGTGGACATGACAACCCCTCTCCAGCCCAAGGTCACGGTCACGGCCCGTGTGGGCGCGGGCGAGCTCGATCTTCGCAGCGTTTCCGTCGCCACCTACGAGGCCGACGCGGCCGCCATCCTCGAAGGCCTCGTGCCTCTCTCCGAGCGGACCTACGACATCGAGACCTGGAATCGCACCTATACGTCGAGCGAATCCGACGTCGTGATCGACGACCCGAACAACGAGGGAATCCTCGTCCGGCCGCAAAAATACAACAACACGATGCCGGCGCAGGAGATCGATTTCACGTTCACGGGGCTCGTCGGCACCGTCACGAGCGGCATGCTCCGCGTCCGGGCCGTGGCCGTCGACGTGAAGGGCAACAAGATCAGCGTCGAATCGCAGTGACGCGCGGAAAACCTGCCCGCGTCAGGGCAGGATGTTGAAATTGTCGAAACGCGCGCGGCCCGGGTCCTGCGCCGGTTCGTCGATTCCTCCGGTCAAGGCCACGTACATCTCCCCGAAGGGCAGCGGGTTCGGCTCGCTCGCCTGCACCGTCCATTGCTGCGCGTCGGGCGACGTCTCCCAGAGCGTCGTCCCGTCCTGCTCGCGAATGCGCCAGAACGCGTGTTCGGTGGGATCGTATTCGGTGAACGCCACATCGGTGTAGTTGTTGTCGAGGATCTTGTGGAAGTACAGCGTCCCCTGGTAGAAAGCGATCTCGACCGCGTTGTCGCTCCCCGTGCCGATCTGGAACGACGCATAAGCTTTGGCGGCCGGGTTCGGGACCTCCAGCACCTGGACGAACGCGCCGCAATTCGAAACGTCGTACGGCTGGGTCGAGTAATGCACCGCGTACCCGGGGGCCCCGGACTGGATCTCCACGACCAGGTTGCCCTCGGACTCGGCGATCGACCCGCCGTTTTCCACGTAGATCGACCATTTCGCCGGATCGGTCATCCCATCGTCGAAATCGTCCTTCAAGTCGATCGTGCACTGCGGAGCGCCGCCCGCGCCGCCCGCGCCGCCCGCGCCCCCGGCGCCCCCGGCGCCGCCCGTGCCGGAGCTTGCGCTGCTGCTGCTCACCGAAACGCCCACGCCGGAATCGCTGCTCGAAGCGCTCGTCCCCGTATCCGCGCCTCCGCCGCCGAGCCGCGGATCGTATGCGTCCCAGTCTCGGCTGCAACCGACGAGACCCACGAAGAGCGGCAACCAGGCGAGCCTCGAAATCGTGTTGTTGTACGTCATGCCAAACCTCGCCCGGCTCAGAACGCCCCGCCCACCTCGACGAACGCGCCCGCGGGCCCGACCATCACCCTCGCGTCCGCCTTCTTCGCCGCTTTTGGCCCGCCGAGCGCAATCATCAGCGCGCCCGCTGCCACGCCCACCGCGCCGCCCACGAGCGAGCCGAGCGCGATCGTATCGAGCCGTTTTCCCTCGTCGATCACGTCCGCATAGCGCGGATCCGTGCACCGATTGCCCCCGCAATCGGCGACGAGCCCATCATACTTGCTCTGCGCCATGGCGGTCGTCACGCCAAACACCCCGAGCCCCACCACGCCGAGCCCTGCGACCACGTATCCGGCGATCCGCACCCCGCCGCCCGTCGTCGATTCTGCGGGCGCGGGCGCGCTCGGCTCGGTCTTTTGCGCCTCGGCGCCCGGGGCCACGAAGATCGTCTTCGTCTGCCCGCCGACCACGACCTCCTCGCGGTGCATGGGCGCGCCTTTCGCCGGCTCGACGTCCACCACCACCTTGCCCGGCAGCACCACGATGGCCACGCCGAGCCGCTCGGCGGACAGCTCCGTGCCATTGAGGGTCACGCGCGCGCCCTCGGGCTGCGCGAGCGCCACGATCACCTTCGCCACCTTGGGCTCGAGCGCCGCGAGGTCGGCGGCCGCGCTGTCGCGGGCCCGCTCGTATTTTGGTTGCTGCTCGGCGAGTGTCGCCGCCTCGATCCGCGTGGCCGCGAGCTCTTCGTACGCCTCGACGACCTTGCCCAGCGCGAGGAGCGCGCGTGCGACCATCAATCGTGCATTCGGGCTCTTCGTGATGGAGTAGGCCTCGCGAAACTTGGCGATCGCCTCCTCGTGCCGGCCCTTGTCGAATAGATCCTGCCCCGCGTCGAACGCCTTCTGCGCCGCGGCCGGGGATGCGGTGGTCGGCTCGGCGAACGCGGGCGCGCTCGAAATCGTGAGCTGGGCCGCCACCACGAATGAAGCGAGAAAACGTCGCATGAAACCCGTCATAACTCCCGGGGGCGATAGCCCCCCTTCACCGGAGGTTTTGCCGTTCGGCTCGTCGTGGCCGTCGAAGGAGGCGCCGCGGGCTTCGCCACCGCGGGCTGCACCACCTCCGCGGGCGCCGCATTCGCCGACGTCGCCGCGGACGCCGTGGCAGACGCGGCCGGCGGCGGCACCGCGGCCGTCGTCGCGGGCGGCGCTTGCGTCTCGACCGGCGCGCCCTGCGCGGCCGGCCGCTCGTTCGGCCCATTCGCGTCCGTGGGCGGCTTTCCATACCGGATCCACACGAACAACGCGAGCGCCGCCACCGCCACCGCGCCCACTGAAATGAAAACCCCCCGGAACGACCTCTTCTTCGACGCCTCGACGTCCGCATCCCGCGTGCTCGTGAGCGCCGTGCGCGCCGGCGTCGCGGGCGGGGACAGCGGCGCCTCCTTGCTCGCCGGCCCCGACCCCGAGCCCGTCACGCTCGAAAGGCCGGATATCACCGAGCGCCGGCCCTCCGGGGCGAGCGCCGACGGCGCGCGGTGCACGTTGATCGCCCGGACATACGCCGCCACCGCGCGGTGATTCGCAACCACGACCCCTTCCGCGCGCGCGGACGCCTCCAGCGCCTCGGCGAATTCGGCGGCGCTCGGGTATCGCTGGTCCGGGTTTTTCTCCAATGCCTTCAAGCAAGCGCGCGCAACGCCCTCGGGCACCTCCGGAATCACCTCGCGTGGCGAGACAGCCACGCCCTCGGTGATCTGGTACATCATCGCGACCTCGCTATCGCCCTGCACGAGCCGCCGGCACGCGAGCATCTCCCACAGCACCGCCCCCGCCGCATACACGTCCGTGCGCCGATCGAGCGACTTCGAGCGAATCTGCTCGGGCGCCATGTACGGCACCTTCCCCTTCACCGTCCCCGTGCGCGTGCTCGAAAGCCGTGAATCGGCGCGCGCGACCCCGAAATCCGTGAGCTTGGCAATCCCATCCGTGCTCACGAGAATGTTTTGCGGGGACACATCACGATGCACGATGTGCAGCGGCGTGCCGCTCTCGTCCGTGAGCTCGTGCGCGGCCTCGAGGCCCGAGAGTGCGTCGAGGAAGAGCCGGAGCCCGAGGTCGATCGGCACGCGATCGTGTTGACGAACGGCGCGCCGCAGGATCTGCTGCAGGCTCGGCCCCTCGACGTATTCCATCACGAGCGAGAGCGAGCCCTCCTCGTTCTCGGTCACGTCCAGGGTCGCGACCACGTTCGGGTGCCGGATCTGCGCGGCGAGCCGGGCTTCGTCGAGGAACATCGCGACGAACTCCGGCTCCTTGGCGAGATGCGGATGCATCTCCTTCACGGCGACGAGCCGTTCGAACCCGCCGAGGCCGTGGGCACGCGCGAGGTAGACCGTGGCCATGCCGCCGGACGCGATCTCGGCAAGCTTGTCGTAACGGCCGCGCTCGGATGCCATCCGACCAGGGTACACGAGGGCCCCGATCTCTGGAAGTCCTCCAGATCACGAGCCCTTCGCGGGGCTCGTCACGGCCGGCTAATCGTCGTTCCCGCCCCCCGGTGGTTCCTTGTCGATGTGCACGTGCGACGCGATGTTCAATTTGCCGACCGACGTCGTGTCGTTGTCGCGGAGCCCGTCGTTGTTCTCGTCGGGGTTCTTCGCGTTCGGCAGCGGCAGATCCGTATTGCCCGTTTGCAGCGCCTTCGTCCCCTTTTCGAGCAGCACCATCCGCCCGCCCGCGGTCTCCTTCGCCCGCAGCGCGGCCCGGTAGAGGTTCAGGATCGCGGTCCGACCTGCCTGCGTCCCCCGCGTGCTGTTGTAATTGCCGGGCGCCATGTCGATCGCGCCGCCGTGCTGGTGATTCGAGTTCGGCACGCCCCCGACCGCCTTGTTGCGTTGCGGGCACCGCCACGAGCTGTTCACCGTCACCCGCTCCCCATACTCCGCCTCGACGGCCTGGAGCAGCTCCAGCATTCCGGAGTTCAGCACCACGCGGTGCGACGCGTAGTTGTTGTTGTTGAGGAACTCCTCCCGCGGCGCCGTCACGATCTGGTCCCGATACGGCACGTGCAGCGACGTCTTCTTCGCCGCCAGCGAACGATAATCGACGTACTCCTGCCGGATGATGTCGCGCACGTCCTGCTCGATCTTCTCCGTGTACGTCGTCGACCGCCCCCGCGTCAGCTTCACCGTGATCTCGTAGCCTACCGGCTTGTTCGGCGACTTCGAGCCGCCCACGGGCCGCTGCGACGCCGTCACCTTCGGGACCCACGTGAACTCCGCGCCCTTGCCCTTGTTCGGCGTCGGCGTCCCGCTGTGACTCCCGATGGGTTTCACCTCCCACTCCGCGTCGGCCATCGGCGGGTTTGTCCGGACCGTCAGCTTCCGATCCTGCCCGATCAGGAAGATGAACTCCTTCGCCGGCACCCACACCTCTTTCGTGTACCGGTTCGGCGTCTTGTCCTTCTGCCCGGCTTCCGTGTAGCGGCTCTTGTATTCGAGCTTGAAGCCCGCCGGGCAATCCGCGCACGCCGCGCCGGCCTCGGACGCGGGCATGTTCGACGCGGCCTGGTTCGCGTTCTCTAGCTGGTTGGCCGTTGCGGTCTGGTCCTCCGGCCGCTCCGGCCGCGGCCGCGGAATGGGCACATCGCCTTCACTCACGACCCACCTCCTCGGAAGCCTTTGGCGCGTCGCGCTCGCGCAGCCACGCGATGGCCCGGTCCATCAATGCGCTCACCTTCTGCCACCCGCTCGCCTCCGGGTCTTCGAGAATCTCGCGCACCCAGGGCAGCGCCGGATCTTCCTCGAAATCGGGCCCGAGCACCAGCATCAGCGACACGTAGCGGAACACGTCCTGCTCCGACTTGCACCCGTGACGCGCCGCGCGCCCGAGCGCCCGATCGACGAGCGCGGCGCATCCCTCCTCGCCGAGCCTCGACCATTCCGCCGGAAAAATCCCTTGGATCTGCGCGAGCACGCGCTCCCGGTACTCTTCGAGCTCCGCCTGGCGCAGCGCATCGACCTGTTCGCGAAGGATTCTCAACATGGCCCGGCCACAGCCTCCGAAATCACGGCGCCCCACTACGGCAGCGCCATCACCTCCACCACCGCCGCCCCCTTCGCACCCGCCTTCTTCGGTGCCACGAGCTTTCCGCTCTCGAGATCGAAGCGACCCGCCGCCGCCTCGATCACCTTCTTCGTCTTCGCCCCGTCCACGCCTGCCCCGCTCGTCACGGACACGCGCACCACGCTCCGCTCGAACACCGCCGCGAGCAGCCCGATCGTGTCGATCAGCGCCTCCTCGTCGAGTTTTTCCTGACGGAACACGACGAGCGGCTTCGCGCCCTCTTCCAGCTTGCCCTTGCCCGCCTCGGCCTTCGCGTCACCGCCGGGCAGCGCGCCCGACCGCGCGAGCGCCGCGATCACGTTCGTCGCGATCGGCGGCGCCTCCGGCGGCGGCGTCGCGAGCACCGAAGCCCCGCGATAGAGCTGCCACGATCGCTGGAACAAAGTCGTCAACGTGAGCGCCCCGCGCCCCGACAATCCCGCCATCCGCGCGTTGTCCCCGATCGACGCCGGCGCGACGTCCCCGAGCCGTCGCAAGAGCGTGAGCGGCTCCGGCGCGCCCTTCGCCGCGGCCACGATCCGCGCCCCGCCCGGCGGATCCGTCGCGAGCTTCTTCTGGCCCTCGAGCAGGCCCTTCGCGAGCGCCACGAGCGCGCGCTCCTTGTCGGCGACGAGCCCACGCGGCGCCACGGCCACGAGCGGAACGAGCCGCGGCGCGTCCGCCGTCGTCAGCACGATCTTGCGTCCCGCGGCCCCGTCCGCGCCCATCTCCGTCCGATCGAACGCGACGAACCCAGCCTCTTTTTCGTCGTGGCTTCCCGGCGCCACGACCTTCACGTTCGCGGACGGCACGCCCGCCACGTCGAGCAAGAAGAGCCCCACGAACGTCGACGGTGCGCCCGGCGTACCCACGAGCGTCACGTCGCCCTTCACGGGCCCCGAGGGCAAACCGTCCTTCGCCGCGAACGCCTCACGCCCGCGGGAAAACCCGGCCACGAAAAACACCTCGGGCGAGAGCGCCCGCAGCCGCTCGTAGGCCGCGATGAACGTCGGCAGCGGCACCACGGCCACGTCCGCGCCGTTCTCGTCGCCGCCGCCGCGCGCGAGCGCCTCCTCGACCGCGCTCATCGCGTCCGACACGGAGATCCGCACGTCGAGCCCCGCGGCCGTGAACACGCTCTTCGGCCCCGGCGTTTGTCCCTCGTTCGCGAGCATCCCCGGCGCTGCGAGCTCCCAGCCGAGCGACACCACCTTCAGCGGCCGATCGAGCAGCGCCTGCGGCTTCGCATCGACCGGCGGCGCGCCTGCGCTCGAGCTCCCGTTCGCCACGGGCACCGGGCCTGCGCTCGCGCTCGTGCCTGGCACAGGCCCCGCGCTCGCGACGGCGCTCGTCCCGGGGCCTGCGCTCGCGCTCCCGCTCGGGACGGGCAGCGCGGCATCGGCGGCCTCGCCTTTCGGCGGCGGCGGCGCTGTGTGGGGTGCGCGGCTCCGCGTCACGAAGATCGCGCCGAACCCTCCGAGGAGGCAGATGAGCAAGACGAAGACGATTTTCTGGCGCAATGGACTCACCACTGGCTGGAGGAGGCGCTCGGATCGCCGAGCTTGCGCCGCCCGGGGTAGCTCGATTTGACGAGGCGCTTGAGCTCGTTCACCGGCACGGCGAGGTTCAGGTTCTGCGCCCCTGCGAAGGCCCCACCGAACTGGGCCGTGTTGATCCCGATCACCTCACCGCGCATGTTGAACAGCGGTCCGCCCGAGTTTCCCGGGGAAATCGGCACCGAGATCTGGATCCACTGCCGCCCCTCGTGAAGCCGACGCGCCGACACGAGCCCGTCGGTCAGCGTGTGCTCGAGCCCTAGCGGATTGCCGATCGCGATCGCCCTCTCGCCGACCACGATCTTGTCCGAGTCGCCGAGGTCGAGCACTTTCGCGCTCGGCGGCGTGCCGCCTTCGAGCGGCTTCTTGATCTCGATCGCGAGCAGCGCGAGGTCCGCCTCGCGGTTGTCCACGAGCACCTGGATGTCGGCGTAGGTCGCGCCGTTCTCGAACTTGAGCCGCGCCGACCCGGCGCCGTCGATCACGTGGTGGTTCGTCACGACGACTCCGGCCTCGTCGATCAAGAACCCGGTCCCGCCGCCCTGCGCCTCGCCCTTCTTCACGAAGATCGTCACCACCGACGGCGAGAGATCACGGAAGAGCTCGGCGGGCGTCTTGTCGGCCTTCCCCGTCGCGCCGGCGTCCACGGGCGCGCTCGCATCGACCGCCACGCCTGCGTCCGTGGCCGCGGGCGTCACCGCCGCCGCGTCCGTTGCTGCGCCTGCATCCGCTGCGGCTTCCGCGTCCGCGCCGGCATCCGTGGCCGCGTCCGCTGCGGGCGCGGGCGCAGGCACGGGCTCCGGGAACGCGGGCTTTACGCCGCCGAGCAGGTACGCGACCTGCGCGAGCGTCTTGTAGCCCGAGGCGGCGAGACGATCGCCTTCCTTCACGTAGAGCGACCCGGTGAACTTCGCGGCGCCCGTGAACGCGAGCGACACGCCGAGCAGGAAGATCGCGAGCACGTCGGAAACGACGCTCGCCCCGCCCTTGGTTTCTCCTTCGGGCAGCAGCCTGTCGGCGATCCCGAGCGGCACGATCACGGTCACGGCGAGCGCGATGAGCGCCCGGGCATAACCGTTCTCCGTCAACGCGCCGACCGCGGCCATGAGTGAGACCAGGGTGGCGACGAACCCCCAGACGATCGCGACGATCTTGAGGAGGACCAGCGCGACACGAAAGCCTGCCGAAGGCTGGCTCAGCGTGGGCCTGGGTGCTGGCTTGGGCGTAGGTTTGGGGCTGGGCATGGACGCTTTCGCGGGGAGGAGCGTCGCTCTCGGTTCGGCGTCGCGTCAAGCCAGAGCTTGCTAGGAGCGCCGATCCGGCGCTAGACGAAGGACGTGTCCGACGACGCACGTGCTCCCGAGCCCGAGACCGATCCCGTCCTCGCGAAGCTCGACACGCTCCCCGTAAAACCCGGCTGTTACCTCTTCTACGACAAGACCGGCGCCGCGATCTACGTGGGCAAGGCGAAGAGCCTGCGCTCGCGCGTCCGCAGCTACTTCCAGGAGGGTGGCAGCGACTCGCGGTACTTCATCCCGATCCTGCGCAAGATCGTGCGGGACCTGGAGACCGTCGTCACCTCCACGGAGAAGGAAGCGGCCGTCCTCGAGAACGAGCTCATCAAGAAGCACAAGCCGCGCTTCAACGTGAAGCTCCGGGACGACAAGGACTTCCTCTGCCTGCGCATCGACACGAAAAACCCCTGGCCGCGCCTCGAGACCGTGCGCCGCCCCTCGCCCGACGGCGCCCGTTACTTCGGCCCCTTCCACTCGGCGACGAGCGCGCGCCGCACGCTCCACCTCGTCAACAAGCACTGGAAGCTCCGCACCTGCACCGACCTCGACATGGCCTCGCGGCGCAGGCCCTGCTTGCAGTACCAGATCAAGCGTTGCCCCGCGCCGTGCGTCTACGAGGTCGACCGCGACGAATACGCCGAGCAGGTCCGCTCCGTCTCGCTCTTCCTCGAAGGTCGCCACGACGAGCTCACGGGCGAGCTCGAAAAACGCATGAAGGAAGCGGCGCGCGCCATGGAGTTCGAGCGCGCTGCGATCTACCGCGACCAGCTCAAGGCCGTCGAGAGCGCGCGTGAATCGCAACGCGTCGTCTCCGTGAAGGACGTCGACCAGGACGTCGTCGGCCTCTACCGCGAGGGCTCGATCGCCGAGGTCGAGCTCATCAAGGTCCGAAGCGGCCGCGTCGCCGACACGGTCTCGTTCTCCCTGCGCGGCGTCGAGCTGCCCGACGAAGAGATCCTCGGCAATTTCCTCACGCAATACTACGGCGACGAGGCCGAGGTCCCGGTCGACGTCATCCCGGACGAGATCCTCCTGCCTGTCTTGCCGGACGGCGCCGAGGGTGTCTCGGAATGGCTCGGCGATCGCCGGGGCCGCAAGGTCGCGCTCGTCGTGCCGCAGCGCGGCCCGCGGGTCGAGCTCCTCGCGATGGCGCGCGAGAATGCCGAGCACGCATTCAAGGAAAAGCAGCGCGCCTCGGACGACATCGAGGCGCGGCTCGACGACCTGCGCGAGCGCCTTCGTTTGCCCGCGCTCCCGCGGCGCATTGAGTGTTGCGACATCTCGCATCTCGGCGGCGGCGACACCGTCGGCTCGATCGTCTCGCTCAAGGACGGCCAGCCCGACCGCAAGCATTACAGAAGCTTCCGGGTGCGCACGAAGACCGAGGGCGACGATTACGCCGCGATGTACGAGGTCCTCGCCCGCCGCTTCCGGCGCGGCCGCACGGCGAAGGAGGTCAAGGAGGCGGAGCTGGCCGCGGAACTGGCTGCCGAAGCGGCGGCGGAGGCGGAGCTCGCGTCGGAGGCTTCCGCGATTGCGGAGCCGGGGACGGAGCTCGATGCGGCCGCGGAGGTGATCGACGAGGCACGGACGGAGACGCCCTCGGAGCCGCCGCCGCCGTCGTCGGGAAAGAAGGCCGAAGCCGACTGGGATTTGCCGGACCTTTTCGTGGTCGACGGCGGCCGGGGCCAGCTCAATGTCGCGCTCTCGGCGGCGCGCGATCTGGGCCTGCACGACTTGCCGATCGTGGGCCTCGCAAAGGAGCGGGAGAGCGTGATCGGCGAGAAGATGGTCGACCGCGTGTATTTGCCTGGCCAGAAAAACGGCATCTTGCTCCGGCCGGGCAGCTCGTCACTGTTCTTCCTGGCGCGTGCACGCGACGAGGCGCACCGGTTCGCGAACCATATTCGCGAAAAGCTCGGCAAAGCGCGGCGACTGCGCTCCGAGATCGAAGACATCCCGGGGCTCGGCGACGCCGTGCGCAAGGCGCTCCTGCGCGAGCTCGGCTCGATGGCGGCGCTGCGCACGGCGACGGATGCGCAGATCCTCGCCGTGACGGGCGTGACGAAGCGGCATTTGACGGCGATCCGGAAGGTGATTGCGGCGCCGGGGGCGGTGGTGGAGCCTGCGCCAGGGCCGGCTGCCGCAGAGGCTACGCCCGCAGAAGACCGCAAGGACGAAGCTTAGGCGAGCCGTTCGCACGATCGAGAACGGCTCAGAGAGCCCTACACGCGCCGCATGGCGAACGCAATCCCACTCTGGAGCGTGCTGCGCGTGACGATGTTGCCGAGATCCACGCCGAGACCGATGAGCGCCTGGGCCACCTCGGCGCGAATCCCCGTGAGCACCACCTCGGCGCCGAGCAGCCGCACCGCCTTGGCGGCGCGTAGCAGCGCCTCGGCCACCGCGGCGTCGACGGTCGCCACGCCCGTGATATCGAGGATCGCCACCTTCGCGCCCCGCGCCGCCACGCCCGAAAGCAAGCTATCGAGCACACGCTCGGCGCGCGCCTCGTCCACCGTACCGATGAGCGGCATCACGACCGCGTGATCGCTGATGGGGATGAGGGGCGTCGAAAGCTCCGCCAGCATGGCCGCCTGCGCCCGGATGATCTCTTCCGCGAGCTGCTGCCGCTCCTCCTCCGCCCGTTTTGCCGCCCGTAAATCACGCGTGACCGCCCCGATACCGATCGGCTGTCCCGTCTGCTGGTCCTTGATGAGGAACGCGTTGTATTGCGTGGGGAAGGCCTCGCCCGTCACGAGGTGCCTGAATTCGAGCTCCCCCTCCCAGCCCCCCGTCTCCAGGATCACCGGAACGATTTGCTGCACGAAATAGCGGGTGGCCTCCGGCGTGAGCACCTTCGTGACGTCGAAGCCTCGCATGTCCGCGTCGACGTCGAATCCGATCAGCCTGCGGCCGGCCGCGTTGCAGTAGATCGTGCGGCCGTCCAGCGTGCAGATGCCGATGAAATCGGCGCAGGCTTCCACGGCGGCGATCATCTGCTGGCGCTCCTCGTCGAGGCTCTCCATGCGCGCCTGCCCGTGGCGCAATGCCGCGGCCGCCTCCGATTGCTGCTCCAAAAGCCGCTGCCGCTCCTCGGCCTCCCGCTTCGACGCCCGCAGGTCGCGCGTGACCGTGGCCAGGGCGAGCGGCGCCCCCGTCTCGGGGTGGTGGACGAGATACGCGCTGTAATAGACGGCGACGGGCTCGCCCGTGGGCATGTGCCGGAACCTGAGCTCGCCCTCCCAGCGGCCTTCGGTCATGAGAATGGGGACGATCTCGTTTATCAGCCGGGGGATTTCTTCCGGCATCACGTAATCGGGCATCACGGTGCCCTGCACCGCTTCCGCGCTCTCGAGCCCCACGAGCTTGCGGCCGGCCGAATTGACGAAAATGGCCTCCCCCTCGAGCGAGGCGATACCCACGAAATCCGTGCAGCACTCGAGGGCGGCGATCATGACGCGCCGCTCCTCCCCCATGCGTTCGAGCAGCGCCTCCTTGGCGCGCAGGGCCTCGATGGTTCGCTCCTGCTGAACGACCAGCTCCTCCAGCGCGGCGATGCGCCGGGATAGCGCCTCCACGGATCCCCCCTCGGAAGAGCCATTCATGAAAACGAACGTATCCGAGCGGCACGAAGCGCTGCAACAGAGATCACGCTCTCGCCCGGGCTTCGCCGCGGCACGAATCGTCAACGCATTGACGAATACCAGGCGTCGTCACCCGCGACCCAGGTTTTGGGCGTCAACGTGCCGACGCTTTGGCGCCGAGCCCCGTCATTTGCGTGTTCAGTTGCGTTTCCAGCTCGGTCGCAAAATCCGAACAGAAGGACGCACGGATCCAGTGCGGCCTTCGATGCATCACGAGCGTGGACGCGCTGCTCGAGGCTGCGGCGGTCACCTGCGCGGCCTTCTGCGGCGTGATCACCCCGTGAACCGCGTGCCGGATCGGCATCCAGACGAAGACCTGGCAAGACCAGGCATTCGAGAAGAAAATACCCCGACCATCCACGAAGCGCAGCGTGGTGCCGGCGGCTTGCCATCCGCCGGCTTGCTCCGTCCCGCCGTCGGCCACGACGGTGATGAAGGGGAATTCTGCCTCCGAGACGCCGCCGATCCACACGATCGGACTTTCCGCTTCCGCGACCCCTTCCGTGTCCTCCGGGACATCCTCCGAAGCCGCCTGCGCAATCGCAGGAATCGCTGCACAAAAGGCCGCGACCATCCACGCAAACCAGGGATTGCCAGCTCGAACCATGTCTCCTCCTCCCCGGCAGAACCTGCCGGGCACGCGAGGGCTACATGGGTCCGCTCGGCGTCGCGTCGATGCTCGGATCGCGCTCCGGGTGAGGTTCAGCCGTCCGCCTCGAACGCGCTCTCGTCGAACAGGGACCGATGGGCGTGGTGGGCCTCCACCCGACGCGCCAGGGCGTGCCGCCCGAGGGCCTCATACCCTGCGACCATCAGTTCCAGGGCCTCGGCTTGCCAAAGCGGGGGGCGCTCGTCCTGGGGCGGCCAGGGATAGGAGGCGTGTAATTCCCGCCCGAGCGTCAGCGCATAACGAGGATCTCCGTCCGCGAGCTCTCGCTTGGCGCGCGCAATCCAGCTCGGCAGCTTTGCCTGGACCTCGTCCGCCGCATCCTGGTACTTCGTCAGCGCGCCTTCGAGCTCCATTCCTTGGGCATCTCCCTGGTCGGTCCAGATGCCAAAGAGACCCATCTTAGGGCCCACCGCGCTCCGCTCCTCGTAGGACCAGCGCATGGCGGCGCGGTCCTCCCGTCGAATTCGCGCTTCGTGCTCCGCGAACCCATCCAGCACCTCGAGCAGCCGCCGCGCCAGGAGCATCTGGTCCTTTCGGCAGTGGAATGCGCCCACCTTGTCTTCGAGGACGCCGTTCGCCCACGCGCGGATCTGGTCCAGCAGCGTCTCCCCGCGCCAAACCTGGAAGTGCAAGCTATTATCGACGAGCATCAAGCCGCTCGGCGTACAGGACGGATCGTCGTACACCAGGGCGAGCCGATGGTCGGAGCCGGCTGCCGCGACGAGCAGGCACTCGGGGGCATCGCACGGCTGGACCTGGTGCAGTCGCTCGTCGAAGCCCTCCTTGACCTTTCGATCGAGCCCGCCGTCTTCGAATAGCTCCATCACGCCCGCGGGATCGACGCTGAACAGCTCCCGGAAACCACGCGCCTCGGATTCCTGCAGGCTCGAGAAATAGGCCCACGCGAGCGCGACATGTTTGGGCAAGCGGAACCCGTACGTCTTCTCCACCCGCGCCGCGACCGCCGGGAAGCGCAAAAGGGCCGTTTCGAGCGCGGCGGCCCAGCGACGCTCGTCCTGCTCCGCGTCCGAAGGGTGCTCGGCCTCCAGATAGGCCCTGTATTGCTGCTCCTTGTTTCTGCCGCCGTTCTGGAGACCGTCCCGGATGGCCCACGCGAAGTCCTCCTCGGTGGTATTCGCTTCATTGGCCAGCGCGTAGTCGCTCCACATGTCACGGATGTCCATCGCGTCGATGACCTCCTGACCCGCGTCTTCCTCCGCTCGAAGGCGGTCGATGCACGGCTTCCAGCGCCTCGCGATGTCCGGGAACCCCTTCTGCCACCCGGCGAGGAACGAGTGAAAGCGCTGCACGGAGACGTTCTTCACGTCGTACTGCGCGGTAACGAAGAACCCCACGGCCGAATCGTCCTCGGGATCCGTGTGGGTGAAGGCCAGGGTCATGGTAAGGATTCCATCCTGGAGCTGGATACAGTCGCTCGGATCCGCGGCCTGTCCGTCCGCGGTCTCGAATCCCAGCTTGTATTCGCCGCGCTGGATCAGGAAGGGAAAGTAGTCTCCCGCAAGCGACACGGCAAACTCGAGCCCCAGCGGCTCGGTGGCGGGATCTGCGTCCTTGTAGGCGTCCTTCATGAAGATCCCACGATTCGCGTGGTGGACCTCCGCCTTGCGCGCGAGCGCGCCTCGCCCGAGGGCCTCGTACGCGGCCACCATCAACGAAAGCGCCTCGGCCTGCCAGAGGGTGGAGAAGTTCTGCCGATCCGGGACGCCGCAGGCGCAATGGAGCTCCCGGCCGAGCGCCAATGCATATCGCGGATCTCCTTCCGCGAGGAGCTGCCTGGCGCGCGCGACCGCCTGCGTGACGGCCTCCTGGGATTCGGCGGCATGGATGTCCGACGGAATCTCGAAGCCCGCGCCGTCCCCTTGGTCGGTGCAAATGCCGACCCCCGAACCATGCTCCGCCATCTGCGTGCGTTCGCTGTAAGGCCAGCGCATCCGGGCGCGGTCTTCTTCGCGGACCTGCTCCATGTATTCTTCGAACTCCTCGATCGCCTCCAGGAACAAGCGGACGCTGAAGAACGTGTTTTCGTCGATCTCCCCGTCATCATCCCTCAGAAACGCGGGGTACGTGACGAGCTGCCTTGCCCAGTCCCGGAAGAAATCGAAAAAGGTCTCTCCAATCCAGCGGGACTTGTCTTCCATGTCGTAGACGACCGCGCCGCTGGGAAGGTAGGCCGGATCGTCATAGAAGAGCGCAAATGCGCTGAAGTCCCCGCAAAACATGGTCAGGGCCTCCGGCGGGAAGGCCGGAGCGACGAAGTGCATCCGCGGATCGAAGCCCTCCTTGAGCGGCCGCCGGAAACCGGCCTCCGAATAGAGGCCGAGCACCCCCGAGGACAGCGTGTAAGGGTTGATGCTGAGGAGCCGGCGAGGCGCCTTCCACTCGGACGCGGAGAGGCTCGAGAAAAAAGCCCAGGTCAGCGCCGCATGCTTGGGCAGGAGAAGTCCGTAGGTCTGCTCGACCCGGGCCGCCACCTCCGCGTGGCGAGCCATGCATTGGTCGACGGCTTCGGCGCGCCGGCGCTGGGCGTCTTCTTTGCCCTTGGGCCGCGCCCGGAGCAGGAAGGCCTGGTAGCCCTCCTCGGTCTTCTCGAGGAACGTCCGGTCGTCCTCGTCCTCGGGATCAGGCGTCAGGAACGCCCGCTTGAAATCGTCCGCCGTCACGTTCGCCGGATCGTCGAACGCCTCCTCACGCGCCACGCCGGGGTCGTGCTCGAGGGAGGGGAACGCCCGCTGGAAGCCCTCCAGATAGGCCACCCAGCGCTCCTCGGTGAACTTCGTCAGGTCGTACGTCCTCGCAAACTCCATGACGTCGGAGATGCTGCCATCGGGCATTCTTATCACGAGCATGTAGGTCAGGGTGAGGGTATCGCCTTCGATCTCGATGTCGTCGTATGGCGACTTGTCTTGATAAAAAAGGCTCCTGAACCCGAAGGTGACCCCGTCGTGCTCGAACGGGAGGAACCGCAAGGCAATCTCTTCGATCTGGCGGGCAGTGAGCATGGTTTTCGATGGGGGGTGGGGCGAAGGGGCCGGGGTCGGACCGCGGGTTACGGCGACGCTTGGCGTAGGTAAGACAAACTGCACCCGAACGTCAAGAACAGCCTTGCGCGAAGGCTGCAGCGTGGGCTGATCAGCTCATGCGTCCTTTTTGGGTGGGAGCGTCAGCTCGTCGATCAGGCAATCGTAGATCGTGGCCTCACCTGCCCATTTCGACGGGTGTTGAACGTCCGGAACGACGACATGACCGATTTCGGGCGGCATGAGCTCGTACCCGGGATACGCGACTGCGATTTCCTGTGCGATCCCATCCGCATAGGGTTGCTCCTCGGGTGTGAGCTCGATACGCCGCTCCGCCGGTGGGAAGAGATTGCCGTGGCCGTCCGGCTCGTCGAAGAAGAGATAGCGATAGCTATGAAGGACGTAGTAGGGTACGAGAAAGCTCACCCCGAAGGCGAGCGAGTGAAAACCAACGTCCCGGGCTCACGTGGGGAGACGGATGCCCCCCACGTGAGCCCCTACCGGTCCCCCCCCCAAAAATGCGGGAACGCGTTCTCTACGTCGCATTCCGGAAACCGGTCCCGGAGGCGGCGGAGCAGGCCGCGCCAGACCTCGTATTCCGCGCCTGTGATGGCCTGTCTGCGCCGTTCGATCAGCCGTCGATGTTCCGCTGTCTGCCTATATTCGCGCTCGCTAGGCGAGATGCCGATTCCGGGATAGTACTGGCGAGCGAGCTCGATCAACTCCTGGGGCGAGTGCTTCATTGTGCGCGTACTCTAGCGCCGAGGTCATTCATCCGCGCCGGATGGAACCAGCGCTTGCCACCTCGACCCATGCCTCCCCCTCCCCGGCAAAGCCTGCCGGGCACGCAGGGCTACATGGGTTCGCTCGGCGGCGCGTCGATGACCGGACCGGCGGGGGCTTCCTTGTCGCTCCGTCCGCCGGACCGTGCGCGCGTGTTCGGGGGACGTCGCGCACCAGTCGCACCACACCTCCAAGACAGTCGCACCACACCTCCAAGACAGTCGCACCACACCTCCAAGACAGTCGCACCACACCTCCAAGACAGTCGCACCCCCCCGCGACCCACTGTCACCTGGCCGCGCATCCACTCCGAACCATCTCCCAAAACTGTCCGAATTCGCCCGGACATGTCCACGCCTCCCCCCGTGACCTCTCGCACCTCTCCCCTCGACCCCCTCACCTACCGCCGCCCCCAGTCCCGCCCCTCTTCCCCCCGAGACCCCTTTCCCTCACCCCCACGCCCACTCCTCTCCGCACCGACATCCACCAGCTCCCCAATCCAGCCTGATCCCTCCTCCCATCCACCCCGCTCAAACCTGCCCCCGACGCCCAATCCCTCCCCGCCATACCCGCCCCTCGCCTCACGAAACACCGACCCCACCCCCGCCCCAATCCCACGGGTAAGGTGCGTATCGTTCGATTGAAAGGACCTGTAAGGACACCACCGAGCCGCAGGGTGATATCGATCCTTTCGAGAGAGGTTCACCGGACCTCGAAGGAGAATGCCCCATGGCTCACGACGTGGAAGCAATCAAGGGACCTTACGGCTCGATCGGCTGGGTGCAGTGCAAATCGTGCGGATGGAGCGGCGCCGGCGGCGACCAGCCCCCGAGATGCCCGCCGGCGGCCGCCACGGACCCGGGGACGGGCACGCTAGATCCCGTCGATCCGCTCGACCCCGAGCCGGTGGTGAAAGAGCCCGCGCCTTGACGGCGCCTCAATCGACGACGCGCACCATGGCCTTCGGCGCCAGCCGATAGCCGTCCTCGAATCGCTCGATCACCTCACGCAGCCCGAAATGCCTGAGCCGGGTGAGCGCCACGTACACCCGGTTCGCGCCCACCTCGAAGCTCGGCCGCTCGCCGGGCCACCCCGCTTCGAGCAGCTCCCACATCGTGAGCGGCTCGCCCGACCCCGCCTTTTGCTTCTCCACGAGCGCCAGCAAAATGCGCCGCTGCGCCCGGCCGAGCCGGCGCCGCTCTCCATCCGATCCCGCCACCCAGGCCGCGTCCTGTCCGAGCGTGAGCATGAGCTCCGCGCCCGTCCGCGCTCCGCCCCGCCCGATCAGCGCGGCGACGTGCGCCTCGAAGGCCTCCGGCTCCGGCACGGCGCCCACGCAGGCGCGGATGCGGTCGGCCACCTCGATCGCCTCCTCCATGCTCGCCCTGAGCGCTGGCAGCTCGCCGAGCACGCGTTGCTCCACCCAGCGCAAGCAATCGACGAGCTCCGCGTCCGACGGCTGGAGCTCGCCCCGCACGATGCGACCCACGGCGTCCGAGATGTCCACGTAAGGCATCAGCGAGCGCATGAAAAGCACGAGCGCCACGTAATCGCCCATCGGCGACGCGCTCCCCTGCATTGCGAGCTCGGGCGCTTGATACGGCGTGAGGGTGCCGTCGCTCGTCCCGTCGTCCTTCTCGACCGGGAAGTTCCTGCCGAATCCTACGAGGAAGAAACGGCCCTCGGCGTTGAACAGCACATTGCCTGTAGAAATGCGGCCGAGGCAGATCGGCCCGCCCGTGCGCGGGTCACGCTGCGCGTGCGCGGCCTGCATCGCCGTGCGCAGCCCCACGATGAACCCGTCGGCCGCGCCATAGGGGATTTTTTGCGTTGAATCGGCCATCGCCCGCACCACGTCCTGACCGTCGACGACAGCGTCGCAGGCGAGCTCGAGGAATGGCGTCCCCTGCGCCTCGCCGCGAAAGGCGACCTTCGGGATCCGCGGGTGATCGAGAAGCGCGTGCGTGCGCTCCACCTCGGCGAGCGCCTCGCCGATCCGCCTCGGATTCGCGGATGCTCCAGGGAGCACCACCGTGCAGCGCCCGCCATCGTCCGCGCGCCTCGCTGCGACGACGTTGTACGCGCTGCGCGATCGAATGGGCACCGGATCGACGTAGCGCTCGAGGAACGAGGGCACGCTCGTGGATACCACATCCACGTGGCCCGAGCGACGCCGCCGCGAGCCGCGTCGCAGTTTACGCTTGTCTTCCAGGAAAGGGCCGCTTTAGAGTCATGGCCCCCCAGGAGGCGGCTTTCATGCCGATTCTCGAGCTTTCGTTCGCGTGTGGAGAGACGTCCTTGTCCGTGCGCCACTTCGCGGTGCAGGAGGCCGTCTCGAGCTTGTTCACCGTGTCCGTGATGGCTCGGTCCGAGAGCCCCGGCATCGACCTCGAAGCGATCATCGGCAAGCCCGCGAGCCTGCGCGTCGTCAGCGGCTGGCTCTACGCCCGCCTCGGCGGCGCTCGCCTCTGGTCGGGCATCGTCAACTCGATCGAGCAGGTGCACGCCGTCCAGCCCGGGGGACAGGGCAAGGAGCTCTCCACCTATTCGCTCACGATCGTCCCCACGTTGTGGCTCCTCACCCAGCGCCGCAACTACAAGATCTTCCAGCACCTCTCCATCCCCGACATCGTCGATCGTGTCCTCGACGAGTGGAGCCTCGAGCGCACCTGGGCCGTCGATCGCGGCCGTTATCCCAAGCTCGAGTACAAGGTCCAGTACGGCGAGAGCGACTTCGCGTTCGTGAGCCGCCTGCTCGAAGAAGCGGGCATCTCGTACACGTTCCCCGACGACGACGCGAAGGGCTCGAAGCTCACGCTCGGCGACAGCCTCGAAGCGAACCCGCTCCGCCCGGGCCCGGCGCTTCCGTACGTCGACAACCCGAACCGCGAGTCCGAGAAAGAGTACGTCTCCAAGGTCCGCCTCTCGCAGGCCGTGCGCCCCGGCGCGCACGTGATTCGCGACTACGATTTCCGCAACCCGAGCTACGCGCTCCTCGGCGACGCCCAGAACGCCGAAGGCAACGAGGCCAAGTACGAGCAGTACCATTACCAGCCCGGCGCCACGCTGATCGAAGGCGGCAAGGGCGGCGGCACGCCGGTCGCGGACGACAAGGGCACGGCGCGGTACGTCGAGTCGCACGGCAAGGATCGTGCGGCGCGGATGCTCGGCGGGGCGCGGAGCGACCGGCGCGCGGCCTCGTTCGAGACGAACACGATCGACCTCTGGCCGGGCCAGATCTTCCGCATCGACAAGCACCCGCACGCGCTGCTCGGCGACGAGACGCGCCTGCTCGTGACGCGCTTCTCCGTCGACGGCACGCCGGGCGAGGAGTGGCACATGTCGGGGCAAGCCGTGTTCACGGACGCGCCCTACAGGCCGCAGCAGAAGACGCCGAAGCCCAAGGTCGAGGGCGTGCAGAGCGCGCGTGTGGTCGGGCCTTCGGGCCAGGAGATCCACACCGACGAGTTCGGCCGCGTGCGCGTACAGTTCCCCTGGGATCGCGACGGCCAGAACGACGACGACAGCTCGTGCTGGATCCGCGTGAGCCAGGGCTGGGCGGGCACGGGGTACGGCATGATCGTGATCCCGCGCGTCGGGCAGGAGGTCCTCGTTGGCTTCCTCGACGGCGATCCGGATCAGCCGATCGTCGTGGGCCGCGTCTACAACGCGAAGCAGGCCGTCCCGTACAAGCTGCCCGAGAACAAGACGCGCTCGGCGTGGAAGACGAACACCTCGCAGGGCGGCGACGGCTTCAACGAGATCATGTTCGAGGATCTCAAGGATCAGGAGCTCGTCTGGGAGCACGCGCAGAAGAACCGGCGCAGGCTCGTCAAGAACGACGAGACGATCACGATCGGCCACGATCGTCAGAAGCTCGTGCAGAACGACGAGCAGGAAAAGACGCTCGGCAACCTCAAGATCTACGTCGGCAAGGACCAGGACGTCGTCGTCAAGCAGGACAAACGCGAGCGCGTCGAGGGTGACGATCACCTGGCCGTGTGGGGCAAGCAGAGCACGGCCATCGAGGGCAACCGCTCGTTCGTGGTGCAGGGCGACCGGCACGAGGTCGTTGGGAAAAACCACGCGCTCGCGGTCGTGCAGGACATCCACGTCGCGGCCGGATCGGCGATCGTCATCGAGGCGGCCAGCGATCTCACGCTGAAGGGCCCCGGCGGGTTCATCCGCATCGATTCGGGCGGCGTCACGATCCGCGGCAAGAAGGTCTGGATCAACAGCGGCGGATCGCCCGGCGAAGGCCGTGGCGCGTCGCCCGAGGCGCCGGCCGAGGCGATCGAGGCGGTCGTGGACGACGTGAGCAAGACCCTGATCGGGCAATAGGAAGGAGCCGGGCGATGCCTCCTGCCGCGCGCATCACGGATCGACACAACTGCGGGATTCATCCGCCGAACGTCATCGTGGAAGGCGAGGGCACGGTCATCGTCGGCTTTCAGCCCCAGGCGCGCGTCGGCGACGCCGAGGCCTGCGGCGCGGCCATTTCGGCCGGCGAGCCCACCGTCATCATCGGTGGAAAGGACGCCGCGCGAAAAGGCGACCCCACGAACCACGGCGGCACGATCGCGTCGGGCTGCCCAACCGTGATCATCGGCTCCAATCCGATGGCAGTCCTCCAGACGGACAAACCTTTCTGCGAGGACTGCGCCAAGAAGGCCGCCGAGCGTGCGGCGCGGCAGAAGGCCGGGAGGGACGGGTCGTGACGGAGCCTCGGCTCATCGTCGAGGTGCGTTATGGCAAGCTCGCCGGCACGAAGACCGTGATCGATTCCGGTCGCGGCTTGCGCGTGGGCCGGACCGACCTCGCCGACCTCGTCATCGCGCACGACATGCAGATGTCGGGCACGCATTTCGAGCTGCAATGGGACGGCGCGCGCTGCGCCTTGCGGGACCTCCACAGCCAGAGCGGCACACGCCTCGGCGGGCAGGCCGTCGAGCAAGGCGAGGTCCCGCACGGCGGCTGGATTCAAGCGGGCGAGACCGATTTCATGGTCTACGTCGAGGGCAAGACGAATCCGCCGGTAGACTTCCTCGAAGAGGACGAGCTCGCGCGGGAACAGGCGCGTGTCCTCGCGGCCGAACAGGCGCTCTTCTCCCTGCGCTCGCTCGCCGGGGACAAGCCTCTTTATGCCGTCCTCGACATGGCCCGGGATCGACGCATCCTCGCCCTCGTCCGCGAGCACGTCGAGCTGCACCGCTCGCTTTACGACGGTCCGCAGGGCGAGACGTTCGAGGACGTCGCGCCGTACCTCGTGGGCCCGATGCGCCGCGACTCCGCGTTGCTCGATCGCCTCGTGCGCGAGGGCTTCGGCAAGCGCTGGGGCATCTATTGCACGAGCGACGAGAAGTTCGTCGAGGTGCGCCGCCATTTCCGGCGCTTCTTGATGGTCGAGCTCGACGAAACCGGGGAGCAGGTCTATTTCCGTTTCTACGACCCCGGGGTCGCGCGGGTCTTCTGGCCGACGTGCAATGCCGCGCAACGAACCGAGCTTTACGGCACGCTCGGGGACATCTTCGTCGAGGGCAAGGACCTCTCGCTCCTCCGCCTGCCGCGCTGACGCACTGGGAGTTTTGCGATGGCCATCCTGGATTTGAAGGTCGCCGGAGAACACGAGCTCTTCGTCCGTCATTTCTCCATGGATGAGGGCGTCTCCGAGCTCTTCACGGTCACGCTCCTCGTCCGCTCGCGCGACCATAGCCTCGACTTCTCCTCCATTGTCGGAAAGCCCGCCTCCTTCCGCTTGCAAGCTGGCTACGAGCACGTCGCAGGCGGCGGCACGCGCGCGCTCGCGGGCATCGTCTCCTATGCGGAGCAGGTCGAAGCTTTGCAGGAGGTCAGCGCCGAGGATGGACTCTCGACCTACGTCCTCTGCATCGTCCCCGACCTCTGGCTTTTGACCCAGCGCCGCGGCAATCGCATCTTCCAGCACCTCTCGATCCCGGACATCGTCAAGCGTGTCCTCGGCGAATTCGGAATCAGCGGCGAGTGGCGCATCGACGGCGGCGCGTATCCCAAGCTCGAGTTCAAGGTCCAGTACGCCGAGACCGATTACGACTTCGTCTCGCGCCTCCTGGAAGAGGCCGGCGTCGCGTTCGTCTTCGAGGACGGCGGCCGGCTCGTCTTCAGCGACGCGCTCGAAGCGGGCCCGAAGCGCAAAGGCCCGCCCATTCCGTACGTCGACAACCCGAGCACCGCGGCCGAAAAAGAATACGTCAAGAACGTGGGCATCGGCCGCGTCGTGCGTCCCGGCGCCGTCGCGTATCGTGATTACGACCCGCGCCACCCCGAGCTCGAGCTCACCGCGCTCGCCGCGCCGCACACCGGCGTGGAAAAACCCCTCGAGCAGTACCATTACGATGCCGGCGCCTTCCTCGTCGAGACGGGCAAGGCCGGCTTCACGCCCGTCGCCGACGACAAGGGGTTTGCCCGGCACGATCATACGTACGGCTACGGCCTCGCCCGCCACACGCTCGAAGCCGCGCGCGCCGATCACCGCGACGTCACCGTCGAAGGCAACACGCTCGACCTCTCGCCCGGCGTCGTCTTCTCGATCGCGCGCCACCCGCACCCCGAGCTACCCGAGGGCCGCTCGCTCGTCGTCGTCGAGAGCAAGCTCTCGGGCTCCGACACGGGTGAGTTCGAGATGAGCGCGCGCGCCTTCTTCACCGATTACAAATACCGCCCGCCGAAGAAGACCCCGAAGCCGCTCCTCCACGGCGTGCAGAGCGCGACCGTCGTCGGCCCCGCGGGCCAGGAGATCCACACCGACGAATACGGCCGCGTCCGCGTCCAGTTCCCCTGGGATCGCGAGGGCAAACGCGACGACGACAGCTCTTGCTGGATCCACGTGAACCAGGGCTGGGGCGGGCTCGGGTATGGAATGCTGAACCTCCCGCGCGTCGGCCAGGAGGTGCTCGTCGTCTTCCTCGAAGGCGACCCCGATCAGCCCGAGGTGGTCGGCCGCGTCTTCAATGCCATCCAGCAGGTCCCGTACAAGCTGCCGCAGCACAAGACGCGCAGCACGTGGAAGAGCGACACCTCGCTCGGCGGCGGCGGCTTCAACGAGATCATGTTCGAGGACCTCGCCGAGAAGGAGCTCGTCTGGCAACAGGCGCAAAAAGACCGCCGGCGCAAGGTCGAAAACGACGAGTTCGCCACGATCGTTCACGACCGGACGAAGCTCGTGAAGAACGACGAGAACGAGCGTATCGAGGGCAACCAAAAGCTTTGGGTCGGTAAGAATCTCGATGCGGTCACGAAAACGAACAAGCACGAGTGGATCGAGAAAAACGCTCACCTCGTGGTGAAAGGCAGCCGACGTGAGGAAGTCACAGGCAAGCATTCACTGACGGTGAAAAAAGACCTTCAGGAGAAGGTCAATGGAAGCCTTGCGCTGCGCGCGGGGAGCGACGTGCACCACGTGGCCGGCGAAAACTGGGTCGGCGAGGGTGGCGGTGACGCGACCGTGAAGGGGCCCGGCGGCTTCCTCCGTATTGACGGGGGCGGCATTACCATTTCGGGCACGATGGTGTGGATCAACGAGCGCGGATCCCCCGGCAAGGGCCGCGGCGCGAAGGCCGAGGCGCCCGCGTTCGGCGAGCAGACGGGCCCCAAGCTCGACGAGGGCCTCGGCGAAGGGTCCGGCCAGCTCGGCGACGAAGAAGAGGCGAGCTGCCAGCATTGACGCAGAGCGACACGCTTTTGCGCCCATTTTGATCTTGAGCCCGACCGCGAAGCCGGTTTAGGGTGCCGGTGCCAAAATTCGGACAGTACGCGCATTGGTCCTGGCGGTCACGTCACGTCGAGGAGGCGGCTTCCATGCCGATCTTGGAGCTATCGTTCGCTAGTGGTGAGACGTCGTTGTCGGTGCGCCACTTCTCGGTGCAAGAGAGCGTCTCGAGCTTGTTCAGCGTGAACGTGATGGCGCGTTCGGAGAGCCCTTCGATCGATCTCGAAGCGATCGTCGGGCAGCCAGCGAGCCTCCGCGTCGTGAGCGGCTGGCAGTACGCGCGCCTCGGCGGCGCGCGGCTCTGGACGGGCGTGGTGAGCTCGATCGAGCAGGTGCACGCGGTGCAGCCGGGCGGCCAAGGCAAGGAGCTGTCGACGTATTCGCTCCGCATCGTGCCGACCTTGTGGCTGCTCACGCAGCGGCGCGGGTATCGCATCTACCAGCACCTCTCGATCCCCGACATCGTCGATCGTCTGCTCGGCGAGTGGAACGTCGAGTCGAAGTGGGAGATCGATCGGGGCCGCTACCCGAAGCTTGAGTACAAGGTGCAGTACGGCGAGACCGATTTCGCCTTCGTGAGCCGCCTGCTCGAAGAGGCGGGCATCTCGTACACGTTCCCGGACGACGACGCGAAGGGCTCGAAGCTCACGCTGAGTGATCGCCTCGAAGCGAACCCCGCGCGGCCCGGCGGCGCCCTGCCCTACGTGGACAACCCGAACCGCGAGTCCGAGAAGGAGTACCTCTCGAAGGTCCGCCTCACGCACCTCGTCCGGCCGGGCGCGCACACGATTCGCGACTACGATTTCCGCAATCCGATGTTCGCGCTCTTCGGCGAGTCGCCGAAGGCCGAGGGCCCCGAGGCCAAGTACGAGCAGTATCATTATCAGCCGGGCGCCACGCTCGTCGAGAACGGCAAGGGCGGCGGCGGCACGCCGACCGCGGACGACAAGGGCACGGCGCGGTACGATCAAGGGTTCGGCAAGGACCGCGCGGACCGCATGCTCGGTGGCACGCGCGCGGACAAGCGCACGATCGCCTTCGAGACGAACACGATCGATCTCTGGCCGGGGCAAATCTTCTCCGTCGACAAACACCCGCACGCCGAGCTCGGCGACGACAAACGCCTGCTCGTGACGGAGTTCACGGTCGAGGGCACGCCAGGCGAGGAGTGGAGCATGTCGGGGCAAGCCGTGTTCACGGACGCGCCCTACAGGCCGCAGCAGAAGACGTCGAAGCCGAAGGTCGAGGGCGTGCAGAGCGCGGTCGTGGTGGGTCCATCCGGCCAGGAGATCCACACCGACGAGTTCGGCCGTGTGCGCGTGCAGTTCCCCTGGGATCGCGAGGGGAAAAACGACGACAATAGCTCCTGCTGGATCCGCGTGAGCCAGGGCTGGGCGGGCACGGGGTACGGCATGATCGTGATCCCGCGCATCGGGCACGAGGTGATGGTCGGCTTCCTCGACGGCGATCCGGATCAGCCGATCATCGTGGGCCGCGTCTACAACGCGAAGCAGGCCGTACCGTACAAGCTGCCGGACAACAAGACGCGCTCGACGTGGAAGAGCGATACGTCGCTCGGCGGCAACGGCTTCAACGAGATCATGTTCGAGGATCTCAAGGGCCAGGAGCTCGTCTGGGAGCAGGCGCAAAAGAACCGGCGCAGGCTCGTCAAGAACGACGAGACGATCACGATCGGCCACGATCGGCAGAAGCTCGTCTCGAACGACGAGCAGGACAAGACGATCGGCTTCGTAAAGGTGTTCGTCGGCAAGGACCAGGACATCGTCATCAAGCAGGACAAACGCGAGCGCGTCGAGGGCAACAGCCACCTGCACGTGCAGGGCAAGCGCAACCAGCGCATCGAGGGCAATCAGTCGCTCGAAGTGAAGGGCGATCGGCACGAGCTCATCGGCGAGAACCACGCGCTCGCGGTGTCGAAGGAGCTCCACATCAAGGCGGGCACGGCGCTCGTGATCGAGGCCGAGGATCTCACGCTGAAGGGCCCGGGCGGGTTCATCCGCATCGACGGCAGCGGCGTCACGATCCGCGGCACGAAGGTCTACATCAACAGCGGCGGCGCGGCGGGCCAGGGCTCGGGCGCGTCGCCGGAGAAGCCGGACGAGGCGATCGAGGCGGTCGTCGACGACGTGAGCAAGACGCTCATCGCGCAATAAAAGGAGCCACGAAGATGCCTCCTGCCGCACGAATCACGGATCGCCACAACTGCGGGATTCATCCGCCGAATGTCATCGTGGAGGGCGAGGGCACGGTCATCGTCGGTTTTCAGCCCCAGGCGCGCGTCGGCGACGCCGAGGCTTGCGGCGCGGCCATTTCAGCCGGCGAGCCCACCGTCATCATCGGCGGAAAGGACGCCGCGCGAAAAGGCGACCCCACGAACCACGGCGGAACGATCGCGTCGGGGTGCCCAACCGTCATCATCGGCTCCAATCCGATGGCCGTCCTCCAGACGGACAAACCTTTCTGCGAGGACTGCGCCAGGAAGGCGGCCGAGCGCGCCGCGCGCCAGAAGGCCGGGAGGGACGGGTCGTGACCGAGCCTCGGCTCATCGTCGAGGTGCGTTATGGCAAGCTCGCCGGCACGAAAAAGGCCGTCGAGGCGGGTCACGCGCTGAAGGTCGGCCGCACCGAGCTCGCGGACCTCGTCATCGCGCACGACGGGCAGATGTCGGGCACGCATTTCGAGCTGCACTGGGACGGCGCGTCGTGCCTCTTGCGTGACCTCGGCAGCCAGGGCGGGACGCGCCTCGGCGGCCAGGCCACCACGCAGGGCGAAGTCCCGCACGGCGGCTGGATTCAGGCCGGCGAGACCGATTTCCTGGTGTACGTCGAGGGCAAGACGAAGCCGCCGCGGCGAAAGCTCGAACGTTCACCCGAGGACGAAGAAGCGCGCATCGAGGCGGCGGCGCGTGCGTGCGAGCGTTTGCGCGCGGAGGCGGCGAAGGTGCCGCTTTATGCCGTCGTCGACAGCGCGCGTGATCGCCGGATCCTCGAAGTGCTGCGGGAAGGCGTCGAGCCGCATCAATCGCTCTACGACGGCCTGCAGGGCGAGACGCTCGAAGACGTCGCGCCGTACCTCGTGGGCCCGTTCCGCAAGGACTCGGCGCTGCTCGACCGTCTCCTCGCCGAGGGTTTCGGCAACCGCTGGGGCATCTTCTGCACGAGCTACGACAAGTTCGTGGAGGTGCGGCGGCATTGGCGGCGCTTCTTGATGGTGACCCTCGAATCGACGAACGAGAAGGTCTACTTCCGTTTCTACGATCCGGGCGTGTTCCGCGTCTTCTGGCCGACCTGCAGCCCCGCGCAACGCCAGGAGTTCTCGGCCGGCATGGAGGAAATCTTCGTCGAGGAAGAGGACCTCTCGATCTCGGCGCTCGTAAGGCCTCACTGATTCGGAGTCAATGCCGTGGCAAACCTCGAGCTCTCCCTCGCCTCCGGTCAACGCGACCTCTACGTGCGGCGTTTTTCCGTCCGGGAAGCCGTCTCGAACCTCTTTTCGATTCACCTCCTCGTCCGCTCGCCGGACCATAGCCTCGACCTCGGGGCCGTGGTCGGGTATCCCGCGGGCTTCCGCCTGCACGCCGGGTATGCCCACGTGCAGAGCGGCGCCCAGCGCACGTGGACGGGCATCGTGTCCCGCGCCGAGCAGGCGCACGCGCTGCAAGAGGTCTCCGCCGAGGACGGGCTCTCGACGTACCACATCCACATCGTGCCGGAGCTCTGGCTGCTCACGCATCGCCAGAACAATCGCATCTACCAGCAGGTCTCGATTCCGGACATCCTCGATCGCCTCCTCGGCGAGTGGAACATCCGGCCGACCTGGCGCATCGAGCGCGACAAGTATCCGAAGCTCGATTACAAGGTCCAGTACCGGGAGACCGATTACGCCTTCATGTGCCGCCTCCTCGAAGAGGCGGGCATCGCGTATACCCTGAGCGAGCACCCCGAACGCGGCACGACGCTCGTTTTCGGCGATCGCATCCAGACGAATGCGCCCCGCTCCGGCCCGCCCATTCCGTACGTCGACAACCCGAACGAGGCGGCCGAGAAAGAGTTCATCAGCCGCGTGCGCTTCGGCCGCGAGGTTCGCCCCGGCGCGGCGACGTTTCGCGATTACGACCCGCGCAAGCCCGATCTCGCCCTCTTCGGCAAGGCCGAGCCGACGGCCGGCATCGAGGGCAAGATGGAGCAGTACCATTACGATGCGGGCTCGTTCCTCGTCGAGACGGGCAAGGCCGAAGGCACGCCGAACGCCGACGATCGCGGCTTCGCGCGGCACGATGGCAAATACGGCACCGAGCTCTCGACGCGTGTCCTCGAAGCTGAGCGCACGGGCGAGCGGATGGTCTCCTTCGCGGCCAACACGTTCGACCTCGCGCCGGGCGTCATCTTCTCGATGGCGCGCCACCCGCATGCAGCACTCCCCGAGAGCCGCCAGTTCCTCGTCGTCGGCGCCTCGCTCGAAGGCACGGACACGGGCGATTTCAGCTTCTACGGCCACGCGTTCTTCGCCGAGGCGCCTTATCGTCCGGCAAGGCAGACGCCGAAGCCGCGCATCAACGGCTTGCAAAGCGCGACGGTCGTCGGGCCCTCGGGCCAGGAGATCCACGTCGACGAGTTCGGCCGCGTGCGCGTACAATTCCACTGGGATCGCGAGGGCCAGAAGAACGAGCAGAGCTCGTGCTGGATCCGCGTGAGCCAGGGCTGGGGCGGCATGGGCTATGGCATGGTCACCGTGCCCCGCATCGGCCACGAGGTGCTCATTGCGTACCTCGAGGGCGACCCGGACCACCCGATCATCGTGGGCCGCGTCTACAACGCCGCCCAGCAGGTCCCGTACAAGCTGCCGCAAGACAAGACGCGCAGCACGTGGAAGAGCGATTCCTCGCTCGGCTCGGACGGGTTCAACGAGATCATGTTCGAGGATCTCGCGCAGAAAGAGCTCGTCTGGCAGCAGGCGCAGAAGGACCGCAACCGGAACGTCAACAACGACGAGTTCGCCACGATCGTCCACGACCGGCAGAAGCTCGTGAAGAACGACGAATCCGAGCAGACGATGGGCAACCGCAAGTTCTGGGTCGGCAAGGATTACGACGAGGTCACGAAGCAAAACAAGAACGAGACGTACAACAAAGACGTCCACCTCGTGGTGAAGGGCAGCCGGCGCGAGCGGATCGACGGCAAGCAATCCCTCACGGTGAAGAAGAGCCGCCACGAGAAGGTCGAGGGTCGCAGCGCGCTCCGGGCGGGCCAAGAGATTCACCACGTGGCCGGCGAGGAGTGGGTTGGCGAGGCGGGCGGCGCGGCCACGATCAAGGGCCCGGGCGGCTTCATCAAGCTCGACGGCGCGGGCGTCACGATCTGGGGCACGATGGTGTGGATCAACGAGCGCGGCGAGCCTGGCGACGGCAGCGGCAGCAAGCCCGAGGAGCCCTTCGATCCGCCCCCGCCCGAGGAGCAGGCCACGTCCGACGAGAGCCCGAATGATCACGCCCCGGTCGATGATCCCGCCGACGAGGACGGGACCTCGATCCCGTCATGACGTCCGTTTCAAAGAGGTTCGTCCTGGCAAGCTGGACCATCTTCCTGGAAGCCAACGAATAGCCACGATTTTTTGGGTTCCGGCATGAACGTTTCGTCCAAGCAGCAGCAGCAGGTCGCGGGTGCAAACGGCGTCCAGAAGTGCGCCGTCGTCGTGGTGATCGATCCGGGGCACGGCGATACACACGACGAGAGCAGCGTCGTCGACCCGGGGGCCGTCGGCGGTGGCCTCCAGGAGAGTGACTACGTCCTCGAGGTCTCGAAGCTCCTCAAGGGCAAGCTCGCCGCGCGGACCGACGTCATCGAGGCGGTGCACCTGACCCGTGAGGGCATCGCCAATGACCCCTCGCAGGAGAAGCTTCTGTGGCGCCAGAAGGTCGCTGTCGCCAAGAAGGCCGATATCTTCGTCAGCCTCCACCTGAACTCCAACGCGAATACAGCGGCCCTGGGCAAAGAGGTCTACTACAATCAGAAAGCGTCCAACAAGGCGGAGAGCGCGAAGCTCGCGGCCTCGCTGTACGCGGCATACAAACTGCCGCTCGACCCCCGGGGCGTCAAAACGATGGGCCTCAGCGTGCTTGCCACGTACAAGTGGAAGTCGAAAAAGCTCGGCATCTGGCGCGATTCCACGATCTTCCAATCGGTGAAGGCTGCCGCGCTCTTCGAGCTGGGCTTCATCTCGAATACGGGAGACCGCACGGCCGTCCTCAACAACAAGGACCCGATCGCCGAGTATCTCTGCGAAGGGATCTGCTCGTACGCGAGCGCCAATCGCGCCGCGCTCTGCGGCCCCTGACCAGAGCTCAGCAATTCACGCTTCCCGATTGCTCGACGACATCGGAGGCTCGATCCCATCATGACGACCGTATCCCCGGACCAAGAAAAGGCGCTCGCAACGGAGCAGAGCGACGGCAGCGCCGTCCAGAAATGCGCCGTCATCGTGGTCATCGACCCCGGGCACGGAGACCGGCTCAAGAAGGGAAACCCGATCGACCCCGGCTGCGTCCATGGCGACATCTACGAGAAGGACCTCGCGCTCGCCATTGGAAAGCTCCTGAAGCCGAAGCTCGAGGCGAAGACCAGTTGCGTCGAGTCCGTCCACCTGACGCGCGACGGCGATATCAGCGAGCTCCGGAGGAGGCTCCACTGGCGGACCAACATCGCCAAGGACAAGAAGGCGAACATCTTCATCAGCCTCCACCTCGACGCGGCCGGCGCGTCGGCGTCAGGCCAGTCGGTCTGCCATCACCCGAGTTTCAAGAACTCGGTCAAGCTCGCGACTGCGATCTCCGCGCGCGCCAAGGTGGTCAAGCCCAAAACGAAGGGCGCCATCAGTCCCAGGAGCGACCTCCACGTGCTCAACAAGAACCATTTCGGCAAGGAGACGAAAGCCTCCGTGCTGATCGAGCTCGGGTTCATCTCGAACGACGCCGACCGCACGGCCTGCCAGACGAAGCAGAGCGAGATCGCGGCCGAGATCGCCGACGGCGTCGAGGATTTCATCCTCGCGAACAAGGCCATCTTCAGCGAGGACTCCAGCCTGCCGAAGAACGTGCCCATCCCGCAGCCCCGCCCGGCCAATCGATGAATTCGTTCACGAGCTGAGCCACGCCCCTGCGATCCCGTCGCCCAGATCGGGCGAGAGGATCAGACGGCCCGGCACCACGAGCTTCCACGGCGCGAGGCTCTCCCGCGTCAAACCCGGGCCGGGAATGGGGAGGATGTGCAGCTCGGCGCCATCGGCATTTCGGCGCAGGTCCACCTGCATGGCGCCGCCGCGGGCGGCCCGCATGGCCCCGAGCAGGTGACGAAACACCGTTCGTGACAGGGTATTCGGATCCGCCTCGATCACGAGGGGCTCGATGTCGTGCAGGACGACCTCGACATTGCGCATGGACGCCTCGGTCTGGAGCAATTCCAGGAGATCATGCACCAGCGCGTCGAGAGGAACCGGACGCGATGCGGCGGGCTCGTCCCGCGCGAGCTCTCTCCACAAGGCCGCGTGAAGCCGGAACCGCTCGAGGATCGTGGTCACGAGCGCGAGGAGGTCGCGCGCGTGTGTCAACCGGTCGAAGGAGAGCTGTTCCGCGGCAAACGCGAGCCGAAGGCGCACGCCCGCCTGCGCCTGGAGGATGTCGCCGAGGAGCCGCTCGAGCGCCTCTTCGAGCTGCCCACCCACCACGAGCGCCTGCTTCAGCTCCTCCTCCAGCCGCGCGGCCAAAAGCTCCATTTCGATGCCATGCGCGGCGCAGAGCATGATCTCGCGCAGCCGATGCCCGGCCTCGTGCTTGCGCACGGAGATGCTGAGCACGCCGGCCATCGCCCCGGCGCCGTCGCGCACCGGGATCGCCTGGCAGTTGAAGACCTGAAACCCTTCGATGAAATGCTCCGGCCCGACGATCTCCACGTATGCGTTTTCCACGATTGCCGTGCCCACCCCGTTCGTCCCGGAAGACGCCCTCGTCGAGCAACGAGCCGGGGCCGGGCATCGGCCCGGGGCCATGGATCGTCCGCGCGTCGCCGAGCACGTCGAGGACCACCGCCCGCGAATCCCCCAGAATGGCCGCGTGCAGCTCGCGTCCCGAGGCGCGCGAGAGCGCCTGCATGTACGGCTGCGCGGCGCGAACCAGCGTGTCGTGCCGCGCGCGCAGGCGCTCGGTGTCGAGCACACCGAGCCTCTCGGCGAACGGGCGTCGTGGATTGGCGCCGCCGAGGTGCGAGCGCTCCCAGGAGTTCCGCACGTGCGGACGCAAAAGCGCCGACGAAATGGCTCCCGTCGACCGGTAAAGCCGCCCTGCTTCGACAACGCCTTCCTGGGACACCGTGACCATGGCCCCTCCCATCTCCGAGCGAAAGTTTGGTGCACATGGCCATCTTCCGCTCTCCGCTGTGTCTAGACTACATCCTGAGAAGTGTACGAGCGCGAGGTGCCTGACGAAACCTTCCGTGGCGAAAGATGGAGTCGAGCCGCGCCATGGCGGACCTAGGGGAGCGACCCGACGCGACGTTTGATCTGGCCGCCGTGGGAATGGCGGTCGTCTCCCTCGAAGGCGTCTTGCTCCGCGCCAACCCGAAGCTCTGCGATTTGCTCGGCCGCAGGGAAGAAGAGCTCGCCGGGCGCCCCGCGCAGGACCTCCGACATCCGGACGACACGAAGGCCGCCCTCCAGCACATGCAGGTGCTCGGCGAGGGCGTCGTGCAATCCGCCACGACCGAGGAGCGCTTGCTACGAAGGGATGGCTCGTCGCTATGGGTCGCGGTCACCCGCTCCGTCGCCCGCGGCCCCTCGGGGGCTCCGCTCCACATCCTCGAAGTCATGCAAGAAACCGGGCGCTACAAGCGCGCCGAGGAGGCGCGGGAGCGCGACCTCGCCGGCGAACGGGCGGCGCGCATCCGGGTCGAGCTGGCCGAGGCGCGAATGGCGCGCCTCCAGACGATCACGTCCGAGCTTGCGCGCGCCGTGACGCCCACCGAGGTGGCGGACGTCGTGCTGCGGCAGGGGCTCGCCGCCGTCTACGCGGACGCGGGGTACGTCGCGCTGGCGGAGGGCAGCATGATCGAGGTCCTCCTCGCCCCCGGTTATCCGGAAAATGACCTCGAGCGATTGCGCCGCGTGCCCCTCCTCACCGCAGCTTTGCCGTGGGCCGATTGCATTCGCACCGGCCGCCTCCTCGTTTACGACTCCCCGCAAGCGTTTCGCGCGGCCTACCCCGATGCGCCTTCGCAGCGCTGGGCCAAGACCTGGGTGGTTGTCCCGATGAAGGTCGGCGATCGGACGATCGGCGCGCTCGGCGTCACGTACCTCGATACCTGCAGGATCAACCAGGACGATCGGGCGTACATGTGCACGCTCGCCCAGCAATGCGGGCAGGCCCTGGAGCGGGCACGCCTGTACGAGGCAGAGCAGCGGGCGCGGCTCGCGCGGGAAGAGGCGCTCGCCATTGCGGCGCACGACCTCCGGAATCCACTCTCGGCGATCACGCTGGTCGCCTCGTCCATGATGCGGACGGCGCCCGAGGACGAAATCGGGAAATGGGTCCGGGAACGGGCGCAAAAGCTCAAGGTGACCGCCGAGCACGCGATGGAGCTGCTCCACAACCTCCTCGACGCCGCGATCATCGAGGCGAACACGCTGGCGCTCGAGCGCGAGCGGTGCGAGGTCGACGCGCTGCTCGCCGAGGTTGCCGACATCCACGCGCCGATCGCCGAGCAAAAGAAAATCGAGCTCGGCACCCGCACGCTGGGCTGCGCCCTTTCGACGACGTGCGACCGCGGCCGCGTGATCCAGGTCCTCTCGAACCTCCTCGGCAATGCATTGAAGTTCACCCCCGGGGGCGGGATGATCACGCTCTCTGCCGAGCTCGACGACGCCTGGGTGCGATTTTCGGTCGCCGACACAGGGCCGGGGATCCGGCCGGAAGACGTCCCGCGTCTCTTCGATCGCTACTGGCGTCCGCGCGCGGCGCGCGGCGCGGGAGCGGGGCTCGGCCTGTACATCGTCAAGGGGATCGTCGAGGCCCACGGCGGGATCGTGTCCGTCGACAGCAAGCTCGGCGTGGGGACGACATTCTCGTTCACCCTCCCCGTCAAACCGATCGAGCACGCTTCGCCCGGCGGTGGACCACCACGAAGCCGACGAGGCCATTGACGAGCAAGAGCGCGTTCGTGGCGATGAACACCCAGTTTCCCAGAAGCACGCTGTACGACGTGAACCCGATCGAGGCCGCGGTTTGTCCGATCCACAGCCATTTCGATACGCCCGCCACCGAATCGCTGCGCCACTGTTTCCAATTTTGCCCGGTGAGCGTGGCGAGCAGGATGAGCGAGCTGACCCAGCCAATGAGCTCCGTCATGCGCCTCTGCCCGCATGTGGGGCCAGGCGCCGCCGTCGCCAGGGTGGGGCTCCACCATCAACTCTTGGCCCCGGCCGTCCCCCGCTCCGGCACCGTCACCGTCCCGATCGCGAGCGCCCGGAGCGCCTCGCCCCGCCCCTCGTATTGGTCCTGCGCCGGGTGCAGCTCGCCCACGAGCCGCGCCCGGAATTTGCGGAACATCGGCAGCTTGCGGGCGACCGCGTCCGGCGCGTACGCCACGATGGGCAGGATGTCCGAATGGATGCGCAGGAGCAGCCGCAGGTACGTCCCGCCGAGCACCTCGCGCTTCTGATAATGACGCCCGCCGAGCAGCGCCCGCTCGGCCTGCATGTCGAGCGCGTCCGCGGGCAAACCCTTCTTCTCCCGGGCGAACGCCTCGCGGATCCGGTTCGACAAACCCTCCGGCACGACCGGCGCCCAGGACAGCCCCGACCGCGCGATGAACTTGTCCGCCGCCTCGACGGCCGCCTTCAGCCCCTCGTCCGTGGGCCCGACGAGCGGCGCCGCCGCGGTCGAGAGCGCCTTCAGCGTCTCCATTTCGTCGAACGGCGTCTCGATCTCGCCGCCCACGAGCACGATCGGCGTCGCGTATTTCCCGTCCTCGCGAATGGCCTGGTCCATGAGCTCGACGAGGCTCCGGTCGTCCATTCGATCGGCGCGGGCGAGGATCTCGAAGATCTCGCGGCGATCCTCGATTTCCCACGCCTCCTTGCCGGCGAGCACGTCGTCGATCTCCTTGTCGGCGCCGCGCTGCTCGAGCTCGGAGAGCAACCTCTTCCACGCGGGCACGCGCCGGATGCGCGGCACGAAGCTCGGCTCGAACCATACGAGGTGCAAAAGCTCGCGGACGATGACGGGCTTTGCCGCCTCTTCCTCCGCGACGAGCGAGCGAATCTCCCGGCGCGGCGCGCTCCACGGGCGCAAGCCCGCGGCATCATTCGAAGCGCCGAGCGCGCCGCCGTCGGACGCCGACTCCTTGGGCGCCTCCGCGACCGCCGCCGCGGCCGCGGCCGCCGCCGTGCCGAGCGTCTCGCGCCCCGGAGCCACGCCGCCGGGCGCGCCGCCGGCCCACGGGCTCGGCGCGCGGCCGCCCTCCGACGACGACGTTGTTCCAGGACGAACCGGCGCAGGCACAGCCGGCGGGCGCGACGGGGGCGCCGCGGGAATCGTGGAGACAGGAACGGGCGCCGGGACCGGCACGGGCGCTGGAACGGGCACGGAGACGACCGGCGGCGGTGCGGCCACGGGCGCGGGCGGCACGACCGGCGCGGGCACGACGGGCGGGACGAACGCGGGGGTGGAGATCGACGCGGGCTTGGGCGTGGCCTGTGGCACCGACGGCGCGGGCTTGGGCACGGGCGGCACGATCGCGGGGGAGACGACGGTCCCCGGTAGCGAGCCCCGCGCCGCCGAGGGCAAGGGCGGGGGCTTCATCGTCGGCGGCTGCGGCGTCTGGAGCTGCTGCGGCCAGGGGCGCGGCGCCGACGATTGGAACGGCAGATCCCCCGCGAGCGAGGGCTGCGGCTCGCGCGCGGCCGGCTGCAGGGATGCGGCTGCGAAGGGCAGCGCCGCGCGGCGCGCCGCTTCGGCCTCCGCCTGCGAGATCACGTTCGTCTGGGTATGGTCTTCCTCCGAATACCCCTTCGATTCCGAGGCCGCCATGGCCTGGACGATCTCGCCCCAGCTCATCTCGTGGCCGGGCATCTCCATTCCGACGATGATACGCCCCGGCTCGTCCGGCCGCGAAAGCGGGATCTGCACGCGCCACGTCAGCGTGGCGATCCCGCGGTCCGTATCGATCCAGAGCGCGTCGGCGCGCACCTTCTGCCGTTGCGCCGGCCCTTGCCCACGGTCGACGAAGATGGCGGGCCGCACGCCCGGCAGGTTCGTCACGAGCCGCGTGTGCTCCGGGTGCAGGTTCTCGAGCACGATACGCTCGTTGTCGCGCAGCGCCGTGAGGAGCTGATCCGAGGGCGCGGCATTGAAATACGCCTCGCTCGGCCCCTCGAGGCCCACGCCTGCAGGCGGCGGCGCGCGCCCCACGAGGTCCGCGCGCGAGGGCCAGCTCGTCGCGATCGGCGCGTAACACACGGGCGGCACGAAATCGTCGGCCGAGGAGACGTACATCCCGAGGGGCTGCAGGTTCGGCAGCGCGCGTCTTCCATATCCGTCGCGCACGTCGGCGCGCACGCCGACGGGGTTGTTCGTCCCGGGCCCGCCGCCTGCGCGCTCCCATGTGAGGCGCATGCGGGTGAACCGGCTGCCTTCCTGGAGCGAGCCATCGGGCAGGAACGAGCGATCGCAGAACACCTCGATCGACTTGTCGACCTCGCCGACGATGAGACGGGCCACGAGGGATCGGACGGGCTGCTGGTTCGGCGCGTAGGCATAACCGACGAGCGTGACCTCGGGGCGCGGCTTGAGCGGCACGAGGTCGCTCGCGGCGCGCAAGCTCCGGTTCGGGTCGTCGTCCCAGTGATCGTCGGCCTCATTGAGGGCCTCTTGCTCGTTGTTGAGCACGGCCTCGCCGGGCTGAAGCCAATACGTGGCCTTGCAAACGACCGTGAGGACGAAGCCCCCGGCGCGCTTCTGCCACACGAGCGATCCGGTGCGCAGGGGACCGACCGAGAGGATTTGCATCGCGCCGGAGCCTATCTCAAATGGCACGGGATCCGACGGGAAAAATGGAAGGGGGTGTCGACGCTGTGGAGTCGGACACGGGAGCGGTGCGTCATACGCTACCCGTTGACGCCGCGGGAGCGGGTCGATACGCCTCGCACATGCACAAACCAATCTCGGGTACGATGACAGGAAGATTTCTGCTCCTCGGCCTCGGTCTTGGCCTCGGGCTCGTCGCGAGCCGGAGCGCGTCCGGGGAACCCGTGGAGGAAGATGGTGTGCCGCCCGGCATGGTGGCTCACGTCGAGGGTGGTGTTTGTCCCCCTGGATGGGCGCCCGCGCCGAACATCGAGGGACGGCTCGTCGTGGCGGTCGCCGAGGGCAAGGATGTCGGCGTGCAGGTCGGCGAGCCGCTTTCGGACCGCGAGGATCGCACGCACACCCACGACTATGCGGGGGAGATCGCCCTGCCCTCGAAGGCGATCGCGGCCGCCGACGGGAGCAATCAGGCGGGGGCGCAGGCGCAAACGTACGCCATTGCAGGGACCACCGATCCGGGTGTGTCGGGCCTTCCTTTCGTGCAGGTGATCGCATGCGTCAAGCAATGAAAAGCATGGTCACGATCGCGGCGATCGCCCTCGTCACGGCCTGCGCGGCCGGGTCGGTTTCGACGACCGGTGGATCGTCGGACGGCGCCGGCGGGAATGGAAGCGGCGGGAGCGGCGGCGGCGCGGGCGGCGGCCCCGGGGCGCGCGGCGACGCATTGCCCACGAACACGATCGGGTTTTTCCAGGTACCCGCCTGCCCGAGCGGATGGGAGCCGTACAAGGCCGCGGCCGGACGAACGATCTTGCCGACGATCGCCGACGCGTCGGGTGGCACGACCGTGGGCGAGCCGCTCCTGAGCGGGGAAGAGCGGCCCCACACGCACGGGGTGCGCGCGGCGTTCGACCTCGTCCCCATCACGTATGCGGGCGCCCCGGGCGGCGGCAACCAGGGCGTCGCCGCGGCCGGCACGGTCGAATTCGTGACGACCTCCGAGGAATCGACCACGCGTTTGCCCTACGTTCAGCTCCTCGCGTGCAAAAAGCTCGCGGAGCCCGTGGCCGGGGTCAAACCTTTGCCGAAGGGCATGCAAATCTTTTACGACGGCCCCACGTGCCCCACGGGCTTCCAGCAGGCCGCCGCGACACAAGGGCGGCTCGTCGTGGGCCTGCCGAAAGACGCGCCTGCCGATCTCTCGTTCGGCGGCGAACCTCTTTCGAGCGCGACCCCGCGCACGCATCTCCACGGAGGCGAGGTCTCGCTCGCCACGACCTCCCACGGAATCGGGCTCGTGAGCAACGGCGCCGCGACCGGGTATGCGCGAAACGACACGTACACGAGCCAAGCGGAGGCGGACGCGAGCGAGGCGGCGCTCCCCTGGATCGAGCTCATCCATTGCGAAAAACAGTGACGGAGAGCGTGAAGGCGGCCCGAGGCGCGGGCGTTTTGCGAGAACAGGCACCCCTCGCCCTGCGCGAGCTCGCCTCCGGATTTCCGGGAGCGGACGCCGCGGGGCTCGTGAGCGCGATCCTGCGCCTCGTCGTCGTCCTTTTCGCGTCGTCGCGCGGGCTCTTTCCAGGCGACGACCTCGGCGCCCTCCACGCCGAGCTCACCGCGGCCGACCGCGCCTCGCTCGCCGATCGTCACGACGCCTGGCCGCGTGTCCTCGCCCTGTTTCGCCATCTTCACGAAGGATTCCTCGGACAAACCCCGCCCCCGGGCCCCGCCCGGCGCGGCTCGCTCTTCGACGCGGACGCGTATCCCTTCCTCGAAGGGCCGCTCTCCGACGCCGTCGTCCTGCGTATCCTCGACAAACTCCTCCTCGCCGCGGGCGAGCGCCTCGCCTACGCCGAGCTCGACGTCGAGCACCTCGGCACCGTCTACGAGACCCTGATGGGTTTTTCCGAGGAGCGTCGGCGCCTCGGCGCCCATTACACCTCGCCGCTCCTCACGCGGATCATGGTCGAGCGCACGCTCGCCCCGCTCGTGCGCCCGGACGCGAGCGCCGAGGAGATCCTCGGCCTCTCGGTCTGCGATCCCGCCATGGGAGCGGGCGCATTTCTCGTGCAGGTTTGTCGGTGGCTCGCCGATCGCCTCGTCGCCGCCTGGGAGCGCGCAGGAATGTCCGCGCCCGAGGCGCCCGACGAGGACCCGCAATCCCTCGCGCGGAGGCGGGTCGCCGAGGTTTGCCTGTACGGCGTGGATCGCAATCCCATCGCCGTGGACCTCGCCCGCGTCTCGTTATGGCTGCTCACGGCGCCGAAGACGCATCCCTTTTTGTTCCTCGAAGCCAGCCTGCGCCACGGGGATTCGCTCGTGGGCCTCGGGCGCGAGGAGATCGAAAACGTCTCCCCCGCGCCGGTACGCGAGCGCCTGGCCGAGGCAGCGACGGCGCGGCGACGTTTTTTCGAGACGGCCAATCCGGATCTGCTCGCCGAGGCCGATCGCGCCCTCGCGCCGCTGCGCACCGTGGGCCATGCCCTGCTCGCCGCGCATTTTGCCTCGAAGGACAAAAAAGCCCAGAAAGAACGCCTCGCCGCCCTGCCCGATCTCGCTGCGAGGTATCTCACCGGCGAGGGTCTCGCCGAGCTCGAAGCCGAGGCCGCGGCGCTTGCGGCCACCCGCTTTCCGTTTCACTGGCACATCGAGCTGCCCGAGGTCTTCGGTCGCGGCGGCTTCGACGCGTTCGTGGGAAACCCGCCCTGGGTCTCGTACGCCGGCCGCGCCGCGCAGCCGCTCGCGGACGATCTTCGCGAATTTTATCGACGCACGAATCCCGCCTTCGCCGGATATCGCAATCTGCAGGGCCTCTTCGTCCACCAGTGCGCCCGCATGCTCCGTCCTGGAGGTCGGCTCGGGCTCGTCTTGCCCACGTCGATGTCCGACCTCGGCGGCTACGAGCCCTCACGCCGCGCGCACGACGTGCTCTGCGTGTGCGACGACGAGCTGCCCGATTTCGGGGACGCCTTCGAAGGCGTCTTCCAGCCGAGCATGGGCCTGCTCTCCACGCGTCGAAACGAGAAAGCCTCGCTCGGCACGGCCCTCGCCTGGCCCCTCGCGCGCTCGGACCTCGACGCCGAGACGGCAGCCCTGCTCGAAAAACTCTCGGCCCTGCCGAAGCTCCCGCCGCACCTCTTCGGCGAGCGGGGTTTTCAGAGCAACGGCGACGACGTCCGGCACCTCCACGAGCGCGAGGCGCCCGACGGCCGTTTCCAGATCGGCCTGCGCGTGGGCGGCGACATCGAGCCGTTTTCCCGGCGTCCTCCGCGCCTTTATTGCGACCCCACCGATTTCTCGGGTCGCTTCCGCAAGGACGTCGAATGGCTCGCCGTGCGCCTCCTCATCCGCCAGACGGCCCGCTTCCCGATGGTCGCGTTGTCGGACGGCATCGCCTTCCGGAACTCGATCCTCGCGGGTTTTTCCGACGATCAATGGAGCGCGGCGTTTCTGCTCGGCTGGCTCAACGCGAGCCCCATTCGCTTTTACCATTACATGCGGCACCGTGACGCCCGGCAAGGAATGCCGCAGGTGAAGATCACCCACCTGCGCGCGCTCCCCGCGCCGGCCCATCCCGAGCTCGTCCCGGAGATCGAAGCGTTCGCCGGGCACTTCGGCACCCGCAATCAGGGCATCAGCCGGTCCGAGCAGGACACGCTCGACGACCTCGTCGCCCGCGCGCTCGGCGTCGCGCCGCCGGAGCGGGGGCCCATCGAACGATGGGCGCGGACCGTGACCCCGGATCGCGCCCCCTCGCCTTGACGCCTCACCACCCCTTGGCCGTTTGAATGGCAGCCGCGAGCTTGTCCGCCATCTTCTGGTGCGTGGCGACGCTCGGGTGGTAATCGCAGCCAATCCCGTCCACGCCCGAGTTCTGCTCGCCAAGGTCCACGAACCCCACGTTCGTATCGCCCTTCGTCTTGCGGGATTCGACCGCCGTGTTCACGTACTGCTTCGCCTTCGTCAGGTGCGTCGCGCCGGACGGGTACGAGTCGCTGAGCATGGAGCCGACGGCGCAGAGCAGGTACGCGTTCGGGTAATGCCCGCGCAGTTTGTCCAGAAACCCGGAGAGCGCGTCGACGTACGCCTGCCCGGGGTCACCCTTGGCGAAATCGTTCGTCCCGAGGTTCACGACGACGACGTCCGGAAGATAGGAAAAATCCCAGGTCGAGGCAGGATCATCGGCGAGCGTGCGCTCGAAGCGGACCGGCATCTGGTTCTCCGTCACACCTCCGTAATCGCGGTACACGCCGATCCCCGAATACGAGACTCCCACGTGTGCGGCTCCGAGCTTGCGCGCCGCGATGGCGCCGTACGCCGAATACTCGTCCTCGGTCTCGGGCGAAAACGGGCAGAGCGGGCCCGCGCCGGTGTTGCCATAACCGCAGGTGATCGAGTCGCCGATGAGCTCGATTTTGCGGGTCCACGGCGCGGGCGTGGGGACGAGCGCGCCGCCGGCCGCTGGCACGAAGCCCTTGAACTGCACGACGCCCACGAACGATTCGGTGCGTTTTTCGAGCAGGACCGTGTGCTCCCCGGCGGGCAGGTTCGCTGCGAGCGTGTACGTATCCTTCGCGCTGCTCGTCGCGAGGTCGGTCGGCGGCCCGTCGTCGATCACCACGGCGAAATGGTTGTTGCCGGCGTCCGCGAGGCGCACGTCGAGGCCCGTGCCCGAAAAGCGCGCGACGATCGTGCTGCCCGGCCAGGCGAAACGCGGGTCCGCCTCGTTCGTGAATCGACCGATGAAATGCACCTCCGCCATGGGCCCGCCGCCCCCGGCGCCGCTCGACGACGAGGAGCCCGAGGAGGACGACATGCCGCTCGACGACGCGCTGCCGCTTGATGACGAGGAGCCACCGCCACCGCCCCCCGAGCCCGAACCCTGCGAACTTCCCCCGCCCGAAGGCGAGCTGCAAGCAAGGGCAAAAAGAGCGAAGGAGGCAAAGGAGGCGAGCGCGAGCTTCTGCATGCGCGCGAGGATCGCTCCCCGGCGCGCCGCTGGCAACAGCGATCACGTCCCCGGGGCAATCGAAATCGTGCCGTGCGATTCGTCGAGCGATTTCCCCCGCCGCGGCAGCTCCACCCGGAACGTGGAGCCCACGCCCGGCGCGCTCTCCACCCGCACGGTCCCGCCGTGCGTTTCCACGATCTGTCGCACGATCCACAGCCCGAGCCCGAGGCCGCCGAAAGACTGGTTGGAGACGGCGCGCTCGAATCGCTCGAAGATCTTGCCCTGATCCTCGGGCGCAATGCCGACGCCGTGGTCGCGGACCGTGAGGCGCGCCGTGCCCTCGTCCGCCTCGAGCTCGATCTCGATCGGCTTGCCGCGGCCGTACTTGAGCGCATTGCCGAGGAGGTTCGTGACCACCTGCTCGATCCGCAGCCGATCCCACGTGCCCCAGATAGGTTTGTCATGGTGGAACGCGACGAGACACCCGGCGTCCTCGGCCTCGCGCCCGAAGCGCGTGACGACATCGTGCACGAGCGCGCAAAGATCGACCTCGTCGAGGCAGAGATCGAGCTTGCCGGCCGTGATGCGCGAGACGTCGAGCAGGCGATCGATGAGCGCCGCAAGCCGTCCGACCTGCCGATAGGCCACTTCGAGCGCTGGCGCCATGCGCTCCTGCGAGACGCCCGCGCGCGCGTCGCGCACGAGGCGCTCGAGCTGCAGCTTGAGCGGCGTGAGCGGCGTGCGGAGCTCGTGCGAGGCGACGGCGAGAAAGTCGTCGCGCGCCGAGATCGCCTGCAGCGCCTCGTGAAAAAGGTTCGCGTTGCCGATGGCCTGCGCCTCCATCTGCTTCGCCTGCTCGCGGATCCGGTCTTCGGCGAGCTTGAGCGGCGTCACGTCCACGTCCATGCAGACGAACTCGCAGGCCCCCGCGATCGTTGGGATCGCAAAGATCGTCGAGTAGACCCAGACCTCGCTGCCATCCTTGCGATGGCACGACCATTCATTGGGCCCGTTCGGTTTCCCCGTGCGCGCGATCTCCTCGAGCGTCTCCACGAACTTCTGCGTCGAGGGCGTATCCAGCATCATGCCGTCGAGCGTCTTGCCCACGACCTCCTCCTCGGACCAGCCGAAGAGACGCTCGGCCGCGCGATTCCAGTAGAGAACCCGGCCTTGCATGTCGTACCCCTCGATCGCGACGTTCGGCGTGTTGGCGACGATCGCGCGCAGGCGCGTCTCGCCATGCCTCCGCGCGACCTGCGCGAGCCTGGGGAACGTCGCGTCCTGGAAGACCACGATGCCCCCGCGGACGCGCCCTTGCTCGCCCGGAATGGGCCGCGCGGAGACGAAGACGTGAACCCCCTGCGGCATACGCGGGTTCTTCACGTAAAGCTCGACGTCGTCCACGCGTTCGCCCTGGAGCGCTCGCCACAGCGGGACGGCCTCGGCGGGGCAAGGCGTCCGTTCGTCCGGCAGGAAAATGCCAAAGGCCTCGTTCCACGCCTCGGGCGAGGCGTCGACGGGCAGACCGATGAGGCGCGCCGCCGTCTTGTTCCACGCGACGATCCGGCCGGTCTGATCCGCCATGATGATCGCCTCGTCGAGCACATCGAGGGCGCTGCGGAGGAGAAGGACGGCCTCCGCGGTAAAGTCATGAATGCTGGAGAAGGCGTGTTCCGTCATGGGCTCCTCGCGCTACCCATTGGCCCTCGTTCTGCTCCATTCCGGCCTCCTCTCGTTTCGATACGAGTCGGGCGCGCACGACTCCGGAAAGTTCGTAGGCGCAACGGCGGACGTTGTCGAGGGCCCGCGACCGCCGCCCGGGACTGACAGGCGGGCGGCCTTCACGGCCCGTACCAGATCGGCGAGCTCCAGGCGCGGTGCTGCACCGTCTTCGGGAGGGACGCATCGGCGCACGCCGCGGGCGCCGAGGCCGGATCGAGTTCGTTGCATTCGTACGTGCTGTAGCGGCAGCTCGGCACCTCGAGGGCGCGGGCATAATAGAACGCGCGCTCCTTCGGATCGAAATCGGGGTCCGTCCAGACCACGCAGAGCTCCTCCGCGCCCTCGGCCAGCACCTCGCAGGTCGAGGTATCCACGGAGGGCTCCGCGGCGGCCGTGCCCGCGACGTCATAGACCTTCTCGTACACCTTTCCTTCGCGCACGTAACCTTTGATGATCTGGAGCCGCTCGAGCGGCCGACCCGGCCAGCTCGCCGTGCCGGGATCGGCGCTCGCCTGCACGAAAAACGTCGGCTCCGATCCCGACGACGCCCCGAGCATCCCGCCCATCGGGATGCCAGCCGCGTAGGCCTCTTCGAGCCGCTCGGGACGCCCGCAGAGGCCCGCGTCGTAGCCGAAGCCGCCGAAGAAGCGGATCGGAATGCGGGGGCCGCTCGTGGCGAAGGTCTCGCGGCGGCGGATCGCCTCGAAGATCGACTCGCGCGAGTTCTCCTCGGCCCAGACCCCCGCGAGGCCGCCGGGGTTGTTGATGACGCCGTCGTGCGTCTCCGTGCCGGCGCCGAGGCGTTTGTCCGGGGTATCATCGACGAGCCCGACGTGCCCGGGAAACCCCACGCTGGAGGTGTTGCCCGGCGTGCCGTTGTGGGTGTCGGTCGAGCCGATGAGGCCGAATTGAAAGGGGTTCGTCCCGAGCCGCTCGGCCTCGAGGAGGCCGGTTTTCAGGACATACCGGAGAAAATCGTGCCGGTGCGTGCAGCCCCAGAGGCGCATGCCGCCCGAGCCGGGTTTGTCCCCGCATTGCTCGTCGTCGTCCGGCCGGAGCTCCTCGAAGTCGCAGAGCGGATCGACGTCGGCCTCGACGTCGAGGAAGCCATTGCGGCACTCGCTCGATCCTTTGTGCTGAAAGATCTCGGCGACGGGCTCCATCTCCGCCCGGAGCTCCGCGCGCGAGGCCTCCTCCTCGATCGTCGCGCCGCCGGGGTACGTGGGGTCGAAGAGCCGGCCGTTCGAGAGGTTCGAGTTGTGCGGCAACACGAGCACGTCGCAGCCGTTCTCGGCGCTTCTGCATCCGTCGCGTAAAAGCGTCCAGAGGTCGAGCGGCGTCGGGGCCTCGAAATAGGTGACCGGCAGGTCCGGCACGATGTCGTTCACGAAGATCACGTTCCGGTGCAGGTTCGAGATCCCGAACGTGTTCGTGTATTCGTACCCGACGAACGTGGTGAAGGAGCAGGACGCGGTGCGATCATAGGCCGCCTCGGCCGCGTCCTGCATGGCCTGCCAGCGCTCCCGCGCCGCCGCCTCGCAGTCCTTGCCCTCGCCGCAGAGCTCGGCCACGCGCATCGGGTTTGCCTGGGAGAGGCGCACGGCGAACGTGGAGGCGCCCTGCCCGACCTCCTCGCGGTACGTCTGGCAGGTGAACGTGTCGTACTTGGGCGAGGTGGGCGTGGTGCAATGGTACATCTCGCCGAGGAACTCGCCGTGGTCGGTGACGGCCACGAAATCGAGCGGCCTGTCGATCCGCGCCTCGCGCGTGCCCTTGCCCGACGCGTCGAGCGGCGGCAGGTGGATCGCCTCGCCGCGCGCAAAGCGATACGCGTCGGCCGGCGTGACCACGGTGTCGTAGGAGCGTGCGTCGAAAGAAAATGCCGTGTGGACGTGAAGATCGCCATAGAGCGGGACGCGTGTGGGCACGCGCTCCGCGCAAGGAGCGCGCGGCCGCGGCACGCGTGGGGGCGCCGCGGGGGAAGGCGCCTCCGCGCATCCGTCGAAGAGGAGGGGAAGAAAAAGAGCGAGCCCGACGATCCTCACCAGGCCATGGAAAACGTGCTCGGCGCCGTCGTCAAGCTCAGCAACCGGGCACGGTGACGTCGACGTCGAGCACCGCCGCGGCCGTGACCATCGTCTCCTCCGGCGGGCGCTTGCCCTTCGTCGTGGTCGTGAGCTTCATCGAGGGCGCGACGACGTACGGTTTCAGCTCGGCGCCGGACACGACGAGATCGAGGGACGTCTGCCCCTTCGGGACGGGATCGAGCTCGGCGACGAGCACCTTGGGTTGTCCCTCGGTCTCCGCGTAGAATGCGAGCGATTCGAGAAAATCGAAGTTCGCCCCCGCAGGCCCATCGATGACGAGCGAGAGCGAGATCATGCGTACCGAATCGACGTCGTCCTTCGTGACGCCCTGGTTGTCGAGCTCCTGCGTGAGATTGATGCTCTGAAATTCGTTGAACGCGAGGACGCCGAGCAGCTCGTCGAGGACGGTGCCAGCGGGGATCGTCGCTTTGGCGCCGACGTCCACTTCGAAGTTATCGATGTTGTCGCAGCTCGTGACGACGGCTGCTGCGACCGCGAGGACGAGGTTCTGGAGCGCGACACGGCGGTCCATGCGCGCTCCGGGGAGCGGCTTGTGCATGCCTCATTGAGCCTCGATCCGCGGCGCGTCGCAAGAGGCCGGGCGCACCAACCGCGCCGTTCCCCGAGGCCTGGCCCTCAATTCATGAACGCCCCGCGATCCCAGACCCCCGCCTGGGGCCGCGCCGATTGCAGGATGTCCGTCGTGACCGTACCGTACGTGGCCTGGTTGTAGACGTTTTTCCCGGTACCGTCGCCCTGGCCGCCGGTCTTCAGCCGGAGATCGCCGCCCGTCGCATTGATGAAGACGCTCGTCACCGTGGGCGTGTTCGTCGTGTCGTTGCCGGACGAGGCCAGGGGGACGGGCGCGCTGAAGAGGTTGTTGTTGAACCCGAAGACGAGGTTGCCCTCCGCGGAGTCGAGCGAGACGCCCGCGCCTGCGCCGAGGTTCACCGCCGTGCTGCCGCCCGTGATGCTGAACAGGATGTTGTTCGTCAACCGCCAGCGCATCTTGCCGCTCGTCGCCGCGGTGCCCCAGACGCCGTACGTGCGAGCGAACATCGTGTTGTTCGTGAAGATCAGGTTGAAATCGACGCCGCCGTTGCTGCCCAGGAAATTGACGAGGTAGGCATTGTTGCTCGCCGCTTCGAGCACGTTGTTCCGGGCGATCAGGGAGGCCACGTTGGCCGTGCTCGGGCCGGATCCGTTGATGGCATACGTCGTGGCGCCGTTGCTCTTGCCCTCGACGCAGACGCGGTTCGAATCGAGGATCGTCGTGCCGCGCTGGTTGCCGAACTGGATGGCCGCGTGCGTCGTCGAGGTGGTGGAGCGGGCATACACGTCATTGCCGAAGAGCGTCGACGTGCTTCCCGGGCAGGCCGTCGCGCCGAGGGCCGCCGAGGTCGTGGCGCCGCCGCTGAACAGCGTCTCCACGTAATTGCGCACGAACGTGCCGGCACGAAGGTTGTGCTGCGTGAGCGAGCTCGTGGGCGACGCGTGCATCCGGAAGCCGCCCCAGACCGCCTTGTTGTGGTCGAGCGTGAGCTGCCCGTAAAACGCGGTGGTGTACGTGTCCGGGTTCCAGTTCGCGAACGAAGAGCTGAATCCGCCCTTGATCGTGAGCTCCTTGGCCACGATGACCGAGGTCGACGCGTAGCCGCCCTGCGCGACGAGGATCGTGCTGCCCGCGGGCGCCATCGCCACGGCCTTGCAGAGCGTCGCCCAGGCCTTCGCGGGGCTCTTGCCGTCGTTGTTGTCATTGCCGCCCGCGGCATTGACGTAATACTTGACGGCCGTCTCCGCGATCGAGTTCTGGATGCTCGACGCCGGGGGGAAGACCTGCTCGCAATTCGTCGTGAGCGGGTTTTGCGCGGGGATCGCGAAGCTCGTGCAGCTCCCCGAGGCGATCGTCGACGAGCCGCAGGTGCCGCAGGCGAGGCTCTCGTCCACGTCGCCGTCGCAATCGTTGTCGAGGCCGTCGCACGTCTCGGCCGACGGCTGCACGTTCTGCACGCAGGTGACGATGCCGCCCACACACGTCTCGGTCCCCGCCGCGCACACGCCCTTGTTGAAGGAAAGCGTGCAGGCCGCGCCGCCGTTCGGGTTGCCCTCGTCGGTCGTCCCGTCGCAGTCGTTGTCCTTGCCGTCGCAATACTCCATTTGGGGCAACATCGAAGGCTTGCACTGGAGCTCGCCCGCCACGCAGAGGGTCTTGCCCGGCGAGCATTCGCCCGGCATGCCCGTCGTGCACGGCTTGTCGGCGTCGACGCCGTGCGTGTCGACCTCGCCGTCGCAGTCGTTGTCCTTGCCGTCGCAGATCTCGTCCACCGGGGGCGGCGCGGCGCAGATCAAGGAGCCCACGAAGCATTTCGTCTTGCCGAACCCGCACTCGCCCATCTGGCCCGTCGGGCAGTCGATGCCGCCGCCGGGGTTGTCCTCGTCCGTCGTGCCGTCGCAATCGTCGTCGACGCCGTTGCAGGTCTCCATCGTGGGCTTCGCGTCGGGGATGCAGTTGAGCGCGCCGCCATCACAATGGTATGTCCCCGTGGCACATTGCCCCGGCACCCCCGACATACACGCCCCGCCGCCGCCCGGATCGCCGTTGTCGACGACGCCGTTACAATCGTCATCCAGGCCGTTGCAGGTCTCCTCGACCGGGTCCTTCGGCGTACATTCGGGCGGATCGCCGCCGGCCGGATTGCAGGTGGACACGGTCACCTGGCAAGCGCCCTCGCCGCAGACGATCTCCGGGAAGCCGTCGTCGACGAGGTTGTCGCAATCGTCGTCGACCGCATTGCAGGTCTCGAGCGACGGGAGCGTGTCGCCCTCGCAGGGCCCCCACGTGTTCTCCGCGATGCACGTCTGCGAGCCGTCCTTGCACGCGCCGATGTTCCGCGTGTCCGGCGAGCCGGTGTAACAGGCCTGCGTCTCGCCGACCTTGCAGGGGCAGCCCTCGTCGACCTGGCCATTGCAGTTGTCGTCGATGCCGTCGTTGTCGTCGTCGCAGAGCTCGTCTTGCGAGGGCGAGCCGGGCACGCACGGCACGGGCATGCCGTCCACGCACGCCTCCACGGTCACACGGCAGACGCCGTCCCCGCAGCTCGCGAGCGGCAGGTCGTCGATCGTTCCATTGCAATCGTCGTCGATCCCGTCGCAGGCCGTCTCCACGGCCGTGCACTCCGCCCCGCCGCTCCCGCCCTGGCCTCCGACGCCGCCCTGGCCGCCGCTGCCCGTCCCACCAGGCCCCGTCTGCACGAGCACCGGATCGTCGACCCCGAGGGCTGCATTGCACCCGACGGCCCCCGCCCCAATCCCCACGAGCACGAGCCCAAGCACCAATGCACGCCGCATGACCGAGTTCCCTTTCGGGCGCTAGAACTGCCCCGTCCAGTACAAAGAAGAAGGACCCACAATGAGCGACGTCGTCTGCGTCTTCGTGCGCTTCGGCGCGGTCAAGAAGAGGGCGAGGCCGCCGGCAAACGCGACGCCGCCCGCGACGAAAAGCCCCGTGGAAAGGTTTCCCGACTGATAAGCATCCTTGCGCGCGTCGTAGCCGAACTCGTTGCAGGTGTTGCCGGCGCAATGCCCGTCCACCTCGCTCTCGTCGCGTTTTTGCATCGTGCGGAGCCCGAAATACGTGCCGACGGCGCCTGCCCCGAGCCCCGCGATGCCGAGGCCGAGGCCGACGATGCGCTGGGTGCTGAAAAAGCTCTCCGTCGGCGCTTCCGGAATGCGGTCCGGCTCGCGGGGCCCGAGCGGTCCGGAGGGGCCCTGCATCATCGCCGGATTTGCGGTCGTCGCCGGATTCGTCCCCTTGGGCGACTCCTGCCCCATCGTCTGCGGGGACGATTTCGGCTCGGGCTTCGGCGCGGCCTCATCCTCGAGCGCTTGCACCGCAACCGTGAGCTCCGCGCCCTCGGCAATGGCCAGGCTCTTTTCCCAGGACTTTTTCCCGGGCGCGCTGGCGTCGACCACATGCTCGCCACGCTCGGCTGGCAGGCGCGTGCCGAACACCTCCCGCGCGAGCGGGACGCCGTCCAGCGTGACCACGAGATTCGGGAGCGCGAGGACCGCCTCGGGCACGGAAACCGTGATCCAGCCGAGCCGCGGCTCGATCTCGCCCATTCGCGATTTCGCCTCGCTCCCGCGCTTCTGGGCCGTCGACTTCTCGGTAAAACCCTTCGACGTCGAAGCGATGCGCGCCGCGTCGTCCACGATGCCCCGGTACGTCTCCCACGCCCGCGCGAGCCGGCCCATTTTCCGGTAACAATCGCCGAGACCGATACGCGCGCCGAGGCCCGGGCGCAGCTTGACGACCTCCTCGTATTTCGGGCACGCCGTCGCGTAATCCTCCGCGATGAACGCCGCGCGCGCCTCCTGGAACAGCGTATTCGCCCGGGCCTCGTCGGCCGGGTCTGCCGCGCGCGCGCCCGACGCGACGAGGATACCCCCGAGCGCGACGAACGAACGAACGATCCACGCGCTGGGTTTTCCGCTCATCATGGGCAAAGCGGTCTCCTAATCGATCGAGGTCGGAGGCTCGTAGGGCTTGCGGGTCGACTTCGTCCCCGTGCTCTTCGTGGACGGAGGTTGTGCCCCGGTGGAAGCCGGGCGTACAGGTTGCCCAATCGATCCGGTTTTTCCGGACAAGGCAGCCGTCTGCGCAGCCGCAGGCGTCCCGGCCGCCGGGGCAGGCTCGATGTCGATCGCCTCGGCGGAGGCCTCGGGCGCGGGATTCGCGAGCTCGGTGCGCGGCACCTCGCCCGCCGCGATCGGCGGAAGCGGCACGGTATCGGGCAACCCCGCGCGCGCGACCGAGAGCGGCGCCGCGCCGACGAGCGCCTGCACCCCGAGCCCACCTACGAGGGTGAGAACGCTACAAACGAGCGCGACGAGCACGGCCGTCGCCCAGCGCGACCGCGCAGGCGGCGGCGCAGGCGGCGTCGAGGCCTGAATCAAGGCCACCGACGCGCGCGTCGTCGACGCCTCTTCGAGCGGCCGCTCCGGCCCTTCGGAGCGCCGCACGAGCGGGATCGTCAAGTTCATCCGGAACGAATCCGGCCCCGACTCCGCATACTGATCCCGCAGCTCCGCGATCGCCTCCGTCGCGCGCTGGAAACGATCCTCGGGGTGGATCGCCGTCGCGCGGGCGAACCAGCCGTCGAACCAGGGCGGCAAGACCATGCCGCGACGGCGAAGCGCGCGCGCCGTCGGCATCTCCTCCGGCCCGTCGACGACGCGGCGGATGAGCGCGTAGACGCCGTGCTCGCGCGCCTCTTCCTGCCAGTACGCCTCGCCCGTGAGCATCGTGTAGGTGATGTGGCCGAGCGCGTGGATGTCCGTCGCGGGCCCGATCTGGTTGCTCCTGCCGGCGATCTGCTCGGGGGCCATGTACGTCGGCGTTCCGACGGCCTGCGTCATGTTCGAGTTCGTCCCTTCGGAGACGATCTTCGCGATGCCGAAATCGAGGATCTTCACGCACGGCGTGCCGTCGTCGCGCTCCGCGATGAAGAGGTTGCCCGGCTTCAGATCCCGGTGGACGATGCCCCCGGCGTGGGCCTTGTCGAGCGCAAACGCGACCTGCCCGAGGTAGACGAGCGCCTCGTCGATCGGGATGTGGCCGCGCTTCTTCAGCATCGCGCCGACCTCCTCGCCGTGGAGCAGCTCCATCACGAGGAACGGCATGCTCGTCGCTTGATCGATGCCCGCGTCGGTCACGCGCACGACGTGATCGCTCCGGATTTCGCCGGTGATCCGCGCCTCCTGGGCGAAGCGATCCCGCAGCACCGCGTCTTCGAGTACGCCGGGCAGCATCACCTTGAGCGCGCACAGGCCGTGGGTGCGCTCGTCGCGCGCCTCGTGCACCGCGCCCATCGCGCCCGCCTTGATGCCCCGAAGGACACGATAACGCTCGTGAAATAGCGTTCCAGTCGGGAGAAAGACCACGCTCGGCGCGCCCATGCGTTCCTCGATTATTCCCCATTATGCCAGAGTTCGGGCGCGGGGGACCAAGATCGTACGTTTCGTGCGCGATCCGGATCCCGACACCCCTCGGGGGGTATGGGGCGTGACTCGGCTCGCCGAGCTACTACGCCCCTACGGTCAAACCCGAACGGTTCGGCGCTCTAGCCCTTCTTCCGCGGCCGAGGGATGTTGTAGGCCGAGAGCTTCGAGACGAACGTACGTCGAGGCATTCCGAGCATCGCCGCGGCCGCAGTCTGGTTGCCCGCGCATTTTTCGAGCGCGTCGATCATGCGCTGACGCTCGAGCGAGCCGAGCTCCTCGCGCAAGCTGCCCGACGAGCTCGTGTCGACGACGCTGCCGCGCAGCTGCGACGTCGCATCGTCGGCGGCGACCGTGAACGACGGCAGCAGCGGCTCCATCATCGGGGTGAGCGGGACGGTGCCCGTGAGCGGCACGTTCCGCGGCGAAGAAGCCGTGCCTTGCACGCGCCCTTCCAGCACGAGGTCCTCGGGCCGGATCACGCCCTCGCAGAGCACGACGGCGCGCTCGATGGCGTTGCGCAGCTCGCGCACGTTGCCCGGCCAGTCGTAGCTCGTCATCGCCGCGAGCGCCTCGCGCGTGATCTCCGGCGGGCTCCTGCCGATCGAGGCCGCCGCGCGCCCCGCGAACGTCCGCGCGAGGGGCTCGATCTCCGAGCGACGCTCGCGCAAGGGAGGGATCGAGAGCGCGATGCCGTTGAGCCGGAAGTACAGGTCCTGGCGGAACGTGCCCTTCTGCACCTCGCTCGCGAGGTCGCGGTTCGTCGCGGAAACGAAGCGCACGTCGATGGGGCGCGGCGCAAGCCCGCCGACGCGCATCACCTGGCGGTCCTCGAGCACACGCAAGAGCTTCACCTGGATGCCGAGCGGCAGCTCGCCGACCTCGTCGAGGAAAACCGTGCCTTTCTCCGCGGTCTCGAAGAGGCCCGGCTTCGAGCGCACCGCGTTCGTGAACGCGCCCTTCTCGTGACCGAAGAGCTCGCTCTCGAGGAGCGACTCGCTCAGCGCGGCGCAGTTCAAGCGCAAAAACGGCCCCGACGCGCGCGGCGACTTGCGGTGGATCGTCTCGGCGAGGACCTCCTTGCCGGAGCCGGTTTCGCCGAGCAAGAGCACGCTGATCGGACCTTCGGCGACGCGCTCGGCGAGCGCGTAGAGGCGCTTCATCGCCTCGTCGCGGATGACGTAGCTGCTCGGCGAACCGTCACCGCGCACCTCGGGCTCTTCGTCGTCGACCTTGCGAACGACGAGGATCGTCGAGCCGAGGTTGATGGCATCGCCGACGCCGAACTCCACGAGTTTCCCGGGTTCGACGCGCGTGTCGAGCAGGCGCACCGTTCCGCCTGCGCCCTTCTCGCGACGCACCGTGGTTCCGTTCGCGCTGCCGAGGTCCTCGATGCGCAAGGGTGGCCCGAGGTAGATCTGCGCGTGACGGCGCGAGACCGAGCCGTCGTCGATCCGGATGTCGCTCTCCTCGGCGCGGCCCAGGATCACCTTCCCCTCGGCGGGCAGGGGGTGACGGGTGACGCCGCCCGCGGCGAAGACTGCGAGCTCGAGGCGCCCCTTCACGTTCTCGTCGTTCCCTTCGTTCCGATGGACAGCACCGCTCGCGGAACCGTAGGTCGAGCACGACCCGAAACGCAAGCCACCATGCGCCTGCGTGTTCGCTTCGAACCACCCCCGAGGTGACCGCGCGCCGTGTGTGACCTCGCGAAGCGGCGGTCGGGCGTGGTCTCGGTGAACTTGCTTCCTTTTTCCCGGCGTCCCCGCTCACTCCGTCCAGGCGACACGAACACCTGACGGGCCCTCCACACGAAAAACGTTTCCTTGTCAACAGTCAAGTTTGATGTGTGAACATATACGAAACAACCTCGGGTGCGGAGGTGCGCCGCGATGGGGAGCCTGCGTCGCATCCCTGATGCGGCGAAGCATCACCGTAGGGCACGCGCGTCAGTACGATCTCGCGCGAACGAGGGCCCTCGAAGCGCCAATCGAGCAGAATCGGCTCGACAATCCCGTGACGGTTTCAGTTTCCCGGCCTTTTTCGCTCGTGGCATGGCGAATGCAAATTCATCCGTACGAGGCATTCCTATGAACAGCTTGAAGACCCTCTACGAGCCACGTGTCCTTTCTCTCCGTGCGGAGGTCGAGAATGATCACGTCCTCGGGGAGATCCTGGCGGCGGACGCATCCCCCGTCCTGGTCGAGTGCTTTTTGCTCGAATGGTTCGCCCGGACGCCCTACCTCACGCAGCCAACGGCGCGCTGGTCGCGGCGCGCCGCCGAGCAATGCGAAAAGCTCGGGCTCCACGCCGTCGCCCAGTCGTTCCGGGAGCACGCGGCGGAGGAAGACGTCCGCGCCTCGCTCGTCCTGCGCGACGCGCGCGCCGTCGCCCAGATCATCGCCATGCGATGCGGCATCTCGATCGACGTCGCCATGCTCGCCGAGCGCCCGACCGTGGTCATGCGGGCCTATCGTGTGCTGAACGAGGAGGTCCTCGGGGCAGACCTTCCCCTCGGGTATGCGGCGATCCAGTACGAGATCGAGCGCATCACGAGCGCGCTCTCCATCGGGCTCCTGATCCAGTCCCAGCGGGTGCTCGGCGTGGACATGGCCGAGCGGCTCACGTGGCTGCGCAAGCGCGCGTCGGTCGGCGTGGAGCGCGCGGCGCTTTATGGCTCGACGCTGGAGACGATCCTCGACGGAATGCCCGAGTCCGCCGAGCAGCTCGCGGAGATCGGCGCGGGCGCGCTCGACATCTACCGGCATTTTTTGCGCGAATGCGTGCAAGCCGCGCAGGCGAGCGCCCGCGCGATCACGGGCGAGCGGCCCTCGAGTCCGCGGAGCTCGCAGCCCGAGCTCTGCCATTGAGAGGAATGAGTTTTACAGGGAGGTCCGGGCGACCCTGCGGAGCCGCTCGATTCCTTCCTCCACGTCGGCGGACGTGATGTCGCGGAAGCGGAGCGGCGAGGGGCCGGATTTGGAAGGGTCGTAGACGAGGCCGCGCGGGCGCACGTTTCCCTGGCGGAGGACGTCGGTCACGAAACGGACGCGCTCCTCCTGATCGGCCGGGACGAGCACGTTTTCGTATTTCGCGAGCACCTCGGCGATGTGCTCCTCGATGCGTTGCTTGTCGAGCTCGGTCTCGGCGACGCCGGTGATGATGGGGATCAAGAGGTTCGCGCGTTCGAGCGGCAAGTAAAGGCCGCGGGCCGTCCGCGCCACCGTTTTGAACACGTCCTCGGCGCCCACGTATTGGCGCAGCGTGGGCAGGCAGCCGACGGCGTGAATGACGATGCCCATCTCGCGGGCGTTCTCGGCCTGCGCATACCAGTGGTGCCCGCAGGGGCAGCCCTGGGGGAAGGCGTCGCCCGAGGGCTCTACGCCGTGCGGGGGCGCGTCGCCGACCCAGACGACGACACGCGCCGCGCGGGGCCGCCAATCGAGCCGTACGAGGTCGTACAGCCCGTCCGTCACCGATTCGGGGCCATCGCCGCCGCCCGAGGCCTGCATGCGCTCGACTCCCTTCTTGATCGACGCGATATCGTCGGTGAGGGGCACGACGCGGCTCGCGAAAGAGCGATCCTGCGGAGGATGGTCGCGATAACTCACGAGGCCGAGGCGCAGGCTGCGGCAAAGCGGGGCGCGCCGGAGGGCGTCGATGATCTCGACGAGCCTGCGCTTCACCTCCTCGATGTATTCGCCCATGCTGCCCGTCTCGTCGACGAGGAACACGAGATCGAGCTCGCCGACCCCGGCGCTCGCCACGCGGGCGATCATCTCGGGCGAATAGGCCTCGGAATCGCTCGATTGCAACGGCGGCGCGCCTTGCGACCGGCCTTGCTGCGCCCGACCGGCCGGAGCCGGCTCATCCTCCATCGGCATGAAGTCCATGGCCGGCGCCGGGGGCGGCGCCTCTTCTTTTCCGCCGATCCCCAGGGCATCCTTTACCTTCGAGAAAAACCCTCCGCCGCGCTTGGGCGCTTCGACCGATTCGGCATCGAACACCGACGCCGAGGAGGGCGGCGGCGGAGACTTGGCCCCGGGTGGCGCGCCAAACGATCCTCGCGACCGAGGCGCTCCCGGCGCGGGGGGCACGGCTATCGCCGGGCGCGCCGCCGCGGCGACGGGCGCAGACCTTCCCATCGTGCCGGCGCGCGTGCTCCTCGAATGCTCCTCGGCGCCGTCGTCGAGCTCGTCCTCGAAGGAGATCGAGCGGGCGGAAAGCATATCCATCGCGCCGCCGCCCCCTCTCTCCCGCCTTGCCCCGCCCCCCTTCGCCATTTTTTCGCCGAACCCCCCGGCGCCTTCCGCGACCGGTTCGTCTTCTGCCTCCTCCACGAACGCGTCCTCGTGCGAGGCCACGGCCTCCATTTGCACCTTCTTCGCGGGCCCCTCGACGCGTTTCTCGCTGTCCTCCGCCACGAGCGCCGTGTACGGGCTCAAGAGCTTGTGCTTGAGCGCGAGCGCGAGCACCTCCATCCGCACCTCGGCCGCCTCCCCGGGCGCCTCGGCGAGCCGAGCCAAACGCGCGTCGATCCGGAGCCTTGCCCAGAGCCGTTCGAGCCCCGGGATCTGATCGGATTGCTCCGGCAGCTCCACGTCGACCTCCTGCCGAAACGGCTCCCCCGTCGCGCGCTCGGCCGTGAGCACGAGCCTGCTCTTTCCCGATCCGGCGAAACGCCCGAGGAGCTGCACGGTTTGTCCACCAAAGAGCTCGGGCGCCGGATGCGGATACACGTCCACGGGCATCGCGTCGTCCCAGGACAAACGCAAATTCGTGAGCACGGGGCCGGCCTGGCGGACGCGGCGCGCGAAACGCGGCACGACGGTCTCCACGTCCTCGCCGGGCAAGAGCACGTCGCTCGCGCCTCCTCCCGCCCGCGCGAGCCGCTCGACGAGATAACGATTCACCGAAGGCCCCACGCCGAGCACGTACAGGCGCGTCTCCTTGCCGAGGATCTCCGGCGCGCGCCGAAAGATCCGGCCCTCGTTGCCCACGGCGCCGTCCGTCAGCAAGACGACGAGCCGCGTCCGGCCCTTGTCGGATTGCAATTTCGCGGCGCGGACGAGGGCTTCTTCGAGCTCCGTGCCGCCGCGCGACGTCATGCCTCGAAGGAACACGTCGATCTGCTCGGCCCATTCTTTCGAGATCGGAACGAATTTTTCTCCTTGCTGATCCGCGGCGATCCGGTCGTGATCGAACGCGAAGACCTGCGCGCGATCACCCGGCCCGAGGTGATCGAGGATCAAGCGCACCGCGCGCCGGGCCTGCGGGAGGCTTTGCCCGCGCATCGAGCAGGATCGATCGACGAGGAAAACGACGTCGCGCGGGAGCCCGACCTTGGCGAGCTCGCGCGTCGCCGCCACGACGACGCCGCAATACTCGCATTTCCACGCCGGCCCGAGGCCCGGCCATTCCTTCACGACCGAAGGATCCCGCAGCGCGCCGCCGCAATTGTTGCAGCGGAACGTGCGGTGATCGCCGGCCGGGCCAGCCTCCGCGAGCGAGAGATCCTCGATCGGCGCAACTGGCGGCGTCACGACGAGCAGGAACGTGCCCATCTTGTCGGCCTGGCGCTCGAAATACACCCGCGGCCGCACGCCCTTGTCGTGCTGCGCATGATAAGCAACGACCAAATCCCGGTTCGCGACGGTCTCCGCTGCGTGCAGCTTCACCCGGAATGCGCCGCCTTCGAGGGGCTCGAGGTCGATCCGGTGCGACGGCGAGCGGGGCGGCTCGATCGGCACGCCGGGGCGGATCTCCAGGCTGACGCTCACGTCCGCCTTCCGCTCGCCCGTCGCCGCGCGCGGCGGCTGAATCGCCCCCGCGTCCTGCACGTCGGCGGCCGTCCTCGCGTGGTAACGCTCGGTCGTGACCATGGGAAACACGAAGCGCCACTCCCCCTCGTCGAACGCGAGCTTCTCCTGATAACCGAGCGTGACCTCGATCGTCTCGCCGTCCGGGATGTTCGCGACACTCAACGTGAACAGGTTCGGCCGATCCTGTTCGAGCAGCGTCGCGCTGCGCCCCTCGCGCCGCGCAGCCTCGTAGGCGCGCTTCGCCTCTTCCTTTTCCTTGACGACGGCCTCGACCGTGCGCGCGCCGATGCGAAAACGCATCGTGTGCACCGACGCCTCGTGCGGAAGCGGGAAGAGGTATTCGGCCTCGATGGGACCGCCCGTCGTGTTGCGAAAGCGCTGCTTCAGCGTGACGCTCGCGACGGGGCCGTTGATCTTGGCCTCGACGTCGGTGTGCTCGAGCGGCAAAGGCGCGCCGCTCGACGTGCGCATCGTCCCCTGGGTGATTCGGTCGGTCGTGGGATCGGTCATGGCGGGCCGACACCGATGCTACACCGATCGGCGCGGCTTTCGAGGGTCACGACGTGCGCTTGCTCGGGTCGAGCGCGCAGAGCGAGGCGACGAGCGAGGTGAAGCCCGGCGCGCGCTCGTCGGCCGAGCGCGACGAGCGCGGTCCGTCCTCAGGCGAAAGAAGGCGCTCGGCCGCAGGCAATCGATACCCCGACCCGAGCGCCACCGCGCGTAAAAGGTCCGACGCGTCCTCGCGCCGCTCCTGATCCCAATCCGTCTCCACGATGGACACGAGCAGCTCCGCTTGCAGCGGCACGTCGCCGATCGCGAGCGCCTCGGCCAGCGCGGCCCAGCAGAAATCGGCCGAGGTCGCCTCGCCGAGCAGCGCGCAGAGCCTCGCCACACGCGCGGCGAGCCGCACGTCTTCGAGCGTGCCGGGGCGCGCGCGCCATTTGCGTTCGAGTTGCCCGAGCACCACCTCGGCGAGCGCGCGCGCCTTCGCAGCGTCGCCGAAACACGCGAGCACCTCGGCCCGGCGCAGCTCGAAGACGAGCCGCTCGCCTTCGCCGGCCTCCACGGTGTAACGCGCGGCGAGCGCGAGCGCCTCGTCGGGGCGGCCGAGGTGGCAAAGCGCGGCGAGCGCGGCCTCCTTGCGCGCCCATTCGAGCGTCGGAGGATCCGTCGCGCCACGGCGCGAGACGAGCGCCAGCGAAACCACGTCTTCGAGCCTGCGCGCCGCGAGCAACGCCGAGAGCGTCTCCGTCGCCGACGCGAGCGCGATCGACCGCGCCGCCGCGGGCTCCAGCGCGAGCACGCTCTCCCATTGCGCGCGCGACACGCGGAGCAGCCCCGCGCCGATCTCCGCGCCGAGCCCGAGCGAACGCACCCGCCCGAGGTGTAGCAGCGCCTCGTCGAGCCGACCTGCTGCGCGCTCCGCGGCGCCGAGCCCGACGAGCGCCGAGACCGCGAACGCGAGCGCCTCGGCCGATCGCTTTTGCCGGGCGATCGCCGCATAGAACCGGACAGCGGCCTCCGCGACGCGGCGCGCGTCCTCGTGCCGGCCGAGGTGCCCTGCCACGATCGTGGCCTCCTCGAAGCACGGGGCGAGCGCCGCGACCCTGTCCTCGCGGCTCTGCGCGAGCGCCCGTGCGAGCGCCTGCGTGATGGCCCCTGACCAGGCGGCGAGCTCCCATCGGACCGCGCGGCCGCGAAGCGTGAGGAATTCATCGGCGACGAATCGATCGTCCACGCCCGAGCGCGCCGCAGGCGAGCGCTGTGCAGCAAGGTTCATGCGAGCCTCGTGGAAAAAAGCGTGCGTCCGCGCGCCCGCGCGGCGCGGGCAGCCGGCGTGTCCGGCCCACCCTCGCCGCGTCCCTCTACCGGCCGCGGTGCGTCTGCTCTCTTTAATGGATCGCCGGGCCCATTTCAATGCACGAGGCTCTTTGCTCGGACATTGTATGACCGAAGGTGACCCGTGCTCCCGCCGCTGCTAGCTTCGCCGCACGATGGCCTCGAAAGACCTCTTCGAACCGATCACGTTTCGCAACGGCCGCACGGCGCGCAATCGCATCGCGCTCGCGCCCATGACGAACCAGCAGAGCCACGCCGATGGCACGCTCTCCGACGACGAGCTCCGCTGGCTCGCCCTGCGGGCCGAGGGCGGCTTCGGCATCGTCGCCACGTGCGCCGCGCACGTGACGCTCGACGGTCAGGGCTGGCCCGGTGAGCTCGGCATCTACGACGACAAGCTCCTGCCGGGTCTCACGCGCCTCGCCGCGGCGCTCCGCGAACGAGGCACCGTCTCCATCGTGCAGATCTTCCACGGCGGCGCCCGCGCCGACGCGAGCGTCACCGGCGAGCGCCCCTGGAGCGCGAGCGAGATCGAAGGCGACCCCGGGAACCCCCGCGCCGCGACGCGTGAGGACATCGAGCGCGTGATCGCCGCCTTCCGCGACGCCGCCGTGCGCGCGCACCGCGCCGGCTTCGACGGCGTCCAGCTCCACGGCGCGCACGGCTACCTCTTCGGCCAGTTCCTCAGCGCGACCGGCAACAAGCGCGACGACGCCTACGGCGGCTCCTTCGAGAACCGCGCGCGCCTCCTGCGCGAAGCCACGCGCGCTGTGCGTGCCGCCGTCCCTGCGTCGTTCCTCGTCGGCGTGCGCATCTCGCCCGAGGACTGGGGCCAGGCCAAGGGCCTCGACCTCGACGAAAACCTCACGCTCGCGGGCTGGCTCGCCGAGGACGGCATCGACTTCCTCGGCGTCTCGCTCTGGGACAGTTTTGCGAGCACGAAGAAGCGCCCCGACGAGCATCCCATCCCGCTCTTCCGTCGCGCTCTCCCTGCCTCCGTCCCGCTCTTCGTCGCGGGCAAGATCTGGACGCGCGCCGAGGCCGACTCGCTCCTCGCCCTCGGCGCCGACGGCGTCTCGCTCGCGCGCTCCGCCATCCTGAACCCCGACTGGCCGCTCCGCGCGCGCGATGCGACGTGGGAGCCGAGGCGGCCTCCGATGCCGGCCGCGGAGCTCGCCGAGCGTGGCCTCAGCCCGAGGTTCATCGACTACATGCGCCGCTGGAAGGGTTTTGTGGCGGACGAGTCGCGCTGACGCCGAGAAAAAACGCTCGCGAGGGCGCGGGGAAGAAGGGGTCCGGGAACCCGCGCCCCCGCGAGCGGCGTGACGCACGACGGTCGACCAACGCACCGTCGTGCCACGACGTCCCTTCTAAACGACCTCGGATGCTTTTGCAACACTGTTGCATCGAGCCGTTCGCTTGACGCGCCCCGCCTCTCTTTCCAAGATGCCGGAGCGATGCGGACCCCGCGATCCTCCGAGGTAAAACGTTACGCGGCGATGGCCGCGCGGATGGCGACGTCGTGCGCAGCCAAGTCCTTGGTTGCTCCGAGGCGCGGTACAGCGCACAGGACGAGGGTTGACCGACGTCCCAACCGGGATGCATGATCCCAGTGCCGAACGTGTGGTGAGATCAGGAACGATAGAGAAGGACGGAAATGGCGCATTCCACGGAGATGCCGACCAGCAGCCTGTTCCTGTTACCTGATCTCCTTCGCAACCCATGGTTGAGGAGGGGTATTGATCGCCTCCGTGTGATCTCCGGCCATGCAGCTCGAGCGACGTTGCCTGCGGAGTTGACGGTCGACGCGGCACTCGCAAAGCTGTCGCAGGCAGGGCTTGCTTGTGGGCGTGGCCCAGGGGAGCGCGTTCACATCCTGGGAGGCACGAGCGCCTTCCTTGACTGCGGCATTCGAGGCTTCGAGCGCCCCTTCATGATCTTGGAGGAGCCCGAAGGGCACTTCACCGCAGCGGTTGCTGGCGTTCGACCCTTTGCCGACGAAGAAGTCACCGTTGCTACCCTCACCCAGGCGGTCGAGTTTATCCTCCGAGTTTACCGCGATCGAGGCATGCTCTCTGCCGAGGTCGGTCGTTGATCGAACGACATATCGAGATCAGCGCGACCTGAACAATGTGTCGAGAACCGACCATTCTCATGGTCCGGCAGGAACTGCCGATGTCATGCGGCGCCGCCTGCGTGCGTCAGATCTTGCTAGAGGCGCAGATCGACGTGCCCGAGGCGACCATCCGCGACATCGCAGGTTACCACCCAGAGATGCCCATGCTTCTGGACGGATTAGCCGACGCCCTCACTGTGCTCCATCCTGGCGCGACCTATAGACATGGCGGAGTTCGGCCCGAAGACCTTGACGCTCTGGCAGGAAAAGCACCCTTCATCGCCCTACTGCGGATGCCTTCGCGACACTTCGTCATCGTCGATGAGGTCGGCTCGACTGACGTCCGCCTACGTGATCCTGCTGGAACGGAAGCAGAACCGTCAGTTGGCGCGGTCGTGGTGATGAAGCGGGCGACGTTCCTCGAGCGATGGACACGAGCGTACAATGGTGTCCTGTGGCGAGTTGGATGAGGAGATCGACGATCCATGGATGTCCAGGATAAGATCAGGTTCGTCCAATCGACCATCGAGCCGATGGCCCTGCACACGTACCCGCACATCGCTGGCTTCGTTGCCATCGAAGATGACACCGGTCGTCACGTCGGGTCCGCGCTGCGCTGCGCGGTCGCTGGTCGCAACATCATCATCACAGCAGCGCACGTCGTCCGTGAGGCACGGAGCGGTGGACGGTTCGCCGTCACTGCGGTGCGTGGCGAGGCACCTTTCGAGTTGCACGGCGATCCTGCCCGTATCGACGACGAGTTCGACGTGGCAGCGTACTTCCTCCCCGCCGAGTACCCCACCCATGGGCTCGCGTTCTGGCCCAAGGAGCGCATCGATCCCTACGAGGAGAAGCTCTCGACGGACTATCTCTTCGTACATGGCTTCCCTGGAGTCCGCTCGCGATTCAGCCCGCTCCTTGGCAGCCTCGCGAAACAGTCGCTTCCGTACGGGGTCATGCTGCGAGAGGACGAGCTTCCCGCCAGCATGAAGCCGTTCCAGTTCGCGATGGACTTCGATCCCACGAACATGTTCTTGCGCGATGGCAACGCCGCCGACTGGCTTGATCCCCACGGCCTCTCGGGTAGCCCAGTGTGGCGCATCGGCGCGAGCGGGCAGCGTGTCGACGCGTGGAAGCCCGATCTCTGCCTGCTCGTCGGCATCGTTACGACGTGGTGCCCAGACGAGAAGCTGATCCTTGCGACGAAGGTGGCACCTCTTCTCGATCTCCTTCGGGGGTGATGCACACCGCTGCCAGAGCATTGAACGGGCTGCACGACGCGATGACTGCGATGCTCCAGCGCAAGGAGGATGAGCGCGGCGTGTGGGACCGACCGCTGACTCCCCCGAACAACACTTCCCTTTCTTGACGCGCCCCGCCTCTCTTTCCAAGATGCCGGAGCGATGCGAGCCCCGCGATCCTCCGAGGTAAAACGTTACGCGGCGATGGCCGCCGTGGCGATCGCCTCCGGACTCGGCATCACGTGGCTGCTCTTGCCGCCCGCGCCCGACACGCCCGTCGTGCATCCCACGCCCGAGCTGCGCGTCGCCGGCATGGCCGTGCCGATGCAGGGCGACCCGGTCGCGAACGCGCTCGACCTCGTGCGCAGGTACGCCGCCGGCGAGATCACGATCAAGCTGCCCGACGGCACGGGCCGAAAGATCCGCCGCGGTGCACTCGGCGCCGAGATCGATCGCGTCCGCCTCGCCGGCTTCGTGCGCGAGGCGCTTCGCCCCGAGAGCCCCCTCCGCCGCGCGCACGACGAAACGAACCCCGGCAAGCCGCTCGACGTCCCCTTGCCGCTCATCCTCGACGCCGAGGCCGCCGTCGACAAACTCCTCGCGCTGAAGAGCGAGCTCGACGCGGCCGCGACCGACGCGTACGTCGACCTCGCGCAGAAAAAACTCGTCCCCGAGAAGGACGGCCACCGGCTCGACGTCTACGGCACGATCGCGCGCATCGACGCGGCCTTCCGCCAGGGCGCGGACGAGGTCGCCGCCGCGGTGGAAAAAGTCCCGCCGAAGCGCCGCGCCGAGCAGATGGGCAACGTCCAGTTCAGCCACGTGCTCGGCTACTTCGAGACGCGTTACACGCAAGGCGAGCGCACCAAGGACCGCACGTACAACCTGCGCCTCGCGGCCTCGAAGCTCGACGGCGCCGTCGTCATGCCCGGCGAGGTCTTCGACTTCAACGACGTCGTCGGCCCGCGCGACGAGGCGCACGGCTACCGCGTCGCGACCGTCATCGCGCAAGGCGAGCTCGTCGACGGCCTCGGCGGCGGCACCTGCCAGATCTCCGGCACGCTGCACGGCGCTGCCTTCTTCGCGGGCCTCGACATCGTCGAGCGTTACCCGCACTCGCGGCCGAGCTCCTACATCAAGCTTGGTCTCGACGCGACCGTCGTGTACCCGACGATCAGCTTCCGCTTCCGCAACCCCTTCGACTTCCCGATCGTCCTGCACGAGACGGTCTCGAACGGCGTCGTGCGCGCCGAGATCCTCGGTCCCGAGCGCCGCCACACGGTCACGTACTTCCGGCGCATCGACGAGGTCCTCCCGTTCGAGGAGGTCGAGCGCCAAACACCAAAACTCCCCGAGGGCATGCGCGTGCTCGCGCAGCGCGGCATCCCCGGCTTCAAGACCACGAGCTCGCGCGTCGTGCGCGACGGCGCGCACGCGCTTCGTTACAAGTGGAGCGACTCGTACCCGCCGACGGCGCAGATCATCAACGTCGGCACGGGCCCGAAGGAGCTCGAGGTCAACGCGAAGGACGACGAGCACCCCGAGTACGTCGTGGACGAGTACCTCGTGGTCACGCAGGGCCCCGACATCCGCACGCCGGGCGTCACCGAGGCCCAGCCGGGTGGCGGCACGATCGAGAGCCGCGAGCCCGGACCGACGGGCAAGCCGGGCTACTACGAGAAGCTCGGCTTCTCGCACTACCGCAGCAAGGACACGGCCGAAGGCGCGAGCGAGGGCGAGGCGCCGGCGGCGCAGCCTGCCTCGGCGGAGTCGAAGGACGAGGGCAAGGCCAAGAAGCCCGAGGACGACAAGGGCAAGAAGAAGAAGCGCAAGAAGAAGAAGCCCGCGGCCGAGAGCGGGACCTGACAACCTCCACGCGTCGGGGTACCCTCCGCCGCCGTGCTCTCCCCCCACGTACGCTTCGAGGGGTTCACCGCGACGGACTGGGTCCGCGTCCTGTCGCTCTTCCGGCCACGTCGCACCACGGGCGAGCTGCGTGATCCGAACCGCCCGCGCGGCGGCGTGATCGCCATCCACGACCGCGGCCGCCTGCGCAAGCTCCTGCACACGAACGTGGGCCGCCTCGGGATCGAGGACATCGAGTGGCCGATGACGGCCGAAGAGCTCGCGAAGCGAAACGACGCGAGCTTCTGCATCGTGCTCGAGAGCGGTACACTCGAACGGATCATGGAGCGCTTCGCCTCGCGCTCGCGCAAGGGCGACGACCTCGCGGCGCAGACGGTCACGCTCTTCTCGCTCGCGCAAGCCGAGCTCGCGGCGGGCCGTCTCTCGGCGTGGCCGCTGCGCCTGCGCGGCGTGCCGATCCCGACGTCGGGCATGGTGCGCACGAGCCTCGACGCGGTGTGTCCGATCGGCAAGGCGATGGTGCTCGGCATCTTCGAGGGCGGCGAGCTCTGGACGAGCGTGGCGCTGCGTCGTGGTCAGGATGGGATCAGCTTGATCCTCGGCCCCGACGAGATCCGCGGCGACATGGGCCTGCTCTCGGGCGACTGGCGCCGCGACTACCGGCACCTGTCGCATGCGATCGAGGATCGTGTCGGGCCGATCGCGTTCGGCTGTTATGCGGAGACGGCGACGTTCCGCGCGCTCGAAGTGGACCCGAGCCCCGGCGCGTGGGCGCGTGCGGCGTTCGTGCGCGACATCATTCTTTCGCCGTTGCCTGCGCCGATGGCGATTCCGCTGGGGATCGACGCGAGCCGGGCGGCGTTTTTGGCGGTGCGCAAGGTGATGGAGCGGGTCGATTCGAATGGCGTGGTGGCGGGGTCGATCGAGCGATTGTGGGATCGGGCGGCGAAGAGCGCGCAGCATGGAGAGCTCGAAGAGATGCTCGGCTTCCATCCGCTGGAGCTCTTGCGGAAGCTGCTCGTGCGGGACGATTGACCTAGCGCCGCATCACGAATAGCTCACGACGTAAATGAAGGAATCGGACGTCCCCCTGGATTTTGAAGAAGAGTCCCGTCGACTCTGGAGCGAATACCACGCGGCGCGCGATGCAGACTTTGCCGGCTACGACTTCGAGGCGGTGAGCTCGAAGCTCCGATCGCTGCGCCGGAAGGCCTCGAACCGCGGATTGACCGTGATCGTTCAGCAGCTCGGCGATCTCGCAAATTACGTCTCGCTCGCGAAGAAGAAGCAGCAGACGCCCGAGCAGCGTTTGCGCTCGTACTGGCCGGCGCTCATTCCGTCGGTGATCGAGGCGGCGCTCCATCAAGCCGAGGAGGCGTTGAAGGAGAACTCCGTCCCGAAACTTCGCCGCGCCATGACTGCCTTGCGCTGCACCGAACAGCCCGAATACCTCGCGGAGATCGCCGAGGAGGGGCTCGCCGAGGAGTTCGCGCCTCACATCCCTGGCGCGGTGGAGGACGAAGGCATGCTCGTCCTCTCCGCCGAGCACGAAGCGCTCATCGAACGAGGGCGTGTCATGCTCGGTCGGCTACACGCTGCCGTCGGCGGACGGCGCGCCTAGAACATCGAGCGGTTGTCAAACCGATCGATGTTCTAGCGCCGCAAGAGCCGATCCCAGAAGGTGCGCGGGAGCCCCAGGACCTCCGCCGCATGCCTGGGGTCCACGCGGTAGGGGCTCTCCTTGCCCTCGAAAAAGCCATGCTCGGCGATCAAGTGCACGATGAGGCCGGGTCCCTCGAGCTTCGCGCCCGTGCGGCGGTTCTCGATCATGAAATCGAACGAACCCCAGGCGGTATTGGATGTGCAAAGCCAAGGGCATCGCTGATATCCGCCCCAGTGCCTCAATCGAACACGAAACCTGCCGATCACGTCACCGCCCTCTTCCCACTCTCTCTTCCGAGAGCCGAGTGCCGCACGGACGATCTCGCGAATACGGCCAGCGACATCGGCGGGGGTGACCCCCAGCGCTGCCAGCGTGCTCGCGTCCTCCTTCAGCACGTCCCCGAGGCGCTCCGCCTCTCCCAGGAATCCCGCCGTGGAGAGCACGCCCGGTCGCATCAGCTCTTCGACACGCCCCGACGTCACCAGCCAGGCCTGTTGCCACGCGACGACCGTCGAGCGCACCATTTTGTGGATTTCCTCGACGACCTTGGTCCCGAGCCCGATGGCGCCGAACCGCGGACGCATGGCCTCGGCCGCAGCGCGCTCGTCGAAGAGCATGGATAATTCGGCAAGAAACCTCGGCGGGGCCTCGAACTCGTCGTCGCCGATTTCTTTGCGTGCGAGAGCGATGTACCGCTCGACCTCGGCGCTCGTCCCCAGGTCCTCGCGGAGGGGAATCTGGAGCTTCCCGTTCAAGAGGCATTCTCCGTCGCTGTCCACGATCCGCGTGCCATACACCCTGGGCCCGAGCGTCTCGAGTTTCTTCTCGGCGGCCTCGCGACGCGTACCGAAATAAAGGATCACGCTCGATTCCAAACTCAGCCAGCGGCCGCCATGACCGCCTGCGACCTCGATCCCGCGCGCGACGGTGCGAATTTCATCGATGCGCTCCATCGAGATCTCCGCCAGAGGCAACGAGAGGGTTCCGATCAGTCGGTACTCCTTGTATGGGTCGACGTGGCTGCGAAGAAAGTCGAGGACCTCGGCCCGCTCTTCTTCGGTGAGCGAGCGAGAGAACGAGCAACCGAATCCATGAACCTCGACGCTCTCGGCCGGCTCCCCGCGGGACGCGGCGGGCTCCCCCACGAACCAGTCCATGAACCCGGGGATCTCCTCGATGTCGGAAGGGTACGTGGCCATTGCTTCCTCATCGAGTCGCAAGTCGCCCATCCGCGCCGCAAGTCCACCACCCCGGTTGAACGGCGTCGACGATGTCTTTCGCGGTCGCCAGCGAATACCCGAGCTGTGCTCGAAGATACTTGATGGCATCCACGCGCCTCTTCTCTTCGAGAATCGCCAGCATGCCCTCCCGCACTCCCCGTGGCACGCGCTCCAGCGCTTCGCGACGTCGTCGCTCGGCTTGCTCCACCAGATGTCGTTCGAGCTCTCGCGCGTCTTCTGGCGACCCGTGGGCTCTGAGGCCGGTCACGACTGCGCACAGTCCTTCGTGATGAAGGAGAACGATGGCTGGAGCGGTGACTCCGATCAGCGTGGCGTCGAAACCAAGATCGACGTCGAGCTGAACGTCATCCCATTCGTCATGTCGAACGTGAATCATTTGCAAGCCGGCCGAATACGCGGAATCACCAACGACATAAACGTCCCCGTCGACCGCCTCGATCAGCCGTTCGAGGTGCGAGGCATCTTCGGGATCGAAGGTCGCCCACGCTGGCGTCGTGCCGCACATCCGCAATGCTTCGACCATCCGGTCGGGACTCACGAGAGCCCTCTCGTCGAGAACTGCCTTTGCATCTGGCAGGAGGTCGCGTGCGCGGGACAGCACCAGAAAATAATCGACCGTCCGAGAAAGGTGTTCTGCCATGGGGACGCTCATCGCCGCAGCGTAGCCTCCTCCATCTCTGCCGCCATTGCCTTCACGGCCCTGCTGGCCGCCTCGAGCCCGATGTGAGGGTGAGCTTCACGAAAAGCTTCGATGGCCTCTATCGTCTTGCCCTCCCTCAACAACGATTCGACGCGATCCTCTGGAGCTTGCGGCGGAGCGGGCGCGCGGGCCTCTTGATAGGCCTGCGATGAGACCAGGGAGACGAAGCGAGCCGCCAGATGAGCGAGGGCGGACGCGGGTCCTTGCTCGATTGCATTGAAATACCCGGCGGCGTCTTCTGCCAAGATGACGCCCTTGCCGGCCCTGCCCTTCGCCTCGGGCGCGGGCCGTGAATTGGACGGCTTTGGCACCGCACCCCCGATGAGCGCCAGCCAGTGCGCCTCTTCGGGCGACCCTCGGAGAACGACCCGGCCGTTTGCGTAAAACTGCGTCTTGCCCTCCCGATGGCTCTGGATGGACCAATCGAGGAAGAGCTCGACCCGAGCTCCGTCCTGGTCCACGGCGTGAAGAACGAGAGAGCCGCCGTCCATCGCCATGGCGCCGTCCGTGAGCTGGATCGCCGTCGGCAACCGTTCGCTGTCGCTGGTCACGACATCCTCCCCCTACCCTTGTAACGCGCCTTCCGACGCATCACCACTGCCATGAAGCGGGACCTACACACCAGCACAAGGTAAGTTCACCCGGATGCCTCGTCGACGAGACCCCGGAGGAGATCGGACCTCGTCGGGTGCCTGGTCGACGAGGCCCCGACGAGGTCCGATCAGGGCCGGGGTCTCGCGGACGAGGCAGCCGACGGAGTCCGATCAGGGCCGGGGTCTCGCGGACGAGGCAAGCGACGGAGTCCGATCAGGGCGGGGGTCTCGGCGGCGAGGCAAGCGACGGAGTCCGATCACGGCCGGGGGCTCGGCGACGAGGCAAGCGACGGAGTCCGATCACGGCCGGGGGCTCGGCGACGAGGCAAGTAGCGGAGTCAGGAGCGGAAGCGGCAAGTGGAAGCGGCAAGCGGGTACGCACAAGATCAAGCGTCGACCACGTGACGCGAGGCGCCTCCGATCGTCGCATGCCCTCACGATGGAGGAACCCGTAGAAGACTCGGAAGCACAGAGGGACCTCGGCGCAAGCCATGAGGGATGCATCTCCCGCATGGTGAACTCGGATTCCCCGTAGAGGTTGGACGCCGATAACGCTCGCTCACGCTGTGGCGATTCGGTGTTGGGGCAGAAGGGACTTCTGCCGCACGAGCTCAAGAGTACCCAGCTGTCTTGATCTGCCGCGGACGAAAGCCTACCGTGCGAGATGAGCTGCGACGGGAGGGAGGGGCCGCGCGTGACGGAAGACGCGAACAAGGAGATGGCAGCATCCGTCGATGCGCTCGCCTGGCGAGCGCGCGTCGAGGAGCTGGAGGGGCGCGTGGTCGCGCTCGAAGCGGAGCTCGAATCCGCGCGAGGGGCGCTCGCCAGCGGACCGAGGAGTGCCGTAGAGGAGCGAGGCGTCAACCTCAACATCCTCCAGGCGCTCGTCGATCATGCCCCCTCGCCGATGTACGCCAAAGATCTGCAGGGGCGCCTCATCCTGGTCAACCAGCATTGCGCAAACTTCTTTGGAATGGAGAAGGCAGAGCTGCTCGGCATCATCGATCGGGACCTTTTTCCACCTGAGTTTGCAAAGGTCATCGAGGCGTCCGACGCCACGGTCCTCGCGACAGGGAAATCGGTCGAGGCCGAGGACACGATCCAGCACCCCCAGGGCGAACGCGTCTTCCTCACGCTGAAGTTTCCGATCTTCCACCAGGGAACCATCGTGGCGATCGGCGTGACGGCCACCGATGTTACCGCCCGCAAGCAACTCGAGACACAAGAAGCCGCAGTCCGGGACAGGATCATCGCGGCCCAGAAGCAGACGATCCGTGAGCTCGTCACGCCGCTCCTGCCGATCGAGCGCGGGGTCGTGGCCATGCCGCTCGTCGGCGCAATCGAAGGGGAACGAGCCGAGCAGATCCTCGAGACGTTGCTCGCGGGCGTCGCAATGCACGCGGCGACCATCGTGATCATCGATATCACCGGGGTCCGGGAGATCGACGAGCAGGTGGCCCAGGCGCTCGTGCAAGCCGCGCAGGCCACGCGGCTGCTCGGCGCGCAGGTGGTGCTTACCGGCATCAAGCCGGCCATCGCGCAGACCCTCGTCGACATGAACGCAGACATCACCGGGATCATCACGCGCAGCACGCTGCGAAGCGGTATCGCATATGCGCTCGGAACCATCGCGCGGCCGGGGGCAATCGCGCGCGTGGGAAAGTGAGCCCGCGTGGGTCTTGGTGACCTACATCCGGCACTTGGTGCGCGCGGGCAGCTCTGGCAGTCCCCTTTCGCCCGTCGCAAGGACATGATACGGGGCGCATGATGAACTTGTTTGAACCGAAACAAGCGAGCATTTCGATGCACCGGCGCGCGAACCATCCCCCCGTCTGGCTCTTCCTTGCGCTCATCGCGCTCCCCGCATGCGGGGGAGGGATCGAGGGGGTGCGCGCGCGCGCTCCTACGGATCTTCAGTGCGACCCACAATCCATTCAGGTGCGTCCAGCATCCCCGTCGGGGCCACCCGCGGGGCCGTACTACGCCGAAGGGTGCGACAAACTCTGGCGCTACGTGAGCCCGCCGGGCGGGAATACGGAAGGGACCGACGTGAAGGCAATCATCACGAAGCAGGCGACCTTCGATCTTTCGTGCAGCGCCGAGCAGCTCAAGTTTTCGACACTCAACGCCGATACGTTCGGCGCAGAGGGGTGCGGGAAGAAGGCGAGCTACATCCTCGATTGCCCTGTCGGCGGCTGCAAGGCAGTGCAGAACACGCAGGCCCAGTAGACGGAAAGGCGAATGGGAGACACGGGGGCGATTCGGTCGCCATGGACGTAGGGGGCTTCGTCCTCCTCTTTGCTTCTAAATTCAGTTGCATTCGTTGCTCTTGGCGTGGTCATGTCAGGGGCTACGAGCGTTGACTTGTCTGCCGTCGGCGGCCTGGTTCAAAAGCTAATTGCCGCAACGGCTTGGGTATCACCCGCTGTAGTCGCCATCACTGCAATGTGGCGCTCCAAGCGGCAGGCAACCTGACTCAATCGCTCAGCGGACGGAGACGATGGCATGACCACCCGAAGGGACGTCGAAGGTACTCTGGCGCGTTGGTTCGCCGTCGATGCGGACTCCCATATTGGTGTCTTCACGGGCCCGTACGCGGCGTGGCCAGCGTCGGTATTCGATGATTACCAAGCGGTCGACGCGGCCGACGCGTTCCTCGCATCCGCTCCCCCCACCACGGAGGCTATCCTCAGTGCTCGGTGGCGCGAATCAGGGGCGTCTCCAACAATCCCGTCGCTCGAAGCTTCCTGTGGCCTCTACTCCTTTGATGCAGACCCAGGCTACGGGGGACAGACGGTCTACTATCTCGACGCCTCACCCGTACGCCCTCTGCGAGAGCCCGAGGCGCCCCCCATTCTTCGTCGCGCTGCACGCCTTGTCTGCTTCCCAAGCATCCGATTTGCCACCGTCGTGCAGATCGACCTTTCCGGCCTCGTCCCCATCGTCATCGGCGACGGTTGAGCCTGAGCTTTGTTGCCCTGCGAGAAGCTCGAGCGGAGAAATTCATGCCGTGGTACGAACCAAAGGATCCGACGCCGCGTGAGCAATGCCCTTGCTGCGGTTACATAAGTCTGCCCGAGCGCGGCATGAGCCTCATCTGCCTCGTATGCTTCTGGGAGGATGACGCGTTCATCGGCAATGAATTGGATGAGTACTCCCTTTGCAACAAGATGACCCTGCGGCAAGCAAGGGCCAATTTCATCGAGATCGGCGCGTGTGATGCAGAAATGCTGGTGCACGTTCTCCCCGTGCATGACCGCGGAAGATTTCGGTACGAGCCGCTGTCGCCACCGGAGGCGGATGCATGACGCAGCCCAACAAGCGCCCGCTGTCGACGGCGCTCTGCGCCGCGGCAGAAGCTTTCGTTAGCCTCTTGCGAGAGGCTGCTCGATGAAGCTGACGGCGGAGCAGCAAGCCCTGGTTCGCGAGGAACTGTCTCGGTATCTCGAGTCGACAGATTCGCGCAAGATGGTCGCTGATCTGGTCGATGTCGCCCGGGAGGCCTCAGCTCTTCCGGTGTACGCCGACATGGGCGGGGCCTTGCTGATCACCATGGAGGGCGATGTCGAGGTGCCGGGAACGTATCCACGCGTGACGCACGAGGAGTACCTCCGTCGTCGCGAGCAGTTCCTCGAGCGCTGCACGCACGAGGGTAGCCGCTCGACACGCTGACACTCCCTCGACACCTCCCCACTCGGCCGGCTACCTTCGCAAGCCATGCGCCTCGTCAAGGACCTCTCGCTCCCCCTTGCCGCGACAACCCCTGTTTTTCCCGGCGATCCCCCCCCGGAGCTGCGTCCCCTCGCGCGCATTCGTGACGGCGCCCCGCTCGACGTCTCCAGCCTCCACCTTCACGCCCACGTCGGCACCCACCTCGACGCGCCCTCCCATTTCCTCCTCGGCGCGCCGGATCTCTCCGCCTTTCCGCCCGACACCTTCGTCGGCCCCGCCTTCGTCGTGGATCTCGCGCGCCTCCCCAAGGACCGCATCGAGGCCTCCGACCTCGGCGACCTCACCCGCATCCCGCGCCGGAGTCGCCTCCTCCTCCGCACGCGCAACAGCGCCTGCTGGCATGGTCCTTCTCCCGCTGTCGACCTCGCCTTTCTGGATCCGCAGGCGATTGACGCGCTGCTCGCTCGCCGCCCCGTCCTTATCGGATTCGATGCCTACAGCCTCGACCCTCTCGATTCCACGACCTTCCCCGCCCACACCCGCCTTGCGACCGCGGGGCTGCCCGCGCTCGTCGCGCTCGATCTCGATGGCGTCGCGACGGGCAGCTACACGCTCGTTTGCCCGCCTCTGCCGGTCGCACTCGAGGCGAGCCCCGTGCGCGCGCTGCTCTTCTCGCTTTGATGCAGGAAGTGGAACCGCTGGGATCCGGTCTCCGGGCTCTACGATGCACCCGTGAGCGGCAGCGTCGTGCTCCCGACCCAATCCGGTCGGGTGCTGTTCATCGACGGTGCCCCCACCTGCAACTGAATGTCCCGGTCCAAGCGCGGAGCCAACCGCCGCGGGGAAACCCGGCTGTTCATTGACATCCGCTACAAGACGAAAGACGGACAGCCGGCAACGTACCGCAAGGATGCCCAGGTCCATAGCGCTCCTCGCACCGTGCCGTGCAGCATCGCCTGCGTGCGCCTCGGGATATCCTAGGCAATCGATTCCAGCTCATGCACCTCGTCGGCTCCTTTAGCCATACCTTCCACACGGAACAGGCCTTGCTTCGTGAACGGACATGTGACGGATCGGATCACGATCGATGCGCCCGGCAGAATGCAGAGCGCATAGGTCGACGACGATCACGAGCACTCGAAAAGGAGACGTGACATGAAATCAGCAATGATACTCGGAATCGTTTGTGCGGCGCTGTCCATGGTCGCCGGCGCTTCTGCGCTGGCCAACGACCTCGAACTGCAGGCGTACGAGACGGGATCGGACGCAGCGAACGACTTCTGCCGCGATCTGCGCTACGAGGGGGTGGGGACCCTTGCGAGCATCTTCGGGAGCCTCCCTGAGCCGGAGCCCATCACGGAACGGTTCCGAGCGGCCTGCCGCCGGGGCTACGACGATACCATCGACAACAACGCGGCCTGCCAGGAGAGGATCCGAAGGGCAAGCGCGTATAGCCGTATGTGGCAGGCGCGTAGCGACGCTTGCTCATAGTCCCCTGCGGATCCCGCGAGCATGCGAGGGATGCGGCGACATGTATGGCGCGGGCATCTGCCCGTACCCCGATTGTATCTCGCGGTCGACGCACACTCCCGTTCTTCGCGTTCGTCCCGTCTCCTGCCATCCGCTAACCATCCGTGTCCCAACCCACACACCTGCCAACAGCACCGTCCAGTTCTTGCTCGCCCGCCCTGCCATTGACGTTCCGTGCCCCTCGTTCGTCTGTACCCGTGCCGTCAATTTACAAGGCAGGCATACCATGCGAAATCTGACCCTCGGTGACCTCAGGCTCTCGCTCCGTGATCTCCTCGATACTCGCGTCGACGAATTGCGCCTTTCGAAGACCGGCAAGCTCTACGAGCCGCGCCTCCGCAAGAAGCAAACCGAGATCGAATCCATCCCCGATCCCGCGCTCACCCAGGCCCCCCTCGCCGCCGAGCTCGCGTCCACCGACGGGCTCCACGACGGGCTTGGCACCGCCATCCATTACGTCTGCCTTGCCGTCGAGGCCCACCCCATGCTCGCGCCTTCCAAGAAAGACGCCGCCAAGCGCATTCGCGAGACCTTCATCCCCCAGCTCGCCGTTCTGCGCCGTCCTTATATCGACGAGGCCGCCGCGGCGCTCGATTCGCGCAAACAGCTCGACGCCCTCGAACCCGATCTCACGGCCATCACCACCCCTGGCGGCGGAAACCTTTTCGCCTGGGCCACGGACTTCCTCGCCGCGGGCGATTCGATCGATTCCCTCCTCCGCGAGCGCGCCAAGCTCCTCGCGTGCGCCGAGAACGCCGCGAGCACCGCCCCTCTCCGCGCCTCGACCCTCGGCCTCCTCGGCCGCTTCCGCGACGCGCTCCGCGACGAGCTCGAAGAGGAAGCCTCCCTCCTGCCCGCCAACTACGAGGCCTCGCTCTTCGCCTACATCGACAAGCTGAGCGCCGACCGCGCGCGCGCCGCCATGCAGAGCGGAGCCCCGTCCGAGGACGCACCCCTCCCCGCCCAGGCTTGACAAGCCCGCCCAATCGGATCTAGGCGCCGGCCCCTCAGCCCTTCGCCGACTTCGAGGACTTCGCCGGCGCCTTCGCCGCAGGCTTCGCGGGCTCTTCTTCCTCGTCGTCCTCTTCTTCGTCCTCGTCCTCGTCCTCGTCGTCCTCGAGGTCGCTCTCGTCCTCGTCGTCGCTCTCGTCCTCGGCGAGCCGCGCCGCGCGCGTCTCCTCGTCCTCACCGAACAGCGACGGCCCGCCCGCCGCGCCGTGCTCCGCGACGAACAGGTCGGCGATCTCGAGCAGCGCCGCGATCTTCTCCTCGCGCACCGTCCCGTAGATCGAGAGCGCCATGGCCTTCCCCTCCACGCGCACCCACACCTCGCCCGACTCGCACAGAAGATCGCGCAGCGGTCGCGTCAGCCACTTGCCGATCGCTTTCGCCACCGCCGTTGATCCCTCGACGACGTACGCCTCCATGAACTCCGGGTGCTTGCGGAACTGGATGCCCGTGTTCGGCGCGGGTTTGCCGTCCACGACCAGCAGCGGCCGCGCGGTGAACGCGGGGCCCGCCTCCTCCAGCGCCACGATCACCGTCTGGTGATCGCTGCTGCCCGCGACGTCTCCCTGGACGAACCGCGCGTAGGCCACCTTCGGCACGATCTCGTAATCGCCGAGCAACTTCCCGCCGCCCGCGAGCTCCGCCACCGGCCCGAGCACGGGCGGGAGGTTCCCCACGCGCTTCGGACGCGTGTCCTTGCCCTTCTTCTTTTTCGCGCCCGCCGCCTTCGCCCGGGCCTTGCCTTGCCCGGTCCGCCGCGCGCCGAGCGCGTCACGCCACGCTTCGATTGCCGAAAGTGCTCGCTTGTCGACCTGCCCCGTGAGCACGAAGATGAGCCCCGCGGCGATCGGCGCGACGATCCACAGCCACCACATGGCGGCGGAGCCTAGTCCGTCTTCGGGATTTTTCCCACAGGATCGAGGCGAGCCGATCTCCCCCGCGGGAGGTGAAACGAAGCGCCGTTTCCGTTACCGTAGACCCCAAAGCTCGATGCCGCAGTCCTCGCTCTACTGGCTCACCCTCATCGCCCTCGGCCTCTGCGTGATGCTCTCGCTGCTCCGGCGACAAACCGTCGCGCGCCTCAAAACCGCGCAGCGGCAGCTCCTCGATGAGCGCAAAGATCGCGAGCGCGCGACGAGCGAGCTCATCCACCTGAAGTCCCAGCGCGCCGCCGCCGAGAAGGAAGCCGAGGCCGCGAAGAAGGAGGCCGAGGCCGCGAAGAAGGAAGCCGAAGCGGCCGCCGAGGCGAGGCAGAAGCTCGAAGCGAGCGAGGCCGAGGTCGCGCGGCTCGCAGAGGAGCGGGACGCGGCGCAGAAGCTGCAGGAAGAAGCGAAACGCGCGCTCGAAGCGAAGGCCTTCGAAGGCGACGTCGCGCAGAAGACCATCGCCGAGCTCGCCCGGGTCGCCGAGGAAGGTCGCAGCGCAGCGGCCGCGAGCGAGCAGAAGATCAGCGAGCTCGCGAAGGCCGAGAGCGCCGCGCGCGCCGAGGCGGTAGCCGCCGCGAAAAAGCTCGCCGACGTGGAGCGGCAGAAGAAGGCCGCCGAGGAGGGGGCCGTCGCCGCGAAGAAGCAACTCTCGGAGATCGAGGCGAAGCTCTACGAGCGTGAAGCGGCCGCGAAGGAAGCCCAGGAGAAGGCCACGGCCCTCGAAGCCGAACTCGGAAAAGCCCGCGAAGAAGCAGCGAAGACGCCCGCCCCCGCGGCCGCAGCGGCGAGCGGCGGCGGCGCTGGGGATTTCATCGCGGCGCTCGATGGCGATCCCTATCTGAACCGCGGTCAGAAGGAGACGATCCGTATGACCTACAACCAGTTCACGGCGAAGAAGCGATCGTCTTGAACCTCGTGGTAAGGGTCTCCGCGTGACGAGCGTCCTCCCCAGCCTCCTCGGCGTCATCCACCTCCCGCCCCTGCCCGGCAGCCCTCGATCCGACGGCGATCTCGGCCCCGCCGAAGAGCGCGCCTTTCGCGAGGCGGAGCTGCTCGTGGCCGCCGGCTACGACGGCATCGTCATCGAGAACTTCGGCGACGCGCCCTTCTTCCCCGGCCCCGTCCCGCCGATCACGATCGCGTGCATGACCGCCTGCGCGCGCGCCGCGCGGGAAGGCAGCAAGGGCCTCTTCCTCGGCGTGAACATCCTGCGCAACGATGCCGACGCCGCGCTCGCCGTCGCCGTCGCCGCACACGCCGACATGATCCGCGTCAACGTGCACACCGGCGCGCGCGTCACCGATCAGGGCCTCGTGCAAGGCGCCGCGCACCACACGCTCCGCACGCGCCGCGCGCTCGCGGCCGATCGCGTCCGCATCTTCTGCGACGTCGACGTCAAGCACTCCGCGCCCCTCGCGCCGCGCCCCATCGAAGAAGAAGCGCACGACCTCGCCGAGCGCGGTCTCGCCGACGCCCTGCTCGTCACGGGCAGCGGCACCGGCCGCGCCGCCTCCGAGGCCGATCTCGACACGGTCTCGCGCGCCGTCTCCGTCCCCGTCTACGTCGCGAGCGGCGTCACCACGGAAAACCTCGCCGCCGTCCGAAAAGCCCACGGCATCATCGTCGGCTCCGCGCTCCGCGCAGGCGGTCGCGCCGGCGCTCCGATCGATCGCGACCTCGCCGCGCGCTTCGCCGAAGCTTTCCGCGCCTCGCGTCGATGACGATCCGGCCTCCGCGCCGCACGTTCCTCGTCGCCGTCACGCTCCTCGCGCTCGCGCTCCGGCTCGTGTGGAACCTCGTCGTCCACCCGCCGTCCGAGCACCTCTACTCCGACATGGCGGGTTACTTCGAGCGCTCGACCGCGCTGCTCGACGCCCCGCTCCGCAAGGACCCCTCCGCCGCCTTCTTCCCGTACGGCACCCACGTCCTGCTCGCCCTCGTCCGCGCCGTGTTTGGCCGGGAAAACCATGCCGCGCCGGCCGTCCTCTACGCGCTCCTCGGCGCCTCGCTCGTGCCGCTCGTCTCGCTCCTCGTGGAGCGGATCGGCCGCGGCCGAATGGCGCCGCGGATCGCCGCGCTCGTCGCTTGCTTCTATTATCCGTGGATCTCGCTCGGTGGATACTTCCTGAGCGAGCTGCCCTTCACAGTCTGCGTCACCGCCGCCGCGCTCTTTTCGGTTCGCCTCGCGGATACGGGGCGCGCGCGTGACGCCTATCTCTTCGGCGCGGCCGTCGCGCTCGGCGCTACGTTCCGCCCGCAGATCCTGCTCTCGCTCCCCTTGCTTTTCCTCGTCTGGCTCGCGCGCCGCCGCGCCTTGCCGCGCATCCGCCCCGCGCACCTCGCGCGCGCCCTCGTGCCCGTCGTCCTCGTGCTCGCCGTCTCCGCCGCGCGTTTTCATCACCACGTGGACCGCGTCGGCCTGATCTCCGCGAACGGCCCGCTCAATTATGCGTTCGGCCGATGCCACGCCGTCGACATCGAGGCGCGCACGCGTGGCTACTACGCCTCGTTCGGGCCGCCTCCGATGGGCTACCTCGCCTATCGCGACAAGAAATACCCCGATGCGTTCGTCCGGCTCGATCCTGCGTTCGGCGTGAGGCTCACCGTCCAGGGCACGATGTGGAATGACGGCCCGTTCTACGCGCTCGCGCGGAAGTGCGTCGCGACGACCGGTCTCCTCCGGCAGGCGCGATACGCCCTCGGCCACGTGGTGCTGCTCTGGGGCTACAATATCGTCTGGCCCGACTCGGGCACCGACGACTATCGCCGCCCCATGCGGCGCGCGATCGATCTGCACAACGTGCTGCTCCTGCCGCCGATGCTCGTGGCCTTCGCCGCCTCCGTCCGCCGTCACCTCGCGCGGCACGCGCTCCTCTCCGCGCACCTCGTCGCGCTCGTGCTCATGGCGATGGTTTACTTTGGAGACGTACGGTATCGCGTACCCTACGATGGCATCGTGATCGCCCTCGCATTCGACGGGTACGCGCGCGTGCTCGGGTGGGTCCGCAGCATCCTGTCGCGCAGAGCCCGGGTTTGACGACGGGGTCGTGCGTCTCGACGATGCAATCTTCACGCGGGGCCGCACCTTGGTGTACCGTGCCGGCGTGCGACGACCCGGACCCGAATTCGGGCCGCGAAGGAGCCGTGTTCACGGCGTCCCGCTGGCCCTCCTCGCCGCGGCGCTCTGTGCCTCCCCGTCTCTCGCGGCAGCGCAAACCGAGCCCACCGCCGAACCGAAGCCTGCCGCGTCCGAAGGCGCGCCGCCGCTGCCCGATGCGCCGCCGCCGCCCGCGGCAGAAGCGGGCAAGCAGGCGGATCCGCCCCCCGCGAACGACGGCGCAAAGGAGCAAAGGCGCCCCGACGCAGGCGACGTGAAGCCCGCCGAGCCCAAGGCGGAGCCGCCGAAAACGGCCGAGGCGCCCAAAGCGGCCGAACCTCCGCCGCCGGAGAGCGGGTTTTTCCTGGGCTCGTACGGCCGCGTCGGTGCGGCCACCGATTTCCGAAAGCGCCCCGGTCGCGACGCCGACATCGTCGCGCGTGGATCGCGCCTCGACGAATCACCTTATTTCGAGCTCGACGTCCAGCGCCAGGATTACTGGAAAGCCACGGGCACGACGACGCGGGCCGTCATCACGCTCGGCACCTCGGCGCCGCTCTTTCATTACAATGCGGACTTCAACATCCGCATGGCGGTCCGGAACCTGTTCCTCCAGGCGAACAACATCGTCACGAAGGGCCTCTCGGCCTGGGTCGGCTCGCGCATGTACCGCGGCGACGACGCCTACCTCATCGATTACTGGCCCCTCGACAACCTGAACACGATGGGCGGCGGCCTGCGCTACGATTTCGCGAACGGCCGCACCTTCATCGCCTGGCACGCCGGCCTGAACCAGCCGCGCACGGGTTTCTTCAGCCAAACCGTGACGCGCACGCCGGCCTTGAACCAGGTCGGCGCGACGAACGTCAACATCCTCGACCGGCAGAAGTTTATCACGAGCCTGAAGGCGAGCCATGTCGTCAAGGTCGGGGAGACGGCCGGCGTGAAGGCGGTCTTTTACGGCGAGCTCCACGACATCCCCTCGGGCCAGCGCGAGACCGAGGTCAAGGGCACGTTCCAGACCATGCCGGCCGATTTCGGGTACGTGGTCGGCGCGCAATTCGGCGCGTTCACGGGGCGCGACGCCTCGCACGTGAACCTGTTCATCCGGTATGCGGGCGGCGCCGCGGCGTACGGCGAGTTCGGCACGCCGTTCCAGCTCGCGCCGGACCGCACCTCGGCGGGCGCGCGCGAGCTCTGGATCACCCTGAGCGGTAACTGGGAAACAGGCCCGCTCGGGCTCATGGCGGCCGGTTATTTCCGGAGTTTTCGGGATGCGAGCACGTCCCTCGACTACAACGACGTCGACGAGGGCATCATCATGGCCCGTCCCCATTTCTTCCTCACGGAGTGGGGCGGCATCGCGACGGAGATCTCCTACCAGGCGCAGCAGCGCGGCGTGCGGTACCAGCCGCCGACGCCGCCGGGCCAGCCCATTCCGGCGCCCACGAACGATCCGGTCATGGGTGGCCTCTTCCGCATCGGCCTCGTGCCTTTCCTGAATCCCGCCGGCAAGGGCAGCTACAGCCGCCCGCAGCTCCGCCTGATTTATCTCCTCACGCACCGCGACGAGGGGGCGCGCTCGATGTACCCGAAGGACGACGTGTTCAGCCTGCGGGAATGGGAGCATTTCTTCGGCGTCGGGGTCGAGTGGTGGTTCAACGCGCAGACGACCTACGGTGGATGACATGAAAGCGAATCGAAGGAGCCTCATGAATCGAGCGCGTTCATCGGCCGCAATCCTCGGCCTCGTCGTCTCCGGACTCGCGACGAGCGGCTGCATGGAGTTCGAGGACCCGCCGGAGGTCGAGCTCAAGACGAACGTCGTCGACTGGCGCGAGGAGATCATCTACCAGATCCTCGTCGACCGGTTCGCCGACGGCGACTGGGGAAACAATTTTGCCGTCTACCCGTCGGCGCCCGGCAAATGGCACGGCGGCGATTGGAAGGGGCTCGAAGAGCGGCTCGATTACCTCGACGAGCTCGGCGTCACCACGCTGTGGATTTCACCCGTCGTGAAGAACGTCTACACGGACGCCGGATTCGACGCATACCACGGCTACTGGGCGCAGGACCTCACCCAGCCCGCCCCGCAGTTCGGTGACCTCGCGGCGCTCCAGAGCCTCGTGAAGGCGGCGCATGGCCGCAACATCAAGGTCATCCTGGACATCGTCACGAACCACATGGGGCAGCTCTTCTTCTACGACATCAACGGCAATGGGCAGGCGGACGACCCGCTCAACCAATCCGTGCCCGGCACGCCGAACGTCCTCAAGGAGAACGAGTACGACCCGACCTACGACGTCCGCGGCGTGCAGGCGGAGACCTCCCTCGGGGAATCGGGCCTCGCGCCGATCATCTTCGCGCACGACCCGGCGTCGAACCACATGCCGCCGTTCCCGGAGATCCTGCAAAACCCCCTCGCCTACAACCGCAAGGGCCGCACGTACAATTTCGACGACCCCGATCAGCTCGTGCGCGGCGACTTCCCGGGCGGATTGAAGGACGTCAACACGGAGCTCTGCCCGATCCGCGACGCGATGGTCGACGCCTACACGCGCTGGATCGAGCTCACCGACATCGACGGCTTCCGCATCGACACGGTCAAGCACGTCGAAAACGGCTTCTGGCGGCATTTCACGCAGAAGGTGCGGCAGCGCCTGGCCGCGAAGGGCAAGACGAACTTCTTCATGTTCGGCGAGGCGTTCGACGGCCGCGATCAGCTCGTCGGTTCGTTCACGAAAAACGGAAACGACGCCCCGCCGCCGGCCGACGAGCTCGCCACGGACAACCAGTGCGTGACGGACGGCGTCCCGCTGACGGCGGACATGCTCGACAGCGTGTTCTACTTCCCGCAGCAATTCCAGGTCATCCGCGACGTCTTCCGTTATCGCGGGCCCACCTCGAACATCCAGAAGCTCTGGGCCGATCGCGTCGTCAATTACGGCGCGACGCCGGCGCAGGGCGGCGCGGTGAACGCGGCGGGCCAGGGCGTCTCCCCGCAAAAGCTGCTCGTCAACTTCCTCGACAACCACGACGTGCCCCGCTTCCTCTTCACGGGCGCGGGCATGTACCCCGAGGATCCGACCTTCGGCACGCCGCTCTCGCTCGAGACGCGCCGAAAGATGCTGCACAACGCATTGCTCTTCCTCTTCACCGAGGAGGGCATTCCCTGCGTGTATTACGGCACCGAGCAGGATTTCCAGGGCGGCAACGACCCCGGCAATCGCGAGGACCTCTGGACGTCCGGCTACAACATGGGGGCGCCCACGTTCCAGTGGATTCGCCGCCTCTCGGAGATCCGGCGCAAGTACCCCGCCCTGAGCAAGGGCGACCTCCAGATCCTCTGGGCCAGCGATCGCACGGGCCCGAGTGATCCCGACGCGAATGTCTTCGCGTTCGAGCGCACGGGCGGCGACGCGGGCGACTCTTATGCGATCGTCGTGATCAACGCGAACATCGAGAAGGAAGGCTCGCCCGAATTCGGCGGCCAGCCCATGCAGGTCGGCGCCGCGCCCGGCACGGTGCTCGTCGACGTGCTCAATGAGGGCGGACAAACCTACACCGTCACGAACGACGGCCGCCTTTCCATACAACTGCCGCCTTCGAGCGGCGCCGTCCTCGTCCCCGAGTCCCAGCGCTAGCCCCGGAGCTCCCCACGATGGCGTCGGTCACGGTCACGGCCCTCAAGAAGAAGTTCGGACAAACCGAAGTGCTCAAGGGCGTGGACGTGCGCGTGCCCGAGGGCCATTTCGCCGTCCTCGTCGGCCCGAGTGGGTGCGGGAAATCCACGCTCCTGCGCCTGCTCGCCGGGCTCGAAGAGGCCGACACCGGCAAGATCGAGCTCGGGGATCGAGACGTCACGCGGCTCGAGCCGCGCGATCGGAACATCGCCATGGTGTTCCAATCGTACGCGCTGTACCCGCACCTCACCGTGCGGGAAAACCTCGCGTTCGGGCTCAAGCTGCGCAAGACCGACCCAGCCGAGATCGAAAAGCAGGTGAAGCGCGCCTCCGACATGCTCGGGCTCGGGGCGCTGCTCGATCGATTGCCGAAGCAGCTCTCGGGCGGGCAGCGGCAGCGCGTCGCGATGGGGCGCGCGATCGTCCGCAAAGCGGATCTCTACCTCTACGACGAGCCGCTTTCGAACCTCGACGCGGCCTTGCGGGCGCAGGTCCGCGTCGACATCCGCAAGCTCCACGACGAGCTCGGCGCGACGAGCGTGTACGTCACGCACGACCAGGTCGAGGCGATGACGCTCGCCGACGTGATCTTCGTGCTGAACAAGGGCCAGGTCGAGCAATCGGGCGCGCCTTTGGAAATCTTCGACAAACCGGCGACGAAGTTCGTCGCGGCGTTCCTCGGGAGCCCCGCCATGAATTTCATCGACGGGGCGCTGGAACGGGCAGACTCGGCGTGGGTGTTTCGCGCCAATCACCTCGTCGTGCCGGTCGACGAGGCGACCTTCGGCGGGCTCGAACCGGGGCGGAAGGTGACGCTCGGCATTCGGCCGCACGAGGTGGCGCTCGCCGAGGGTGGCGGGGAGACGACGAAGCTCGTGGTCACGGTCGTCGAGGCGCTCGGCCCGGAGACGTATGCGCACGGCGAGATCGCGGGTGCGCCGTTCATTGCCCGCGTGGAAGCTCGCCGAAGCATCAAAAAAGGCGAGACGCTTCCCCTCGTGTTCCGATCGATCCACCTGTTCGACGCGGCCACCGGAAAATCGCTCCGCGCGAGGTGAAAGCGTGAAATCGACCGAGCGGCGACCGTTCCGCGGGTTCTGGGCCTTCGCACTGCTGTTCGTGGTCGTCTTTTTCGCGCCCGCGGCCCGGGCCGAGCCGATCCGGCTCTGGCACGCGCAACGCGGCGACGAGCAAAAGGCGCTCGAAGAGATCGTCGCCCGCTTTCAGGGCGAGCGCGTCGAATTGCTCGCGCTCCCCTCGGACGCCTTCAAATCCAAGGTCTCCGCCGCCGTCCAGTTCGGCGAGGGGCCGGACCTCTTCGTCGACGCGCACGACAAGCTCGGTGATTACGACGGCCGCAAGGTCGTCGCGCCCGTGGGCGACGCGCTCGACCGAAACGCGTTCGCCGGCCCCACGCTCGCCGCCGTCTCGCTCCACGGCGAGCCGTATGGCGTTCCGATCACGCAGAAGAGCATCGCTCTTTACGTGAACACGGACCTCGTCAAGGAAATCCCGGCCGACCTCGAATCGATCGAGGCACTCGCCAAAAATCTCCCGGCCGGGGTCGTTCCCCTCGCCTACTACTCGCAGTCGACGTATTACCACGCCGGGTTCGTCCACGCGTTCGGCGGGCTCATGCTGACGCCCGACGATCAGTTCGGGTTCGCGGGGCCCGCGGCGGAAAAATCGCTCGATTTCGTCCTCGACCTGCGCGCGAAAAAGGTCGTCGCCGAGGATACCGACGTCTCGGTCGTCACGAACCTCTTCCGCTCTGGCAAGGCTGCGTTTGCGATCGACGGCCCGTGGCTCGCGACGAGCCTGGCGGAAGCGACCTCGCTCCATTACCGCGTGGCGCCGCTGCCGCTCATCCGCGCGGCGGGAAAACCCATCCAGCCTTATCTCGGCGTCGAGGCCGTCATGCTCACGCCGAAAGGCGCGACGCGCCCCGAGGTCCGCGCGCTCGCGCGGCTGCTCGCGAGCCCCGAGGCCACGAAGATCCGCCTCGAACGAGCGCGCACCTTGCCCGCGCGCATCGACGTCCCCTTGCCGCCGGAGGACGCGTTCCTCGCCGCATTCGCCGAGCAAGCCAGGTCCTCGATTGCGATGCCCTCCTCGCTCGCGATGAACTCCGTGTGGGAGCCTGCGGACCGGGCCATTCGCAAGGTCCTCCGCCGCGACGCGCTCCCCGCCGCCGCGCTCTCCGAGGCCAAGCGTCGATTCGACGACGTGCGCCGCCCGGCGCCGCCGCCCGCCTCGCGCACGCCCGGGCTCGTCGTGTTCGGCGCGCTGCTCCTGCTCGGCGCGTTGACGCTCGTCCGGCGCGCGAAGGATCCGGAATTCCGAAAAGATGTGAAGCGCTCGCTGCCCGCGTACGCGTACGTCGCGCATGCCATGATTGCAGTCGGCGTCCTCGTGGTCTTGCCGCTCGTGCTCGGCGCGCTCACGTCGCTGCTCGGCGGCTCGATCCAGAATCTGAAAGAGGTCGGCTGGAACAATTACGTCGGGCTCCACAATTTCGTCCAGATCCTCACGGCGCGCGGCAGCCCGCTCCTCTCGACGGGATCGTTTTACGTGGTCCTGCTCGTCACCGTCCTCTGGACCGTGATCAACGTGTTTTTCCACGTCGCGATCGGCGTCGCGCTCGCGCTCCTGCTCTCCCGGCCGATGCTGCGGCTGCGCGCGCTCTACCGCGTGCTCCTGATCATCCCCTGGGCCGTGCCGAGCTACGTGACCGCGCTCGCGTGGAAGGGCATGTTCCACCGCCAGTTCGGGGCGGTCACGGGGCTCATCCAGGCCCTCAACGAAACCTTCGGCACGAGCCTCGAGCCCATTTCGTGGTTCGCTCGTTTCTCCACGGCCTTCGCGGCGAACGTGGCGACGAACGTCTGGCTCGGCTTTCCCTTCATGATGGTGGTGACGATCGGCGCGCTCACCGCGGTGCCGGACGACGTGCTCGAAGCGGCGAAGGTCGACGGCGCGAGCCGCTGGCAAAGGCTCTGGCTCGTCACGCTCCCGATGATCCGGCCGAGCCTCCTGCCTGCCGTGACGATGGGCGCGGTCTGGACGTTCAACATGTTCAACGTCGTCTTCCTCGTCTCGGGCGGCGAGCCCGACGGGACGACCGAGATCCTCGTCACCGAGGCCTATCGCTGGGCCTTCACCCGCAATGCGCAATACGGGTACGCCGCGGCGTACGCCGTGCTGATCTTCCTCCTGCTCTTCGGTCGGACCCGGCTCTCGGATTGGCTCGCGGAGCGGCGCGAGGCGCGCGAAAAGGAGGCCTCGGCGGCGGCGATCGCGAAGGCGGCGGGAGGTGCGGCGTGAACAAGAAGCCTCCGTTTCTCGAATCGGCTGCGTGTCACGTCGTCCTCGTGATTGCGGTGGCGTTCGCGCTCTATCCCGTCCTCTGGGTCGTCGCGCTCGCGTTCTCGGGCACGCAAACGCCTTCGCCCCGCGTGATTCCCGTTCCGGAGGCGCCGACGCTCGCGCACCTCTCGGCCGTCGTGGGCGCCACGCGCAAGGTCGATGGCGTCGAGACCTGGCTCTTCGGCCGCCAGCTCGCGAATTCGCTCGTCGTCTCGCTCGCGACGACGCTCGTCGGCGTGCTCATCGCCATTCCGACGGCGTACGCCCTCGCGCGGTTCCGCTTCGCCGGCAAGGAGTCCGGCGTGCGGGCGCTGCTCGCCACGCAGATGTTCCCGGCCGTGGCGAGCGCGATCCCGCTCTACATGATCCTCAATTACCTGGGCCTTTTGAACTCGCGGACGGGCCTCGTCGTCTGTTATGCCTCGACGAGCGTGCCTTTTTCGATCTTCCAGCTCCGCGCGGCGTTCGAGGCGATCCCGGTCGACCTGGAAGAGGCCGCGATGGTCGACGGCGCCACGCGTTTCTCCGCGTTCGTCCGCGTGGTCTTGCCGGCCGCGCGCCCTGCGATTGCCGTGACCGCGCTCTTCGCGTTCATGGGCGCCTACAACGAGTTCATCCTTGCCGCGACGCTGCTCGACAAGGAGGAGATGTTCACGCTGCCCGTGATGCTGCAGCGGTTCATCGGCGAGTACGACGCGCAATGGGAAAAATTCGCCGCGGGCGCGCTCGTCGTGTCGCTCCCGGTGATGGCGCTCTTTTACGTGGCCCAGCGCCATCTCGTCGCAGGTCTCACGGCAGGTGGCGTGAAGGGGTAGTCTTTTACGGTCTCGACAGCGGGCAAAGGTAGGTGACGCCCGCCCCCACGAGCCCCTCGCCCACGAGATCGATTTCCGGCACGTACGAACATTTCTTCCCGGCCTCGTCGGTCAGAATGCTCGCGCGTCGTTCGAGCAGGTTTTCCACCTGCGCCCGCGTGATCGGACCCGTGCCGCCGACGCGCTCGGCAACCTTGACCGTCGGAGCGCCCTGGCAGGAGAGCACGGCCGTCACCGCGAGGTCGGGCTCGACCTTTTGCCCCGCGTCGCGGCCCGCGACGATCGGGCGCACCGTGCCGCGAATGCTGGCGCTGTACCAGCAGCCGTTATCGAGGGCAAACGTGAAAAGCTCGTCGTAGGACCAGTCCGACGAAACACGTGGTCCGTCTGGGGGTGGTGGAACCTCGGACCCTCCGTCGGGCCCGCCTCGCTGCGCCAGGAGCGAGACCGTATCCGCGAGTGCCACGCCGGAAAGCGGAAGAAGCGCGAATGCAGCGAGTCGACCGAGTCCCGTACCTTTGGACCTGACCATATCCCTCCAGCGGCCCTGCCGGGGGAGCGCGTTTTGCGCGCGCCCCAGGCAACCGGACCCCTCGTCCCGGAGCGATTGCCAGGATGATGCCAACGGATGCCCGGCGGTCGTCGTCGTCAGGGCTTGCGGGCGCGCTCGCGAAAATGGCGTCGAACGCGGAGAGTCAGAAAATCCAGACCGGCCGCGCGATCGTGATCGGCTGCACGCCCGCCTTCGTGCCGAGGAGGCGGTGATCCGGATCGAGCGTGACGGTGACGACCGCCTCGGAGAACGGGACCTGCATCGTGGCCGTGGCGTTCTGGGGAGCGAGGCCGAAATCGACGTTGACGCGCGCCGTCTCCGTCGCGCCCTTCACCTCGACCTCGACGACGCAGGGGAAGAGTTTTCCGGCGGGGTTTTGCTGTGTGACCGTGATCGTGGCCAGGCCGTCGAGCTGCGTCGCCGAGACGTCGAACGTGGGCCAGACCGGCGCGCCTTTGCCGAAGACCCACGCGTCGAAATAAACGTCGAGGTCCTGCCCGGACGCAGCTTCGAGCGCGTCCTTGAGCTCCGCCACGCTGCGCCCCCCCGATTTCGAGAGGAAGTCCGCGATGCCCGCGAGCACCGCATTCTTGCCGATGAGCGGTTCGAGCTGGAGGTAAAGCACCATCGGCCCGGGGCCATACACGTCCCCGTAAAAGTCCTGCACCTCGGGCGCGGGCTCGTCCATGGGGCGGGGCCAATGGGTGGAGAACGGCGAGATGCCATCCCAGTAGGCGCGCGTCGCCGCCGCCTCGCCCTCGGGACGCGCCAGCTCCTCGAAGACGTAAGCGAGATACTCCGCCGTCGCTTCCTTCCAGACGAAATCGGTCGCGGACGCGAGCGTCGTGTGGTCGCCGGCCCATTGGTGGACGATCTCGTGCATGAGCACGTGCATCGGGGCGTCGGCGTAATCGGTCTGGAGTTTGTCGAGCTGCTCCTGCAAGACGATGTTGCCCGGGTGCTCGAAGCCAAGCCACGCCGTCGGCCCGCCCGCGATGCGCAGCTCCTTGCCATACGGGAACGGCCCGAGCAGCGCGGTGATCCAGTCCATGAACGCGCCGACGCTCGGCTTGTCGAGCGACGCGGCGAGGGTGCCGAGCGGGACCTCGTAAAACACGAGCTCGACGTCCGCGAACGTGCCATAGGGCGCGCGCTCCCAGAGCGGATCGGCGGCGATCGCGAACGCGGAATAGGTCGGCGCATTCGTGACGTCGCACGTCGTCTTCGTCTCGCCCGCCGTGAGCGTCCCCGGGCAAAGCACGACGGTGCCCGCGGGGTGCGTGACCTCGAAATGGAAATCGCTCATGCGCGCGGGATCATCGTCGCAAGGACCGAACCTGTCGCAGCCGCCGACCCACGAGAGCAGATACGAAAATTCGCCACCCGCGAGGTCCTTCTTGCGCGAGAACCCGACGTCGAGGCCCCACCACGTATCCTTCGAAACCGTCGTGGTTGCCCCGACCGTGACCGTCGGGCCCGCGGGCATGCCCGCGCCACACGCTTTGAGCACGTTGCTCGCAAATTCGGCGGATGCCGCGGGACCTTCGTTCCACGTGACGTCCGTGAGCGAGGAAGCCTCGCACGATACGCTGTAACAATCCCCGCCCGGCGCCGCGACGTCGAGCGCGAGCAACGACTGCGCCTCGGCCGTGACGAGATCGAACGTGTAGTCGTATCGGACGACGTTCGCCGTGATGTCTCCGGTGAGCCCCGTGCCGCCGCCTCCTCCGGCGCCGCCCGCGCCGCCGCCGCCGCCGGCCCCCCCCTCGCCACACCCGGCGACGCCGCAGTTGGCGGCAGGGTCGTCACTGCAACCGGTGACGAGCAAGGCGAGCGCCGTGAGGCCGGCAAAGAGCTTTCGGGGCGAATCGAGACAGGAGCTTGAGGGGAAGCGCATGGGGGCATCGTACAGGAAAATGCCCACCCGAGAAGATGCGCGCGGGCGGCGAAAGGTGCTTCCGCACCGGGCACGGGATCCATTACGCTCCTCGCGATGCCTTACAAAAGCCTCTCTGCTCCCCGTCGTGTCGAGTCCCTCGACGCGGACGTCCGCGGCGCGGCCGCGATCGACAATCCGGGCCTCGTGGCCATGGTCTCCGCCGCGCCCGCGCGCCTCGCCGTCGTGCCGATCGGCAGCGGCACGAACAAGACGGTGAACCTCTCGCTCGGCCAGGGCGACGAAGTCGCGATGCTGTCGCGCGACGTGGCCCTCGTGCGCAGCGAAAACGAGGTCTGGGCGGTGCTCGACATCCACCACCGCGCCAAGACCGAGCGCGTCGCCAGCGACGTGCGCTCGCTCCGCGGTCGCCCCTCGGGCGAACACGCGCTCGCGCTCACCTGGGACGGCAACGCCATCCAGCTTTCGGTGTCGGGCAACGAGGTCGAGGCGCGGCCCTTCGTGCTGCGCGGAACTGTGAAAGTCGCCGACCTCGGCGCCGTCGACACGACGGTCGTCGTGGAGGTCCCCGGCGGGCTCGAGCTGCGCATGCACCCCGGCCCGACGCCGGAGCCCGGCGCGAACGGACGCGTGGGCCTTCCCGCCGAGGCGAAAAAGTTCGACCGCCTGAGCAGCGGCACGGCCCTGCACGTGCTTTACAAGAAGGGCGATAGCGCCGCGTGCATCGTGACCCAGCGCGGCGGACGGCTCGCGGCGAAGCTGGTCGACATTGGCGTGCCGATCACGTGCGCGGCGGTGAGCGAGACGAGCCTCGTCGTGGGCTTCGCCGACGGACGCGCGGCGCTCTTCGACGGCCAGACGCTCGACGCCGCGGGCGGCGGGCCGATGACCCCGACGCATTCCCTCTCGCTCGGCGCGCGCGGGGAGCCGACCACGATGCTCATCACGAACAAAGGCTCGGCCTGGGTTTGGGTCGGGACGAGCGGCGGTGAGGTCGTGCGCGTGTCGCTCCCGCGGAAGTAATCGTTCCGGGCGCCCGCGCGTCCGTCGCGGCGCACCGCGTTTTCCCCCGCATTCCCTCCTTCCGCCCCACGACACCGCGATCTCGTCCTGATCGCGTATTTCCTTCAGGAACGCCCTGCATCGGGGAAAAGCCTCCGCATGACGCGGACATGCGCTGCTGCCCGGACGACCCGGGTAGAAGGCTGCCGACCACGAAAAAAATCCTTGGCATGATTTCGTGGTTTTTCGCCGCGATCTCGGGTCGCCCGGTTTTGCAGAGACTTGCAAAGCTCCAGGGGTGGGACACATTACGGCCCGACCGGCGGGGCCATGCCACAACGAAACGTCCGTGACGCTGATTCAGCGGCGGACGCAGGGCTTTCGTGCGCTCGCCGCTGCGCGCCCTCGGGGGCGTGGGGGCCATACCTACCTTTCTTCATTTGATCGGAAGGCACCATGTCGAAGCAGGAGGCATCGAACATCGTTTCGGTGGGGGACGTCCTCGCCGGCAAGTATCGCGTGGAGAAGGTGCTCGGGATGGGCGGAATGGGCGTCGTCGTCGCCGCCACGCACCTCGACCTGCGCGAGGTCCGGGCCGTGAAGCTCATGCGTCCCGAGGCGTCGAGCGAGCAATGCGTCGAGCGTTTCCTGCGCGAGGCGCGCGCCGTCGTTCGCCTCCGCAGCGAGCACGTCGCCGAGGTGTACGACGTCGGCCGCCTCGATTCCGGCGCGCCCTACATCGTGATGGAGATGCTCGAAGGACAGGACCTCGCCGCGATGCAAAAGCGCCGCGGCGCCTTCCCCATCGAAGAGGCCGTCCTGTACGTCGCGCAAGCCTGCCATGCGCTCGCCGAGGCCCATGCCGCCGGGATCGTCCACCGCGATTTGAAGCCCGGAAACCTCTTCCTCACGCGCCGCTCGGACGGATCGCCCTGCATCAAGGTTCTCGATTTCGGGATCTCCAAGCACACGAGGCCCGAGGTGGACGATCCGGAGATGACCGGCGCGCGCGACCTCATGGGCTCTCCACTTTACATGGCGCCGGAGCAAATGCGCTCGGCGAGCAAGGTTTGCGCACGGGCCGACGTCTGGGCCCTCGGCGCCATTCTCTACAAATTGCTCACGGGGCGCGCTCCGTTCCAGGCGGCCACGGTGCCCGAGATCTTCGCGGCCGTCCTCGCCAAACCCGTCAAGCTGCCCTCCGCGATCCGGCCCGACGTTCCGCGCGGCCTCGATAACGTCGTGATGCGTTGCCTGGACAAACATACCTCGCGCCGGTATGCCTCGGCCACCGAGCTGCTCAACGCGCTCCGGCCGTTCGGGCCGTGGGACGCGACGCTGGAGGAGGACGGGGAAGCGACCCGTCTTGGAACCCTCGCGCGCCGCAGCAGCATTCCGCCCGGCCGGCTCCGGCTGGTCACGCCGCGAGAAACCCTCGAATCGTCGCCCCCGACGCCGACGCCGGCGCGGACGTCCACGCCGCCCTCGGGGTCCGTGCGCATGCCGAGCCGTCCCCACCTCGCCCTGCTCGGGGAGCAGGAGCCCGCTGCCGAGGTGATCGAGAAAGACGATCGGAGCATGGGGCCCTGGGAGGGCTCGCACGACAAACCCGCTTCACGGCCAGTGCGCCTCGTGCTCGTCGCGGGCTTGACCGCGCTCTCGGCGCTCGCAGGCGCGGGGGTCGCGGCGATCGGCGTGCAATGGCCCGCCTTCCGGGCAGCGCCGCAACGAACCCAGGAGACGAGGGCCCTCGGCGTGCACGTGCCTTTCACGACCACGCGGGAATCGCTCCCCGTGCCCGCGGCGCAGCCACCCGCGCCCGCGTCCACGGTGACGCCCGCGGCGAACGAAATGGATATCGATATCGAGCCTGCGCCGACCGCTTCGGCGTCCGCCGACGCGGACCGCAAGCCCTCGCGAAAAACGCCGGGATCGACGCCCACGGCGGCAAGCCCTACCAAACCCGGGCAGACCGGGCACCGCCCTTACGACCCCTTCACGGGGCGCCATTGACGCGGCGATCGAGGAAGGAGCTTCGACATGTCCGGAAAACACACAGGAGCCGCGCTGTTCACAGCGATCGCCCTTTTCTGCACGATGACGGCCGCGCGCGCCGAGGAGCCCACGTCCACGCACGGGCTCGGTCCGGTCGAGCGCGCGGAGGTGCTCTTCACCCGCGCGATGGAGCTCTCGGCCGAGGGACGCGACGTCGAGGCCTGTCCCATGCTCGAACAGAGCCTCGAGCTCGATCCGGCCATGGGCACACGGTACAGGCTCGCGGAATGTTATGAAAAGACCAACCACCGCGAAACCGCGTATCGGCTCTATACCGAGGTCGCGATCGAGGCGAAGCGCGCCGGCATGACCGATCGGGAGAGCCGGGCGCGCCTGCGCAGCGAGGCGCTGTCGGCGATGCTCGCGCGGCTCGTCGTCTGGGTGCCGAAGGAGGTCGCGGAGACGCCCGATCTCGAGGTCACGATCGACGGCAGGCCGCTCGATCGGGCGGCCTGGACCGGCGATCCGCTCCCGGTCGAGCTCGGCGAGCACGTGCTCGAAGCCATGGCGCCCGGGCGAAAGCCCTATCGTCGTGTCGTGCCCGTGCGCGATACGTCCGTCCCCGTCGAGCTCAGCGTGCCTACGCTGCGCGGCGAGCACGAAGCACCGCCCGTGCCTCACGCCGAAGCCACGATTCCCGTGACGCACGCGAGCGCAGCGACCCCGGCCCCGAGCGTGCGCACCACGGCCGCGCTCGTGCTCGGTGTCGGCGGCGCCAGCGCCTTCCTCGTGGGCGCGGGCATCGCCGGGGTGTCCCTGGCGACGGGAGGTTTGTCTGGGACGACGCGCTCCACGTCCGCGATCGGCCTCGGGCTCGGCGGCGCGAGCGTCGTGGCTGCGGGCGTCCTTTGGCTCGTCACACCACAGGCCAAGCGCGACAGCGGCGCGGCCATGGCCGTCGTGCCCACCGTCGGTCCCCTCGGCGGCGGCGTTTCCCTCCTCGGACGATTCTGAGCCGCTCGTTCTTCCCCCGCGCCAAGCCCGGCTGCTACCCTCCGTCGGGAACGAAGGATCACGGAGGGATTTGTCATGCGAAACCTGACCCTGTCCGACCTGCGCGCGGGCCTCTTGGACCTGTTCCATCACCGCGACGAGGCGCTGAAGGCCACGCAGACGGGCAAGCTGTATGGCCCGATCCTGGCCGCGAAGCGCAAGGCGATCGAGAACCTCGAGGACGCGGGGGGCAGGCCCGTCGGCGATCTGACCGAGGCCGACGCGCATCACGACGGACTCGGCACGGCGATCTGGCATTACACCGAGGCCGTCCTCTCCCATCCGTTCGTGCCCGAGGAGCGGCGCGCGGCGGCGCGTCGCATTCGCGAGGCGTTCATCCGTGACCTCGGCGTGCTCAGCGACAGCTATGCGGAGGAGGCGGCGGCGGCGAAGCAGAACCGGCCGAAGCTCGCGGAGCTCGAAGCCGATCTGCGCGCCGCGCCGACGCCCGACGGAAAGACGCTCTACGACTGGGCGAGCGCGTTCGTGGATCACGGCGACAAACTCGCGCAGCTCCTCGCGGGGCGCGGGCAAGCGACGGGGTTCGAGTATTTCCGCCAGCAGACGGCGCTGCGCGTGACCACGATCGGCCTGCTCGGCCGTTTCCGCGCCGCGTTGCGCGACGAGCTGGTCGAGCACCCGCACATGCCGCGTGATCTCGACGAGCGGATCTTCGGCGGCTTCGATGAGCTCTCGCAGAAGCGCGCCGACGCGAAGGAAAAACGCGCGTAACGGGACGATTCCCTCACCCCCGAACAACTCCCTCACCCCCGGCCCCTCTCCCTTGCGGGAGAGGGGAGACGAGGGAAAGAGGCGCTCAGCCCTTCGGCGCGACGAGCTTCGCGAGGTCGCGGGCTTGTTTGGCGTAATCGGCTTTGCCGAGCTTGTCGTAGCCCTTGGCGAGGTCCTCGTAGATCTGGGTCATCTCGGCGGGCTCGGGTTTCGTGAGGATCGCGCTGTTCAGCTCGAAGATCGCCGAGACCTGCCGGCCCGAGCGCGCGAGGGCCTTGGCGTAGAGGCGGTGGACCTTGGTGTTCGAGACGTCGACGTAGATCGCGCTTTCGCCCACCTTGACCGCCTCTTCCCAGAGGCCGCGCTCGACGAGCAGCTCCAGAAGCTTCACCCACACGCGCCGATCGTGCTGATCGAGCAGCGATAGCCGCCGCAAGGCGTCGAGCTGCCCGGCGATGTCCTTTTGCTCCTTCGCGAGGTCGTAGAGACCCTGGAGCGGCTCGGCCTGCGAGGGGTCGAACTTGAACGCGGCCTCGAAGCAGGCCTTCATGCGCGTCTTGTCCTTGCGCATCTCGGCGAGGTCGGCGGCCTTCATGCGCAGGACGTAGCCGTCGTGGCCGTTCGCCACCATCTTGTCGAGGATCCGCGCCGCGTCGTCGAGCTTCTTTTCGCCCATCGCGAGGCGCAGGCGCACGAAGTTCGCGTCGGGTTGCTTCGGATCGAGCGCGAGCGCCTCGTCGAGCACCGCGAGCGCCTCCGGCTTCTGCCCGTCCGAAAAAAGCGCGAGCGCGAGCTCCACGAGCTTCTTCGGGTTTTTCGGATCGGTACGCAGCGCCTTGCGCGCCTCGTCGAGCGGAGGCGCGTGCAGGTCGGGCACGTATTGCTTTTCGTAACGCGCGAGCCGCTTCTTCAGCCATTCGCGGAACTGCCGATCGACCTCGTCGTGCGAGACGCCGAGCGCGCCCTTGATGACGTCCGGCGTGCGCTCGCCTTTGCCCCAGCGCGGCAGCATGGCCGCGACTTTGTCGAATCCGTATTTGTCGGCCATGAACACGACGAGCTGGCTCGCCGCGAAATAGGCCATCGTCACGTCCTCCACGGAGTCGACGTGGGTGAAGGCGCGGTTGAAGCCGTCGAGCGGCGGGATGCGCCCGCCCTTCAGCGCGGCGAAGAGCGCCGGGTCCTCCTCGCGTTGCCATTCGGGGCGGCGAATGATGGTCTCGTATTCGCTGAGGCCCTCGGTGAACCAGCGCGGAACGTGGCTCTTCGAATACTGGATCGCGAAGACGTGCCCGAGCTCGTGCCAGAGCACGTTGCCCCAGTTGAACGGGCCCGCGCCAGGCGAGAGCGCCGCGAGGGACTGGCCGAAGCAAACGCCCTGGATGCCGACGTTCGGCAGGCCGCTCGTGCGAATGCTGAAGTGCTCCGAGTCGGCGTAGAGCTCGATCGAGACGGGCATCTTCGGCGTGAAGCCATAACGCTTCACCATCGAATCCCACGCCTCGTCGAGCATGCGCGGGACGTAGCGCTCGAGGACGGGCTTCTCCTCCTTGTGATACCGAATGCGGAAGCGCGTGCCGTTCGTCGCGACGTACTCCCCGGGGATCGTCTTCTCGAACAGGTTCAGCGTGTTGTAGGCGCGGACGTTGAACCGATCCTTCTTCCACGATTTGCGGAGCGCATCGAGGCCGCCGTCATCGTCGCCGAGGCGGATCTTGTTCAAGCCGAGCGTCGCGAAGGCCTTCATGTCCTGCGCGTCGACCTGCGTGGCCTCGTCCATCATGCGGACGATGTCCTCGTAGCGATGCTCCCACTCGGCGTACTCCGCGACGATCTGGAAGAACGCGGAGTACTCGGGGTTCAGCGAGAGGACCTGCTTCTTCGTGGCCTCGTAACCCGCGAGATCGTCGGCGAGGAAGCGCGTCGCCGCCTTCATCGCGAGCAGCTCCAGGTTCGTCGCGTCGACCTCGAGGCCACGCTTGACCGCCGCGTCCGCCGCCGCGATGTCCATCGTGCGCAGCGCGAGGCCGGCGCGGATCACGTACGCCGAGGTGAGGTTCGGATTCACCTCGAGCGCCTGCTTGATCTCGCTCTCGGCCGCCTCGAAGTCCATGGCGTTCTCGAGCTTGACGCGCGCCATCGCGACGTGGACGCGCGGATCCTTGGGCGCGATCTTCTGCGCGGCCTTGACGGACTCGCCCGCCTCGCCGGGGTTGTACTTGTCGAGGAAGAGCTCGGCGCGCCAGAGGAGCGTCTCGACGCGCGTCTTCGCGCCCGCCTTCTCGGCCTCGCCATACGCCTGGTTCGCGTCGTGCGCCGAGCGCAGGAGATGCGCCGCGCGACCGACGAGCGAGAGGCCTTCGGCGTCACGATCGTTGATCGTGTCGTCGTTGTACGCCTCGACGAGCCTGCGCAGCGGCACGCTCGCCGCGCCGCGTTTTCCGCTGCGGATCAAGAGCTCGCCGAGGACGAGCCGCGCCCTGTGCGCCGTGTCCTCGTCCGCGACGTCCTTCACGGCGTCGATCGCCTCGTTCACCTTCCCTTGCGACGCGAGCGCCTCGGCGATGATGGGCGCGGCCTGGATCTTCGTGTCCTTGCCGAGCGCCGCGGCGCTCTTCGCCGTCTTCACGGCGTCGGCGTAGCGGCCCTGGAGGAGTTCGAGCCGCGCTTTCTCGACGAGGGCCGGGCCGCGCTCGGGCCCGGACTTGACGGCGTCGAGCTCCTTCTGCGCGGCGGCGTAGTCGCCCTTCTGCGCGAGGATCGCGGCGCGCCCGACGGCCTTGCCGGACGTGTCGTCCGCGAAGGATCCAGCCGGAGCGAGCAAGGTGGCAGCGAAGAGGGCAGCGAGAAAGGAGCGGTTCGTGCGCATGTTCGTCGAGCCGGAAAGGCAGGTTCTTTCTTACGACGCGCGCCGGCCCCTTTCCAGGGCGAGCGTACGCTGGCGAGCAGGCGGGCGCTCGACGTCGCTGGCTTTTGGACCGAAAGGAGTCTAGGAGGAGCGGCGCCGTGGGTGCGAGGGCATGCGAAGTGGAACGCGCGCAAGAGCGCGAGGGCGCGCACGAAGACGCGCGCCGGACGTCGCGACGCGTCAGCGAGCTGGTCGAGAAGGGTCTCGTGGATCGCGGCGAGATGGAGGCGCTCGAGCGTGTCGCAGAGCGCTTCAGCGTGGCCATCACGCCCGACCTCGTGGACCTCGTCACGCCGGGTGATCCGAACGACCCGATCGCGAAGCAGTTCGTACCGAGCAAACGCGAGCTCCGGATCCTGCCGGAAGAACGCGTGGATCCGATCGGCGACGATCCGCACACGCCGGTCAAGGGGATCACGCACCGCTACCCGGACAGGCTGCTCTTGAAGCCGGTCCACGTCTGTCCCGCGTACTGCCGTTTCTGCTTCCGGCGCGAGAAGGTCGGTCCGGGCAGCGAGGTGCTGTCGCGCGAGGAGCTCGCGGCGGCGCTCGCGTACGTGCGCGCGCACGAGGAGGTGTGGGAGGTGATCCTGAGCGGGGGCGATCCGCTGATCCTGCCGCCCCGCAAGCTCGCCGAGATCACCTCCGCGCTCGCCGCGATCGAGCACGTGCGGATCCTGCGCGTGCACACGCGCGTGCCGGTGATGGAGCCCGGGCGCATCGACGCGGCGATGATCGAGGCGCTGCGCGTGCCGGGCCTGACGACGTACGTCGTTTTGCACACCAACCATCCCCGCGAGCTCGGTCCGAAGGCGCGCGAGGCGTGCACGCGGATCGTGGACGCGGGGATCCCGATGCTGTCGCAGACGGTGCTCCTGCGCGGGGTGAACGCGGACGCCGAGACCTTGAAGGAGCTGTTCCGTGAGCTCGTGGTTTTACGGGTCAAACCGTATTACCTGCACCACGGGGATCTGGCGGTGGGGACGGGTCATTTCCGGACGAGCATCGCGGAGGGGCAAACGATCCTGCGCGAGCTCAGGCAGAGCTTGTCGGGGATCGCGCAGCCGACGTACGTGCTCGATATCCCGGGCGGTTACGGGAAGGTGCCGATCGGGCCGGGGTATCTCGGGGCGGAAGGGGAAGACGGGCGGCGGACGGTGGAAGATCCGTGGGGGCGGAGGCATGAATATCCGCCGGGGAACGGGAAGACGGGGGATTGAAGGGGGGCAGGTCAGGCGGGGCGTTTCCAGGCGCAGACCGTATCGATGTAATGCATGGCGTGGGTGACCTGGACGCATGCCAGCACCTCCCGGGCCGAACCGAGAGCCGAGGGATGGTTCGACGCCTCTCCTGTCCGCAGCTCGGACGCACCACGTCCACGCTGCCCATAGCGCCCCTCCCATGAGACCCCTGGCCGCCAAGGGGTGCGCCGAGCGTCTGGACTCCAGGGCGGCGTTCGGAGTTTCATGACGACCTCACGCGCCTGCACACCCAAGAGTCGCACGAGCTCTGCGTGGGCCAAACTCCGCCGGTGCCAAGTCACCCCCTTTGGGATATAAAAATAGCTGGTCGTAGTGCGTCGCCTTGACGGGCGAGCGAGCAAGGTCTTCGATGATCGTCGGGAGAGGCTACGCGCTCCGCGAGAAGATCGAGGAAACCGCCGATTTTTCCCTGTACCGCGCGTGCCGCGAGGGCGACGGCGTCCCGGTCTTGCTGAAAATCCTGCGCGCGGAAAGAGCGACTGGCGCCGAGGTCGCGCGCTTCAAGCACCAGTACGAGCGCATCGCGCGCCTCGCCTCGCCCCGCCTCGTCGCGCTGTGCGGCGTCGAGGCGCTCGCCGGCTCCTTGATCGTCGTCCTCGAGGACTTCCCGGGTCGCGATCTCGCGCGGATCCTCGCCGCGCGCCCGTCACGCAGGATGCCGGTCGGCGAAGCGCTCGATCTCGCGGCTGCGCTCGCCGAAGGGCTCGCCGTGGTGCACGCGGCCGGGCTCGTCCACCGCGATCTGCGCCCGCAGAACGTGCTCGTCGGCGCGCGCGGCGCGGT
>NZ_JAGTJK010000019.1:0-216030 GCF_028435265.1 Polyangium jinanense | reverse complement strand
GACTCGGCCTGTTCGATGAACTGCGCGTTGCGCAGTTCATCGACCCCGGGTCCAGCGCTTGCGCTGGTCCGGGTCCAGGGGCGGATAGCCCCTGGTGGGGCCTGGGGCAACGCCCCAGCGAAGCGCCTCTCAGGGCGCGTCCTCGAGGGGCGCCCTGCGCATCAGGGTGATGGCGCCGTGAATCGCGCCGGCGCAGAGAAGCCCGATCAGCGCGGCCGGAATGGCTCCGTAGGCCATCGTGAACACGAACGGCTTGCCGAAATAATCCCACGCCGCCTGCGCCAGGCTGAATCCGCGGTCGTGCTCGATCTGCGCGGCGCTCGCCAACGCGAGTGAAAATGCGGTGATCGCGAGGGTTGCGAGGCCGGCGAGTGGACCCCATGCCACGGCCGCGCCCCCGCGCTGCTCGATGGCGCGCCCCGCGAGTCCCCCGAGCCACCATACCGAGGCCCCGAGGCCGAGCAGCGTGGCCACGATGATCAGGCCGAAGCCGGGCTTGTACGGGATGCGGAAGTCGAACATCACGAGCACGAGGAGGAGCGTCGCCACGGCGAAGACCACCGTGACGGCGCGGCCGAGAAGGGTTCCGAGGGGGAGAGCGTCGTGGGGCTTCGTGGACGTCATGCCGCGTCGACATCGCAAGCGTGATGCCAACCCGCTCCGAGGCCGCGCGCCGCGGCCCAGCCGCTCTCCACGCGACCTGCCGTCAAGCTCGACTGTCCAGCGCGTGGACACCTCCCTCCAACGGCTGGACATCGCGGCCCGCGCTCGCGAGCGAATCCCGGGAGAACCGGCGTGGCACTGCCTTTGCGATGCGCCGCGGGGCAAAAGGAACCTGGGAGGGAACCGTGGGACGAATTCGCGTCACGTCGGAGGTCTGGAAGGGAGTCGCGCTCGGCGTGGCGACGCTCGTGGCCTACCTCGTCTTTTATGCCCTGTGGACCTTCTCGTACGGAGACACCGTCGGCGCGGATAGGGCTGAGCACCAGCAAACGGTCTCGTTCCTGGGGCGCATCCTGCTGGCCGCACTCCTGCCCGCGGCGCTCGTCGGAGGGCTGCTCGGCGCGCTGGCCCGAGACCTCCGCAAGGCACGCACCCTCACGCTCGCCGGGGCTGCGGTCTTCGGCTACTTCGGGGTGATGGCCGTGACGTTCGCACTCCTGTTCCTGTGGGAGGGCGAGCCCCTGCAGGGGGCGTGGTTCGGGTTCGTGCTGGGCCTCGTGCTCACCCCGTCCCTCGCACCGTTCGCGCTCGTCGCGGCGGTGATCCTCGAGCGCTGGACCCGCCCCGGCCGGCCGAGGGGAGCGCGCGGATAGCGCCTCCGTCAGCGCAGGCCGTATCGATCCAGCTTGTTCAGCAGACCCTGGCGTGACAGCCCGAGCCGCTGCGCGGCCTGGCTCCGGTTGCCCTGGCATTCGGCAAGGGCACGCGTGATCTCTGCGCGCTCCAGGCGCTCGATCTTCTGCTCCAGCGTGAGCGACGTGTCCTCCGCGGGCGCCTCGATGGCCGCTGCCGACCGCGAGCGACGGAGCGCCGGGGAGAGGTCCGCTTCGAGGATCTCCGAGCGGCCGGCCGCCATCACGAGGGCCCGCTGCATCTCATGCCGCAGCTCGCGGAGGTTGCCCGGCCAATCGTGGTCTTCGAGCCGCCGAAGGGCCTCTTTCGACAGCGTCGTGGGCCCGGCGCCCGGCACGAGCGCACGCGCCTCGTTGAGGAAATGCTGCGCCAGGACCGCGAGATCCCCGGTCCGATCGACGAGGCTCGGCAGCGTGATTTCGATCCCCCGGATGCGCCAGTAGAGGTCCTCGCGAAAGGTGCCCGTGCGGACCATCTGTTCCAGCGGCCGATGCGTCGCCGACACGATGCGGACGTCGACGCGGACCGGTTTTCCGGCGCCCACGGGCAAAACCTCGCCCGATTCGAGCGCGCGGAGGAGTTTGACCTGGAGCGCGAGCTCGAGATCGCCGATCTCGTCGAGGAAAAGCGTCCCGCCGTCCGCCTCGACGAAGAGGCCACGCCCGTCCGCGATGGCGCCCGTGAACGCGCCTTTCTTGTGGCCGAAGAGCGTCGATTCGAGCAGCGAAGGCGCGAGCGCCCCACAATTGACGGCCACGAACGGCCCCTCGCGGCGGCGGCTCCGCGCATGCACGCGCCGGGCGAAAAGCTCTTTCCCGGTGCCCGATGCTCCGGTGACGAGCACGGGTAGATCGGCCGGCGCGGCGCGCTCGGCAATGGAAAGCGCCTCGACGAAGGCCGGAGAGCTGCCGAGCAGGCCGGCTTCGCCCGTCGCCGCGAGCCTGTCTTCGAGCTCGGTGACGCGATCCTCGAGATCGAGCCGCGCCCGGGCCCGCGCGAGGACGGCGAGCAGCACATCGGGGTCGACCGGCTTTTCGATGAAGTCGTAGGCCCCCCGCCGCACGAGATCGAGCGCGAGCTGCGTCTCGCCCGTCCCCGACACCACCACGACCTTCACGCGTGGCTCGGCCGCGAGGAACACATCGAGCAGCGCGGCGCCCTCCTTCGGCAGGCCCGAGGGCGGCAGCATCAGGTCGAGCAGGACGAGGCGCGGGCGCTTCGCGAGGAACGTCGCGCGGGCCGGCTCGGCGGCGCCGGCCTCCAGCACCACGAGGCCCTCCGCTTCGAGGAGGGTGCGCCAGGCGCGCCGGAAGCCGGCGTCGTCGTCGACCACGAGAATCGAGGCGGAGGATCGGTTCATCGGGCGCGAGTCTGCTCCATGGGGGCGGCGTTGACCACGCGCGCCGTCCTCGGAAACCGGGCGATGAAGCGCGCGCCGCTGGCGCCTGGACGCTCGTGGCGGAGCGAGCCCCCGTGGCGCTCGGTCCAGCGCGCCGCGATCGCGAGGCCGAGGCCCGTGCCGGGGTGCGAGGCGTCGCGGCCGCGCCCCGTGACGAAGGGCTCGAAGAGGCGCGGCTCGATCTCGACGGGGACGCCGGGCCCGTCGTCGGTCACGCGTACGACGGCCTCGTCGCCCTCGCTTGCGACGTCGACGGTGACGCGACCGCCGGCGTCCGCGGTCGACAGGGCGACGAGCGCGTTGTGGACGAGCACCTTCACCACGTCGCCGAGCGCCGCGCGGTCGAGCTCGGCGCTCAGCGTGGCGTCGCCGGTGACGTCGACGGGCGCGGCGAGGTCGCCGAACGCGGCGCGCGCGGCCTCGGCGGCGCGTGTGACCTCGGCGAGCACCGGGGCGACGGCGAGATCGAGCGGGCGGGGCTTGCCGTAGCGCAGCAGATCGTCGAGGAAGCGCCGGGCGTTCGCGATTTCTTGCCGGAGCCCGGCGAGGGTCTCGGGGTCGGCGCCGCGGCGCTCGAGGATCTTGGCCTGCGCGAGCATGACGCCGAGGGGATTGCGGATTTCGTGGGCGACGGCGCTGACGATACGACCCATCTCGGCGAGCCGCTCGGCCTGGTCCGCGCGTGCTTCGCTGCGATCGACGGCCTCGGCGAGGTCACGCACGCCGATGGGGTTTTCGGCGACGCGCCGGCCGATCCCGTCGACGACGATCTGCCGCAGCGGATCGACCGGGAGGGCCGCGAAGAAGGTGACGGCGAGCGCGGCGGCGACGAACGTGATCGTCGATCCCTGCGCCGGCACGAGGTACGGCAGGGCGAACGCGTACGCCGTGACGAAGACCGTGGAGACGCTCGCTGTGATGACGGCGTAGACGATGCCGCTCCGCACGAGGGCCCTTGCTTTGCCCTGCTCGCGGCCGAGCGTCGCGTGCGCGGCGAGCAAGGTCGAGCCGAGCATGAGCGGGGCGGCGATCCAGAGGGGGCCGATGCCGAGGATGAAGGCGCTGATGGCCCCGCCGCCGCCGAGGCAGCCGAGGACCGCCGCGCCGAGCAGCGTGACGAGGGCGCGTCGCTCATCGCCGGCAGCGCTCTGCGCGCGGGCCGCGAGGTAGGCGAGCATCGCCACGGCCGCCGCGACGCCGAGGGCGGCGAAGGGGACGAAGGCCGGCCCCATGCCGCGTGCGCCGGGCCCGTAGAAGAGGCGAGGGGCCGCGGCGCCGAGTGTTGCGAACGCGCCGGTGGCCATCCAGGCGCCCGCGACGAGCTTGCGCCGGGGCTTCCCCGCGAGGGCCTCGGCGGCGTGGATGAAGCCCGCGCCCTGGACGATGCCCGACGGGAGCACGCGCTCGGCGATGTGGCTCGTGTTCGGCGTCGCGAACAGCACGAGGCCGGTCACCCAGACGCCTTGTGCGAAGCAGAGGAGCGGGAGCGCGTAGCCGCGCGAGCGGCCGAGGCGGAGCGAGACGAACCCGACGAGGAGGGCGAGGGCCCAGACGGGGTAGAAGGCGAAGGCGGAGAGGGCGCTCATGGGGGGCGGGGGCGCGACGATGCTATAGGCCCGCGCATCATGGAAGGGGGCGCCGGGGGCCGATGCCTAGAGCTCCGGATAGGCTGTCCAGATGCCCACGCGTTCGGGCGTGCGCACGGCGTAGACGACGCCGGGCTCGGGCCAGAAGAGCTCGCCGGATTCGGTGACGCCGGTATCGACGTCGAGCTGCTTTCCGGTGGCGGGGACCCAGGCCCCGAAGGTGCCTGCGCCGAGCGCGTCGTCCCAGTCGTGAATGTAGCGGAGGGTGCGCCCCTGGGTGACAAAGTCCGGGGTCATGCGGTGGACGCCCGGGATCCGGAGCGCTTCGGTCAGCGTCGTCGTGTCGAGCACGACGAGCGTCCCGAGATCCTCCTCGGGGTCCGTGAGCGTGGGGAAATAGCCCTTCATCCCTGCCCATCCATCCCAGAAGTTCTCGAGGAGCGGAGCAAAACCGCCCTCCGGCGTCCAGTTTCCAAGCGTGGCGGTCGCGCCGTCGTGATCGAGCTCGACCAGAAAGTCCTCCTTGCGCGGCCAAGCAAACCAGGTGGGGCTCGGATTCGTCCCGACGAGCATGGGCTCGCCGGCCCCCTGGATGGCCCAGAGCTCGCGCTTCTTCCCAGGCTCCTCGCGCTCGAAGAAGACCCACGACATCGTAATGTGGTTCGCGGCATACGCGGACGTGACCCCGCTGGAGAAGAGGCGTGTGTCCCCCGTCTCCCGGTCCAGAACCGCGAGCACGCCGGCCGCGCAGTCGTCCCGGTATATGAGCTTCAGCGGGGCCCCCCCCAAGCCGTATTGGGGTTTGCACGGCGCGGCCGTCGTGGGGATGGCGATGGGCCCGGGGTCCCCCGACTCGAGCACCCAGAGGCCCGTCGCATCCACATAAGCCGCCTCGTCTCCGGAATACGGGACCGCGACCTCGGTGACGCCCTCGCCCGCGGTTTGCAAGATGTTCCCATCGAGATCACGCACGACCAGGCGCCCGCCCTCGATCAACCAGAACTTGTCCTGCCGGTATTGCCAGAAGCTCGCGCTCTCGGCGATCGTGCGCACCGAGTCGGCCCAGGGATCGATCACCACGACCTCCCCGGACGTCGTCTGCGCGGTGTAGGCGCGGGGCGTGGACCCGCCGATGATCTGCACCGGCGCTTCGACCGAGGGCACGCGCATGCGCTCCACGCAGGACGCGTCGAAGACGCGCAGGTCCCCGCTCTCGGCCCCGAGCTCTCCTTCGAGCGTCAGGATACGTGTCGGGCGAGGGTCGACGAACGGCTCGCTCACGCCGAACTCGGGAGGGGGTTGCGGCTGGGCCGTGTGGTAAAAGAATGCCTTGCCCAGCGAGCAGGTGCGCTTTTCGCCCTCTGCGAGCGAGACCAGGACGAGCTCCTCATTCCCCGGCGCGAGCTCGTGCTGCGCCAGGACGAACGTCCCGTCGGGCTTCGATCCTCCGACGAAGAGCCCGCGATAGAGGCCGTCCGCGTGCATCGCGGGGCTGCGCTCGATCTCGACCTCAGCGCTGCACGCAGGGAGCAGCGCCGCGGCCAAGAAGCCGAAGGCGGCGAGCGCGCCCCGTCTCCGCGTTTCTCCCGACGCACCACACCAGAACCCTCGCGCCGTTCGTCCGTTCACCATGCGAAACCTCCACGGGAGCCATGAGTTGCCGCGGGGAGGGTGGTCATTCGAGTGCGCAGGAGGCGGGGGTGTGCTTTCGGGGGGCCACGGGGTCGTGGCCCCGACGTGGCGCGCGCGGGCCGATGCCTAGAGGTCCGGATAGGCTGTCCAGAGGCCCGCGCGTTCGGGCGCGCGCACGGCGTAGAGGATGCCGGGCTCGGGCCAGAAGATCTCGGTGAATTCGGTGACGCCCGTATCGACGTCGATCTGCTGTCCGTTGTAGGGGATCCAGACCCCGAGGGTGCCTGCCCCGAGCGCGTCGTCCCAGTCGTGGACGTAGCCGAGAGCGGCCACCTGGCGGGCAAAGGTCGGGGTCGAGCCGTGGACGCGCGGGACCCGGAGAGCTTCGGCCGCCGTCTGGCTGTCGTACACGACGAAAGTCCCGACATCCTCCTGCACGTCCGCGAGCGCGGTGAAATACTGGCTGTTCCATCCCCATGTCCCCGCGGAGTTCTCGAGGAGCGGAGAAAAACCGCCCTCCAGCGTCCAGGTTCCCAGCGTGCCGGCCGCGCCGTCGTGATCGAGGTCGAACAAAAAGCCCGCCGCGGACCGCCCAGGATACCAGTTGGGCCTCGGATTCGTCCCGACGAGCACGGGCTCGCCAGACCCCGGGACGGCCCATAGTTCGCGCTTCTTCCCAGGCTCCTCGCGCTCGAAGAAGATCCACGACATCGAAGGGTCGTAGCGGAAACGCGTGGACGTGACCTTATCGGAGAGGACGCGTGTGTCCCCGGTCGTCAGGTCCCGGACCGCGAGCACGCCGGCCGCGCAGTCGTCCCGGTAGGCGAGCTGTATCGAGCCCGTGTAGAAGTACTCGGGTTTGCACGGCGCGGCCGCCGTGGGGATGGCCGTGGGCTCGGGATCGCCCAGTTTCAGCACCCAGAGGCCTTTCGCATCCACATAAGCCACCTGGTCTCCGGAATACGTCGCGAGCTCGGTGACGCCCGAGCCTGCAGTTTGCAACGTTTTCCCATCGCGATCGCGCACGACCACGCTCCCGCCCTCGATCAGCCAGAATTTGTCGAGCATGTAGGTCGAGAAGCTCACGTTCTCGGCGATCGTGTGCACCGAGCCGGCCCAGGGATCGATCGTCACGACCTTCCCGGACGTCGTCCGCGCGGCGTAGCCCACGTGTTTGCCCTGGGCGCCGTAGAGCGGCCACAACCAGCCCTCGACCGAGGGCACGCGCATGCGCTCCACGCAGGACGCATCGAAGATGAGCAGGTCCCCGCTCTTGGCCCCGATGTCTCCTTCGAGCGTCAGGATACGTGCCGGGCGAGGGTCGACGGACGGCTCGTCATCGCCGTACCAGGGGGGTTGCGGCTGGAGCGTGGTGTACCAGGCTGCCTTGCCCAGCGAGCAGGTGCGCTTTTCGCCCTCTGCAAGCGAGACCAGGACCAGCTCTTCATCCCCCGGCGCGCGCTCGTGCAGCGCCAGGACGAACGCGCCGTCGGGCTCCGTTCCTCCGACGAGGAGGTGGCGATAGAGGCCGTCCGCATGCGTCGCGGTGCTGCGCTCGATCTCGACCTGGCAACCGCTGCACGCAGGGAGCAGCGCCGCGGAAAAGAAGCCAAGGGCGGCGAGAACGCCACGTGTCCGCTTTTCCCCCGACGCACCACACCAGAAGTTTCGCACCGTTCGTCCGTGCACCATGCGGCACCTCCACGGAGCCATGAGTTGCCGCGGGGGGGCTGGTCATTCGAGTGCGCAGGAGGCCTCACCCACCCCAACCCTCCCTCTCCACACAGTGGAGAGGGAGGGAGTTTTCGGCTTGAGCCAGCGCCTTTCGCCCCCTCTCCGCCGCGCGGAGAGGGGGTTGGGGGTGAGGTTGGTTCTGGGGAGCGGAGGCCGGCGACGCCTGTGGAACACCTTCTCACCCCAGGATCACGGCTCCCATTCCAACCCCCCTTGCCCCATTCGGGGTGGATCGTGGGTTTTCCCTCGACGAACCAATTCCACATTTGGTCGTTGAGTTTTCGCTCGCCTGACCCCGCCCCCGTTTGCGTTTGCGTTTGCGTTTGCGTTTGCGCCTCCGCCTCCGCCTCCGCCTCCGCCTCCGCACGCGCAAGCGCACGCGCCTCCGCCTCCGCCTCCGCACCCCCAGTCGTCCACGTGTCGGACACCGTCCGATTCGCGGAATTGACGCGTCGCTCGCCCGCTACGAAGGGGAAGACCGGCGGGCCCTCGCCGCGTTCCTCTTTGCTCTCACGACGCGTGCTGACCCCTCGATGTACGGAGGACCGTGATGCCCGACGACACCGCCCCGATCCCCGATGTCCACGAGGCGACGAGCGCCCCTGACGCACACACCCACCTCGGACGCCGCGTGCGAGGCATGTCGTGGTTCGTCGGCGCGGCGCTCCTCGGCCTCGCGGCTCGCGGCGTCCACCTGCAGATCGTGCACGGCGCAGAGCACGCGGCCCGCCTCGAAGCTGCCAGCGTGAAACGAGTGCGCCTCGCGCCGAGCCGCGGGGTGATCCGCGACGCGCGCGGCCGCGTCGTCGCCGAGGATCGCGTCGCCGTCGACGCCTACGTCGTCCCCGATCGGATGCTCGCCCGACCGGAGGAGAAGGTGCCCCGCCTCGCCGCCGCGCTCGGCCTCAGCGATGACGAGCAGAGCCGCCTCCGCCAGAAGCTCGACGCTGTGCCCGCAGCGAAGCGCGACCAGTTGCTCCTCGTGCGCCGCGACGTCCATCCCGAGCGACTTCAGGCGATCCGCGACGACCGCGCGCTCTCCTGGATCAAGCTCGTCGAACGAGCGGGGCGGCGCTACCCGTTCGGCCCCCTCGGCGCGCACGCGATCGGGTACATGAACGAGGTCTCGCCGGCCGACATCGCGAAAGATCCAGGCAAATTGCCGGGGGATCGCGTCGGCCGCACCGGCGTCGAGCGCGCGCGAGATCGCACCTTGCGCGGCTCGCCGGGCCACGCGTTCGTGGCCGCGTCGCGGCGGATCGTCGGCCCGGTGGCGCCCACGGGCGAGGCGCCGCGCGCCGGGCACGACGTGACGCTGACGCTCGACATGGATCTCGAGCGCGCGCTCGACGAGTCGTTCACTCGCCACGAGCAGCGCAAAGGCGCCGCGGTGCTGATCGACGTGCACACCGGCCGCGTGCTCGCGATCACGTCACGCCCCGCGTTCGATCCCAACCTGCTCGATCGCGGCGTGGCCGTCCCGGCGGGCTCCGAGCTCAACCGCGCGCTTCTGGAGAGTGAGCCGCCGGGCTCGACCATCAAGCCCTTCACGGCGCTGGCGGCGCTCGCCTCGGATCGCGCTGCCGCCGAGCATTCGGTCGAGTGCAAGGGTTATTACCCCCTCGGGCTCCGGTTGTTCCGCTGCACGCACACCCACGGTCGGGTCGATCTGGATCACGCTCTCGTCGAGAACTGTTCCGTGTGGCTCTACGATCAAGCCGCGCGCCTCGGGCTCGACGCCATCGTCGGCGAGGCCAGGCGATTCGGCCTCGGCGCGCCCACCGGCATCGAGATGGGCCGAGAGCTCGCCGGGCTCGTCCCGAGCCGCGCCTGGTTCGAGCGCGCCGATCCGGGCCCCTTTCGCGCGGGCCACAGCCTCAACGCCGCGATCGGGATAGGCGTCGTGCGGGTGACGCCGATCCAGCTCGCGGTGGCCTACGCGGCCCTCGCGAACGGCGGCACCGTGCGCACGCCGCAGATCGTCGTGAGCGACGTGCCAGCGCCCGCGCGGCAGGTGGACGTGGAAGCCGCGGATCTCGCGCGGGTCCGCGCCGCGCTGCGCGCCCGTGCGAGCGAGCTTCGCGGGTTGCAAGCCAACGTGGCCGGCACTCTAGGCGCGTCCGACTCGCGCGAGCTCTTCCTGATGCCCACGGCCTACATCGAAGCGGAGGACGCTCCACCGGACGACGAGCCGCCCGCGCGCCCCATCCGCATGCCGGAGACGAACGGCTGGTTCGCGGGCTTCGCGCCTGCGGACGCCCCCGAGGTGGCCATCGTCGTCCTCGTCCAGGGCCGGTCCTTCGCGGATCACCGCGTCGCGACCGCCATCGCGGACGACACGCTGCGCGCCTACTTCGCCGGCAAGGAAAGAGGCTCCCGATGATCCGCGCCGTGCGAAACCGTCCCCTCCTCGTCGTTGTCGGCGCCGCCGTCGCGCTCGCCGCCATCGGGCTCGCGACGGTGCGCTCGGCGGGGCTCGCCCTCCCCGAGCAAAGCGCACTCTGGCCCCGGCAGCTCGCGTGGCTCATCGTCGGTTCGGCCGCGGCGCTCGTTGTCGCGCGCGCGGATGTCCGCCGGCTCCAGGACCGCGGATCGCTGCTGATTCATGGCGCGCTGATCCTCGCCACGATCGCCACGTTCGCCGCGTCGGGGGTCCACGACGCGCACCGCTGGCTGCACCTCGGGCGCCTCAACGTGCAGCCGTCCGAGCCCCTCAAGCTCGGCCTCGTGCTCGCGCTTGCGAGCTGCTTTTCTCGTCCCGCCGAAGGCCCGCGACCGCTCCGCGATCTCGCGCTCCCGGCGGGGCTCCTCGCTTGCACGCTGATCCCCGTGCTGCTCCAGCCGGATCTCGGGACTGCGGTGGTGCTCGCGCTGATCGCCGCGTCGGCTCTTTCGCTCGAGCGCTTTTCGCGCGGCGCTCGGGTCACCCTGGCCATCGGCGCGATCGGCAGCCTCGCGACCGTGTTGCTCACCCTGCACGACTACCAGCGCGCGCGCCTCGCTGCGTTCGTTCACGGCGCCGATCCGATGACCACCGGCTACCAGAGCGACCACGCGTTGCGGCTCGTCGGCGCCGGCCGCCTCCTCGGCGCCAAGAGCTTCGCGGGGAGCGAGCCCTACCCGCTGCCCGAGGCCCACGGCGACTTCGCCTTCGCGGTCTGGGCGCACGAGCACGGCTTCGCCGGCACGGCGCTGGTGCTCGCGCTCTACCTCACGCTGGTGCTCGCCGCGCTGCGGATCGCCGCGGGCGCGCGCGACCGCTTCGAGGCCCGCGTCGCTGTGGGCGTCGCGGCGATCGTGTTCTGGCAGGCGGTGATCAACGCCGGCATGGTGATGGGCCTGCTCCCCGTGGTGGGCGTCACGCTGCCGCTGATCTCGTACGGCGGCTCGAGCGCGTTCACGTGCCTCGTGGGCGTCGGGCTGCTCGCGAGCGTGGCCCGGCGGCCCACCGCGGCGTAGGCAGGGCCCCTGAGCCTCGCCGGGCTGATCCGCCTCTCCACCACAGGCTCGGCGCGCTTGGGGTGAACAACCCGCCCATTTGACCTCGCGCACGAACACCGCCACCGCGACGCCACCGCCGCGGCAGTATCTTTGCACGGCGAGCACACCTATCGGACACACCGTCACGTCGATGGAAATACATGCCGCAGAAGCCACGCCCACGGCTTGCGGCGACCGTTCGCTTCAGGCACTCGACCTACCCCCTTCCTCAACAGCGGTCCGAGCGCTCAAGGCGTGGGGCACGTCGCCAAGCATTGCGACAAGCTTTTGCACGCGCTGTTTCCCTCCACGTGAATGCACGCGGATTGGAAATCGCTGCTTGCAACGCATGCGCCCTCGTCGCGCAGCGTTCCCTTGAGGCAAGCGACGCAAGTGTCCGTCTCGGGGCCTTGGCCGCCGCAGTACCTGCTATTGCTGCACGCGGATTCACACGGCATGCCCGCACCGCAGGCGCAGGCTTGGAAGAAGGGCACGGCATAGGTGCCCCCGGACGAACCCCTGCAGCAATCGGCGCAGGCGGCAGCCGAGCCCTTGAGGTAGCAAGCCTGCGATTTGCCCTGCTCGGTGCAATCGCTGCACGTGGTGAGATCGGGGCAGCCAGCCGTGACGACGTGATAAGCGCATGCCCCGCCCACGCAACCGGCAGCGAAGAAATCGGCCGTGTAGGTGCCGAGATCCACCACGCATTGGCCGTCGAGCGTGGTCGCGCAATCGGCATCCGCGGCGCAGGTGACGGACGATTGGCAAATATCGGTTTTGGGGCCGAAGAGGTTCACCTCGTCGCAAGACGGGCAGTCGAGCCCGCCGCAATCTCCGGTGCTCGTGGGGGCCGGGTCGCCGCTGCAGCCGAAGAAGGCGAGGATCGAGGCGTGGACGAGGAAGGCATGGACAAGGAAAGTGTGAATGCGCATCCCGAGAGCGTACCTGCTACGCCGAAGAATGAGCAAGGATCCGTAGCAAGTGCGGTCGCCGCGCCTGACAACACCCATAAGGCGCCGCTGGCGCACGACCTACCCTCTTGCTCAGAAACGGTAGACAACCGGATTTCGCTCGCCGCTCCCGCTCCCGCTTGCCGCTCCCGCCTCCGCCTTCGCTCCGCTGCCGCCGTTGCGGACATGGTACGGAACGGCTCGCCATGGGTTCTGTCATCGACGCCGAAGTAGACGGCGTGGGAAAAGAACGAAACCATGGTCCAGACCACCGCATCGGAAGCGCCCGAACGTTGACCGAAAGGTGAAATACATGGGTATTCGAGTGGGTCATCTTGGTTTCGTCCTCGTCGCTGGCCTCCTGGGTGTGGGTTGCGTGGCGACGGAGCAGCCGGAATGCAGCGGTGACGTCGCGTGTGAGAGCGAGGAGCAGGTTGGCGTGAGCGAGGAGGCGCTGGTCACGTGGACGGCGGCGATCTCGGAAGAGACGGCGCCGGCCTATTGTCCGGGCAATACGGTGGTCACCGGCGTGAGTTGCCAGGGAGCCTACTGCGACAACGTGGCCCTTCTCTGCGAGACGGTTTCCAACGCGGCCCACAACTATTCGTGGACGACTTCTTTCTCGGAAGAGGGCACCTACTATCGTATCTGCCCGAATGGCTTCGTGACCGGCCTGAAATGCAACGGCGGCTGGTGCGACAACATGTATCTGGAGTGCATGACCGTGTATGGTTCCCCGCTGTGGCCGTGTTACTGGGGCGGCGCCTTCTCCGAGGAGAATCCGCCCGCGATCGTGCCTGCGGGTTATGCAGTGGCAGGCATGGCGTGTAGTGGAAGCTACTGCGACAATATCAGTTTGTATTACTGCAAGCTGTGAGACCGGGGGGCGGTTCGGGGAGATTCTCCCTCGGCGAGACCATGGAACCGCGAGCACGCTGCCGAGGGCGCTCTAGCCCGTCGGCATCTCGGCCGTCGGCTCTCCCGCCTTTTTCGACCGTCGCGTCGCGCGGGCGGCGGCCACGGCTTTCGCGTGCGCCATGGCGTCCAACAGCGGAGCGAGGAGCGCCCGACCTTCGAGCGACCGCTTGACGTCCCCCGCGGACGCGCGGCTCTCCACGTACTTGCGCAGCCGACCCACCACATCGAGCCAATGGGCCTCCGCGTTCTTGCCGAGGTTCACGTGATGGCCGTCGAGCTGCAGGATGAACGCGTCGAGCGCAGGCTCGGCGGGGCCCGTCTGGGCGCGGGTGACGAGGTTGTCGTGGATCTTGCGGCAGATGGTCGCTTTTTCGGCGCGGGAGAGCTTGGCGGGGTGGTGGTCGTCGACATGGGAGAGACACCTCGCTGGAAACGGACGCGACGGGATGTCGCGCCGCGGGTTCGGGAGGCAGACCCAGCAAGGGGAATGCCAGCGGGAGAATGCCGGGAAATGCGCGTGAAAAGGGCAAAACGCACATGGGCACGGAGGCGAGGACGCTCCGGAATGGAGCGGAGGCGATCCGGAATGAAGCGGTGTGCCCGCGGAGAGGGCGCGACGAGGGGTCGGCGCGCGGGGAGGTGAGCTTGGAAGGGGCGCGAAGACAGGTCGGCGCGCGGGGAGGTGAGCTTGGAAGGGGAGCGAAGGCAGGTCCCCAAGCGGGGAGGTGGTCTTGGAAGGGGCGCGAAGGCAGGTCGGCGAACGGGGAAGTGAGCTTGGAAGGGGCGCGGAGACAGGTCGGCGCGCGGGGAGGTGAGCTTGGAAGGGGAGCGAAGGCAGGTCCCCAAGCGGGGAGGTGAGCTTGGAAGGGGAGCGAAGACAGGTCGGCGAACGGGGAGGTGAGCTTGGAAGGGGAGCGAAGACAGGTCGGCGCGCGGGGAGGTGAGCTTGGAAGGGGCGCGAAGACAGGTCGGCGCGCGGGGAGGTGGGCTCGGAAGGGGCGCAGGACGTCAGGGCAAACGCGCCGTCGCCTTGGCCGCCAGGCGCTCGAGTGCGTCGAACGCGCACGCCTGCTGCCGCGCATTGAGGGTCACGACCATGGTGACGCGGCCCTTCGCCACCGCCACATTGCACAACGAGTCCGTCACGAGACGTTGTGCCGCGTCGCCCAGGCCGGACAGGAGTTTCACCTGCGTCGCCTGCTCATGAGGCCTTCTGACCATGGCCGTGGCTTCCGTCGCGGTCCGGTGCGATCGAAGGTAAACCATCACGAACCGCCCATCCTCCGCGTGGAAGTCTCGACTGCAGTTGTTCTCCGTCGAGGGCGGCTCTTCGTCGTCGACTGACGGCCTCATCGAAATGCCGAGGTCCGCTTGGATATCCTCCGGCGTGAGCAATCGATCGCAATCGAGGGGAACGCTCGGAAAGGGGTGGCTTTCTTCGCAGGCGAGGACGTCGTCGCCCGTCTTCGCGGCGAGGAAGCAGGCCGCACGGCCTGCCCAGCGCTTCTCGCCATCAGCCCGTCCAGCAGACTCCTCCTCCAGACACTCCCGAATGAACTCTTGCTCTTTGCCTTCGTGCCCCCCGCGCCCGGCGGTCGAGAGCTCCTGCGAAATGACGGAATGCAGGTGCTCACATACCTTCTGGGGGCCAGGCGTTTCGGCTGTGGGACCGCCCGTCGCATCCGTGGCGTCCGCGGAGGGAGGGGGCGCAGCGCCGCCGCACGCACCAAACGCCGCGGGGAGCACGAGGACACACGAAAGGAACCTCCCGAGCGTTCGCCGACAGAAGCGATGAAAGAAGCCGTAGAAAAGGCTGTTCGTCATGGCGGCGCCATGGGTAGCACGGCACACGCAAAAAGGACACCTATCGATCTCCGCTGGGCCATCGCGCCGGGGCGCCGCCCCGGACCCCGCGGGGGCTGTTCGCCCCTCGACCCGAACCAGGGCAAGCCCTGGACCTTTGGTGGAAGAACTGCGCTGCGCGCAGTTCTTCCAACGGGCCCGTGACAAGACCACGGAGGTGCGGCTGTTCGATGAACTGCGCATCGCGCAGTTCATCGACCCCGAGTCCAGCGCTTGCGCTGGTCCAGGTCCAGGGGCGGATAGCCCCTGGTGGGGCCTGGGGCAACGCCCCAGCGAAACGCCTTTACGGCAGGAGATCCTACTTGTAGTAGCAGGCCGAGAAGGCTTGTTGCTCTGCCGCGCACACTGTGCTGTCGCAGTCGAGCTCATTGGCGGCGTTGCACGAGCACGCGGAGGTGTCCTGGGGGTGCGGCATGCAATCGACCCACGCCGCGAGCTCGTCCGCGCAATCGGGACTGCAGTCGCATTCGCCGGGATCACTGTTGCACCCGAACTCGGCTATCAGCGCCGCCGCTTTGTTACAAGCTTCTACACACGCCGCATCCCCGCCTCCTGCTCCGCCATGGCCGCCTGACCCGCTGCTCGTTGACGAACCGGTGCCTGAGCTCGCGGGCCCGTTCTCTTGGCTTCCTTCTCCACCGCCGCCTCCTCCTCCGGCAGGAGGCGACGACGTTCCACAGGCCGTGACCGTCAACAAGAGACAAACAGCAAACCTTGCCTTCTCGCCAAAACGCATTCCGTACTCCTTCGCTCCGTAGCAATACGCCCCTCTCCGGTTCGTCGGGGCGGCGAGCAACGCCGAGCCTCGACTGGCTCTTCCCGCTTGAACGGCCCACGCCATCGAACGGGCCGGCGGCGCTGACGTCTCCACGGAAACGAGTCCACCGGCCTGTTCGATGAACTGCGCATCGCGCAGTTCATCGACCCCGAGTCCAGCGCTTGCGCTGGTCCGGGTCCAGGGGCGGACAGCCCCGGTGGGGCCTGGGGCAAAGCCCCAGCGCAGCGGCCCCCAAGAAACAAGACACCCATGCTATAGGCCCGCGCATGCAGGTCTACATCAGCGTCGACATGGAAGGGGTCGCCGGGGTGGTCCATGTGGACCAGACGCGGCGGACGGGGGCTGATTATGAGCGGGCGCGCCGGTGGATGACGTACGAGGCGAACGCTGCCGTGACGGGCGCATTCGAAGGCGGCGCGACGAGCGTGCTCGTGAACGATTCGCATGGCGACATGCGGAACCTCCTGCTCGATGAGCTTGATCCGCGGGCGGAGATCGTCACGGGCTCGTTGAAGCCGCTCTCGATGGTGCAGGGCATCGCGCCCGGCTTCGGCTGCGCGCTTTTCGTTGGGTACCACGCGGGCGCTGGGAGTCGCGCGGGCATTCTGGACCATACGTTTTTTGGTCGGGTGGTGGCGCGCTGCCGCGTCGGTGGACGCGATTTCAACGAGACGGCCATCAATGCGGCCGTGTGCGGCGCGCTCGGGATCCCCGTGGCGCTCGTCACGGGGGATCAGACGGTGTGCGCGCAGGCGCGGGAGATCCTGGGCGAGGTGGAGACGGTGCAGGTGAAGGAGGCGATCACCCGGTATGCGGCGCGGAGCTTGTCCCCGGTTGCTGCGCGGGAGCGTGTTCGTGAAGGGGCGGCGCGGGCGGTGCGGCGGGCGCGCGAGGGGGCGTTTTCGCCGTTTCGCCCGGCTTTGCCGCTCGACCTGGAGATTGATTTCGTCAATTCGGCGTGCGCGGACGCGGCGGAGCTCGTGCCGTTCACGGAACGGCGGTCCGGTACGGCTTGCGGGTATCGGGCGCCGGATGCGGCCACGGTGGTGCAGGTGATCGAGGCGTGGACGATTCTGGCGGCGTCGACGATGGTTTGACGGGCGGGATCGCCGCGCGACGCCGAAAGTCAAGCTGCAAGCAGCCTTCGCTTCCGCATTCCACCTCCGCTGCGGTATGACGGCGGTGGTGCAATGCGGAGGCGGCCCTGGTTACTGATTCTCGACCTCGAGCCACTTCACGTCGCGCGCCGCGGTTGACCCGCCTCTTGTCGCTGGGTATTCAAACCCCCATGCGCAACATCGGCTCGTTTGCCATTTCGATCCTTCTTTATGCCTTGATCGCCGGATGCGGCAGCTCGAACGAGAATCCACCTTCGTCGACGGAGGGAAGCGGGGGGAATGGGGGCGCGGGGGGCTCCGTGGGCGAAGGCGGAGCCGGCGGCGCGGGCGGCGCCGGCGGCGAAGCCGGCGCGGGCAGCGTGTGGGGGACCTTTGAAAAACCCTTCGCGGCCGATTCGCTGTGGAACAGCCATCCCAAGAACCCCGTCCTGGGAGACTACCAGATCCCGCCGACGCCCAATCCCGCCTTCTATCCCTTGGTGGGCGGAGGCGCTTTCTCGACGACCATCTTCCGCGCGTCGGAGAGCGACCCGTCGATGCAGGTGCTCGGCAAAGGCGGCGCCGCGGGCCCGAGCTGCCCCGACGTCGGCGGATCGTGCGAGGTGGTGATCCCCCACTGGCCCGCCTCGGTCGAGGGCGCGTCGGGGAGCGATGGGCACGCGGACATCGTCGACGAGAAGGCGGGCATCATTCATTCGTTCTGGCAGCTCAAGAAAGACGCAGCGGGCGCCTGGACCGCGGCGATGTATTCATGGTCCCCCCTTGGCGGCTCGGGCTGGGGCGATCCCGCGCATTACTCCCAGGGGGCGCGCGCGTCCGGCGTGTGCACCGCCGCCGGTCTCATCCGCGTGCACGAAGCCGACGACGGGGAAGAGATGTTCCACCACGCGCTGGCCCTGTCGCTGGATGGCACCGCAATGAAGACCGGCTTCGTCTTCCCGGCGACCCTGGAGGACGGCGATAGCGCCTCGGGCTACAAGGGGCAGATCCCCATGGGCTCGCTGCTGATGCTGCCGCCGGACTTCGATACGTCGAAGGTGACGTCGCCGGGTTTGCTGAAGGTCATCAAGACGCTCCAGGTCTACGGGGCCCGTCTCGTCGACAGGAATACCGATACGCCGTTCGCGATCTACGTGGAGAACGGGAGCAAGTTCACGGTCTCGACGAAGCCGCCCGGCGAGTGGGACAGCGTGGTGGCGAATCAGTTGTTCGACGTTGCCCACGCGTTGCGCGTGATGACGAGCTCCGACGGTTTCATCGACGGCGACGGCAAGGAGTTCGTGCCGAACACGAACCTCAATCGCATGTCGATGCGCGGGCCCTGGAACGGCGCCGGTGGAGCCTTCGACTCCTGGCAGCAAGCGCTCGTGTTCGAGAGCACGGACACGATGATCAAGCTGGAGCACACGAACGCGACGTGGGACTATCGGGTGAGCTGGGCCCCGTGGACGGCCGGAGCGAGCTATCGGCTGACCGTGGTCGCGAGCGGCGGGGCAAAGCTCAACATGCAGTTCAAGGACGGCATGTACAAGACGATCCTCGAGACCGGGAGCCTGGGTGACGGCGAGAGCAAGAGCTTCGTCATGCCCGCAGACAATGGGTATCCAATTTTGATCGCGACGAGCGGCGTCGGGCAGGCGTCCACCGTGCGGGGGATTCTCGTCGCGGAGTGAGGGGCGCGGAGCAGCATCTGGTAGGCGCTTCGCTGGGGCTTTGCCCCAGGCCCCACCGGGGCTATCCGCCCCTGGACGCGGGGCCTGCGCAAGCGCTGGACCCGGGGTCGATGAACTGCGCGATGCGCAGTTCATCGAACAGGCCAGGTCAAGACCAACGACGATCCTGCCAACCAACGCTGACGGTTCAACGGGCAACGTGCCCGTCGCCAGCGTGCAACGCACCTTCCTGGTCTTGCCACCGGCCTGTGGGAAGAACTGCGCATCGCGCAGTTCTTCCCCAAATGGTCCAGGGCTTGCCCTGGTTCGGGTCGAGGGGCGAACAGCCCCCGCGGGGCCCGGGGCAGCGCCCCGGCGCGACGCCTCGCGATGAGACCAATGCTCAGGCTTCCGGGGGCGGCGCACCCGGATTCTCAAGGCGCCGGGATCATCTTCTCGCATTCCACGTTCAAGCGGTGCCATTCATAAGGCACGTCGATGATGTCCACCTTCGACACGTCGTCCACCGGCAGTGCGTACGAGGTTGGGTTCAGCGGCGGTGACGGCATCCCGCACCCGAAGCCGCACGGGCCGCATTGAGAGACCGGGTCGCGGTGAATCTGGGGGCTCAGGCGGAGGATCACCACCCGGCCGCCAGGGGCGGAGGCGAAGTGGTACTCCGGGCGGAGCTCGCAACCACAGGAGCTCCCGGCCGAGCATTCGGTCGTGGCAAACACGATTTTGGAGGGGGCATTCTCGGCTGCCGCCGTGGCCACGATGGACTCCTGCGCGTGCAGGCCACGCTCGGGGGCCTTGGCGAGTACCGTCGGCGGAGGACGGTCGGACCTGGGATTCTCTGGGGACAATCCGGGGATGAACTCAATGACGACGGTGGGCGTGATCCGCTCGTACCCCGGCGTGGCCAGGGCGCCCGCGATCGCCGATGCAAGGCTCTTGCGGTTTTTCGCGTCGAGTTCCTCCTGGAGCGCTCGAACCTCCGTGGGCTCCACGCAAGATGCGGCCGGCGACGCAGCGCCGCGGCATCCAGCAAGGGCGATCGACAGCAACAGGATCGAAGGGCGGAAGCGCATGTCACACGCTGTACACGGGTCCACGCCGGGATGCAATCGGGCGGCATACCCGTCAGCCCGGATGCTGTTGGGTCGTATCCATCAATGTTGTGGCCTGGTTCCAGAGGTCGCGCGAGCGCTCCTCGTCTCCGTGCTCGCTGACCCTGAAGGACATGTAGATGAGCGCGTCGATCTTGCCCCAATCGTTGCCGATTTGTTCATGGATCGCGATGGCTTGATTCAAGAGGTCGAGCGCGTGCTCCGCGTCGCCCTGCCGCGCGGCGGTGAACGCCATCGCGTTGAGCGTCAAGGCCTGGCCCCAGACGTCGCCCGTTTCTCATGGAGCGCGAGGCATTGTCTCCAGAGGTCGTTCGCGTACCCCAGGTCCTCCCGCTCCATGAACGCCGCAAAGTCGTACAGGATCGCCGCGCGCTCCCGCAGGGCCGAATCTGACTCCGCCCCGCGGGTCGCTGCGAGGGCCTGCTCGTAGCGCGCACGCGTCGGCGTCGTGTCCGGCGCGTCGCCGATCGATACCAGGGTCGGCTGTTCGTCACCCATGGTCGTCCTCCCTCTCCGTGGATGGGCTCACCGCCGTCGACGCAGCCCGGCAAAGCTCAGTCGGTCGGGCGTTCGCACTCGAAGACGTGCCCCCAGCGTGGATCGAGCGAGAGCCAGATCGGAGACGTGTCGGGGTGGAAGTTCCCTCCGCCCAGCGGGAGCGCGCCCTCCCAGACACGCTCCGTGATGCATCCTTCGAGGCCCAGGTCCGCAGGGCCCGCGCGGAAGGTCGATCCGTCGGGGCACACGAGCGTGAGGGGCATGCCCGACGTGAACGAAATCGTCGCGCCGGTCGGCCCCTCGAGGACGTGTACCCGGGGCGTGTCCGTCCTCGTCCCTGTCTCCGGGCCCGTGTCGCGATAGCGGAAGCAGGTCTTGTTCGCGACGCGCACCTCGATGTCGAGGGTCCAGGTGGGCGCGTTCGGCGCCTCGGGTCGAAAGAGCACCTCTGCATTCGAGGACGTGCAGGTTTTTGGGTCACGCGCGAGCGTGCCCTCGATCGGGAGAGGGCCGAGGCAGGCGCGGATCTCGCGCTTCATCGTCTGCCAGCAGTTGTCCTTTTGGCGGACCCATTCGCAATCGAGCCGCTTCGAGGCGTCGTTCGACGCCGAAGGCGCGGGCGCTTCGTCGGAAAGCGGGTTCGACGCGCTCGCTGATCCCTGCGGAACGGCGTCTCTCGTGCAGCCGGGGAGGGAAGCGGCGAGCCAGAGGATGGGGACGAGGAGGGCTCTGGGGCGCGGATGCATGGCGATGCCACGGCGTGGGCCAGGCGAGGGCACTCTACGGGAGGGAAGGCGAGGGGTTCAAGGGCGTCCGGCCGTAGCCGCCTCCGCTACCGTTTCCGCCGCCGTGGGCACGAATCCGCTAGAAACGAGGTCGGAACGTTCCTGGCGCCGTCCTCGTCGGGCTAGAAGGATGGGGGGAACGTTCTGCGGTGCGTCATCGCCAAGCTAGAAGGCAGCGGGGAACGTTTCCGGGTGCGTCATAGCGCGACGATGAAGAAGGGGAGGACGTTCCAGGATGCTTCGTAGGCAAGCTGCGACGACGGAGCGAGTGTTCTACGGCGCGTCATCGCCAAGCGAGAAGGAAGCGGGGAACGGTCCCGGCTGCGTTCTAGCGAAGCGATGAGGACGGGGGGAGCGTTCCGCGGAGCTTCCTCCCCTGGCGAGGAGGCCGCGGGGGCCGTTCTGTGCCGACTCGTCGCTCGGCGAGGCGGATGAGGGGAACGTTTCGAGCTCCTTTGGAGCGAGGCGGTCCCGCATGGCTGCCGCTTCCGCCTCCGCTCGCCTGTCGGATTTTTGACGCTCACGCATGGTGTTCGCGTATCGTGATCGCGTGTCCCGGGAAACGATGCGTGTTCCACCGAGCGAGCGATGGGAGCCCTTTGGCACGCACCTGCACAGGATCGAGTCTCCCGACCTGTACTACGTTCGCATGCGAGGGGATGTGCTGGGCGAGGACATGCGCTCGCAGATCAACGTGCTCCGAGCGCTCGCCAAGCGCACCGGGGACGGCGTCTTCTGGATGGCGGACGTCACGGCGATGGGCACCGTCACGACGGAGGCGCGGCGCGCGGTGGCGGCGAATGAATTCCTAGGTGTGCGCGAAAGCCTCCGTGGCTCGGCGATCATCGGCGCCTCGTTCACGGCGCGCGTCGTGTCGACCCTCATGATGCGCGCCGTACGCGCCCTGGAGCCGACCAGGATCCGGCCCGTGGCGTTCGTCGAAACGGAAGCCGAGGCGCGCGCCTTTCTCGAACAGTTCCGAATGCACGGAGCCGGCGTCGCAGGCGCGCTGTAGGCCCTAGCCCCGCGCCCCCGGAATCCGCGCCGCGATCCACCCGACGATATCGCGCAGCACGTCCTCCTTGCCGACGTCGGCCAGCAGATCGTGAAAATGCCCCTCGTACAGCTTGAGGGTCTTGTCCTTCGATCCAGCCTTCTCGTGGAAAAGCTGGCTGCCATGCGGCAACGTCACCTTGTCCAGGGTGCCGTGCATGATCAGCACCGGCAGCGTGATCAGCGGGAACTCACGCTTCAGCCGCTCGTCCGCGCGCACCATTTCGGCCACGGTCTGCGTCGGATACCCCATCCGCTCGATCAGCGGGTCGTTCTTCATCCGCTCGACGAAGCTCTTGTCTCGCGAAAAATCGTCATCCTCGAGCTTGAGCACGTGCGCATGCGGCGCGATGTGGCTCAGGCCCTTCAAAATCGCCAGCGCGAAGTCCGGCGCGGGCACCTCGTGCGCAAAGCTCTCGCAGATGAACCCCGCAAGCTCCTCGCCGTGCTCGAGCGTGTACACGCTCGAAATCACGCCGCCCGCGCTGTGCCCGAGCAGGAAGACCGGAAGACCGGGCTCCCGCGATTTCGCCAGGCGCACGAGCGTGTGCACGTCGTCCACGTACTCGGAAAACTTCTCGACGTAGAGCCGCTCGCCCTCCGAGCGCCCATGCCCGCGGTGGTCGAGCGCGTACACCGCAAACCCATGCTCGACGAACTGCTCCGCGGTCCACTCGTACAGGCCGCTGTGGGCCTTGAAGCCGTGGACCACCACGACCACGGCGCGCGGCGTCCCCGGGCGCCACGAGCGCATGAAAATCTTCAGCCCACCTGTGCCCTCGAACGTCTCTTCCTTCATCTCGAGCGTCCCTTCCGGTTCTCGCGTGGCGTATGCGCTCACGGGCGCGGGTATGGCCGAGATCCTCGGCGGAGGAAATCCGACCAAAGGTGGGTGTTGTCCCCCTCCATCCGGACGATCCCGTACAGCTCGGGAAGAAAAACAGGTAGGGTAGGGGGCGTAGATGCACCGCGGCTCGCCAGCAAAAGAAGCCCACTTGCAGGCCGGAGGCGAGCTGCGCGGCATCCTCGACGAGCTGCCCGGTCTCGTCTGGAGCGCCCGCCAGGACGGATCACTCGAGCTCTTGAGCCGCCGGTGGGGTGAGTACACCGGCAAGGCCGACGCGGAGCTCCTCGGGTGGGCGTGGGCGGAGACGGACCTGTTCCACCCCGACGATCACGCGAGGGTCATCGAGACGTGGGCCGCGTTCCGCGCCTCCGGCAAGGAGGGGCGCATGGAAGCGCGTCTCCGGCGCGCCGACGGGGTCTACCGGTGGTTCCAGATCCAGGCCGGGCCCGTGCTCGACGACCACGGCGACGTCGTGGCGTGGTGGGGCCTGAACACCGACATCGACGACCAAAAGCAGGCCCAGGCCCAGGCCGCAGGCGAGCAACGCCTCCTCGAGATGATCACCCGCGGCGAGCCGACCTCCGCCATCCTCGAAGGCGTCGTGCACCTCGTGGAGCGTGGTTCGAGTGGCCTCCGCGCCTCGATCCTCCTGCTCGACGAGGATGGGCTGACGTTGCGGCACGCCGCGGTGGTGAGCCTGCCGCGGAGCTACACGGTCGCCATCGACGGCACCCCGATCGGCCCGAGCGCATTCTCGTGCGGGACGGCGGTGTGGCGGCGGGAGCTCGTGGTCATCGCCGACATCGAGAACGATCCGCTCGGGGCTCTCTTTCGAGCAAACGCGCTGGCCCACGGCCTGCGCGCCTGCTGGTCGCTACCGATGCTCTCGTCCGACGGCCGCGTGCTCGGCGCGTTCGGCATCTACGCCACGGAGCCACGAACGCCGACGAAATCCGACCTCGATCTGCTCGAGCGATGCTCTCGCGTCACGAGCATCGCGATCGAGCGCAGCCAGTCGGAAGAGGCGTTGCGGCGCAGCGAGGCCTACCGCGCCGAGGCGGAGCGCTTGAGCCGCACCGGGACCTTCGGCTTCGACCTCCTGCGCCGCGACTTCACCATGTCCGACGGCATCTGCGAGATCGTCGGCTTCCCGAGCAAATCCAGGCCCACGTTCGCGGAGATCGCGAGCCGCATCCACGACGACGATCGCGAGCGCGTGGCGGATGTCGTGCGGCAGGCGCTGCGCGACGGCGGGACCTTCGATTACGAGCACCGCCTCGTGATGGAGGACGGATCCGTGAAGCTCGTCCGCGTCGTCGGCCGATCCCGCGTCAACGCCGCGGGGCAGCACGAGATCGTCGGCGCCGCGACGGACATCACGGCGAGCCGGCGCGCGGCCGACGAGCTGCAACGCGCGCAAGCGGCCCTCACGCACGTCTCGCGCGTCACGACGCTCGGCGAGCTCGCGGCGTCGATCGCCCACGAGGTCAATCAGCCGCTCGCGGCGATCATCGCCGACGCGAACGCCGCGCTGAACTGGCTCGCCACCGATCCGCCCAACCTCGAGCGGGTGCGCGAGTCGCTCACCGCGGTCATCGGCGACGGCGAGCGCGCAGGCATGGTGCTCCTGCGGATCCGCTCGCTCTTGTCGCGCTCGCCGCCACGCCATCGCGCGTGCTGCCTCAACGACGTCGTGCGCGACGTCGTCCCGCTCGTGGCGCCCGAGCTCGCGCGGCAGGGGCTCGTCGTGCAGCGGGTGTTGTCGCCCGATCTGCCGCAGGTGTCGGGGGATCCGGTGCAACTGCAGCAGGTGGTGCTGAACCTGATGCTCAACGCGGCCGAGGCCTCGAAGGACATGCCGGCGGAGCGGCGCCGCGTGGTGATACGGACGTTCGTCGAGCGGCGCGCGAGCGGGGACTTCGTACACGTCGCGGTCGAGGACGCGGGCGTCGGGCTCGACCCCGCGATCGACAAGGCACGCCTGTTCCACGCGTTCTACACGACGAAGGAGAACGGACTCGGCATGGGTCTTTCCATCAGCCGCTCGATCATCGAGCGGCACGGCGGCAAGTTGTGGGCTCGCCCGAACGAGGGCTTCGGCGCGACGTTCGCGTTCGCGATCGGGGCATTGCCATGAACTCGAAAGATCCGGTGGTCTTCATCGTCGACGACGACGAGTCCGTACGTGACGGGATCGGGCGGCTCCTCGGCTCGATCGGGCTCGCGGTCGAGACCTTCCCGACCGCGGAGGCATTTCTCGATGCGCGGCGAGACGACATCCCCGGTTGCCTCGTGCTCGACGTGCGGCTGCCGGAGCTCGGCGGGCTCGAATTGCAGCAGCGGCTGCTCGAGGCCGAGGTTCCACGGCCGATCGTGTTCATCACCGGGCACGGCGACATCCCGATGTCCGTCCGCGCGATGAAGGCCGGCGCGATCGAGTTCCTGACGAAGCCGTTCCGCGCCGAGGAGCTCATCCGCGCCATTCGCGAGGCGCTCGCGCAAGATCGGGTCGCGCGGGAGGAGGCGGAGCGGCTCGCGGAGCTTCGGCGCCGGTACGAGAGCCTCTCGGCGCGCGAGCGCGAGGTGATGGCGGGCGTCGTGGCAGGGCGCTTGAACAAGCAGATCGCCGCGGATTTCGGGACGCGCGAGACGACGGTGAAGGAGCAGCGGGCGCAGGTCATGCAGAAGATGCAGGCCTCGTCGGTCGCCGAGCTCGTGCGATTCGCCGCGCAGCTTTCGGACGACGCGCGGCGATCCCCGGCGTCACGGCGCGGGTAGCCTTACATGGACACCCGACTTTGGTCGGGTTTCTGGGCCGGTTCGGTTGCGATACACGCTTCTCTCGCTGATTGCTTCAGGAAGGAGCCCAACCATGACTACGGCCACTGCCATCACCACGCCCAACCAGTTCGTCGAGTCCAATGGCCGGCGGATCGCTTACCGCTCGATCGGGACGGGTAAGCCGATCGTGCTGTGCACGCGCTTCCGCGGCAACATGGACGTCTGGGATCCGGCCTTCCTCGACGCCCTGGCGGCGCGTGGCTTCCAGGTCATCACATTCGATTACAGCGGCCTCGGGCTCTCGACGGGCGAAAAAGATTATTCGCCCGTCGCACTCGCCAAGGACGCGCGGGATCTGATCGAGGCGCTCGATTTGAAGAGCGTGGTGATCAGCGGCTGGTCGCTCGGCGGGCTCGCCGCCCAGGTGGTGGTGGCCATGTTTCCCGAGCGCCTGAGCCACGCCGTCCTGATCGGCACCTCGCCGCCCGGCCCGAACGTCAAGCCCGCGGAGCAGCTCTTCTACGACACGGCGGGGAAGCCCGTGAACAGCTTCGAGGACGAGATCATTCTGTTCTTCGAGCCGCGGTCCCAGGCGAGCCGGGAGGCCGCGCGGCGCTCGGCGGATCGGATCGCGCAGCGCACCGAGAATCGCAGCGTCCCCGTCCCCGCCGACTGGGCCGCGTCCGTTCTCGGCGATAAGCCGAAGAGCCCGCTGTTCCCCGCCGATCCCATCCTTCAGGCCTTGAAGGCCACGACGTTGCCGATCCTGCACGTCGCCGGGGATCACGACATCATCTTCCCGGTCGAGAACTGGTACGCGCTGAACCAGGAGCTCCCGACGGTCCAGCTCTTGACCTACCCGCGCGCCGGCCACGGGCCGCACCACGAGCACCCCGAAGCCACGGCCGAGCACATCGCGACCTTCGTGCGCAGCACGTCCTGACGGAGCGGATACCATGACCACGAAGGTGTATCCCGCCGACGCGACCGGGATCCTGTTCATCGACCCGTACAACGACTTCCTCAGCGAAGGCGGGAAGCTCTTTCCGCGCCTGAAAGAGACAATCGAGGCGAACAACGTCCTCGAGCACCTCCGTCAGATCGTCGCGGCCGCGCGGGGCGCCGGCATTCGCATTTTCGTCGTGCCCCACCACAAGGCCGAGCCGACGGACTTCGCGACCTGGAAGCATCCGACCCCTTATCAGCTCGCGTCCGCGAAGATGCAGGTCTTCCAGAAGGGCTCGTGGGGAGGTGAGTGGCACCCGGATTTCGCGCCGAAGGAAGGTGACGTCGTCATCAAGGAGCACTGGGCGCAAAACGGGTTCGCGAATACCGACCTCGACCAGCAGCTCAAGCAGCACGGGGTTTCGCGGGTCATCGTCATCGGCATGGTGGCGAATACGTGCGTCGAGGCCACGGGGCGATTCGCGATGGAGCTCGGCTATCACGTCACGCTGGTGACAGACGCGACGGGCGCCTTCGGGCCCGAGATGATGCACGCCGCCCACGTGCTCAACGCGCCGACGTTCGCGCACGCGATCGTCAACACGTCGGAGCTTCTGGCCTCGCTTTAGTACGCCTTTTCGGAGAGCTCCGACTCCGGATACCCCACGCCGGCCCGGTGATACAGGGCCGGCCCGGCATTCTCGAGCAAGCACTCCCGCGTCCAGCCGACTTCGAGGAGGAAGCTCCCCCAGAGCTTTCGGCTCTTCTCGTCCGCGAGCAGATCCGACCGCTGGAAATGCCACCACTCCATGCCGATCGGCTGCCCCGGCGCGGGCACGGTGATCGCGTCGCCGGGCATGATCAGCACGCTCGCCGGCACGCTCGTCGAATCCGCCGGCGCCGCGTAACCGATCTCGAAGATCGGGTTCAGCGTCACCGTCCAGCTACTCGTCTTCGGTTTGGCCGAAGGCACCGTCGCCCCGGTGTTTTGCTTGACGTTCTGATTCGCGGGCGCCTGCTGTTCCAGCGCTTGCGGCCGCTCCTCGATGTATTTGGCCCACGCCTCGCCCGATTGCACCGGCGGCTGCGACTCGTCGGAGACGACCCCGTAAAACTGCTTGTCTCCGTATTCGCGCAGCTTCGCCGCGACCTTCTTCGCGTCCTCGATCTTCGCCGCCGACCAGGAGAGCGTCACCGTGAGCTGCGGCGTGTTCGTCTTGACGCTCTTGGCGATCTCCTTTTTCGCGTCCTTGAGCGTTCCGGCCCATCGGCGCATGAAATCGGCGTCCAGCGCGGGCACGGTCGATTTGAGCTTCGTCGATTTCCCGCGGGACACCGTCACCACGTCGTCGTCCGTCTTGCTCGTCTTCGCCTTGTCGAGCGCGTCGGCGAGCGTGACGAGCTCGGTCGCCTTCACCGTCTTCGTGGCCTGTCCCCAGCCCGATTTGAACGAGCTGATGCGGCCGAGGTGGAGGAGCTCGCCCACGGCCGTGATGTCGAGGTACGCGCCATGGTCGCCCGCCTCTGCCGCCTTCCCCGGCTCGTGCTCGGCGAAGAACTCGGACGCGGTCATCGTGGCGCCCTTGATTCCGCCTTCCGGGTGCCAGGCGTCGTACATCCACCGCTCGATCGAGGCCCGGTAATATTTGGCAAAGAAGCCCGCGGGGTTCGCCTGGATCTCCGCGAGGAGTTTTTCGATGGCCGGCAAGAGCATCGCCGCCGCGATGGGCGTCTTCGATTGCTCGTCCCGCAGCACCACGAGCCGCTCCACAAGGGGCGCCGCGTGCGCCGCCGCATCCGCCGCGCCGGGGAGCGATTGCTTGGCCGAGCCGTGAAGCCGCCATTTCACACGACCATCCACGACCTCACGCGTGTACGCCACCGGCCAGCCCGAAACCGTGTCCACGAAGCCGCTCGCGATGCCGAGATCCATGGCGAGGCCCGTCTTGTGAATGGACCGCGCGCTCCGCCCATACCCGGCCTTGCCGATGTCGACCTGCGCGCTGCGGAACGTGTGGTTCACGCAGATCCCGTGCTCGAATCCGAGCGCCTTCACGAGCTCGCTCCAGCCGTGCAGCGATTGCGCCGCCTCGGGCCGCATCCAGTTCAGCCAGCCCCGCGGATCCATCATCGAGACCAGGATCGCCCCCGGCTTGCGCAGGCCCTGCAAAAGCCACGTCTTCAGCGCTTTGCCCGTCGCCGCCGTCACCACGCCGTCGGCCGCGTCCGGTTTGTCCGCCGGCGCCGCGATCTCGCTGCCGTCGAGGTAGGCCCACGCATTCGCGATGTTCGTCGCGGTCTTCACGTCGGCCTGCTCGGCCTTGATCTTCCCGTCGAGCGTGATCTTTTGTTTCTTCTGATCCTCGGTCAGCGCCTTCTGCTTCTTCAGCGCCTTGAGCTCCGCCTGCATCGCGGAAAGCGCGCCGCGATCGACCTTCGGCGCGAAGTTCGCCCCGTAATCGACGTACGCCGCATGCGGGCCCGACGCGCCGCCGCCATTCACCTGGAACGCCCGCGACCGCGCATCCTGCTGGTATCGATAGACCGCGTTCATCGTGCGGACGTCGAAGATCCCGTCGTTCACGCCGCCGGATTTGTCGGCATCCGTGCCCGCGTCCGGCAGGTAAGGGAAGTTCGACGTGCCCACCATGTACCGGAGCGCGCCGAGGTGCGCTTGCAATCGCTGCACCTGCTTTTTCACCGGCTCGCACGCCGCGAAAGGCATGTCCCGGAAGAGCACCCAGCCTTCATAGAGATCCGCGCCGGCCGGCAGGAGGCCCTTCGATTCCTCGGGCACCTCGAGCGTGGGCGCGTCCGCGCGTACCGTGAGCGCCCTGGGCTCGCCGAAGGCCTTCGATCCCGCGTTGAGCTCCGCTTCGATCCGCAACGCGAGGTCGAGGCTCGGGTGCTGGATCAAATACACGTCGTACGATTGCCCCTGCTGGAGCTTGTACGCGTCGGGGACCTGATCGAAGCACGTGGGCGAGGCGTGATCGATGGGTGGGCCGAGGTACCCGGTCGCGTCCGTCATGCCGAGCACGTACGGCGGCACGGGCCCCGCGGGCGTCTCCTCGCTCGTCCACATCGCAGCGATTTTGCTACCAATCGTGGGATCCCCGGGTTTGGGTGGAGTTTTTCGGAAGAGGACGAAGAGGTTCGGCAGCACGTGGCCAGCGGTGCACGCGACCTTCGTGATCTTCAGCGTCGGGACGCAATACGTCGTCACGGCGCTCGACGCGCCGCCGCCGGGGGTTCCGCCGTCGCCGCTCATCGCTCACCCTCTTCGAAAAAGCCGTCGTTCACGTCCACGAACTCGCCGAGCTCTTCCTCGTCCGGCGCCTCCTCGGGCGGATCCTCGGCGGGCGCCTCGGCCTTCTCCTCGGCCACGCTCTCGGGCTCGGTCCCGAGCTTCTTGTCGCCAATGAAAGCCCCCTCCTTCGACACCACGAGCCCCGTCACCACGTCGAGCCATTTCTCGGCCCCGATCCGTACCGAAATGCGATACGCGCCTGGCGGCACGAGGCGGAACGTGTAAAGGACGATCCGCCTGGAAGGGTCGGGCTTCGCGTCCGCGTCGCTCGCGAGGAGGATTTTTTCGTAATGGCCGTCCTCGCTCCGGAGGCGGACCTCGTCGTCCTGGAGCGGATCGTCGTCGAGGTCCATCTCCAGGGGGACCGTGAGATCCACCCCGGAGAGGACGATCGTATTGAAATCCTTGCCCCGCGGGTTGCCGAACGCGACGTCGTGGGTTCGCTCCATGGTGCGTGCCTTTGGGTTCCCTCAGGAGCCGTGTTTTTCCTCGAGCGTTTTTTTCGTCGCATCGTCGAGCTGGCCCGTGATCTCGAGCTTCTCGTCGTGCTGGAAGAGCGCGAGCGCCGTGCGTGTGCGTTTGCCAAGCACGCCGTCCGCAGGGCCCGGATTGTATCCGAGGTTCGCGAGCCGCCCCTGCGCCCCGGAGACGCCGCCGTCCTTCGCGTCGAGTGGGTTCAGGTGCCCGAGCCGGAGGTGAATCACGCGCCCCGCGATCGTGAGTTTTCCGGTGGTCTCGGAGACGGGGACCTTCTGTTCGAGTTTCCCGTCGCCGTCAGTCTTGCCTTCGTGCTTCTCGCCCCCGACCTCGAGCACGTACGCCTCGCCCGCGAGGGGTTTCCCGTTGTGGCCTTCGAGCTTCAAGCGAAGCTCTTTTTTCGGCTGGCGCAGGCGGAATCGATGGAGCTTGCCGGTCGCGAGGCCCTCCTCGACCTTGAGCTCCTTGTCGGGGATCACAATCCTGTCGCCGGGCTCGAGCACGTTCGGGTTCGCGCGCTTCTTTTTCAGCTCGGCGTTGTCGGGGTGATCGTAGAGGACCCGATAATCACCGAAGCCATATCGCTCGGCGATCTTCGAGAAGCATTCGCCTTGCTGAACGACGTGAATCGGCATGGTTTTTCCGCTCGCGAGCCGGGGGGCGAGGCTGTTCACGGTATCATGCCCACGTCTCGGTCGTAAACGATCGGGGTGTGATCCGCCCCGCGTGGACGAGCCCCGGCGTCAGGTGCGTCGGAAGGAATGTGTCAGGAAGCCCCCGGTGCGAACGGTCCGTCGCACCGCTTGTACAACACGGGGGAAACATTGTAAGGGATGACGAGGGCATGCAGACCTTGCCGGTGATGCACGACGCGCCGACCGAGCTTGACGACGCTGTGTCGCGTCGTGCGCAGGCGCGTATCGGCACGGTGCTGCGATCCAAGTGGCGCATCGATCGTGTGCTCGGCATCGGCGGCATGGCCGCGGTCTACGAGGGCACGCACAGGAACGGCAAGCGCGGCGCCATCAAGATGCTCCATCTCGAGCTCTCGGTGGACCCCGAGGCGCGCGCGCGCTTTCTCCGCGAAGGGTACGTCGCGAACAACGTCGGCCACCCCGGCGCCGTGAGCGTGCTCGACGACGACGTGGCCGAAGACGGCTCGGTCTTCGTCGTGATGGAGCTGCTCGAAGGCAAGACCGTCGAGGCGCTCGCCGGGCAGAGGCCCTCGGGTCGCCTCGGGATCACCGAGTCGTTCCGCCTCGCCGATCAGCTGCTCGACACGCTCGCCGCCGCGCACGACAAGGGGATCGTGCACCGCGATCTGAAGCCCGAGAACATGTTCCTCACGAAGGACGGCGTGCTCAAGGTGCTCGACTTCGGGATCGCCCGCATGCGCGAGGTGCAGTCGTCCGCGAAGATGACGAAGACGGGCAACGCCATGGGGACGCCCGCATTCATGCCGCCGGAGCAGGCCCTCGGCGAGTGGAACCGCGTCGACGCGCGCTCGGATCTGTGGGCCGTGGGCGCGTCGCTGTTCACGCTGATCACGGGCCGTCACGTGCACGACGCGCCGACGCTGAACCAGCTCCTGCTCAAGGCGATGACGCAGCCGCCCCCGCCGATCCGCGTGGTCATGCCAGGTGTGCCCGCGGAGGTGGCCGAGGTGGTCGACAAGTCGCTCGCCTTCGACATGAACGCGCGTTACCAGGACGCGCGCAGCATGCAAGCCGCCGTGCGCAAGGCGATCGCGTGGCTCGACAAGCACGGCGAGCCGCAAAACCTCGCGCCCGTCGCCGCGGTCGGCACGACGAACCCCGGCGCGGTCGACAGCCACATGGTCACGCTGAGGCGCGATCCCTCGGCGCCGATGCTGACGCCGACGTCCGCGACGCCGGCGCGGGGGGTGATGATCGGCGGCGCGGTCGGCACGCTCGTGCTCGGCGGCGTGATCGCGTTCATGGTCTTCGGGCGTGGATCCGCGGAGGAACCAGTGCCCACGCCGGTGCCGTCTTCGACGACGACCGCGAGCAGCGCGCGTGTGGAGGCAGCGGCGCCGAGCGCGCCGCCCTCGGTGTTGCCGGTCGGTCCGGCGCGCGTGGTGAACGAGGACGCGGGCGCCCCGCCGCCCGTTCCTTCGGCCACGGCCAGCGCGACGAAGAAGGGGCCGGCCGTCAAGAGCGGGGCGGACTTCGGCGAATGGGGAAAATGAACACACCCGTGCGGAGCCTCTTCCGGGGCGCGTGTTTCGTCGCGGCGCCGCTCGCGCTGGCGATCGTGATCGGCGGCGCCGCGCACGCGGACGAGAAGGCCGACAAGGCGCGCGCGCAGCAGCTCTTCGTCGAGGGGCGCAAGGCGATCGAGGCCGGCGACAAGGCCACGGGCTGCGCGAAGATGCGCGAGAGCATGGGGCTCTTCGCCGTGGCGAACACGCTCTTCAACGTGGCGCAATGCGACGAGGGCGAGGGGAAAATCGCCGGGGCGCTCGAGCACTGGGAGCGCGGGCTCGCGCTGATCGACGCCAAGGATCCACGCGCGAAGGTGGCGAAGGAGCGCATCAACGCGCTCTCGCCGCGCGTGCCGCGGCTGCGCATCGTGGTGCCGCCGGGGCAGCCGGTGTCTGCCGTCGTGCTCGACGGAACGGAGCTCTCGCCGACGACGCTTTCCGCGCCGCTCTACGTCGAGCCCGGGAGTCACACGATCGTGGTGCGCGCCGAGGGGCGCCCGGACCGCAAGCACGAGCTCACGCTGGCCGAGAAGGAGCGCACGGAGTTCGTGGCGACGCCGGCGGCGCCGGGGCCTTCGGGGTCATCGTCGGCGAACGTGGTGCCCACGGCGACGGCGTCGGCGACGGGGGGCGGGACGCCGCCGCCGCCTTCGAGCTTCCGGCGCACGGCGGGGTTCATCGTGGGCGGCGTGGGCGTGGCGGGGCTCATCGCGGCGGGGGTGACGGGCGGGGTCATCATGTCGAAGGCCAGCGGCTTCGACGCGTGCAAGAAGACGCGCGATGATGGCGGGTCGTGCACGATCGAGCAGGCGGACGTCGACACGTACAACAACCTGCTCGTGCCGAACGCGGTCGCGTGGGGCGTGGGGATTGCCGGCGTGGGCGTGGGCCTCGTGCTCGTCTTGACCGCGCCGTCCTCGAAGGAAGGGGAAGCGGGCAAGGCGTCGTTCGTGCCCGTGCCGATCGTGGTCCCGGGCGGGGGAGGAATGGGTTTGTCCGGGAGGTTCTGATGCGGAATGTTCTTTTTATCGCGGCCACTTGGAGCATCGTGGCGCTTGGTGGTTGCCTTCTTTCTTATAAGAGCGGGGAGTACGACGGGCTCGTCGGCGATGGGCGGGACGGCGGCGCGGCGAGCGGTGGAATGGGCGGGACCGGTGGCACGGGCGGCTTGGGCGGCTTGGGCGGCTCGGGCGGCGCGGACGCCTGCCATCCGGCGTTGTGTGACGCGACGTCGACCTGTTCTTCCAACCCGGGGTGTCCATCGCTCGCGTGGTCGGCGCGATGGGGGGCGGGCAATCAGCAACGGGTGCACGCGATCGCAAGCAACGGGACGCAGATCGCGCTGGCCGGGGAGTACAACGGGGAGAGCTTCCAGATCGGCGAGGGGTCTCCGAGGACGTTGGGGCTCGAGTCACCCAACACCGGCTACGAAGCCTACGTCACGCTTCTCGATGGCAATGGAGTCGCGACGTGGGCGGCGCCGGTCGCGCTCGGCATCGGGTATCAACCGCGAACCGCGCGTGCGGTGGCGTTCGCGGGCAGCGACATCGTGGTCGCCGGGTCGCGCGCTTCGGCCGAGGGCGGGGACCCGGATATCGACGTGTTCGTCCGGAAGTTCACGCCCGGCGATAACAACGGCATCCTCGAACAAGCCACGTTTCAGTTCGGGGGCGATGGTCGGGACGAGGCCGTCGCCGTCGTCACCGACTCGACGGGCGCGTTCTACGTCGCGGGCACGATGACCGCATCCTCGTCGAAGCCCGTCATTTGCGGCATGTTGACCCACACGCCCAAGAACGGCATGTTCGTGGCGGGATATGATCCGACGGGCTCTTGCATGTGGTTTTTCCAGGCGGGGGTGGAGGGCAACGTCCAGCCGACGGCCCTGGCCCTCGACGAGAAGCTCGGGCTCCGTGTCGTGGGTCATTTCGAGGGCACGCTGACGCTCGCGAACGACAACGTTCTCACGGCCGAGTCGGGCAGAACGGATTCGTTCGTCGCCGGGATCGATATGTTCAACGGCAGCCTCACGACGGCGACGCAGATCAAGGCGGAGCCGGGAGGGGCCGTGCGGGTAACGGCCGCGGCCATGGGCAGCCTTGACGGTACGGTGTACATCGCCGGGCAGCTCGAAGGAAAAACCTCGGTCGAGCCCGCCCTCTTGGGCGACAAGGAAACCGCGGCGTTCGTCATGGCCCTCCGGACGGGGAGCTCCTGGAGGCAGGTGTTCACCGGTGGGAATCCGCTGGTGTTCGAAAAAGCCGCTGGGACGAGCCTCACGCTCGTTTCGGACAGTCTGCTCTTCGGTGGCCTGTTCAGTGGCGTCATCGATATCGATCCGTTGTCGTCGTCGGGCACATTCGAACGCGCAGGGGCGAACCCGTTCCTCGCGAAGCTCGCCACGATCGATGGCTCGCTCTCGTGGTTCGACATCTACGACGGGAAAGAGCAGACGCACCTCCCGGCGTCCTTCCACGTGACGGCCCTCCAGAATGAGGTCGTGCTGGCCGGGAACTGGATCACCTGGTTCGATTTCTCCAAAGACGGGAGCAAAACGCTGCTTCCCAAGGGCGACGGCGTCAGCGACGACGACATCATCGCCGCGAAGATCACCCCCGAACCCTGACGCACGCCACGCGCGCGGGCGGCCGCGTCGTGGTGGACGACGGCAATCGGCGCGGGACGAGAGGAGATTCCCATGAGAACGGTTTTCTCGGTCCTGGCTGGTTGTGGCCTCGTGGCGCTCGGCGGCTGCATCCTCGTCTACGATTCCGGTGCGTACGACAATTCCGTCGGGATCACCGGCGGAGGTGGTTCTGGCGGTGGCGACGAGGCGGGCGGCGCGGGCGGCGCGGGCGGCGCGGGCGCTGCGGGCGGCACCGATGCGTGCCGGATTGAGCTCTGTCACACGCAGGAGACGGAGGCGAATTGCACCCCGGTCACCTGTCCGACTCTGACGAGCCGCAGAATCGAGGCTCCCAACGAGCAGGATACGCGGGCGCTCGCGGTGAGTCAGGTGACGGGGGACGAGCGGATCTACCTCGCCGGGCGATTCCGAGGCTCCATGACCGTCGGCAGCTCGACCATCACGAGCGAGGGCGGGATGGGCATCGACGACGCATTCGTGGTGGCGTTTGATCCCCAGTTCGTCGGCAACTGGGCGCGGTCGGTCGGCAAGGCGCTCGATCCCGCGCCAGCGATCGGGTACCACCCGCGCGTGGCGAATGGGGTGGCGTTCGGCGCTGGGAACGCCGTGGTCGTCGGCGGGACGTACCGGCAAAACGATCCGCTCGACGTGGACGAGGACCTCAACGCCTTCGTGCGGGCGTTCGACCCGCATCTCGACACCGTGAAATGGTCGAGGACGTTCGGCGGCGCAGGGCTCGACAAGGTCGTCGGGGTGGCTGCGTCTCCGCAAATGGCTTATGTCCTCGGGTCGCTCGCGCCGTCGACGGTGGGCCCGACCGACGTCACGATCATGTGCGGGGTGACGAGCAGCGGTATCATCCCGACCAATGAGCAGAATACCGTGCTCATTCAGTTCGATCCGATGGGCAATTGTCCCTGGATCCTCCGCTTCCACGGCGGGTTCCACAGGCCCACGGCCATCGCGGCGAGCTCGACGAATGACATCTACATCGCCGGCACGTATTCGGGGAAGCTCGACGGGACCGGGAAGGCGCCGCCGGAGATCACCGAGGGGACCGCGATGTTCGTCATGAAGGTGGGATCCAACCAGAATGTCGCGTGGGTGAAGACCTTCCACAACCTGAGCGGCACGGCGATGCCCAGGGCCATTGCGGTCTCCGGCAGCGACGAGGTCTTCGTGACGGGATCCCTCCAGGGCGACATGGATTTCGGGGACGGTCTCCACCAGGTCAAACAAGATTCGCCGTTTGTCCTCGTGCTCGATGCCGGCGGAAACGCCCCGCGGACCCTCGTATTGCCAGGGGCCATGGCGACCGGACTCGGCATCTCCGTGACCTCGCCGGGCGATCAAGCCTTCGTGACGGGGACGTTTTTCCCCACCCTCGACATCGATGCGAGCTCGCCCGGGTTCGAAATGGATGAATCCACCGGAATGAGCGCGTTTCTCGCGAAGATCGACCCGCAGGCCGCGCTCCTCGGCTTCGATTTGCTCGGGACCGGCGAGGCGCCCATCCCCCGCTGGCTTCCGCTCGCGTCGTTTGGATCGAGCGTCTATCTCGCGGGCGGTTGGACGAAGAGGCTGCGATTCGAGGGCGAGAGCGTCATGCCCACGGACCTCGACCTCCTCCTCGCGCGTATTCAGCCCTGACCGACGTTCCGTCCGGCACGCCGCTGGGGATGCACCCATGGTAGCCTGCCTCTCCGTCAAGGAGGTGGCAGATGCGCGTGGATGCGGCTCGTGTGGCGTTTGGTCTGGGATTGTCGATTTGGCTGTTCGGAGGGTGCCTCGGGCCGCTACAGACCACGGGCGGTCAAGGCGGGGCGGGCGGGGCGGGGGGCAGCGGGAGTGGCGGGAGCGGTGGGGAGCCCGGCGGAGTGGCTTGCCATCCGGCGTTCTGTGACGCGACGTCGGCGTGCTCGCCCAACGCGTCGTGCGCGCCGCTCGCGTGGTCGGCGCGGTGGGGGACGATCGATCAGCAACGAGTGTTAGCGATGGCCAGCAACGGGACGTCGATTGCGCTCGCCGGGACGTACAACGGGCAGAGCTTCGAGATTGGCGAGGTTCCTTCGAGGACGTTGCCGCTCGAAGGCCCCAACTTCGGCTTCGAGGCGTTCGTCGCGTTGCTCGATGGCAACGGCGTCGCCACGTGGGCGGCGCCGGTTGCGCTCGGGATCGGGTATCAGCCCCGAACCGCGTATGCCGTCGCGTTCGCGGGGAATGACGTCGTGGTCGCCGGGTCGCACGCTTCGAGCGACGGCGGGGACGCGGATCGCGACGTCTTCATCCGGAAGTTCACGCCCGAACCGAACAATGGCATCGCTGAAAAAGCCTCGTTTCAGTTCGGGGGCGATGGGTCGGACGAGGCCGTCGCCGTCGCCGCTGCCGCGACGGGCGAGTTCTACGTGACAGGCACAATCACCGCGTCAGCCGGTAAAACCGTGACCTGTGGCATGACGACCCATACCCCGAAGAACGGCATGTTCGTGGCGGGGTACGATTCGCTGGGCAAATGCCAATGGTTCGTTCAGGCAGAGGGCCACGTCCAGCCGACGGCCTTGAACTATGATGAGAACACCAGGCTCCGTGTCGTTGGTCATTTCGATGGCACGCTCATGCTTCCGGATGGCAGCACATTCTCGGCCGACGCGGGCGCGACGGATTCGTTCATCCTCACGCTCGAGATGAGCACCGGCCTTCTCATGACCAAGACGCAACTCGAGGCGGGGCCGGGGGGGGCCGTGCGGGCAGTGGCCGCGACCATAGGCAGCGACGGGACGCTGTACATTGCCGGGCAGCTCGAAGGAAAAACTTCGGTCGAGCCCAATCACGTGGAGGATGGCCAGCTCGCGGCGTTCGTCATGCCTGTAGGGTTGGAGGCCGCCTGGAAGCAGGTGTTTCCCGGCGGGCAGGCAAAAGAGCTCGGACAGGCGACCGGCACGAGCCTCGCGCTCGCGGCGGACGGTTCGCTTTATGTCGGCGGCACGTTCAGGGACCTCATCGATATCGATCCGGCCTCGCCGTCGGGCACATTCGAACGTGCCGGGGTGAACCCGTTCCTCGCGAGGCTCGACCCCACCACCGGCACGGTTCGGTGGTTCGACGTCTACAACGGGAAGGGCCAGGTGCAGTCCACGGAATCCTTCTACGTGACGGCGCTCAAGACGGATGTCGTGCTGGCCGGGAACTGGATCCCCGATTTCAACTTCTCCGAGGACGAGAGCAAGACGCTGGTTGCCAAGGGCAGCGGAATCGTCGACGAAGACATCATCGCCGCCAAGCTCACGCTCGAGCCCTGAGGCCGCGCATCACCCAATCCGCGTTCCTCGCCCTCAGCGCGCGGCGAACGTCATGTTGAAGACGGGCAATTCCTTGTCGCCGCCTTCGTGCTTCACCGTGCGCTTCGTCGCGTAGAGCGCATCGAGCACCGCGACGATCTCCCGGAACGGCGTGCGGTTGTCCGTGTGCAAGATCGCCTGATCGAGCTTCTTGTCGCTCGGATCGCGGTGATTCGCGTTCGCCTGCCACTCCGCCGCGAGCTTCTTCTCGAGGTCGGGGTATTGCACGAGCTCGCCCACCTGCTGCGAACTCTTCGGAATGCGGACCTCGCTCACCACGGTCGCGCCCTGCTTCCACACGAGCGCGAAATCACTCTCGCCGATGTGCACGTTCAGCACTTTTTCCGGCGGGATGACGGTGAGCGGGTCCGGGCTCGGAGGCCCGGGGACCTGCGCGTCCGCATTGATGCGCGAATTCGTCACCCAGACGGCCGTGATGAGCAGGAACGCGATCGTGCACATCAAGAGGTCGATGAACGGGACCATGTTGATCTCCGCATTCGTCGCCTTCTTCTTGCCGCCCTCGCTGCCAACGTCGACGCCGCCCATGGTGAATCTCCTTCTCCTCCGTCGTGCGCGACGTTCGGGGTCGCGCTCGGGGAACGGCGAGAAGACATCGACCTCGGCGCGAGGTTCCGAGTTTTTTCGACATCGGCGGGCCGGGAGGTGTTTCCGGTGCGGCTACGATTTTCCGCTCGGTCAGGATCGATGCATGTTGGCCATGATGCGGGCGCCATCCATGTCGAAGCGGAAACGCAGCGGGCGCAGGCCCCGGGCGATCATGGTCTCGAGCACGCGGCGTCGATCCTGGGGGCGGACGTAAAACATGAAGAAGCCGCCGCCGCCCGCGCCCATCAGCTTGCCGCCGATCGCCCCGGCGTTCCGCGCCGCCTCGTAATGCTCGTCGATGACCGAGTCCGTCATCTTCGAGGCGAGCTTGCGCTTGTGCGACCAGTGCACGTGCAAGAGCTCGCCGTACTGATCGATGTCGCCGCTCGTGAGGATCCGGTAGGTCTCGTGGCCCATCTCCTTGATGCGGTGCATCGACTCGATCACGGGCGGCTCGAGCTCGCGGAGCCTCTGGCCCTGCTCGCTGAGGACGATACGCGCCGGGCGCTCGATGCCGGACCAGATGATGACGAGGTTCGATTCGAGCTCGTCGAGCACCTCGTCCCGGACGGGCACGGGCTCGACGTGCACGGTGCCGTCGGGGTTGAAGCGGAAGGCCGTGACGTTGCCGAAGGCCGAGATGTACTGGTCCTGCTTGCCGATGGGCTCGCCGAGCCGCTCGATCTCCAGGGTGCACGCCTCCTCGGCGAGTTTTTCCGAGGAGACGAACTCACGCTTGTACGTGTGGAGCGCGTTCAAGAGCGCGACCGTGAACGCGCTCGACGAGCCGAGGCCCGAGTTCGCCGGAAGATCGGCCACGCTCGTGAGCTCGATCGAATGGTCGATGCCCGTCATTCGCAAGGCTTCGCGAAAGATCGGGTGCTCGACGCGATCGACGCTGGAGACGATCTCGGTCTTCGAATACGCGAGGCGGATGTCGCGGTGGAACCGCTTGTTCGCCGTGACGTAGATGTATTTGTCGATGGCCGCGGAGACCAGGTATCCCCCGAAGCGCGTCGAATACGCCGGGAGATCGGTACCTCCGCCGCCGAGCGAGAAGCGCACGGGCGCGCGAGAAACGATCACGTGGAGACCTCCGCCCGGGCGCCGAGATGCGCTTCGAGCTCCTGATAACCGGATTCCGATCCGATTTCGTAAAACCTTTGCGTCACGACGAGCGCCCGGAGCGCGCCCTCGGCGGCGAGCCGGGTGAGCACGGGGGCGAGGTCGCTCGGACCTTCGGGCAGCGCCGCGATGACCTCGCGGCGGAGCGCGATCGCGCCGTAGTCGATGTGATCCAGGGCGGGATCTCGCGCCTCGCCGGGCTTGCGTTTCTGGTAGCGGAGGACGCGGCCGCCTCCGATCTCGCAGTTCGAATCGTCCCAGCGATCCGCATTGCGGTAGACGGACATCGTGCCGCGCGCCTCGGGGTGCGCCTCGAGATCGGCGAGCGGCGCGGCGTAGTCGAAGGGCAGGTACGAGTCGCCGTACGTCACGAGGAACGCCTCGCCGAGATGCGAAAGCGCGCGCCGGATCGCGCCCGCCGTGCCGAGCCGAGTTTCGCCCTCGTCGGCGTAGACGACGCCGAGGCCGAACGTCGCGCCGTCCCCGATGGCCGTGCGGATCACGTCGCCGAGGTGTCCGATGCAGAGCACGACCTCCTCGTAGCCTGCCTCGGCGAGCCGCGCGAGCAGGTGATGTCCGAACGGACGGCCCGCGATCGGGAGGAGGAACTTGGGCATCTCGAGCGTGCGCGGGTACATGCGCGTGGCGAGGCCTCCGCAGAGGACCACGGCTTGTCGGCGCGCGGGCGGCGCGAGGGGAGCGTTCGAAGGGACGTTCGGCACGGCGCGGGCGGGAGCTTAGTCGGGTTTGGCCGCCGAGGAAAAAACACGCGGACGCCCGGAGCGGTGAAACCCCGTCCGGGCCACATTCCCGTAGATTTTTCGCTTCGGGGGTCGATACGCGGTGCGGCAAACCGGGAGGGTCGGGCATCGAACGAGAGCGCATAGGCTAGAGAGAGCCCCGGGGGACGGGAGCGCGGTTCGGCTTTCCGAGCAAAGCCCCCGAGGGTCGAGAGGGGGGACGTGTACGATGAACGAGCCGTCGTTCGCGCGTGTATCGGTGGGAGACGTGCTCTTTGGGAAGTACCGGGTCGAGCGCGTCCTCGGCGTCGGCGGCATGGGGATCGTGGTCGCGGCGAGGCACACCCAGCTCGACGCGCTCTACGCCGTGAAGCTGATGCATCCCGCCGAGATCGGGAACCGGCAAGCGCTCGCGCGCTTCTTCCGGGAAGCCAGGGCCGCCGCGAAGTTACGTAGCGAGCACGTGGCGCGTGTCTTCGACGCAGGGAGGACGCCGAGGGGCATCCCGTACATCTTGCTCGAGTACCTCGAAGGCAGCGATCTGCAGCAGATCGGCAAGAAGCGCGAGTGTTTGCCCGTGGCAGAAGCCGTGCTCTACGTGATGCACGCGTGCAACGCGCTCGTCGAGGCCCACGCGGCCGGCATCATTCACCGCGATCTGAAGCCGGCAAACCTCTTCCTCACCCACAGACCCGACGGATCGCCCTGCGTCAAGGTGCTCGATTTCGGCATCTCGAAGCGCTGCGACGCCCGCGCGCCCTCGGGGATGACCCGGACGACCGACATCCTCGGCTCGCCGCTTTACATGTCGCCGGAGCAGATGCGCTCGACGCGGGACGTCGACGCGCGGACGGACATCTGGGCCCTCGGCGCCATCCTGTACAGGCTGCTCGCAGGAGAAGCGCCTTTCGCGGCGCGCAGTCTCTCGGACGTGTACGAGGGGATCCTGGAGCGAGAGCCACGGCCGCTCTCGGTGCGTCGGCCCGACGTGCCGCCGGCCCTCGACGCGGTGGTGCGCCGCTGTCTGCGGAAAAACCCCGACGATCGTTTTCCCTCGGCGCTCGAGCTCGCCGCCGCGCTCGCGCCGTTCGTGCCCGAGGAGGAGGCGCCGCGCAGCCTGCGCAAGCTGAGCCGGGCGTCCTTGCCCTCGTCGCCGGCCGTGACCGTCCTGCCCGCGACGCTCCCCACGGATCCAGCGCCGGACGACGTGCCGACGTCGCCCGACTGCCGCGCCGCGATGAAGAGCGTGCCGACGCTCCGCTCCATGCAGGAGCCGCCTCCGCCGAGCTCGACATCCGAGCCGACGGGAGCCGCGTGGGGCGGGACGTGGACGGTTTCCGCGAGGGCGCGGGAGCACGGGTCGCGCGTGGTGGTCGCGGCGCTGCTCGTCGCGGCCCTGGTGGGCGGCGGGACGGGCATCTGGGTGTCGCGAGAGGACCGGATCCTCGTGGCGCGTGCACACCCCGCGAGCGCCGCGGTCGATGATGGGGCGCAGGCGACCCCGCCGAACCTCGCGCCCGTCGCCAAGGCGCTCGCCGCGCCCGCGGTCCCGTCCGAGAGCCCGAAGGTGCCCGCGCCGCAGGCCATCGCCGGCCTCGAAGGATGCGCAGACGAGGCGGAAGCCCCGCAACGCGACGACGCGCAAGCCCGCAAGAAAGAGCCGCCCAAGCGAGCGGCCGATCCTTTTGGTCGTTCACGCAAATGAAACTTCATCTTCGGAAGAGTTCGATCCTCCTGGTCTCGGTCGTCTCGATGATCGCATCGTTCGCGGGGCCCGTGGCGGCCGAGGGAACACGCGAGCCGCTCGCGGAGGAGCGGGCGGAGGCCTTGTTCCGACGCGCGCTCGAGCTCATGGACGAGGGCAAATTCGCGCGGGCCTGTCCGATGCTGGAGGAGAGCCGGCGGCTCGATCCAGCGATGGGGACGATGTTCCGTCTGGCCGAGTGTTACGAGCACACGGAGCGGCTCGGCGAGGCGTTCATGCTCTACCAGGACGTGGCGAACCAGGCGCGGCAGCGTCACGCCGAGGATCGCGCCGAGGTCGCGCGGGCGCGGCTCTCCGCGCTGAGCCCGCGGGTCGCCGTGGTGAACATGAGCGTGCCCGAAGAGGCCCTGCGCGATCTAGGGTTCGCCATCACCTGGGATGAACGCTTGATCGATCGGACCCTGTGGAACGCGGGCATCGTCGTCACCACAGGAACCCACGTGCTCGAAGCAACCGCGCCGGGGAAGCGGCCGTTCCGGCGCGAGATCGCGGTGGCAGAGGCGGGGACGCTGGTCGACGTGGAGGTGCCTCCGCTCGTGGACGAGGTCACGCGGCAGCTCATCGTGCTGCACCCCGAGCCGCTGCCGCGGCCGATGACCTTCGAGGATCGGCGGTTTCTCTCGCTCGGGGCGCTCGTCGTGGGCCTCGGCGGGCTCACCATGGCCTCAATCGCGGGGCTCTCGACGTGGTTCGAGACGAACGGAACGGCCGGCGAGCCAGAGGCAGCGGGGGCGCCCGTGTCGAACACGGCAGCGATCGTGGGGATGAGCCTCGCAGGGGCGGGGCTGTTCGCGGCGGGGACGCTCTGGCGCCCGGCGCCGGCCGGGGACGTGCGGTTCGCGATCGCGCCCGGGCCGGGCGGCGGGGCAGGGGTGGTTCAGCTTTCCTTCTGAAGCGTAGCGCCGGGGTTTCACCCCGGGCCCGACCAGGGGCTATCCGCCCCTGGACCTGGACCAGGGCGCAGCCCTGGACCTTTGGTGCATCGGCCGCGATGCGGCCGATGCAAAGGCGTCTGCGTCAGGGGGCGGGGAACCTCGCGAGATAAATGTCGCAGTCGCCCGCGGTTTCGAGCGGTCCCTGGCCGAAGTCGATCGTCCCGTAAAACGAGCCAGTGATGGCCGCGGCGCCGGTCCGATCCACGGCGACGCCGCCGGCGAGCTGGTAGCTCGCATCGCCGATCGCGCGGCTCTGGACGTGTTTGCCCGTGGCGTCGTACCGCGCGAAGTAGACGTCGGTCTGTCCGGCCGCTTCGAGCGCCAGGCCGCCGAGGTTCACCGCCTCGGTGAACGTCCCCGTCATGACGAGCCCGCCCTTCGGATCGGCCGCGATCCGGGGCGCCGAGTCGTCCCACTCGGCCGAGGTGAGCCGGAACGTGCGCGTCCAGAGCTCGGCGCCGGTAGGATCGAGTTTTCCGAGGAAGAGATCACGTCCCTGGCTGGCGAGCTCGCCGCTGCCGAAGTCGAGCCGACCCTCGAAGAGCCCGCCGAAGAAGATGTTTCCCTGCGCGTCGGTGGCCACGGCCTGGATGACCTGGTCCGCGACGTCGCCGAAGGTCTTCGTGAAGACGTGGTTGCCGTTCGCGTCGAGCTTCACGAGCACCGCGTCCACGCCGCCCGCGATCGTGGTCGGCCCGCCGCCGAAATCGACCGGCGCGAGCATGCCGCCGCCGAGGAGGACGTTTCCGCTCGCATCCACGGCCACATCCATGCCGGACTCGAGGCCCGCGCTGCCGAACGCTCGGGCCCAGACGACCGCGCCTTTCCCGTCGAGCTTCGCGACGAACACGTCCGTCGCGCCCACGCTCGTGAGCGTTTCGCTGCCAAGGACGAGCGTGCCGCTGAAACTGCCCGTGACGACCAGCGTGTCGCCTCCGCCGGCGGCCATCCCGGACACGGTCGCGCCGAGCATCGTGCTGTAGACGTGCTTCCCGTCCGCGTCGAGCTTGCCGATCGCCGCGCCCGCCGCACCCGCGGGCGTGAGCAGCCCGCCGCCGAGATCGATCTCGGATTGCGTGTTCACCGCGACGACCCACGCACTCTCGCCGGCCGCGACGATCCGCGGGACGCCGTCTTGCGAGGCCGATCCGAAGCGCACGCTCGTGCCGGGTTTGCCTTCGGCGTCCCACGTGGCGAACGCGATGTCGGTGCTGCCGGCGGAGACGAGCGGGCCACCGCCGAAATCGACCGTACCCTCGAACGTCCCGACGAGGGCGACGTCGCCGCTCGCGCTCGTGGCCACCTCGATGCCGCGGTCGCAGCTCGCGCCGCCCGCGCGGAGGCTGAAGGCGTTTCCTGCGGGCGGAGCCTCTTCGGTGGGGGTGCAGCCGACGGCGAGGGCCGCGCAGGCGAGAAGCAAGGTCGGTATCTTCATCATGCGTATCCTTTCGGAAGAAGTGGGGGCGTGTTCGGCCCCGCGACCGAAGGATACGCGTTTCTCGATGCCCCTCAGGGCGCGGGGAAGCCCTGGGCGAGGTCCGCCGGGGTGACCGGCGTTCCCCAGATGTCACTCACGATCGTGCTCACGAGATCCGGCCCGGCTTTCACCTGCGTCGTTCCGAAGTCGTAGGCGGCGACGCGTGGATCGAGCAGGTCCGCGAGCGCGGGCGAGGCGTACGTGATGTCCTTGCCGTCGACCTGGGCGTCGTGGACCGTCTGGAAGAAGACACGCAGCGCGGCGTCGTCGTAGTAGGCGAGCACCACGTCGGATTCGTTCGCGAGGGAGAGGTGCAGGTGCAGAAACCCGAGCGTTCGTGACGACGGGAAACCAGGCTCCTGCTCCAGCGCGCCGTGGGCCAGGTGAATCGCCGCGTAATCCACGGGCGTCCTGCGACGCCAGAAGAGCCCTCGCGCCTTGTCGCTGCACGTGGCCAGGAACGACTCCGTCTGCCCGACGGGCACCAGCGTGTCCCAGTCGTCCTGCGGGATCATCACGTCGCCGTCGAGCCCCTCGCAGAGCGCATCGCGCCGCCATTTTTCGAATGCCGCCTCGTTGTCCGCAGGTGGGCCGCCCGTGGTCGCCTCGATGCGCCGACGATATCCCTCGAAGAAGCCGAGTTCGTCCTTGTACGGATACACCGCGGGGAGCGTAGTTTTCCAGTAATCGTAGAAATCGACGAAATCGGTTGGGGGATTGGCCGCGGTCACGGCGCGGATCGACTGCCCTGCGGGGCGCCTGCCGATGCCCGCGAGCGCCATGAACCCGCCCCAGGAGTTGCCATGCACGCCGATGCGCTCGGCGTCGAAGTCGGCCGCGTGCGCCGCGATGTAATGGAACGGCGCGGCCGCGTCGGCGGCGTCGTCCGTGAGGTCACCGCCCGCATAAAAACGGCCGAACGCGACGATCACGGCGTGGCCGTTCAGCAAGTGAAAGGCTTCGCCCTGGATCTGCGTCTCCGCGGGCACGAAGCCGTACGCGCAATTCTCCGTCGACGGTGGATCGAGCGGCGCGTCCGTGTCCGGATAGAAGCTGAAGGGCCCGGCGTTCTCGGTCGCGTGGCGGGTATCGACCTCCTCGCCGGTCCAATCGATCCCCGTGTACGGCGCCATGTCGACGATGACCGGGGCCTTCGTCTTCGCGGCCGGGATCACCATCAGATACGACGTCCCGCCGTCGGATCGATGTGCGGCGACGAGCGTGGCCTCGTAGGTCGTCATGTCGAAGGTCGCGCTGCGCGTGCCGAGCGTCTCGAATTCGTAGGTGATCGCGCCTGAACCGCCGCCGCCGCCCGCGCCGCCGGCGCCGGATCCGCCCGATCCCGCGGAACCACCCGCGCCCGAAGGCTCATTCCCCCCGCACGCCGCGAGCAGCCCGAACAAACCGACCAAGGAAAAAAATCGCATGACACGAGCATACCCCGGGCAGGGAATTCGAGGTGCGCCCGGTTGCAATGCCTATTGACTTCCCAGCCTGATCTCTGGTACCCAGGATCTTAACGAACGATCGTTCAGTAACCCGGATCGCGGTCGAGGTGAACGATGTCGCACATCTACGTCGACGGGTGTGAGATTCAGTACGAGGTGAAGGGGCGAGGGGAGGTCGTGCTCCTCTTGCACGGCCTCGGTTCGAGCCTGCTCGATTGGGAGATGCAGGTCCCGGCGCTCGCGGAGCGGTACACGGTCGTCACCGTCGATCTGCGTGGCCACGGTCGGTCGGGGAAGCCCGCGGGTCCCTATCGGATCGCGACGTTCGCCGCCGACGTGGCCGAGCTCCTGCGACGGCTCGCGCTCGGCCCGGCGCACGTCGTCGGTTTCTCGATGGGCGGCATGATCGGCTTTCAGCTCGCCGTCGACGCGCCCTCGCTCGTCCGGTCGCTCGTCGTGGTAAACAGCGCCCCGGCCTTCGTGCCGCGCACGTGGCGCGAGCACCTCGCGGTCGTGCAGCGCCTCGTCGCTTTGCGCGTGCTCGGCGTGCGAGGGTTTGCCCGGAAGATCGCCTCCATGAACTTCCCGCGCTCGGACCAGGCGGCGCTGCGCCAAAAGCTCGCTGCGCGGCTCGGGCAGAACGACGAGGCCGCATATCTCGCCTCGACCAAGGCGATCCTCGGCTGGAGCGTGGCCGAGCGGATCGGCACGATCCGGTGCCCGGTCCTCGTCGTCACGGGAGATCAAGATTATACCCCGGTCGCGGCAAAGGAAGCCTACGCCGCCCGGATTCCGCGGGCCCGCGTGGCCGTCGTCGAAGGCTCGCGGCATTGCACGCCGATCGATCAACCAGAAGCATTCAACCGGCTCTTGCTCGAATTTCTGGAGGAGCAGGCGACGGCGCCGGCAGAACACGCGGAGGTTTGTCATGGTACGTGATGCTTGGCGATTCCTGGTGCCTCTCGTCGTCCTCGCGGGCGGGTGTAACATCAACATCGAGCCGCCCGGCGAAGGCCCTGAGGCCGCCTCGGGCTCCAGCAGCGGCGTCGGCGGAAGCAGCGGCGTCGGCGGAAGCGGCGGCGTCGGCGGAAGCGGCGGCGCTGGCGGAGGCGGCGACGTTGGCGGAAGCGGCGGCGTCGGCGGAGACGGTGGTTCCGCGGGCGCGGGCGGCGGCGCCGGGTCGCGCTGTACCGTCTCGCCCCAAGAGGTCGCGTGTCCTTACGAGACGCAGAGCATCCCGGCGCAATCGGGGATCCTGCGGGACGTCGCCTGGCAGGTGCCGCTCGGGACGCCGCCCGCGAAGGGTTTTCCCGTCGTGCTCCTGTTCCAGGGCTCGTTTTACGGTCCCTCGATGATGTTCAAGGGCGCCGTGGATGGCCCCCACGGGGTCTATCACCTGGCGCTCACCATCAAGGGGCTCCTCGACGCCGGGTACGCCGTGCTCGCCCCGGAGGCGCATGCGGAGGGCTCGACGTTCTGGGACACGAACGTCCCCCCGTATTCGATCGCCTGGTCGACCGCGCCGGACCACGACTTCATGCTCTCGATCTTCGACTCGATCGCCGCGGGCTCGTTCGGTCCGCTCGACGCGTCGCGCATGTACGCGACGGGGATCTCGAGCGGCGGCTACATGACGAGCCGGATGGCCGTCAGCTACCAGGGGAAGTTCCGCGCGCTCGCGATCCACTCCGGGTCCTACGCGACGTGCAGCGGCCCGATTTGCATCCTGCCCGACGCGCTGCCGGCCGATCACCCGCCGACGCTTTTCCTCCACGGAGAGGCCGATCTCGTCGTCCCCATGAGCACGATGGAGAAGTACAACGCGCGCCTCGTCACCGAGGGCAAGGAGACGCGCGTCGTCACCGAGCCGGGCGTGGGGCACGATTGGCTCGCGGCCGGCCCCGAGGAGGTCGTCGGCTGGTTCGATGCGCATCCCTGAGACGATCTCGTTGACAGAAACGAACGCTCGTTCAGACAATCGGCCCATGAGTTCCCTCAGGGCCTCTCGTTTGCGGGCTGCCAAGGCGACCCTCCCTCCGTCCTCCGTGCCCGACGGCACGCGACGGCGCATCCTGGAGGTCGCCTTGCAGCTCTTCGCGAACGAGGGCTTTCACGGCACCTCGGTCCGCGACGTGGCGAAGGCGCTGGAGCTGCAGCCGAGCGCGCTCTACGCGCACTTTCCCTCGAAGGACCACGTCCTCGCGGAGCTCGTCCGCGTGGGCCACGAGGTGCACGCATCCGGCCTGCGGGCGGCGCTGGCCGGTGCGTGCGACGATCCGATCGAGCAAATCTGCGAGCTCGTCCGGGCCCACACCCTCGTGCACGCGAATTATCCGCACCTGGCCGTGGTGGTCAATGAAGAAATCTACGCCCTGACCGCCGATCTCGCCGCGCCGGCGCTCGCGATTCGCGCGCAATCGATGGCGCTCCTCCACGGGGTCCTCGAGCGAGGCGTCGCGATGGGTCGGTTTTCCGTGCCCGACAAGGCGGCGACCGCCGCGGCGCTCTCCGCGATCGGCGTGCGGATTCCGTACTGGTACGAGCCGTCCGGGGCGCTCTCGCTCGACGCGCTCGCCGACGTACATGTCGAACTCTCGCTTCGAATGCTACGCGCCTACCGGAGCCCTGACGGACGGAGGGCTTGACCGGCGCTCGCGTAGAATTCGAGGGGAACGACGGCGAAAGCCAGCAAAGAGGAAAACGGTTTCCATGAACGGCGAACGATTGCATATCGGGCCGTGGCCGCGCCACGCCCTCTTCCTTATCCATGAGCTTGATGATCGCGGGTTGCGGCGGTGAAACCGCGCCCGCGCCTTTCATCGCCCCGGCGCAGGCCGCGCAGGAGGCGGATCTTCCGGTGGGGATCGATTCGCTCGTCGCCACCCAGCAGGCGAAGCTCCTGGCGAGCGACGGGGCCATGAACAACCGCATGGGCGGGGTGGTCGCGATCGAAGGGGACACGGCGCTCGTAGGGGGCTACGGCGGCGCCAACGCAGCCTACGTGTTCGTGCGGAACGCCGGCGTCTGGACCGAGCAGGCGAAGCTCGTGGCGAACGACAGCACGGCGATCGATCAATTCGGCAGCGCGGTCGCGCTGTCGGGGGACATGGCGCTCGTGGGCGCCCTCGGCAAGGGCCCGGGCGCAGCGTACGTGTTCGTGCGGAATGCGGGCGTCTGGACCCAGCAGGCGAAGCTCGTCGCGAGCGACGGGACGACGGGCGATTGTTTTGGCAACTACGTCGCATTGTCGGGGGACACGGTGCTCGTGGGGGCGTATGGGGACGACCCCAAGGGCGAAAGCAGCGGCGCGGCCTACGTGTTCGTTCAGAATGGAGGCGTCTGGACCCAGCAGGCGAAGCTCGTCGCGAGCGACGGGGCCATGCAGGACTATTTCGGCGATTCGGTCGCGCTGTCGGGGGACACGGCGCTCGTGGGCGCGCTCGGCGACGACGACAAGGGATCTTACTCCGGTTCGGCGTACGTGTTCACGCGGAGCGGCGGCGTCTGGACCGAGCAAGCGAAGCTCCTGGCGAACGACGGGGCGGCGACCGATGCATTCGGCGATTCGGTCGCGCTGTCGGGGGACACGGCGCTCGTGGGCGCGTATGGGGACGATGACAAGGGCATGGATTCCGGCGCGGCGTACGTGTTCGTGCGGAATGGGGCGACGTGGGCACAGCAGGGGAAGCTCCTGGCCCAGGACGGGGCGGCCGGCGATCAGTTCGGCGCGGCTGTCGCGATCGCAGGGGAAACGGCGCTCGTGGGGGCGTACCTGGACAGCGACCAGGGCGCGGAGGCCGGCTCGGCCTACGTATTCGTGCGGAGCGGCGGGGCGTGGGTCGAGGAGGCGAAGCTCGTCGTGCAGGGCGGGGCGGGGGACCAGCTTGCTTCGTCGGTCGCGCTTTCGGGAAATACGGCGCTCCTCGGAGCGCCCAGTGACGCAGACAAGGGCGAAAAGGCCGGCGCTGCGTACACGTTCGTCCTCGCGTCGAGCCTGGGGGATGCGTGTGCGACCTCCGCAGAATGCGCGAGCGGCTTCTGCGTGGACGGCGTGTGCTGCGACACGGCTTGCGGCGGAGGCGCGACCGGCGATTGCCAGGCGTGCAGCGTCGCGGCGGGAGCGGCGGAGAACGGGACGTGCGCGCCGCTCTCGGCCGGTGTCGAATGTCGTGCGTCCGCAGGCGTGTGCGATGTGGCCGAGGCGTGCGACGGGCAAACCGTGGCGTGTCCCGCGGACGGTTTTGTGGTGGATGGAACTCCCTGCACGGACGGCGTCTGTGAAGCCGGCGCGTGCATGACGGGAATGGGCGGTATGGGCGGCGCCGGTGGTATGGGCGGCGCCGGTGGTATGGGCGGCGCAGGCGGCGCCGGTGGTGTCGGTGGCGCAGGCGGCGCAGGCGGTATGGGCGGCGCAGGCGGCGCCGGTGGCGCCGGCGGCGCAGGCGGCGCAGGCGGCGCAGGCGGTATGGGCGGCGCAGGCGGCGCAGGCGGCGGCGGTACGACCGGCGGCCAAACCTCCGAGGAGAGCGGCTGTGGATGCCGGACGTCCTCGCAGACCGGAAGCGCGCCCGCGCTCTCCATGCTCGCGCTTGGACTCCTCCTCGCATCGCGAAGGCGCGTCCGGCGCGCGTGACGCCTAGCCCCTCTGCTCGCTAGCCCCCGTCCTCACCGCGCGCGAATCGCTCGATCGCCCGCACCTCGTCCACCGGCAAAAACGGCAGCACTTCCTCCACCGCGCCCGGCTGCATCGGCGCCGCGCCGAGCCGGAGCGCCGCCGCCTTGCCCACGGCCGCGACGAACGGGCTCGGGCTCATGCAAAGCGTGAGTACCTCCGAAAGCAGCTCCCGCGTCCTCAGCATGGCCGCGAGCATCGCGGCGAGTGGACCCTCGTCCACGGCGCGCCGATGCCCAACGAGCGCGCCCCGCAGGATCGACGCCGTCTCGTGCCCCGGCGTCCGCGACGCCACCCCTCGATACCCCGCCGCCGGCATTCCGAGCTGCGCCGCTCCTTCCGGCGACTCCAGCATTCGCCGCGCCCGGCCCAAAAGCTCCGCGAACGTCGCCTGCGTCCCTTCGATCGACACCGCGCCGTCGAGATCGAGCGCCACCGGCTTTTTCGCCGCCGCGACGTACCCCGCGAAAGCCACCGGCAGTACCGTGATCGGCGCCGAAGCGGGACAAACCGCGCGATACGTCCGGCCGTCGACCTCCACGAAAAACATCTCCACGGAGCTGTCCTCGCTCACCGCGACCGTGCGGTGCCGGATCTGCGAGATCCGCGGCCACGGGAGGACCTCCGGTTTGCCCTCGGGATCCAGCACGAACCCCCACGGCTCGATCCGCATGGCCACGCGGCGGCCGAACGGGCTCAGATCTTTGGCGATGACGATGCCTCGAAGGGCCCCGACGAGCGGGAGGCCGAACGCGTACCAGGCACCACCTTTGCTGACGGCGTAAATCCCTGCGCTCACGCCCGCGAGGACCACCGTATTCACGGCGGCCTGGATCCACGGCCCCGCCCCGGGACCCGGCTCGAGCTCCACGTGGCGCAGCTCGTCGATGACGACCACGCGAGGCTCGGGGCGGGCAAGCAGCTTGGTCATTGGCAATCGTATTTCTGGTAGCTCACGCCCTGCTCGGTCCGCACCGAATACACGACGCCGCCCTCGTCGAGCACTGCCATGTCGCGGAACGTCTCCTCGGGCATCGTATTCACGGGCAGGACCGCCGTGCCCGTCGGAATGCCCTTGAGCGGCTCGTGGCAAGACAGGACCACGGACTCCTGGTCGTTCTGCACGAGCAACGTCGCCAGGTAAATGGTCCCCGTCTTGTCCGTATCGAGCAGCAAGATCCCGCGGATCTCGCTCCCTTGCCGGATCTCGCGCGTGTACCGGTGCTGCATCGTCGCCCGATCCACCGACGAGATGTACATCCGCCCGGCCTCGGGCTCGATGATCCCGGCTTTGATGTAGCTCAACCCGTCGCGCGTCGGCCGGCCCGGGACCTCGGTTCGATCTACCGGCTGCCCGTCGGTCGTCCCGATTCGAAGGAGCGGGCCGTGTTCCTTTTCGACGTACACGTCCTTGCCGTCGACGAACACCCCCGTGACGAATCCGAGCTCGTCGAGTCCCTCGCCCTCGAGCGGCACCTCGCCGAGCACGCCGCCCTTCTCGTCGTACATCACGATCGATTTGCTGTTGAATCGATCCAGCACCGCGACCTTGCCGTCATCGGTCACGGCCATGTCTTGCGCCGCTTCTTGTTCCTTCAGCGGGATCACGGATTCGGGCTTGCCGTCCGGCCCGACACGCACGACCCGGCCATTGACCTGATCGAGCACGAACATGTTGCCCTTGGCGTCCATCGCCAGGCTCATCGGCGCCTCGGGGTTCGCCTCGTCCGGGCGCGACCGGCCGAGCTCGTTCATCCGGCTCCCGCCCCACGTCGCCGAAAACAGGACCTCCGGCCCCTTCTCCGACGGCGGCGCCGACGCATCCACCACGATGGTCACGGCCGAACCCATGGGCCGCGGCGCGTCCTCCGGCGAGGTCCCCGATGCGGGCTTTTCGCCGTTCGGGTTCGCCGGCCGCGCCTCCTTCGACGTCCCGTCGCCCGAGCACCCGCGCGCCACCACCACACCCGCGGCAGCCGCGGCGAGAACGGCCACGAGCGCCACCACCTTCTTGCGCATGGGCCCGTTCTACCAGAGCCGCACACGCAAGGAAAAGCCCGCGCCAAACACCAGGCTGGATCAACAAAGATCCACCCGGTGGGGAAAGATGGATCCAACCCTGGAATGGGAGGGTCGCCGCGCAGAATCCCAAGTCGCCTTACGCCGTCCCGATCGGTTCCATCATCGCCGAAGTTTTCGCTCGTGGTTGCGGCATTGGTCGTGGAAAACCCCTGCGCGAGGCCATGGACGCGTCTGGCACGAGGCTTGTACGATGGCCTTTCCACGTCCAGGAGCCAAAGCCCAATGAAGACCAACGCTCGCCGCCTGTCGCTGTCGATTGCAGCCGCCGCCATCGCCCTTGGAATGGGTATGCTCCCCGCATGCTCCGGGGACGACTCGTCCGAGGAGCTCATCGGCGCCAACGAGGATCTCGGCTCCACCAGCGAAGGCGTGGCCGGCACGATCGCCGTCGGCACGACCCTCAAATCGACGACGGACGTCAACCTCCGCACCGGCCCCGGGACGAGCTACTCGGTCCTCCACGTCGTGCCCACGGGCGCGAAGGTCACGGTCGAGGCCGCCGACCCGAAGAACGGGTTTTACAAGATCAAGCACGACGGCACGGTCGGCTGGAGCTCCGGCAAGTATTACACGACGGTCTCCTCGGGCGGCGGCAGCACGGGCGACCTGAGCGCCGCACAGCAGGGCGCGATCAACCGCGGCAAGTCCATGAAGGGCTTTTCGTACTGGTGGGGCCACGGCCGCTGGAAGGCGGACGGGCCGACCTCGTCGACGAAGGGCTCCTGCTCCGGGAGCTGCCCGAACTGCTCGCACAGCGGCTCGTACGGCGCGGACTGCTCGGGCTTCGTCGCCAAGGCCTGGAAGGTCCCCTCGTCGAACGACGACATCACGGTGGACTCGCACCCCTATGGCACGATCCACTTCGTGAAGGACTCATCGAACTGGAAGACGGTCTCGCGCTCGAACGTGAAGCCCGCCGACGCCCTGGTGTACAACTCGGGCGGCGCCGGCCACATCATCCTCTTCGAGAAGGGCGACGGCTGGGGCTCGATGTACGCCTACGAGTGCAAGGGCTGCTCCGCCGGCTGCGTCTACGGCCTGCGCACGGCCTCCTCGTCGTACAAGGCGATCCGCCGCGCCGGCTGGTGAAACGGCCGGGGTCCGGGGCTGAGCATTGGTCTCATCCTGGGAGGCGCTGCGCTGGGGCTTTGCCCCAGGCCCCACCAGGGGCTATCCGCCCCTGGACCTGGACCAGCGCAAGCGCTGGACCCGGGGTCGATGAACTGCGCAACGCGCAGTTCATCGAACAGGCCAGGTCAAGACCAACGACAACCCTGCCCCCCAAGACGCGGCGCTGACGATTCAACAGGCAACGTGCCCGTCGCCAGCGCGGCCTGTTGGAAGAACTGCGCATCGCGCAGTTCTTCCACGAACGGTCCAGGGCTTGCCCTGGTTCGGGTCGAGGGGCGAACAGCCCCCGCGGGGCCCGGGGCAGCGCCCCGGCGTGGCGGCCCCAAAAAGAGACCAATGCTCAGGGCTCAGCGCCCCCCGGACCTCGTTTTTCGTGACACACCATTGCGGGATCGCATCGCGTGTGCGATCCCGGCTTTGAGCGTCCCTTTCGTCACGATTGATCCAAGCTCGGCGCCGAGCTCGACCAAGGTCCGCGCCACCTCGGGCCGGATCCCCGTCAGCACGACCTCCGCCCCGAGTAGCGACACCGCTTTCGCGGCCTTCACGACGAGGTCCGCCGTCTGCGCCTCGACCTCCGGCACGCCCGTCACGTCGAGGATCACTGCGCGCGCCCCCGTCTGCGTCACGCCTTCGAGCAGCGTCGTGAGCACCCGATCCGCGCGCCGCTCGTCGAGCCCGCCTACCAGCGTCATGGCCAGGATCTCGTCGTCGATTGGCACGAGCGGCGTCGAGAGCGCGAGCAGGCTCTCCTCCTGCGCCTCGAGCACCCGCTCCCGGAGCTGGGCGTCGGTTCGCTCTGCCTCGGCGCGCTTCAGGTCCGTGATGTCCATCGTCACGCCGCGCAGGCCAATCGACGCCCCTGACTCGTCCCGGATCGCCGTCATCCGGCAGTTCACCCAGAGCGTCCGGCCATCCTTGGTGATCCAACGATAGGCGGACGAACCGCTCCCCTCCACCGAGGCGCGCTCCGCGTCGGCCTGGGCGTGCGCGTGATCCTCGGGGTGAACGAGCACGCGCCAGAAATCCGGACGCCCCCAGTCCTCGGGCGTGTACCCCGTGATCGGCAGGACCGCGTCGCTCACGTAGTTCGTCCGGTTCCCGCTGGGATCAACGACGAAATAACTCTCCCACGCGACGCCGGGTACGTTCGCGACGAACCCGTCGAGCCGCTGCCGGAGCGCGCGTTCTTTGAGCAGGACCTCCTGCGCGTTTTGCTCGGCGCAGGCGCGCCGGTTCACGTCGAAGACCACGCTGTGGAGCTTGGCCGGGCGCTCTTCTTCGGCCGGCTCGTACAGAAAGTGTGTATCGACCCAGGTATGACCGCCGCCCTTGCGCAGCATTCGATGCGGCGAGAGGTGCGACTCGCCGTCCTCGAGAAAACGCATCGCCTCCGCGTTCGCCTGGGCCCGATCGTCGGGGTGAATGATCGACGTGAAGAAGTCGGGCGAGCCCATGCAGTCCTCGACCGAATAACCGAGCAACGTTTGAAGCCCGATTCCGCCGATGAACGTGGGTCGAAAGACGCCGGAGGGCACCTGTTCGAACTCCAGGACCACCCCGGGCACGAGCGCGATGAGGTCCTCGAGGACGGCGGCGCGCTCCTCCGCGAGCCGCGCCCGCTCCTCTGCCGCCGCGAGTTCGGCGCGCAAGGACTCGATCGTATCGTTCGACTGCCCCATGGTCTGGATGCTCCTCCGGAAGAATTTGACCATACCAGAACTGAATCCAGGGCTCGGGCTTTTTCGGGGGGCGAGGGGCGCGGGCGGGGGAGGCGACGGGCGTGACGGATCACGGCCGAGCGTGCGCCCCTTTTGCGTCGCTCGTCCGCTCGCTGCACACGTGGCGAGCGGCATCGCGCGTGCATTGACGGCAAGCCGAGCAGAAGGTCCTCCGGACCCGCGCCCGAGGGGGCGTCCCCGCGCGCCGGATCTCGCGTCGAAAGTCGCGTCCTCCGAAGGGGACGCCCCCCTTTTTTCCGCGAGATTCCTCTAGCCGAAGACCTCGCGCGTGAGCGCCTCGATGGCCATGCGTACGGCGTCGTCGCTGGAATGGCGCACCCGGAAGCCTTTGGCCGCGAGCTTGTCCGGGCTCATCGAGGAGCGGGGCACGTCGCCGGGCCAGCCGCGATCGCCGCCGGTGAAGCGGATCGTGGCGTCGGGGTAGGGGGAGGTCTTCACGCAGAGCTCGGCGATGCGGGCGACGGAGGTCTGGTCGGGCGGGGCGAGGTTGTAGAGGCCGAGCCGCTCCTCGGCATGATCGAGCCCGAAGAGCATGCCGTCCGCGCAGTCCGAGACGTGGAGGTAAGGCTTGGATTGCCGGCCATCACCGAGCACTTCGAGCTCGGTCTTCCGGTCGCGTAGTTTTTTCAGGAAATCGAGCGCGGCGCCGTGGGTGCCGCGGGGGCCGACGACGTTGCCGAAGCGGAAGATGGTCGCGTGCAGGCCGAAGCACTCGACGAACGCGCTGATGAGCGCCTCGCCCGCGAGCTTGCTCGCCCCGTAGAGCGAGATCGGCAGGTGGCCGATGTGGTCCTCTTTGCACGTCTCCGGCGTGTCCCCGTAGACCGTGCCCGACGACGAGAAGACGAGCCGGGGGACGCCGGCGCGGCGCATCGCTTCGAGCACGTTGTATGTGACGATCGTGCCTTGTTCGAGGTCGAGCCGGGTCCGCTCGAGGCCCCAGCGCGCCTCGGGGTTCGCCGAGAGGTGGAAGACGACGTCGTGGCCGGCGGCGGCCGCCGTGAGCCGCTCGAGGTCGAGCGCGTCCGCCTCGACGAGCGTCACGCGCCCCGCATCCAGATGTTCCTTTACGAAGGCACGTTTCCCGACGGAAAGGTTGTCGTACACGGTCACGGGCCCGCGCCTGACGAGCCGGTCCACGAGGTGGCTGCCGATGAACCCGGCACCACCGACGACGAGCGTCTTCATGTGTTCTCCATCCCTGAGACGTGCTCGATCCGTGCCGCGAACTGAAGCTCGTCGCGTGTGACGAGCCGCATCGGCGTGTCGTGGATGCGCAGCGGCCAGCGGAGCTCGGTGATGCGCCCGCGCGCTTCTCGCACCATGTCGATCCACTGGGCCGGCGAGAAGTACGTCCCCCGCACGAGCACGCCCGCCTCCGCGTTGCCCACGACGTCCATCGCCAGGAGCAGCGCCTCCGAGACCGCGCCGAAGCGGAAATGATCCTTCACCAGCACCGCGCGCGAGGCCACGCGCAGGCACTCGGCGAGCACCTCGGAGGGCGCCTCGCAATGATGCAGGACGTCGGAGATCGTGACGATCTCGAACGCGCCGTCCGGGAACGGCAGGCGCCGGCCGTCGTAGGGCACGACCTCGATCACCGTGCGGGGACGAACCAGCACGTCGACGCCCGCGACGCGGCGCGCGCCCACGCGCTGCGCCACGGCCGCGGCGATGGCCCCGTCACCCGCGCCCACGTCGAGCAGCGATACCGCCTGTCCTGCGAGCTCGGCGAGCGCGTCCGTGATGCGTCGAGCCCGCGGCATCGTCACGGCGCGCCGGTGCAGCGCGAAGAGGGCCTTGTCGATCCCCAGCACGGACGGCGGCTTAGCCGAGGCGGCCCGGCGTGGCAACGTGCTAACGTCCGCGACGCTCGTGGACAAGGCCGCCCTCTCCCTTCCGCGCCGTTTGCTTGCCGCCGCGCGGCGTGATCCGCCCCGCGCCATCGCCGCGCTTCTCGCGGGCCTATCGATGCTCGCGGCCGTCGTCGTGGTGCTCTTGCCGTGGCTGCTGAAGACGCACACGTTCGGCTTCCACGACTGGGACGTGCAGACCTCGCACCGCTACCTGGTCAAGAAGAGCCTGCTCGATCACCACGAGATGCCCTTCTGGAATCCGTACGCGTGCGGAGGATTTCCCGCGTGGGGGTACGTCGAGGCGGGAACGATCGTCGTGTCGCCGTGGCTCCTCGCGTACCTGTTTTTGCCGATGAACCTCGCGATCCGGATCGAGGTCGTGGGCATGGCGCTCCTCGGCGCGGCGGGCGCGTACGCGGCCGGATCGCGGTTCACGAAGAGCCATGGGGCGCGGGCGCTCGTGGCCGCGCTCTGGGCGGTGAACGGGCGCTGGGCGCTGCAAACGGCCTCGGGCCACACCTGGCACCTCGCCTACGCGTTCCTCCCGTGGGCGCTCTTCTTCTTCGAGCGCGCGCGACAGAAGCCGCACCGCGCCCTCGACGTCGTCTTGCTCGGGGCCACGTTCGCCGCGCTCGTCTACACGGGTGGCATCTATCCGCTCCCGCACACGGTGCTCGCGCTGGGGCTTTATGCGATCGTGCTCGGCGCGCTGGAGAAGAGCGCGCGACCGCTCGTCGTGCTCGGCGCTTCGGGCCTCTTCGGCGTCGCGCTCGCCGCGCCGAAGCTCCTGCCGATGCTCGATGTCTTCGGCAAGGCGCCGCGGCTCGTGCCTTCGACGGAAGCGATCGACATGGGCGCGCTCTTCGCGATGCTCACGGCGCCCGATCAGGGCTTTCATTCGCGGCCCGTGCGCGTGCCGGCGTACGGGTGGCACGAGTGGGGGATGTACATCGGGCTGCCCGGCGTGCTGATCCTCGCGTTCGGGCTGCTTCTCGTGCAGGGCAAGCGGGAGGCGGCGCTCAAGGTGGTGGGCGCGATCTTCGGCCTGCTCGGGCTCGGGGCGTTTCACCCGAACGCGCCGTGGACGCTCCTGCACGAGCACGTGCCGGTGTTCCGATCGCAGCACGTCCCTTCGCGGTTCCTCTATCCGGCGGTGCTGATCCTCTCGATCGTGGCGGCGAGCGGGATCGGTCGGCTCGTGGAGCGGGCGGGCCGGCGGCGGCCCTTGCTCGACGCGGCGCTCGCGGCGGTCGTGTTTCTCCTCGGGATCGACGTGGCGCGGGGGGCGCAGAAGCCCATGACGCAGTCGATGTGGATGGTGCCGCCCGATCACATCCCCGCGAACCGGCCCTTCCATTTCGAGAAAAACCCGCCTTTCCAGTACAAGCAGCGCGACTGGGCGGGGCCGATGTACCTCGCGATGCTGGGCAACACGGGCGTGCTCGATTGTTACGGTGCGCCGCCGTTCGAGCGGAAAGGCGCGCTCGCGTCGGACGACGGGCGCCACAAGGGCGAGGTCTTCGTCGCGGAGGGGGCGGGGACGGCGAAGCTTTCCGATTGGAGCCCGAATGCCGCGACGATCGAGCTTTCCGGCGCGGAGGCGGGGGCGCTCGTCGTGTACAACATGAATTACGACGAGGGCTGGCGGGCGTCGGCGGGCAAGGTGGAGAACGTGGACAACCGCGTGGCCGTGCGATTGCCCCAGGGCGTGACGACGCTCTCCTTGTGGTATCGGCCGCCGGGGTTCGTCCCGGGGCTCTTCGTGGGGATCGCGGCGCTCGCTGCCGCGATCGCGCTCGTGCGCGCGGAAAAACGCGAGGACGAGGGGAAGGTGCAGGGATGAGGTGGCCGCGTGTGGCGCTCGGGGCCTTCGTGGCCCTCGGGATCGTCGAGCTCGTCGGGTTTTTCGTGTCCTCGCGGCGAAAGCCCGATTTCGCGGATTGGGCCGCCCTCATCGGACCCGTCGCCGAGGAGCGAAAGCAAGGCGAGCTCGTGGTGGTCGCGCCGTCCTGGGGCGAGCCGCTGGCACGGCAAGCACTCGGCGACGAGATCTTTCCATTGCGCGACGTGGCGCGGCCAGACGTGTCGCGTTATCGCACGGCGCTGGAGATCTCCGCGCTCGGGGAGACCTCGCCCGAGCTTTCGGGCTTTCGCGAGATCGGCCGGCGCGAGGTCGGGCCCTTCGTGATCCGGCGGCTCGAAAACCCGAGCCCCGCCGCGGTCGTCTTCGATTTCGTCGACGGCCTCGGCCCCACGCAGGCGAGCGTGCACACGACGAGCCCCGAGGCCCTGTGCCCGTGGACCACGAACGCCCGCGTCCTCGCCGGCGGCCTCGGCGGCCATCCCACGTTCCCCGCGGCGCGCTTCGAATGCCCTGGCGGGCCGTTTTTCAGCATCGGCCCGACCGTCATCGCGGACCAGGATTTCCGCCCGCGCCGCTGCCTCTTCGCGCACCCGCCGGCGCGCGGGGAGGTCGTGACACGTTTTTCGGGCGTGCCGCTCGGCAATGTGATCCGCGGGCATGGCGGGATGTACTGGATCATCGAGCGGGAGCGGAAAGGCGCGCCGGTCGCGCTCGCCGTGCGCGTCGACGGCGAGGAGATCGGGCGCTGGGAGCATCGCGACGGTGATGGATGGGCGGCGTTCGAGATGCCGCTCGGCGCCCACGCGGGCAAGAAGAGCGCGACGGTGGAGTTTTTCGTGTCGAGCAAGAACCACGCGCACCGGCACTTCTGCTTCGAGGCGGACACGCGATGAGCGGGACGAAGCTCACCTGGAAGGACGATCTCGTCGCGGCGCTGCTCGCGGGCCTCGTGATGGTCGTGCTCGTCGCGACCGTGGGAAACCTCGGCTATGCGCGTGACGAGGGGTTTTACTTTCACGCGGCCGATAGTTATCGCCGGTGGTTCGAGCTCCTCTTCGAGAACCCGCGGGCCGCGTTCGAGCCGAAGGCGATCGACAATGCGTGGCGGGTGAACAGCGAGCATCCGGGGCTCATCAAATCGCTGTTCGCGCTCTCGAACCTGTTCTTGCAGAAGAAGTGGCATCTCTTCGCGATGGAGGGGACGAGTTATCGTTTCCCGGGGATCTTCCTCGCGGGTGCGGGCGTCGCGCTCGTCTATCGGTGGGGGACGGAGGCACGCGGGCGGATCGCGGGGCTCTTCGCGGCGATCGCGCTCTTCTGCATGCCGAACTTCTTTTATCACGCGCACCTCGCCTGCTTCGACGTGCCGGTCGTGACCATGTTCCTTCTCGCCACGTATTGCTTCTGGAAGGCGATGCGGGAGGGCGGGTCCCGCTGGCCGATCGCGGCGGGCCTCGCGTTTGGCCTCGCGCTCGATACCAAGCACAATGCGTGGTTCTTGCCGATCCTCGCCGTGACGTACGTCGCGCTTTGCCTCGTGCGCGACCGGCTGACGGGCGGCGACATGAAGGAGACGCGGACGAGAGCGCTCGCGGCGCTCGGGGCGATGGCCGTGCTCGGGCCGCTCGTGATGTACGCGCTCTGGCCGTGGATCTGGCGGGACACGTTCGCGCGGCTCGCGGCGTATGCGTCGTTCCACCTGAATCACGAGTATTACAACATGGAGTTCCTCGGGCGGACGTACTGGACGCCGCCCATGCCGCGCCTGTATGCGCCGCTGATGACGGCGGCGACGGTGCCGACCGTGACGCTCGCGCTCTTCGCCTTGGGCCTCGTCGTGCGGTCGCGGGCGCGGATCCAGGCGTTTTTGCGGGCGCGGGCGGGCAAGGTCGCGCGGCGCGAGGGCGGGGAGACGGACCTGCTCTGGCTGATGGCGATCGGCATTTCGTACGGCGCCTGGCTCCTGCCGAAGACGCCCATCTTCGGCGGCACGAAGCACTGGATGCAGGCGTATCCGTTCCTCGCGCTCTTCGCTGGGGCAGGGGTGTCGTGGCTCGTCTCCGTGCTCCGCGTTGAGCTTCGGAAGCTGAAAGCGGGAAGCGTCCGCAAATTCGCGCATGGGCCGGCGGCGGCGATGGCGCTGCTCCCGGTGCTCTTGGCGGCGCCGATCGCGGAGACGGCAGCGTCGCATCCGTGGGGGCTCTCGAATTACGTGCCGCTCGTGGGCGGGGCGAAGGGCGCGGCGACGCTCGGGCTCAATCGGACGTTCTGGGGGTATACGACAGGCGCGGTGGTGGATTACCTGAACCGCGAGGTGCCGCGGGGCGGGACGGTGTACATCCACGATACGGCCTGGCCGTCGTGGGACATGCTGCAAAAGGATGGCCGGCTGCGGAAGGACATCCGCGGGGTCGGCACGGTGCACGAGGCGGAGTTTGCCCTCTACCACCACGAGCAGCACATGCAGGGGCAGGAGTATCAGGCCTGGGTGGCCTACGGGACGGTGCAGCCGGCGCACGTGGCCGGGCTGCAGGGGACGCCGGTCATCTGGATTTATCGGCGGAAGGGGCGGTAGGACGGGAGCCGCCGCCGTCATTCCCATCCACCCGCTTGATCGGCCGGGCCGGATTCCCCGCCACGACCCACCCCGCCGCGACATCCTTCGTGACCACGCTTCCCGCGCCGATCACCGCTCCGTCCCCGATCGTCACCCCCGGCAGCACGATCGCGCCGCCCCCGATCCAGACGTCGTCGCCGATCCGGACCGGCTTCGCGAACTCGCGCCCCGACGCCCGCAGCGCCGCGTCGAGCGGGTGCGTCGCGGTATAGATGTGCACGCCCGGGGCGAGCAGCGCGCGGTGGCCGATGTCGATCCGATTGCAATCGAGCAAGACGCAGCCGAAGTTCATGTAAAGGTTGTCGCCGGCGTGGATGTTCACGCCGTAATCACACCGGAATGGCGGCTCGATGAACGCCCCGCTGCCGAGCGTGCCGAAGAGCGCATCGAGGATCTCGCGCCTCAGGGCGGGCTCGTCCTCCGGGACCTCGTCGTAGGCCCGGCTGAGGCGGCGCGCATGGGCGCGGGCGGCCACGAGCTCCGGGTCGTCCGGTCGATAGAGTTCCCCGGCCAGCATGCGTTCGCGCTCGGACATGCGTGTGTCCTAGCGCCATGCCCGGTCCCCGTCCATACCCGTGCTCGTGTAACGAGCCCTGCGACGCCATTCTTGCAGCGAACCATGGGCACGTGTAAGCCTCGGCGGTGCATGGAAGCGACATTGATCTGAACCTCGTCCGCGCGTTCGTCGCCGTCCACGTCGAAGGCAGTTTCTCTGCGGCCGCCGCGCGGCTCGGCGTTCCGCGCTCCACCGTCAGCCGCGCGGTCGCCGTGCTCGAAGAAACGCTCGGCGTGGCGCTCTTCCATCGAACGACGCGGCGGGTCTCCATCAGCACGGCGGGCGCTGCATTGTTCGACCGTGTCGCGCCGCTTCTTCAGGCGCTCCAAGCGTCGCTCGCCGATCTGCCGGAGCGCGAGGCGGCCCCTTCGGGCACGCTGCGGCTCACCTCGACCGTCGACCTTGGTGCGATGGTCCTCGCCGAGGCGATCGCGCGGTTTTCGGTGCGTTATCCGAACGTACGCGTCGAGGCGCACCTCACGAATACGGTGGTCGATCTCGTGAAAGAGAGCATCGATCTCGCGATCCGCGTCTGGAGCAAGCCGCTCCGCGATTCGACGCTCGTGGCGCGAAAGGTCGGAACGCTCGCCATCCGCCTGTACGCCTCGCCGTCGTACCTTGCGAGGAGGGGTGTGCCGCGCGCGCCGGCCGACCTCGATGGCCACGACTGGATTGCGTTTCGAGGCGTTCCCCCGCTCTTGCTCTCGGGACCTACCTCGAAGGCGACCGTGTCCGTGACTCCACGTGTCACGGGCGACGACATGTGGTTTCTCCGGGAGGTCATCAAAGCAGGTGCGGGGATCGGTTCGTTGCCGTCCTTCATGGCCGACGCGGACGTCGCTGCGGGCACCCTGGTGCGCGTCCTGCCGCGCTGGCTCGCGTACAGCGGCACGGTCTACCTCGTGCATTCGGGCCGCAAGCACCTGCCCCCGAAGGTCACCGCGTTCCGCGAGCTCGTGGCCGAGATGCTTCGGCAGCGCCCGCTCTCGGGTCCTGACGAAGCCGAGCGCTGATTGTTGCAGAGGTGCACCAAAGATTCCCGTACGCAATCATTGTTATGAGAAGCGCGCGATCGTAGCTTCCGTCCCCAGGAGGCCAGCATGTCCAACTCCGCCGTTCTCGTCACGGGTGCCTCGGGGCACCTCGGTCGTCGCGTCCTCGAACTCTTGCTGGAGCAAAAGGTCGGCCCGATCGTCGCGACCACCCGCACGCCCGATTCGCTGAAAGACTTCGCCGCGAAGGGGGTCGAGGTCCGCCGCGCCGACTTCGACGACGAAAAAAGCCTCGCGGAGGCCTTCCGCGGGGTCGGCCGCGCGCTTTTGATCAGCACCGATTCCCTCGATCGTCCGGGCCGGCGGCTCGCGCAGCAAAAGGCCGCGGTGCGCGCGTTCGAGGCCGCGGGCGTCGAGCACGTGGTCTATACGTCGCTGCCGAACCCGGTTGGATCGCCGATCCTCATTGCGGACGATCACGCCGGGACGGAGGCTGCCCTCGTCAGCAGCCGTCTCGATTTCACGATCCTGCGCAACAACCTCTACACCGACATGCTGTTCGTGTGGCTGCCGCCGGCGCTCGCATCGGGCAAGCTGGTCGACGCGCGTGGAGACGGCGCGATTGCCTGGGTCACGCGCGACGATTGCGCGCGTGCGGCGGCAGCGGCGCTTGGGGACGGCGCGAAGGGGCGACGCACGCTCGACGTCACCGGCCCCGCGGCGCTGACGAGCAAAGAGCTCGCGGCGCTCGCGAGCGACATCTTCGGCCGGCCGATCGAGCACGTCTCGGTCCCGATCGAGGCGCTCGTGCAGGGCATGGTCGACCACGGAATGCCCGAGCCGATGGCGAAGACGTTGGCTTCGTTCGACAAGGGCATCACGAAAGGTGATCTTGCCACGGTGACGGACACGGTGCAGCGCCTCACGGGCCGCGCCCCGCAGTCGGTCCGCGAGTTCCTCGTAACAAACCGAGCCGCGCTCGCGAGCCCTCCGAAGGCCTGAACGCCACACGGCGCCGCGCGGCATGCTCGCGAAACGGAATCAGAGGGCCGCCGCGACGTCGTCGCAGCTCCAGTCTGCGACGTCCATGCAATTCTCGAGCTTCCCCGGGCCCCACGGCGACCACCGGCACGTCATGTCGTCCATGGCCGCGCAGCCGGCCTCGACGCCGCTACCGAGGACGACGTCGCAGATTTGATGCGCCGAGGAAGGCTCCCACGGAACCGGATTGGGACAGCTCCCGATTTCGCACTCCCGATGGCGCGATTGCACCAGCGCCTTGCCGTCGCCCTGCAGGATGATGAGCCGCTCGGTCTCGAAGAACTTGCCACCAGGCACCTCGATGGCGCTCAGCGCGCCCGGGGCGTTCGAAACGATGAGTTTCGCGGCGCAGATGAGGGCGTCCTCCGGCTCCGGGTAGAGGTGAATGCTCATCTGCGGGCAGTCGGTCGGCACGCCGCACGCGAACAGGTCGGTATGCACTTGGCCGCCTCCGGACGAAGACGACGACGAGGACGAAGACGACGACGAGGACGACGAGGACGACGAGGCGGAGGACGAGGACACGGCAGAGGAGGAGCCGCCGCTGCCGGTCGTGTCATCGCCGCCGTTCCCGGACGAACAAGCGGCGAAGGGGAGGGCCAGGGCGAGGGCCAAGGCCAGGGCGGTGTAAGAAAGCGCGTTCGAGTTCATGCGGATGGTACGAACGTAAACCATCTCGCACCCGTTGGGAAAGAGTCGTGCCGCCGAGAGCAAATCCTCAGCGCGGGAGACCTCCTACCGCGTGAAACGCACGCGGATCGGCGGCGTCGCGGCGACCCTCGGCGTGCCCGCTCGATCGAGCGCGGGCGTGTACCTGCGCGAAAGCGCGCAGAGGCGTGCTGCGCGACCGAAGCCATACCCCGGATCGCTCATGACATTCACGGATTGCGGCGTGCCGTCGGCCCGCACCGTGATGACGATCGACACGACGGCCTGATCGATCTGCTCCGCGTCGGCCTCGGGCGGGAAGGGACAATCCCACGCGGAGCTGCCGGCGAGCCCGGGAGGCTTCGACAGATCGGGCCCCTCGGGGGCCGGCGGCGTCACGGGCCCTGGCCCCGTTCCTTTGCCGCCTTCCTTGCCGTCGAGCGAAGCGCCCTTGTTGTACGTCGGCGCCGACCCCGTCCCCGCGGCCGACACCATTCCGTACCCGGGCCCCGCGCCATCACCCGTGACGAACCCTTGCCCCGTCATGTCAACGGGTTCTTCCGGATCGGGCTCCTGCGTGAGCACCTTCGCCGCTTGCGTGGGTGGGGGCGGCGGCTCGGGTTCGGGCCCCTTCGTCGGGGCATTCTCCTTGACCACTGGCGCTGGCGACGGCGGGGCTTCGGGCTCGGGCTCGGGCTCCGGGGGTTTTTCCTCGGGCCTGGGCTTTTCCACCTCTTCGGGCGGCAGAGCGATGTCGTATTCGACAGGGCTCGTCTCGCCGAGGGCGCCTCGCGTGTCGAAGAGCGACATCATCCCCAGCACCGACGCGTGGGACATCAGGGCAAACACGAGGCCGAGCCCCATGCCCATCTGCCCTGCGCGATGGCCGAGGCGAACGACATACGCGAGGGGATCACGACGCTGCTCGGCCGCCCCTCCGTACGGGGTGAACGCTGGGAGCTTTGGATCCTCCCCCTCGAACTTACCTGCCACCGAGCTCATGGTTTTTTCACCTCATGGAGTCGCGGGGACGGGCGGCGTTTTGCCGTCGTCGGCTGCGACGGGCGTCACGCCGAACGCGATTTTCGTAATGCCCGCCCGTTTGAGCACATCGAGCGCGTGAATCACGCGGCCATGCTGGACCGTTTGCTCCGCGCGGATGACGGCGCGCAGATCGGGCGTCTTCGCCTGCGCCTCCTTCGCGAGCGGGAGCGCGGCGTCGTCGTTCGGCAGCTTCTTGCCGTCGATGACCATGTCCCCGTTCGCGCGGAGCTCGACGCTGAAGACCATCTGCACGTCTTGCCCCGGCGAGGCCTTCGGCAGGTCGAGCGGCACGGCCTGCGACACGATGATCTTCGCCGTCACCATGAAGATGATGAGGAGCACGAGGGTGATGTCGACGAGGGGGGTGACGTTGATCCCCTCGACCATGTTGTCCTCGTTGCTCGAGCTCGACGCGGCCATCAGCGATCCTCCTCGCTGGACTCTACCTCGTCCTCGCCCTTCTTCGCTGCCTTCTTGACCGCACCTTCGAGCGCGCTCTCCTTCTCGCCGTGCAGGTGCGCGAGCAGGACACGCGTCAGCGCATCCGTATTCGCGATCGTCGACCTGATGAGCCGCTGGAAGTAGTTGTTCGCGGCGACGGCCGGAATGGCCACCGCGAGGCCGACGGCCGTGGCGACGAGCGCTTCGGCGATGCTCGACATGACCTGCTGCGGGGCCATCGCCGCGGAGGCCGCCTCCGCGAGCGGTTTGTCCGCGGCTTTGCCGAGCGCGTCGAACGCGCCGACGACGCCGATGACGGTGCCGAAGAGGCCGATGAACGGAGCGTTGTTGCCGAGCGTGCCGAGGTAGGCGAGGCGTTTTTCGAGCTTCATGCGTTGCAGCGCGAGCGCGCCCGCCATGGCTTCTTCCGCGGCTTTCGGGCCGCGTTGCGCCTCGACGAGCCCCGCGCTCACGACGGCGGCTTCGGCAGAGGGCGACCGGGCCATGCGCTCGTGCGCCGCCTCGATCGAGTCGAGGAGGGCGCCGCGCAGATCACGCGCGAGCACCACGACATCGTCGCGCAGGGACCAGAAAAACCACGCGCGTTCGACGATGATCGCGACGCTGATCACGCTCAGGCCGATCATGAGCCACATGACCCATGCGGCGCCGAAGCCGACCATGATGCGCTGCAGCCACTCGATGAGATTCATCTTCCATTAAGCCTTTCAAAGCGAGTGCCTTTTCGCCCCGGCTCTTTCCTATGCCGGCTCGCCGGCGGAGCGCGACGCTCATCCGACGAGCCGCGGGATACCTCCGACGAGGGGCCTCCCTCGGAGGACGAACCCCTTTCGCTCGCCGCGCTCGCGCCCCGTGGCGGCGCGCGACGAGCGCTCTCGTGGCTCGTGGCCCAAGGCAAGGTTTTCGTCGGAGGGATCCGACGGCTCGTCGGATCGAAGCTCCACGTGGCGGCCACGCGTGCATCCTTGCACCGAGAACCTTGGCTACTCTTTCCGACCATCCACTCCGTCGCGGCGCTGCCGTGGCTTTCCTCCTGACGTCCTTGGCATCACGGGACGCGCTCGCAGGCGCGCCCGACGAGCCGCCTGGCGCGACCGAGGCCGCCGCGCCGCAACCGGTCGTCGTCCCGCCGCGGCTCACGAACGACCCCGGCGTGAAGTATCCGGAGCAAGCGCTGAAACAGCGGTTTTTCGAGGAAGTCACGGTCGTCCTGATCCTCGAAATCAATGCATCCGGGGCGGTTCGGAAGGCGACCGTCGAAGCACCCCAGGGCCACGGATTCGACGAGGCCGCCGTCGCCGCAGCCGAGAAGCTCGTATTCGAACCGGCCCGGCGGGGCGACAAGAACATCCCGGCCCGGATCAAGTTCCGTTACGTCTTCGTGCCCCCGCCGCCCAAGCTCACAGGACGTGTCGAGCGCCAGACGAAAGGCTCGCCGATCGCCTCCGCGAGCGTCACGGTGCGGACCGCCGACGGCGCCGAGCACACGACGCAGACGGCCGCAGATGGATCGTGGACCCTCGAGAACGTGATGGGCGGCCCGACGCACATCACCGTCGCGGCTCAAGGTTATGAATCTCAATCCGCGGACGAAGAGCTCACGCCCGGGGAAGAGACCAACGTCGTCTTGAGATTGTTGCCCCAGAAGGCCCCCGAGGAGAAAGGCGCCGAAAGCGAGGACGAGCCACAGGTCCAGGAGATCGTCGTCCGCGGGGAGCGCCCGCCCCGTGAGGTGACGAAACGCACGCTCAAGAAGGAAGAAATCGCGCTCATTCCGGGGACGAACGGGGATGCGCTGCGGTCGCTGCAAAACCTCCCGGGCGTCGCGCGGCCGCCTCCGTTCGGCGGCCAGCTCATCGTTCGTGGGTCCGCGCCGCAGGACACGATTACCTATGTCGACGGCACGCCCGTGCCCATCGTGTATCATTTCGGCGGCCTGAGCTCCGTGGTGCCGACGGAGGCGCTCGACAAGATCAACTTCTATCCCGCGAACTACAGCGCGGTGTACGGCCGCGGGATGGGCGGCATGGTCGATGTCGGGATACGTGATCCCAAGAAAGACGGGCAGCTTCACGGCATGGCGCAGCTCGATCTCATCGACGCCCGCCTCCTCGTCGAGGGGACGATTCCGAAGACGGGCGTGAGATTTCTGATCGCCGGCCGCCGCTCGTGGTTCGACGGCTGGCTCGGCCCCGTCCTCACGGCCGCCGGCGCGGGCGTGTCGACGGCGCCGCGATATTACGACTACCAGGTCATGCTCCAGAAGGACTTCGGCCAGAGGGCGTCGCTGCGCCTTCTGTTTTTCGGGTCCGATGACGGTCTCGAGATCTTCAACGAGAACCCGAACGCCGGGGCCACGAGCTTCAGCGGCATCGGCACCCATACGAGCTTCTGGCGCCTCCAGGCCCGCTACGAGCACAAGCTCACGGACAGCACGGAGCTCAAGGTCACGGCCGCCGTCGGGCAGGACTCGATGGATATCGGCTTCGGCGCCCTGGGCTTCACGACGACCGAGCTCCCGATCAGCGGACGCGCAGAGATCTCGCAGAAGGTCATGCGGTCCGTCCGCGCGAACGTCGGGATGGACATGATCTACAGCCCCTATGACCTGCATATCCGCTTTCCGCGTCCCCGCCCGCCGGGGGTCCCCGCGGGTGGACCCGAGGACGTGCCGCTGGAGACGACACAATCCGGAAATCGCCTCTTCGGCGGCATGTACACGGAATGGGAGATCATGCCGTGGCGGGGGATGCGCATCGTGCCGGGGCTCCGCCTGGATTACACGAGCTCGACCCAGAGCTGGGACCTCTCTCCACGCTTGAATTTGAGGCAGGAGCTCACGAGCGGCTCCCCCCGCACGGCGCTCAAGGCGGGCGCCGGCATCTTTTATCAGCCGCCGGGGCCGCTGGAGACGGATCCCGTCTTCGGCCAGGAGGGCCTCAAATCGAACCGGTCCGTTCATTACGACGTCGGGTTCGAGCAGGAGTTCGGCCCCCGGGTAGAACTCTCGGTGAACGCGTTCTACAAGCAGCTCGACAGGCTGGTTTCCGATGGGGCAGGGAACGTCGGGGCGGGGGCCGTCTACGGTACCGAGTGGCTCCTGCGCTACAAGTCCGACGAGCGCTTCTTCGGATGGATTGCCTACACCCTGTCGAGAAGCGAGCGCCGCCCCGAACCCTCGGAACCGTCTGCGCTTTCCCAATATGATCAGACGCATGTCCTCACGACGATCGGGAGCTACAACTTCGGGCGCGGGTATCGGCTCGGCGCGCGTTTCCGCCTCGTCTCGGGGAACCCCTATACACCCACGGTCCGCGGCGCCTATGACGCGACGACCGGCAGTTTTCAGGCGGCGACCGCGTATCCGCCGTATGGCGCGCGGCTTCCGTTCTTCCACCAGCTCGATGTGCGCTTCGACAAGACGTGGACCTTCAAGTCGTGGAAGCTCTCGGCCTACATCGATATCCAGAACATCTACAACCACCAGAACCCCGAGGGGATTGCCTACAACTACGACTACACCCAGTCGTCCTACGTGAGCGGTTTGCCCATTCTACCGAGCCTGGGGCTGCGCGGGGAGTTATGACGAAAAATGCTTGGATCATGGGGGCTGTCTGGATGCTCGGAGCGACGGGGTGCAACTTTCCCGATTTCGCTCCGGAGAACGAGGTGGCGAGCGTGCGTATCCTCGCGACGCGCGCCGACAAGCCCTACGCGACGCCCGGGGATACGGTGAACCTCGATGTGCTCGCCTTCGACGGGCGAAAGGAGAAGGCGCAGCCCATGCGGGTGTTCTGGATTCCGACGGTCTGCACCGATCCGCCGGAGGGCGCGCCTTATGAATGTTATCCGGCCTTTGCGGGTGCGTTTCCGCGAGGCCAAGACCTCACGCCGCTCTTGAAGGAAGGTACTTCGTTCTCGCTCGACGTGCCCGAAGACGTGCTTGGAATGCCGGGGCCGTCCGGACCGCCCGAACCCGGGAGCGTGCCCTTCTACAAAACCCTCGTCGTCTTCAACATGGCGTGCGCCGGGCACGTCGAATACATCGGCGCACGCGGGATGGGCCCGCAGGCCGTCCCTTTCGGCTGTTTTGATGCGGATCGCAAGGAGCTCGGTCCCGAAGACTTCATGTTCGCGTTCTCGCGCGTCTTCGTCTTCCCCCTGCTTCCGAATTCCAATCCCGTGATCGATCACCTCAGCTTCGACTTCGCGACCATCGATCCGAACGACGGCATCACGGTGGATCACTGCACGATGCCGGAGATCGAGCAATGCCCTGTGAAGCCCCTCGACATCTCGGTCCCCGAATCGAGTCAAGAGCCTGATCCCAGCTATCGCACCGCGGACGGTGAGATGGGCAAGGAGAGGATCCTGGTCGATTACTACATCACGGGAGGGCAGGTGAACTCCACGCGCCTGCTCTACGATCCGGAGAGCGGCAAAGTCGGGACGACGGCCGCCGACCTCCGGGCCCCCCTCGCCGCGGGCGAGGAGATGCTTTTTGCGGTGGTCCGCGACAACCGCGGAGGGCTCGCCTGGCTCGAGATCCCCCTGCACGTCCGGTGAGCTCTCCTCGAGACGTCGTTTCCCCGCGGCCGCATCCGTGGGCTACCATCACGACCATGCGCGAGCAGCTCCGGCCCGAGACCCACGTCGAGGTGGTCCGATGACCGATGTCTCCGGGACCGTCGATACGTTTCGATTCCGCGTGCTCGTGGTCGAGGACGAGTGGCCCGCGCGCAACTATCTCGTCGAGCTGCTCGAAGGCTCGCACCTCGCCGAGGTCGTCGGCGCGGTCGCGAGCGTCGGCGAGGCGCGCCAGGCCTTGCAGCCGGCTGCCGCCGGGCTCGAAGTGGACGTCGTCTTCGTCGACATCGTGCTCGAGGGCGACGACGAGACCGGGCTCGATCTCGTGCGGACTTCGGCGCGAAACCCGCGGCGGCCGATGTTCGTGCTGGCGACGGCATTCAAGGAGCACGCGATCGAGGCCTTTGATCTCGGCGTCGACGATTACCTCTTGAAGCCATTCACCGAGGAGCGCGTCGAGCAATGCCTGCGGCGCCTCGCCGCCCGGCGTCGCGTCGTCATGCCCCAGAGCCAGAGCCCGCTCCGGATCGTGGCGCGCCGCGGACGAAGTCTCGTGTTCCTCGAGCAAAACGAGGTCTGGGCATTCGAGGCGGCCGACCGGCTCACCTCGGTGCACACGCCACACGGCACGTTCGACCTCGACCTGTCTTTATCGGCGATCGAGGCCTCGTTTGGCCGGGCGCTCACGCGTGTCCACCGCAACTGGCTCGTGAATGCGGCCCATATCAAGGAGCTCGAACGGGACGGGGGCGAGACGCGGATCTTCGTGGGCGTGGGCATCGGACCCGAGCGGCGCGGCGTGTGCGTGCCCGTCGCGCGCGAGCGCGCACAGGCCGTGCGCGAGATGTTGCTCGCCAGCGCGACGGGGCTGCGCCGGATCTGATCAGGCGAATTGTCGGCGGGGGCAGGGGTCGACCTCGGCAGCCATGCACGTCCCGCCATTCTCGCAGGGCGTGCCCTCGACCGGCAGCGTGTCCGGGCCGTGTCACCCGAGGTCCGCTTTGGGGCCTGCCCAAACCCCCGGCGGGCCGCCGCCCCATCCTCTGGGGCTTCCCCAAAGGCCACGCCGACCGCCGGGACCTTCCTTCGGGGCCTCCCCATGACCCATCCTGATCGCCGGGACCTCCCGTTGGGGCGTCCCCATGACCCATCCTGATCGCCGGGACCTCCCGTTGGGGCGTCCCCATGACGCACCCCGACCGCGGGAACCTCTCTTTGGGGCGTCCCCATGACGCACCCCGACCGTGGGAACCTCCCTTTGGGGCGTCCCCATGACCCATCCTGATCGCCGGGACCTCCCGTTGGGGCCTCCCCATGGCGCACGCCGACCGCCGGGACCTTCCTTCGGGGCCTCCCCATGACCCACCCCGACTGCCCGGCCCTCGCTTCGGGTCCTCGACACTCCGTTTTGGAGCACCAACAGGGCGTCGCCAGCGTGAAACGGACCTCCACCGCCTTGCCACCGGCCCGCTGGAAGAACTGCGCATCGCGCAGTTCTTCCACCCTCGGTCCAGGCCGTGCCTGGTCCGGGTCCAGGGGCGGACAGCCCCTGGTCGGGCCCGGGGTGAAACCCCGGCGCTACGCCCCCGAACCGCCTCTCCCTCAGCGCTTCTTCGTCGTGCGCGTCTTCGTCGTGCGTGCCTTCGTCGTCGTCGCTGGTAGCGCGCGTTTCTTCGTCGAGGCCTTCGTCGCCTTCTTGCGCGTGCCCTCTTCCGTCGTGCCGGGCTTTGTCGCTCGCTTCGCCGGCGCGCGCTTCTTCGTCGTGGTCCGTGCTGCTGCTGCGCGCGTGGCTGCGGGCGTGCGTGAGCTCGAGCGGGGCGAGCGCTTCGTCGTGGCGCGCGCCCGTGCGGGCTTCGGTGCCGGCTCCGAGGGCGGGGCCTCCTCCTCGACAGGCTCCTCGACGGGGAGCACTGCGCCGTTGCCGTTTGCGTGATGCAGCGGCTCGGGCGCCTCCGGTGTTGGCGCGGGCTTCGCGCGCCGCTGCGCGCGGGCAGGCTCGGCAGGGGGGGGCGGGGGAGACACGGCGGCCGTCGCCGAGACGAGCGGCGCGCCTGCGTCGGCGAGCAAGGTGTCGACCTCTGCCGCGAAGGCCGCGACGTGCATGTCGACGTCGCGCGCGTCCTGCTCCGAGAGCGGCGTGTAGACGACACGTACGCTGCGACCGTCCGGGATCTCCCACTGCGCTGCGTTGCCCGTGCGGCGGAGCGTGCGCGTGGCTGCGCGATCGATGAGGCGCGTCAGCCGCGCCCGCTCCGAGGGGCTGACCTCGTGCGTGAGCTGTGCTGTGCGTTCGAGCGTCGGCAGCTCCACCACCCCTCGCTCGACGAGCGCGCAGAGCTCGTCCGCGACGGCTTCTTCCAGCTCGAGGTGCAAGTCTGGGTTTGCCGGCGGCTCGGGCACGAAGACGGCTTCGCGCGCGGCTGGATCGTAACTCTCGAGACGCGCGCCTGCGACGAGCCCGGCGCGCTCGAGCGCGATCACGAGCGACTGTGGCCGCGCGCGTTTGCCCGCGGTGGCGGCGACGTACCCGAGCAGATCGAGCTCGACACGCACGACCGCTTCGTCCTGCGAGGCGCTCGCTTCACGCAGCGCGATGCGGGCTGCGTCGAGCACTTCGCGCTCGACGACGCTGCGATCGGCGAAGACGTCTTCGAGATGCTCGGAGGCGAGCAGCGCTTGCGCCACGCGGCCCGTGAGCCGCGAGAGCGCCTCGCGCGTGGTCGGATCGTCGGCTGCGTCGGCGCGCAGTGCGCGCTCGGCGAGCGGCTCGACGTAACCGGACATCGCGTCGTCCACGGCGCGGACGAGCGCAGCTGTCCCGCCCTTGACGACGAGGATCCGGCCTCGACCTTTGAGACCCTCGACGATGCGGGAAGCGAGCTTGCGCGAGAGGTTCAGCGCGTTCACGAAGCCTGAAGGTTACACGCTTTGGTGCGCGTGGGCCGCCGATTCGGCCGCGCACCGTGCGCGCAAAAAGATGGCAGCGATACGAGGGGAGGGGACAAGACGAACGTCCGCGCAGAGCGGCGGACGTCCGAGGCGCTAGTCGGTCTCGACGAGCTTGACGACGACGTCGCCGACGCGAGCAGGCACGCGGGCCTTTGCTTCGGCGAGCGTTCCGGGGCGAACGCTCACGCGCACGACGAACCCGATGCCGTCTTCGCGCTCGACGCCGACGCCGGCGCAGAAAGGCTCTGCGCCGATGTCGTTCTTCAGTTGTTCCTTCGCGCGGCGCGCGGAGCCGACGTCGCTCATTGGATCACTCGCTGTAGCCGACGGCGAGGACGCGGAAGGTGTCGGGCGGAGCGGCGACGTTGTAGATCTTCGCCGTGAAGATGCCGCCCGAGTTGGAGTCGAGATCGTTGCCGGCGACGAGGGCCTGATCTGCGCCGCAGATCTTGCCTTCCTTGTCGTAGAGCGAGACGAGCGCCCACACGCTCTTCGCCTTGAACGCGCTCTCGTTCGTGATCTTGCCCTCGACCTGGTGGGGGTTGAAGCCCTTCTTGGCCGTGAACTTGGTGTCCGAGATCTTGAGCTTCGCGGCCTTGCCCGTGAAGAACGGCTTCATCGGGTTCGACTCGGTCTTGTACGAGGCCCACTTCGTCGTCTTGTAGAGCGAGAACGTGCAGGGGACCTTCTCGCCCGGCGCGAGCTCGCGGATGAGGCTCGAGCAGGTGCCGCTGTCGATCGCGGTGTTCGCGTCGTCGTAGAACGTCACCTTGATGTTCGGGAAGCCGAGCGGATCCTTGCCCGTGTTGTGGATCTCGCCGACGAAGTGGATCGTGCTGCCGTACTCGGCCTTGTAGTTGCGGAGATCCTTCAGCTCGGCCTTGAGATCACCGGGCTTCGCGGGCTTGGTGAGGTCGCCGAGATCGCCGAGCTTCGGGCCGTCCGGGTTCGCCGAGTCGAGCGGGATCGCCGCGATCGCCTCGGACGTCTTCTTGGCCGCGTACCAGAAGAAGCCGACGACGCCGATGATGGTGACCAGGAGGAGGCCGCCGCAGCCGAGGCCGATGATGAGGCCCATGTTCGGGCCCTTCTTCTGCTGCGGGATGATCGGGGCGCCCATGGGAGGTCCACCCATCGGAGGCCCGCCCATCGGAGGCCCGCCGAAGTTGCCGCCGGGAGGAGGGCCGTAGCCGCCGCCGGGAGGAGGACCGTAACCGCCGCCGGGAGGCCCGCCGGGAGGACCACCAAAGCCGCCGCCGCCGGGAGGACCGCCGGGGGGACCACCGAAGCCGCCGCCGCCGGGAGGCGCGCCGGGAGGACCGCCGTAGCCGCCGCCGCCGGGAGGACCGCCGCCGGGAGGACCACCGTAGCCGCCGGGAGGCGCGCCGGGAGGAGGACCGTAGCCGCCGGGCGGGCCACCGCCGAAGCCGCCGGGCGGGCCACCACCGCCGAAGTTGTCACCACCGGAAGGCGGCGCCCCCGGGGGAGGTGCCGGAGGCGGCAATCCGCCACCACCGGGTCCAAATCCATTTGCCATGCGCGGCTCTCCCGTCGTGTTCTCGATCATGGCGACGGAGTATGCCGCAAAATGGGGAAGGACGGGCAAACGGATCCAGACGAGACGAACAGGATCCGCCGGTCGGGGCTGCGCGGCTGCTGCTAGGATCGACCCTCATGACGAGCCTGTCGCGGAAGGCGACCCGCACTATCCTTGCGATTTCCATGGTCTTCGTGTTCGCCGGGGGAGGCACGCTCGGTTGCGGAGGGGCCTCCGAGAGCGGGGCCGGGCCTGAGACGGCGGCGAGCCAAACCGCCCCGAAGGCCGAGGAGCCGCTGCCGGGCGAGGAAGTCGTGGAGGATTCGGGGACCCTCGATATCCTCTCGGATCCCCCGCAAGACGTGCTGCTCGACGGCAAGCCGATCGGGAAGACGCCGCTCACGAATTACCGGGTGAAGATGGGGAGTCACGACGTGACGTTCCTCGATCCGGCCGAGGGCGATCGGACGATGAGCGTCAATGTTTCGCCGGGCGATCACCAGACAGTGAAGCTCGATCACCCGCCGAAGATTCGCGAGCAGAAGTAACGCGGCGAGCAGCGACGAGAGGGGGACGCGAGACGTCCCCCTCGGGACTATAGATGCCGGCGCGCGATCTCGGCCCACGTGCCCGTGGGTTCGATCTCGAGGTACTTGCGCCAGCACGGCCGCGCCTTCGCGCTCTCGCCGACCTGCTCGTACGCCATCGCGAGGTTGAAGTAGGCGTCGGCGAAGCGCGGATCACTCTCGATCGCGCCGCGGAAAAACTCGACGGCCTGCGCCGCGTGACCACGTTCGAGCATGACGTAGCCGAGGTTGTACTGCGCCTCGGGTTGCTTGCGATCGATCTCGAGCGCGCGTCGATAGAGCGACTCGGCCTGCGCTTCGTCGCCGCGACGGAAGCAGATGTTGCCGAGGTTCGTGTACGCGATCGCGAGCCACGGATCGACCTCGAGCGCGCGACGGTAAAGCTCCTCGGCCTCGGTCATCGTGGACGGGTTCTCGTCGAGCTGGCTGGCGCGCACGTAGATCTCGTACGCGGTCTTCGCGCGATCACGACCGACCATCGGACGCAGGACGCGCACGACGTCGTCGCGCAGCGACTTCACGTCGAAGTCGAGCACCATCTGCCCGGTGAGCGGTTCGAACGTGCCCGCCGCGCTCTTCACGACGACGCGCTGTCCATCGGAGACGATGCGCAGCTCGGCGAGCGGGCGCGTGACCTTGGGCAGCGCGCCGCGGATGTTCTCGACCGCGCGCGCGACGTCGCGGAGACGCACCTTGCGCGCGAGCAGATCTCGCGCGGCGCGCAGCGCGATCACGTCCGAGAACGTGTACGCGCGGCGGCCCTTGCGACGACCGCTCGGCGAGACGATGCCCGCGCGATCGAGGGAGCGCAGGCGGCCCGCGGAGATGCCGAGCAAGCGACAAACCTCGGCGCCGGTGAACATGTCGCTCACGGGCTCGCGCGTCTGCGGTACGGGCAGCTCCGCGGGCAAACCCGACGGGGCGGGATCGGGCAGGCGCTTCGGAGGCTCGGCGACACGTCCACCGCCCGGCCCGAAGATCACGTGGATGACCTTGTTTTGCTCGGGGTCGCGGCGTTCTTTGTTGTTCATAACGCTAGAGAGGTCGCGAGGAGCGAAGAGCGAGCTTAGCGCGACGCGCCGCTCGCGGCGGAGGCATGTACGACGGCGACGACGTCGACCACCACGGCGACACCCGCGGAAGATGTGCGCACCTCGATCTCGGCGCGCACCGGTCCGAGCTCCCCCTGCACACGTGTACACGCCTCCCTTCGCGCAATGCGGAGCGCGCGGAGCTTGAGGTGTGGGTCACACGCGAGGAGCGCGGCCATGGACGCGAGGTCGGGATCGGGCAGCGTGCCACCGCGGGAGCGCGCGAGCAAAAGCACGCTCGTCGAGCCGTAGTAGACGACGCCGTCTCCTTCGGTGATGGGCATGCCCTCGCTGACGATGTCCGCGCCTTCGACCATGGCGCGGACGAGGCCGTCCTCGGCGGCGACGAGCTCGAGCTGCCTGCGCCGGACGAGGGGCCCCGGGCCTGCCTTGGCGATGCCCGGACGCGGGAAAGGAGGGCGATTTGCCATCGGCGGCGGATCGTAGAGATCTCGCGCGCCGGGATCGAAAAAACGGCCACGATCGCGTGGGAACTTGCGCTCGGGGGTGGTTCCGTGCCTCGGCGGTTTCGTGCGCGGGACCGCATGAACTTGGCCCTCGGACGTGTCGTCTGCGAGGGTCGCGGACGAGGAGCGAAACCGAGATGGGATACCCTGGCGTCGAGCGTCGAAGGCACTGCGTCTACGTCACGCGAAACACGGAGTACCACATGCGCGACGGGGTCTGCGTCGCGGTGCGGGACAGGCGGACGGGGAAGTTCGTCCCCGCGCACATCGCGGTCTCGTTGAAGCTCGAAGGGGGCGTGCGGCTGTTCCCGAACGGCGCGGTGATCCCGCGCATCGAGACACCCGGCGTGGGAGACGCGATCTGGTTCGCGACGGCCGTCGACGCGAGCCGGCAGATCGTGACGAGCCGGATCGAGGCGATCGAGCGTCCGTCGAAGGACGTCGTCGCCTCGTACGCGTGAGCGTGATCAGCCGATGTTGCAGAAGTGTTCGTAGTCGATGTAGCTCGTGATCGTCGGATCCGAGCCGCAGACGGGGCAGGTCTTGTCCTTGCGGAGCTTGAGCTCGCCGAACTTCATGCGCAGCGAGTCGTAGGTGAGCAGGCGGCCGATGAGCGGGCTTCCCTGGCCGAGCACGAGCTTGATCGCCTCGGTCGCCTGGATCGTGCCCACGACGCCCGGGAGGATGCCGAGCACGCCGGCCTCCTGGCAGCTCGGCGCGAGGTGCGGCGGCGGCGGCTCGGGGTAGAGGCAGCGATAACAAGGTCCGCCGGCCGCGGGGTGGAAGGTCGTGACCTGACCCTCGAAGCGGAAGATCGAGCCGTGCACGACGGGCTTCTTCATCCACACGGAGGCGTCGTTCACGAGGTAACGCGTGGGGAAGTTGTCGCAGCCGTCCACGATGATGTCGAAGTCGCGGAAGATGCGCTCGACGTTGTGGCTCGTGAGCCGCTCCTCGAACTTCACGACCTTCACGTCGGGGTTGAGATCGCGGATCGTCTTCTCGCCGCTTTCCACCTTGGGCAGGCCGACGCGCGACGTGGCGTGCATGATCTGGCGCTGGAGGTTCGAGGCGTCGACGACGTCGGCGTCGACGAGGCCGAGCGTGCCGACGCCGGCCGCGGCGAGGTAGAGCGCAGCGGGGCTGCCGAGGCCACCCGCGCCGAGCAGCAGGATTTTCGACGCGAGGAGTTTGGCTTGCCCCACTTCGCCGACCTCGGGCAGGAGCAGGTGGCGCGAGTATCGATCGCGCTGCGCGTCCGTGAGCTGGGGCGGGGTCTCCATCGGATACCCGAGATCCTTCCAGCGCACGAAGCCGGGGTTCGCGCTCTCGACGTGCGTGTAGCCGAGATCGATCAGCGTCTTCGCGGCGAGCGCCGAGCGCGTGCCGCCCGCGCAGTAGAGGACCACGGGCGCGTTCTTGTCCGGGACCTTCTGCTCGATCTGCATCTCGAGGAAGCCACGCGGGACGCTGATCGCGCCCGGGATGTAGCCGGCGCGGTTCTCCTCTTTCTCGCGCACGTCGACGAGCACCATCGGCTCGCGGGCCTCGAGGCGGCGCTTGATCTCCTCCAGAGTCACGGTCGAGACGGTCTTGCGGACCTCGGCGATCAGATCGGTGTAGGTCGTCGGCATGCGGCTCCTCGGTGGGCGGAGACGGGTTCGTCGTTCGGACGTGGGATGCCGTCAAGGGTGGCCCGGACGGCCGACCCGCGCACGTGGCGGGTCCTTGCTCACTTGGGCGCGGGCAGGTCCTCGGGGCGCGCGCGCAGGCCGGGCAGGACCTCGTCCTTGCGGAGGCCACCCTCGCACACGAGCTTCACCGTGCGCTGATCGGGCAGGATCTCCTCCAGCGTGACGATCTGCGTCTTCGCCTGGCAGAACGCGACGAGCTTCGCGCCCGGCAGGAGGCGGCCGAGGCGCAACGTGCCGCGCTTGACCTGGATCTCCTTGTCGTCGGCGAGGCGCTTGACCGTGACGTCTTGCCCCTTCACGGCCGAGACGATGCCGAGCTCGAGGTTCGCCTCGCCCTGGCGGAGCGGCGCCCAGACGCGCGTGCCGACGAGCTGATCGTCCGGCGGGATCCACTCGGTCGTGTTCTTCGGGGCGAGCCGCGCGAGCGGCGCCCAGCCGACGGCGCGCTCGAGCTGCACGTCGAGCGAGGCGCCCGCCGGATCGACGTCCGTGACGAGCGCGAGGTCCTTGGTTTGTCCGAGGATCCACACCTCGGTCGCGGGCGCGAGATCCCGCTTCGACGGGGCGTCGCTCTTCGCCGCGGGCAGGACCGCGACCTTGCCGTGCGCCCAGCGCTTCTCGGCCTTTTTGCCGGGCTTCATCTTCACGCGCTGGGCCTCGACCCAGACCGCGAGCGCCTGGCGCTTCTTCGCCACGACCTCGGGCGCCGTCTTGTCCTTGGCGACGGGCGCCATGTCCGGGCCCACGATTTCCCAGCGCGCGAGCTTGATGAGCTTGTCGACGTCTTCGAGCGCCTTCAGCGCCTCGCGGCCTTGCCCCACGGCCCGCGCCGCCATGCCCGCGATCTCGGGCGTGATCGCCGCGCGCACCACGCCGAGCAGGCCCTTCGCGCCTTCGTCGCCGATGTCGCCGTTCTTCTGCGCCTCGTCGATCTTCGCGATCGCGTCGGCCCAGCGCTTGGCCTTGAGCGGCTCGTCGAGCTCGGCCTTCTTCGCCTCGAAGATCGTGGTGTCGACCTCGGTCACGAGCTTCTTCTGCGCGGCGCCGCCGAGCACCGTCTTCGTGTCCTCCGAAGCGACGAGCGTGCGCGCCGCGGCGTACTTGCCCGCCGTCGTGGCCTCGTCGATCCGCGACTGCACGCACGCGAGGGCCTGCGCGCCGATGAGGCGACGGAGCTCGCGGACGAAGACATCACTCTCGAGATCGCGCATCGGGCCCGCGATCTCGCCGAACGCGCCCTTGCAGTCGCCGTCCTTCAGCGACGGCTCGACCTCGTTCGCCCAGAGCTTGGCGTGGCGCTTGTCGACCTTCTCGAGCTGCTCGGTGATCTGGAAGCTCAGCGACTCGACGTTCAGGTCCTTCGCCTGGCCGAGGAGCTTGCGCGCCTCGTCGAAGTCCTTGGCGTTGTAGGCCTCGTCGGCCTTCTCGATGAGCTTCTTGGCGTTTTCGATCTTGGACTTCTCGGCGCGCTCTTCCGCGCTCTCCGGCGGCTTCGCGGGCTCCGGCGGCGGGCCGCACGCGACGAAGGTCGCGGCGAGGCAGGCCGCGGCCGCGAAGCGCGCGAGGATCGTCGCGGCGCGCTGCGAGGTGCTCGGGAGGTGACGGAGGCTCGTTCGCATGGCGCGGGACTCTCCCATCCCACAACCTCGATCGTCAACTCGCGCGAGCGCCGAAACCTCTCGGCTTGACCGAGGTCCCCCGGCGTCCTAGGACGGCCGGACCATGGCGGACGAGTCGAAGCAGGGGGAGCAGGGCCCGACCGAGGGGACCCGCACGTTCAACAAGCCGCGGGTCACCATCAACCGGGTCTACACGAAGAAAGGCGACACCGGCGACACGGGCCTCGTGGGCGGCCAGCGCGTCCCCAAGGATGACGACCGGATCGAGGCTTACGGGACGGTGGACGAGCTGAACTCGTTCGTCGGCGCGGCCCGGCAGTCGATCCTGGAGGGGGTCGCCGTTGCGACGACGCGCCCGGAGAGCGCGGCGCCGCTCCGGGAGCTCGCCGATTCGCTCTGCCGGGTCCAGCACGAGCTCTTCAACCTGGGCTCGCTCCTCGCGACGCTGCCCGAGGACGTGCATCCGCGCCAGCCCCGGGTCACGGCCGCCGACGTCGAGCGGCTCGAAGAAGAGATGGATCGCTGCCAGGAGGAGCTGCCCGTGCTGCGCTCGTTCGTGCTGCCGGGCGGCTCGCGCGCGAACACGGACCTTCACGTTTGTCGGACGGTGTGCCGGCGCGCCGAGCGGCTCTGCGTGTCGCTCGCGCGGGAGACGGAGGTCGATCCGCTCGCCGTGACCTACCTGAACCGCCTGAGCGACGCGCTCTTCGTGTGGAGTCGCTTCGTCGCGCTCCACCTCGGCACGGGCGAGGTGCTCTGGGAGCCGGACAAGTCGGCGACGGGCCAGTCGAAGGCCCGCTGACGAACCGAGGCCTCGCCCACCACGAGCAAGAGGCCGTAAACGATCCCCACGTACACGAGCCCGAGCACCACGTCGATCACGTAGTGGTGCCCGAGGTAGACCGCGGCGAACGGCATCACGAGCGCGTAGGCGATTTGCAGGGCGCGCGAGGGCGCGCTCGCGGTGCGGAACGTCGCGATCAATCCATAAAGCGGATACGTGACGTGCAGCGAGGGGAGCGCGCCGAAGACCACGGCGCCGTGACCGTAGAGCGACGCGAAGTAGCCGTAGCCGAGCCACGCGTCGACCCGCGTGAGCGCGGCCGGTGAGCCGTGCGCCGCAAGATCGATCCCGCAGCCGTGCGTCGCGACGTACCAGGGCGGCGCCGCGGGCAGCAGCAGGTACGTGGCGAAACCGAGGACGTGCGTGCCGAGCGCGAGCCTCGTGAAGGTCCGCGCCGCGTCGGGCTTCTTCACGCAGAGGTAGGTGTACTGCGCCGCCATGATGCCGAGGTACGAGCCGTACGGCACGGCGCAGAGCAGATCGAGCGCGGGATGCGCGAGGCCCGCGAGCCACTCGTTCGGCGTGACGATCGCGCCGTGCACGCTCACGCCGAAGAACGCGAGCTCCACATCGCGCAGCTCGCAGCCGAGGACACGCGAGGCCGAGACGCTCGCAGGCCACAGGTACCGGAGCGCGTCGTACAGAACGAAGAGCGTGAGCGCCGGGATCGCGCCGACGTAGAAGCGACGCACGCGCTCACCGCAGCAGGCCGCCGTCGTGGCGAGGGCCGCGGCGAGGAGGATGTCCCAGCGCAGCCTGTCGACGGCCGCGACGAGCGCCGCGTATCCGATCCAGGGGAGGGCAGGCAGGAAGAACCAGCGCTCCCGGAGAGCGCGCGCTCGCGCCGCCATGGCTCGCCTCAGTGCTCGACGGGGAGCGGACCACGCGCGCCGGCGCCCTTTCGGGCAAACGACTTCTTCGCGTCTTTCGCCGCCGCGGGACGCGGATCGCGCAGCGCCGCGCGGGTCCTCGCGACGAGCAGGATCGACGCGACCGTGCCCACGACCGCCACGAGGCCCACGCCCAGGAGCGTGAGCGGCCGAGGCATGCCGCCGAGCACGTTCGTGTACGGAACGAGCGGCCCGAGGAGCAGCGACGCCGAGAGGTACACGACGCGCTCGTGCCTGCGCATGAGGCCGTTCGGGAGCACGAGGTTGTGCTGATCGGCCTTCGCACGCGCGTAACTCACGAGCGACGAGGCGACCATCGCCGCGAGCGGGATGACGAGCGAGAGGACGTTGTGCCGGTAGTAGATCGCGAGCCCGATGAAGGGCGCAGCGTCCGCGATGCGATCGACGAACGAGTCGAGCACCGCGCCCGACGGCGACGCGACGCCGCGCGCGCGTGCCACCATGCCGTCCAGGGCATCGAGCACCGATCCCACGATGACCACGGCCGCGGCCTCGGCGAAGCGCCCCGTCGCGGCGAGCGGCAGGCTCGCGCAGCAGAACACGAGCGAGGCATACGTGCAGGCGTCCGGCGAGACGTGCAGCGCGATGAGCGCTCGTCCCGGCGCGTGCATCGCCCAGTAGAAGGCCTCGACGAGCCAGCCGGGCAGGAGCGCGCTGCCGGGCGAGGGCCCGAGCCGCGGGTGCGACGCCCGTCCAGAGCGGGCCACACGAGTCGCGTAAGCCGCGACCACCATCGTGCACAGAAGAAGCGCCACGAGCGTGATGACCATGGTCACGACGTCCCCTGGTGCACGAGGCGCGCCCGCCCCCGCTGCGCGGTTTTCAGGCGGGTGCGCTGCATGGTTTGCTCGCTCGTTCGCTGGGGCCCCTCGCCGTGCTGCGTCAGTCGCAGCCGACCCGGCGCATCCGGATGCCGGCGTCTTTCTCGGCCCACGCCACGCCGAGCTCGCTCCCCGAGAACGCGACCGCCGGGTAGCGCGCGTTTTTGCCCGAGACGCGCAGCGTGGCTCCGTCACGCGCGAGATCCGGGCCGAAAACCGAGAGGAAGATCGAGGGCGGACCGCCCTGGAACTGGTAGTAGGTGACGGCCGTGCGCTCGCCCAAGACGGTCACGATGGGCCAGTTCGCGCTGCCCTCCGCGTCCTCGACGCGCACCTCGCCCTGCTTCGCGCCGCTTGCTGCCGCGCGCACAAGATAGATGCGCTCCGCTCCCTCGCGCGTGTCCTCCCACGCGACGAGCGACGCGCCGCTCGCATCGATTGCCACGCTCGGCAGCCGCGCCTCGCCGGCGCCCGTCCGCACCACCGTCCCTGTCACCGAGCTTCCGGGCATCCCTGTTGTCCGCGCGATCGAGAGCTCGGCGCCCGTGCTCCACGCCACGGCAAGCTCGTTGCCTCGGCTCGCGAGCGCCGGGAAACGCGCTCCGGGCAGCGCCGTTGTCGAGCTCATGCCCCCGCTGCTCACGAGCCCGAGCCGCACGCCCGGCGTCTCCATCCACGCCACGGCGAGTCCGCCCGACATCGGCGCCGTCGCGGCACGTGCTTCCGTTGCGTCGCTCGTGCCGAGCTGAATGGGCTGCCCGGTCGGCGTCCCGTCCGCGCCGAGCGCGAGCGCCTGGATGACGAGCCCGGACGGACCCACGTCCTCCCACGCGATCATCGGCCCGCTGCTCGTCGCCTGCAGCGAAGGGACAGCGTGCGAGCCTGCGAGCGTGGCCACGACGTGCGCGGGCGACACACTGCCGTCCGTGCCGATCCGCGCCACCCGCACCTCATCCGTCCCACCCGTGAGCGTCTGCCACGCGACGAGGTAGCTCCCGTTCGCCCACAGGATCGAGGGTGTCGTCCCGTCCTCCTGGCTCACGACCACCGTTTCGCCGAGCGGCGCGCACGCCGCCTCTTCGCCGCCCGGTCCTGCATCGGTCGTCGCCGGCGGCTCGGGCGGCTTCGCCCCGGACGGCTCCGGCACCTCGTCGCTCCCGCAGCCAAGGGCCCCGAGCGCCGCTCCGAGCCCCAACAAAAACATCAAGGACATCCGAACCATAACTATCCCCCCTGATCACGCGCCGGCTGTCCAGGGCGCCGCGAGGCGCGTGCGTCGTCAAACGCCCGCATCCCTCGCTCGGACCTCCGGCCAAGATTCGTTCGAGTATGCGGTGTTACTCATTCTCGGCCACGCCGTACGCTGGCAACGAACTCGTCCGTTTACACACCACAAATGTGCGTGAATGTGTTTGTTGGACCACAATCGATCGCATGCAGCATCAAGTGCGCGGCGGGGAGCGCTTGCGGTGGATCGGGGCGCTTTGGCTCGTGGGGGTCCTCGGGGTTGGGGAGGCGCGCGCGGAGTCTGCGCGGGGAGCGGCGCCTGCGGCGGCAAACCCGACGACGGTGGCGGTCCCGATCCCGGGATCCAATCTCGTGCGAGGGCGCGCGAAGGTGATCGTCGCCGCGCCGATCGACGCCGTGCGCGCGCGGGTGCTCGCGTTCGGCGACTACGCGCGGTTCATGCCGCATTACAGCCGCTCCAAGATCCTCGGTCGCACGAAGAGCGGCGATCGCGAGATCTACATGGAGGTCACAGCGCTGCACGGAGCCGTGCGCTTCTGGGCGCGGATGGCCGTTCGCAAATTCGTGGCCACGGCGGGGGGCGTCGAGACCTACGACGTCTCGATGCTCGAGGGCAACGTGAAGGACTTCCACGCGGTGTGGCGTCTGCGCGCGATCGACGAAGCGCACACCGAGCTCGAGCTCGAGGTCTTCCTCTTGCCGCGTCTGCCGCTGCCCACGAGCTTGCTCAACACGGAGAACCTAAAGGGCGCGAGCCAGGGCGTCCACGCGATGCGATCGTTCGTGGAGGGAAAACGCTGAACGCTTGGAGGCGCTGCGCTGGGGCGTTGCCCCAGGCCCCACCAGGGGTTGTCCACCCCTGGACCCGGACCAGCGCAAGCGCTGGACTCGGGGTCGATGAACTGCGCGATGCGCAGTTCATCGAACGGGCCCCTGCCAGCCAAGACAGCAGCGCTGACATCTCAACCGGCAACGGGCCTGTGGGAAGAACTGCGCATCGCGCAGTTCTTCCACGAACAGTCCAGGGCTTGCCCTGGTTCGGGTCGAGGGGCGAACAGCCCCCGCGGGGCCCGGGGCAGCGCCCCGGCGCGGCGGTTTTAGGGGTGAGGGACTCGTCCTGCTACGGACAACCGGCCGGCGTCGTGCCCTCGTAGGCCGTGATCACGCAGCCCTCGAGCGCTGGGACGAGGTCCTGGCAGGTCGTCTTCGACGCGTAGAACTCCAGGCATCCGTCGACGCTGCCCTTGTCGTACTGCAGACACTCGGCGCTGAACTCCGCGCGCAAAAAGCCCGGGCACGTGCGTGACGAGCCCACGCATCCGAGCGCGATCATTCGATCGCTGTGGGCGTCGACGAGCGTGTTGCATGCGTCGGCCTCGGTCGTGCGTTCGCCGCTCGCTGGCGGGCGGAACTTCCCGTCGTTGGGCAGGGGCGTCAGATCCAGATCGTCCCCGCCGCACGCGGCGAGCAGCATCGAGAGGACGATCGCGACGCGGAGCTCTCGCATGCGGCCTACTCTTTCTCTTCGAGGAGAGCGAGCGCGAGCGAGCCGAGCACGTCGCGCGCCGAGGAGACCTTTCGCGGCGGGAGCTTCGCCAGCGAGCGCCGCACGATGGCCTCCACCGTACCGATCTTCAGACCGTCGAGCTCGCGCCCGCGCGCCGTCAATTCGAAGAGCGCGCGACGCGCGTCGTCCGGATCGGGCTTGCGGCCGATGATGCTGCGCGACTCGAGACGCTTCAGGATCCCCGTGAGCGTGCTCGGGTGGATGTGCAGCACGCTCGCGAGCTCGCCTGCGGAGATCCCCGGGAAGCGCCCCACGATCCGGATCACGAGGCGTTGCGGCCCCGTGACGCCGAGCGACGCCTCCATGCGCTTCGACATCGACTGCAGGGCGTGATCAACGGCCCAGAGCAGGCGCATGAAATCCAGGACCTCGCCGAGCTTCTCGGACTTGTCCGCCTTCTGCTTCTTCTTTTCGCTCTTTTCGCTGGGTGCTGCGCTCATGACCGAGCCGATTCCCTTTCCGCCGAGCGAGCCACGCTAGCCCACCTCGCCCCGTCGATCGAGATCGTCGAAGGGTGCACCGCGCTGAGACCGCGCGGCGGCGCCAGACGACCCGTCGGAACGAAACGCGTCGAGGTTCCCCACGGACGATCGTTTTTTGCTCCGACGGTTTTTCTTTTGAGCGGCAACGACAGCTAGGCCATCCTCCCCTGGTGCGACTCGAGGACCTTGCCGTCATCGGAAATTGCCAATATTCCGCGCTGATAGACCGCATGGGGTCGATCGTGTGGTGTTGCCTGCCGCGCTTCGACGCCGAACCGGTTTTCTCCTCGCTGCTCGACGAGCAGGGCGGGGGGGTCTTCACGGTGGGCCCGGCGGGTGGTGAGCCGGGGGTACAGCGATACCTTCCGAACACAAACATCCTCGAGACGACCTTCCGGTCGTCCTCTGGCGCCTTCCGGGTGCTCGACTTCGCGCCGCGTTACTTCCAGAACGATCGGTTCTTCCGGCCGACCATGATCGTGCGGATCGTCGAGCCGATCTCGGGCATGCCGCGCGTGCGCGTCCGCTGCGAGCCGCGGCTTGGCTGGGGCAAGGGCGCCCCCGGTCGCCTCGTCGGTTCGAACCACATTCGCTACGAGGGCTTCGCCGCCCCGCTGCGCCTCACGACGGACATCCCGCTCTCGTACGTGACCGACATCCCGTTCGCGCTCACGGGCAGGAAGCACCTCGTGCTCGCGTGGGGGCCGCCGCTCGAGGAGTCGCTCCCCACGGCCTGCGAGCATTTCCTCGGGCAGACGCAGCGCTACTGGGAGCGCTGGGTCATGCACTGCGACATCCCGCCGCTCTTCCAGCAGGAGGTCATCCGCTCGGCGCTCGCGCTCAAGCTGCATTGTTTCGAGGACACGGGCGCGATCGTCGCGGCCATGACGACGAGCATCCCCGAGGCACCGGGCAGCGGCCGCAACTGGGACTATCGTTACTGCTGGCTGCGCGACGCGTACTACGCGCTCGCGGCGTTCCGGCTCCTCGGCCACTTCGAGGAGCGCGAGCAGTTCATCCAGTACCTCTTCAACATCGCCGCCTCCGCCGCGCCTTCGCTCTCGCTCGGCCCGCTCTATCGTGTCGACGGCACGCCCGACCTCGAAGAGTCGAGCCTCGACGCGTGGCCCGGCTACGAGGGGCACGGTCCGGTGCGCGTCGGCAACGCGGCGTCCACGCAGCTCCAGCACGACGTGTTCGGGGAGATGGTCCTCGCGCTCGCGCCCGTCTTCCTCGACGATCGTTTCGTGGCCGAACGATCGACGCACGGGCTCGATCTGCTGGAGCGGCTCGCGCAGAAGGCGATCGAGGTGGCGGGCACGCCGGACGCGGGGATCTGGGAGTTCCGCTCGGACGCGCGCCCGCAGACCTTCTCGAGCCTCATGTGTTTTTGCGCCGCCGATCGCATGGCGCGCGTCGCGGAGCGACACCGGCCCGCGCGGGCGAACCATTACCGCGCCGCGGCCGAGCGCATCCGCGCCGAGATCGTGGAGAGGGCTTGGCGCCCGGATCTGAACTCGTTCGTATCGAGCTACGGCGGCGAGGAGCTCGACGCGGCGCTCCTCCAGATGGCGCCCTTGCGCTTCTTGCCGCCGAACGATCCTCGCCTGCACGGCACGATCGACGCGATCCGTGATCGCCTCTCGCAGGGCGGCTGGCTCATGCGTTATCGCGGCGACGAGTTCGGCGAGACGAGCGTCGCGTTCATCATCTGCACCTTCTGGCTCTGCGAGGCGCTCGCGGCCGTGGGCCGCAAGGCCGAGGCGCGCGAGGTGCTCGATCGCGCGCGATCCGCGCTCTCGCCGGTCGGCTTGCTCTCGGAGGATTACGAGACCCGCAATCTGCGGATGTGGGGTAATTTCCCCCAAGCCTACTCCCACGTGGGCCTCATCCACGCGGCGTTCGCGTCCTCCCCGCCGTGGTCCGACATCCTCTAAGAAGAAGTCTCCTCCTCGCCCTCCTGTTCGGCGCGTTCCTGCCTTCGATCGCCTTCGGCGCGGAGGGGAGCGCGCATGCCGATCCGATCGGCGCCGTCGTCCTCTACCTCGCGGTGATCCTCGCCGCGGCCAAGCTCGGAGGGGATCTCGCGGTTCGGATCGGGCAGCCGGCCGTGCTCGGCGAGCTCGTCTTCGGCGTCTTGCTCGGCAACCTCGGGCTGCTCGGGTTTTCGGGGTTCGAGCCGATCAAGACGGACGCGAGCATCGACATGCTCTCGCGGCTCGGCGTGCTCGTGCTCCTCTTCGAGGTCGGGCTCGAATCGACGGTCGCGCAGATGCTCGAGGTGGGCGTCACGAGCTTCTTCGTGGCCACGCTCGGCGTCGTTGCGCCCTTCGCGCTCGGCTGGCTTTTCGGCGCGTGGATCCTGCCCGGCGCGAGTCCGTACGTGCACGCCTTCCTCGGCGCCACGCTCACCGCGACGAGCGTCGGCATCACCGCGCGCGTGCTGCAGGATCTGAAAGAATCGCAGAGCCCGGAGGCGCGCATCATCCTCGGCGCGGCCGTCATCGACGACGTGCTCGGGCTCGTGATCCTCGCGGTCGTCACGGGCATCCTCGGCGCGGCCGATCGCGGCGGCTCGATGAGCTACGGCGAGATCGGGATCGTCTTCGGCAAGGCCCTCGTGTTCCTCGTCGGCTCGCTCGTGATCGGCGCGAAGCTCTCGCGGCGCCTCTTCCCCATCGCCTCACGCCTGCGCGCCCGCGGCGTCTTGCTCGCCCTCGGGCTCGCGTTCTGCTTCCTCTTCGCGTGGATCGCGGGCCTCCTCGGCCTCGCCCCGATCGTGGGCGCGTTCGCCGCGGGCCTCGTGCTCGAGGACATGCACTTCCGCGATTTCACCACGCGCGGAGAGTCGACCCTCGAACACCTCCTTCAGCCGATCTCGTCGTTCCTCGTGCCGATCTTCTTCGTGCTCATGGGCATGCGCACGAACCTCGGCGCCTTCGCGCAGCCGGGCGTGCCGCTGCTCGCGGCGGCGCTCACGGTCGCGGCGATCGTCGGCAAGCAGGCGTGCTCGCTCGGTGTGGGCAAGGGGGTCGATCGGCTGAGCATCGGGATCGGCATGATCCCGCGTGGCGAGGTCGGGCTCATCTTCGCGAGCATCGGCCAGTCGCTCACCGTGGGCGGCAAGCCCGTGATCGACGGCGCGGTCTTCTCGGCCGTCGTGGCGATGGTCATCGTCACCACGATGGTCACGCCGCCCGCGCTCAAGTGGAGCCTCTCCCGGCGGGCCGCGAAGGCGCCGAAGCCACCGATCCCCGACGCGCATTGACCTAGCGGTGCGGTGCTCGTAACAACGATCTGTGGACGCGCTGCGCACCGACCTCTACCAGTTGACGATGGCCGCGGGGTACTTCCACCGCGGCATGCAAGACAGGCGTGCGACGTGCGAGATGTTCGTGCGCCGCTTGCCGCGCAGGCGTCGATACCTCCTCGCCATGGGGATCGAGCGGCTGCTCGGTTACCTCGAGAACCTCTCCTTCACCGAGGACGAGATCCGCTACCTGCGGGATCTCCCGGCGCTGCGCGATGCGATGACGGAGCCGTTCGTCGAGTACCTCCGGCGCTTCCGGTTCCGCGGCGACGTCTCGGCCGTCCGTGAGGGCACGGTGGTGTTCGCGAACGAGCCGCTCGTGCGGATCTCGGCGCCGATCATCGAGGCGCAGATCGTCGAGACGTTCCTGCTCTCGGTGGTGAACCACGCGACGATGATCGGGTCCAAGGCGGCGCGCGTGGTGCGCGCGGCGGGCAGCGCGGGTGTGATCGAGTTCGGCACGCGGCGCACGCACCCGGAGGCGGCCATCGACGCGGCACTCAGCGCGTACGCCGCGGGGTTCGTGGGCACGTCGAACGTGGAGGCGGGCAAGCGCTTCGGCATCCCCGTCATGGGCACGGCCGCGCACATCTGGACGATGGCGCACGCGACGGAGGAGGAGGCGTTCGAGAACTACGTCGCGACGTTCCCGAACGCGTCGATCCTGCTCATCGACACGTACGACACGCTTCGCGGAGCCGAGCGCGCGGCGCGCATCGCCAAGGACAAGCTGAAGGGCGTGCGGCTCGACTCGGGCGATCTGCTCGCGCTCTCGCGCGCGGTGCGTCCCATCCTCGACGCGGCCGGGTGTACGTCGGCGAAGATCGTCGCGTCGGGGGATCTCAACGAATACAAGATCGAAGCGCTGCGCCGCGCGGGCGCGCCGATCGATCTGTACGGCGTGGGCACGGATCTCGTGGCGAGCATCGACTCGCCCGCGCTCGGCGGCGTCTACAAGCTCGTCGAGATCGAACAGGACGGGAAGGTCATCCCGATCTGCAAGTTCTCCGAGGGCAAGGCCACGTTCCCCGGGCCGCACCAGGTCTACCGCTTCGTCGACGGCGCGGGCGTGCTCGCGCGTGACGTGATCGCGCTCGCGGACGAGGATCCGCGCAGGCTTGGTGAAGGCCAGCCCGAGGCGCTGCTCGTGCCGCGCATGAAGAACGGAGCGCGCACCGAGCCGGCCGAGGGGCTCGACGTGGTGCGTGCGCGGGTCGCGCGGGAGCTAGCGCGTTTGCCGGAGGCGCTCCACGTGCTCGACGAGGCGCCGCCGCCCACGGAGCGCACGGACGAGCCGTATCGTGCCGTGCCTTCCACGCGTCTGCTCGAGCTCGTGGAAGATGTACGCGCCCGGGTCGTGGGGGCCGCGACGTAGGAGGGAAGGATCATGCGGACGATCTTCGTCGACGTGGATGTGCAGAACGATTTCTGCGAGCCGAGCGGCTCACTTTACGTGAAGGGATCGCCGACCGACGCGATGCGCAAGCTCGTCGCGTACGCGGTCGCCCATCACATCCCGATCCTCGGATCGGTCGACTCGCACGCCTGGGATGCGTGGGAGTTCGCCTCCACCAGCGGCACGGGTCCGAACGGGGAGAAGCCGAACTTCCCGGATCATTGCGTGAAGGGCACGCCGGGCTGGCTGAAGGTCGACGGCACGCTGCCGCCGCACTTCCGGTTCGTGCCGAACGTCGCAGACGCGCCGATCGCGCCGATCGTGGACGAGGTCGTCCGCGGCGACACGCAGGGCGTGTACTTCGAGAAGGAGGTCTACAGCCTCTTCGTGAATCCGCTCGCGGATCCATTCGTGAAGGCGCTCGCCGCTCGGTACGACGAGCCGCTCTCGTTCGTCGTCTTCGGCGTGGCCACGGACTACTGCGTGCGCGCCGCGGCGCTCGGGCTCGCGGAGCGTGGATATGCGACGACGCTGGTGACCGATGCGAGCGCGGGCATCACGCCGGATGGCGTCGCGCGAGCACTCGACGAAATGACGAACGCCGGCGTGAAACTCGCCACGTCGTCCCAGGTGATGCGGTGAGCGACAAGGAGTACCCGAAGCCGAGCTTGACGGCGGACGTCGTCACGTTCTCGCTCGATGACGAAGGTCGCGTCTCCGTGCTGCTCATCCAGCGCGGCAAGGATCCATTCGCAGGGCGATGGGCCATCCCCGGCGGATTCTGCGAGCCCTCGGAGACGGTGCGCGAGAGCGCAGCGCGCGAGCTTTTGGAGGAGACGGGCATTCAAGATTTGCCTATGGTCGAACTCGGCGTGTTCTCGCGGCCGGGCCGTGATCCACGCGGCTGGGTCGTGAGCGTCGCGCACGTCGCGATTCTCCCCGCCGACCGGCGCGGCGAGGCGAAGGGCGGCGACGACGCGCGCGCGGCGAAGTTCTTCTCGATCGGTCTGGACGAGCGAGGTCGTGTGAAGCTCACGGCCGACGGCGAGGAGGCAGGCCCGCTCGCATTCGATCACGACGAGATGCTGGCGCGGGCAATCGCGCGGCTCGAGGCAAGCTCGGACATGCTGGGGCCGATGCTCTTTGGTCAACCCATGTCGGGAGAAGAGGCGCAGCGAGCGGTCGAGACCGCGCTCTCGCGAGGATGAAATGCCCTTCGTATTTTTCGGCCTGACGGGCGGAATCGCGTGCGGCAAGAGCACGGTCGCAGCACGCTTCCGCGAGCAAGGCGTGCAGGTGATCGACGCGGACGTGGTGGCGCGTCAGGCCGTCGCACCGGGGACGAGCGGGCTCACAGAAATCGTAAAGCTCTTCGGCGAAGGCGTGCTTCGGGCCGATGGCACGCTCGATCGAGGCAAGCTCGGAGTGATCGTGTTCGGCGACGAGGAGAAGCGCCGCGCGCTGAACCGGATCCTGCACCCGCGCATCGGGGCGCGGACGATGATGCTCGCGCAAGAGCTCGCGGAGCGCGGCGAGCCCCTCGCATGTTACGAAGCGACGCTGCTCGTGGAAAACGGCATGCAAGACGCATTTCGCCCACTCGTCGTGGTGACCGCACCCGAAGAGCTGCAAGTCAAGCGCACGATGGAGCGCGACGGAGTCGACGAGAAGGCCGCCCGCGCGCGAATCCGCGCGCAAATGCCAGTCGCAGAGAAGGTGAAGGTCGCCGACTACGTCATCGACACGAGCGGCACGATGGAGGAAACACTCCAGCGCGCCGACGAGGTGCTCACCGCGATCCGCGCAAAGGCAGCCGAGAGCTGAGAGGAGCGTCGCGCCGCGCCGCGCCGGGGTTTCACCCCGGACCCCGACCAGGGGTTGTCCACCCCTGGACCCGGACCAGCGCAAGCGCTGGACTCGGGGTCGATGAACTGCGCGATGCGCAGTTCATCGAACAGCCAGTGGCAAGACAGGCGACGACCTTGCCAGCCAAGGCAGCGACGCTGACGGCTCGATGGGCAACGCCCGTCGCCGCGTGAGACGACCCTCGTGGTCTTGCCACCGGCCTGCTGGAAAAACTGCGCGGAGCGCAGTTTTTCCACCTGAGGTCCAGGGCTTGCCCTGGTCCGGGTCGAGGGGCGGACAGCCCCCGCGGGGTCCGGGGCAGCGCCCCGGCGCGGCGCTCGCCTATGCGCGCTTTGCGCGGAGCGTGGCTTCGTCGCGGGCCCAGGTGACGCGGATGAAGGCGGTTGCGTTGCCGCCTCGATCGGGGTGCGTTTCGAGTGCGAGGCGCCGGAAGGCGCGACGGATGTCGTCGGGGGAGGCGGACTTTGGCAGGCCGAGGACTTCGAATGGACAGACGTTGGGATCGGCGACGGAGGGGATGAATTTGCGACGTTTCTGTCGTGAATCTTCGGGCGGTGGTTCTTCGCGGCGGGTGCGTTCTTTGGTCTCCACCCAGGGCGGCTGACCTGCTTGCACGCGGATCCAGGCGCGCGCCCAGACTGCTTCGATCTCGCGGAGGGGACGGCCGGCGGCGCGCTCGGCTTGCTTGTGCGCTTCTTCGAGGGTCTTGGCGCCGCCGGAGGAGGCGTCGGGCTTGCGGAAGGGCGTGCGCGTGGGCTCGCCTGTCCACCATGCGCACCAGAGGTAGCGGCGACGCTTGGTGGTGGTGATGGAGACGACGCCGGACATGAGGACTTCGGCGCGAAGGATGGCTGCGAAGCGGCGGGCTGTCACGCGGGAGTGGGGGCCCAGGCGAGCTCGTTGACGCCGCGTCTTCGCGAAGCCCACGCTTTCCCTCGTGCCGTCTTCGATCTACCGACCTGGACCTCCGCTCGGCGCGTTCGTCGACTGCTTGTGGCATTACGACGGCGATCCTGCGCCTGCGGACCGCGAACGCGCTCTTCCCTCTGGCAGTCTTGATCTCATCATCAACCTCGATGCCGACTGCCTCGAGTTCTTCGCGGTGGATGCCGTGACTCCGCTCGGGCCGTTTCCGGGCATCGTGCTCAGCGGCGCTGCCGCCGGCTTCGTCACCATCGGCCCGAAACCACGAACTACCGTCATGGGCGTGCACTTCAGGCCTGGCGGCGCGTTTCCTTTTCTTGGCGTTCCGGCTGGCGATCTCGAAGGCACGCAGGTTCCGCTCGAGGCGCTCTGGGGCCCGAGCGCGCGTGATCTGCGCGAACGACTCGCCGAGGCGGCCACGCCAACACGACGGTTCGCGATCCTCGAGGCTTGCTTGCGCGAGCGCGCGCGGAGACCGCTCCAGCGTCATCCCGCCGTCGCTGAAGCGCTGCGCGCCTTCGAGGACCCGTGGCTCGAGAGCGTGGCGCAAGTCAATGCGCGCACTGGCCTATCGCCGCGTCAGCTCATCGCGCGCTTTCGCGACCAGGTTGGGCTCGCGCCGAAGGCTTACTGGCGCGTGCGACGCTTCCAGGCGGCCCTGCGGCGTCTGGAAAGCGCGCGCGACACGCGCGGAGCCGAGATTGCCGCCGAGCACGGCTACTTCGACCAGGCGCACTACAACCGCGACTTCCGCGCGTTCACCGGCATGAGCCCGCGCGCGTATCTCGCTCGCGAATGCGCACGCCCGAACCACGTGCCCCTGCGCGGCAAAAATATCCAAGATCCCACGGCCTGAGCGCGGCACGGTCCGCGCCATGGACCATCCCGTCGAGACCACCGCTCTGCTCGTCGCCGCCATGCGCGCCGAGGAATCCATCCGCAGCGATCGCCTCTTCGAAGACCCGTTCGCGCACGACCTCGCAGGCGAGGCCGGACGCGCCGCGCTGCGCGACTACCGCGCCGCCAGCGGCGCTTCCATCCCGATCATCGAAGTGCGCACGCGCTACTACGATGAGGCTCTCTTGCGGGCGCAAGATGCAGGCATCACGCAGTTCGTGATCCTCGCTGCCGGCATGGACGCGCGCGCGTATCGTTTGCCCTTCCGCAGTCACGCGCGGCTGTTCGAGCTCGATCAACGCGCGATGATCGAGGCCAAGGCGCGTGGGCTCTCCGCGGCGGAGCCTCGTTGTGAGCGGCATGCGCTCGCCGTGAATCTCGCCGACGACTGGCCCGCCGTGCTCCTCGCTGCGGGCTTCGATCCGAACGCGCCCACGGCCTGGCTCGCCGAAGGGCTCTTGCAGTATCTCGAGGCGAGCGTCGTGCATGGCCTCTTCGAGCGGATCGGTCGCCTCTCGGCCCGAGGCTCGGTCTTGCTCTACGACGTCGTCGGCGAAGCGCTCCTCTCGGTCATGCGCGAGTCCGTGCTCCGCTACATGCGCGAGCTCGGTGCGCCATGGATCTTCGCGACCGACGACCCCGCTTCGCTCGCTGCCGCGCATGGCTTCCAGACCGAGATCACAGACGCGAGCGTGATCGGCAACGCGTGGGGTCGCTGGCCCTTTCCCGCCACGCCGCCGCACGTGCAGGGCGTCCCGCGCGGCTACCTCGTCGAAGCTCGCAAAGGCTGAGGGCTACGGCGGCTTCTTTGGGTGCGCAAAACCGACCGGCCCGAGGCGGCAGTCGCGACCATGGCGATGGGGTAACGACCGGCCCGAGGCGGCAGTCGCGACCATGGCGATGGGGTAACGACCGGCCCGAGGCGGAAGTCGCGACCATGGCGATGGGGTAGCCCTCACCCCGAGGCGGAAGTCGCGACCATGGCGATGGGGTAGCCCTCACCCCGAGGCGGAAGTCGCGACCATGGCGATGGGGGAACGACTGGCCCGAGGCGGAAGTCGCGACCATGGCGATGGGGGAACGACTGGCCCGAGGCGGAAGTCGCGACCATGGCGATGGGGGAATGACCTGCACGCGACGGAGGTCGTCTCTCGCGAGCGCCCCCGAACCCTGTCTTGATGTTCAGTGTTGGTCGTGGCAGCCTGCCCCCGGGAGCGCATGGCCTCATTCGCATCCAAGCTCGCCCGCTTGCCGCCGATGCCCGGCGCCGCGCCTGCGTCAGCAGCCGCGCCCGCGCCCGCCGCCGCTTCCGCTCCCGCTTCCGCCGCCGCTCCCGCCCCCGAGCCCGTTCCCGTCCCCGAGAACGCCGCGGCCGCGCTGAAGTCAAAACCGTCGCTCGACGAGCTCCGCGATCGGATCGCCCGCATCATCGGCAAAGCCGCGCCCACCGCGCCGCGGCCCGATCCCACACGTACCGAGCTTCCATTTTTCGTCGAGCACACGACACGTGGTCCACTCTACGTGCGTCGCGACCGCACCCCGCCCGCCGCGCGTGTCGGTCGGGCCCCGCTCGTCGCCGCGCGGGACGCCGAGCCAGGCTTGCTCTCACTGCTCGCGCTCGATCCCGCGCTCGCGACCTGCAACGCGCGGCGCGCGCTCTTCATCGACACCGAGACCACGGGGCTCCAGGGCGGCACGGGCACAGTCGCCTTTCTGCTCGGGATGTCGTTTTACGACGAAGCCCAAGGCGCATTCATCCTGGAGCAAGCGCTACTCCGGCGGCTCGGCGAGGAAGGGCCAATCCTGGAGCTCCTCGCGCGCAGGCTCGACGAGGCCTCGATGATCGTCACGTTCAACGGCAAAGCATTCGACATGCCGCTGCTCCGCGCGCGCTTCGTGATGAACCGCATGCCGCCGCCCCGAGAGCTGCCCCACCTCGACCTCGTACACGTCGCGCGTCGCATCCACGGGCACCGGCTGAAGAGCCGCACACTCGCCGCCATCGAGAGCGAGGTGCTCGGGCGCGAACGCGTAGGCGACGTCGGCGGCGCAGACGTGGTCGCCTGTTACATGCACTATCTACGCACGTCGGACGAAGGCGCGCTCTCCGGCGTGGTGACGCACAACGAGCACGACGTGCTGTCGATGGTGGCCCTCGTAGGTCTCTACGGCGAGCCCATGCACGGCGGGCTGCCCGGCGCAGATCTCGCCGGCGTGGCCAAGACGCTGCGTCGCGCAGGCGAGCTCGATCGCGCAGCCGAGACGGCAGAAGCCGCCGTCAAGCGAGGCGGCGGCGCACTCGCAAAACGGACACGCGGCGACATCGCAAAAGCACGCGGAGACAAGGCACGCGCGCTGCTCGATTACGAAGCGCTCGCCGAGGAAGTCGACGATCCCTCGGTACGGCTCGAGCTCGCAAAGCTCTACGAGCACCACGTAAAATCCTTCGCCGCAGCCCTCGCGCTCGTCGACCGTGGAACCGGCGAAGCAGAAGCAGCCACAGAGAAGCGGCGCGCACGGCTCCGGCGAAAGATCGAGAAGCAGCCGTGAAGAGGCTCCTCGTAGCGCTCGCAGCGCTCCTCGTAGCGCCAAGCTGTGGCTATCGGGTCGTGGGCGCCGAAGCAGATCCCGCAGGGCCACTCGCCGTCGTACCCGCACCCGGAGTTGTCGCATCCGCCGTCGCCGAGGAGGGCGTCCTCGCCGGCGCGCGCGCCGAGCTCGCCGCCACAGGCCTCCTCGCATCCTGTGCCCCACACACCGACGCACGATGCCCAGCCCTCGTCGTCGAACTCGTACGCGTTGAAGAAGGCGGCGCCGCACCAGGCGTCGCCACCCGCGACGGCCCCCCCCTCGCACGCTCCGTGACACTCACACTCCGCGGCCGCGCCTTCATGCGTCGCACAAAGGACGCCCCCCCCGAACGCCTCGGCCCCGACATCACCGTGCGCGAATTCGCCGCCCGAGACGACGACCCCACAGCATTCCACGCAACCCGCGAGGAAGCCCTCCGCCGCGCAGCCGAGCGTCTCGGCGCGCTGCTCGTGCGCCGGGCGCTGGAGTAGTGCTGCCACAGCGTGGCGCCGGGGTTTCACCCCGGACCCGACCAGGGGTTGTCCACCCCTGGACCCGGACCAGCGCAAGCGCTGGACTCGGGGTCGATGAACTGCGCGATGCGCAGTTCATCGAACGGGCCAGGGTCAAGACCGGCGATGGTCTTGCCAGTCAAGACCGCAGCGCTGCGTGTCTGCTTGAGCCGAGTCGCGCCGCCGCCTCGGCTGGCAACGCCGCTCGTGGTCTTGCCACAGGCCCGTCGGAGAAACTGCGCATCGCGCAGTTTCTCCGCCCTCGGTCCAGGCCGTGCCTGGTCCGGGGTGCAGGGGGTGGACAACCCCCTGCTGGGGTGCGGGGCAACGCCCCGCTTCCGCCTCCGCGTGGAGGTTTGCCCACTGCTCCAGACCCGTGTGCGCCCTCTTCGGGGCGGGGCCTTTCTCCAGCAATGACAAACAGCGACGCGTACGCTACCGTGGGGGGTGATGATTACCGTCGGCTGCGCCGGCTTTCCCGTCCCAGCGACGCGGTACTTCCGCGAATTCATGTTCGTGGAGGTTCAGGAGACCCACATGTCCATGCCTGGCCCTGGGACCATCCGGCGGTGGCGGCGTGAGGCACCGGAGGGGTTTCGGTTCGCGTTGCTTGGTCCGCGCGAGGTCGGGCAGGAGGGGTTCCGGGACGGCAAGGTCATCGAGACGGCGCTGAAGGGTCTCGAGGGCGTCGCGGAGGAGCTCGAGGCGAAGACGGCGGTCTTCGTGGCGCCGCCTGAGTTTGCGCCTAGCAAGACGAACAAGAGCATGCTTCGCGAGTTCCTCCAGGCCGTGCGCTCGCGCTTCGACCGCGTCGTCTATGAGCCTGCGCCTGGGTGGGACCCGGACGAGTGTGACGAGCTCACGCAGGAGGTTGGCGCGCTCGCGGCGCGGGATCCGTTGGTCTCGGGCCTCTCGAAGCTGCCGACGGGTTACTACCGGCTGCATGGGCCCGCGGGGCACAAGTCGCGGTACGAGGACCCGGCGATCGAAAAACTCGCCGACATTGCCCGTGGCGGCAGGCATCACAAGGATGCGACGTACGTGTTCACGAACGTCGACATGTTTGCGGATGCGAAGCGCTTCAAGAAGGCTTTGAAGCTGTAAAGTTCGCGCCTAGAGCATCGACCGGTTCGATGCTCGGAAGATCGCGAAGCGATCTTCCCTCGGGGGGTGAATCGTCCGGGCTTTGCCCGGACGAGAGGGGGACGCGAGGCGTCCCCCTCGGGACAAGAGAGCTAGAACATCGAGCGGTTGCAAACCGATCGATGTTCTAGCGGGGGGGCCGCTTCTCGCGGGCGGGGGCTTGCGTTAGGCTGTCATCGTGCGCGCCTGGCTGGCTTGCTTGTTCATGCTCGCGCCGACCGTGGTGCTGGCGTCGAGTTGTGCTCTCGAAGGCTTCGAGAAGTTCACGCCTCCGCCTGAACCCGCGGAGCTCTGCGGCCATGCCTCGGTGCCGGGACCTCCCGCGCCGACGCCGCCGAATGATGCGGAGCCTGAGGAAGAGTTCGTCGTGGCGCTCCGCGTCCTCCGGCTGAAGACCGACAAGGACGGCGGTGATCTCGGGCTCGATCTCGACCGGTTTTGTAGCTGCCAGGGCGAGGAGCGGTCGTGCATCCCGCCCGCGGGACAGCCGGAGAAGCTGAGCTGCGACAAGGCGATGGGGCGGGACAACCAGATGCCTGCGCTGTTCAACCTCGTCGAGCTTGCCTTGCAGGTGCAGGACCTGTCCGAGCGGTACAGCCAGTTCGCCGAGCTCGGCAACTGGGGCATCGTCTTCCACGTCAGCAACTACAACGGCCAGCTCGACGACTCGAAGGTGCGCGTCGCCTGGTACGGGAGCGAGGGGACCGCGGCGACGCCGGTGTGGGATGGCAACGACGCCTGGCCGATCTCGACGAGCACGCTCGAGAACGGGCTGCCGAAGTACTTCGACAACGACGCCTACGTCACCGACGGCACGCTCGTGATCTCGGCGCCGACGGGCGGGATCGCGGTCGCTGGCGGCAACACGCGGCTGCACATCAACCTGTCCTCCGGCACGATCACCGCGAAGATCCAGAAGGACGACTTCGGCCGCTGGGTGCTCCGCGACGGGCTCATCGCCGGCCGTATCCCGCAGCTCGAGCTCTTCCGCATGGTGCAGAGCTTCCGCGACGATACGGGGGCGCCGTTCTGCACCGACAACATCTTCTGGGGCGCGACGCAGGACGCGTTCTGCCGCGGCCTCGATGTGCAGACCGGCCCGCCCGAGCCGAACAAGCCTTGCAATGCGGTCTCGTTCGCGGCCGGCTTCGATGCCGATCCCGCGCTGCTCGGCATGCCGAAAGATCCGAACCCCGACACGATGGGCTGCCCGCCCGAGACCGATCCGATCGCGTCGTTCCAGATGTTCGGCTGTCCGCCGCCGCCGAATCCCTGACTCAATCGGTCGCGGCGTCGCCCGCGTCGCCCGCGTCGGTCGTGGCGGGCGTCGTCGTGCCCGCGTCCGCGGGCTTCACGACGAACGCGCAGTCGGCGAGTTGCTCGGGCTTGCGCGTGATCACGAGGCACGGCGCGATCGCGGCGGGATCCGCGGAGGCGACGAGCGGCTCGGCGGGGCAGTCGGCCATGGTCGCGGCGCCTGCGCGCGCGCAGCCGGCCACGGCGCGCACGGCCTCGACGCAGAGGGCCGTGGCGTCCGCGCTGGGCTCGACGTCGTTCTGGATGCCGTGCAGGCATTGATCGCGGTAGAGGTCGATGCAGAACGTCGCCTCGGCCTCGGTGGCGCCGCAGGCCTGCGTGGCTTCGCACCGGGCCGTCTCGATCTCCCGGCACGCGTCGATCCCCACGGCGTTCGAGCCGCACGCGCTGGCGACGCTGCCGGCGAGCAGGCCGAGGGCGGCGGCGAGGAGGTGGCGGGGTCCGAGGCGCAGGCGCACGGCGGTCGGGTAGCATGGCTCTTGGCCATGCGTCGAGCTTTCGGCAAAGCTACGCGCCGAAGCGCCGTCCCGACGGAAACGTCTGGCCGTCCAGGGCGCTGATCGAGCCGTTTGACCATGACGACCGCGATGATCCTCTGCGCCGGCCTCGGCACGCGTTTGCGGCCGATCACCGACGAGCTCCCCAAGCCGCTCGTGTGGGTCGGCGATCGACCGCTGCTCGCGCACATCGCCGAGCGGCTCGCGCGTGGCGGCGTGCGTCGCGCCGTGCTGAACACGCATCACCTCGCCGATCGTTTCGACGCGCGGATCCTCGGCGCGCTGCCGCTCGACGCGGGCGTCGTGCACGAGCCGAAGATCCTTGGCACCGCGGGCGGCGTGGCCGGCGCCGCGGCCGCGCTCGGGCCAGGGGACGTGCTCGTGTGGAACGGGGACATCCTCGCGGAGGTGGATGTCGCGGCGCTCGGAGCGGCGCACGCGAAGGCCGTGGCGGCGGGCGCGCTGGCGACGCTGGCCGTGGCATGGCGGCATCCGACGGAGGCGCGGATCGGGGAGGGGACGGCCGGGATCGGCGCGGATGGATCGGTCGTGCGGCTGCGCGGGGAGCGGTTTGGGGAAGAGGTGCGCGGCGCGGATTTCGTGGGCGTGCAGATCGTCGGCGAGCGGGCGCGCGCGCGGTTGCCCGCGGAGGGCTGTCTCGTCGGCGACGTGTATCTGCCGGCGATGCGGGAAGGCGCTCGGGTCGCGTCCTTTCCGATCGGCGGGGGTTTTTCAGATCTCGGAACCGCGACGACCTACCTCGAAGAGAACCTCCGCTGGATCGCGACACACGGCTCCTTCGTGGGTCGTGACGTGCACGTCGATCCCGCGGTCTCCGTCGTGACGAGTGTCCTCGGCGACGGCGTCACCGTGCGAGGGCAGGGCGAGGTCCGCGAGGTCGTGGCCTGGCCCGGCGCGACGTTCGAGGCGCCGCTCGCGCGCGCGATCGTGCTCGGGAGCGGCACGATCGTCCGCGTCTGAGGCGTCCTTCAGTCCGGGAAAAACGTCTCCACGTGCAGCGCGGGCGAGCCGTCCTCGAGCACGCCGCCCAGGATCGAAAGCGTCCCGTTCGGCGCGGCCACCACCGTCGCGCCCGATCGTGGCTCCCGCAGCGGCCGCTCTTCCACCGTCGGCACGCTCCGATCGATCACGAACACCCGCACGCGTTTTTCCGTCGAGGCCTCGTGCCCGATCACGATCATCCGCGATCCGCCCAGCGAAAACGCCTGCGACCGCGTGAGCCCCACGGGCAGCGTCGCGCCCGAAACCTCCTCGGTTGCGCATCCGGACGTGCAGCTCGGGCTCCACGTCCGCACCTTCGCCGCCGCTCCGGCCGCATCGATCCCGCCGACGAGCGCCATCTTCCCGTCGCCCGCCACCACCGCCGCCGCGCCCTCCGTCGCGTCCGCCGGCATGTCCCTTTGCACGAACGCCGTCCCGCCCTCCGGCAGCACCTCGAACCCCGCCGCGCTCGCGCTTCCGGAGGCCACCACGAGCCCCACGCCCGGCGCCCACGCCGCGGCCGCGCCCTTCCGCGCCGCCGACAGACGCAGCACCGACAGCGCGCCCGCCGAGCTCACCACGAGCACCTCGTCCGTCGCCGTCTCCGCCCGCGTCGCCCCCACCACGTAACTCGTGCCGGACGGCGACTCCACCACGAGCCCTCCGGCCACGTCGGCGAACGAGCCCGCGCTCTCCGGCCACGCCACCGCGTACGTTCCGCTCCCGCCCACCGCGCTCGCGCCCGTCTCCCCGACGAGCATCATCCCGCCCGGCCGTCCCACGATCGTCCGCGCCGTGAGCGGAAACGCGTCCATCACGGCCGGCCCCCAGCCGAGCAGATCGTAAAAATCCCCGAGCCGCACGTCGGCCGCGCCGTCCACACCCGCCGCCGCGCTCCCGCCCGTCGTCACCAGGAACTGCTCGCCGAGCACGGCCCCCGGCGCGTCCACGTGCGCCCGCAGGAGCTCCCCCGGCGGCCGCGCCCACTTGCCCACGCGTTGCACGAACACCGGCACGTCATTCACGAACGCGCCGGGCACGAGCCCCGTCAGCGACCGACCTCGCACGACCGTCGCCCCTTCGGCCGTGGTCCCCGTCACTTCGACCCCGAGCGGCTCGTCTTCGGGCACCTCGCCGAGATCAAACGTCCCGCCGGGCGTCGTCTCCGCGGCGAACGTCGTCCCGGTCGCGGTCTTCGCCTCGATCCGGATCTTCGTCACGGCGGGCGCGGCCGAGAACGTGTCCGTCTCGTGGCCCGTCACGATCTGCAACGTCCGCTCGAGCGGCTCCTCGCTGCATCCGCTCCCGAGGAGCGCCGCGGCCACGAGCCACCCAGCGCGCTGGTCCATTCGAGCGCTCACGCGGCGCGAGCGTAGCCCGAGCGCGGCTGCTTTTCATCTCGCCGCCGCGAAAGGCGCGCCCCGTGCTAGCAGGATCTCGCCGTGCTCGTCGGTCGACAGCTCCCCCTCGCGCCCGATCCGATCGCCCTCGCCGATCGACTGCGCGCCGCCGGCGCGGACCGCCTCGCCCTGCTCCACGCCGCCGACCGCACCCCCGGCCCCTACGCGCGGTTCTCGTACATCGCGTGTGATCCCGACCGCCAGTCGAGCGCCCTCGATCCGCTCGCCGACGACTCCGATTTTCCGCTCGGCGGCGCGACGGGCACCTTTCGGTCCGTGCCCCGCTGGATCGGCGTCTTGCCCTACGAGGGACACCGGCACCTCGAACGTCCCAGATGGACACCCCGGGAGGGCGATCGCCGACCGCGGGCGATGCTCGAACGACCGCTCTGGCTCCGGTATCCGGCCGTCGTCGTCGTGGACCATGCCGAGGGGCGGGTGTTTGCGGTGGGCGTCACGCACGACCACGTCGAGGCGCTCGCGCGGCGCCTGCTCTCGACGCCTGCACCAGCGGGGCGGGGGCCGTTCGCCGTCGAGGTCGCGGACGCGGAGCCGACGCGGCTTCATCTGGAACGGATCCTCGCCGCCAAGGAGCTGATTGCCCGGGGGGAGCTCTACCAGGTCAACCTGGCGCGACGGCTCCTCGTGTCGCTCGTGCGTGGCGAGCCGCTCGATCTGCACCGCCGCCTGAGCGCCGCCGCGCCGTCTCCGTTCGCCGCGTGCCTGCACCTCGACCGTGAATTAGCTGTGGTGTCCACCTCACCGGAGCTTCTGCTCGACGCCCAAACGAGGCATTCTCCCGGAGGCATGGAGTTTCCAGCAGATGGAATGCAACCCTTCATGTCGAACCTGCGAAAGGGTCGAAATCGGCCGGATCGGGGAGGGGATCCCCGGCAGAGGGCCATCCTGAATTCGGTCTCTTTCGGCCGATTGTTCACGTGTCCCATCAAGGGTACGCGACCGCGCGGAAAAGACGCCCGCGAGGACGCCGCGCTCGTCCAGGAACTCGACCAAGATCCCAAGGAAAACGCCGAACTAACGATGATCGTGGATGTGGAACGTAACGATCTCGGTCGCATCGCAGCCGTCGGATCGGTCCAGGTCCTCCACGGGCCCGGTGTGGTGACGCACAGAACCATCCACCACCGCGAGGCCCTGCTCGGGGCGTGGACCCGACCCGGCGCGACCCGGCACGACGTGCTCTCCGCCATGGTCCCGAGCGGCAGCGTCACCGGCGCGCCCAAAGTCCGCGCCATGGAGGTCATCGCGCGCCTCGAAAGCGCCCGCCGCGGCCTTTACACCGGCGGTTTCGGCCACGTCGCCCACGACGGCAGCGTCATCCTCGCCATGGCCATCCGCACCGTCGTGCTCCAGGGCCGTGAGGGTGAATACTTCACCGGCGGCGGCATCGTCGCCGACTCCGACCCCGTCCGCGAGCTCGAAGAGACCCGCTGGAAGGCCCTGCAACTCGAAAAAGCGGCAAATCGGGCCTTCGTGGCATCCTGATGTACGCCGATGTAAGACTATGTGTTGACAGAAAGTTGGTGGTCCGAGCGGCCTCGGGGTACTAATCCGCCCGTACGATGGGCGTCGAAGAGCAAGTTCGGAATCTGGTGGTGGGTGCACTCACCGATCTGGCGGGGAGTGGGGTCCTGCCGTCGGAAGTTACGTCGGCAGCGTTTTCGGTGGAGCGCCCGAAGCGCCCTGAGCACGGCGACCTGGCGACGAACGCGGCCCTCGCGATCCAGAAGGCAGCCAAGAAGCCGCCTCGGGAAATCGCGACGCTGCTCGCCGAGCGTCTCGGCAAAGAGCCCGACATCCGCGCGGTGGAGATCGCCGGTCCGGGCTTTTTGAACCTGCGCCTCGCGCCCGCGATCTACCAGCGCGCGCTCGGCGACGTGCTCGCCGCAGGGCCTTCGTTCGGGCGAGGGCCCGCAGGGCTCGGCGAGCGGGTGCTCGTGGAGTTCGTCAGCGCAAACCCGACGGGCCCGCTGCTCATCTCGCACGGTCGAGGCGCGATCCTCGGCGACGCGGTGTCGACGCTGCTCGAGGCCGTGGGGCACCGCGTCACGCGCGAGTACTACATCAACGACTTCGGCAACCAGATCCGTCTGCTCGCCGCGAGCGTGCTCGCCGTGGCGCTCGGCCGCGAGCCGCCCGAGGGCGGCTACGGCAAGAACGACTACCTCGAGGATCTCGTCGCCTGGCTGCAGAAGACGCACCCCGAGCTCATCGCCGACGACAAGGTCGACGAGCTCGCGCGCGTCTGCGTGACGCGCATGCTCGACGGCGTGCCGGGCTCGAAAGCGCTGCCGGGCATCAAGAAGACGCTCGCGTCGCTCAGGATCCAGTTCGACGGCTGGTACTCCGAGGAGAGCCTGCACCGGTGGGGCCGCGTAGGCGCAGCGCTCGCCGAGCTCAACACGCGCGGTTACCTCGAGGAGCGCGAAGGAGCACTCTTCTTCAAGAGCACCGACGAGGGCGACGACAAGGATCGCGTCGTGAAGAAGCGCGACGGGTACTACACGTACTTCGCGAGCGACATCGCGTACCACGCGGACAAGATCAACCGCGGCTACGACCGGCTCGTGAACGTGCTCGGTGCCGATCACCACGGCTACACGGCGCGGGTGCGCGGCGCGCTCGCGGCGCTCGGTTTGCCGAAGGAGCGCTTCGAGGTGGTGCTCTACCAGCTCGTGAACCTGCTCCGCGACGGCAAGCCCTACAAGATGGGCAAGCGGCTCGGCAACCTCGTCACGATCGAGGAGGTCGTCGACGAGATCGACGAGGCCGCGCGGCGAAAGGGCGCAGGCGCCGACGCGCTCCGCTACTTCTACCTCGCGCGGCGGAGCGACACGACGATCGACCTCGACATCGAGCTCGCCAAGAAGGCCTCGATGGACAACCCCGTCTTCTACCTGCAGTACGGCTACGCGCGCCTCTGCTCGATCCTGCGCCGCGCCCAGGAGAAGTTTGGGCTCCAAGTACCCCGGCACTCGTCCGCGCTCGCGGCGCGCCTCGAGCACCCGGACGAGCTCGCGATCCTCGGCCGGCTCGGGCGCTTCCCCGGCGTGGTGGCGGAGGCCGCGGCGCTGCGCGAGCCGCACCGGATCCTGTTCTACCTGCAGGAGCTCTCGCAGGACTTCCAGAGCTACTTCACGCGGCTGAAGAAGGACGGCGACACGATCCTGCCCCTCGACGCGCAGATGGCGGAGGCGGGCTGGCAGGAGAAGTGGGATCGGCCGAAGAGCGAGGCGCGGCTGCTCTGGATCGAGGCGATCCGCACGGTGTACGCCGCGGGGCTCAAGCTCGCCGGCATCACCGCGCTCGAGCGGATGCACAAGCTCGAAGGCGAGGCCGCCGCGGCGGAGAGCGGGGAAGAGGAGGCCGAAGCGTCATGACCGTACGTTCGGACATCGGGGACGGCGGGGCCATCAAGAACCTGGAGGACATCCAGGAGGCCGATCCCGCCTCGCGCCCGTCGCGCGCCTCGGCGCTCGTGCTCGCCTCGCTCGGCGGCGCGTGCATCGTGTTCGCGGCCGTCGCGCTGCTCCGCGCGCCCGTGAAGGAGAAGCCGACGAACGTGGATCCGCTCGGCGATCTCGTGGCGAAGGCGCACCCCGCGGGCGTGAAGGTGGACAAGAAGCCGGATCTCGCCGGCCACGAGATCACCTTCCCGGGGATGCTCTCCGACACGAAGAACACGACGGCGCTCGAAGCCGTGCGCTCGCCGCAGTCCACAAAGCAGCCGCCGCCGGAGGCGGCCGATGCGCCGCTCCCGCTGCCGCCGCCGGAGACGGTCGCGGACAGGCTCCCGCCGTCGCCGTTGCCGGCGCAGCACATCTTGCAGGCGCCGCCGGACTCGGCCGCGGGTCGCGACACGCTCACGCAGATGGCGAAACACGTGGCGCGGGAAGACGGCGCCGAGGCCGCGGAGGCCGGCGGGCCGGGGCAGTACCAGCTCCAGGTGAGCTCGTTCAAGACGCAGCAGGAGGCCGACAAGTTCGCCGCCGCGCTGCGTCGACGTGGCCACCGCGCCTACGTCGAGCCCGCGATGGTGAAGGGCCGCGGCCTCTGGTACCGCGTGCGCATCGGCCCCTTCAAGTACAAGCACTCCGCCACGATCTACCGGCAGGACTTCGAGGCGAAGGAGCGCTTGGTGACCTTCATCGTCGAGCCGCCCAAGAAGGACGCCGCCGGCAAGCTCGCGGACGAGAGCGCCGCGCAGTAAACGGCTACCGCCCGATTCCCCAGATCTCGCCCGTCGCCCAGGTCGCGTCGAGCAACGACAGCGCGCCGTGCACGACCTCCGCGGGCGTGCCGAAGCGGCCGAGGGGAGAGCGCGCGGCGAGTCGGTGCAGGCGTGTCGGATCGGCGTCGGCCTCGGGGTCGGCGACGATGCCGATCGCGAGCAGGTTGACGCGCACCTGCGGCGCGAGCTCGACGGCGAGCGCGCGCAGGCCCGTTTGCAGCGCGCCCTTCGCGGTCAGGTACGCGACGTGGTTCGGGAAGGGCCGCGTGACGCCCGCGTCGACGAGCGCGACGACCGCGCCCTCGGTGCGCGTGAGCTCCTCGGAGAGCGCGTTCACGAGCAGGAGCGGCGCGACCGCGTGCACGGCGAGCGTGTTCTCGAGATCCTCGCGCGAGAGCTTTTCGAGCGGTGTGTGCGGGAAGGGGCCGCAGGCGAGGATGATGCCGTCGAGCCGACCGCCTTCGAGCACGCGGCTCGCGATGCGCTCGGGCGCCTCGGGATCCCGCAGGTCCGCGCAGACGATGGTGGGTCGGCTGCCCGGCGCGCGTGTGAGCTCGTCGGCGAGGGCGTCGAGCCGCTCCTGGCTACGGGCCGTGATCGCGACGTGATCGCCGCGGTGCACGAGCGCCTTGGCGATGGCGACGCCGAGCCTACCGGTGGCGCCGACGACGAGGATACGCTTCGGATCGTGGGGGATCGTCATCCCTGCTCCTGCTCTCGGTCTCTGTCTCTGGAAGGGGAAGCTTGGACGTCGTTCGGGCGCGTCTCGTCGGCCACGGAGGCGGCGACGTGGAGCTCGCAGGAGAGCACGCCTTTCGTCCCGGCGATCTTGCCGGCGAGCGCGGAGAGGCTCTCTGCATGGCCGCGCAGCACCATCGTGTCGAGGTAGCGATCACGATCGATGCGCACGTGCTGGCTCGCGACGACGAGCTCGGCGCTGCCGGGTTCGGGCTCGGAGAGGCGCAGGACCTCGGCGCGCACGTGGGGCTTGTAGACGACCGAGAGCGTGGCGACGACGGGGGCGCCGCGGTCCCAGGCGGCGCGCGTGAGATCGGCGCGGACGAGATCGCGGATGGCTTCGGAGCGGTTCTCGTAGCCGAGCGCCGCGATGCGCCGATCGAACTCGGTGAGCAGCGCGCGGTCCATGGCCACGCCGAAGCGGACGAGATCGCTCATCGTTCGAACACCGTATCAGCTCACTGCTTCTTCCGGTCGAGGTGCCTGCGCGCGGCTTCCTGAATCGCCTGGGTGACATTCTTGCTCTTGGCGAGCTGGCGGACGTCCGCGTCGCGGAGGAGCGGGATCAGGCGCGTCGACATGGTGAGGGGCGTCTTCGGGTTCTCCACGAGGTTGCGCTTGATGGTGTAACTCTTCAGCCACTCGGCATTCGAGCCGAGGATCCGCAGCACCTCCTCGGAGACGTTGCGGTTCTTCGTGATGAGGTTGACGTCGTCCTCCTGGAGCATGGGGCTCCGGGCGACGGCGCTCGCGACGAGGCGGTTTCGGTCGCGCACGAGCAGGAGGCGCTCCTCCTTCGAGCCGAGCTGCGCGCGCCGCACCTTCTGGCTGATGCTCATGTCCGCGATGAGCTTGTAGAGCGGCTTGAACTTCGGCTTCACGGCCTCTGCGCCCTCGTCGCTCACCTCGTGGGTGTCCTCGGGGGCGGGCGAGGCGAGCGTGTCGGCGAGGGCGGCTGTCTCGGCGAAGAGGACGTCGTCGGGCGTGGGCTCGTCCGAGGCCTCGGGGATGAGCTCGCCTTCGAGCGCGGCCGCGGCCTCGCGGAAGGCGGGGATGCCGGAGAGCTCGAGGCCGTTTCGGCGCGCGAGGTCGACGATGCGATCGGCCGTGGACATGCGCGTCGCGCGGTTCATGTAGAGCAGCTCGATGAGCCGGGGGTGGGCGAGCAGGCGCGCCTCGTTCGTGGCCACGAGCTCGGTGACGAGCTCGGTCCCCGTCCGCGCGAGATGTTCGATCGTCGCCAGATCGACGCGCCGCATCGTGACGAGCTTCTCGAGGACGTCGAGCTTGTCCACCGAGGCCCGCGCGAGGGCGTCGATCACGGCCGGTTGGAGGTCACTCGCGAGGGCGGCGGCGAGCAGCGGCGCGGGCAGGGCGGCGAGTGTCGCGCGGGCCGTCGTGGCGACCTCGGCGCGCTCGCTTTGCGCGAGGTGCACGACCACGGCGAGGACGTCGGCCGGCTTCAGGCCCGGCGCCACGCCACGCGCGGCGAGCTCTTGCAGCTTTGGTGGCGCGCTCGGGTCGACGAGCTTCTGGGCGGGGCCTGGCAGGGAGCCGATGTCGATCGGGGCGCTCATGGTGGACCTGTGCTCTTCCGGCCGGCTTGCCATTGCTGGAGACCGTGCTCGGCACTATTCTCACCGACGTCGCGGTCCGTCGCGGCGAAAAGTTCGAGCCATGGGAAGCGGGCCTGCCGAAAGCGGGTTTCGCGTGACGTGGCAAGGCGTCCGTCCCGCCGGCTCGCGGGCGGAGAGCAGGGAGCTCGACATGGGGATCATGGATTTCGTCAAGGGTGGCGTGCGCGAGATGATGATTGCGCGCCCCGATAGGTTCAAAAACCTCATCGTCTACAAGCACCCGGATCAGAACATCCCGTTCTGGTCGCAGCTCACCGTCGACAGCGACGAGTGCGCGCTCTTCTTCAAGGACGGCAAGTACATGGGTTACTTGCCGCCGGGGCGTCACACGCTGCAGACGCAGAACATCCCGTTCCTGAACAACCTCATCAACAGCTTCACGGGCGGCGACGTCTTCATCGCGGAGATCTACTTCGTGAAGATGCAGCCGATCCGGAGCGTCCCGTTCGGCGGCCCGCTCGAGTCGATGGAGGATCCGATCCTCTACGAGTTCGTCACGCCCCGCATCTTCGGCGAGTTCTCGCTCGTCGTGACGGACCCGGTGCGGTTCGTCATCGGCTACCACGGCCAGGCGGCCGGCGCGCAGGACAACGACGTGATCCTGAACTGGATCAAGGGCCTGTTCTTCATGAGCGTGAAGACGGTCATCGGCCAGATGTGTGCGCAGCAGGGCAAGAGCCTGCTCAACCTCGGCGGCATGAGCATGGAGATCTCGGGGCGCATCCAGCAGAGCGCGCCGAACCTCGACGAGATCGGGGTGAAGATCCTGCAGATCGGCAACTTCAACATCAACTTCGCGGCCGACGATCAGAAGCGCCTGACGGAGGCGAACAAGGCGCGGGCCGAGGCGCGGCGTGGCGTCGGGATCGCGGCGGACACGGCGCGGGCGCAGCAGTTCCAGCTCGATCAGAAGTTCCAGCAGGATGCGCGGTACGTGCAGCACCTCGCGGGCTCGCCGGCGTGGAACAACTACGCGGCCGGGCAGGCGATGATGGGCGCGGGCGAGGGCATGGCCAAGGGCGGCGGGAACACGGGCGTCGCGCAGCTCGGCGCGCAGGCCGCGATCGGCGTGGGCATGGCGCAGATGATGCACCCGCAGAACTTCCAGCAGCCGCAATACGCTCAGCAGCCGCAGCAGCAGCCGCAGCAGCAGGCGCCGGGCGGGGGGCAGAGCGTGGAGGCGCGGCTCCAGAAGCTCGCGTCGCTGAAGCAGCAGGGCCTCATCAGCGATGAGGACTTCAACGCGCGCAAGGCGAAGATCCTCGAAGAGATCTGAGCCGCCGAGCGGCCTCGACCCAAGGGCACGGGCGCCTCGCGAGAACCGCGGGCGCTCGTGCTTCGTACGTTCGAGAAGGTTGCCCAACCCTCAGGCGCATTGATACCGTGGGGACTCGGGGGCAGGGCGGTGGAAGCCGACGGTTTGTCCCCGCGCGGGACACCCATTTTGAGGACGCGGCCTGCCGGTTCCTCGGTTAGAGTTGTTCAGTGGCGCGAACCATCCGCATAGGGAACGACGCTCCGGCGCCTTCGCCCGCCCCTCCTCGCGAGCCGAACGGAGCCGCCGTGGACGCATCGCTCGTGACCGACGGGAAGCAAAAGCGGGCGCGCGCCCGGCGCTGCCCCGCCTGCGACAAGTGCTTCTCCGGCGAGGTGCGCTTCTGCCCGTACGACGGCGACGCGCTCATCGACGCGCCGGACTGGAACCCGAACGCCGATCCGCTCATCGGCCAGATCATCGACAGCCGTTACGAGGTCGTGTCGGTGCTCGGCGAGGGCGGGACGGGCTCGGTGTACGAGGTTCGGCACACCACGCTCGGGCGCAGGTTCGCCCTCAAGGTGCTGCGCGCCGACATCGCGCGCGACGCGCAGATCGTCACGCGGTTCATCCAGGAAGCGAAGGCGGCCGCGGCGATCGGGCATCCGAACATCGTCGCCGTGAGCGACTTCGGCGAGGTCGTTCCGGACAAGAGCGCGCCGCTCAGCTCGAAGGTCCCGTACTTCGTGATGGAGCTGCTCACGGGGAGCTCCCTCGCGAGCGTGCTGCGCAGCGAGCGGATCCTGCCGGCGGATCGCACGGCGGCGATCGGGCTTCAGTGCGCGCTCGGCCTCGCGTCGGCGCACGAGGCGGGCGTCATCCACCGCGATCTCAAGCCGGACAACGTCTTCCTCGTCCGCAGCGGCGATCGCGAGTTCGTAAAACTACTCGATTTCGGCCTCGCGAAGATCGCGGGCACGAGCCGCGTCACGCGCCAGGGCATCATCTTCGGCACGCCACACTACATGAGCCCCGAGCAAGCGATGGGGCAGCCCGTGGATCATCGCACTGACATCTACGCGCTCGGCGTGATCATGTACGAGTGCCTGACCGGCCGCGTGCCCTTCGAGGCCGACAGCTTCAAGGGCGTGCTCGATCAGCACATCCACGGCGCGGCTGTGCCCGTCGAGCAACGTGTCCCCGATCCCTCGCAGATCGGGCCGCTCGGCGAGATCATCAACCGTTGCCTCGCGAAAAACCCGGCCGAGCGGTTCGCCACGATGGCGGAGCTCGCAGCGGCGCTCGAAGAGGCGATGGGCCTCATTCCGCAGAGCGGCGATCTCATGTTCGGCGAGGAAGGCCAGGCGATTGGCCCGCCGCGCGCGGAAAAACGCGAGGCGCCTGCCGCGTCGGCCGCGCGGGGGCCGCTCGTCGTGGTGCTCGCCGCGGCCACGGTGATCGCGCTCGGCGTGGTCGCGTATCTCGCGATCCAGCCGCCGCTCACGCCGCAGACGACAGGGGCGACGGCGACGGCTCCCACGACGCCGACCGCGCCGACGGCGACGGTTCCCGCGACGCCGACGACGCCGGCCGCAGTCGCGACGCCTGCGCCGACGCCCACGGTGACGACGCCGCCCGCGGTCACGACGGAGGAGCCGACGCCGCCGACGCCGACCGCGCAGGTCCCGCCGACGCCGACGGGCGCGCAGACGGCCGTGGTGCGTCCGTTTGGCACGACGACCGGCGGCACGTGGAAGAGCACGGGCTCGCCGCCCACCGCGACCGCGCCTGCGACCACGCCGACGCCGCCGCCGACCACGACGACGAAGAAGAAGTCGGGCGGCGGTGGGGACGTCGTCGATCCGTGGGGCTAGCGAGGACCGCCGGCGTTCTCGATCACTTGCGAATGACGGGCCCTTGCTGCCGGGATCACCCGACTTGACACCCGACGCGCGCCCTCGCCATCCTTCCTGGGCGGAAAACCCTCGTGGCAAAACAACAGCTCCTCCTGGTCGACGCTGACGCCCGCAGCCTGCGGGTGCTCGAAGTAAGCCTCAAAAAGGCCGGTTTCAGCGTCACGACGGCGCAAGACGGAGCGGATGCCCTCTCGAAGATCGAGCTCTCGTCGCCCGACCTGATCCTCACCGACACGCGCCTGCCGAACATGGACGGCTACGCGCTCGTGCGGCGGCTCAAGGAAAACCGCGATTGGGCCTCGATCCCGGTCGTCTTCCTCACGAGCCAGAAGTCGATCGAGGACAAGATCCGGGGCCTCGAACTCGGCGTCGAGGACTACCTCACGAAGCCGATCTTCGTCCGCGAGCTCATCGCGCGCGTGAATCTGCTGATCGCGCGGCGCACGCGCGAGGGCATCGCCACGAAGCAGCAGAACCAGACCGGCGGCCGCACGCGCTTCAGCGGGCTCGTCTCGGACATGGGCGTGGTCGACTTGCTGCAGACCTTCGAGGTCAGCCGCAAGAGCGGCATCGTGCACATTCGCTACGAGCGGCACGACGCGCACATTTACTTCCGCGAAGGCAAGGTCGTCGACGCGACGCTCGGGCGTCTCATGGGAGAGGAGGCGGTGTATCGCGCGCTCCTGTGGAACGAGGGGTCGTTCGAGGTCGAGTTCTGCAAGGTCGACAATGTCGACGTGATCGGCGCCTCGACGCAGGGCCTCCTGATGGAAGGCATGCGGCGCGTCGACGAGTGGGGGCGGCTGCTCGAAGCGCTTCCGTCGCTGACGACGGTGTTCGAGGTGAACGCCGAGGAGCTCGTCGATCGGTTGAACGAGATCCCCGACGAGCTGAACGGGATTCTTCGGTTGTTCGATGGCCGTCGTGATCTGATGGGCGTCGTCGATGCGTCGCCGTTCGAGGATCTCTCGACGCTGTCGACGATATCGAAGCTCTATTTCGAGGGGCTGCTCGTGCCCCGCATGGAACCCTCGGAGCCGCCGGCGCCGCCGGAGGACGCGATGGTAGGCGAAGGCGCGCACGACGAGGCGGCGCCGCAGACCGCGATGGCGCGTTCGCTGCTCGGCGCGACGTCGTCGCAACGCGCGGTCATCCCCGGCGAGCCGATCGCGCCGATGCCGGGGGATCTGCTCTTCGAGGATCCGGTCGTGCCAGCCGCGTCGTCGATGATGCTGTCGGCGACGGCGCCGGTGAGCACGCGCGGGCGAGGCGCATGGGGCGGCGTGACGAGCCCGATTCGATCGATCGGGATCTCTCCCGCGCCGGAGAGTCGGCTGAATCCGCCGCGCGGGCCGGAGACGATCCGGCAAGGGACGCCCGGCGCGAGCGCGGTGGCAGCGACGCGCGCGGTCGAGGAGGAGCGGCCGCCGCAGACGCGTCGCGCAGGGGGGAAGGGTGCGCTCGGCGCGCCGGGGCGGCTCGCTGCAGACGAGGGCGAAGAGACCGCGCCGCCGACGACGGCGTCAGGTCGAGCGCCGGGCGCAGCACCGCCGCCCGTGTCGGCGCCGGAGCCAGCGGCCCATGCAGCCGCGGACGCCGCGCCGGAAGAAGCACCGCCCGAGCCGCTGAAGGCCGCCGAGACGACGCAACCCACCGAGCGTGAAGCCGTGCGGCTGCCGGAACCCGAGGCTGCACCGGAGGAGGCCGCGTCGGAGGCGGCCGAGGCGCCAGCCGAGGAGGCGACGCAGGAAGAGGCGCCTGCCGAGGCCGCGGAGGCGACGCAAGAAGAGGCGCCTGCCGCGGAGGAAACAGCGGCCGCAGAGGCATCGGCGGAAGCGGCTCCGGCCGAGGAGAGCGCGAGCGACGAGGGCGCGGCGCCTCCCGCGGAGGAGGCGTACGCGGAGGGATCGGGCGAGCCGCTGGAGGATGCGGCCAGCGCGGAGATGGCGCGCATCAGCGAGCCGCCTCCGTCGAGCGACGTGCTCCCGATCGGCCCGTCGCCCGAGCAACGCGCGCGTCAGGCGCGGATGATGAAGATCGTCGGCGGGGTGCTCGCCGTGCTCGCAGTGCTCGTGCTCATCGGCATCGCGAAGCAGCAATTGTCCGGACGAACCGACACGAAAGGCACGAGCACGACGCTGCCGACGCCGCCCGCGCCGACGCCGACGACCACGCAGAACACGGTCGCGCCCGCGGTCACGACGCAAGCGCCTGCGCCCGCGCCGACACCGACGACCACGCCGACGGCAGAGCCCACGGCCGCGCCGACGGTGGAGCCCACGGCGGCCCCGTCGTCCGCGCCGACCTCGCAGCCGGCGTCGACGGGCAAACCTTCGGGCGGTGAGGCACCCGCGTCGGAGCCTACGCCTCCGCCCACGCCCGCCGATGACTCGGGCCCGCTGCCGGTGCGGATCCAGAAGGCGATGGAGTCCGGCAACATGGGCAAGGCGCGGCAGCTTGCGAAGCAGTACACGCAGCAATCGCCGGGCAGCGCCGAGGCCTGGTACCTGCTCGGCGCGGCGGGCGGAGGCGCGTCCGCGTTCCGCAAGTGTGCCGAGATCGCGGGGCCCGAGTCGGCGCGCGGCGCCGAGTGCCGCGCGCTCGCCGGGATGTGATCACGCGTCGTTCTTCGGTGCGCGGTCGATTCGCGGATCGAGGAGCGGCGCGAGCAGATCGACGAGCAAGGTCGAAAGCACGACGGCCGTCGAGGCCACGAGCACCGTCGCGACGATGACGGGCCCGTCACGGTTGAGGAGCGACTCGACGGCCATCTGCCCCATGCCGGGCCACCGGAAGAGCCGCTCGGTCACGACGGCGCCGCCGACGAGCGCGCCGAGATCGAGCGCGGCGAGCGTGGTAATCGGGACGAGCGTCGGGCGCAGGCCATGCACGATGAGGGCTCGCACGCGTGAGGCGCCCTTGGCGAGCGCGGTGCGCACGTGGTCTTCGGCGAGCGCGGCGCCGAGCTCGGCGCGGACGAGGCGCGAGTAGAGGGCGCTGCCGTAGATGCCAAGCGTGAGGGCCGGTAGCACGAGCGAAAGAAGATGCTCGCCGGGGGTTTTTCCGAGCCCGTCGTACGGGAGCACGCCGAGGCGATGCGCGAGCACGTACTGGAGCACGAGCCCGGTGAGGAACGTGGGCGCGCTGATGCCGAGGAGCGAGAGGCCCGCGCCGAGCTCGTCCCATCGGCTGCCGCGGCGCGCGGCCGTGGTGATGCCGAGGCCGAGGCCGAGCGAGAGCTGCACGAGCAGCGCGGCGAGCGCGAGCTCGAGCGAGCGCGGGAGCTTCGCAGCCACGAGGTCCACGACGGGCCTTCGATAATGAAAGCTCTGCCCGAGATCGATGTGCACCGGCCCGATCGCCGCGCAGCTCCGGTGCTCGCGCTCCTTGCGGGCTTCCGCCGTGGGGCCCGCGCCGGTGTGCACGAGCCTTCGCATGAAGCGCAGGTACTGCACGCGGAGCGGGCCGCCATGTCCGTAGAGCTCGCGCGCGCGCGCGACGTCGGCGGCCGAGGCCTGCGGCCCGACGAGCATGCGCACCGGATCACCGGGCAGCACGTGCACCAGGACGAACGACACCATCGTCACGCCGTAGATGACGACGAGCGCCCAGCCGACGCGGCGCGCCAAACGCGCGAGGCTCATCGCCATGGCGAACCTCGTCGGGAAGCGAAGGGGAGCAAGAGCGACGCGGGCCCGAGCTTCGATTGTGTGTGTGCCTCGGCGAGGGCGACCGTGTCGATCCAGGTGTCGCGGAAGCGCTGCGGGACGATCGGGTGCGGCGTGTAGCCGCGCACGTAGGGTTGCCAGATCTCGAAGGCGCGCGGGGAATACACCGGCACCCACGGGGCCTCGTCGCGGACGATCTCCTCGGCGCGCACGAAGAGGCGGCGTCGCGCTTCGGGATCACGCTCGCTCGACGCGGCTTCGAGGACGCGGTCGAACTCCTCGTGCGCGAAGAAGGCGTAGTTCTGCGAGTGGTCGTCGTCGATCGCGCGGGACGAGAGCGTGGGCTCGAAGAAGTTTCCGGGGTCGGGGAAGTCGGCCTCCCAGCCGGCCCAGCCCATGGGGGTCGTGCGCCTGCGTGAAGCTTCCGCCAGGTACGTCGCGAAACTCGTGAGCCGCAGCCGCACGCGAAGTCCGATACGCGCGAGCTGCTCCGCGAAGACTTCGGCCGCTTGCTGCTCGAACGTGTCCGCGGGCGCGAGGTAGTCGATGGGATGCGGGTAGCCGCCGCGGCCCGTGGCCGGGTCGAAGGCGTATCCCGCGCGCCGCATTTCTTCGAGCGCCGCGGCGAGGTCGTGACGGCGCATGGGCGGGATGCCCTCGGCCCCCGGGATGCCTTCGGGGAGCACACGCGACGTGGCGCGCACTTCGCTGCGCACCTTTTCGAGCACGCTCGGATCGACCGCGAGCGCGACGGCGCGACGCACGGCGCGCACGTCGAAGGGCGAGAGCTCGGTGTTCATGAAGATCGCGTTCGTCGCGCGGGAACGTGAGAACGCGTGCTGCCCCGACCACGCGGAGCTCGCGCGGTAGAGGGCGGCATCCTGGCTGCCGAGATCACGCGTGTAGTCGAGCGCGCCGCGTTCGAACTTGTAACGTTGCGACGTGGAGCGCTCGCTCGTGTGCCACTCGATCGCGTCGAGGTAGGGTTTGCCCGGCTCGAAGTAGGCCACGTGCCGCGCGAGCCGGATCGGAGCCTCGGGCTCCCACGACGCGACGCGAAAAGGACCGGCGCCGCAGGGCAAGGGCGGGTGGGCAGCGTCGACGGTTGCGCCGGAAGACGGGCACACGGGCGCGGCGAACGCGAGCGTGAGGAGCGGGAGGAACGTCGGGTCGGGGCGCTCGAGCGTGATCTCCACGGTGAGGTCGCCCGTGGCGCGCACGCCTTCGAGGTGAGGCGTTTTGCCCGCATGAAAGGCGGAAAAACCGAGGATGGACGCGTAGTGGCTCGCGGCCGGGCAGGGCGTGCGCGGGTGGAGCGTGCGTTCGAGGGAGCGCGCGACGTCGGCGGCGCGGAGAAGCGCGCCGTCGTGGAAGACGACGCCGTCGCGAAGGAAGAAGGTGTACGTGCGGCCGTCGGCTGCGATCTGGATGTCGCGCGCGAGCTCGGGGACGATGCGGCCGTCTTCGGCGAAGGTGACGAGGCGCGCGAAGACGAGGTCGGAGAGCGCGGTGGCGGCCTCGTCGTAGGCGAGCGCGGGATCGAGCGTACGCACGTTGACGATGGTGGCGACGCGGAGCGTGCCGCCACGCATGGGTGCGCGATCGGGCGGATGCGAGGTGAGCGGCGGCGCGACGGGCGCCGGGCGGATGACGGCGAGGAGAAGGAGCGCGGCCGCGACGAGCAGGAGATCGGCGTGCACGCGTGCCTTCGGCGGGGTTTGTCCCGACGGAGCTTCCAACGCGTCGCGCAAACCTTCGCCGACGCGACCGAACGCGAGCACGGAGATGAGGATGGCGATCGCGGGCGCGGCGACGAGGCCGAGGCGCGTGCCGACGAAGGGCTCGGCCTCGTACAGCATGCGTCCCCACGTGGCCTCGGGCGGCGGCACGCCGAGCGAGAGGTACCCGAGGACGGCCTCGGCGAGCATCATCTGTCCGACGCTCGTGGTCGCGAGCACCACGATGGAGCTCGCGGCGTTGGGAAGGACATGGCGTAAGACGATACGCACGTGCCCCGCGCCGAGCGCGCGCGCAGCCGTGACGAACGAGAGCGAGCGGATCTGCATCGTCTTCGCGCGGAGCACACGCGCGAAGCCGCCCCAACCCGAGAGGCCGAGCACGCAGAGCACGGTGAGCGTGTCGGATCGACCGACGAACGCGCCGATTGCCGTGACGACGAGCAGGAACGGGAGCGCGAGCAGGATGTCGACGATCCGCATGAGCGTGACGTCGATCGCCGCGGCGCGCGTCTGTGCGGCATACCCCGCCGTCACGCCGACGGCGGTGCCGACGAGCGTGGCGATCAGCGTGGCGAGGGTTGCGATGCCGAGCGAGAGCCGTCCGCCGTGCGCGAGGCGCGCGAGCACGTCGCGGTAGAGCGCGTCGGTGCCGAGGAGGTGTGTCCGCGAGGGACCGGGGGGCGCGCCGAGCGCGTCACGCACGAGGGTGAAGTCGCTCGTGTTGGGATCGTGCGGGACGAGGAGGGGACCGAGGAGGGAAAAACCGACGAGCCCGAGCACGAGGAAAAACCCCGTACGTTGCGCGGGGTTCTTGGCGAAGGTCCGCGCGGCCTCGCGGAGGTTCACCGTTTGCCCTCCAAGAATTGCGCGGCGAGGTCGGCGAACTCGCGCGGGCGCTCCTCGTGCGGGGCGTGCGCGGCGTCGAGGATCGCGAGCTTGGCCTGGGGCAGCTCGCGCGCGAGGCGCTGCGCGGAGGCCGCCGGAAAGATGCGATCGTCGCGGCCCCACACGACGAGCGTGGGCGTCGTGATGCGCGTGATGCGCGCGACGATCGGTCGCGTGTCGAGGATGGCGCGCAGCACTGCGTACGCGCTTTCGCGCGCGGAGGGGCCGTTGAAGAAGTCGTAGTGCTGATCGATGCGCTCGTGCGGCAGCGCCGCGCCGGGGCGGAAGAACTCGTCGCGGAAGTAGGAGCGGAACGTCCTGCGTCCGTAGAGCTGCTTGAAGATCGCGCCGCCGAGCACGGGCAAGAGCGGCAAGCGGCCGCGGAGGCTCAGCGGGAACGGGTAACAGAGCGCGTCCTCCACGACGAGGCGCGTCACGAGCTCAGGGTGTTCGGCCGCGAGCGTGAGCGCGACGGCCGCGCCCATCCCGTGGCCGATGACGGACGCGCGGCCGACGCCAAAGGCCGCGATGAGATCGGCCATCGACTCGGCGAAGGCCTCGATCCCGTACGGATAACGTGTCGGGCTCGGCTTCTCGCTCTCGCCGAACCCGGGCAGATCGGGCGCGATGACGTGAAAGCGCGGCGCAAGCGCGTCGATGATGTCGTCGAACGAGCGGTGGCTCACGAGGAAGCCGTGCACGAGCAAGAGCGCGGGCCCCGAGCCTGCTTCGAGGACACGCATGCGGACGCCGCGGGCATTCACATCCCGCAGGACCCGCGCAGGGGGGTCGGGGTTCTTGTCGGCCATGGGAGGGAGCAAGCCTATCAGTCGTGCGGAAAGCGGCAGTCAGTGTAGGGAGATGCACTCATTGACGGGGGAGGGGGGGATCCTCAGATGCACAAAACGGTCAAGAAAAAACGATCCTAGGGCGGACCGAAAATGTCCTAGTGCGTTTCGGAAAATGCGGGAGGCGCAGGCTCTTCGCGCATCCGGAAATAATCACAGTCCGTTAGATTGACTGTATTCTACTGAGTGGAATACATTCACGAGCGTCGTTAAGGGAGCTGCCCCGAACGGGGCGGAGGCGGAACCTTGCAGCGGATCTCGGACGACGCGCTCGATCGTCTCGAACGCGAACACGAACAAGGCATCACGTCGGCCGAGATCCTCGACATCTTCGCCGCCCACGGGATCAAATTCAGTGAGGCCACGCTTCGAAAATACGTACAGCTCGGCCTCCTGCCCCGGAGCGTCCGGGTCGGCAAAAAGGGAAAGCACCAGGGCTCGCAAGGGCTCTACCCGGCGACGGTGGTCAGGCAGATCCAGCGCATCAAGGAAATGATGGCGCAGGACTACACGATCGAGGAGATCCAGCGGGAGTTCCTCTTCGTGAGGGGTGACATCGAGGAGCTCGAGCGGACAATCGGTAAAGTGTTCGATGCGCTTCGTGACGCAGCCAAGGATCGGCGAAGCGACACGAGCGATCGAGCCATCCATCAGGAGCTCTCCATGGCGGAGAGGCTCGCCAAGGACCTCGTGGCCAAGCTCTCGGCGATCGAAGAGCGATTGATGGCCCAGGCCCGGCTCTCGCGAAGAGCAGCGGCAACAGGCTCCTGAAGGACCGAAAAAAAAGATTTTTCCGCGGCGTCGCGGTTGACGCCTCGGGGCTGATTTCAAGTCGATGAAGGACGGCTGGACCGTCCTCCATCGATGAAGACGAAAACGTAATCGACAGGGAGCAGGACCCCTGCACTCGTCCGGACCGGTCTCCGAACGGGCAGGGGGACGTGCGCGCGCAGTACGGAAGGACCAGCGGGAGGCAGCGCATGGCAACGATGGGTGATGGCGAGCTCGGCGGTTTCGGAGAGCTCGAGGACGATATGGACAGCGGCATGAACGACGCGCAGACGAGGGAGACCGGCGACGAGAACCTCGTCGAGGGCGCGCTCGCCCGAAAGGCAGCCCCCGCAACATCCGCAACCGCGATCACGCGCGAGCAGAGGCGCTCGCGTCGCAAGCGTGAGGTCCGCGCCCGGACGATCAGCGTCAAGCGCATGACCAAGCGCGAGCTCGAGATCGGGCGGATGCTCTATCCCGAGGTGGACTACTGGAAGCCGCGCACGCGCGCCGAGTGCGCCGACGGTCCGCGGCCGTGCCCGTACGTGTCGTGCAAGCACCACCTGTTCCTCGACGTGTCGGCAAGGACGGGCGCAATCAAGCTGAACTTCCCGGATCTCGAAGCCTGGGAGATGAGCGAGAGCTGCGCGCTCGACGTGGCCGATCGTGGTGGCACGACGCTCGAAGACGTGGGCGCCATCATGAACCTGACGCGCGAGCGCATCCGTCAGGTCGAGGTGAAGGCACTCGCAAAGCTGCAAGCGCTGCGCGACATGATGGGGCTGCGCGACTACGTGGACGAGGGTCCCGTCGGCAAGCGTCGTCTGCCCGTGCTCGCGCAGAGCGACGACGAGGACATCGACGAGGAAGAGCGCGACGAGGACGAGGACGACGACGATTTCGATGATGACGACGCCGCCGAGGCCAAGGCAGATTCGGATTCGGATTCGAAGGAGCCGCAGCTTCTCGAAGAGTCGGACGATCTGTTCTGAGGGGAGCCCCGCAGCGGCGTAGCGCCGGGGTTTCACCCCGGTCCCGACCAGGGGCTGTTCGCCCCTGGACCCGAACCAGGGCAAGCCCTGGACCTCAGGTGCATCGACCGCGATGCGGTCGATGCATGGGATCAGGGATCCGGGTGCGTCTCGACCACGAGGAGCGCGTTTTCGGCGAGGGACGTCGCAAGGAAGGCGGCGATCGCTTGGGCCGTGGGCGTTTCGCGGGGCGTTTGGCTGCGGCCAGACCAGAGCTGGATGAGGCGGCGGCGCGGGTCGGCGCGTGATTCGGTGTCACGTCGCGACGCGAGCGCCGCAGCGCGGCTGAACTCCGGCGCGCCAAGGCCCGAGCGCGAGAGCCGGCCAAGGAGCGCGCGGACGTCGTTCACCGCAGACGCAAGCAAATCCGAAGGCGCGCGGACGTCGATGACGAGCGCAGCAGCTTGATTCGTGCCGACGATGCGCGCCGTCGCGCGGACGCCGTTCGAAGGCGGGAGCGCAGCCTCGAGGAGGCCACCGTCGCCGCCGAGCGCGAGCGCGACGAAGAGCGCGAGGTCGTGGCCAGACGCAGAGACGGCCGGCATGGGCGCCGCGACGAGCGCCTGCGCGAGGCCTGCATCACGCGCGAGGCGCGCCGTGAGCGGGCCCGTGCGAGGCGCGCCGCGTGTCGAGGTCGGACAAGCGCGCGCAGGCGGTCGCGGGACGAGCCATCGATCCACGGCCTGCGCGACCTCCGCAGCTTGCGCGGCGTCCGCATTCGCGAGCACCGCGAGGCGGAGCGGTCCTTCGAGGAGCGTGCGCAGCCGGAGGCGCGTGCCTTCGAGGCCCGCACCAGAGACACGCGTGTAGACGCCGAGCGGATCGAGCCACGAGGGATGTTCGGGCACGAGCGCGGACGCGAGCGTTTCGAAGGCGACGCCGCCGCGGCCGGTCGTGCGCTCGATGTGCGCGAGCGCCGAGGTGCGCGCTTCGGTGAGCGCGAGCGACGTGAGCGCAGTCGGCGACAAGGCACGCGCAGCCGCATCGCCGACACGCCGCGCGAGTTCGACGGGCGTTTCGTGTTCGTCACGCGGCGCGGCATGCGCGACGAGGCCGACGCCATCCGGTCCGACCCAAGGTTCGAGGGCGACACCCGCGTTCGGATCACGCGAGGCCGCGGCCGCGAGCATCGCGAGCGCCGTCAAGCCCGCGTCGGTCGCGCCTTCGTCGACGACGCCACAAGGGCTCGCGACGAGGGCCCAGAGCTCACCCTGGCCACGCTCGACAGCGGCGCGACGCTCGACGACAGGCTCGTTCGCCTTCGCCCACGCGCTGTCGAGCTCGGCGGCGAAGGTGCGTCCGGACGATCCAGGCGCGGTCGTTGCGCGTGGCGGCAAGGCGAGCGCGACGGCGAGACGCGGAGGCGCAGAAGGAACGGGCGTCGTGAGATCCCACCAGGCAGCGCGGGATGCGGCGTCGCGCGGGTCGGCCGCGGAGAGGATCTGGCGCATCGCGACAGAGGCGTTCGCAGGGGCCGCGCTTTCGAGGCGGATTTCGTGACGCGTGATGGCAGCCGCGCGGGCAGCTGCGCGCTCGAGCGCAGCGGGATCGATGCGCACGTCGGGCTCGATGGTGACGCTCACGCAGCCGCCGCGGGCGCGCGCGACGCCGACGACCTCCACGGCGTGGAACGCTTCCGGCAAGCTGCCGAGCCGCGCATGGAGCGGTGAGCCCGGAGCCGCGAGGCGCTCAGCGGTCGCGACCGCGCCGAGGGCATCGCCGAGCCGAACGGCGAGCGTGACCTGACCGCGCGGCGCGCTCTGCGGCGGCGCGACGTAACTCGCAACGGTGTCGGCGGTCGGGAAGGGATCGGCGGCGGGCTCGCCGATGGGCCAGCCTTCGCTCGCTTCGAGCGCCTTCGCGACGAGCGCGCCGAACGACGCGGGGCCGACGGCGGCGATGGAGGCGCGTCCTGCGTGCAGACCTTCGCGGCGTTGTCCTTCGAGCTCGCCGGCGAACGTGGGCGCAGCGGGATCGGGCACGGGCTCGCTCGGCGAGAGGCCGAGGCGCCCCGTGCACGCGGAGGCGGCCGCGAGCTCAGGCGCGTCGAGCGGCGTCTTGCGCAAGGCCAAAAGGCGGCGCGTGACGAGCGGCGTCTCGGGCCCGTTCGCGACGACGGGATCGCGCATCGCGCGGACGAGCGCACCGAAGAAGGGCGTGATGCGCGTGGTGTTGTCGACGAGCCACTCGACGCGGAAGCCGGTGCGATCGGCGCGCACGCGCGTCTCGAACCCCGCGGTCGTGAGGCGCGCCTCGACGAGCGCCGAGAGCACAGCGGCCGTGGCCGGGCCCGGATCCGTGGCGAACGCGACGGCGATGGCGGGCGCGGGATCACCGTCGCGGTTCACGAGCGTGAGGCGCGGGCGTTCGTCGAGGGCATGGACCTCGATCCCCGCGATCGGCGCGCCCCCGGGCGCGGTGAGCACCGAAGGACCACCCCGCGTGGACGTTGCATTCGCGCCGCTGCAAGAGGTGAGCACGAGGGGCGCGGCGAGCGCGGCGAAGCGCACGAACGTTCGCGACGGAGGCCGCCGCGGGTGGGTGTCGGGCGGGGTCTCGGGCGTCGTCTTCATGGCCGGTGCGAGGCGCGAGCTCGGGGGATCAGAGCTCGAAGTCGGCCGCGGAGCGAGGCGCGATCTTGAAGCCGTAGAAGTAGGTGACGACGCCGGTGACGGCCTTGAACTTCACGCCCTCGGCGAGGAGCGGGCCCTTGTTCTTCAGGTCGAAGAGCTCGTTCGAGATGCTCGGCACGTCGATCTGGCTGATGCCGCCGCCGACGTCGATCGGCGCGGAGTAACGGCCGCTGCTCTCGTACGCCTTGTCGGCGATCTCGACATTTTCGATGCGCACGAGCATGCCGAGCCACTGGCGCGCGCCTTCGTACGTCTTGAGGTCGGTGGTCGGGATCGTCCTCGCGGGAAGGTCCGGGCCGAGCTCGAAGCGGAACGTCATGGTGCCGCCGATCTCCGGCAAGGTGCGGCACTGCGGGAACGGGCCGCTCGTGGGACCGGGGAACTCCATGAGGTTGCCGAGCACGTCGACGACGTCGCCCTCGGCGAGGCGTAGATCCGGCGGGCTGAACGAGGGCGCGTACACCGTCATGCCGGAGTAGGGGCCGATCGGATCAGCGCAGCCGTCTTGCACGTAGTAGTTGCCCGACGCGCCGTTCCCGGTCTCGTCGAAGCGATCGATGGCCACGATGCGCAGGCCCGAGAGGTTGACCGGCCGATCGGGCGGGTAGCTGCACAAATTGCTCATCGCCTGGTCGGGATCGACCCAGGTCGGCTCCGAGACGACGTCGGACAGTCGGTCGCCTCCGCCACAAGGATCGGCGGCGGGCTTGCTGGGCGGATCTCCCGTGCCGCCGTCACCCGTGCCGCTGCAGGCCGAGGTGGCCAGGGCGACGAGGAGCGCAAACAAGGAAGTCCGCGCGGCAACGCGGGTCGGGGCGCACGGGGCGAAGCGGTCGCGAAACAAGCGCATCTCCTGCCCGGGTCTTACCACGTCTCGGGCGATGCTTGGATCCAAAGGCCCGGGCAGCTCGTTCGTGTCGCCCGCGAAACCATGCCTGCCCCGAGGCGCGCACGTTGCTATAGGGAGAACGTGCTCTCCGGTCGCGCGCTCGCTCTCGTGGTGCTTGCCTGGTCGCTGTTCAAGGTCCTCGTCGGGAGGCTGTTCGGGCGGAAGACGGGCCTCCCGCTGTTCCACGAGAACTACGACGCCGACGGCCTGCCGGCGCTCGACCCGTCGGAGCGCGAGCGCGTCGCGAGTTTTTCGCGGTGTATCGCGTGCGGGCGTTGCGACGTGGGCGAGGCGGATCGCATCGCGGCCTCGAACGGGGAGTACCCCGGGCTCATGACGATCGTGCTCTCGTCGTCGCGCAGCATGCCGGACTACGACGCCGCGGCACGCTCGCTCGCGCACGTGCCGATGGAGGTGCTCGCGCAGAAGGAAGAGATCTGCCCGACACGCGTGCCCTTCGTCGAACTCGCTCGGTTCGTGCGATCGAAGGCCGGCGCAAAGCAGCTCCCGGCGCCGAGCGTCATGGCCCGGGCGGCCACGGAAGACGCGGAGGCAGCACCGGCAGAGCGCGAGCATCCTCCGGCGACGGCTCCGACGTAGGATTTGCTTTTCGCCCCCAGCATGTCGGGATAGACGGGAGATACGGCCGCGCCTCGGGCGCGCCTCCCGATCATGCTGGTTCGACGTCTCTTTCCTGGGCTCGCGCTCGCAGCGCTCCTCGGCCTGTCCACGGGTTGCGGCGGCGGCGCGGAAACGGCGGGGCGAGGCGCGGTGACGCCGGATGCGGCGTCCGCGGGCGGAGCCGGGGCGGGGCGTGAAGAGCGCGGCAAGGCGAGTTATTACGCGGACAAGTTGAAGGGGCGGCCAACCGCGAGCGGCGAGCCATACGAGCCGACCGAGCTCACGGCCGCGCACAAGACGCTGCCGTTCGGCGCGATCGTGCGGGTCGAGCGCGAGGGACGTTCGGTCGAGGTGCGGATCAACGATCGGGGTCCTCACGTGCGAGGGCGGATCATCGATCTGTCGCGGCGCGCGGCCGAGGCGCTAGGGATCGTGCGGATGGGCGTCGCCGACGTGGTGCTGCGCGTGGTGTCGATGCCGCCGCCGAAGACAGCGGCGAAGAAGAAGAAGCGTCGCTGATACAGGCATCGCCTGCCGTTGCGCCGGGGTTTCACCCCGGACCCGACCAGGGGTTGTCCACCCCTGGACCCGGACCAGCGCAAGCGCTGGACTCGGGGTCGATGAACTGCGCGATGCGCAGTTCATCGAACGGTCGCCGTCAAGAGGCCCGTCATCCTGCCGAACACGTGCCCTCTGCCGTCGACGGCGCGTGTTCGGCGGCGCAACGGATGCCTCCGGCCGGCGACCGCCGGAGGGACGTTGCCCGCCCTCCTGACGTTGGCCTCGGCGCTGGCTGATCGTCCCCTGCGACAAGGCACATCAACGGCCGACGGTCCGTGTTCGGCTGCTCGACAAGGCTCGTCGGCCGCCTCCGACCCGTGTCTTCGGGCTCGACCTTCCCCGGGGAACACGCCTCGCCACTTGTCCGGCGGCGAGATACTTGCCCTGTCGCGCCGACGAGCCTTGTTCGGCTTCGCGACCGAGGTCCGGCGACGGTGACGTGGCATGTCGCGGAGCAGAACAGACGAGGACGAGGGCCGATGTCGCCTGTCAGCGCTGCGACTTTGGTCTTGGTCGGCAGAATCGCCCTTGGTCTTGCCACGGCCTGTTCGATGAACTGCGCGTTGCGCAGTTCATCGACCCCGGGTCCAGCCCCTGGCTGGTCCGGGTCCAGGGGCGGACAGCCCCTGGTGGGGCCTGGGGCAACGCCCCAGCGCTACGCCGCCCCGAGAGCCCCTCTCACACGAGCCGGAGCCGCGGGCCGGTGGAGAACGCGGCGATGTGGCCGCTCTCTTCGACGACGTAGACGTCGCAACGCTCGTCCACGCGGAAGAGATCGGGCACGAGATCGGCCGGGACGCGGCCGAGGAGTTTTCCATCGCGAGGACGCACGACGAAGAGCTCGCTCTGCGGGACGAAGAGCGCGCCCGAGCGGAGCATCGGCTCGAGCCTTCGCGGCCTGTCGCCCTCGGCGCCGCCGAAGACGTGACGGTAACGCGTCGCGCCGTCCTTCGCGTCGATGGCCACGAGCTCGCCGCCCTCGCTGTTGAGGATGACGGTGCCGTCGACGACGAGGCACGAGGCCGCTGAGGCGCAGGCGACGATGTCGAAGCGCGGGGCGCCTGTGGCGCGATCGAAGCCGACGAGACCCGTGCCGCGGCGGCCGTGCGTCTGGATGACGACCGTGTCCGGCGCGAGCAGGGGCGCGCCGAGTGGGCGCGTCTCGGCGGGAAGATCGATGCTCCAGCGCGCGGCGCCGGACCAGGGATCGATGTGGTGCAGGCGCGCGCTGCCGCGATCGACGAACGCGCCGTCGCCGCTCACCGCGAAGAGCGCGTCGTGATCGACGGTGACGTGCGAGGCGAAGCGGCGGCGATCGCAGAACCGCCAGACGACCTCACCCGTGAGCACGTCGAGCGCGACGAGCGCGGACTCGCCCGAGGCCACGACGAGCAACTTGCCCGCGCGACGCACCCGGAACATGCCGCTCCTCCGCGACGCGTAGCGCCACCGCACCTCGCCGCCGTGCAGATCGATCGCGGCGAGGTGGCGCGCGCCTTCGTTGACGACGAGCATGCGCGGGAGGCCCTGCGTGCTCACGACGACGCCCGACGCGCTCGCGCCGGTGCGCGGCGTGAGGTTCGTGGTCCAGAGGACGTCGCCCGTCTGCAGGTCGTGCAGGTGGAGCGCGCCTTCCGCCTCCATGCGCGCGAGGCCGAGGGGCGTCATCACGCTCGCGGCGCGAGGCACGGGCCGCGTCCACGCGAGCTCGCCGGTGCGACGATCGATGCAGGAAAGCTCGCGCGTGGCGCCGACGACGAGCGCGTCGCCGCAGAGGAAGGTGGCGCGCAGGTCGATCGAGGGGATCGCGGCGAACCAGCGCGGGGTGTAACGCAGGCGGCTCGAGGCGAGGGTCTCGTCCTCGGGCGGAGCCGGCGGCTGGCGGAGGGACGCGGCGAAGGCGCGGTAGCCCTCGGGCGCGTCGTTGATCTTGGAGTCGTCGCGCGTGAGGTCGCGCATGCGCTCGCCGAGCTCGCGCACCTTCGTGCGGAACGCGGAGAGGCGGAGGTTCTGCGCCTGCGCGCGGTCGCGGCGCACGACGCTCCGCGCGAGGGCGCGGCCGAAGGCGACGACGCTCTGCACGAGCGCGCCCACGTCGACGGCGGGGAACGTCCACACGTGTCCACGCTCGTCGGCGCCGCGGCGCGGCATGCCGATCGTGAGCGAGGCGTGGCCCTCGCCCTGGATACGCACGGCGCAGATGGCGCCGCCGATGGTGAGGCGCCGGTAGTAGGGCCGGCCGAGCGCCCACGCCGAGAGCGCCTCGAGCGTGATCTCGACGAGCTGCTCCGCGAAGAGGAACACGAACACGTCGGGCAGCTCGCGCGCATGCTCGGCGACGATGACGCGCAGCTTGCCGCGGAAGAGGAGCGCGAAGAGATCGGCGCGTTGCACGGCCGTCTCCGCCGTGGCCGAAGGCACGGGCGTGCGCATGAGGATGTCGGCCGCGATGGTGATCGGCACGTCACCCGTCGGCTCGACCGCGACGACGGCGGGCTCGGGGAGGTCTTCCCCCGAACCGAAGGGCGCGCTCGCGGCGAGGTGCTCGCGGGCCGCGGCGATACGCGCGGCTTCGCCGTAGAGCTGCGACCGCGGCCCTTCGCCGTCGAGGGCGGCGAGCGAGGCGATGGCGCTCTGCTCCGAGCGGCCCGCGAGCGCGTCGAGCGCGCCGAGGATCCGCGTGGAGAGCGCGTCGCCGTCGACACGTCGCTCGTGGATCGCCACCTCGGGCTTCGAGCTCGTCTGCGCGAGGGAGACGAGCACGTCTCGTCCGGCGCGTTCGAGGCCGAGCTCCCAGGGCTCGCCGCAGAGGCTCACGCGGAGGGCGGCGCGGCGCCTGCGCGAAGCGCAGAGGTCCGCGACGGAATAAGCGAGGTCGATCACGAGCGAGGTCGCGTCTCGCTCGGGAAGGACGGTGGCGTCAGGGGCGCGATCGAGCACGAGGTCGAAGAGCGCGCGCAGCGCCGGGCTGTCGACCGAGGTGGTCGAGGCAGGCTGGATCTCGGGGCGTCGGGCAACGAGAGTGAGGCCGGTCATCCGTGGGCCGAATGCTAGAGAGGCTTCTGTCGCTTCCTAAGTTTTGTGCATCGATCGTCGCGGAGTGGACAAACCGATGGAGTGTCGCTAGGAGCCCGTCCGTGCCGGTTTTTTGGCCGCGCGCCCTTGGATTCGCCGCGCTCGGCGCGGTGCTCGCGCTCCTGCCGGCGCTCGTCCTGTACGGCTTCACGGTCGACGACGCGCTCATCCCCGCGCGCTACGCGACGCACATCGCACGTGGCCTCGGCTACCGCTGGAACATGCACGGGCCGATCACCGACGCCGTGACGCCGCTCGGGTTTCCTTACTTGCTCGCGCCGTTCGCCGCGCGTGGACCCCTCGACGCGCTCGCAGCCGCGAAGTTTCTTGGGCTGCTCGCATGGACAGCGGCGGCGGCGCTGCTCGCGGTCACGATCGATCGTGCCTCTTCGTCTCGCGCGCGCTGGTCCGCGCTCGTGATGTTGCCCGCGTCGGCGCCGCTCGCGGCCTGGAGCGTCGCAGGGCTCGAAACGGGCCTCGCGACGGCGCTCGTGTCGATCGCGGTGTGCCTCGTCGCGCTCGGGCGCCCCGGGGCGGGCGTGTTTCCGCTCGGGCTCGCAGCCGCGCTTCGGCCGGAGCTCTTGCCGTTCGTGCTCGTCGTCGCGATGACCCCGCCGCCGGGGGAGCCGATGCGCCTCGGACGCGCCGAGGTGGTTCGTGGGGCTCTCGCAGCGGCTCCTTTTTTTCTCGTCGTTGCGATCCGCCTCGCCGTGTTTGGTTGTCCCACGCCGCTCGCCGTGCTCGCCAAGCCCTCGGATCCCTCGCTCGGCGCGAAGTACGCCCTCGCGTGCTTCTTGCTCACGGGCCCGCTCGCGCTCGTCGCGCCGCGCGCGCTCCTGCGATCGACGGCATTCGTGCGCGGGCTCGTGCTCGCCGTCGCCGTGCACTTCGCCGCGGTCGCCGTCGCGGGCGGCGACTGGATGCCACTCTCGCGCCTCGTCGTCCCCGTGCTCCCCGCGGTGATCCTCGCCGCTGCGCATCTTGCCTCCGTCGCGGACGCGCGCGTGACGGCGGCGCGCGTCGCGCTCGCGCTCGCGGGCGAGCTCTTCGTCATGATCAAGATCGGCCCCGTGGCCGCGCGTGTCGGGGCGGCTCGGACCGCGCTCGTGCGTGAGCTCGGTCCCGCGCTCGAAGGCGCTCGTGTCGTGGCTTCGCTCGACGCCGGCTGGGTCGGCGCGGCGACCGAGGCGAGCATCGTGGATCTCGCGGGGCTCACGGATCCGGCGATCGCAGCCTTGCCCGGCGGGCACACGACGAAGCGCATCGCGCCGGCGATGCTCGACGCGCGTGGCGTGGATACGCTCGTCCTCCTGCTCGCGCCGGGCGCGCGGGTCGAGACGCCGTGGACGGCTTCGATCTTCGATCGCGGCGTCGAGGCGCGGATCGCGAGTTTCCCGGAAATGGCCGCGAACTTCGTGGTGACCGCGGAGAGCCGCGTGCCCGGCTTGCCGTACGTGGTGCTGCGCCTTCGGGCCGACGCGGCGAGGGACGTCAGGGGCGAAGCCCCTTGATCCGAGGCCACGGCCGGCCTTTGATGCGGCCATGGCGCGGCTCGTCGAAAGCCTCTCGAACTTCTTCGGACGGGTCGAAATCCTGGCCCGCGGCCTCGAAAACGAGCGCCGCGCCGCAGAGCTCTCGCTCGCGCGGGGCCGTCCGCTCGAAGCGCGTGACCTCGCGCGGACGATCCTCGCGAGCGTGCCCGGCTCGCCGCTCGGGCTCGCGCTTTGGGCGGACGCTGCCGAGGATGCGGGCCTCGATCACGAGGCTGCCGAGGCGCTCGCGGAACTCGCCACGCTCGTCCCCTGGCGCGCCGACGTGTGGCTCCGGCTCGGTCAGGCGCGAGCGCGCATGGGCGACGTGCGTGCCTCCGAGGCGCTCGAGCGCGCCGCCGACGCGCCCGAGGAACGCGAGGCCGCGCGGCTCGCGCTGCTCGACCTGTGTGATCGTGACCTCTGGGCCAGCGATCCGGCGCGGGCCGGCCGCTGGCTCGATCGTATCGGCACGTCGCTCGCGGTGGCCGCGACGACCGGGACCGAGCTGCCTGCAGCGCCCGATCGCGAGGTTGCGCTGCGACGCGCCGAGTGCGCGCTCGCGCTCGGTGACGTGAACGCGGCTGCGCGGTATGCGCCCGTCATCGACCCCGAGCGAATCGACGGCCGCGGCGCGCTCGTCCGCGCGCGGCTCGCGTTCGCCGCAGGGCAGTGGTCGACCGCGCTCGAGCTCGGCCTGCGCGCCTGCATCCTCGACGCGTCAGGCTCCGCGGAGCTGCTCTCTGCGCTCATCGCAGGCTGCCGCGACGTCGTACTCGTCGATCGTGCGCGACGCGTGGTGACGGCGGCGGGCCTCATCGAGGAGCCCGCGTGGGCCGCGGCGTTCGCGTTCGCCGAGGGCCGGCGGGCCGACGCGCGCGCCGCGCTTTCACGAGGCCTCTCCGCCGGGCACGCGGGCGCCGCCGCCGCGCTGCTCCGGCTCGCCACCGAGACGCGGGATCTCGACGCGCTGCATGCGCTCGCCGCGCGTGATCCGGGCCGCCTGCCCGAGGACCTGGGCACGCTTCGCGAGGGCGCCGTGCTCGCGGCCGAGGGACGTCATCGCGCGGCCCTCGCCAAGCTCGAGCGCGTATCAGGCGAGGCAGCGGCGTGGGCGGCCGAGATCGCGAGCGGCATCATCCGGAGCTGGGTCCCGGGCGATGGCATCGCCTCCTGGCCCGACTTGCTCGACGAGCTCGGCCGCTCCGCGCGCGCGCTCGAGCGGCTCGACGTCGTCACGGGCGTCGAGGCGATCGCCGTCGAGCGCGAGCGTCCGCTGCGTGTCGCCGTGGTGGGCGAGTTCAACGCCGGCAAGAGCACCTTCCTGAACGCGCTCCTCGGCGAGGACGTCGCGCCGACGGGCGTCTTGCCCACGACCGCGACGCTGCACTGGGTCGCGTGGGCGCCGGATCCTTTCGCGCGGATCGTGGTGCGCGGCGCGCCCGATCGCGTCGTACCGCACGCCGGCTTGAAGGCTGCATTGAAGAGCCTCGCGGGCAGCGGCGAGCGGGTCGAGCGGGTCTTCATCTACGCGCCGATCGAGCGACTCAAGCGCGTGGAGATCCTCGACACGCCGGGCTTCAACGCGCCCGATCCCGATCACATCGCGGCGGCGCGGCAGGCCTTCGACGAGGCGCACGTCGCCGTCTGGCTGCTCGACGCGAGCGGACCGATGAAGGAGAGCGAGCGGCGCGTGCTCTCCGAGATCAAAGGCCTCGGCGTGCCCGTGCAGATCCTCGTCAACAAGGCCGATCGCCTCTCGCCCGACGAGCTCGCACATGTCCTCGTGCATGTGCAGAAGAGCCTCGAAGAGACGGGGATCGGCTCCTACGCGGCTCCGCTCGCGTTCTCCGCGCGGCTCTCCTTGAAGGGCAAGCTCGGCGACGCGGCCGCGCTCGAAGCTTCGGGATGGGCGGGCGTCGAGGCGCTCTTCGCCGAGCGGATCGTCGATCGCTCGGCGGAACTGCGCGAGCGCGCCCTCCGCCGCAGGGCGCTTCGTATCGCGCGCGAGCTCGCGTCGGTCGCGGCCGCGCGCGCCGCGGAGGATCGGGCGAAGATCCAGGAGGCGCGCGCGATGCACGAGGTGCTCCTCGCGTCCGCGGCCAAGCTTCGCCACGATCGACGCACGATCGCGGCCTCGATCGAAAAAGGGCTCGAGCATGCGCGGCGCGTGCTCGCCGCGGATCTGCGCCCCCTCGGCGATCTCGCGGACGAGCGAAAGCGCACCGATCCGGGGCTCGAGGCCTATGTCGAAGAGCGCTTCGTTTCCAGGCTCACGGACCCCTTGGTACACGAGATCGCGCAGCACGCCGGCGTCGCGGTACCGCCCGCGGCCGCGGCCTCCGTGCGCGCCGCGCTCATGGGCGCGGTGGCTGCGCTGGAGAGGCCTGCCGAGCGTGTCGATCAGCCGCTCGGGCGCGTGATCGAAGCTGCGATCGTGGCCTTCGCGGCGGCGCTCGTGGCCGCGACGGAGGTGGGCCTGCCTGCGGCGCCGTTCGCGCTTATCGAGCAGCGTGCGGCGATGGTGGAGCGCGCACTCTCCGCAAAGACGTGAGCGGCCCGGCCCGGAAAAACACTTTGGAGGCTCGCGGGCCGCGTATTTCGTACCCCGCTCGTCTGCACGCGGGTATCATCGCGCCCAAGAATTTTGCGGGATCGAGGCAAGATCATGGATTTGTCGTTTGGCGGAAGCAGTGACACGCAGAAGCGAAATTCGTATCGGCGCGGCCTCCTCGGCGGGCTCGCGCTCGCGCTCGGTATCGTCGCGATCACGCCCTCCTGCTCCGTCATCGTCGACACGGGCACGAAGCAGTGCGAGGTGAACACCGACTGCCCGAACGGCATGAAGTGCGAGGCAGGTGTCTGCGTCGGCGGCGGCGACGTTCTCTGCGCGAAGACGAGCGACTGCGGCTCGCTCGGCCAGGATCAGTTCTGCCGCAAGGGGCCTGGTGATGCGTCCGGCGTTTGCAGGTCGCTGCTGTCCCCCGAGTGTCAGGTCGTCGAAGGGGATCCGACGGCCGACAACGTCTTCCTGATCGGCTCGATTCACCCGACCACGGCGACGGGCTTCGACGGCGAGATCGGCGTGTCGATGGAGAACAGCATCCGGCTCGCGGTCCGGGACATGAAGCAGAACGTCGGCGGTCTGCCGCCGGTCGGGGAAGGGGCCACGCGCCCCGTCGCGATGATCGGCTGCACCGATGCGGGCGAGGGCAGCGTGAGCGTCAAGGCGGCCAAGCACCTCATCGACAACCTCGGCGTCCAGGCCATCATCGGCGGCGCCTTCAGCGGCGTCGCGATCCAGACGGCCAACGAGGCGACGGTCCCAGGGGGCGCGCTGTTCATCAGCGCGTCCGCCACGGGCATCGCGTTGACGGACCTCTCCGACAAGCCCGCGGGCGCGACGGCCGGGCTCGTGTGGCGCACCGTCCCTTCGGACATCTTCCAGGCGAACGCGATCGTGCAGTACGTGCCGAAGCTCGAGGAGCGGATCCGCATGGAACTCGGGCTGATGGATGAGCAGATCAAGCTCGCGCTCGTCCACAAGGGGGACGCATACGGCCAGGGCCTCCGAACCGCCCTCCAGACGACGCTGACCTTCAACGACAAGCCCGCGCTCGACAACGGCGAGAACTTCCTCATCGTCGACTACGGCGATCCTGACGGCACGACCAAGTACCCCGAGACGCTCGAAGCGGTGAAGAACCACGGCTCGCACATCGTCCTGCTCATCGGGACGGGCGAGGCGGTGTCGTCGCTGTATGGCCCCATCGAGATCGGGTGGAACAGCGCGCTCGGGTACAAGCCGCGGTACGTTTTCTCCGACTCGAACTACAACACCGGCGCGCTCGCGGGTGCCATCGACGTCGGGGCGGATGCCGCGGCCAAGGCCGACTGGCGCAGGCGCACCACGGGCGTCGTGCCCGGTCCGCAGAACACCGACCAGAACTACCAGCTCTTCGTGAACCTGTACGGGACGACGTTCGGGACCGAGAACGGCGACCCCTCGATCCTCGGCGCAGCGAGCGCGTATGACGCCGCCTACTTGCTGTTCTACAGCGCGTCGACGATCGCCGACGGCGTCATCACGGGCCGGAAACTCGCCGCGGGGATGACGAAGATGTCGAAAGCGGATCCTCCCGGGGACGAGATCAACTCCGGCCCGACCAAGCTCAGCGATACGATGAAGAAGCTCATGTTGGGCGAATACAAGTCCATCGATTACAACGGCGCCTTCGGCCCGCTCGACTTCGACCCCGAGACGAATGATCCCGTGGCGAACATCCAGGTGTTCTGCCTGTCCGACGATGGAACCGGCAAGACCAAGGAGCAGCTCTCAGGCCTGTACTACGAAGCTGACTCGCATTCGCTCAAGGGCTTGTTCACCGACGCCTGCAAGTAAAGCGGCTCGCTGAAACGAACGAAACGCCGTCCTCCGGGGCGGCGTTTTCGTTTCGAATGCGCTTGCAATGTGCGGACACGAAAAAGGCCGCGGTGCTCTCGGGCGCCGCGGCCTTCGTTTTGGGGCGGGGAAGGGGGCTAGAAGCTGCCCTTGAGCGTAAAACCCGTCGGCGAAACACCGACGTCGACGCGCTTGATCAAGCCCGTCTTCGGTTGCTCCTTCGCGGGCGCGGGATCACGCACGGTGAAGTAGAGCGTCACGGCGCCCGCCACGACGGCGGCACCCGTGAAAATGTCGCTGACGAGCGCGAGGGTTGCCGTGGAGCTCGAGGCCTCGTCGAGCTGCGTCTTCGTCGCGCCCGAGTCGGGCTTGCGCAGATCCGCGAGCTCGCCGTTCTTCGAGAGCGCGAGCACGCCTGTGGCGACCGCGCCGATCGCGAGCGCGCCCGTCACGCCCCAGCCGGCCCACGGGACCGACTTCGGCGGCGGGGGAGGCGGGGTCACGGGCGCGCTGTTCGTCGCCGGCGCTGTTGGCGTCGCCGAGGCCGTGGGGAGCGCCGTGGGCGTGGTTCCCGTCTCGGACGGCCTTGCGATCTCTTGCAGATCGAGCGTCACCTTCTCCGAGTCGAAGCTCGCCACCTCGATGGTCCGCGACGCGCTCGTCCGGCCTTCTTTCGTCGCCACGATCCGGTGGCGACCCGGGTTCACGAGCAGCGGCTTCGCGAAGGGCGACTTGCCGACGGGCACGTCGTCGATCGTCACGTCCGCGTCCGGGACGCTCGTCACGATCTCCACGCGCGCCACGCGGGTGCGCAGCTTCTCGATGTCCTTGTCCACGTCGGCGCGGCGCTTCGCGTCGATGTTCGCGCCGCCCTCGGCCAGGTATTTCTCGAACGAGACGAGCGCGTTCGCGTAGTCCTGGAGCTGGAAGTAGACGTTCCCGATGTTGTAGAGGACGTTGTAATTCGGGGCGAGCTCGTTCGCGCGCCGGAACTCGATGAGCGCGGCGCGGTAGTCACCTTCGCCGAACAGCTCGATGCCGCGCTTGAAGCGCCGCGACGCTTCCTCCTTGGCTTCTTTCGAGGGTTCGGCTTTCGCCGGGGCCGGCGCCGCGGCCGGGCCCGCGGGCTGCTGGGCCGAGACGGCGAGGGGAATGACGGGGAGCGAGAGGGCGACCGCGAGGGCGATACGTCGGGATGTCTTCATCACTGATACGGGTTGTTCGGGTCGACGGTGCGGTTCGTCTTCTTGGTGCCGCCGGTCTTCATCGGATCCTCGGCGGTCGTGGTCGGCTGCGGGACGAAGATGACCTTGGTCTTTTCCTTCGAGGTGTCCGTGGGTTGCGGCGTCGCCAGCGGCGCCGCGGCCTGCTGCTCGAGGACCATCTCGATCGTGCGGTCCTTGTCGAACGTCACGTCGCGGCTGCGCGTGGTGAAACCCGAAGCCTCGGCCTTGATGATATGCGTCTTGTCCTCGCGGGGGAACTTGCCGACGAAGGGGTTCGTCGCGAGCTCCTTGCCGTCGAGGAAGATCTTCGCGTTCGGCGGCGTGACCGTGATCGTCACCTCGATGTCACCCGCGACCGGCGCGGCCGTCGCCTGCGTCGGCGGTGCAGGCGGGGGCTTTTGCGTCATGAACCAGACGCCCGCGCCGATCGCGGCGACCGCGATGAGTGCGACCGCGCCGAGCACCCCACGCTTCGGGCCTGCGGCCGTCTGCGCGCCCGTGTTCGTCGCGGACGCCGTCGAGGCCGTGAGCGAGGTCGGCGACGACACGCCGTTCGTGCGGCGCGTGCCGGGCGACGAGAGATCCTGGCTCGACATCGCCTCGCGCGCGCCCGTCCGATCGACGGACATCGGGCCCGACGCCGACGTGCCGTCGAGGTGCGGGAGGTTGATCGACTGGAACTCCGTCGTCGCCAGCGACTTCGCGGCCTTGAGCTGGGCCTCGACGATCTGCTTGATCTTCGAGCGGTTCTCCTCGAAGTGCTTCGCGACGAGCTTGCCGACCTCGCGTAGCGAGGTCTTGTCGCCCATCTGATCCAGGAGCTCTTCGAGCGCGGCCGCGAGATCCGTCGAGGTCGCATAACGATCCTCGCGACGCAGCGCGAGCGCCTTCATCACGATCTTCTCGAGGCCCTCGGGCACGTCGGGATCGACCGAGCGAGGCGAGGGGATGTCGCCGTTGATCAGGCGATGCAGGACCGTCAGATCCGGGATGCCTTTCCAGAGGCGCCGGCCCGTCGCGGCTTCCCAGAGCATCACGCCCGCGGAGAAGATGTCCGCGCGCCGATCCACACGCTCGCCGCGCGCTTGCTCGGGCGCCATGTACGCGACTTTGCCCTTCACCACGCCGAGGCGCGTCTCGGCCGACGAGTTCATCGCCTTCGCGATGCCGAAGTCGACGACCTTGACCTGACCTTCGTACGTGACGAACACGTTGTGCGGCGTGACGTCGCGGTGCACGACGTTGAGCGGCGTGCCATCGAAATCCGTGAGCTCGTGCGCGTGATTCAGGCCCGAGAGCATGTCGACGATGATGCGCAGGTGCATCGCGAGCGTGAGCCCGCCGTCCCGGCCGATCCGGTGCAGGACGCGGTTCAGCGGCTGCCCTTCGAGGTACTCCATCGCGATGAAGTACCGATCGCCCTCCTGACCGACCTCGTTCGTCTGCACGACGTTCGGGTGCGACAGACGCGCCGCGAGCCGTGCTTCATCGAGGAACATGCCGAGGAACTCGGGATCCGTCGCGAGTTGCGGGCGGATCTGCTTGATCACGCAGAGCTTGTTGAACCCTGCAGGTCCCTGCACGACGGCCAGATAGACCTCGGCCATACCGCCATGGCCGAGCTCGGCGATGAGCCTGTATTTGCCGAGGGTATTGGCCTCGGGCCCCTTCGTGACGCTGGACCCCTCCATGGTCGACATTCACCTCGCTGGAGAGCCGGATCGGATCTGGGCGTGCGTGCTCCAGTACGCACCCCCACGTCAAAGCATGGTACCGAAGAGTGCCCCTAGAGCGCAATCGATGCGAGTTTTCGGTGCGCAAAAAAAAACGGGCTCACGGTTCGCACCGGAAGCGTGGATCCAGGCTCGCGCGTCACGTGGTGGCGCAGGGTACATCGAGCTCCGCAAAGGACCGAAAGGGAGGTCCTCGCGCGGCGTGGCTCGCCGTCCGAGGCTGTCCGGGGGGCGGTTGACGGAGGGCCCCGAGGTCGGGCACCGTGGCTCTCGTCGCATCGACGGGAGGCGCGCATGACGACCAGGGCCGGTGTCGGTTTCTCGAACGAATCGTCCTCGACCGACGCAGGGACGGCGGCCGCGCAAGAGGCGCTGCGCACGCTCGGCGGAGGGGAAGCCGACATCGTCTTCGTCTTCGCGTCGACGAACCACGACTACGGCAAGCTCCTGCCCGCCATCCGCAAGATCACCGGCCCCGTGCCGCTCGTCGGGTGTTCCACCGCGGGCGAGTTCACGCACGCCCACGTCGGACACGGCTCAGTGGCCGTGATGGCCGTCAAGAGCGACGTGATCCGGTTCCGCGTGGGCTTCGGCCGCGGGCTCAAGAGCGCGCGCCAGAGCGCGACGACCGAGGCGCTCCGATCGTTCGCCGCCGAGCACCGCGCCGCGCGTACGGCCGGCTTTGGGCACGCGACGTGTATCGTGCTGAGCGACGGGCTCGCGGGGCAAGGCGAGGACATCGTCGAGTCCGTCCACGCGGGCGCAGGGATGCTCGCGCAGGTCGTCGGCGGCGCCGCGGCGGACGACGCGGCGTTCGCCCGGACCGACGTGTTCCTCGACGATCGGCACTACACGGACGCGATCGTCGTGGTGTCCGCGTTCTCGAGAACGCCGATCGGCATCGGCGTGCGGCACGGCCTGTCGCCCGCGTGTCCGAGCATGATCGTGACGCGCGCCGTGAACAACGTGATCCACGAGATCGACGGCCGCCCGGCTCTCCTCGCCTACGAACGTTTCGCGGCGGATAGCCGCGAGCCGTTCACGGAGGCGAACCGCGACGCGTTCATGATCACGCACGAGCTCGGCATGCTGACGTCGAGCGGCGAGTACAAGATCCGGGCGCCGCTCAAGGCGACCGAGGAAGGCGCGATCGTGATGGCCTCCGAGGTGCCGGTGGGCGCGAGCGTCACGATCATGCGCGGCAGCGAGGAGAAGCTCGTCTCGGCGGCGGAGCACGCCGCCCGCAGCGCCCTCGCGAACCTCGCGGGGGGTCGGCCGGGCGCGGTGCTGGTCTTCGACTGCATTTGCCGCCGGATCTTCCTCGGCGAGCAGTACAAGCGTCAGGTCGCCGCGTTCCGCTCGGTCGTGGGTCAGGACGTGCCGTTGATCGGCTGGGAGACGTACGGCGAAATCGCGCTCACGCCCGGCCAGCAGTCCGGCTGGCACAACTCGACCTCGGTCGTCGCGATCTTGCCCGACTGAGGCAGACGATCCCGGTTGAAAAACGGTCCGACCGAGCCGAAGCTGAGAAGCGGAGACCAAGTGGCTGACAAGACGGATTCGAACGAGCAGAAAGAACGCGATCCCGCGGCCCGCCGCGCGGTCACGCGGCGCAAGATCGACGTCTACCTCGATCGCATCGTCAACGACGTCGAGGCCATCGCGCGAGGCGATGACGGGCGCGAGCTCTCGGCCCCGCCCGCGGACGAGCCTCGCGCGGCCCGCCTGCACGCGGCGCTCTCTTCGCTCGTCGAGTCGAACCGGAAGGCCGGCCGCGGGATCGTCGCGGCGACGCGCTTTCGCACGCTGGGCCAGCAGGTCGCGGGCACGCTGGCGGAGCTGCTCGCGAGCACGCGTCAGCAGGCCGCGAGCGGCAGCCAGCAGGCCGGGATGGTCAACGACATCACGACGACCATCGAGGAGCTCAACGAGGTCGGGATCCAGAACGTCGAGAAGGCCGAAGGGATCATCCAGATCGCCGAGCAATCGGAGCAGATCTCGCAGGACGGCCAGCGCGACGTCGTCGCCGCCATCGAGGGCATCGACCGGCTGCGCCAGCAGGTCGAGCTCATCGCGGCCAAGATCCTCGACCTGACCGAGCGCACGCAGCAGATCGGCGAGATCATCAGCAGCGTCAACGAGATCGCCGAGCAGAGCAAGCTGCTCGCCCTGAACGCCTCGATCGAAGCGGCGAAGGCCGGCGAGCACGGGCGCGGCTTCGCGGTCGTCGCGCTTGAGATCCGCACGCTCGCCGAGCAGTCGAAGCAAGCGACGCAGCAGGTGCGCTCGATCCTCGGCGAGATCCAGAAGGCGAGCCACAGCGCCGCGATGGTCACCGAGGAGGGCTCGAAGGCCGCGACGGAGGGTAGCTCGAAGGTGCGCCGCATCGGCGAGCGCCTCGGGCAGCTTGTCTACGTCATCAACCAAACGACGCGCGCGGCTCGGCAGATCACGGGCGCGATGCGGCAGCAGAGCCTCGGGCTCGAGCAGATCGCCCAGGGCATGAAGCAGATCAACATGGCCACGCAGGAGACGAAGATCAGCGTGGAGCAAGCCGAGATCGCGCTCGATCGGCTGGCCCGATTGACGGAGCCGATCCGGTCCCACGACCACGGCACGGAGGCTTGAGCTTGGACGGCGGGGTGACGAACCTCGTCCTCACGCGGATGGGCGGCCGCCCGTGCGCGATCCCGTGCGAGCACGTGGTCGAGATCATTCCGCGTGTGCAGCTCGATCACGTGCCCGACGCGCCGCCCGAGGTGCTCGGCGTGATCAACCTCCGCGGCCGCGTGGTGCCCGTGATCGATCTGCGCGGGCGGCTCTCGCAAGTGAAGCCGCTGCCGTTCTATCAGCACCTCGTGATCGTACGGGCCGCGAAGGGAAAACTCCTCGGGCTCGCGGTCGACGAGGTCCGGGACGTGGTGACCGTGCAGGAGGACGCGATCGAGAAGCCGGGCGATATCGCCGGCGTACGTTCGCCGGGCGTCGTGCGTATCGAGGACGACCTCGTGCTCGTGCTCGGTCCGGAGGACGCCTACCATGGCTCGAGCTGAGGCCCGGCGCGCCCCGGATCCGGGGGTTGTGCGGCGCCTCGGCGAGCTCTTGCGCGCGCGGACGCGGCTGCAGATGCGCCCGCGCAACATGGAGATCATCGAGCGCGTGGCCGAGCGTCGTGCGGCCGAGCGTGGCGCCCCCGTGGGCGCGTACCTCGAGCACGTGATCCTTTCGCACGACACGGCCGAGCTCGAGTCGTTCATCGCGGAGATCACGGTCGGCGAGACCCACTTCTTCCGCGGCCCTCCGCAATTCGAAGCGCTTCGCAACGAGATCGTCCCGTCGCTCCTCCACAAGCGGCGCAAGGAGCGCGTGCTGACGGCGCTCTCGGCTGGCTGCGCCACGGGCGAAGAGGCCTACTCGCTCGCGATCGTGCTTCGCGAGGCCGCGATGAACGACGGCTTCCGCGTCGAGGTCACGGGCATCGACCTCAACCCGCGCGCCTTGCAGAAGGCCGAATCCGCGCGGTACTCGGCGTGGTCGCTGCGCGACGTGCCCGAGGTCGTGCGCCGCATGTATTTCCGCACCGAAGGCGAGACCTGGCACCTCTCCGAGGACGTGCGCCGCCTCGTGCGTTTCCGCCGCTTCGGGCTCACCGAAGGCCCGCTCGTGAACGTCTTTCCGAAGGGCTTCGATCTCATCCTCTGCCAGAACGTTCTTTACTACCTGGAGCCCGAAGCGCGGCCCGAGGTGATCGCCTCGCTCGCGGCCGCGCTCGCACCGGGCGGCATCTTGATGTTCGGCCCCGTGGACCACGCCGGTGACGTGCCCGGGTGTCGAGCGGTGCACGTCGGCGAGGTCGTGGTGCACGAGCGGTTCGGGCCCGTGAGCGTGCCGCCTTCCTCGCCGCGCGGCCGCAGGTACGCGCGCCTCTCGATCCCTCCTGTGCCCTTGCCCGAGCTGCGCATGGAGGCCGCGGCCGCGCCTCCGGTCGCCCCCGCGGCGCCGCCGCCCCCGTCGCCCGAGCCTGCGCCTGAGGTTCCGGCCCCGGCCGCGGCGCCTTCGCTCGCGAGCGCCTTCGCACACGCCGACGCGGGGAACCTCGAAAACGCCCTCGCCGAGCTCGAAGCGCTCCTCGAAGAGGAACCCGAGGAGCCGCGGGCGCACTTGCTGGAAGGGCTCCTCTTGGTCGAGCTCGGCGGCTTCGAAGCAGCGCTCGACGCCTTCCGCCGCTGCGTGTACCTCGATCCGTCGATGATGCTCGCGCACGCGGGCGCGGCCGTCGCGGGCCTCCGCCTCGGCCGCCCCGATCTCGTCGAACGCCATGCTGCACGCCTGCGCGCCCTCACGGTCGCGCGTGGGAAGGGCGTCGACGCGCCGATCGAAGGATGGGACGGCATGACCGTGGGCCGGCTGCTCCGGCTGTTTCGAGACACCGAGATTCAATGAGCGCCCGGGAAGAGAGCGTCTACGAGAAGCTGCGCACCTCGCTCGCCGAGCTCGAGGAGAAGTTGCGCGAAGGCAAGAGCGGCGAACGCGAGGTCCATCCGCGCATCCTCGCCGAACGTACGCGCCGCATCGCGCGCGAGCCGACGCGCCTCGATCGCGCGCCCGACTCCATCAGCTGCATCGTCTTCGAGCGAAGCGGCCGGCGCTACGCGGTGCAGCTCGAGTCCGTCGACGAGGTCGGCCCGATGAGCCGGATCACGCGTGTCCCCGGCGTGCCTGATTATTTCCTCGGCGTCGCGGCACGTCGCGGCCGCATCGTCGCCGTCGTCGATCTGCCGCTGCTCTTCACGCCCGATGCGCGCGCCGAGACGTCCGCCGAGCACCTCGTCATGGCGTCGAATGCGGAGGTCGTCTGCGCGGTGGCGGCGGACGCGCTCCACAATATCATCGAGGTCAACCGCCGCACGATCGCCAAGGCCATGCCTACGTTTCCCCCGCTGGTCCAGCGTCACACGCTGGGCGTGCTCGAGGATCGCACCGTCGTCCTCGATCTCGGATCGCTCCTCTCCGACCGCTCCTTGCGCGTCGAGGAGCGCGGCTAATGGCCCTCGACGACGCGGCGTTCGAGGCCCTCTGCGAGACCCTTCGCAACGAGGCCGTCGAGCAGGTCGAGCGCATCGGGACGGCCCTGCTCCTCGTGGAACGAGGCGCCGAGGGCAGCGCGCGCGAGCAGCTCATCGATGAGGCGTTCCGGCAGGCGCACAACATGAAAGGCGCCGCGAGCTCGCTCGGGTTCGCGCACACGGCGCGCCTCGCGCACGCGATCGAGTCGGTCCTCGCCTCGCTCCGCGCGATGGACTACGAGCGCACGCCCGAGGTCTTCGACACGCTGAACGCGGGCCTCTCGACCGTGCATCACGCGCTCCGCGTGGATCCGAACCCGGATCCGGATCCCGTCATCATGGAGGCGATCGAGGGGCTCGAAGCCGTGCTCCTCGCGTCGAAACCCTCGCCGGGCCTGCCTCTGCCGGCGCCGCCGCCTCCGCCCGTCGTGCGACCGGTCGATGGGATCACCGTCGCGACGCGATCCAGAAGCCCCCAGTCGATCCTGCGGCAGCACCGAGCCGCCGCCGAGCCCGCGGCGCCGTCGCGCAACGTGAGCGCGGGCTACAACGAGCCGAAGACGAAGCACAGCGAGCCGCCGCCGAACCCGCACGCGGGCGCGCCTCTCGTGTCCTCGCATTACGATGCCGCCCCGCTCCCTGCGGGTTTCGGTCCTCCGCCCATCGCGTTCAGTCCCCCCGCGATCGGCCCCTACGGACCACCGACGGGATACGTCGCGCGCGCGGAGATCGGGATCCCGGGCGGCGTCACGCCACCGCCGGCGCCCGTCGTCACGCCTGGCACCTCGGGCGGCGGCAACGCACCCGGCACCTCCGCGGGCTCGCCCGGCACCTCGGCCGGCGTTGCGGTGGCCGCGGCCCGCGCGAACGCTGCGGGCAGCGATCGCGGCCCGAACCCGACGGGGCAACTCCCGAAGATCCAGAACGCCCCTGCGCCGCTCCGCTCGAGCACCGAAGAGACGCTTCGCGTCTCCATGAAAAAACTCTCGGCGCTCATGGCGCAGGTCGGCGAGCTCCTCGCCGCGCGCGTGCGCACCGATCAGCGCCTCGCCGAGCTTCGTGCCGTCCTCTCCGCAGAAGAAGAGCGCCTCAAGGCGCAGACCGCGATCCGCGCGATGGTGCGCGACGAGGCGCCGGCGAAGCTCGAAGGCTGGTCCGAGCGTCTCGTCGAGGTCCAGAACGAGGACCTCGAGCACGAGCGGCTCCTCGTGCGCAGGCTGCGCGAGATCGTCCGCGCCTTCGAGGCCGACGCGCTCCAGTCGACGATCCTCTCGGGCCAGCTCCAGGAGGACATCCGCCGCATCCAGACCTTCCCGCTCGCGAGCGTGCTCGAACCGCTCCCGCGCGCGGTTCGCAACATGGCGCGCGAGGCCGGCAAGATGGTCGACCTCGTCATCACCGGCGCCGAGCTCGAGCTCGACAAGAAGGTCCTCGAAGAGCTCCGCGATCCGCTCTACCACCTCCTCCGCAACGCCATCGATCACGGCTGCGAGCACCCGGGCGCGCGCGCCGCCGCGGGCAAACCCTCGCGCGGCACGATCCGCATTCGTGCCGAGCATCGCGGCGACGTCGTCACCATCACGGTGAGCGACGACGGCCCCGGCGTGGACATTGCCGGTGTGCGCCGTGCGGCCATTGCGTCGGGCCTCTCGACCGCGCTCGAAGCGGCGGAGTTGCCCGAGCACCGCGTCCTCGAAATGCTCTTCGCGCCGGGCCTCACGACGCGCTCCGAGGTCGGCGAGCTCTCGGGTCGCGGCGTCGGACTCGACGCGGTTCGCACCAACATCGAGCGGCTCCATGGCACCGTCACGGTCGAGTCACGACAGGGCGTCGGGACTTCGTTCGTCATCGTCCTGCCGCTCACGATCTACGTCGTCCACTCGCTGCTCCTGCGTGTCGGTGAGGAGCAGTTCGCGATGCCGATCTCCTCGATCCAGCGCATTCTGCGCATCAGCGCCTCGGATGTGCTGGAGGTCGAGCGCACGCACGCGATCGTCGTCGATGGCCGCCCGATCGCGCTCGTCCCGCTGGCCACGCTCCTCGGTTTGCCTGTGGAGCTGCCCCCGCCGCCCGAGCGCATCCCGGTTTTGGTCATCGGCATCGGCGAGACCCGGTGCGCGCTTGCGGTCCGGGAGATCGTCAGTGATCAGACGGTCCTGGCGAAAAACCTCGAACCGCCGCTTGTTCGTGTACGGAACATCGCAGGTGCGACCATCCTTGGGGACGGCCGCGTCGTGTTGATGTTAAATCCCATCGATCTCCTCCGCTCGGCCTCCGGACGCGATGCCGACCGCTTCCGGGCGCTTTTGCCGAGGGTCGAAAACCGCCCCAAGCCGAGGCTCCTTTTGGTCGACGATTCTTTCACCACCCGTGCGCTGGAGCGATCGGTGCTCGAGGTCGCCGGCTTCGACGTCGTCGCGGTCGCAGACGGCAACGAAGCGCTCTCGGCGCTGGAGCTCGAGACCTTCGACATCGTCGTCAGCGACGTCTCGATGCCCGAGATGTCCGGACTCGAGCTTTGCTCGCAGATCCGGCAAAACGAACGGCTTCGGAGGCTCCCGGTCGTCCTGGTCACGTCGCTCGGGTCCGACGATGATCGCCGCGCTGGCCTCGCGGTCGGCGCAGACGCCTACATCGTCAAGAGCGAGTTCGATCACGAGGTCTTCGTGAAGACCGTGAACGAGCTCGTGGGGAGGGCTTGATGGCACGCGTTCTCATCGTCGACGACTCGGTCGTGATGCGCGACATCGTGCGCGCCCACCTCGCCGGACTCGCCCTCGAACTCGAGGTCGCGAGCAACGGGGAGGACGCGCTCACGCGCATGGGCACGTCGAGCCAGCCCTTCGACCTCGTCATCACCGACTACGCGATGCCCAACATGAACGGGCTCGAGCTCGCGCGTCGCGTGAAGGAGAGGGGAGGCACGCTCGCGCCGAAGGTCATCCTCATCAGCGCGAACAAGGAGCTCCGCGAGCGAGATCTTCTCGCCACGGGCTACATCGACGCCTTCTTCCCGAAGCCCGTCGACGGCTCGCAGCTCGCAGCGCGTGTCTCCACGATCCTCGCGCTCACCATCCCGAGCGCGCCGGTCGTTCCTTCGAGTCGCAGGGTGCGCCCCGTGATCCGCGTGGTCATCGCCGACGACACCGAGGTCGGCCGCACGCTGCTCGCGCGTGTCCTCAAGGCCGATCCCGAGATCGACGTCGTCGGCATGGCGCGCGATGGTCAGGGCGCCGTTGATCTCGCCGTGCGCGAGAACCCGCAGATCATCCTGCTCGACGCGATGATGCCCGGCCTCGACGGCGTCGCCGCCACCCGCCGCATCATGGCGCTCGCGCCGACACGCGTCGTCATCGTTTCCGATCAGCAAGGAAGCCGCCCCGCCGCGCAGATCTTCTCCGCGACCGAGGCTGGCGCGCTCGACGTGATCGCGCGGCCGAGCTGGGGTGATCCGATGGGCCCGCAGGCCGTCGCCTTGCGCGACAAGATCAAGATGCTCGCCGAGATCCCCGTGGTTCGTCGCTGGGCCGACGGACCACGCTCGGTGCGATCACGCCGCAGCAGCAGCCACCGCGCGCAGAACCGTGCCACCGTCGTCGGCATCTGCGCTTCGACCGGCGGCCCTGCGGCCATCGCCGCGATGTTGCCGGGCCTCGCCGCTGCCACCTCGTCCGTCCCGGTCCTGATCGTGCAGCACGTCCTCGCGGGCTTCGACGAGGCGCTCGCCGAGTGGCTCGCCGAGGTCACGCAGCTCCCCGTTCGCCTTGCCACGCACGGCATGCCTTTGCGTGCCGGCGTCATCGCGCTCGCGCCCGAAGGCAAGCATCTTGTCGCGCAATCGCCGCTCACGATCGGCGTCATCGAGGGCCCGCCCGTCGGCAACCATCGGCCCTCGGGCACGCCGCTCTTCGAGTCGCTCGCCCGGCATTTTGGTGACGGTGCTCTTGGCGTGATGCTCACCGGGATGGGCAACGATGGAGTCGAGGGACTGCGCGCAATCAAAGCGGCCGGCGGAAGTGTGCTCGTCCAGTCGCCGGATTCCTGCGTGGTGAGCGGCATGCCCGGAGCAGCGATTTCCCGTGGTTACGCGGATGCCGTTCTGTCCCTCGACGAACTCGGCCCCGAAATCGTCGAGCGCGTCCGTGCACCGGCGCGCTCGCGTCATTGAAGGAGCAAAGGAGCTGATATGGTTCCTCCGATGCAGGAGCCGGAGCTCCCGGAGCGGCTGGGGAAGTATCAAATCATCCGCAGGCTCGCCTATGGCGGCATGGCCGAGGTGCTCCTCGGCCGCCTCACGGGGACCGACGGCTTCATGAAAGAGGTCGTCGTCAAGCGGGTGCTTCCTCAGTACGCGTCGAACAACGAGTTCATCGCGATGTTCCGCGACGAGGCGCGCATCACGTCGCGCCTTCATCACGGCAACATCGTGCAGGTCGTCGAGTTCGCGGAGGAGGGCGGCCAGTACTACCTCGTGCTCGAGTACGTCGACGGCCCGAGCCTCGGCGCCACGCTCTACGAGCTCCGCAAGCGCGGCGAACGCCTCAGCATCCCCGAGGTCGCGCACATCGCGGTCGAGACCGCGCGCGGACTCGACTACGCGCACCACAAGCTCGGCGAGGACGGCCGCCCGCTCCTCATCGTCCATCGCGACGTGAGCCCCTCGAACATCCTCCTCTCGCGCGAGGGCGTCGTGAAGCTCGCGGACTTCGGCATCGCGCGCGCCCGCGAGCGCCTCTCGCCCACGCAGGGCGGCGCCGGCACGCTCAAGGGCAAATTCGCGTACATGGCGCCCGAGACCATCCTGCGCGGCCGCCTCGACGCGCGCTCGGATCTCTTCTCGTTCGGCGTGGTCCTCTTCGAGATGCTCACGGGTCGGAGTGCGTTCACCGGCGAGACCGAGGCGCACACGATCCAGCGCGTCACGACCGAGGACTTGCCCCCCGCGTCGAGCCAGAACCGCGCCGTCCCGCCCGAGTTCGACGAGATCGTCCATCGCCTGCTCGATCGCGACCCGGACAACCGGCCTTCACGCGGCCTCGAGATCGTCGACGCGATCGGCACGCTCCGCCTCCACACCTCGCCGCCGCCGAGCGAGCTGCTCATGGAGACGATCACACGCCTCTTCCCGATCCACCGCCACGAGGCGCGTGATCGGGCCACGGTTCGTCCGGCGAAACCGCGTGTCATCGTCGTCGACGAGTCGCGCACGCTCCGCGCGCTCGTGCGTGCGAGCCTCGGCCAGCGGTACAACGTCATCGAGGCCTCCACGGGCGACGAGGCGCGCTCCGCGATGCGTGGCGCCGTCCCCGACGCGGTGGTTTGTCAGCGGACGCTGCAGGGCATGTCGGGGCTCGAGCTCTGCCTTGTCATGCGCGAGAATCCGCGCCTCGCCGACGTCCCGTTCATCTTGCTCGCGTCCGACATCACGCCCGAGCTCGAAGCGGAGGCGCGGGTGATCGGCGTGCAAGCCGTCCTGCCGAAGCGCTTCGATCCACGTCAGCTCGAAGCTACGTTGCAGAAGATTCTCGAATCGTGACGGGAGCCGATCGTTCGGCCGCTCGTCATTTCGTGGGGGAGGGGAGCGCGGCATGAACGACACGGAGCGCCTGTTCCGACAGCGACCTCGCTCCGATGAGGAGCTCTACGAGCGGCTCGCCGAGATCACGAAGGATGAGCTCCGCAGGGACCTCGTCGCGCGCCTCGCCGCGCAGGGTGCGCTCCCGCGCGAGGTCCCGCTGTACGTGCGCGCCTTCTCGTTCCTCGGCCTCACCACGTCGGACCTGCCCGCGCTCACGAGCGTGCTGCTCGACACACGGGCGCCGATCGAGGGGCGCGCCGTCGCGCTCGCGCTCGTGCGATCGGTCGATCCGACGCGCGCGCAGGAGCTCGCGCGGCAGGTCACGCAGGCCGAGCTCCTCGCGATGAACGACGCGCAGCTCCTCGTGGTGATCGCGGGCCTCGCGGCGACACCCGCGCGCTTGCCCGAGATCACCGAAAAGATCGTCCGCCAGCCGCTCGAGTCCCGCCTCGCGCGCTTCGAGCAGATCGATCGCCTGCGCAAGCGCGCTCGGGTCCCCGCGGCATTTCTTTACGAGGACCTCGTTCGTCGTGACGACCTCGGCATCGGCGACGTCGCCGTCGATCGCATCGTCGAGGAGGGCGGAGCGGCGGCCGTGTGGCTCTGCGAATCGCTCTGGCACGAGGCGCCGAGCAAGGCGCCGCGCGCGCGCTGGGCCGACGTCCTCGCGCGTGTCTTTCGTTCGTCGGCACGTACGAACGTAGAGGGCCTGCGCGCCCTCGTGTTCGCCTCCGAGCAGAGCGAGGACGGCGCGCGCACGGCCGTGCTCTCCGTCGAGAGCCCGCTCGATGGTTCTCTCACGCTCGCGCGCGTGCGCGTGGACGCGGGCGGCGCCCTCGCGGGCGGCATGCTCACGACGCTCGCGGACGAACGTGATCTCGAAGATTGGCTCTCCGAAGGCCCGGAGCTCTTGCCTCGTGTCCCCGCGCCGATGGCCTCGATCGCGCCCTGGGTCGAGGACGCCACGCGCCGCACGAGCACGCCGCCACGCGCTGCCCTGCACCTCTTCGCGGCGGCGTGCTGGTTCTCGCTCGCGGCCCGCAGCTAACCCACGATTGCGTCGTCCAGCTCGACGCCCACAGGGCAGTGATCACTGCCCGTCACGTGCGGCGAGAGGAACGCGCCCTTGAGGTGCTTCGCCGCGCCTTCCGACGCGAGCACGTAGTCGATGCGCCACCCCACGTTCTTCGCGCGCACGCCGAACCGCTGGCTCCACCACGAGTAGTGCCCGGGCCCCGGCTCGAAGACGCGGAACGTGTCCACGTAGCCCGCGCGGATCCACCGATCGAGCTCCTCGCGCTCCTCCGGCGTGAAGCCACTCGTCTTCACGTTCTCCTTGGGCCGCGCGAGATCGATCTCGCGATGCGCCGTGTTGAAATCGCCCATCACGAGGATCGGCTCACCACGGCGCCGCCGCACCTCCAGCACGTCGAAGAGACGCCGGTAGAACGCGAGCTTGAACGGGATGCGGCTGTTGTCGCGGTTCGGCCCGCTGCCGTTCGGGAAGTACACGTTCGCCAGCGTGAGCCGCCCGTAACGCGCGATCTGCACGCGCCCCTCGGCGTCGAACGTCGCGTCCTTCAGCGACGTCGAGATCTTGTCCGCGGGCAAACGCGACAGCAGCCCCACGCCGCTGTAGCCCGGCCGCTCGGCCGCCGAGAACGCGCGCAGCCACGCGCCGCCGATCGACTCCAGGCACGGCCCGAGCTGCGCCTCCTGCGCGCGCACCTCCTGGATGCCCACGATGTCGGCCCGCTCGTTTGCGAGCCACGTGGAAAAACCTTTCCCCAGGACCGACCGCAGCCCGTTCACGTTCCAGCTCACGATCTTCATGCGTCGAAGACAGCTCTCTAGGGTTTGGCCGGGCCATGTCAAGCGAATCCGCTCTCCCGCCGTCGCCGCCGAACGCTCGCTCGTTTTTTACCCGCGCGACGGCTCGCGTGTCCCAAGCACCCGGACATCTCATCGAGGAGGGACTTGCATGCACACGCGCGCTTTCGTCATCGCCCTGTTGATCCCCGCCACGCTCGCCACCACGTCCTGCCGCAAGCAAGAAGAGATGACGACGGCCGAGGCGCTACAGGCCGTGCAAGAGGCCAGCATCTCGGGCGACGCCGAGAACGTCACCGCGGGCAGCATCGAGATCACCACCGACTTCACCATCGGTCAGGCCGCCGAGGCCGCGGCGCAGGAGATCCGCGACTTCGTCACCTCACAGCTCCCGTGCGCCGCCGTCACGCTCACGGGGCCGACGCTCAAGGTCGAGTACGGCAAGAACCCCGGGAGCTGTACCTACAAGGGCAACACGTACAGCGGCACGCACGAGATCACGGTGACGAAGAACGACATGAGCGACGTCGTCGTGAATCATACGTGGACAAAGCTTTCGAACGGCCGCGTCGAGGTGAGTGGCACGGCCGAGGTCACGTGGAGCGCGGCCAACGAGACGCGCCACGTCGTGCACGAGCTCGACTGGACGCGCATCGAAGACGGCAAGACCGGCAAGGGCACGGGCGACCGCACGCAACGCCCGCTCGAAGGCGGGCTCGCCGAGGGTTTTCAGGTCGACGGCTCACGCGCGTGGACGGGGCAGGGCGGGACGTGGGACCTCTCGATCGAGGGCGTCGAGTTCCGCTGGGTCGACCCCGTGCCGCAGGCGGGGACCTACAGGCTCGCGGATCCGAAGGAGCGCTCGATCGCGATGAGCTTCGAGCGCGTCGACGAGGACACGATCAAGGTCACCGTGACGAGCGGCGCGAAGTCGTTCTCGTTCAACGTCTCGAAGGCGGGCGCCGTCTCCGAGTCCTGATTCCCCGGGGCGACGTGGCGAGCGTAGACTCCGTGCAGCGGGCGTGATCGATCCCTCGCGACCCGCATCGCGCCCGTGCCCGGAGCCTTCGAATGATCGTCGTCGACATCAAGCGGCTGATTCGGAAGTTGTCTCGCGCCTGCATGACGGCGCTCGAGGGTGCGGTCCTGCGGACCGTGAACGCGAAGAACCCCGAGGTAACGCTGGTGCACATGCTCCTCGCGCTTCTCGACGACGTGACGTGTGATCTCTCGAGGGTCGTCGAGCAGCAGGGCATCGACCGCGCGGCGCTCCGGCATGCGCTCCTTGCTGCCGAAGCGGCCTTGCCGGGAGGGCACACGGGTCGGCCGGTCTTCTCGCCGGTGCTCATCGAGCTCCTGCAGGACGCGTGGACCTTCGGCTCGATCCGCCACGAGTACACGACGGTCCGCAGCGGTATGATCCTCGCGCTGATCCGTCGGATGCCCGGGCGATACGACCTCGCCACGATCGAGCGACACGTGCGCCCCGGCGCCGACGCGGCACCGGACTCCACGGAGCTACCGCGTATCGGCGCGACCTCGGGCGAGGCGCAAGAAGCGGCGCGGCAGCCCGCTCCGCGGAGCAACCTGCCGGGGCCGCGCGAGGAGGTGCTTTACCGTGTTCGCGCGGGCGACACCTTGCTCGGCATCGCGCGGGAGTTCGCGCTCGACGTCGAGCAGGTGGCCGAGGAGAACCGGCTGCACATCCACGACGAGCTCCTGCCCGGGACCCTCGTGCGGCTGCGCGTGCTGCCCGACGTCATCGAGCAGAACGAGGCCGAGGCCGCAGCGCGGCGTCTGCACTAGCGCCCCGACGCTCTCCTCGCCGCGCCGGGCGAACCGGGTGGGGAGGGAGCGCGAAGCGGGCGGACAAAAGCAAAACAGCCGAACCCTTTCGGGATCGGCTGTTTTGGTACTGCATACAAGAGAGCGGGGTGGACGGGACTCGAACCCGCGGCCTCCGGCGTGACAGGCCGGCGTTATAACCGACTTAACTACCACCCCATGGTGTCGAACTGCGCGTCGCTGTTTCGTTCTCGCTGACGGGGCCGGTGTCTACCAGCCTTGTTCTCCGTTTGCAAGCCCCTGTTTTCTTTTTTTTTTCCGCCTCCGACTCTCATCAAACTTCGATGGGGAGCCGGGTGGGCGGGACAGGGTTCGAACCTGCGACCATCGGCTTGTAAGGCCAATGCTCTACCGCTGAGCTACCCGCCCCGACGGAGAGGCCGCGGAGTCTACTCGGGGGACCTTTTCCGTCAAGAGGTTTTTTTCTGGGGCGGATCACGCCACGCCAAACTTCCGCCTGCACGAACAATCGGGCTAGAGTCGATGCGCGGGCGCACGATCGACGGCGCGCGCCTTGGCCGCGACGGGCGGCCCAAGGAGGAACGGAGAGTCGCATGACGGAGCGGATCGGCATTCTCGCGGGCTGGGAGCAGTCCTTCCCCCAGGCGTTCATCGAGCGCTGCAACCGAGTCCCGGGCATCCAGGCGGAGTTCGCGAAGATCGGAGGGACGCCGGAGCGCTTCGTCTCCCCGTACCGCGTGCTCGTCGACCGCATCAGCCAGGAGGTCAAGCACTACCGCTTCTACCTCAAGGCCGCGGCCCTCGGCGGCGCGTACGTGATCAACGACCCCTTGTGGTGGAGCGCCGACGACAAGTTCTTCGGCTACTCGCTCGCCTCGCGCCTCGGCGTCGCCACGCCGCGCACGGTGATGCTTCCGCAGAAGGACTACATCCCCGCGATCGACAAGAACCGGTCGCTCCGCAACCTCGAGTTCCCGCTGAACTGGGACGCCATCGTCGAGTACGTGGGGTTCCCGGCGATCCTGAAGCCCGCCGACGGCGGCGGCTGGAAGGACGTGACCGTCGTGCGCACCCCGATGGATCTGCTGCGCGCCTACGACGCCTCGAACCTCAACGTGATGACGCTGCAGGAGTTCATCGACTTCGACGACTACGCGCGCTGCATCTGTATCGGCCGCGAGCGTGTCCTCACGATCCAGTACGACCCGAAGCAGATCGGCCCGACGGGCCTCCGCGGTCGCTACATCTTCCGCGACCAGGAGCGCTGGCTCCCGCAAGACCTGCACGACCGTATCGTCAACGACGCGCTGCGCCTGAACCACGCGCTCGGCTACGACATGAACTCGGTCGAGTTCGCCATCAAGGACGGCGTCCCCTACGCCATCGACTTCACGAACCCCGCGCCCGACATGCACATCGAGCACCTCGGCGAGCGTTTCTTCGACACGGTCACCGACTGGATGGTCGAGTTCTGCGTCAAAGCCGCCAAGGAGGGCCGCACGATCCGCGACCGCTACGCCTGGAGCAAGATGGCCGCCGAGGTCGAACCCATCCGGTGGGATAGAGGCACGTGACCACCCACGAGCGGCCGTCGAAGCACCCCTTCACCGCCGCGCTCGACGCAGCCGTCGACCGCTACCACGACGCGCTCACGGCCTACGTGGATCGAGGGGGCGAGGATCACCTCGCCCTGCTCGAACGCATGGTGGCGCGAGGCGCGGTTTTCGCCGGTCGGCCTCTCTGCACGTTCCTCCGTCCGAACTTCGTCCTCCGCGCCCAGTACAACCTGCTCCTCGGGGCGCTCCGGCACTTCCGCAGCGCCGTCATCAAGGCGAAGGACCTCGTCCTCGCAGACCCCACGCTCCTCGAGCTCATGGGCCTGACGGACGGCGAACGACGGCTCCTTTCCTACAACCCCGCGTTCGAGTCCGTCGGCGTCGTCACGCGTCTCGACGCGGTCCTCGCGGGGTCCGAGCTCTCGTTCGTCGAGCTCAACGCCGAGGGCGCCTTCGGCCCGAGCTACGCCGACAGGCTCACCGAGCTCTTCGAGGCCTTCCAGCCGATGCGCGAGTTCGCCCGCGTCTCGCCGATCACGCCCGTCTACGCGGGCAACTCCCTCGTCGGCTCGATCCTCGACGCGTGGCACGAGTTCGGCGGAACGCACGTCCCCAAAGTCGCCGTCGTCGACTGGCAGGAGGTCGCGACGCGGACCGAGTTCGACATGATCTGCGAGCGCTTCCGGCTGCACGGCATCCCGGCGCGCTTCGTCGATCCGCGCGAGCTCGAGTACCGCGACGGCAAGCTCTCGGCGAAGGGCGAGGAGATCGACCTCGTCTACCGCCGCGTGCTCACGAGCGAGCTGCTCGGCCGCGAGGACGAGGTGCGCCCGCTCATCGAGGCGTACAAGGCGCGCGTCGTGTGCGTCGTGAACAGCTTCCGCGCGAAGCTGCTCGACAAGAAGGTCCTCTTCGCCCTGCTCTTCGATCCGCGCGTGACGGCGCTCTACACGAAGGACGAGGGCGCGGCCGTGCGCCAGTTCATCCCGTGGACGAGGCGCGTCGAGGAGATGAAGACCGAAGGGCCGGACGGCGTGGAGATCGACCTCGTCCCGTGGGCCCGTGACAACCGCGCGCGCCTCGTGCTCAAGCCGAACGACGAGGTCGGCGGTCGTGGCGTGGTGATCGGCGCGAACGTGGAGAGCAGCGTGTGGGAGCGAGCGCTGAAGCTCGCGCTCGTCGATCCGTCCGTTTTGCAGCTCCGCGTTTCGTTACCGACGTCGATGTTTCCGGAAGTTGGCGCGGCGGGCGAGCTCTACTTCTCGCGGCGTCACATCGAGCTCGATCCGATCCTGTTTCGCGGCGAGCTCGGCGGTATGCTGGGCAGGTTATCCGCGACGAACATGTGCAACGTTCATGCGGGGGCGGGAACGGTCCCCACGTTCATCATCGAGGGAGATTCATGAGCACCACGGTCCAGGGTCTGCTCGACGGTCAATTCACGCTCGGCATCGAGGAAGAGTTTCAGATCGTCCACCCCGAGACGCGCGAGCTCCGCTCCTACGTGAGTCAGCTCCTCGAGGGCGGGAAGCACTCGATCCTGCGCGAGCGCGTGCGGCCCGAGATGCACCAGTCCGTCGTCGAGACGGGCACGGGCATCTGCCGGGACATCCGGCAGGCGCGTCAGGAGATCTGCGAGCTGCGTGGTGAGCTCAGCGCGCTCGCGGGCAAACACGGCCTGCGCATCGTCGCGGCCGGCACGCACCCTTTCAGCGACTGGAAGAAGCAGGAGATCACCGACGGCGAGCGCTACAAGGTGATCGTCGAGGACCTGCAGGACGTCGCGCGCGCGAACCTGATCTTCGGCCTGCATGTCCACGTCGGCATCAAGGACAAGGAGGTCGCGATGGCGCTCGCGAACCAGGTCCGTTACTTCCTGCCGCACCTCCTCGCGCTCTCGACGAGCTCGCCGTTCTGGCTCGGACGCGCGACGGGCCTGAAGAGCATCCGCAGCGAGATCTTCAAGCGCTTCCCGCGCACGGGCATCCCGGGTCACTTCGACTCGTACGCGCAGTTCCAGTCGTACGTCGATCTGCTCGTGAAGACGGGCTGTATCGACAACGCGAAGAAGATCTGGTGGGACGTCCGCGCCCATCCGTTCTTCGACACGGTCGAGGTGCGCATCTGCGACATGACGACGCGCATCGACGACACCGTCGCGCTGACGGCGCTCATCCAGGCGCTCATGGGCAAGCTCTACCTGCTCTACCGGAAGAACATGGGCTTCCGCGAGTACGCGCGCGAGCTCATCGAGGAGAACAAGTGGCGCGCGCTGCGCTACGGCATCGACGGCCAGCTCATCGACTTCGGCAAGCAGGAGCAACTGCCCGTGCGCGTGCTCATCGGCGAGCTACTCGACTTCGTCGAGGAGGCGGCGGCGATCTTCAAGTCCGAGGCCGATCTCGACCGCATCCGCGGCATCCTCAGGGAGGGCACGAGCGCCGACAAACAGCTCGCCGTCTTCCAGAAGACGCAGAGCGTGCAGGCCATCGTCGATCACCTGATCGAGCAGACCGCCATGGGCGCCTGAGCCCCGCGCGTCCCCGCATTCCCGCCCAAAAACCAAAAAGATCCGGCTACTTGGCCTTCGGTCAGGCGCCTTTCGTCACCGAGGATTTCTGTCCGGGCCCTCCGCGGTGATACCGTGCGTTCGTGGGTACGAAGAGCGCGTTGCATCGGATCGCCGCCCTCGCCGTGACGGGGCTCGTGGTGACTGTGGGAGCGGTGAGCTGCACGTCCACGGAGTTCATCCAGGAGCCGCCCGGTCAGCCGACCGATCGCGCCTCGGGCGCGGTGCCCGCGGGCGCGATCGGCGTGTGCAAGCGCGAGGGGACGAAGCGTCCGCCCGTCGTGAGCGAGAAGCTCTGGGAGCACGCCAAGCCGTGCACGACGAAGACGCCCGAGAAGTACATCCGGCTCGGCTACTCCGACAAAGAAGACCCCGGCGTCGAGCAGCAGAACGAGCAGATCCTCGCGGCGCTGCGCGAGGGGCCGAAGGAAGACGGCGGCAACAACCAGTTCGTCGCGATGCTGCGGGGCGTGCGTCAACGCTCGCTCGACGTCCCCACGCTGCGCTACCGAGTCGCGCGCGACTCGACCTCGGCGGGCGCCTGCGACTTCACGTACATGCTCAACACGATGGGGAAGTCGCGCGAGAAGATCGAGCGCGACGCCTGCACGGCCGAGGTCTTCGATCCGGAGGAGCGCAAGGAGGTCTGCCTGTTCGACAAACCCGAGGGCCTGTGGCTCACGGGGGGCTGGGCTTGCCTCATGAACGTGCGCGCGCTCGGGTCGGATCAGTCCTGCCATCGTTTGTGTGCATACGATGACTACTGCGCGCGGCAGGTGAGCTGCGCGGGCGCGGACATCGATCTGCTGCTCTGCTCGATGGGCGTCTGCTTGCCTGAGCAGACGGGCCTGTACTGAGCGGGGGTTCCACAGGGATGTGCGTGCGCGGGGCTTTGCCCCGCACCCCAGAAGGGGGCTGTCCGCCCCCTTCACCCCGGACCAGGCACGGCCTGGACCGAGGGCGGATAAACCGCGCGATGCGCGGTTTATCCGACGGGCCCGTGGCAAGACCACGAGCGGCGTTGCCGACCAAGACAGCAGCGCTGCCCTACGTGCTGGGAACGTCTTCCCTGTCGACAGCGCGCATCGCGCGCTGTCGCCCCGCGTCCAGGGCTTGCCCTGGTCCGGGTGCAGGGGCGGATAGCCCCTGCTCGGGTCCGGGGTGAAACCCCGGCGCTACGCGCTGTCGCCCCGCGTCCAGGGCTTGCCCTGGTCCGGGTGCAGGGGCGGATAGCCCCTGCTCGGGTCCGGGGTGAAACCCCGGCGCTACGCGCTAGTCGCCGTACGGATCGTTCGGGTCGACCTTGGGCGCCGGGGCCGTCGGGGCTCCGCCCGGCAGGCGTGACGGCGGCCTCCACCACGGGGGCGGATACCAGAGGCCGTCGATGCGCTTCCAGCCGCCACCGGGGTTCGGCGGGAGAAACCTGTAGCCGCCGCCGTCGGGCAAGCCGCCGTCGAGAGCGTCGGAGCCTGCGTCGCCTGCGTCGGAGCCTGCATCACCCGCGTCGCTCCCGGCGTCGCCTGCGTCGGATCCCGCGTCGCTCGGCGCGCCTGCATCGAGGGCCAGCGCTTCGTCGCTCGGCGCGCTCGCGGAAGGTGCGGCGCTCGCGCTCGTCATGGCGGTCGGCGCGGGCACGACACTCGCAGGCGGCGGAGGTGGCGCGGGCGCGGGCGCGGTCTTCGGCGGAGGCAAAAGCCAGCGAAGCGCCGGTGGGACGAGCGGCTCGGCCCAGGGCAAGTGGCCGAGGCGCAGCGCAGCGCCCGCGCCGCCGAGCGCTGCGACGAGGGTGAGGCCGAGCCATGGCCAGACCGATCGCTTGCGCTTCGACGTGACGAGCGCTGGCGCCGCAGACGGCGGGGGAGGGGGCACGCTCGGGACGACGATCGCGGGCGGTGGAGGCGGCACGGACTCGCCGTCGTCGAGCGAGATCGGGATGATGCCTTCGAGCGAAGCGCCACGCGACGACGGCGTGCCGCCGCGCGACGACGGCGTGCCGCTGCGCTTTCGCGACACAGGCCCTTCGGCCCGCCGCGACGCAGGCGCCTCTGCGGCTTCGAGCCCGCGCGCATCCGCGGCCTGGATCGCGGCGGCGAGCTCGGCGCGGCGCTGCGACGACCGCTCGCCCATCAGTTTGCTCACGAACGAAGACACGTCGCCGTCGGTCACGGCCGCGCCGATGGCGTTCGTGATCTGATCGAGCGCGCGTTGCATCTCGGCGCAGTCGGTCCAGCGATCCTCGACGCGCTTCGCGAGGGCGCGCATGACCACGGCTTCGAGATCGGGGCGCACCGAGGGCACGAGCTCGTGGACCGGGACGGGCTCGGTGCCGACGATGTTGTCCATCGTCTGCTTGTCCGTGGTCGCCTTGAACGGGTGACGCCCGGTGATCATCACGTACATGAGGATCCCGAGCGAGAAGATGTCCGAGCGACGATCGAGCCGCTCGCCGCGGATCTGCTCGGGCGACATGTAGTGCGCTTTGCCCTTCATCATGCCGGGCACGCGCGTGATGGTGACGCTCGCCGTGGCCTTCGCGACGCCGAAGTCGACGATCTTCACGATCCCGTCGTACGAGACCATGACGTTCGCGGGGTTCACGTCGCGGTGCACGAGGCCGAGAGGGCGGCCGTCGTCGTCGCGCATCTCGTGTGCGGCGTGCAGGCCCGCGCAGGCGCTCGAGAGCATGCGCAGGAGCAAGGGGAGGGGGAAGCCGCCTTGGTCCTTGGCGTTGCGGTTGATCACGAAGAGCGACTCTCCGTTGATCCACTCCATCACGATGTAGAGCACGCCGTTCTCGTCGCCGAGGTCGAGGATCTCGGCGACGTGCGGGTGCCGGATGCGCGCCGCGAGCCGCGCCTCGTCGAGGAACATCGCCTCGAACTCGGGATCTTCCGAGAGGCCCGGCAGCATCGTCTTGATGGCGACGATCTTCTGGAAGCCGCGCGAGCCGACCATGCGAGCGGCCCACACGGCGGCCATCCCGCCCTGCGCCACGGGCATGAGGATCTCGTAGCGTCCTAGCGTGACGCCGGGCTTGAGATCTCGGTTATGAAGCAACAACGAGGATCCTCTGGGATGCGTCGTCCTCGGCAGCGGGACCGCGAAGGACAAGGGGAGCGAAGGCTACCGCGCATGGGAGGGTGTCACGATCGCCGCTCACGGCTCAAGAGGAAGCAGCGGAATCGCCATGCGAAGGCAATTGCGCGCACGGCGAGGAGGGCGAGCGAGGAAAATGCGAGCGGTTTCCGGCAGGGCCGCAGTGCGTCAGGGCGGGCCCGTGCGCGGCGGGAGACGGCGCGAGGAGAGTCGTGGTATTGGGCAAACTGCGAGGCAAACGAGCGCGACGACCATGGTTGATAGCCCGATCCCGCCCCCGAAAGACGACGACGACGAGGATGTCCACTGGGCGCTGTCGACGGCCTCCGCGCTGTGGGGCCGCGGGGAGCGAGCCGAAGCGCTGCGCTGGCTGAAGCGCGCCGCCGAGCAGGCCTCGGACGCGGACAAGGACATGCGTTCGCTCGAGCTCTTCAAAGCGGCCGCGGACATCGCGCCCATGCTTGCCGCGGCGCCCGCGCCCGCCCCGCAAGCTGCGCCCGCGCCTGCGCCGCAAGCTGCGCCTGCGCCGGAGCCGGCCCCCGCGCCGCCACCCGCGCCTGCGCCGCAATCGGCGCCTGCGCCGCAGGCTGCGCCCGCGCCGGAGCCGGCTCCGCAGGCCGCGCCCGCGCCGCTCCGCTCGACGCCACCGCCGCCGCCGGGGCGTCCGGGTCCGCCGCCGCTCCCGCCTGGGCGTGGGGTCCCTGGGTCTGCGCCCGCGCCGCGCGCGCCGCTCGTGACCCAGCCACCGGTCGCGCAAGCGCCGGCCCCGCATGCGCCCGTGACACGGAGCGCGCCGCCTCCTCCCTTGCCGCGCGGGGCGCGTCCTCCTGCCGTGCCGACGGCGGCGACGCCCGCGCCTCCCTCGGTCGGGCCGCAGAGCCACGTGCGGCCGAATACGGGTGGTCCCGTGCTTCCCGCGGGGGTCGCGCCGCGCGTGCCCGCTCCCGCGCCGGTCGCCGCCGCGCCTCCGCCCGCGCCTGCCGAGGCGCCCGCCGCGCCGCAGCCTGGCAAGGCGCCTGGCGCGCCGGGACCCCGCAAGCGGCTCCCGTCACGCACCGGCGCACGCAAGAGCGCCACCAACATGGCCGCGGTCGCGGATCCCACGCGTGCAAGCGCCCGCCCGCCGGCCCCGGCCGTGCCCGCGGCGCCGCCGGTCATCGCGGTAGCTCCCGCGCCTGCCACGGCCGCGCCGAAACGCGCCACCCCGAAGACGACCGTCATCGATCAGGCGTGGGGCGACTTCGGGCCCTCGGCGCCGCCGGTCGCGCCGCCGCCGCCGCCCCTCGAGGAAGAGATCACCGCCTCGCAGGCCCGCGGCGAGTTCGACATTCCGGTCGATGACCTCGACGGCGAGACGGCCGTGCTTTCGGGCAAGGACCTCGGCCGCATCCCGGTGGCGCAGGAGCCCGCCGCCGCACCTGCGCCTGCTCCGGTGGCCGCGCCTGCGCCCGCGCCCGTGGCTGCTCCGGTCGCTCCTGCCGCGCCCGCTCCGGCGCCCGTCGCGGCGGTCACGCCAACGCCGGCCCGGGTCGCTCCTGTCGGGCCCGCTCCGGTGCGCCCCGTGGCTCCCGCCATCGCAGCGGTTCCGGCCGCCGCGCCTGCGGCTGCACCCGCGCCTGCCCCCGCCGCTCCGATGGCCCCTCGCGTGGCGCTGGTCGTCGCGGTTCGGGTCGCGGTCGTCGGTCGGGAAGGGGAAATCCGGGTCGTCCCGCTCGCGCCGGGTCAGGCCCCGCCGCCTGGCACGGCCACGGCCCTGCTCGTTCCCACGGCAGACGAGGATGCCGCCGTGATCGGCCGCCTCGTGGGTCTCTAGACGCTCGAAAGGGGATCGCCCATGACGGACGCATCGGAACGAGTGAGGCCGCAACGCATCCGCATCACGAAGCTGCAGGAGACGCAGGTCAGCGACCTCGTCGAGCTCGAGAAGGCCTGCACGGCGATGTACCACGACCTCGGCTTCGACGCGGCCGAGGTGCCGCCGCGAACCTGGAACGACATCGCGCACCTGCCGCGGCACCACAACGTCTTCGTCGCCGAGGCTGATCACGAGGTCGCCGGTTACCTGGCCTGGCGCGACGAGTCGCCGGGCGTCGCGTACCTCGAAGAGCTCTCGGTCCATCCGCGGTTCCAGCGCTTCGGCGTGGGGACGCGGCTGCTCCAGCGGTTCGAGGAGGACGCTCTGAATTGTGAGCGATATGACGTGATCGCGCGGATGTTCGAGAAGGCCACGTGGGCGCAGGCGTTTTACGCGCACCATGGCTTCGCGCAGCTCGGCGACCAGGCGTCGCGGAAGGTGCTCGGGTGGCGGGAGGAGCGCTCGGGTGGGCGTCCGCTGACGAGGCCGGGCGAGGTCCTGATCTGGAAGTCGTTCCGGGCGCAGTGACGTCCGGTCGGTAGGTCGGGACGGCGCCGCGCGAGGGGCGGGGTGCGCGAGGAGGACGCGCCGAGGGAGACGTGTGTCTTCCGGGCGAGGTCGGCGGGTCGGAGTCTGGGGCTGCTGCGTGGAGCTCGGCCGGGGCTCGGGTTGGTCCGCGGCCGGGTCCGGGAGGCGTCCGTCGCCAGGTCCGGCTCCGCGTCCACACCTGTCCTGAGGCGGATCGCGCAAGTTGACATAATGTATCTTATGCGAAATTTAGATGAGCCCGGAGGAGGGGGATCCGAGCCGAAAACCGGCCTGAAACCAGGCGTTCATCGGGTTCGTCTGGACACACGGCGGCCCCGCGACGCGCGCGTGCACCTCGGCCGCGTGGCGCGATCGTCAACTGCGCCCGTTCCGTCCCCGCCGTTCAGGCTTCGGGCGTCGACATCCCCCCGGACGCCCCTCCGCCCCCCGCGAGCTCGTCAGCCGCCCTTCACGCCGAGCCAGCTCATCGTCGTCTGCGCCGGTGCCGGCGTCGGCGGCATGACCTGGACGCCGAGGAACGATCCCCCGTTGCCCACCACGAACGCCCGCACGCCGTACGCGGCCGGCGTCATCGCGAAGCTGCCGCCCGGCAGGAGCCCGTCGATGAGCCCACCCGTCACGGGCGAAAACAGGAACAAGCCGTACCGCGTCGTCCCCACGAGCAGCGCGCCGGCCACCGGAACCGGCGCCGTGATCCCGCCCTCCGGCAGGTTCCGCCGCCAGAGCGTCCGCCCGTCGTTCGGATCGAGCGCCCAGAGACCTGTGAGCCCGCTCGCAGCGAACAGGATCCGCTGCCCAGGCACGGACGGGGGTTTGGGGGCGTAGCTCGGCTCGTCCGAGCGCAGCCCCCGAGCGTTGACGAGCGGCCCGGTCCGCGGCGCATGCTCCGGCTGCTCCCACAAAACGAGCTCCGTCACCCCGACGGCCTTCTCGTTCACCCACGCCCGCGTGCCGTTCTCCGCGTCGAGCGCGTACAGGCCGCCCGCGTAGCTGCCCACGAACACGACCTCACCCGAGGTGATCCGTGCCACCAACGGCGTCGTGTCGACGTCCAGATAACGCGGCGCATCACCGCCGGTCTGCTGCTCCGCCTCGGCCGCGAGATCCACGGCCGGCCACTGCTCCGAGCCGTCCTCGAGGTCGTACGCGAGCACCACGCCGTCCGAGAACGCCGTGTAGACCTTGTCCCGCCCGAGCGCCGGACCCGCGTACCCGGCGACCTCCATGCCGAACGCCGGCGTCCGGTGCTGGTGCCACTTGAGCGCCCCGGTCGCCGCGTTCATCGCGATCAGCGTGTCGTTGGCGTTGGTGACGTAAATCACGCCGTTTCGGAGAACCGGCTTCCGGCTCACCTCGGCGTTCGTCGAGAACCGCCAGAGCATGCGGCCGTCGCTCGCGTTCACCTTGTAAACCGCGCCGTCGTTCGAGCCGAAGTAGACGACGTTCTCGTCGGCGTCGAAGAGCGGCTCGCTCTGGACCGGCCCCATCGTCTCGAAGCGCCAGATCGTCGAGCCGTCCTCGACCCGAAGCGCGTAGAGGCCGTTGTCGCTCGACGGGACGAAGACGCGCCGGCCCGCGACGTCGATCGCGGGCTTGCCGCGCTCGTAGACCTCGGCTTGCTGGCGCGACTCGGCCGTCAGCGGCCGTCGATACGTGATCGACAGCGTGCCGCCCGGGTGGTGCAGCCACGTCGGGACCTGCGGCGTCGCCGGGATGCTCAGGCTCTCGCAGCCGAAGAGCGGGAGCGCGAGGGCCGCGGCGGCCGCGAGAACGCCACGGGAGATCGCGACGGGAGCCCTCACGCGTCCTTCGATCACGGCGTCCCGCCCTGCTGCTGGGCCGCCTTCTTCTGGGCTTCCTCGACCAAGCGCCGCGCCTTTTCCTGGATGTCGGCCGGCATCGGCGCAGGCGCGCCGCCCCCGCCGAACGCAGGCATCTGCGCGGCCGCGGCGGTCGGATCGATCTGGACCATCAGATCATGCACCGCGCTCTTGAGGTACTCGAGCGGCTCGGGCTCCTTGCTGGGCAGCGCGAGTTTGTCCTCGAGTGGCTTCAGGATCTCCTTCGCCTTGTCCTTGTTGCCCTTGGCGAAGAGGAGGCGCGCCTCGTGGTAGGTCGCGAGGTCCTTGTATCCCTTGACGTCGATGCTCGCGAGCTCCTTGAAGCTCGCCATCGCGCCGTCGAGATCACCCTTGCCCTCCTTGGCGTACCCGATGCCCTCGGTGGCGCGGCCCTTCACGTCGGGATCCGCGGCCGCGAGCGGCGACGAAAGCACGGACGCGTAGGCTTCGATCGCCTTGTCCCACTCACGTTTTTCGAGGTACGTGCCGCCCTGGCCGAGCCGCGCGAGCAGCGCCGCGCCCGTGCCCGCGTACTTGTCGATGACCTTGCCGTACGCGTCGAGCGCGGCCTGCGACTTCTCGGCCTCGTTCTTGAAGACGCGCGTCGGATCGAGCTCTTTCTGATCGTCGGGGCGCTTGTCCTCTTCCATCACGAGCCCGCGATTCGCAGCCACGCCCGAGAAGAGATCCGCCGAGGCGTCGCCGAGCTTCTTGTCGACGCGCGACGACCAGAACGCATACCCGCCCGCGCCGACGAGCGCCGCGAGGACCACCCACTGGAGGACCCCGACGTTCGCCTTGAGCCACTTCGTGAGGGCCGAGGCACTCCGCGCCAGCGCGTCGTCGACCATCTCGCCCGCGTCGAGCGAGCTCGCGACGGGGCGGCGCTCGGCCGCGTCCGCTTGCTCGCGGCGTCGCTTCAGGAGCTCCTTGGCGCGCGCGTTCTTGTCGCGAGGCAGCGCCGCGTCGTCCTCCGCAGCCGCCGCGCCACCCACGCGCTTCTTGCGCCGCGCGAGTGCATCCTCGCGCCTGCGCGCCGCGCGGTTCGGCTTCGCAGCCTCTTGCTTCTCGTCCTCGTCGGGCTCCGCAGCCGCGTCTCCGCCCTCGATCGAGGCGTCTTCTTCGCCCGCGACGCCGAGCGCGGCGGCGACGCGCTGCGCGGCCTCGTCCGGCGCTTCCTCTTCGGACCCCGACGCGCGCGCCTTCGAAGGCTCGTCGTCCCCCGCGCCCTCCGCCTCGCGCGCGTCCTCGTCCTCGCGCTTCGCGCGGCCCTCTTCCGACTGCTTGTCCTCTCGCGACACGCCCGGGACTCTAGCCGCGCCGCCCCCGGCGTCAATCGGCCTCATCGCGGTTTCCGCGGGACTTCGCGTGCCGTTCCAGGGCCGCGCGGAGCGCCTCCGTCCCCTGCCCGTTCGTGACAAAAGTCACGGATTTTGCGGAGGATCTCCGTCGGTCGAGCCCTCGCCGCCCTTCTCGGGCGTCCACGGCTCGGGCGGCGGCGGAGGTAGCTCGGCGACGAGCGGGACGACCGCGCAGGCCGAGAGCTCCACGTTCTGCGTCGCGTAAACGACGAACTCGCCGTGTTGACCGGGGCGCACCTTCACCGCCGCGGGTAGCGGCGCGAAGACCTCCTGGGGCTTGTCGCCCGGCGGGACGTAGAGCGTCGCCGCGGTGCGCGCATCGAGCTCGGGCGCGCGCTTGGGAACGAGGCCGCCCGTCTCGCGATCGCCGCTGCTCACGAGGCGCCGCGTCCCCACGCCGAAGCGGATCTCGCCGGGCCGGTCGTCGTTCGAGCGCGCGCGGCAGAGGACCCGCAGCGCGTCGCCGCTGCCGTCGGACTTCGGCACGACCATGCCGACCGAGACGCCGCTCCGCCCGAATCGCCTGAGCTTCTCCAGGTCGCGATCGCGCGGGCCGCCGACGAGCTCGAGCACGTCCGCCTGGAGCGCGATCCGGAGACCGTTCGGGAGCGGATCGGGCACGCCGAGCAGGCGGATGAGCGGGGCGCGGAGCTCGGGGCCGGCGCCGAGCGCGACGAGCGCCTCGGAGAGCGCCACGCGCGCGTGCTGGTAGCGCTCGGTCGCGAGGTGCTCGGCGAGCGCGGGGCGGGCCGCGTCCTGGCCGATCGCGGCGAGCGCTTCGGCCACATGCGGGCGCAGGCGTACGTCGTCGAGGGCCGCGATGAGCACGGGCAGCGCGGATTTGGCGCGGATCTTCGCGAGCGCCGCGACGATCTCCTTCGCCCGCTCGAACGAGAGGACCTCGCGCTTGTCCGCGCGCTTGCCGTACGCCTCGCGGAACCACGCCACGAGATCGTCCTCGCCGCGGCCGTCGCCGCCCTCGGCGAGCGCGAGCGCCGCGAGGCGCCGCCACTTGGGATCACGATCCTCGAGCAGCTCGCGCGTGCGCGGCGCGCCCTCGCCGAGCCTCGTCAGCGTGAGCGCCGACCAGCGCCGCACCTCGTCGTCCTCGTCCCGCACGAGCGCGAGCCGCATCGTCGGCGAGACCTCGGGCCGTTGGAGGTCAAACAACACCTCGGCGGCCTTGCGCCGGATGAGCACGTCCGCGTCGTCGAGCAGCGCGGCGACGTCGAGCGCCGCGTCCGCATCCCCCGCGATCCCGCGCCGCAGCGCCTCGGGCCAACCCTTGCCCTCGCTGCGCAGACCGGCGATCTCGTACCGCCCGTGCGAGGCCTCCACGCCGCGGAGCTCGTTCCGCATGTCGGCCATGTCCGCCGCGCGCGCGCCCGAAAGATCCCGCGTCTCGGCCGGATCCCGCTCCACGTCGTAGAGCGCGCAGGCGCCGATCCTTCGAGCACAAACGAGCCGGAGCGAACCACGCGCCAGCATGGTCATCGTCTCGGTTTCGGCGAACGCGAAGCCTCGCGCGTCCTCCGGGCTCGTGGCGGTGCCCGCGAGCGCGCGCCCGAGATCCGCGCCGCGCACGCGCGCCGGCCGCGGGATGTCGAGCCCCGAGAGCACGGTCGGCAAGAGATCGACGAGCTGCACGGGAGCCGTCACGCGCCGCGGCGCGAAGAGCCCCGGCGCGTGCACCACGAGCGGGACGCGGACCTGCTCCTCGTACACCGTGGTGCCGTGGTAGCGGCCGCCGTGATCCTGGAACTCCTCACCGTGATCGGCGCTCACGATCACCACCGCGTTCGGCCGGCGCGCGCGCACCGTGGCGAGGATCGAGCCGAGCCCCGCGTCCGCCGCGGCGATCTCGGCGTCGTAGCGATCGATGTCACGATCGCCGAACGGGTGCTCGGGGTGCGTCTCGTAGGGCTCGTGCGGCTCGAAGAGGTGCACCCACAAGAAGACGCGGGCGTTCTTGTCGACGCCGTCGAGGTACGTCTCGACCTGCTTGGCGCGGCGATCGGCGCTCGCGAACTCGACCTTGCGGTACTCGAAGTCGAGGCCGCGCTCGCGGATCGGGCCGAAGCGCTCGGCATCGATGAAGAAGACCGCCGGCGGGAAGAAGGCCGCGGTCTTGTAGCCGTAGCGGCGGAGTTGACCGGCCCACGTCTCGGAGTCGGCGCCAAGGCCCTGGAGCACGAGCGGGCGGATGTACTTGCCCGTCATGAGCGAGGTGACGGCGTACGAGGTGTGCGGCGTCGGCGTGTACGCCCGCTCGAAGACCACGCCCTCGGCCGCGAGCGCGTCGATCGTCGGCGTGGTCTTGCGGCCGTAGCCGTACGCGCCGACGTGATCGGCGCGCAGCGCGTCGATCGTGACGAGCACGATGTCGCGGCCCGCGAGATCCACCGCGCGCCCCGCCTGCCCTTGGTTCACGACGAGCGGCGTGTCGTCGAGCGGCGGCGGCGGCGAGAGCGCGGCCGCGATCTCCACGGCGTTCGCGAGCACCGGCGCGCGCGTCAGGTACACGAGCCGCACGTTGTCCGCAGGCGCGAGCCGCTCGGCCGCCGAGGGCGCGACCGCCGCCGACAGCGCGAACAAACCGAGCGCGAGCGCCGCACGCGCGAGCTTCATGCCGAAGGGCGCGATCGCTCCTTCCGCATCGTCCGTGGCCCCAGGCCGTACGCGTCGCGGCGCATCCCAGGCGACCGGGACGAAGGGCGCGAGCAAGAGCACGAGCAGCGCGAGGCCACGATGAAACGCCGGATAGAGGCGCGGCAGGACGAGCAGGTTGACGAGCTCGACCGCGAACATCAGCGCGATCACGCCGAGGAAGACGCCCAGGCTGAACGTGCGTCGCGGCTTCGGCGCGAGCGCCCGCGCGACGAGCGGCCCGAGCACGAACGCGCCCGCGAACGCGACCCCCGCGACGATGCCCACGAACGGCGCGCGGAGAGGCCCTGACAGAAGGCGCCCCGTGGACACGCCAAACGCCACGGCGCCGGCAAATCCCGCCGCGGAGAGCGCGAGACCGATCCGACCCCATCGCCCTTCCGCGTGGCGTGCGCACTCGACGATCACCCCGCCGATCGCCGCGGCCGGCGCCGCCGCCGCGAACGCGATCGGCCAGAGCTTCCAGAACGCGAGCGTGAGTTCGTGGAGCCCGACGAGCTCACGCCGGAAGACGAGCCCGACGACGACCAGCTCGACCAGCAGGAACACGCCGATCGCGAGGTAGCCGTCGGCGATGCGCCATCCGAGCGGAAGATCTCCCGTCCGCGCGCGCGGCCGCACCACGCTCGCGCCGTCCCGGTCCGGCTTGGGTGCCGAGACCGCGAGCCGACCCTTTGCGCGGCTCGGTCGGGGCGCGGCGGGCGGGACGTGTGCGCCCTCCCCGCCGCGGTTCGTCATGCGTAGGTGATCTCGAGGATCTCGTAGGTACGCGGCCCGGCCGGCATGACGACGCGGACCTCCTCGCCGACCTCGCGGCCGATGAGCGCGCGCGCGAGCGGCGAGGACACCGAGATGCGGTTCTGCTTGATGTCGGCCTCTTCGGGCCCGACGATCTGGTAGACGACTTCCTCGTCCGTATCGACGTTCACGAGCTTCACGCGCGCGCCGAACTGGATCTTGTTGCCGCTCAGCTTGCTCGGGTCGATGACCTCGGCGCGGCTCAACGTCTGCTCGATGAACGAGATGCGCGCGACGATGAGGCCCTGACGCTCCTTCGCGGCGTGGTACTCGGCGTTCTCCGACAGGTCGCCGTGATCGCGGGCCACGCTGATGTCCTTGACCACCTGCGGGAGCTCGATCTTCTTGAGCCGCTCGAGCTCCTCGCGCAGCCGAGCTTGCCCTTCGGGCGTCATGGGCACCTTTTCAGACATCGCAACACCTCGACAAAGACGCTCGGACATGCCGAGCCGAACCTTGGATCCCCTTTAGCATGTTCACGCCGAAGCCGCGCCCACCGTCAGGTGGGGCCACGCCAGCGCACGATCCGCCGCGGCATCGCCCGCCCGGCGTCACGCGCCGCGCGCAGAGCCGCCTTGACCAACGCGGCGCCTGCTTTCTCCAGACCCGCGACGTCCACCCCAACGGCTGCGCCCTCGATCCGCGCCGTCACGTTCGCCCGCCCCTCGGCGCCGCCCTCGCTCGTTTGCTCGACACGAACTTCGAGCGGCAGGTCCGCATCGGGCAGGTGCGCAAACCCCCGGTACGTCGCGCCTGATTCTTCCTCGGCCGCGCGTTCCAGCGCGTACCGCACGCCCGCCGTGGGGCGCCTCTGCGACGCGTCCATCCGCTCTAGGTTCCCTGCTTGTTCGCCGCTTTTTGCGCGTCGAGCTCCGAGAGGAACCGCTTCGCCGTCACGGCGAAGGGCCCGCCATACTCGTCGAGCACCTTCTTGAAGACGACGCGCGCCTCGTCGGGCTTGTTCATCCGCATGAGCGTCTCGCCCTTGAGCACGAGCGCCTCGGGCTCGAGCGCCGATCCGGGGAAGAGCTTCAGCGCGTGATCGATCCGCGCGATCGTCGCCGGGTAGACGTCCTGCCGCAGGTAGAAGCGCGCCACGTAGAGCTCGTGCCGCATGAGCCGACCTTGCACGGCGTCGTGCATCTTGCGCACGTCCTCCGCGTAGCGGCTCCGCGGGTTGTCGCGCAGGAACGCGCCGAGCTCGCGGTAGGCTTCGAGCGCCGTGCCTTGATCACGCTCCTCCTGCGGCGGCAGGAGGAACGTGTCGTCGATGTCGCGGAAGAGCGACTTCGCGATGCGGTAACGCGCGTACTCGACGTCGCGATCCGTGCGGTGGTTCTGGATGAACTCGCGGTACGCCGAGACCGCGTCCGCGTACTTCTCCTGCTCGAACTCGACGTCCGCGATGCGCAGCTCCGCGAGCGTCGCGTACCGGCTGTACGGAAAGAGCTTGCGCACCTCGGCGAACAGGGCGCGCGCGTCTTCCCAGGCCTTGCTGCGGTAGGAGCGCATCGCCTCTTCGTAGGCGGAGCGCGCGTCGTCCGTGTAGGTCAGGGTCGCCTTGCGTCCGTCGCCGACCTGGAGATCACACCCCGCGGCCGCGAGGAGAAGCAGAGGCGCGACGAGGCCGAGGGCCCGGGCGAGCCTCGCCGAGGGCCTCGAAGACGTCGAACCGCAGACCTTGCCCATCCCGCGCTCCGTAGCCCTTTCGCGGCCGGCGCGCCAGTGCTTCCTGCCCCGCCGAGAGGCAGGTATGGATAGGTGCGGCATGGAAAGCTCGTTCGTTACGCCCCAGGCGCCCCCCGGCGAGGCCCTGGGAGCCGCGGTCGCCCCCACCGTCCTCGTCGTCGACGACGAGCGGAACATCCGTCGCACCCTGGATCTCGTCCTGCGCGGCGAAGGCTACGAGGTCATCGAAGCCGAGAGCGGCGAGCAAGCCCTGGAGATCCTCGCGAACGGCGGAAGGCCCGTCGACCTCGCGATCATCGATCTGCTCCTGCCCGGCATGGGCGGCCTCGAGCTGCTCGAGCGCATCCGGCGCGACGAAGCCACGAAGAGCCTGCCAGTCGTCGCGATCAGCGGCCACGCGACGGTCCACGACGCGGTGAAGGCCATCAAGCTCGGCGCGGGCGACTTCTTCGAAAAACCCGTGAGCCGCGAGCGCGTGCTCGTCAGCGTCAAGAACGCGCTCTACTCGTCGGAGCTCGCGCGCAAGGTGCGAGATCTCGAGGCGGAGCTGCTCGCGCGTTACGAGATGATCGGTCGCGCGCCGGTGATGCAGAAGCTCTACAAGGAGATCGATCGCGTCGCGCCAACGAAGGCGAGCGTGCTGATCACGGGCGAGAGCGGCACGGGCAAGGAACTCGTGAGCCGCGCGATCCACCGTCTCTCGCCGCGCATCGCGGGCCCCTTCGTCAAGGTGAACTGCGCGGCAATCCCGCGCGAGCTCATCGAGAGCGAGCTCTTCGGTCACGAGCGCGGCGCCTTCACAGGCGCGCAGTCGCGCAAGCGCGGCTTTTTCGAACAAGCGCACGGCGGCACGTTGTTCCTCGACGAGATCGGCGACATGGAGCCCTCGGCCCAGGCGAAGGTGTTACGCGCGCTGCAATCCGGCGAGATCAGCCGCCTCGGCAGCGAGCGGACGCTGCAAGTCGACGTGCGCGTGCTCGCAGCAACGAACAAAGATCTCAGCCGCGAGGTTTCGGCCGGCCGTTTCCGCGAGGACCTCTTCTTCCGTCTCGCAGTCTTCCCCATCCGCGTGCCCTCGCTACGCGAGCGCAACGAGGACATCCGTCCCCTCGCCGAAGCCTTCATGGCCTCGTTCTGCAAGGAGAACGGGCTCAAGACGAAGCGCATGGATCCAGCCGTCCACGCCGCGCTCGAACGTCGCAGTTTCCCCGGCAACGTGCGCGAGCTGAAGAACGCCATCGAGCGCGCAGCCATCCTCTCGGGCGACACAGTCACGATCGCCGACCTGCCCGAAGATCCGCACGCAAGCCCATTCGACGACGATCTCCAAACCCCCGAAGCGCAGGATCCAAGCGAGCCCATACGCACGCCCCCAGGCCCGCTCCCGTCTTCGATCGAGAACATCCCGCGCACAGAAGGCGGTCGCCGGCTGACGCTACGCGAGTTCCGCGATCAGGCCGAGCGTCGCTACATCATCGAGGTGCTGCAGAGTCTCGACTGGAACATCTCGCGCGCCGCGATCGTCCTCGGCGTCGAGCGCACAAACCTCCACAAGAAGATCCGCGCCTACGACATCCGGCGAGGATGACCAGAGCGTAGCGCCGGGGTTTCACCCCGGACCCGAGCAGGGGCTGTCCGCCCCTGCACCCGGACCAGGGCAAGCCCTGGACCTCAGGGGGAAGAACTGCGCGATGCGCAGTTCTTCCCACAGGCCGGTGGCAAGACCAGGCAGCAGCGTTGCCAGTTGAAGCCGTCTTGTTTGGCAGGGCCTTCGCCGGTCTTGCCTCGGCCTGTTCGATGAACTGCGCATCGCGCAGTTCATCGACGAAAGGTCCAGCGCTTGCGCTGGTCCGGGTCGAGGGGCGGACAGCCCCCGCGGGGTCCGGGGCAGCGCCCCGGCGCGGCGGCCTCAGGGCCGACCGGCGCCCCCCACCACGAGCGGCGCGATGATGTCGGCGACGCTCTTCGCGAGCAGCGGCGCCCCTGCTCCGCTCCGCGTCGACGCCTCGCGCAGGACGGGCTCCGCGATGAAGATCGCGAACGAGACGTAGTCGTAGAGCCACTGCGCGAGCATTGCTTCCGCTTGATCGGGGCCCACGAGCATCGCCACGTTCTCGATGATCTGTCCGTCGTCGAGCGTCCCGTCCGGCTTCGGTCCTGCACGCATGAAGAGCGCGTCGTAGATGCCCGCACCCGTCGCGAACGAGGTGAGGTGCTGCCGGACCTCGTCGCCGCGCTTCACGGCGTCGACCTCGCGCATCACCATCGACATCGCCTCGTTGAAGAGCGCGACGATCGCGGCCGGCCCGGTGGGCCGTGGCGCGCGCACCGTCACGCAGCCTCCTTGCACGAGCTGGAAGATCTGCCGCGTGACCTCGAACTCCCCCTGCCCCACCGCGCGGCAGATGTCCGCCACCGATCGCACGCCGTCGATCGCTCGGTAGACCTGCGCGAAATCGCCGTCGTTCGGCGGAGGCCGATCCGGCACGCGATCCGGCACGTGCTCGGCCGACGGGATGCGCTCGCGGAAGTAGCGCATCTCGTCCATGCGCCGCACCGCTTCCATCAGGAGGCCACTCACGGGCACGTTCTGTCGCGACGTCAGCCGCGCCTCGTCGAAACGATCGAGGAAGTAGAACATCCCGCTCTCGGCGCGGATCACCGCGTAGACGATCTCCTCGACCTGCCGGCCCATGAGCTGGAACAACGTCTCGCGCGAGATGTGCCCCATGCGCACGGCCATCTCGCCGAAGCGCACGTCGCCCGTCACGGCCTTCGCCACCTCCTGGAGCTGCTCCAGCGAGAGCGCGCCGTACCGATAGAGCACCTCGCCGAGCCGCTCTCCTTCAGCGCTCGAGTACGCGCCCACCACCGCGCCGTGCTCGAAGAAGATGCTCCGGTTCGTCGCGCCGTCGTAGATCGCGAGCTCGCCGGTCCACGCGCTCTGGCCGATCATCGACACGATGTCGCAGAGCGCGCTCGCGCTCGTGATCTCGCCGCAGAGCCGGAGGCTCCCTGCTTCGGGCGCGTCCGCGCGACGCATGACGACCACGTGCGCGGGTGCCGGCATCAGTCGGAACGCGCCTTGTCGCGCGCGCATCCGCTGGCTTGCCAGCTTGCCGACTGGGTGCGCCGTACCCGTGCCGTCCACGCGCACGAGATCGTGGCCGTCCTCGCCCATCTGCTCGGTTTATAGCAGGACACGAGCGGAACATGCCTCGGCTTTCCGCGGGGATGGCCATGCTACCGTGCTCCCCGTGACCGCCTCCCCCGATCCGATCGCCTCTCCCCAGGCGCTCTCGGCTGCCCTTGGCGGGGCGCGCTACCTCTGCGACCCGGCCACGGCCCTCTCCCTGTGGCTCGCCCTCCGCATGGAGCGCCCGCTCATGCTCGAAGGACCCGCGGGAGTCGGCAAGACCGACCTCGCCCGCGCCGCCGCCCAGGCCCTCGGCCGACCGCTCGTCCGGCTCCAGTGTTACGAGGGCCTCGACGAGGCCAAGGCCCTCTACGAGTGGGACTACGCCAAGCAAATGCTCTACACGCAGCTCTTGCGTGACGCGATCGCCGCGGAGACACACGGCGCAACCATCGCTGGGGCCGCGCAGATCGTGGCCAAGAGCGAAGCCTCCTTCTTCACCGAGCACTTCCTCCTCTCCCGCCCGCTGCTCGCCGCGATCCGCAACGATGCGCCCGTCGTCCTGCTCATCGACGAGGTCGATCGCGCCGATCCCGAGTTCGAGGCCTTCCTCCTCGAAATCCTCTCCGAGCTGCAGGTCACCATCCCCGAGCTCGGCACCTTCCGCGCCAAGCACCCACCACTCGTGCTGCTCACGACGAACGCCACGCGCGAGATGACCGAGGCGCTCCGCAGGCGTTGCCTGCACGCCTTCCTCGACTACCCATCCTCGTCACGCGAGCTCGCGATCCTCGAGCTCGTCGTCCCCGGCATCGATCGCACGCTCGCCTCGCACCTCGTCGCGTTCATCGGCGAGCTGCGCAAGATGGACCTCCGCAAAGCGCCCGCCGTGAGCGAGACCCTCGACTGGGCGCGCGCGCTCGTCCTGCTCGGCAAGAGCAAGCTCGATCCGGACCTCGTCCAGGGCACGCTCGGCCTCTTGCTCAAGCACCAGGAAGACAAGGTCTCCGTCGAGCCGCGCCTCGAATCGCTGCTGACGCGCGCGTCGGAAGGGTGACGTCTCGCCGGGGCGCTGCCCCGGGCCCCGCGGGGGCTACGCGCCCCTCGACCCGCGCCAGGGCAAGCCCTGGACCATTTGGGGAAGAACTGCGCGATGCGCAGTTCTTCCCACAGGCCGGTGCAAGACCAGGGACGGCGTTGCCAGTCGCGGCGGTCTTGCTTGGCAGCGTTGCTCGCCGGTCTTGCCTCGACCTGTTCGATGAACTGCGCATCGCGCAGTTCATCGACCACGGGTCCAGCGCTTGCGCTGGTCCGGGTCCAGGGGCGGATAGCCCCTGGTCGGGTCCGGGGTGAAACCCCGGCGCGACGCCCCTTACGATCCACTGCGCCCCTCGGGTACCTTCGGGCCCATGACATCCGCGCCGGCGACCTACACCTGGTCCTACCTTCTCCAGGTGGTCCCCTTGCCTACCCCGGAACAGGCTGCCCTCTACGCGATCGATGTTCCGCCGGGCGAGCTCATCGAGCGCGGCACGCGTATTCGGAGCGAGAAGATTCTCACGGATCTCGTGCGTATTGGCGGCATCGCGGCGGAGTTCTGGCCCAAGACCACGCTGGCGCAGAGAAAGCTCCTCCTCGGGTTCTCCGATGCGCTCCTGCGTGTCTTCGTGCATGCGGGCAAGAAGCTCGCGGATCTCGTGGAGCAACGGAACCTCTCCGTCGAGGGACGCGAGCGGAACCGCGCTGCTGCTGTTGCGATTGCCGAGACGACTTATGCCGAGGGGATGGCTGAGCGGGAGCGCCTTGCGACCACGCTCGAGGGCGTCGCGGACCATGCGCCTGGCCTCGCCGAGCGGGTGGACAAGGCGCGGAGCCGCGTCGTCGATGCGCAGACCCTTGCTACCTCGCTCGCTGCGCTCGTCGCGCTCGCGCGTGATCTCGTTGCCGAGGGAGGGTCCAAGGTGGCGCTTCAACTCTTTGATGGGGGGCTCACGGCTGAGGACCTCGATGAGAGCGAGGCGCTTGCTGGCCGCGTGAAGTCGACCAGCGAGAAGGCTGCCGGCGCGCGCACGCAGGGCGGCGTCACGCAGGCGGAGCTCGATCTGCAGGATGGGATTTGCCTGGCGTACATGGAGCGGGTGATGAAGGTGTGGAATCGCGCGCACGAACAGGATCCTTCGATCCCGCAGCTCTTGCCGATCACCACGCGGCGGCTGCTTGGCACGACGCGGCGGCGGGCTGCTCCGACAGAGCCGGCCTGACGCACGGTCACACTGTCGCGGGTCATGGCGGACCTGTCGCGAGCCATGGCGGACGCGTCGCAGGTCATGGCGCATACGTCGCGAGCCATGGCGGACCCGTCGCGAGCCATGGCGGACGCGTCGCAGGTCATGGCGCATACGTCGCGAGCCATGGCGGACGCGTCGTGAGCCATGGCGGAACTGTCGCGAGCCATGGCGGACGCGTCCCGAGCCATGGCGGACGCGTCCCGAGCCATGGTGGACGTGTCCCGAGCCATGGCGGATCCATCGCCAGGCCATGGCGGATCTGTCCCGAGCCATGGCGGATCTGCCGGCGACCTAACGCAGCTCCGCGACCTTCTCCCCGAACAGCTTCTCCAGGCGCGCGAGCATCTCGTCGCTCGGCGTCACCGTGAGATCACGCCCGAGCGCGAGCACTGCCTCGGCTCCGTCGTCGAGCTGGATCAAGAGGTGCACCGGGCAAACGCCGCGGCTCGACGCCAGCACGTCCCGCAGTTTGCCGATGTGATCCCGCGTCGCCTTCCGCGCCTGCACGCGGATGCGCACGCTCTTCGTCTCCGCGCGGATCGCGTCCGCGAGCAGCACGACCTCGTCGAGCATCAGCGTCGGCTCCCGCGGCGCCGCCTGCTCGTCCTCGGCGCCCTCCTCCACTTGCGGAAAGCTCACCTTGCCCGACACGAGCACTGGCTCGTTGCCTTGCAGGAGCGTGCCATACGCCTCGATCTGCTTGTCGCGCACCTTCACCTCGACGCGACCGCTCGTGTCTTCGAGGTGGAAGAACGCGACCTTGCCGCCGCCGCCCTTGAAGATGCGCTCGCGATAGCCCTCGACCATTCCGGCCACGCGCACCTTCGACCACGGATCTTTGTGCGGGAGTGCGCTCGCCGCGATCACCTCGAAGCGACTGAGCTCCGTGCCGTATCGATCGAGCGGATGCCCCGAGACGTAGAAGCCGAGCGACTGCTTCTCGCGCACCAGCATCTCGCGCAGATCCCACGGCTCGCATTGCGGGTACTCGTCGAGCTTCTGCTCCGTCGTGGGCGCCGCCTTCGCGAAGAGACTGAAGAGCGACCCTTGCCCGCGCTCACGATCCTTGCTCGCGCTCCGCGCGCGCTCGAGCGCCTGGTCCAGCGCGGCGAACGCGCGCGCCCTCGTGATCCCGCGCGGCACGAGCGTCGCGTCGAACGCCCCCGACTGCGTGAGCGCTTCGAGCACGCCCTTGTTCACGCGCCGCGCGTCGACGCGCTGGGCGAAGTCGAACAGATCGGCGAACGCGCCGCCCGAGGTGCGCACTTCGAGCACCGCCTCCAGCGCCGACTCGCCCACGCCGCGGATCGCGCCGAGGCCGAAGCGGATCTTCGGATCGTACGGATCGGCGTCCTTGATCTTGCTCGGCGCCTTCCGGCCGACCTTCTTCGTGGCCTTGCCCGGCTCGCTGTAGACGACCGAGAAGTCGATGTTCGACTCGTTGATGTCGGGCGGGAGGATGTCGACGCCCCAGGCGCGGCCCTCCGCGATGATCCGCACGACCTTCTCGATCTTGTCGCGATCCGCGGTCATCAGCGCGCAGAGGAACTCCACGGGGTAATGACGCTTGAGGTACGCGGTCTGGTACGTGATCAACGCGTACGCGGCCGAGTGGCTCTTGTTGAAGCCGTAGCCCGCGAAGAACTCGAGCAGACCGAAGATGCGATCGGCGTCCTCGGCGGACACGCCCTTCTTCAAGGAGCCCTCGACGAAGATGGACTTCTGCTTGGCCATCTCCTCGGGCTTCTTCTTGCCCATCGCGCGGCGGAGCAGGTCGGCGCCGCCGAGCGTGTAGCCGGCGAGCTGCTGCGCGATCTGCATGACCTGCTCCTGGTAGACGATGACGCCGTAGGTCGGCTTGAGCAGATCGTCGACGAGGTCGTGCATCTTCGCGATGGGCTTTCGCCCGTGCTTGCAGTCGACGAAGTCCTTCACCATGCCCGTGCCGAGCGGGCCGGGGCGGTAGAGCGCGACGGCGGCGACGATGTCTTCGAAGTTCGTCGGGCGCAGGTCCTTGAAGAGCTGCTGCATGCCGCTCGATTCGAGCTGGAACACGCCCGTCGTCTCGCCCGATTGCAGGAGGTGGAACGTCTCCTCGTCATCGAGCGAGATCGCGTTGATGTCGAACACCTCCGCGCCTGCCTTGCCCTTCTGATCCGGTCGCGCGTGGATCAGCCGCACCGCGATGTCGATCACGGTGAGCGTCTTCAGGCCGAGGAAGTCGAACTTGACGAGGCCCGCCTGCTCGACGTCGTCCTTGTAGTACTGCGTGACGAGCGCTTCGCCGTTCCGGAAGCACGGCACGTGGTCCCAGAGCGGACCCTCGCTGATCACGATGCCGGCCGCGTGCATGCCGGCGTGCCGCGTGAGCCCCTCGAGCTTCTGCGCCTGCGTGAGCAGCTCGCGCACCGAGGGATCACTCTCCATGTGCGCCTTGAGCTTCGGCTCGATCTCGATCGACTCGGGGATCGTGTACGTCTGCCCCGGCCCCTTCTGCGGGATCAGGTTCGCGATCTTCTGCGCCTCGGCCGGCGGGAAGCTCATCGCGCGGGCCACGTCCTTGATGACGCTCTTCGCCTTGAGCTCGTGGAACGTCGCGATCTGCCCGACGCTATCCTTGCCGTACTTCTCGGCGACGTACCGGATCACCTCGTCGCGCCGATCCATGCAGAAGTCGACGTCGAAGTCCGGCATGCTCACGCGCTCCGGGTTCAGGAAGCGCTCGAAGAGCAGGTTGTACGGGATCGGATCGAGATCCGTGATGCGCAGCGCGTACGCCACGAGCGAGCCCGCGCCCGAGCCGCGGCCCGGGCCCACCGGGATCCCCATCTCCTTCGCCTGCCGGATGAAGTCCCAGACGATCAGGAAGTAGCCGGGGAACTTCATCCCGATGATGACGTCGAGCTCCATGTCGAGGCGCTTGCGGTACGCCTCCTGGTCGACCGTCTTGCCCCCGCGGCCGAACTCCTCGAAGCGCTTCGTCAGCCCCTCGTGCGAGACGTGCCGGAAGTACGAGTTCGTATCGAACCCCTCCGGCAGCGCGAACGTCGGCAGCATCGGCTGGCCGAGCTTCAGCTTGAGCCCCGCGCACCGCTCGGCGATCTCCAGCGTGCTCTTGATGGCCTCCGGGTGGTCGCGGAAGACGTGCGCCATCTCGTCCGGCGACTTGAGGAACATCTCGAAGCTCTGGTGATGCGCCGCGAACGCGTCCGCATACGAGCGGTTCGCCGCGATGCACGAGAGGTAGAGGTGCCCTTCGCCGTCGTCGCGGCTGCCGAAGTGCGCGTCGTTCGTCGCGACGATCGGCAGGCCCCGATCCTTCGCGAGGCGCGTGAGGATCCCGTTCAGCACCGGCTGCTCGACAAGCCCGTGATCCTGCAGCTCCACGTACAGGCTGCCCGGCTCGAACGCCTCGACGAGCCGACCCATCGCCGCGCGCCCTTCGTCCTCGCCCTCCTCGAGCACGCGCTGCGCGAGCACGCCGCCCATGCAGCCGGAAAGGCCGATCAGGCCCTTGTTGTTCTGCGCGATGAAGTCGAGCGACACGCTCGGCGCGGCGCCGCTCATGGGCGTCACGTGGCCCTCGGACACGATCCGAACGAGGCTCTTGTAGCCCTCGAGGTTCGACGCGAGCAGCACCAGGTGATCGACCGGCGTGTCGTCCGTCTTGCCGCTCGGCACATCGTTTCGCGCAGTGCGCGGCCGCGCGACGTTCACCTCGCAGCCGAGGATGGCGCCTACCTGTGCGTCCTTGCACGCCTTGTAGAGCTGGATCGCGCCGAACATGTTGCCGTGGTCGGTCAGCGCCACGGCGCGCATTCCGAGCGCCTTCGTCTTGCCGACGAGGTCCTTGATCTTGAGGGCCCCGTCGAGCAGCGAGTACTGCGAGTGGACGTGGAGATGAACGAACTCGGCTGCCACGATCGATCTTGCCTCGGCGTTGCTTTCGGCTCGGGCGAGCTCGCTTCAGGATAGGCGCGCGTCACCCAAACGAGGCGCCTGTTCGTGATGCTTCGCGTCGCTGGTGAAGCTGCATCGTACGGCTTCACTCTGGCCGTGTGCGGTGCGTCGCGCCCCGGGATCGCCCTTGCTGAAAAGGCAACGGCATGGCTAGCATGCGCCCCGTCCACGGGCACTCGACTGGCTGCCGTGCGCTTTGCGAACGACCCGGGTTCGGGTTCGGGAAAGTGAGTCAGGTTTCTATGCTTCGCACTCGTCTTCTCACTGCGGTTTTCACGGCGACTTCGCTCGCGGTTCTCGGGGGCTGTGGCTCCGACACGGTCTCGGAAAAACCCCCGGCGCCGCCGCCCGAGGATCCCGTGGGGCTCGCGCCTCCGGAGGAGCCCGCTGGTCTGTCCGCGTGCGAGGGGCCGGGCAAGGTCATGGCGATGAGCCAGATCTTCCTCGGCGACACGAAGCGTGACGGCACGCCGGATCCCACGGGTGGCTGGAAGGCGTTCGGCTACGACCTCGACGGTCGCGCCTCGACGAAGGCGTCGGTCGGCCTCTGCAAGCCGCGCGCAGGCGGCTCGCCGGCGGTCGTGTATCCGGATGGCGACGAGGGCCGGGACAACTCGTTCGGCAAGAACATCCTGCCGGTCATCCTCGGCCTCGCGTCGGACATCAGCGCGCAGGCGAACGAGGCGATCGCGAACGGCGAGTTCACGATCATGCTCGACATGGCGACGCTCGGCACGTCGTCGGACTGCAACAGCCTGACGTCGAAGCTCTACGGCGGCGCGGACCTCGGCGCTCCGCCGAAGTGGGACGGCACCGACCAGTGGCCGCTCATCCCCGAGCTGCTGAGCAACGAAATGGATCCGACCTCGGCGAAGATCGTCTTCCCGAAGAGCTACGTCGTGAAGGACACGTGGGTCTCGGGCACGAAGGGCACGGTCAAGCTCTCGCTCTCGATCAGCGGGTTCACGATCGCGCTCGACATCAACAGCGCGGTCATCACGGTGGACCTCAACGCGGAGCGCAACGGCGGCACGAACGGCACGATCGCCGGCGTCATCGAGACCGAGGCGCTGATCACGGAGATCTCGAAGGTCGCGGCGGCGTTCGACGAGTCGTTCTGCGATAAGGACTCGCCCACGCTGCAGAGCATCCTGAACCAGATCCGCCAGGCGTCCGACATCATGAAGAACGGCACGCAGGATCCGGCCGTGGAGTGTGACGGCATCTCGATCGGCCTCGGCTTCGACGCGAAGGCCGTGCAGCTCGGACCGGTGGCGCCGAAGGGCGAGCCCCCGCCGGATCCCTGCGCGATGCCGATGCCGTGAAGGCTCACGTCGGACACGAGGGGCCGGCCCACGGGGTCTGCCCCTCGTGGCCCGACGTTGCAGGACGGAGGGCGCATTCGGCGCACGCCAGCGGGGGGGAATGCGTGTGCTTCGGCGGCGCGCGCCCTACAGTTTGTCATGGGGGGATCGTGTTGAAGGGGGACCGGGCGTGTGGACGGCGGGAACGTGCCCGGGTGAGCCGTTTGGCCCGCGAGAAACGTCGAGGGGCAAGAAGCGGGGGCGCGTAAGGCGTCCGCATGCTGCGACGTTGGGTGGGGGATCGAGCGGTGGAAAGAAAAACTCCAAACCGCCTGAAGAAACCTGATAGAAGCGCGTCCAAGACCCGTTCGGCTCGACGGCTGCCTGCACGCCGGTGAACCATGGCTTGGCCGCGGCCCGTGCTTCTCGGAGGAGATCAATCTCTATGCAAAAGTTCCTGGCTCCCGTTCTGTGCACCGTGCTGATGGTCGGCGCCCTCGGCGCGATGACTGGCTGCACGGCCTCTGCGTCCGTGGGTAGTGGTGCGGAGACGCCGCCGCCCCCGCCGCCGCCCCCGCCGCCCCCGCCGCCCCCGCCGCCCCCGCCGGCCGCGCCGCCCGCGGCGGAGCTCAAGACGGAGGGCAACAAGCTCGTTCTCCCCGGCGCCATCGTCTACAAGACGGGCAGCGCGGAGCTCGAGCCGGTCAGCTTCCCGATCCTCGATCAGGTCAAGACGTACCTCGACTCGAAGCCGAACGTGACGCTGCTCCGCATCGAGGGCCATACGGACGCGGACGGCGACGCGGCGAAGAACCTCGACCTCTCCGCGCGGCGCGCGCAGTCGGCGGCGAAGTACCTCGTGGGCAAGGGCGTCGATTGCAAGCGCCTCATCGCGGTCGGGTTCGGCGTGACGAAGCCCGTCGCCGACAACAAGACGGCCGAGGGCAAGGCCCAGAACCGCCGCACCGACTTCATCAACGCGGCGCTCAACGGCAAGCCCATCATGAAGATGCCGGTCGACGGCGGCGCGCCCAAGGTCCTCGACGCCTGCGCGCCCTGACGATCCCGCGTCTCCCCTCCTCTCCCACCGTCCTTCCCCTCCCCTCCCGAACCCCGGGGTGAGGCGAGACCAGCCGCCGAAAAACGCTGGCCAATCCGCCCCGGGCCCATCATCCCTTCATGGCCATGCGCCCGCTCGTCCTCACGTCGCTGCTCCTCGGCTCGTCGCTCGTCTTCGCGGCGGGGTGTGACTCCTCCTCGCGCGACGTGCGCGAGTGGAAGCCGACGGATCACGATCAGCCCCTCGGTCAACAGCCCGGGCAGGTCGCCGCGCGTCCTCGCAACTCCGCGGAGCAGGGGCCCGATCAGAGCCTCGTGGAGATCGCCTGGCAGCGCAACTGCGCGAGCTGTCACGGTCAGCGCGGCAAGGGCGACGGGCCGCAAGGTCCGATGGTGCGCGCGCCCGATCTCACACGATCGGACTGGCAGGCGCAGGTGACGGACGATCAGGTCGCCGAGGTCATCCGCAAAGGTCGCAACCGGATGCCGCCGTTCAGCAACCTGCCCGATCAAGTCATCATGGGCCTCGTCGGCCGCATCCGCGCGAACCGCTCGCCTTGATCCGCGCCTCACGTTGACTTCCCCTCTCCTGCTCGTCACGTTGCGGCCGATGCAGCGGGAGACGACGACGGACGAGGAAACGCAGCCGCAGGCCGAAGGACCGGCGAAGCCCTTGTTCACGCCTTCGCCGCGGCGGCGACGGCTCCTGTCGTTGCTCCTGCTCGCGGGCGGCGGCGCGGCGTTCCTGTCGCTTTCGCCGCACTGGCCCAAGGAGCGCTCGGTCGATTTTCGTCTCGACGGCGAGACCGGCACGGTCGTCGGCTTCGATGTGACATGGTCGCGGGCCGGCGGGGAGGCGGAGGCCGTCAGCGGCAGCTCGTTCCACTTCGAGCCCGGGCGCGCGCCGAAAATCGTCCACACGTCCGTGCACTTGCCGGATGGTTCGTATGCACTGGACATCCGCATCGACCGCGCGGATCGCAGCGACTCGATGCAGCGCACGCTGACACTCGGAGACGCCGAGCAGATCACCGTGCCGCTTCGCTGAGGCAGAGAGCGTCCTTCAAGCATCGCCTGCGTCTCGCGGGACACGGTTCGCGGGTCGAGAAACGACCTGCAAATCAGCCATCAAGCGTACGAATTCGCTCGGTATTTCTCCGTTCGTGCCGGTGAGGCTTCGTGCGGGAACGGAACGTGTGACGAATTCGCTTGATGCGGCGCCCCAGACACCGCTACTTCTTGGCCCGTTGGCTTGGGGTGTGGCAGCTTATCCTACATGCTCTTATCTGTCGCCGATGAGCGCACCCTGTCGTTCCTGGACAGGGGCCGCGTCGCGGCGCCGGAGGGCGACCCGAGGGACGGGTCGCCTGCACTGATGGAGGACCGATGAAGATCACGCCCTGGTACCTGGCCGCTCTCGCTCCCTTCGCCGCGATTGGGTGCAGTGGTGCATATCTCGGGCACGCGGCCGTCGTCGTTCTGACGATCGGTATCTTCTTTGGCACGCTCTCGCTCGGCCGGACGCCGAACGCTCCCCCGCCCTCGCCGCCGAACGCGCGTGCGTGAACGCGCGTCGGTTCGGCACTGTTAACCTCGGGTCATGACGTACGACACCGTCGGCTCTCTCAAGGGCCTGGACGAGTTCTCCTTGATGGACCTCGAGGCGGTGCGTCTCATCCTGCGAGGCGACTCCGTCGTCGACTGGCACAGGCTCCACGTTCGCGACGAGGAAGAGGCGCGCACGCTCCTGCGAGCGCAGGAGTTCCGGCCCGAAGAGCCCGCAGATCGCGCGCGGCTCGAGGCGATCAAGAACGAAGCGATCGCCTATCTACGTCGGCACTTCGAGTTCCCGATCCCCAAGCCCGTCGCTCGCTGCTCCGTGGAGGAGCTCTTGGTGCTCGCCTCGGGCAAGGGTCACAGGCAGCTCTGCGCCTGCACGATCCTGAAGGCGATGCACATCATCCATCACCTCGAAGGGCGCGAGCTGCTCTTCTCGATCCCGATGTCCGACCAGGATGTTTTTCACCTGGTGGAGGAGAAGGTCTATCGGATCGTGGGCGGGATGCTCGCGGCCGGCTTCCCCATCACGGAGTTCATCGGGGGGCGGAAGAACAAGGACTCGCTCTACACGAAGCTGCTCTCGAAGACCGACACGACCGCAGCGGCAATCTACGACAAGCTGCGGTTCCGGATCGTGACGCGGGAGGCAGACGACATCCTGCCGATCCTGCTGTACCTGTCGGAGCGGCTGTTCCCGTTCAACTACGTCGTGCCCGGGCAGAGCACGAACACAATCTTTCACTTCCGTAGTTACTGCGAGCGTCACCCGTTCCTGCGCATGCTGCTTCGCGAGCTGCAAGCAGGCGTGGATGACGGTCTGACGCTCAGCAACAACACGTTCAGTGATCAGAGCTATCGCGTGATCCACTTCGTGGTGGATCTGCCGGTGCGGCTGCCGCCCGAGATCATGGAGCTGGCGCCGCCGGCAGCGTGGGCACTCGGTCCAATCGTGTTCGTGTTGTGCGAGTTCCAGCTCATCGACCGCGAGACGGAAGCGGCGAACGAGCTCGGAGACGCGAGCCACGCGAAGTACAAGGAGCGGCAAAAGGTGGCCGTGATGCGTCGGTTGAAGCTCGGCGGGCGAGCGCCGACGCGCGTGCCGACGACGAAGCGGAATCGCTAGGGAACGTTTGCGCCGGGGTTTCACCCCGGACCCGACCAGGGGTTGTCCACCCCTGGACCCGGACCAGGCACGGCCTGGACCGAGGGCGACAGCGCGCGATGCGCGCTGTCGACAAGGACAACGTCGCCAAGCGACACGTCCGCGTCGCTGTCTTGGTTGGCGAGGTGGTGGGTGGTCTTGTTTGGGCCCGTCCGAGAAACCGCGCATCGCGCGGTTTCTCGGCCCTCGGTCCAGGCCGTGCCTGGTCCGGGGTGCCGGGGGCGGACAGCCCCCGGCTGGGGTTTGGGGCAACGCCCCAACCTCCCGCCAGGGGCAAGAACGGCCGATCAGGTACGGGTCTTGAGGCCTTCGCGGTCGAGCACCACGATGCGGCGGCGGTCGACCTCGATGATGCCCTTGCGGCGGAGTTCGCCCAGGGTGAGCGTGACGGTCTCGCGGGTGGAGCCGATCATGCTGGCCATCTCCTGGTGCGTGAAGGGGGCCGAGATCAGGACGCCGCGCGGGTCGGGGATGCCCCAGCGCTGGGCGGCCTTGAGCAGGAACTCGGCCAGACGCGCTTCCACGTTGCGGAAGAGCATCGAGGCGAGACGCTCTTCCGTCTCGGCGTTGCGCTCCACGAGCGCGCCGACCAGCGCGTTCGCGAAGGCCTGATCCGAGGACATGAGCCCGCGGATCGTGGCGATCGGAACGACGAGCGCTTCCACGTCTTCCGTGGCGATCGCGCTCTCGCGGTGGTTCGGGACGCCGCCGAGCGCGGCCTCGCCGAGGAGGTCGCCCGCGCCGCGGTAGCCGAGCGAGAGCGTGTGCCCTTCGTTCAGCGCCCGGACCAGGCGGACGCGTCCGCTGCCGAGCATCACCACCGAGTTTGCGGGGTCGCCCTGGGTCACCAGTGGCCGGCCGCGCGTCACTCGCTGGATCGTTCCAGCGTCGGCCAAGAGGGTCTGCGACGCGGGCGAAGCCGCGCTACCGACCGCTCCACGCCGTAGAATCCGCCGCTTGCGTGCGTCCGGATCGAGCCCCCCGTCGTTGCCGACCGCGCCGGAACGAGCCGGGACGTTCGGTGCCATCGCATCCTTACCCATCATATCGAGACTGCTCCTCTAGGTGCGTTTTCGCCGTGCGGGCCCTGAAAAAGAACGCGGCTTGCGTTGACATCTCCGAAGTACGGCCCGTACCTTTCGGGGGCCGAAGCCCCAGCCGAAGAACCCAAGTTGGCGGGGATCCGGTGCCCCGCTCCCCTGAAGCTACGGATCGTTGGATGCGCCTCTTTAGCGGTAAAATTGCCCCTCTCAGCGAAGAAATCGTCAAAACCCTGGCGGACAACGGGGAGATCGAGTGTGAGGACCGAAAAGAGGTGGTCCGCGACCTGGAGTCCGTCTTTTCTCAGTACCTCGCGACGGAAAAGGAAGTGATGGACAAGTCGAAGGCCACGCTGGAGTCGCGTGGCCTTCCGCCGTCCGAGCTCGGGCGGATCCGGAAGATCATCGCCGAACAAAAAGGCATCAAGATCGGCGAAGACATCCTCGACTACTTGCTAGACCAGTGCATCGAGATGCTCATGCACTCGGGCAACGTCGACGAGGTCTACGGTCAGGATCACGACCTCAGGCGTCGCATGCGGCCGGTGCTGAAGAAGTACCTCGCGGCCGACGACGAGCTCGACGCCGAGGTCCGGAACAAGATGAAGAACCTGCAGGAAGGGACTCGGACCTGGGAGGTCGAGTACCAGAAGATCAAGAACGAGATCCAGCGCCGCAAGGGCCTCGTTTGAGGGGAGAGTAGAGACCGATGGGCTGGATTCCGAAGGTCGAGCAGAAGCGCCACTTCTGCCACAAGTGCAAGAACGAGCTCGTCTTCGAGGTGAAGCTCCAGCGCGCCGACACGTGTCCGCACTGCGGCGTCGACATGCACTGCTGCAAGAACTGCGAGTACTGGGATCCGTCCGCGCACAACCAGTGCAAGGAGCGGATCGCCGAGTACATCCCCGACCGGGAAAAAGCGAACTTCTGCACGTTCTTCACGTTCAAGAACGGCGTCCCCGAAGATACGTCCGCGCAGATCGCCAAGTCGAAGGCCCGCCTCGACGATCTGTTCAAGAAGAAGTAAGTCGCGAGCGCCTGCGCGTTCGAGCATCGAAACGGGCATGTCCACGCCTCGTTACCTGGTCACCGGCGGTGCCGGTTTCATCGGCAGCAACATCGTCGCGGCGCTCGTCGCCGCGGGCGAGCGCGTCCGCGTGCTCGACAACCTCGCCACGGGGATGTGGGAGAACCTCGACGGGATCTCCCCTTCCTCCGCGGTCGAGCGCATCGAGGGCGACATCCGCGACCCCGAGGCCGTCGCCAAGGCCGCCGCGGGGGTCGAGGTCGTCTTTCACGAGGCCGCGCTCGGGTCGGTGCCGCGCAGCGTCGAAGACCCGGTCACGAGCGACGCCGTCAACGTCGGCGGCACCGTCACCGTGCTCGACGTGTCGCGCCGCGTCGGCGTGCGTCGTGTCGTGTTCGCCGCGTCGTCCTCGGCGTATGGCGAGACGCCCGTCCTGCCGAAGCGCGAGGACATGCAGCCGATGCCGCTCTCGCCGTACGCCGTGACGAAGCTCGCGTGCGAGAGTTATTGCCGCGTCTTCTCCTCGATCTACGGCCTGGAGACGATGTGCCTGCGGTACTTCAACGTCTTCGGCCCGCATCAGACGCCCGAGGGGCCGTACGCCGCGGCGATCCCGCGCTTCGTCGACGCCGCGCTCGCGGGAAGGCCGATCCGGATCTTCGGCGACGGCGAGCAGACGCGTGACTTCTGCTTCGTCGACAACGCGGTGCGGGCGAACTTGCTCGCCGCTGCGTCGCCGCGGAAGCTCGCGGGCGAGGTCGTCAACATCGCGGGCGGACGGCGCGTGTCCTTGAACGCGCTTTGCGTCGAGATCGGCCGCGTCCTCGGGAGTGCGCTCGCCGTCGAGCACGGCCCGGCCCGACCGGGCGACGTGCGACATTCGCTCGCGGACGTGAGCCTCGCGCGGGAAATCCTGGGGTACGAGCCTTCCGTGCGGTGGGAGGACGGCATCGCCCCGACGATCGCGTACCTGGAGGCGCTCCGGGCGCAGGGACCCGCCGAGGCCGCTCGGCGGTCGGCCGAGCGACGCGCACAAAGTCCGCGGGAGAGCGCAAATCTTGCGGGTGCGACAACCAACGTTGTTGCACTCTTTCGGTGAGCGACGTATCCGGCAGAGCCATGCGGAGCATGACGGGGTTCGGGATCGGCGAGGTGACCCTCGGAGAGGGCCGCGTGCTCGCCGAGATCCGCTCCGTCAACCAGCGGTTCCTCGACGTTCGAACGCGACTGCCGCGCGAGCTCGCCGAGATCGCGCTTTTCGCCGAGCAAGTCGTGCGCGAGCGGCTGCGTCGCGGACGGGTCGAGCTCGTCGTGCGTACGGAGGGGCCGGTGCTGACGGCGGCGACGCTCGACGTGGCGCGTGCGCGCTCGGCGTTCCGTCAGCTCCTCTCGCTGCGGGACGAGCTCGCGCCGGGCGCGGAGCTGCCGCTCGCGTTGCTCTCGGCCGTGCCGGATCTGTTCATCCCGCCGGCGGGGCCGGAGCTCGCGGCGGTGCGCGACGCGGTCAGGCGCGCGATCGAGGCCGCGATCTCGGCGATGGACGCGATGTGCCGCGCGGAGGGCGAAGCGCTGCACGCGGATCTCTCGGGCCGGTGCCAGGCGCTCCGGCGCCTCATCGAAGCGATTGCTTCACAGGCGGACGGTTTGCGCGAGGCGGCGCAGCGGCGGCTGCACGAGCGGCTCGAACGTCTGCTCGCGAGCGCGGAGCTCACGGTGGATCGGGGCAGGCTCGAGCTCGAGCTTGCGATCCTCGTGGACAAGAGTGATTTCACCGAGGAGCTCACGCGCCTGCGGAGCCACCTCGATCAGCTCGAAGGCGTGCTCGCGTCGAGTGGGGGCGAGCCCGTGGGGAGGCGGCTCGACTTCCTTCTGCAGGAAATGGTACGCGAGGCCAACACGCTCGGCGCGAAGGCCCAGGACGCCTCGGTCAGCCAGCTCGTCGTCGGCATCAAGGTCGAGCTCGAGCGGCTTCGCGAGCAGGTGCAGAACGTCGAGTGACGCGGACACGCCCGAAGGCCCAGAACCCCAGCACGAGACCGACACGAATGGTGAGCGACTTCCTCCTCCTCATCGTCTCCTCCCCTTCCGGGGCGGGCAAGACGACGCTCTGCAACCGGCTTCGCGCGGAGTTCCCGGACCTGCGCTTCTCGGTCTCGCACACGACGCGCAAGCCTCGCCCGAACGAGCTCGACGGGCGCGAGTACCACTTCATCGACAAGGACGCGTTCGATCGGATGATCGGCGAGCACGCGTTCGCGGAGTGGGCGCCGGTGCACGGCAACTACTACGGCACGAGCGTCGCCGAGATCGAGATCGCGAAGCGCGAGGCGCGCGGCGTGCTGTTCGACATCGACTACCAGGGCGCGCGGCAGATCAAGGCGCGCATGCCCGAGGCCGCCTCCGTGTTCATCCTGCCGCCCTCGCTCACCGAGCTCGAGCGCAGGCTGCGCGGCCGCGGGACCGAGGACGAGCCGACCACGCTGCGTCGCCTCCAGGCGGCGAAGAGCGAGATCGAGCATTACGGATTCTTCGACTACGTGATCGTGAACGACGATCTCGAGCGGGCGTACGATCAGCTTCGTGCGGTGGTGTTCGCCGAGCGTTGCCGTCGTGGCCGGCACGCGCTGCTCTGCGAGCAGATGCTCGCCGAGGGGAAGGTCGGAGCCTCCACATGAGCCACGTCCTCGGGGTGATCGGCGGCAGCGGTGTGTACGCGCTCGAGGATCTCGAGGACGTCGAGGAGGTCGACGTCGAGACGCCGTACGGTCCGCCGAGCGACCTCGTGTTCCGCGGCCGCGATCGCGACTCGGGGACGACGCTGCTGTTCTTGCCGCGCCACGGACGAGGCCATCGACTCTCGCCGACGGAGATCAACTACCGCGCGAACGTGTGCGCGCTGAAGAAGCTCGGCGCCACGCACCTCGTCAGCGTGAGCGCGGTGGGATCCATGCGCGAGGAAATCCCGCCTGGGGATCTCGTGATCGTCGATCAGTTCATCGATCTCACGAAGCGCCGCACGAGCACGTTTTTCGAGGGCGGCGTCGTGGGGCATGTGGCCTTCGCCGATCCGGTTTGTCCGCATCTCTCGTCCGCGCTCGCGGACGCCGCTTCGCAGGCGCTCTCGGATACGCAGAAGAAGCTCCACCGCGGCGGCACGTACGTGTGCATCGAAGGCCCGCAGTTCTCGACACGCGCGGAAAGCCTCCTCTATCGGAGCTGGGGCGTGCACGTGATCGGCATGACGGCGATGCCCGAGGCGAAGCTCGCGCGCGAGGCGGAGCTGCCTTACGCGCTGCTCGCGATGTCGACCGACTACGACTGCTGGCACGCGACCGAGGAGGCGGTGACGGTGGAGGCGGTGATCGCGGTGCTCCGGGAGAACGTGGCGTATGCGCGGCGCGCGCTGCGGGGTCTCTCGCGTACGCTGCCCGATCCCAAGACGAGCCCGGCGCACGGCGCGCTCACGAACGCGGTCATGACCCGACGTGATCTCGTACCCGAACAGACGCGGGCGCGGCTGTCGTGGCTTTTGCCGGATCTCTCGTGCTAGAAGGGGCCGCCGTGAGCACGTCCTCTCCGATTCTCATCGTTGGATCCATGGCCTTCGACGATCTCGACCTGCCCTCGGGCAAGGCGCGCGACGTCGTGGGCGGCTCGGCCACGTACGCGGCCATGACCGCGTCGGTCTTCGCGCCGGTGCGTGTCGTTGCCGTCGTCGGGGACGATTTTCCGGAGCACGTGCTCATCGCCATGCAGGCCCGCGGCATCGACACGCGCGGCATCGAGCGGGCGAATGGAAAAACGTTCCGCTGGGCGGGCCGGTACGATCAGGATCTCGTCCACCGCACCACGCTCGACACGCAGCTCAACGTCTTCGCCGACTTCCGCCCGCGCCTGCCCGAGTCCTACCGCGACACGCCGTTCCTCCTGCTCGGCAACATCCATCCGGGGCTGCAGCTCGACGTGCTCGAGCAGGTGCGCTCGCCTCGCCTCGTCGTGGCCGACACGATGAACTTCTGGATCACGGGTGAGCCCACGCTGCTCGCGTCGATGCTGAAGCGCATCGACGTGCTCATCGTGAACGACGAGGAGGCGCGACAGCTCTCGGGCATCCACAACATCCGGCGCGCGGCGCGCGACATCCTCGCGCGTGGCCCGAAGCGCCTCGTCATCAAGCGCGGTGAGCACGGCGCGCTCCTCTTCGACGAGGAGGGCGTGTTCGCGGCCCACGGATTCCCGCTCGAGGACGAAGTGGATCCGACGGGCGCGGGCGACTCGTTCGCGGGCGGCTTCCTTGGCTACCTCGCGACGCAGTCCGACGTCACGCCGCTCGCGCTGCGGCGCGCGATGGTGCACGCGACGGCCACGGCGTCGTTTTGCGTCGAGGCGGTAGGCACGGGCAAGGTCGGCGTGCTCGCGCGCGACGAGGTCTCCGCGCGCGTCGCCGACATCCAGAAGCTCTACGAGTTCGGCGCCAGCACGATGTGATCCACCCGCTCCGCCCCGCGCGGAGTGGGCGCCGTCCGTGATAGTCTCCGCGCTCCTTTTTGCGTGGAGGAAACACGGATGCGCTTTTCGAATGTGGCCGCGTCGCTCGCGGCTTTCGGGCTTTTGTCTCTCGGGGTCCTCGGCAGCGGCTGCGGCGGTGAGGATACCCCGCCCTCCCAGCCGCCTCCTTCGAACGCGAACTGCGCGCTCACGGCCGAGTGCGTCTCGGCCGATCCCACGTGTATCGCGCTCGTCGACAACGCGAGCCAGACGGAGTTCGGCCTGCGCATGTCGCAGATCATCATCAGCAAGCCTGCGACGCTCGCGGCCGCGAGCTTCATCGGCAAGACCGTCGCAGGCGGCGTCGCGCTGAACGACACGAAGTGCAACCTGTCCGGCCAGGGCACGTTCTCGTGGTTGCTCCACTTCGACACGATGACGAACACCGTGTGCACGGGCGGCGCGAAGCCCGTCGCGAACCCCGCGGACGGCTACACCTTCGTGAACGAGATGATCGGCGGCTTCAACATCACGCCGATCAAGTTCTCGAGTGATCTCTCGCAGGGCAACTTCGAGGTCGATCAGGGTCAGGACATCATCGTCCCCGTGTACACGGCCGAGGGCGGCGAGCCCATCCTCCTGCCGCTCAAGAAGGCGCGGATCCTGGGCGGAAAGCTCTCGTCCAACAACAACTGCGTCGGCAGCTACAACGCCGAGGGCCTCGATCCGCTGAACCTCTGCAAGCCGTACCCCGAAGAGAATCAGTTCACGTTCAACAACGCGGGCAAGATCGAGGGGTACATCACGCTCGAAGATGCGGATGCCGTCGAGGTCGATCTCGCGAAGAAGTCGCTCTGCGCGCTCCTGACGGGCAAGGACGACGCCGCCACGCCGATCGCGAAGTGCGTGCGCGATGCGAACGGAAAAATCGATTACAAGGGCGATTGGTGCGACGCCACGAACGCGGCTGCGGACGGGACGTGCGCCGACGCGGTGCAGCTCGGCGCGGAGTTCGCGGCGAGCGCGGTGAAGATCAACGGCGGCTGTCCGCTCTGACGCGGAGACGTCCCGTCCGTCACGCTTGCGGCGTGCGCCGTAGGACGCGTACGATCGCGCAAATCCGGTGAAAAACGGCCTCTGGCGTGTGCGAGAGGCCGCATCGGTGGCGCTTCGGAGGTCTTCGCCATGCCTCGCTTTCTCAGACATCTCATCGGGATCATGGTCGTGATCCTCATCGCCGGTTGTGCCGGCGGTGGTTGCTCGAGCGGATGCTCGGGCTGTGGCATGACACCCTTGCCCGGCGGCTTCGATCCAAACGCCCGGATCGAGAACGCCGGCTCGGTGCGGCTCACGCAATCCGGGCTCACGTTCCTCGAGCAGAACCTCGGGCCTCTGGCCAAGAGCCTCCTTGGGGGCAGCGGGAGCGGCGGCGTCGTCACGTTCCCCATCCCCTCGACGAGCGGTTCGACCGCGGGCATCGGTTACGACGTTTGCCCCGACGGCCCCAACGAGGGCTCGAACCCGCCGAAATGCGTCGCGGAGATCGACGTCGGTAACGCCCAGCTCAACATCGACACGTCGACGCCGCACAACATCAAGATCACGGGCCCGCTGCCGCTCCGGCTCCAGGACCTGCCGATCGACATCTCGTACTTCGGCATCCCCGACAGCGCCACGGCGCGCCTGACGGGCAACGGCTGCACCACGCCGTCGACGTTTGCAAACATCGATCTGAACGTCGACATCTCGATCGAGGTCGACACGAACGCGGCGCACTCGCGGTACGGCTACTCGCGGGTCAAGGTCGGCACGCTCTCGGTCAACGAGACCCAGCTCCAGGACTCGCTCGAGTTCTGCGGTGGCGGGTTCTCGAACTTCGTGCTCAACGCGATGAAGGGCATCGTCTTCGATCTGCTCGTCGGCGAGCTCATCGGCACGCTCTCCGAGACGATCGAGGAGCAGCTCTGCCAGCAGGCGAACCCGGATCTGAACCCCTCCTGCCCGCTCGGCACGAACGACGTGGGCGGCGTTTGTCGTTATGGAACGGCCGAGAGCGACGAGTGTGCCTCGATCATCCTCGGCACCGACGGCAACGTGAACCTCGGCAGCCTGCTCGCGAGCGTCTCGCCGGGCACGAAGGGCGGCCTCGACATCCTCTTCGCGGTCGGCGGCGCGAGCCAGCGGACCGACAACAGCGGCTACGCGTGGGGTGATCTCAACCCGATCGATGGCGGCGCGACGCTCGGCATGTACGGCGGCGCGGAGCCCACGCCCATCTCGCAGTGCGTGAAGTTCTCGCCGATGGATCTGCCCACGGGCATCCCGATCCCGGACGAGATCCAGTCCAACACGGTCTCGAACTGGCCCGCGGGGCTCGACGGACCGCACGTCGGGGTCGCGGTCTCCGAGCGGTTCGCGAACTACGCGCTGAACGGCATGTACAACAGCGGCTTCCTCTGCCTCGGCATCTCCACCGAGACGGTGCCGCAGCTCGCCTCGGGCACGCTCTCGCTGCTCGCGGCCTCGCTCAAGGACCTCGGCCTCCAGCGCGAGCCGCAGCAGGTCGCGCTCGTCATCCGGCCGGGCCGCCCGCCGACGGCGACGTTCGGCAACGGCACGGACATCAACGCCGATCCGCTGATCCGCGTGAAGCTCGATCAGGCATCGTTCGACTTCTACATCTGGTCGACGGACCGCTTCATCCGCTTCATGACGGCGACTTTCGACCTCGACGTCCCCGTGAACCTCACGGTCACGCCGGACGGCCTGCTCCCGGTGCTCGACAAGATCGGCGTGACGAACGGCGTGGTCACGAACTCCGAGCTCCTCAAGGAGGATCCGGCGGTCATCGCGAGCGCGCTCCAGGGCCTCATCGGCGGCCTCGGCTCGCAGTTCCTCGGCGGGATCAGCGCGATCGACCTCGCGGACGCGCTGAGCTCGGTGGGCCTCACGCTCACGATCCCCGAGACGGTCGAAGGCCAGGGCTCTGCCGGCCTGCGCAAGCTCTCGAAGGGCAGCGACAACTACCTCGGCATCTTCGCGACGCTCGGCGTCGGCCAGGCGTCGCCCGTCGCGCCGAACCCGGGTTCGGCGGCGAAGGCCGAGCCGATCGAGACGACGGCGCGCGTGATCGAGAAGAAGCTCGATCGCACGGGCTTCCGCCTCGGCACGGTGGACGAGGAGAACGCGCCGGTCGTGACGCTGCAGATGTCGTCGCCGAGCGACCTGGGCGCGGTGCCCGTCGAGTACTCGTACCGTGTCGATCGCGGCATGTGGAAGCCGTTCACGCGTGAGCGCACCGTCGACGTGCGCGACGAGTGGCTGCGTCTGCAAGGCAAGCACACGGTGAGCGTGCGTTCGCGCGTCGTGGGCAAGCCCGAGACGCTCGACGAGACCCCGGCCGAGATCGATGTCGTGATCGACGCCGAGCCGCCCGTGATCGCGGTCGGCGAGGTGCAGGAAGGCAACCGCGTGTCCATCGACGTGCGCGACCTCGTGGGCGGCGGCGGCGAGTCCCGCGTGCGCTACCGGCTCGACGGCGGCGCGTGGTCCGCGTGGAAGCCCGTCACCGAGCTCGGGATGATCGACGTGGGCGAGTCGGCCGAGATCGACGTCGAGGCCGAGGACGCCGAGGGCAACGTGGCCGAGGCTTCGCAGGCGCTCATCCGTGGTCGCGCGCTCATCACGGGCGAAGGCTGCGGCTGCGCCGTCGTCGGCGACGATCGCACGCAGGGCAAGCCCATGTGGATCGTTGGCCTCGCGCTGCTCGGCGCGGTGATCCGGTTCGGCCGTCGCCGCTCGCCGAAGGCCGTGGCTGCGAAGCCTGTGGCGGCTCCCGCTCCCGCGCGTCGCGCTTCGTCGCGCCGCACGATCCGCGCGCTCTCCGGGCTCGCGATCATCGGCGCGGCGGGCTCGTTCGCCGGCTGCAACTGCGGCGGTGACGACAGTGCGATCGCGGCGGGTTATAGCTGCGTCGCGCCTGGCTGCACGACGCTCGAACCCGGTCTCATCGGCGCGTACACGTCGGTCGCGGTCTCCGGCAAGGGGATCTGGGTCGCCGGGTACGTCGAGGCGGACTGGGCGAACGAAAATAGCTGGGGTGATCTCGTCGTCGGCACGTGGAACGGCACGAGCGTCGGCTGGTCCGCGATCGACGGCGTCCCGGCCGAGCCCGCGGTCGATCCGACGAAGTTCAACAAGAACGGCTTCCGCGGCGGCCAGCTCGATTCGGGTGACGACGTCGGCACGTGGACGAGCATCGCCGTGAGCAGCGACGGTAACCCCGCCGTTGCCTACTACGACCGTACGAACAAGGCCCTCAAGTTCGCCCAGCGCGTGGGCGGCACGTGGAACATCGTCACGGTCGAGCAGAAGGCGCAGGCCGACATCGGGCGGTACGCGAAGCTCCTCATGGCGGGTGGCGACAAACCCACCATCGCGTACCTCTCGATCGAGCCTGGCAAGGACGGTGCGATCACCTCGAAGGTCCGCATCGCGGCGGCGACGACTGCGACGCCGGGGGCTGCGGAGTGGACGTTCGAGGACGTGGCCGTCGACGAAGCCACGCCGTGCCGCGCGTACAACTGCGCGCTCGGCGACGTGTGCGTGCAGGAGACCGGCCGCTGCCAGGAGAAGCTCACGGCGTGCGATCCCAAGTGCGGATCGGGCTCGGCGTGCGTGGACATCGGCGGCGCGACGCAGTGCGCGGACACGTTCGACGCTGCGAAGATCGACACCTACCCCGAGGCCATCGGCGACTACATCTCGCTCGCGCAGGATCCCGCGGGCGCGCTTGGCCTCGCGTTCTACGATCGCATCCGGGGTAACCTCGTGATCGCCTCGAAGAACGCGGGCATGTGGCAGACGACGATCGTCGACGGGCAGGCAGCCGATGGCACGGACACCGGCGACATGGGCATCGGCTCTTCGCTCTTCATCGACGAGAAGGGCGACTGGCACCTCTCCTACGTCGACGGTTTGTCCGAAGGCCTCCGCTACGCGCAGGTCACGAAGGGCACGACCGTGAAGTTCACGGGCATCGTGGACGACGGCCTCACGATCGACGGGATGACGAAGTTCGACGACGGCCAGCACCTGGTCGGCGACGACTCGGCGATCTACGTCGGCGCGAGCGGCGCCGTCCACATCACCTACCAGGACGCGACGGCCGGCAAGCTGCGGTATGCCGTGGGCACGCCGACCGGTGATCAGGTCGACTGGAAGGTGCGTGCCGTCGAGCAGGACGGCTTCGCCGGCGCGTTCTCGCGTCCGATCGAAGTCGAGGGCCAGTTGATGCTCGTCAACTGGTGGCGCCGCCTCGACGAGGCGGGGCCGCGCGGCGACGTCTCGATCGTCTCGCCCTGATCCACGACGAGGGCGCGCTCTTCGGGGCGCGCCCTTCCCTTCCCTCTCCGCGTTACGCCGCGGCGATCTCCGCGGCCGTCTCCAGCAGCATCTCGCGCGTCGCCGGGCCGTTCACCCGCGCGCGCTCCGCGGCGACGATCTCGAGCAGCTCCTGCTTCGTGGCGACACCGGAGTCGAGCAGCGCCCGCATGTACCCGTCGACCGCGCCCTGCGCTTTGGCGAGCTTCGTGTAGCTCGCGCCCGCGCTCTGCGCGCGGAGGGCCTCGTTCAACATCTGCTTGAGCTCCGCCAGCATCTCGCTCTTGCGTCGCATGAGACACCTCTCCCGATCCGGCAGGCTGCCGCCTCGGCCGCGCACCACGCGCGTACGCCTCTGGGGTCGGTCCTCGCCCACCCGGCTGCGCCACGCGCGCCGGATCGCCGGTACACGACGTCCCCTATCCGAGGCGCGCGCGTCGGGCCAAATTGTCGATCGTTTTTCCGAGAGGCGTCGCCGTCAGGACGAGCTGCCCTGGAGCAAGCGGCCGAGCGCGCTGTCCGCGAGCGTTGGATCGAGGCGACCGAGCGCGACCGTCGGGCCCTTCTGCGGCACGAGCACCACGCGGCAGCGACCCCGCGAGGCGGGCATCAGGTTCGTCAGGGCGAAGTCGATCGCGATGGAGACGGCCACGAGCAGCGCGCCCATGCCGAGCAGATCCGGCGAGCCCGCGCGCGCACCGTCGACGAAGAGCGAGATGCCCACGTAGCTGCCGATCGCCAGCGCGAAGAGCCCCGCGTACATCGCGAGCCGCGGATAGCGCACCTCGCGGGCCACGCGCGTCAGACCCTCGACCGGGAAGACCATCTCCCGCTCGCGTACCGTCCGTCCGAGCAGCTCCGTCTTCGCGAGCACCGTGATCGAGCGCGGCGAGACCCGCATCTCCGCGGGGCAACGGTAGCGGAGCACGAAACGCCCGAGCAGGCGGGCGATCGGCATCAGGAAGAGCAGGCCTGTCACGGCGAGCAGCACGAGCGCCACCGGACCACGCGGCGGCGGGACGAGCTCACCGGCGGCCGCGGCCGCGCCGGGGCTCCGCGCGTCCTGGAGGAGCGCGCGCACCACGGGATCACGCGCCTCGGCGGCGAGCGTCCGCGCGTCGTCCCGCGCAGCCGGCGACGAGCTCGCGCCGAGCGCTGCGGCCACCACGAGCGCCCCGGCGCGACCCACGAGCGGCGCGGCTCCTTCGTCTGCCCTGCGCACGAGCGCCGCGGCTTCTCGCCAGAGCCCGTCAGCCTTCGGCCCGAGCGCAGCATCGATCGCGGACAGCGCATCCAATGGCGTGTGCGCGGCGACCCACGCGAGCGCCTCGACCACGCGCCGCTCGGCTTCCACGCCTTCCGGCGGGGCGAGCGCGATGCCGCGGGCGAGCAGCGCCGACAGGAGTGCGCGTGTCGCCGGCCCTGTGGGCTCGTTCGGGCTCCGTTCGAGCGCGGCGAGCACGTTGCCGAAGGGGGTCTCGGCGTCTTCGGCCGAGAGGCCGAGCCTGGAAGCGGCGTCGCGGGCCCCGTCGGGCAGCGAGGTCCTTCGCTCGTCGGCGCAGGCGAACGCGATGGCGTGGACGAGGCGGGCCAGATCGTCGCCGCGCGGATGACCGGCGAGCTCGGCGAGGACTTCGTGAGGCGTTTGGTCGGCGGGCATGGCAGGGCGTGCTCTGTCGCGCGTCGCGCGCGGGTCGACTTAACCGAACGCGCGCGCCCTGGCTAGTCTTCCGGGCTCTTTCGAAGGCCCGGCCGTGGGCCGACCGTGCGTCAGGGCGCTTTTTTCCCGCCCTCTTCCGCGGCTTTCGCTTGTTTCGCGAGCTGCTGCTCGACCGCGCTCATGATGTATTTGAGCTGCTTGTTCGTCACGTGCGTGGTCGCGCGGACCAGGTCCCCCTCCGCGACGAACGGCGTCGGCCCGAGGACCTCGAACCGGCCGATGAAAGGAATCTCGACCTTCCGGAACCCCTCGACGATCGGCCCGAGCTCTCCGGCGTGCTTCTGGGCCAGGTCCGCGTCCTTGTCCTGCGCCTCGAGCAGCACGTCCGCGCCGCCGTCGTCCGTGGGCGTCACGGAGAGCCGCATCCACTTGAACGTATCGGGGATCTGGAACGGCAGGCCCTTGAATGCCCGGTGCGGCGTGACCATCGAAAGCGCGATCCCCACGCCGCTCGACTTGTTGAAGCCCTTCGTCGACTTCACCTTGGCGAGCTCGCCCTTCGCGTCGGCGGGCAGGACCACGAGGATCCGTTTGCCCGGGACGAGCGCGAAGATGCGCTCGCCCTTGTCGGCCTTGGCGATCGCGGCGGGCACGGGCGTGTCTTCGAGCCAATGGCCCGGCGGATCGCTGCGCTTCACGATCGCCTCGATCGAGGCGCGGATCTTTGCCTCGGGCACGTTGAAGTCCATCACCGCGACGACCTTGCGCGAGTCGCGGAACTGCGGGCCCGCGATGAGCAGGTGGTCGAGGTCGCGGATGGGATCGATGGGCGTGTCCTTGAAGAAGGACTGCCACTGCGGGATGCCCACGAGGATTCGGCTGAACCAGGTCCCGAGCTCGTGCTTGCGGATCCGGTCGCCGGCGATGAGCACCTGCACGTTTGGGTTTTTCGAAGCGATCTCCGCGGCCGAACCCGCGGTCGCGAGCGGATCCTTGAGCTTCGGGCCTCCGGCGTCCGCGCCTGCGTCGGGCAACTCCGCGACCGGCGCCGGTGCGCCCGCATCCGGGCCCGCATCCGGCTCCGCTTTCGCGACCACCTCCGCGTCGGCGCCTGCGTCGGGCAGCTCCGCGATCGGCGCGCCTGCGTCAGGCGCCTGCGTGCCGCCATCCGTATCGAGAGGCGCTGCATCGGGGACCCCTGCGTCCTCCGGCCCTGCGTCGCTTGTGCCTGCGTCCTCGGCTTCTGCGTCGGGACCTGCGTCTGGCGCCTCGGCATCCGGGCCTGCGTCGGCCGGCTCTGTTTTCTTCTTGGGCTTTGGCTCGGCTTGTTTCGTGGGTTCGGCGGCGGGATCGGGCTCCGCGGCGGTCGGCTCGGATTCCGGTGCGGGCGCCGGCGCTGCGGTTTCTCCGGGCACGAGATCGAGATCGATGGGGATCACGACCTCGCCCTCCATGTCGACCATCGACATCTCCTCGCCGAAGAGGAGCGACAGCCAAGCGAACAGACGCGTCGGCAGCAGCGGCAGGTGCAGGAGGAGCGCGATCGTCAGGGCAACCACGAAGGCGCGTGGAGCGGCCGCGCGGATTCGCCCGAGAGGCGTGACCGGCTCGTTCGTGTCTTTCCGGCCACGGGGCCGCGTCCGCTGCTCCACGGACCCTACGGTAGCAGCGCATGGCCGGGCGTCATCGGGGCCGAGCGCTCCGTGGCACGTTCCTTTCAAGCGGCTTTCTCATCCCTTTTGCAGAGAACTGGATCGACGATGCAGGAACGGGTACGAAGACCCCCGAGCCCGTCTGGTCGAGAAGACGAGGCGCTTTTTTCGGCGATGGGAAGCTCTCCAGTGGATCGGCCTCGGCGTGAACAAGATCGACCCCGCGTGGCGATGAACTCCCGCGTGCCGGCGGGTCGCGAGCCCGCGCCTCCTCCTCCCGAGGGGAAGGCGCCTTCCACGCTCGCGGCGAGTGCGCTCGGCTTCGCGGTGGCCGCGGGCCTCGCGGGCGCGGTCGCGTGGGCGAGTGGTTGCCACGGGGATGCGCCGCCTGGCGCCTCCGTCGACAAGCCCACGCGGACGAGCCAGCTCCCCGCCCCTCCCCCCACGACGCCCCCGGCCCCGAAGGGTTCTGCGCGGGTCGCGACGGCGACGCCGGCCGACTCCCGAGATGCGGGCGCCGACGCGGCCGCCGACGCGAGCGCCGAGGTCGCCGAGGCCGAAAAGCCCTACACCGGCCCGCTGCTCGGTGGGCTGGCGGTGCAGACGCCGGTCTATCCGACGATGGAGTCGAGCAAGAAGCGGCTCGGCTACATCCGGCTCGGCGGCAAGGTCCCGGTGGATCCGAACCCGACGAAAAACGCCTCGTGCCAGCAGGGCTGGTATCGCCTGCTCGACGGCGGCTACGTCTGCGGCAAGTACGCCACGACGGATCTCACGAACCCTCAGGTTCGCATGGGCATCACCGCGCCGAACCTCGAGGAGGTGCTGCCTTACCGCTACGCCTACAACACGGCGCACGGCACGCCGCTCTACCGATCGGTCCCCTCGAAGGAGGACATGATCAAGTACGAGCCGTACCTCGAGATGGCGAAGAAGGCGCGCAAGAAGAAGAAGGCCGAAGAGGAGGCCGAGAGCGCGAAGGACGAGGCGGCGAAGGATCAGACGGCATCGGCTGCGGCGACGCCCTCGGCGAGCGCGTCAGCGGCGGGCGACACGGCGGCCCCGGCGGCGAGCCAGGAAGGCGCCCCGAGCGCGCCGTCGCCGATGCCTTCGGCCGAGGTCGCGGCGATGCTCGACGCGGGGCCTGCGGTCGAGGAGCCGCCGAAGCCCTGGTGGCAACAGATCGAGCCGGGCAAGCCCGTCAACGTCACGCTGAAGGAGCTCGAGTCGGACGCCGACGGCACCGTCGCGAAGCGCATGGTGAAGGGCTTCTTCGTCGCGGTGGACAAGACGTTCGGGTGGAACGGGCGGCTCTGGTACAAGACCACGGCGGGCCTCGTCGCGCCGAGCGACCGCATGTACATCGTCAAGCCCCCGACCTCGCAGGGCATCGACGTGCCCGAGGGCGTCAAGCAGGTCGGCTTCATCCTCGCGACGAAGTCGTCGAAGTTCGAGATCGACGACGAGCACAAGAACGTGAAGGTGAAGGGCCCGGCGCCTCGGTTCACTGCGGTCGGGCTCACGGGCGTGACGGCGACGGTGAAGTCGGTCGTGTACCGGCAGACCACCGAAGGCTGGTGGATGAAGGGCGTCGACGCCACCTACACCGAGCCTGGCCCTCCGCCGGCGGATCTCGCGCCGGGCGAGAAGTGGATCGACGTCAACATCACGCGGAAGACGATCCTCGCGATCGAGGGCGACAAGCCCGTGTACGCGGCGCTCGTGTCGCCGGGGCGGAAGTCGACGAACAAGGCGAAGGATCACTCGACGATCAAGGGCACGTTCCGGATCCGCGAGAAGCACATCGCCGTGACCATGGACGGCGACGGCACGGTTGCGGGCGACCTGCCCTACAGCATCGAGGACGTCCCGTACGTCGCGTACTTCGAGGGCTCGTATGCGCTGCACGGCGCGTTCTGGCACTCGAACTTCGGCCGCGAGATGAGCCACGGATGCGTGAACCTGTCGCCGCTCGACGCGAAGAAGATCTTCTTCTGGGCCGAGCCTCGCCTCCCTCGAGGCTGGCATGCCGTCTGGTCCACGCCCGAGAACCGCGGCACGCTCGTGGTCGTCCACGAGTAATCCCTCAGAAAAAACCAGCACCTACGGCCTTTCTGGTAATCTGGACATATCCAGCGAGCCAGCAGCCCCGAACGCCGGGTAGGCCCGAACGAAGCGAAGCGGAGTTGAGGGCCGTAGGGTGTGGGCCATCGAGCCCACACCCTCCCCAAGAGACTTGACTTGGGGCGGAGTGTCGAACAGTTGTTGAGGCCGTCATGGACCAGTTCTCGGCCCACCTCGATCGCGGGTGGGATCTCGTTCAGCGTGGGGATACCCGCGGCGCCGAGGCTTCGGCGCGCCGAGCGCTGGAGCTCGATCCCAACTCCCCCGAGGCCCACAACCTCCTCGGTTACGTCGCGGCCCTCGAAGGGGACGGCGAGGAGGCGATCGAGAATTACCGGCAGGCCATCGCACTCGACGACACGTACCTGGAGGCGATGCTCAACGCCGCCGAGGTCTACATCCACCCGCTCGGCGAGTACGACCAGGCGATCGAGATGTGCGACCAGGCGCTCGATCTCGCCGAGGTCGACGAAGAGATCATCGATGCGCTCCTCCTCAAGTTCGATGCCCTGCTCGCGAAGGGGGACACGGAAGAGGCGGCGCGGGTGGTCGAGCGGATTCCGAGCGGGCCTTACGACAACCCGAACCACACGTTCCTCGTCGGGCGCGCGTTATACGAGATCGGGCAGACGGAGCGGGCCGCGCGGCTCGTGGAAGAGGCGGCGATGAAAGATCCGCGGCACGTCGAGGCGTACTACTACCTCGGGCTCGTTCGCGACGAACGCGGCGACATGCGCGGCGCAACGCAGGCCTTCTTGCATGCGCGCGAGCTCGACATCGAGATGGGGCTGCCTCCGTGGGCGCCGGGTCGCGAGGCGTTTGCCGGCCTCGCGCAGAAGGCGATCGCCGGGCTGAATCCCGTCTTGCGTCGGTATGTCGACGGAGCCGATGTGTACGTCTCCGATGTCCCGGGCATGGAGCTCGTCGCCGAGGGCGTCGATCCGCGGGCGCTCGTCCTGCTCGATGGGCTCGTCTCCGACGAGCTCTCGCGTGGCGGACGGAACGATGCGCCTTGTGCGCGGATCTTCGTGTATGCCATCAACGTCGCCCGGCTCGCGGGCAGCGTCGAGGGCATCGAGCGGGAGATCAGCTTGGCGCTCGAACGCGAGATCACCGCGACGTTCCTCGAGGCCGAGCAGGCCGAACGCCCGGAGAGCGAGCTCAACTGACGGGCGGGGACCGTTCGCCATGGAACCCGACCCCGAGAGGCCCGCGAGGCCCGTATCCGCCCGAAGACGCGGCCGCACGGTCGCCGGGGCGATTTATTACGGCATCATCGGCGCCGTTTGCCTCGCGGGCACCATCCAGATCTCCGTCCAGGTGTTCTTCACTGCGCACCCCCCTTCCCCGTATGGCGGCTGCCACGAGGGGCTCCGGGCCCTCGTCGGGGCCGTCGATCGGGCGCGGGCGGCCGCCCCCGGTACGGACGGCGAAGACGGGGCGATCGCGCGCTTCCGGGCGGCGCTCGAGCCCGAGTGGAAGTACTTCGAGGGTGTCGCGACCACGTGCAAGGGGTCGGCGAAGGACGAGGGCGCTCTCGACGCCATCGAGCGGCTCCGCTATGCGGAGGAACATGCAGCGCGGCGGGAGGCTTCGGACCTGGCCCCGCTGCGGCGCCAGGTGCAGGAGATCGTGAACACCGATCTCGCGAAAGCCAGCGAACCCCCCAAAGGCCCCTGAACTCCAGAGCGGCGACGAATGACAGACCAGAATCCCACCTCCCAGGGCGCGAACGCCTCCGAGGCTCGCACGAGTGATCCCGCAGCGGCCGGCCAGGCAGCCGCGACCGCGCCCACCTTCGACGTCCTGCCCCTCTCGGCCGAGCTGCGCGAGACGCTGGCCGAGATCGGTTACGTGAACCCCACGCCGGTGCAGGTCGCCGTGTGGGAGCCCGCGACACGCGGGCGCGACGCCGTGGTGCAAGCGCGCACCGGCACCGGCAAGACGGCGGCCTTCGGGCTGCCGATCGTCGATCACATCGTCAAGCGCTCGGCTGCGAACGTGCAGGTCTTGGCGCTCTGCCCGACGCGCGAGCTCGCGCTGCAGGTGACGGCCGAGATCGAGCGGCTTGGCAAGCGCAAGGGCGTGCGCGTCGTGCCCGTGTATGGCGGCGCGCCGATGCCGCGGCAGATCGATGCGATCGCCGCGGGCGCGCAGGTCATCGTGGGCACGCCTGGCCGCGTGCTCGATCATCTGCGCCGCGGCACGCTCGAGCCGAAGACCATCCGCCTGCTCGTCCTGGACGAGTGCGACGAGATGCTCTCGATGGGCTTCGAGCGTGAGCTCAGCGCGATCCTCGAGCGTTTGCCCGAGAACCGCCAGACGCTCCTCTTCTCGGCCACCTTGCCGCCCGACATCGAGCGGATGGCGAAGAGCAAGCTCAAGAACCCCGAGTTCGTCACGCTCTCGGGCGACCACATCGGCGCGCTCTCCATCGATCACTTCGTGTACATGGTCGCGGGCGACAAGCTCGGCGCGCTCATCCGCGTGATCGAGGTCGAGAACCCGGAGAGCGCGGTCATCTTCTGCAACACGCGCGACGAGACCGAGCGCGTGGCGAACGCGCTGCAGCGCCAGGGCTTCGATGCGGACTGGCTCAACGGCGACCTGCCGCAGTCCGATCGCGAGAAGGTCATGAGCGCGACGCGCGAGGGCCGGCTCCGGTTCCTCGTCGCGACGGACGTGGCGGCGCGCGGGATCGACATCTCGCTCCTCACGCACGTCATCAACTACGACTTCCCGCAGGACGCCGAGGCGTACGTCCACCGCACGGGCCGCACCGGACGCGCGGGCCGCACGGGCACCGCGATCTCGCTCATCGCGCCGCAGGACATCGGCGGGCTCTACCTCGTCCGGCTCACGTACAAGATCCGTCCGATCGAGCGGCAGATCCCGACCGAGGGCGAGCTCAAGACGCGCGCCGAGGCGGACCTCGTGAACATGCTCGCCGAGGCGTTCGCTCCGAAAGGTACGCACCCGGACGATCTCTCCCTCGCGCGTCGCATTCTTTCGCATGACGCGAACGAGCGGATTCTCGCGGGGCTCTTGCGTGATCATCTGGGCGCGCGGCCGACGGTGAAGGACGAAGCGGCGGCTGCGCGCCGCGCCGGTCCTCTGCCGAAGCGCGTCGAGGCGGCCCCTGCCCCGGCGAAGGCCGAGGCCAAGCCCGCGCGCGAGCCGCGCGAAGAGAAGCCGCGCCGCGAGGAGCGCGAGGCGCGTGAGGAGAAGCCGCGCCGCGAGGAGCGCGAGCCACGCGCGGCCGGTGAGGAGCGTGCTCGTCGCGAGGAGCGCGAGGAACGGCCGCGTCGGGAGGAGCGCGAGGAGCGCGCCTCGGGCGAGGAGCGCGAGCCGCGGGAGTCGGGGCGCCGTACGCGCAGTCGCCGCGAGGCTCGGCCCGAGATGCCGCGGCCGGCCCGCGCGCGTGGCGGGGACGAGGTTCCGCCGACGCCCGTCAGCGCGGCCGATCCGTTGCCGCCGCCGAAGGCGCGCGCCGCAGCGCCGGTTCGTCACGCCGACTTCACGAGCTGGCAGCCGCCGGAGGAGGAGGGCGACGACGAGCCGATTCTCGGCGACGCGGCGCTCTCGGGTCCGCGGGAGGTCGCGCGTGAGGTGGGGCCGGACGACACGGATCCGGGGCGCCCGCAGGAGGGTTCGTCCGGGGACTACGCCGAGGTCTTCGTCAGCGTGGGTCGCCGCGACGGCGTCCGCGCGGCCGACCTTCAGTCGCTCCTGCTCGACCAGATCGGCCTCGACAAGGCGGATGTCAAGCGGATCCGCGTCCGCGAGCGCAACGCGTTCGTCAGCGTCCGGCGCACCGAGCTCACGCGTGCCGTGGCTGGGTTGTCGGGGGCGACGCTTGCCGGTCGCACCGTAATGGCCGAGCCGGCACGGGAGCGCGGCGCCGCGGGCAGCGAAATCGACGCGGACGCTGCGGGCGTCGTCGAGCCCTGAGCCAATTCCCGGCGATCTCCGCCCTTGGTCGACACTCGGGACGCCGGATCACTTCCGGCGTCCTGCTCTCCAATTACCCCGCTGGCGGAGAATGCACGAAGGTCGTATCCCCTTGGATATGGCGCGGCGCGGATGGGAGGACGAGGTCGGGAGGCTCCGGCAAGAGGTCGACGGCGCGATCGCGGCGGGCCTCGGCGTCGAGGACATCCTGCCCCTGCTCGCGCGCATCACCCGCATCGCCGAGCCGGGCAGCGTGCCCTGGGTCGCGGCGCATCGGCAGCTCGCCGAGCTCGGCGTCGAGCACGACCCTTGGCGCGCGGCGCTCTTCGCGCGCAAGGTCCTCGCGCATGACGGCCGGGATGATGGGGCGTGGGCCGTCATGGGCCTCGCGCAGTCGCTCCTGCGAAACTTCCGTTATGCGGCGCGCGCCTACGAGCGGGCCCTCGCGCTCTCGCCGGACAACCCCTGGTACGCGCATAACCTCGGCCACCTCTACGACGTGGCTTTGGGTCGCCCGCACGACGCGCTCCCCTTGCTCGCGAAGGCCAGCGAGGCGCAGCCCGAGGAGGCGGACATCGCTGCGAGTTACGCGCATGCCCTCGCGCGCTCCGGCAAGCTCGTTCTCGCCAAGCGCGTGCTCAAGCGCGCCATCCGGCGCGGGGCCACGGCCGATCAGATGGCGCTCTGGCGCTGGCTCGATGCCGGCGCGCCGGAGAGCGTGGAAGCCTCGGGCCGTGAGCGGCGCGCCAAACCGAAGAAGCAGCGGGCGCGCCAGCGTCCTTCCGCGCGCGACTAACTGCTGCTTTCGATCCGCTTCCCGCTTGTCGTCGCCCGCGCGGTGCTACATCGAAGCGCCATGCGCCGTTCTCGCTGGGTCCGAGCCTCGCTCGTTACGCCGCTCCTCTCCTTCGCGTTGCTCGTCTCCGCGCCGCTCGCCGCGCAGCCGGCCGCGCCGCGCGTGCCAGAGCCCCCCGCGCCGCAAGCGCCCGCGGCGACGCCGCCGACGATCGCCGTGGACGATCCGCTCCTCGCGCCGGTCCCCGCCGCGCCGAAGACGCTCGCGACCTGGCGCGAGGCGGTCACGATCGTCGAGACGCGCGCGCCCGATTTGCGTATCGCGGAGGCGGAGGTCGCGCGCGCGGAGGGGCTCAGCACGCAGGCCCTCGGGCGCGCGCTGCCCACGGTCACGGCCACGGGATCGGTCAACCACAACATGATCCTGTCGGACGGCAGGTTCCTCTTCTGCCCCGTGGGCCCGGCGGTCCCTACCAACGACGAGAGGACGCAGGGCACGTGCCTCATCGACAACACGCCGGCGCAGTACATCCCGCTGCCGTACACGCCCGTCCTTCGCGGCGACGTCACGGCGCGCGTGCCGATTCTGTCGCTGCGCAACTGGTACGCGATCGGAACGGCGCAAAAGAACGTCGACGCGGCGCGCGCCAGCGTCTCGGATCGGCGGCGGCAGCTCCTCGCGAACCTGGCGGTGGCGATCGTCAATGTCGTCACGACGGAGCGCACGAGCGAAATCAATCGCAGCGGCCTGCGCACCTCGCTGGAGCGCCTCGAGCTCACGAAACGAAAGGCGCGGCTCGGCACGGGCACGCAGCTCGACGTCGTCCGCGCCGAGCAGGACACGAACCTCGCACGCACGCAGATCGTGCAGAGCGACGAGTCGCTGCGCCGCGCGCGGGAGTCGCTTGGCCTCGCGCTCGGCGAGAACGTGGCGTACGGCGTGCCGCCCACGATCTCGCTCGACGACATGAAGCACAGCATCGAGAGCACGTGCTCCGCGGGTAAACCCGAGGATCGGCCCGACGTTGTGGCGGCGCGCCAGCAGCTCGAGGTGGCCAAGCGCCAGGCCCGGGAGACGCGGCTCGGCTTCCTGCCCACGGCGGAGGCGACCACGACGCTCACGGCCATGAACCTCGGCCAGGGCAACCTCAAGAACTACACGTGGACCATCGGCGCGGTCCTCACGATCCCCATCTACGAGGGCAGCCGCTACGGCGAGGTCCGGACGACGCGCGCGGCCGTCCAGCAGCAGGAGGCGCGGCTCGAGGCGGCCGAGCGGCAAGCGCGGCTCGACACGCAGCAGACCATGCGCGCCGTCGAGGTCGCGGAGCAGGCGCTCGTCATCTCGGAAAAGGCGCGGGATCTGGCGCGCGAGACGGCGCGGCTCACGCAGCTCGCGTACGACGCCGGCACGGCCACGAGCTTCGAGCTCGTCACGTCCGCGCAGAGCCTCCGCCAGGCTGAGCTCGATCTCGCGGTGCGGGAGCTCGAGCTCGTCCGCGCGAGGATCGGCGCGCTGCTTGCTGCGGCCGTCTGTGACGGCTGAGAGAGCTCGCCGCGGTTTTCCCTCTTTGCCCGAGACAGCCGCTTCGGATCCCTCCTATCATCGCCGCGCACGCTCGTTTTCGTGGGGGTGCGCGCTCGCGTGACGCGGCGCGACGACGTCTCGTATCGAAGGAGAATCCGCCATGGCCAACATGCCGCCCCCGGGTGGGGGGTATCCCCCGGGAGGTCCGCCCGGCTATCCGCCGCAAGGCTATCCGCAGCAGGGAGGCGCCTACGGCCCTCCGCAGCACGGAAATGACCCGCAGGCTGGCATGGGGCAGCCGTCGCCGTACGGAAATGCTCCGCACGCTGGCATGGGGCCGCCGCCGTATCCCGGGTATGGTCCGCAGGCTGGCATGGGGCAGCCGTCGCCGTACGGAGATGCTCCGCAGGCTGGCGTGGGGCAGCCGCCGCCGTACGGAAATGCTCCGCACGCTGGCATGGGGTACGGCCCGCAGCCCGGAGCGCCGATGGGTGCGCCGCCAATGGGCGCTCCGATGGGCGCTCCGCCGATGGGCGCTCCCATGGGTGCTCCCCCGATGGGCGTTCCGATGGGCGCGCCCATGCCGCAGCAGGCGCAGGGCGGCGGCTTCAACATGCTCAAGGTCGTGGGCATCGGTGTCGCCGTGGTCCTGGGCGCCACCGGGATCGGCGCGTTCGTGTGGTACGGCTACACGCACCCGTCGGTCCGCATCGTCAACGTCACGGGCAAGGACGGCGTGAGCGTCACGCTCGACGGCCAAGAGCTCGCCAAGGACCTGAAGAACGCGGCCACGGAGAACGCGGCGGTCGTCGTCACGAAAAACGTCGCGAGCGGCGCGCACAAGCTCGAAGCGAAGGACGCGAGCGGCAAGGTGCTCGAGAGCTTCACCTTCGAGTTCAAGTCGGGCACGAACGGCTACGTCTACGCCCCTGGCCGCGCGGCCGACTCGAAGACCTGCTTCATCGTCCAGACGGACGAGTACAAGACCATCAGTGTCGGGCTCGGCAACCAGGACCGCTTCAAGACCCTCGACCCGACGAAGAACATCTGGGAGCTGCCCACCACGATCGAGTTCTGGTTCCAGGACACGCCCGAGAGCGTCGAGATCAAGACCAAGAAGGGCGACTCCTCGAACAAGACCGTCACGAAGCGCGCGCTGCGTCAGGCTCCCTGCGACGATCCCGACTTCATGGATTGATCAGGAGGGGGCCGGGTTCGCTCGGCCTCTCGCGCTCCCGGGTTCCGCGAGGCGCGTGTCCGCGGTATAGAGCGCGGACCGATGGAACGACTCGCAAGCTACGTATCAGGTGCCTGGGTTCACGGCTCTGGCAAGGCGGCCGTGCTCGTCAATCCGACGACGGAAGAGCCCATCGCGGAGGCCAGCACGGAGGGCATCGACTTCGCGGGCGCCCTCGCCCACGCTCGCGACGTCGGCGGCCCTGCGCTCCGCGCCCTCTCCTTCGCGCAGCGCGGCGAGCTGCTCCTCGCCTTGTCGCGCGCTATCCACGCGAACCGCGACGCCCTGATCGAGGTCGCCATCCAGAACGGCGGCAACACCCGCAGCGACGCGAAGTTCGACATCGACGGCGCCTCCGGCACGCTCGCGTATTACGCCGAGCTCGGCAAGCAGCTCGGCGACGCGCGCTTCCTCGTCGACGGCGAGGGCGAAAAGCTCGGCCGCAGCCCGCGCTTCTTCGGCTTCCACGTCCTCGTCCCCCGCGCGGGCGTCGCCGTGCACATCAACGCCTTCAACTTCCCCGCTTGGGGCCTCGCCGAGAAGGCTGCTTGTGCCCTCCTCGCCGGCATGCCCGTCGTCTCCAAGCCCGCGACGAGCACGGCCCTGCTCGCGTATCGGATCGCGCGCCTGTTCGTCGAGGCGAACATCCTCCCCGCGGGCGCCTTCTCCTTCATCGCGGGCGCGCCCGGCGACATGCTCGATCACCTCGGTGGCCAGGACGTCCTCGCCTTCACCGGATCCGCCGACACCGGCGCGCGCCTTCGCGCCTTGCCGGCCGTCGTGCACGGCTCGGTGCGCCTCAACATCGAGGCCGACAGCCTCAACACGGCCGTCCTCGGGCCCGACGTCACCTCCGGCTCCGACACGTACCGCATGTTCCTGCGCGAGGTCTCCCGCGACATCACGCAGAAGGCCGGACAGAAGTGCACCGCCATCCGCCGCATCCTCGTCCCCGCGGCGATCGAGGGCGAGATCAAGGACGAGCTCACGAGCCTCCTGCGCGACGTCAAGGTTGGCGACCCTGCGCTCGAAGGCGTCACTGTCGGCCCGCTCGCGACGGCTGCGCAGCTCCGTGACATCCGCGCCGGCATCCAGAAGCTCGCCGCGGAGGCCTCGATCGTCCTCGGTGACGGCTCCTTCGAGCGCGTCGGCGCGCAGGACGGCAAGGGTTACTTCGTCCCGCCCACGCTCCTCCACTGCAAGGATCCCGATGCGGCGCGTGACGTCCACCAGCACGAGGTCTTCGGTCCCTGCGCCACCATCGTCCCTTACGACGGGTCCTCTGCCCGCGCGACGGACCTCGTCCGCCGCGGCGGCGGCATGCTCGTCGGCTCGGTGTACAGCGACGATCGCGCGTTCGTCACCGACATGATCTTCGGTTTGTCGCCGTACCACGGCCGCCTCTACTTCGGCAGCGAGAAGATTGCCGATCAGACGCCTGGCCCGGGCACGGTCCTCCCGCAGAGCGTGCACGGCGGCCCTGGCCGCGCGGGTGGTGGCGAGGAGCTCGGCGGACGCCGCGGCCTTGCGTTCTACTCGCACCGCGCGGCGATCCAGGGCGCGCGGCCCATCCTCGAAGCCGCGCTCGATCTGAAGAGCTGAGTCGTGGGGGCGCGCCCCACGGCGCGCTTCCTCCTAAAGATCGCCGCAGCTCGGATCCTGTGCGGCTGCGAGATCGAGCGTCCAGATCGGCGCTTCCCCGCCCATCGACCGACCCACGCCGAGCGTCGAGAAATCCCCGTTCACGAGCACCGGCTGCGTCGTTGTGTCCGTGGCCCACTGCTCCAGCGTCTGCGCGGCGCCGGCGTAACCCTTCGCCAGAAGTTCGGCCATTCCCACGGTCCCGTCGCACGCCACGGAAAATCCCGCCTCGCAAGCGCGCGTCACCGACGTGGATCCGTCCAGCCCTACGTCCTTCAGGTACCCCTTGTCCCGCATGTCGTCGCTGTGCGCCGATGCCGACTCGTTCAGCGTCGCGCAAACCTTCAGCACGGGCACGCCGGCCGTCGTGCGCATCTCGTTCAGCTTGACGACGAGCTCACTCTCGACGGCGTCGAGCGGATTTGCCTGGCTCACACTATCTGCGTACTCGACCGTCGAGCAGCCCACGCATGGGGCGAGACCGAGCGCACCGAGGACGGGGAGCATGGGCCAAACGGACCCGCGGGACGAAGCCGAGCGGCACATTTTCACCATACGGGGCATCTTATCGCGTTAGGCTGCCGGATGTTCCCGTTCGTATGAGCACCGCCGCGGCCCTCATCGGAAGCACCCTGGCAGGTCGGTTCCGGATCACTTCGTTCCTTGGGGAGGGAGCGATGGCGACCGTGTACCGCGGCGTGCAGGATGCCGACCCGCGCGAGGTCGCGGTCAAGGTCATGCACCCGGAGCTCGCGCGCGACACCACCTTCGCCAAGCGCTTCCGCCGCGAGGCCAAGGCCGCCTCGCGCCTCAACCACAGGAACACCGTCCAGATCATCGACTACGGCGTCGACGGGAACGTCGCGTACATCGCGATGGAGCTGCTCCAGGGCCGCGATCTCTTCGAGATCCTCTCGGTCGAGCGGCGCCTGTCCGAGGCGCGGGCCGCGCGCATCTTGATCGACGTCTGCGACGTGCTCACGGTCGCGCACGACCAGGGCGTCGTGCACCGCGACCTCAAGCCCGAGAACATCATGATCCTCGGCCAGCCCGATGCCGCCGGCCGCGAGCGCATCAAGGTCCTCGACTTCGGCATCGCGAAGATCCTCGACAAGGAGCAGCCGCAGAAGGAAGGGGGCGAAGGCGGGGATGCGCCGCCGATCAGCGCGGCGCCGAGCTCCGCGATCACCACGGTCGGCGTCATCGTCGGCACGCCCGAGTACATGTCCCCCGAGCAATGCCGCGGCGAGGGCGTCGATCAGCGCAGCGACATCTACGCGTGCGGCGTGCTCCTCTACCAGCTCGTCACCGGCCAGATCCCCTTCAGCGGCGACTCCATCATCGATATCGCCCTCAAGCACATCCGCCAGCCGCCGCCGCGTCCGAGCCACGCCACGCCCTTCATGCACAAAGGGCTCGAGGCCATCATCCTGACCGCGCTCGAAAAATGGCCCGCGCAGCGGCAGCAGAGCGCCACCGAGCTCAAGGCCGCGCTGGAAAAAGTCCTGCCGGAGCTCCGCACCACGCCGCATCGGCTCGGCGGCACCTCGCGCGACGACGCGCCGACATCCGCTGCGCGCCGCAACATCGCCGAGGTCCCGGTCGAGTCGGTCCGCTTTGCGCACGCCACGATCCCCGAGCAGTCGACGCTCCCGTCCGAGGAGCTCACGATCAAGCGCAAGGGGATCAAGCCCGCTGCGTCTCCGGACGATGCCGAGCGCGACACCGATCCCGAGGGCGGAAAAATCTCGAAGGACGGCGTCATCATCCGCGTCCCGGCCGACGCCGAGCCTGTCCTCGGCTCCTCGCCGACCATCCCCGCGGCGCCGTCGGTCACGGACACGCTCGCCACGGGCCGCGAGCCTCCGCCGGGCCTGAAGAAGCCCGCGTCGCCGAAGCCGCCGATCGTCGTGAGCGTGCCTTCCGACACGCGCAAGGCCGCGGCCCCGCTCGCCACGGACAAACCGCGCGCGGTGGCGCGCAAAAAGAAGGGCGGCACGAGCTTCTGGCTCCTCGTCCCGATCGCGGTCCTCGTGGGGATCACGGTGGGCGCCGTCGTGTTTTTTCTGACGCAATGAACGGGTCTCCAGAGAGGTGACGGATCGCATGGCGAATCGGCTCGACGACGACGCGCTCGATCAACTCTTCCGCAAGGCGCGCACCCACAACGGGTGGCTCGAGCGCCCGGTCGAGGACGACGTGCTGCGCGAGATCTACGATCTCGCGAAGATGCCCCCCACGAGCGCGAACTGCGCGCCGATGCGGGTCGTCTTCGTGAAGAGCCCCGAGGCGAAGGCGCGCCTGCTCGCCGTGGTCTCCGCGGGCAACCAGGAGAAGACCCGCACCGCGCCGGTCACGGCGATCCTCGCGAACGACCGCCGCTTCTACGACGAGCTGCCCAAGCTCTTCCCGCACGCCGACGCGCGCTCCTGGTTCGTGGGCAACGAGGCCCTCGCCGAGAAGACCATGTTCCGCAACGGCACGCTCCAGGGCGCCTACCTCATGCTCGCTGCGCGGGCGCTCGGCCTCGACTGCGGCCCCATGTCCGGCTTCGACAACGACAAACTCGACCGCGAGTTCTTCCCCGACGGCCGCTACGCCTCGAACTTCCTCGTGAACCTCGGCTACGGCGACGCCACGAAACTCTTCCCGCGCAGCCCTCGCTTCAGCTTCGACGAGGCCTGCACGATTCTCTGAGAGGGGCTCCTCCACAGCGTAGCGCCGGGGTTTCACCCCGGACCCCAGCAGGGGCTATCCGCCCCTGCACCCGGACCAGCGCAAGCGCTGGACCCGGGGCGACAGCGCGCGATGCGCGCTGTC
>NZ_JAGTJK010000018.1:0-217376 GCF_028435265.1 Polyangium jinanense | reverse complement strand
GCATCGCGCAGTTCTTCCAACCCGAGTCCAGGGCTTGCCCTGGTTCGGGTCGAGGGGCGAACAGCCCCCGCGGGGTCCGGGGCAGCGCCCCGGCGCGGCGGCTTGCAATCGCGGGAAACGCGGACTTGCTCAGCGGGATGGGACAGCCTTCGGACGGCTTCCGACGAATGCCGCCAGGTGCTCGCCGGTCAGCGTCGACTTTGCCGCCACCAGGTCGGCTGGGGTGCCTTCGAACACGATCCGCCCGCCGTCGTGGCCTGCGCCTGGCCCGAGGTCGATGATCCAGTCGGCGTGCGCCATCACCGCCTGGTGGTGCTCGATCACGATGACCGACTTGCCGGAGTCGACCAGCCGGTCCAGGAGGCCGAGCAGCTGCTCGAGGTCGGCCAGGTGTAGCCCGGTGGTCGGCTCGTCGAGCACGTAGACGCCGCCGTCTTCACCCATGTGCGTTGCGAGCTTGAGCCGCTGCCGCTCGCCACCTGACAGCGTGGTGAGTGGTTGGCCGAGCCGCAGGTAGCCGAGCCCCACGTCGGCCATGCGCTGCAGGATCGCGTGCGCGGCTGGCGTACGCGCCTTGCCGGCGCCGAAGAAGTCGACCGCGTCTTTGACCGGCAGGTCGAGCACCTCGGCGATGTTGCGCCCGCCGAACCGGTACTCGAGCACAGACGCCTGGAACCGCTTGCCCTCGCAGTCCTCGCAGACCGTCGTGACGCCGGCCATCATCGCGAGGTCGGTGTAGATCACCCCGGCGCCATTGCAGGTCGGACACGCGCCCTCGGAGTTGGCGCTGAACAGGGCGGGTTTCACGTTGTTCGCCTTCGCGAACGCCTTGCGGATCGGCTCCAGCAGATCGGTGTAGGTCGCTGGGTTGCTTCGCCGCGAGCCACGGATCGGGGCCTGGTCGACCGACACCACCCCGTCTCGGCCCGACACCGAGCCGTGGATCAGCGAGCTCTTGCCGGACCCCGCCACGCCGGTCACCACCACCAGCACGCCGAGCGGGATATCGACGTCGACGTTCTTCAGGTTGTGCGTGCGGGCGCCGCGCACCTTCATCACACCCGACGGTTTCCGCACCGACCGCTTCAGCGAAATCCGGTCGCTCAGGTGACGCCCGGTGAGCGTACCGCTCGCCCGCAGCCCGTCGACGGTGCCCTCGAAGACCACCTCGCCGCCCGCGGTGCCGGCGCCGGGGCCGAGATCGACGACGTGGTCGGCGATCGCGATCGTCTCCGGCTTGTGCTCGACCACGAGGACGGTGTTGCCCTTGTCGCGCAGCCGCAGCAGCAGATCGTTCATCCGCTGGATGTCGTGGGGGTGCAGCCCGATCGTCGGCTCGTCGAAGACGTAGGTCACGTCGGTGAGCGACGAGCCGAGGTGGCCGATCATCTTGGTGCGTTGCGCCTCGCCGCCCGACAGCGTGCCGGTCGGCCGGTCGAGGCTGAGGTAGCCCAGCCCGATCTCCACGAACGAGTCGAGCGTGTGGCGTAGCGCCGAAAGGAGCGGCGCGACGGACGGTTGGTCCAGACCGCGCACCCACGCGGCGAGGTCGCTGATCTGCATCGCGCAGGCGTCGGCGATGTTCTTTCCCTTGATCTTGGAGGACCTGGCGGCCTCGCTGAGCCGGGTGCCGCCGCACTCGGGGCAGGTGGCGAACGTGACCGCCCGCTCCACGAAGGCGCGGATGTGCGGCTGCAGCGCGTCGACGTCCTTGGACAGGAACGACTTCTGGATCGTGGGGATCAGGCCCGCGTACGTCAGGTTGATGCCGTCGACCTTGATCTTGGTCGGCTCCTTGTGGAGCAGGTCGTGGAGCTCCTTCTTGGTGAACTTGCGGATCGGCTTGTCCGGGTCGAAGAAGCCGCAGCCGCGGAAGATCCGGCCGTACCAGCCATCCATGCTGTAGCCGGGGATCGAGAGCGCACCCTCGTTGAGCGACTTCGTGTCGTCGTACAGCTGGGAGAGGTCGATGTCGCTGACCGATCCCATGCCCTCGCATCGCGGGCACATGCCGCCGGTGCGGGTGAAGACGACCTTCTCGGCCTTGCCGGCTCCCTTCTCGACCGTGATCGACCCGGCCGCGCGGACCGAGGGGACGTTGAAGGCGAAGGCCTGGGGCGGGCCTACGAACGGTTTGCCGAGGCGGCTCCACAGCACCCGCAGCATCGCGTTGGCGTCGGTCACCGTGCCGACCGTCGAGCGGGGGTTGCCGACCAGTCGCTCCTGGTCGACGATGATCGCGGTCGTCAGCCCTTGCAGGACGTCGACTTCGGGCCGGTCCAGCGTCGGCATGAATCCCTGCACGAACGCACTGTAGGTCTCGTTGATCAGCCGCTGCGACTCCGCCGCGATTGTGCCGAACACCAAAGACGACTTGCCCGATCCCGAGACGCCGGTAAACACGGTCAGCCGCCGCTTGGGGATCTCGACGCTGACGTCCTTCAGGTTGTTCTCCCGGGCGCCCTGGACGCGGATCAGATCGTGGTTGTCTGCGGGGTGCTGGCTTTTGGAGACCATGTTGGGCTCATGTCATCGAGCACCAACGGGTTTGTCAAGAGACGCCGCCGGGTTTGTCCAGGGACCCCGCAGGCGTCTCGGATCACCCACGAGATCGAGCAGACGCCTCGCTACGTCGTCTTCGACGACCGCTTCCTGCGCGGCTGCGGCAAAGGCCCTGTCCCGCGCGCCCTGCGCTCGCTCCCTGGCGGCGGTGAGAACCCCGCGGTTTCGAGCTCACGCACCGTCACCGCGCGTGCCTCCGGCGGCGTCACGAGCGCGGCCCGGAAGAGGATCCCTTCGAGCTCCGCGTCGTTGCCCGGGAAATCGTAGTCCACGAGCGCCGCCAGCGCGCGCGGATCGATCCCGAGCGGCGCCTGCCGCAGCCGCTTTCCGATGCGCGTGAGCGTCTCCAGCACGAGGAGCGAGAGATCCTCCCCGCGCGACGAGAGCGCCGGCAGCGCCACGGACCGATCCCCGAGCCGATCCGCCAGCGCCTCCGAGAGCTTCCCGCTCGCCGCCAGCGAGTCCACCGTGCCCGGCAGCGCCACCACGAGCCCCACGTCCGCGGGCAAACCCGACGCGATCCGCATCTGCACGAGCTCCGGCAGCACGTGCGCGTCGAGCAAGACGAGTGTCCCACCCGCGGCAAGCGCGAGCGGCGACGCGACCCGATCCTGCCACTTCGCCGTGTCGTGCTCCGCCGGGTTCGTCCCGTCCACGATCACCATGACGCCCTTCTTGCGCGCCGACGCAAGGTGCACGAGCGCCGCCCACGCGACCGCGTCGATCCCAGGCGACGTCAAGAGCGTGACCGGCACGTCCACGCCCGCGAGCTGCTCCAGCCGCTGCACCGCCGCCTGCGCCGCGGGGCTGTAAAGCGCGACCCGCGCCCGCTGCTCGAAGCTCTTCGCCACGGCCTCGAACTGGCCCTCGATGCGCCCGAGCTCCGTCGCGAGGCGCGCGCGCTCCGCTTCGCGCGTTTCGAGGTCGCCCCGCGCGACGAGCTCACGCTCGCGGGAGCGCGACAGCATCGACGACACGCCGAGCACCGCGGCCAGCCGATCCGAGAGCTGCCGCAGAGCCCGCACGTCCGAGAGCGCCTTGGGCGCGACCCGCGCCCCCGCGGGCACCGTGAGCGCCCCGATCGGGCCATCCACGTCGCGGACCACGCTCACGGCCGAGAGGTGGTTGTCCTCCATCCACGCGATGAGCGGACGCACCTCGGGCTTCCGCACCGACACCGCATGCATCACCTCGATCCGCAGGATCCGCTCGGGCTCCGCGTCCGCGAGCGAGACGAGCCGCGGCGGCATCTCGGCCTTTTTCGTGTGAAGGAAGCCAGCGCGATCGACGCTGACCTGTTCGGCCGGGAAGAACCGGTAGAGGGCCGGCGGATCGCCGTCTTGCCCGAGCGCGCCGCGCAGCTCGAAGAGCGCCGATCGGAGCGCATCTTCCGGATCAGGCGTCATCGCCGCCCGCGTCGCAGCCTGCAGCGCCGGCAAGAGCCGCCCGCTCCCGGGCCCCGCCCGATGCGCGAGCCTCTGCGCGACGAGCGCCGCAATCGCAGCCGCCCCCGCCGCCCCGAACGCGATCGGCCCCGCCACGGCCGGCCGCACGTGCGCCGCATAGACCGCGCCAAGCGCGATCGGCGCGACGAGGCCCGTCGTCGCCAGCGTGAGCCGAAGGACCGAGAGGACCGTCTCGGGCTCACGGCTCGCCGCCGCAAACGCCGCGCCGACCGACGCAAGCACCACCGCGATCGGCAAGACCCGCTCAGGCGGGAGGACCTGCGCCGCGGCCGCGAGGATCCCCACGGCGAGCGCGATCGAGCCGAGCCAGAGCGCCGCCTGCGCCCGCTCCGCCACGCCGATCTCAGCGCGCCGCGTGGCCGCAAGCCGCGCCGCCGCGAAGAGCTGGACGCCGAGCGAGCCGATCGACGCAGCCACGGTCGCATAGTCGATGAGCAGCGGATCGAGCCCCTCGGTGCGCTCGGGCAGCATCGCAGCCGCGCCGGGCAGCGCCGCCGCGACCACCCAGAAGAACGCGGCAAACGCAGCAGCGTCGAGCCTACGCGCCGAGGGACTCGGCTCCGCGAGCCCACCAAGAGGTTTGATCCGCGCAATGGCCCACAAGGAGCCCATCGCTGCCAGCGCGACGCCGAGGTTCTCGCCTGCGACGAAGCCCGGCGCGCTCGCCCCGCATCGCGACGCAGTGAAGAGCGCAGCGCCAGCGATCGTGAGCCGCGCAGCCGAGCGCGCGCCCGGATCGAGCGTATCGTCGCCGCGCACGTCCTCCGCAGTCAGCCTCCAGCCGACCACACACGCGAGCGGCAAGAGCAGCGCAAACCACGTGCTCGCATCCCCGCCCGTCGCCCAGAGCCCCGCAACCGCGGCATACGCCACGGCGAGAGCCGCGATCCAGAGCGAGCGGGTATGCCAGGGCATCGCCCGGCAGGGTAGCGGAAGGGCAGCCGCTGGGCCAAAGGGCAGGGGCGCCGCGCCGGGGCTCTGCCCCGGACCCCGCGGGGGCTGTTCGCCCCTCGACCCGAACCAGGGCAAGCCCTGGACTCGGGTTGGAAGAACTGCGCGATGCGCAGTTCTTCCACGAGCCGGTGGGACAGGGACAGCGTTGCCAGTCGAAAGGTCAGCGCTGCTGTCTTGGTCGGCAGGGTCGTGGCTGGTCTTGCCTCGGCCTGTTCGATGAACTGCGCATCGCGCAGTTCATCGACCAAGGGTCCAGCGCTTGCGCTGGTCCGGGTCCCGGGGCGGACAGCCCCGGGTGGGGCCTGGGGCAACGCCCCAGCGCAGCGGCCCCCCTCCTCAGCCGAGGGGCTTACCGCCCGTGACGCCGAGCACCTCGCCGTTCACGTAGCTCGACTCGTTCGACGCGAGGAACACGTACGCTGGCGCGAGCTCTGCTGGCTGCGCGGGCCGCTCCATGGGGCTGTTTTCCCCGAAGCGCGCGTTCTTGTTCGCCGGGAACGACTGCACGACGAGCGGCGTCCACACCGGCCCTGGCGCCACCGTGTTCACCCGGATCCCGCGCTCGATCAGCCCCTGCGCGAGGCCCTTGCTGAAGGTGACGATCGCGCCTTTCGTGGCCGCGTAATCGAGGATCTCCGGGCTCGGCTGGTAGGACTGGATCGATGCCGTGTTGATGATGACGCTGCCCGGCTTCATGTGCGGCAGCGCGTGCCGGACGATGTGGAACATCGCGAGGATGTTCACGCGGAAGGTGCGCTCCACGCGCTCGGCGTCGAGCTCCTCGAATGTCTCGACGGCCTTGCCCTGCTCGGCCGCGTTGTTCACGAGGATGTCGATGCGGCCGAAGGCCTTCACCGCGTCCTCCACGAGCTTCTTGCATGCCGTGTCGGACGAGAGATCGCCGGGGAAGAGCGCGGCTTTCTGGCCGGCTTCCTCCACGAGGCGCTTCGTCTCGTTCGCGTCCTCGTGCTCGCTCAGGTACGCGATGCCCACGTCTGCGCCCTCGCGCGCGTAGGCGATCGCGACGGCGCGCCCGATGCCGCTGTCGGCGCCGGTGATCAGGGCGATGCGGTCCTTCAGCCGTCCGAGCCCTCGGTACGACGTCTCCCCGTGGTCCGCTCGAGGCTGCATGCCCGACTCGGCGCCGGGGTGCTCCTGCTCCTGCGCTGGGAACGGAGGTTTCTGCCCGAGGTCTTTGGGATCCTTCTTCGCGGCTTGCTTCATGATTCCCCCCGGCGACGTACCTGGGGTCCGGAGGGACCAACCGAAAGGATGGACGCCGGATGGGTTCGTCCGCCGCGATCATCCCTTCACTTCAGGATGAGCCGCATCGAGAAGGGGCCCGCGGGGCTCCCCGCGTTCGTATCGACGAACAGGATCGTGGGCGTCACGCCGCCGGGGATGCGGATGACCTCGTCGCCCTTCTCCGGCGAGTCGATGCACCCGTCCTGCGCGAGCTGGGACATGTCGTTCTCGCAATCGGTGCGCGCGTAGAGCACGGCGTCGAAGGTCGCGTCGAGCTGCACCTCGATCTCCTTCGCGAGCGGCGCCTTGATCGAAAAAATCGTCTGTCGCCCTTGCCCCGCGCAATCGTTCGTGTCGCAGGCTCCGCATTTCGCGTCGTTGTCGGGGCCGACCTTGTTCACGCCGAGCACCATGGCGGTGGTGCCGATCGGCGTGCCGAGCACGACGGGCACCGGGCCCGTGCAGCTCGTGCCTGGAAAGAAGCTCACGGTCAGGTGGTAGGCGCCCCGATCCTCCGACGTCCGGCCGTCCACGAAGAGGTAAATCCGCTCGCCCGTCATGACCGGGAACGAAAGGAGCTCGCCGCCGAGGGCGCTCTGGTCATGGCAAAGCACGACGCCGTCCGGGTTCGAGCAACTCGTCCGGCGCGCGTAGAGAACGCTGTTGAAGCTCGTCGCCGTGGCCGGCAGGCTCGCCGTGAGATATCCGGTCTGCTCCGCGTCGAAGACGTAGACGTGCTCCGGGCCGCTCGACGTCGTGCACCCCGTGAACGGGCCACTCTCGATCGTGCCCTTTGCCTCGGTCGTCTCGGCGTCGATCTCCACCGTGCCCCAGTCCACGAAGACGAGCGGAATGGCGTCGTCGCAGCCGAGCCCCTGCGGAGGCGCGCCTCCGGGACCGCCGTCCGCCTCGTCGCCGCCGGTGCCGCCGGTGCCGCCGCCACCACCACCGCCCGCGCCCGAGGTGACACCGATGGGCTCGATGCCCACCACGAGCCCGCAAGCCGAGAGGCTCGTGGTCGCGACGGCAAGCGCCCCGAGGACACGAAGACCCAAAGGACGAGCAGCGCCTCCCATCAGAACGCTCCTCGCACGACGCCGCCCACGCTCGCCGGCTCTGCGACCGGCAGGATCTCGATGCGCCCGGCGGCCGGCCGTTTGCCCGACCCGCTCGTGAGCCAGACGATCGCGCCCGCCGCGAGCGCGGCGCCTCCCACGACGAACCCTGCCGTCGACGCGCCCGCGAACCGCGACGCCTCGGCCCCCTTGTCGGCCACGGCTTGCGTGCACCCGGACAAACCCGCGGGCGCGCTGCATTGCCTGGGCGCCATCTCTTTGACCTCCTCCCATTTCGCGAAGGCCAGCCCGCCGGTCACGCCGCCGACCGTGAACCCCGCGAGGGCCACGCCCCCGAGCGAAAGGACCAGCGGGGGCGGAGGGCTCATCCCTCGCCGTTCGTCGCGTCCACGTGGCACCTCGCGCACGCGCGGCGCCCACGCTGCGGGCGCGGGGATGGGCACGGTCACCGTCTCGCCATTCCTCGACACGTTCACGACGCTCTCCCAGGCCTGTTTGTCCGGCCGGATGGCGCGGATCGTGTGTTTTCCGAGGTCCACCGGCATCGGCGTGCCCCAGAGCGCCTCGCCGACCGCCACGCCGTCGCGCGTGATCGTGAGGCCCTTCCGGTCCGCGACGGACGCCGGCACCATCAGCACGAGCCTCGGCAGCTCGGCATCGAGGGCGTCGGCGCGGGCGCGCGCCTCGGCCTCGCGCGCTCGGTTTTTCCCGGTCGCCTTGTCGGCCTCGGCGACCGCGACGTAGAGCGCCCACGCGCTCGCGGGCCGCGCCGTCGCCTCGTAACACCTGGCGAGCTCGAGCTTCGTCCCGTTCGCCGGATCGAGCCGATCGCTCTCCTCGTACATCTCGCAGGCGCGCGCGTGATGCCCCTCGAGCGCGAGCACGTACGCGTCCTGGTAGAGTTTTTCCGCGGTCGCGCGGACATCGGGCGGCACCTCGGCGGACGCGCTGCCCGCGAGCGTCACCGCGAACGCGGCCCCGAGGAGGAGGGCCGCGGCGCGGGGGAGATTCCTATCGATAATCACGCGAGCCAATAGGACCATTCTAGGCAAGCCCCCGTGCGCCATGGCGCAGCCGTCCTCGCGCAGATGATGTTCGTCAATAGCGCGGAGGAGGTCGGGGTGTCGAGCGATTCTGTGGAAAAACCGTCCGCCCTGTGGTCGAAGGAGGCGCCGACCCCGACGAAATCGGAACGACCCCGACAGAAGCGGCCGCGGGCGCGACCGTTTTGGCCTCGTTCGGGGCCTGCTCCGACGCGGACAAACCCGTGCTCGGGAGGGTCGCGGGGAGGGGAGGAAACAGAAAAGACGATGCGGCGGGGACCGGCGACGCGGTCGTATGGGCCCCGGGGGACATCTTGTAAAAGAATCCGCCGAGCGGCACGCTGAGCGTGAGCACGATCGCGGCCGCCGCGAAATGCCGCACCATGGCGCGCCGCGGCTTTGCCGTATGCGTCTCGGTCGGCGCGCCGAGGTTCGACGGGAGCGTCCCGCCCTCTGCTGGAATCGTCGTTTGAATGCCTGCGCGCGTCCACGGCGGAGGGGTGCGGCCGAGGTCCATCGTTTGATCGGCTCGCAGCGCGAAGCTCGCATCGACCTCTGGCACGGCGGCGATCGACATCGCGGCTTTTTTCGTCGCCTGAGCGTGCACACGCTCGATGCGCGCGACGAGCGCCGCCGGCGGCTCCGGGTCGGGGCGCGCGAGCGGCGCGAGATCACGCGCCAGGGCGACCACGTCCGGATAACGCCGCTCGCGGTCCTTCTCCAGGCAACGCAGGATGATCGCGTCGAGGCTCGGCGGCAGGTCCTTGCGGAGCGAGGACGGCACGGGCGGCTTCTTGTTCGCGAGCTGGGAGAGGATCTGCAGCACGTTGCTGCCGCCGAAAGGACATTCCCCCGTGACGAGCTGGAAGAGGATGATCCCGAGCGCCCAGATGTCGCTTCGCCCGTCGATGTCGCGCGCGGCGTTGATCTGCTCGGGGGACATGTAGAGAGGCGAGCCCACGATCGCGCCGGTGCTCGTGCGGGTCGGGCCTTCGTCGCGGAGGAGCTTCGACACCCCGAAATCGAGCACCTTGACGCAGGGCGAGCCGTCGTGGGCCTGGGTCAGGAAGAGGTTGTCGGGCTTGAGGTCGCGATGGACGATGCCGAGCGCGTGGGCCTCGGCGAGCGCCTCGCATGCGTGCAGGACGTGGATCGCCGCCTCCTCCACGGGCAGCGGACCGACCTCGGCGAGCCGCGAAAGCAAGGTTTGTCCTTCGAGGTACTCCATGACCATGAAGGGCGCATCGTTCGGCAGGCGTCCGACGTCGTAGACGCGCGCGACGTGCGTGCTGCGCAGCTCGGACAGGGCCCGCGCCTCGCGCAGGAAGCGCTCGATGCAGAGGGCCGAGGCGACCACGTGGGGCTGCATCACCTTGATCGCGCGGCGCGTGCGCAGCTCGAGGTGCGTGGCCGCGACGACCACGCCCATCCCGCCGGAGCCGAGGAGACGATCGACGCGGTATTTCTCCGCGATCACGTCCCCGATTGCGACCGGCAAACTCATGGCGCCCCCGCCCCCCTGCGTCGACCCTCCGTCTCGGCCGATTTCGTCCCGTCCGGCCCCACCTTCGACGCAAAATTCAGACGCATTATGGCATGGCATCCCGATACTTCAAAATCGGGGCCGTCGGAAACTGCACCGTCCTTCGACCGAGACAGACCCTCGCCGCCCAGACGCGCGCTTCAGCGCCGGAAGGGCCTCTGCGCAGGACGCGACGCCGAAAGCGCATCCCGCAGCGATCGCATCACCGCCGCGCCCGCGAGCTCCGCGCCGCTCTGCACGAGCTCCCTTGCAAGCGCCGGCCGCACGCCCGTCACCATCGGCCGCGCGCCGAGCAGCCGCACGGCGCTGATGAGCCGCACGAGCTGGGCGAGCCCTGCGCCCTCCGAGGCCGTCGCGCCCGTCAGATCGAACACGACCACCTGCGCCCCGCGCTCCATCACCGCGGGCAAGAGACGCCGTTCGAGCTCTGCGCTCCGCGCCTCGGTCAAGGCCGCGACGATCGGCACCGCGACGACCCCTTCGGCGACGTCGAGCAGCGGCGCCGACAGCTCCAGGATCTCGCGCTGCTGCGCCTCGATCAGCGCCTCGCGCTCCCGCCGATTCGTCACGTCCACCTGATGCACGACGACCGCGTACTTCCCGGTCGCCGGATCACTCGTCCGCCGCGCCTCCACGGCGTGCCACCGCGGACCGTCGTTCGTGAGCGCGACGAGCTCCTCGTGCAGCACCTCCTGGGTCTTGGCGACCTTCAGGATCCGCGTCGCCGCGCTTGGGTCCTCGAACCAGGCCGACGGCGTGCTCGACCTGCCGAAGGCGCGCTCGGCGGCCGGGTTCGTCACGAGCACGGAGCCTTCCGTGGAGAGAAGCGCGACCATCGCGGAGACGTGCCGCAGCGCCTCGTCGCTACGTAGGATCCTCGGGTCTTGCTGCTCGGTCCGCACGTGGCCTTCGTAAAGCAGGGCGAAGCGGCCGTCGTCGAGCTCGATGGCGGACATGAAGACCCGCAGGTGCAAGGGCTCGCCGCGGGGATAGAACGTGAACGTGTGCTCGATGTGCGCGTCGCGGCCCGCGCACAGCTTGCGGAGCAAGCCCTCGTTGCGGCTGCGGGTCGCGGCGGAGGCATCGGAGTAGTCGCGGGTGAGGAACTCGTCGAGGTTCGGCGAGCGCCAGATCTCGAGGGCGGCGGCGTTCCCCCAGGCCATGCGGGCCCGCTCCACGTCGAAGACCCATACCGGCAGGCAGAGCCGCTCCACACCACGCAAGCGCTCCACGAGGGTGGTCTCAGGCATACGTCCCTGGCGGTATACCTCCGATCGGGGCGGAGTGTGGAGATGCTCGAGGCCTGAAATGTGCGGCGCGCGATGGCCGGTTGGCTGCGTCACGACAATACGTTGCCCGTGGTCGCGTATAGTGTCCTGGAACCAGAGTTTGTCGAAGCTCACCTCGCCCGCGCCAGCGCGAACACACTCTACGGGAGGATGATGCTGCCGCCCGTATGCTTCGACCGCCAGACCACCGCGGCCTGGTCCTGGCACTCCGTGGCGGCGGTGACGCTGGTGTCGTTTTCGGCATTGAACGTGGCCTGGATGCGATACTTGCGCGCGCGGCCCCCGGTATTGGTGGCGTTCGAGCGGAAGCGCGCGCCCACGCCGAACGCTTCGAGGTCGATCGTGTCGACACCCACGAACGTTCCAGCCTCGTCCGTGCACTGCACGGTGACGCTCACGAATACGCCATTGCCGTCGCAGCTCCCCGGCTGGCCGAACGGGACGGCCTTCGACGCGCAGATGGCCATTTCGCGCTCGTGACCCCACGAGGTCTCGACCCCCCCGCCGTTGTCCGGGAGCGACAGCAGGGTGGTGGCGCCCTTCAAGACCTGGATCGCATTCCCGGTGATCTGCGAGTCGGCGTTGAAGCTGCTCTGGAACGTCCCGATCGTGAAGGAGCTATAGCCCGTCGACGCATTGTAATCGTCGAGCGTCCCAGCCCAGCCCCAGCAGTTGAGACCCGAGTTGTGGTAGTCGAAGGGCTCGTTCGTGAGATTCTGGACCGCGGGCATCACGAACATCGGCGCGAGCTTTCGTGGCTCCGCGGGCACCGTACCGGTCCGGGCGACGACCTCCGCGTGGTGCTCCACGAGCCGCGACGGGACGGGCGTCCCTTCCGGCGCGAGCGCGAGGAAGACCTCGAGCGCGGAGGCATTCTGCTCGTGGAGCAGCGACGAGAGATCGACGTTGCCGATCTCCCAGAACCCGACGCCATCCCCCTCGTCGACGAAGATCACCTTCCCGCTGGACAGCTCCAGGGTCGCGATCTTTCCATCCACCTGTGCGCTCTCGGGCGCCGCGCCCGGCATCTTGATGCCGTCCTCGATTTCCGTCGTGGAATCGACGACGCAGGCCGGGAGCACGCAGGCGAGGAGGGCGAACGCGTGCAAAGCAACGGTCTTGTACATATGGCTTCGTCACTCTTCCTTTCTCGCGAAGGCGGATGCCGCTTGCGAAAATCCGTCTCGTCGGGTAGTTGACGAAGCCATCGCAAAGGCGATGCCAGCCGCGCACGATCGCCGAATGCGGCCTTTTTCCGCAGCGCAGCGGTGCGCGCATCCCATCCATGACACGACGCCGTGACGGGTGTCATGTCCGCGTGACGCTCGCTGTCACGGCCGCATGACACGGCCGCGTGATCCCCTACGGCCCGCCCCCGCCGTCTCCGTTTCCGTCTTCACCGCCCGTCGGCATCTGCGCCGAAATCCAATCTCGCACGCAGGCGAGCTCCTCCGGCGTCAGCGTTGGCTTTCCGATCGGCATCGGCGACCCGCAGCTTGGCAGCGGCAGCAATTTTTCGTAAAGCAAGCTCGATTCCGGGACCACCGGGTCCACGAGGATCCCCGGGCAATCGCGTCCCATCTTGTCGACGAGCCGTGAAACCACGCCCGGCGCTATCAAATCGAGCCCCGCTGCCGGCTCGGCGCCCTCGTGGCAGATCGACCCGCCGCAGCTCTTCGGAAAGAGCTCCGTCACGACGTCCGGGCAGGTGAAGCCGCCGCCGTCGAGGAAGCGGTCGGGGTCTTCCAGCCGACCGGGACAACCCGCGGCGAGCAGTGTGATCACGAGCGGCAAGAGCGCGGAGGCGAGCGCGCGCCGGAGGGAACGGTTTTCACGGGGCATAGTCGATCCCAAGCTTCACACCGCCGAATTGATCGAGCGCCCCGCCGGCCACGTACGCGTCGCCGGGCACGGGCACGAACGTCGAGAAGAACCGCGTATATCCGAACGAAAGCGAGATCTCCGTGCCCTTCGCGAGCGCGAATGCGACGCCGAGATCCGCGTCGATCCCGCCGAGCGTCGCATCACGAAACCGCTCGTAGAGCGCCCCGCCCGAGGTGGGCTCCAGATACTCGAATGCCGCCACCAGCGTGAGCGGCCCGGCGAGCCCGATCCGCCCGTCCAGGCCCACGCGCACGAGCCTGTAGCTCACCGTCGGGATCTCCGCCGCGAGGGGCCCCGTCTCCTGGAATGAAAAACCGAGCCAACCGTACCCCACGCGTGGCGCGACCACCGGCGCGCGCTCCCCGCGCCCGAGCCGGATCGGCACGCGGAGCGCCACATTCCCGCGATCCCAGCTCGTCTGGATATCGCGCCCCTCGGTCACGGCGGACGTGAGGTGCGGCGCGAACGTGTACGCCCCCGTGATCGCCACGCCTTCGAGCACCGGCACGCGTGTCCAGCGCAAGGGCTGGATCTCGCCGCCGAGGGAGATCATCGGTACCCCCACGACGTCGTACGGCCGCAGGTTCGTGGCGATCTTCAGCGGGTCCGAGTACGCGAACCAACGCGCCGCGACCTCCACGCCGAAGTGCAAGCTGCCCCCGACCGGCGAGGCGGAAGCGGGAGCGGCGGCGGATGCGGCCACGGAGGCGGTGGCGATCGCGGTCGTGATCGCGATCATCCCGGCGACGCGGCGGATTCCCCTTCTCGGCACGGCCCGCAGGGTAGCGATCTCTCCCTCGCCGTCGAGCCGAAGCACGCGTACGGCATCAGGAAATGGTCGACGGCCGGCCCACCTTCTTCTACGCTCGGAGAGCCGCGGCCAAGCCCCCGCGGATCCTTGCTCATGACCTACGCTGTGCGCTTGCCCTGGCTTCTCGGTGGCGCCCTCGCCCTTTCTGCGGCGGCGTCCCTCGCGGCTTGCTCGGGTCACATCGGCGACCCGCCGGGTGAAGATACCGGGGAGGCTCCTGCCTTCCAGTGCGTCGGCACGATCCCCGGCAAATCGCCCATCCGGCGCATGACCCGGTTCGAGTACAACAACACCGTCCGCGACCTGCTCGGCGACGACACCCAGCCCGCTTCGAGCTTCGTGCCCGAGGAAGAGGCCATGGGCTTCGACAACCAGGCCACGGCCCTCGGCGTCACCCAGATCCTCGCCGAGCAGTACATGGTCGCGGCCGAGCAGATCTCCGCCCGCGCAGTGAAGAACCTCGGCGCCCTGCTCCCCTGTGATCCCGAAACGATCGGGCAGCAGGCGTGTGCCACCACCTTCATCCAGACCTTCGGCCGCCGCGCGTATCGCCGCCCCCTCACGGACGACGAGGTCTCGCGCTTCCAGGACGTCTTCTCGTGGGGCCTCGGCGAGGACGGTTTTTCCAAGGGCATCGAGCTCGTCCTCCAGGTGATGCTCCAGTCCCCGCACTTCCTCTACCGCGTCGAGTTCGGCATGCCCGACCCCGTCGAGGCCGACGTCGTGCCCCTCTCCCCCCACGAGATCGCCTCGCGCCTCTCGTACATGCTCTGGGGCACCATGCCGGACGAGGCTCTCTTCTCCGCCGCGGACGAGGGACGCCTCGACACGAAGGAAGAGATCGCCAAGGAAGCGCGCCGCATGCTGGGCGATCCGCGGGCGCGCGAGGCCGTGGCGAACTTCAACGCCCAGTGGCTCGGCCTCTCCCACCTCGACAACATCAAGAAAGACAGCTCCACGTACCCCAAGTACTACGAGGGCATCCGCCCGCTCTGGCGGGCCGAGACCCTCGCGTTCCTCGAAGACGTCATCTTCGAGGGCCAGGGCGACATCGGCAGCGTCTTCACCGCCAACTACTCGATGCTCAACGCCGAGCTCGCCTCGTTCTACGGCGTCGAGGATGGCCCGGCCACGCAGAGCTTCGAGCGCGTCGAGCTCGATCCCACGAAGACCTCTGGCATCCTCACGCACGCGAGCGTCCTCGCCGCCACGGGCAAGCCGAACCAGACTTCGCCCGTGCATCGCGGCAAGTTCGTCCGTGAGCGCCTCCTCTGCCAGATCCTCCCGCCGCCGCCGAACAACGCCGCCTTCAACGCGCCCGACGTCCGCCCCGACGCCACCACGCGCGAGCGCTTCGCCGAGCACTCGGAGAACCCGGCTTGTGCGGGCTGCCACGTGAAGATGGATCCCGTCGGCTTTGGCTTCGAGCACTATGACGGCATCGGCCTCTACCGCGACACCGACCAGGGTTTGCCCATCGACGACTCCGGCGAGCTCGTCGACACCCGCGGCATCGACGGCCCCTTCGAGGGCGTCGTCGAGCTTGGCCGGCGCCTCGCGCAGAGCGAGGAGGCGCGCCAGTGTGTCGCCACCCAGTGGTTCCGCTTCGCCTACGGCCGTGTCGAAGGCGAGGACGATCGTTGCTCGATGAGCGAGATCCAGCAGGCCTTCGCGGCGAGTGGCTTCAACGTCCAGGAGCTGCTCGTCGCCCTCACCCAGACCGACGCGTTCCGGTATCGCCGGGCCGTCGTGACGCAGGCACCATGAAACAGAGGACCCTGAGCCGTCGCACGCTCCTTCGCGGCCTCGGCGGCGTGGCCGTTGGCCTGCCGTTCCTCGGGGCCATGGCCGATTCGGCCCGCGCCACCGCCTTCCCGAAGCGTTTTGTCGTCTTCTTCACGGGCCTCGGCACGGTCAAACCCGCGTGGATCCCCACGGGCACCGAGACCGACTTCACCTTCGGCCCCATCCTCGCCCCGCTCGAACCCTTCAAGAAGAAGGCGATCCTCCTCGAAGGCGTCGACTACGAGTCCGCCTACCACGGCCCCGGCGACCCGCACCAGCAGGGCATCGGCCATGCGCTCACGGGCACCGAGCTCCAGGAGGGCTCGCTTTTCCCGTACGCTTGCAACCCAGGCAAGATGGTCGGCTGGGGCGGCGGCATCTCGCTCGATCAGTTCCTCGCGGATCAGATCGGCCAGACCACGCGCTTCCCCTCGCTCGAGTTCGGCGTCCAGGTCCAGTACGCCAACGTCTCGGCGCGCATCTCCTACCGCGGCCCCGGACAACCTGTCCCGCCCGAGGACGACCCGTACCAGGCGTACACGCGCATCTTCTCGGACCTCGGCACCGACCCCGAGGCCCTCGCGCGCCTGCGTGCGCAGAGGAAGACCGTGCTCGACGCCGTGACCGGCGACTACAAGCACCTCTCCTCGCGCCTCGGCACGAGTGATCGCATGAAGGTCGACGCGCACCTCGAGGCCGTCCGCGAGATCGAAAAGCGCCTCGATGCGCCTGGCGTCATTGGCGGCTCCTGCAATCCGCCCGTCCTCGGCGCGCCGGTCGAGCCCCTCGAAAACGACAACTACCCGGAGATCGCCAAGACCCAGCTCGACCTCCTCGCGATGTCGCTCATTTGCGACCTCACGCGGGTCGCGAGCATCCAGTGGACCACGGTCCAGACGGGCAAGGTCTTCACCTGGCTCGGCCAGGACGAACCCCATCACACGCTCTCGCATTCGAGCGATTCCGACACGAAGCGGCAGCAGGCGCTCATCGACATTGGCAACTGGCACGCGCAGCAGCTCGCGTACCTCTGCCAGAAGCTCGACAGCGTCCCCGAAGGCGACGGCACGGTCCTCGACAACACCGTCATCCTCTGGTGCAGCGACATTGCGCAGGGCAACACCCACGCGCGCCGCGACGTCCCGCTCCTCCTCATGGGCGGCGCGGGCGGCGCGCTCGCCACCGGGCGATGGCACAAGCATTCCGGCGCCTATCACAACGATCTTCTGATCGCGATCGCCCATGCCATGGGCGTGCCCGTCACGACGTTCGGCAATCCGGCCTTTTGCAAGGGGCCGCTGCCGGGCTTGCTCGTCTAGCCCTCAAGCGGCCGCTCCACGCGCCACTTCCGCTCGAATTGCGTCCACGCGCCCCGCCGCGAGGAGCCCTCGGACGAGCGAGACCAGCAGGCCCCCCTTCGCGAAGATCTCTGCGATCCCGCTGGCGGACATGAACGCCAGGAAAAACAGGGCCGGCGCGGCCACGTACCCGAGGATCTGCGAGAGCAGCCAGATCCCGAGCGCCACCGCGAACGCCGCGTTCGGGGATCGACGCGACCAGGCCGCGCAGGTGATGAGCAGCAGGCCGAGGCCCCCGTTCGCGAGGAGGGGGAGCGTGTCCGCCCACGAATCGATCGAGGTCGACACGGTCTCGACACTCCGGGCCAGGTAAAAGACGAACAGCGCAAGCACGACGTACAACGCGCCGCCCACGAACAGCACCGTCGCCGACCGGCGCATGCTTTGTTTCGCCTCGCCGTACTCGGTGTGCGCGCGCTCCAGCCGCGCTTCGAGGTCGTCGCGCAGCGCCCGCGACACCGGCGTCTTGCACGCGGGGCAAGCGGTGTGCTGGAACGAGACGTCCGCTCCACATGGGCAAGGCACGCTCACGTCGATCATGGCTCGGGCGCGCAGCCTCGCACGGCGCGACGGCGCACGGAAGTACGTCGCATCCCACCTTGGGCCGAGCGTTCTCCGTCCTCCCCGCACCTTCCCTTTGCATCCGGCCGCATCTTTTGGCATCCATCCCCCATGATCCCGCGCGCTCGCCTCTCCGCTCCCTCGCTTTTTGTGGGCTCGGGCCGCGCGCGGCTCGGCGCCTTCACCCTCGCCGTTCTCGCGGCCCTCACCGCCCTCGGCTGCAAGCGCCCCGGCGCGGCCGCGCAGACCGACGGCGGCGTCCCCGACGACGCGGCTGCGCCGCCGCCTGCCGTCCAGGGCCAGAACGCGGTTCCCGAGCCCCCGCCGCCTCCGGACAAACCGCTCCTCGGCATCACGGCGTTCGTCACCACCGTCTACGCCGAGCCGCGCGACACCGCGAAAAAGCTCGGCTACCTGCGCGTCGGGGCCAAGGTCGCCCGCTCGGAAGAGCCTGTCGGCAAGGCCGGTTGTCCGGGCGGCTGGTACGAGATTCACCCGAAGGGCTTCGTTTGCGCCGGGGACGAGGCCACGACCGACCTCGAAAATCCCATCCTCAAGGCCGCCGCCAAGCGCCCGGACCTCAAGGCCGCGCTCCCGTATCGATATGCGTTCGTCCGGGCCGTCCTCCCCCTGTACGTCAAGGTCCCCACGGCCAAGCAGCAGTACGACTCCGAGTTCAAGCTCCAGGAGCACCTCGACTGGTACAAGCAGAACGAGGCCACGGTGAACCAGGTCGTCCTCGGCGCGCCCGACGTGCCGATCGACGATCGTGGCGTCCCCGTTCCCGGCAAGCACATCGGCGAAATGGGCCTCGGCAAAAATTCGCAGGAGCTCGCACTCGGCCAGCTCCTCGGCGGCGAGAGCGACGCGGATCCCATTCCTTTCTGGCTCGAAGGCGGAAAACGCCTCATCCCCAACATCAGCGATTTCAAGGTCCCTGATTTCGCCGTCTTCGCCGACCGCGCGCGTCGCCACACCGGCCTCTCGCTCATCGGCTCCTTCCCCACGGGCGAGGACAACCTCAATCGCCGCTTCGCGATCACCACGGATCTGCGCCTCGCGCCGAACACCAAGATCAAGCCCGACCTCGGCTCGCCCTGGCATGGGCTCGAGCTCACGGACGAGTTCTCGCTCCCGCTCGCGTTCGTCCGCACGCAGGGCGCCAAGACGTATCGCATCTCCAAGGGCAAGGCCATTCCCGAAGTCGACGTCGAATGGCGCAGCGTCCACGCGCTCGCCGGCACCATGAAGACCGTCGAGGGCGTCAAGTATTACCGCACCAAGGACAAACGCTGGCTCAGCCAGCTCGACGTCGGCCTCGCCGTCCCGCCCGCCTCGTTCCCCGAGGACGCCGAAAAGGGCAAGAAATGGATCGAGATCTCCATCACGAACCAGACCTTCGTGATGTGGGAGGGCAAGCGCCCCATTTACGCGACGCTCGTCTCCACGGGCAAAGCTGGCCTCGACGATCCCAAGAAGACCACGGCCACGGTCCGCGGCGTCTTCAAGATTCGCAACAAGCACATCACGGCCACCATGGACTCGAACGAGGGCTCGAGCGTGGGCGGCGCCAAGGTCACGACCGTCGCCGCCTCGCATTCGCCCGACGGTGGCGGCAAGGCCGCGGCGCCGAAGGCCGGCGATAAGAATGCAAAACCCGGCGGCAAGCCCGATCCCAAGGCGGCCGCGAAGGGCGGCAAACCTGCGGCGAAGCCGGCCGCCGCGAAGCCCGGCGCTGCAAAGGGCAAACCCGCCCCTGCGGCCGGGGGCGCCGAGAAGATCCCGACGAAGGGCGACGGCGAGTACGGCGTCACGCGGCGCCGCGGCGAGGGCACGTTCCAGCTCCGCGACGTCCCGTACATCCAGTATTTCGAGAGTGGATATGCGCTCCACACGGCGTACTGGCACGACGTCTTCGGCACGCCGCGCAGCCACGGCTGCGTCAATCTCTCCCCCGTGGACGCGCACCGCGTCTTCCTCTGGACCGACCCGCCCGTCCCGGAGGGCTGGCATGCGGTGAACGCAGGCGAGGATTTCGGGGAGGGGACCACGGTGATCGTTCATGAATGAGCCGGCCCAGGGCGCGGCCTCGGGCGCGCCGTACATATTTTACGGCGACCTCAATTGCCCATTCTGCCACGCGCAGAACGAGCGGCTCCTGGAGCTCTGTGCGGAGCGCAAGGTCGAATGGCGCGGCATCCGCCACATGCCGCACCTTCCCATTCCTGCGAAGAATACGACCCCCGAGCGTGAGGAGCTCCAGCGCGAGGTCCTCTCCGTGCGGCAACGCGAGCCCGCCGTCAGCATCAGCACGCCGCCGGCGCGGCCGAACACCGAGCGGGCGACGCTCCTCGTCGCGGCCGCTCGCCGGCACGACCCGGCCCGCGCGGAGTCCTTGAAGACGCTTCTGTATCGGGCCTTGTGGGTTCACGCCCGGGACATCTCCGACTCGTGCGTGCTCGACGAGCTCCGCCGTGTCGCGGGTTTGCCCGAGCTCATCGTCGGGGAAAACGACAAAAAGACCCTGGAGACCTGGCAAAAAGAATGGGAGCAGGGCCCGTTCGACCGGAGAATCCCGGTGCTCGTCTCGCCGCGCGGGGCACGCCTCGTCGGTATGGGCGAGCGTGGCCGCCTCGAAGTGTTCCTCCGATCCGGCATTCTCAATGCGGACGGAGCCGGCCACTGCGATTGACCGGGCTCGCCTTCCGGGAGGTCTCCGGCTAGGGTGCGCCCATGTTCACGGTCCACCGGTACCAGATCTTCCCGACGATCCCGCCGGAGCTCGCGCCACTCGTCACGATTGCGCAAAACCTCTGGTGGACGTGGACCCCGGCCGCGCGTGAGCTCTACGGGCGCGTGGACGCCGAGCTCTACGAGCGTGTCGCGCACAATCCGATCCTCCTGCTCAAGCTCGCCTCGCAGCGCCGCCTCGATGAGCTCGCGCGGGACGACGGATATCTCCGGGCTCTCTCCGCGGTCGAGCGCTCCCTCGGGGATTACCTCGACCGCTCCACCTGGTTCGACCGAAAATACGGCAAAAACGCAGCGTCGCGCGGCACCATGGCCTATTTCTCCATGGAATTCGGCATCCACGAGTGTTTGCCCGTGTATTCGGGGGGCCTCGGCGTCCTTGCCGGCGATCACCTGAAGAGCGCGAGTGACCTCGGCTTGCCGCTCGTCGGCGTGGGAATCGCGTTCTCGCAGGGGTATTTTCGTCAGAGCCTCGATATCGAGGGCTGGCAGAACGAGCGATATCCGCCGAACGACTGGCACGATTTGCCCGTCTCGCCCGTGAACGACGAAAAGGGCCGTCGCGTGGTCACCTCCGTCGAGCTCCCCGCACGTGCGGGGGCGGGCCGGCGCGAGGTCAAGCTCCAGGCCTGGCGCGCGCAGGTCGGCCGCGTCCCGCTTTATTTGCTCGACGCCGACATCCCCGAAAACCCGCCCGAGGATCGGGCGCTCACGAATACCCTTTACGGCGGCGACCGCGCGCACCGCATCTGCCAGGAGGTCCTGCTCGGCGTGGGCGGCGTCCGGCTCCTCTCGGCCATCGGCCAGGAGCCGCGCGTCTGCCATATGAACGAAGGCCATTCCGCGTTCCTCGCGCTCGAACGCGTCCGTCAGCTCATGGGGCGCACGGGAGCGCCTTTCGTCGCGGCGTCCGAGGCGGCCGCGGCGGGCCACGTCTTCACCACGCACACCCCCGTGCCGGCCGGAAATGACGCATTCGCGCACGACCTCGCTCTCCCGTATCTGAAGGTCCTCGGCGAGGGCCTCGGGCTCGGGGCCGAGGAGGCCATGCGCCTCGGCCGCGTCGAGCCCGATCGTCCCGGCAGCGAGTTCTCCATGCCGGTCCTCGCCATTCGAATGGCCGACCGTTACAATGGCGTCAGCATGCTCCACGGCCGCGAGGCGCGCGCCATGTGGAGCGTCCTCTGGCCTGGCCTCCCGGTAGACGAAGTCCCGATCGGCTCGGTCACGAACGGCGTCCACGTCCCCACCTGGCTCGACGGCGAGCTCGCCTTGCTGTATGCGAGTTACCTCGGCGCCGATTTCCTCGAACGTGCCGCCGAACCCGGCGTCTGGGCGAAAATCGCCGAAATCCCCGACGAGGTCCTCTGGGCCGCGCACGGCCGCCGCAAAGAGCGCCTCGTGAAGCAGATTCGCGCCCGCCTCGCCGCCATTTCCGCGCAGAAGGGGCGCGCCGAGGATCCGGCGCGGATCGAGCGCCTCCTCGACCCGAAGGCGCTCACCATCGGGTTTGCCCGCCGCTTTGCGACGTACAAGCGCGGCACGCTCCTCCTCCGCGACGCGGCGCGCCTCGCGCGGATCCTCCACGAGCCGCATCGCCCGGTGCAGCTCGTCTTTTCCGGCAAAGCGCATCCGCAGGACTGGGGCGGCAAGGAGCTCATTCGCGACATCGTGCGCGCGGGCATGGCCGAGCCTTTCCGCGGCCGCATCGTCTTCGTCGAAGATTACGACATGGGCGTCGCGCGCACGCTCGTCGCGGGCGTCGACGTCTGGCTCAACACCCCGCGCAGGCCCCTTGAAGCGAGCGGCACGAGCGGCATGAAGGCCGGCCTCAACGGCGTGCTCAACGCGAGCATCCTCGACGGTTGGTGGCCCGAGGGATATGCGGGCGACAATGGGTTTTCCATTGGCCGCGGCGAGGAGTACGCGGACACCGGCCACGGCGACCACGTCGAGGCCCAGGCCCTCTATCGATTGCTCGAAGAAGACATCGTCCCGCTTTATTACGAGCGTGATGCTTCCGGCCTCCCGCGGAGCTGGATCGCCCGCATGAAGCGCAGCATTACCACGATCGGCCCTGCGTTCAACACGACCCGCATGGTGCGCGAGTATGCCGAAAGGTATTACGAGCCTGCCCTCGCGCGACATCGCCGCTTGACGGAGGACGGCCTCCTCGCGGCGCGCGCCGCCTGCGAATGGAAGGCCCGCGTGCGCGCCGCCTGGGGCTCCGTACGTGTCGATTCCGTGGCGCAGCTCGGCCCCTCGCGCCTTCCGAGCGGCGAGCCTTTGCGCGTCGCGGCGGAGATCCACCTCGGCGCCCTCTCGCCGAGCGACGTCGTCGTCGAGCTTTATTATGGTCGCCCGGGCCCGAACGGCTCGCTCCGCGGCGCGGAGGCGGCTCCGATGCGTCACGCGGCGGATCTCGGCGGCGGCCGCCATCGTTTCGAGGGCGAAATTCCCACCGACGAGAGCGGTGAGCACGCTTTCGGCGTCCGCGTCATCCCGGCGCACGAGTCCTTGCCGGATCGTTACGCGGCGCGCCTCGTCCGCTGGCATTAGACATTTTCGCGTGACACGCGCCTGGCTTTCTGGCATGGGTAGGGCGCCCCCTCACGTCCCTCCCGATGCCAGATACAGCCATGTCCACCGCCGAAGCGGCCTCGCGCGAGAAGGTGCGCGACCGCGTTCTCTTCGTCGTCGTCCTGACCGTGTTCCTCGACCTCGTCGGGTTCGGGATCACGATTCCGCTCTTGCCGTTTTACGTGAAGCCGATGGTGTCCGAAGAGTGGTCGGGCACCGTCACGGGAATGCTGATCAGCAGTTATTCGCTGGCGCAGGCGCTGGCGACGCCGTACCTCGGGCGTTTGTCCGATCGGTTCGGCCGGCGTTTGGTCATCGTGCTGAGCCTGCTCGGCAATGCGGCGAGCATGGTGCTCTTCGCGGCGGCGGTGCACTACCAGGTGCTCTGGTGCCTGTTCGTGTCGCGTGTGCTCGCGGGGGCGACGGCGGGCAACCTGGCCGCGTGTCAGGCGGCCATCGCGGACGTGACGGACAAAAAGGATCGCGCGGCGGCCATGGGGCGGCTCGGGGCGGGGATCGGGCTCGGGATGATCATGGGGCCGGTGATCGGCAGCATGACGGCCAAGATCGCGACCTGGGCGCCGCCGATCGCGGCGGCCGTGATGGCCCTGGCCGACCTGATCCTCGCGGCGGCGCTCATGCCGGAGACGCGTCCCGTGCGCGAGCCCGAGCGCGGCGGGCACGACGCCTATCGTGGCCCCACGCGGGACGAGCCCCGGAAGGAGGCGACCTTCACGGAAATCGTCTCCGACAAACGCGTCGTCACGATCCTGCAGATGTATTTCTTGACGTTCATGGCCATGACGGTCCTGAACGTCGCGTTCCCGCTCCTCTCGCATGATCGTTTCGGGTGGACGGGTGAGCAGGTCGGCTACATGTTCGCGATCTTCGGCGTATCCGGGGTCGTGATCCAGGGCTTTTTGATCAAGCGCCTCTCGGCGCGTTTCAGCGAGCTCACGCTGGTCGAGTGTGCGGCCGCGCTCATGCTCGCGGGCTTGCTCTTCGCGGCGTTCTCGATGCATTCGTGGATGATGGTCCTCGCGAATGTCCTCATCGGCGTGGGCGTGGCCATCAACAACCCGTCCATTTCGTCGCTGGCGTCGAAGTTCGCGCGGGAGGACCAGCGGGGCACGGTGCTCGGCTATGCGCAATCGACGGGGAGCTGGGCGCGTACGATCTGGCCCGTCACGTGGGGCTTCATGTACAACCGCGTGGCGCCGATTTCACCGTTTCTCGGCGCCGCGGCCGGGGCGGCGATGTTGCTCGGTGTCGCGTTGATGTTGCACAAGCAGGCGGCGCTGGCTTCGGAGCAGGGGTAGGGGAGTCAGGGGGGAGACGGGGTATGGTGAGCGGCACGCCGCCGCGTACCGCTGTTAAAACCCGTTCAGCTCGTCCACCACCTGGAACAGCGCGCCGAGATCGTAAAAATCGACGGCCACGAAATTCGGGATCTGCCCGCCCTCCGTCTGGCATTTCTTCGCCCGCGCCGACAGCACCTCGTACGCGTTCGCCGTCTCGCCCCGCTCGGGCGTCGGGAGCGGCCCGATCCAGTGGTTCAAGAGAAACAGATCGTTCCCCTGCGTCCCCCGATTCGGCGCGCAGTTGAAGTCCTCCACGCTCTCGAACGAATACGGCGTGTCCCAGGCGATGTCCCAGAAGTGGTGATACCACGCGGGCGGCGGCCCCTCGTCCTCGGCGCCCACGACGAGCTGCTTTCCGTCGAGCAAAAGCTCCCGCAGCGTCGGCCAGGGGGCTCCGTCCTCATGCGCGTACGTGCGACCTGCGAGCCCGGCTTTCTCGAACACGCCCGCCGTCTCGTCGGGCGTGATGCCGTCCTGGATGATGAGCGTCACCACCTCGTGTGGGTGTGCGTCGAGGAAGACGCGCATCTCGACGAGCGCGTCCACGAGGAGCGTATGCCCGAGCTCGCAGATCGAGTGGCAGAGATAGAGATCCTCGTTCCAGCGGTGCGTATCGATCAACATCGCGCGGATGCCGTCTTCGAGCTGGCGTTTCATGCCGAAGTTCTGGTTCGGCGCGGCCCAGCCGAGCTCGAACGAGGACATGGCATTGTGCGTCGCGGGGAACGCCACCGCATCGAAGGGCCTGTCGCAGAGCTCTGCGCGGCCGTTGCATTCGGAGGGCGGTGGGGGCTTTTCGGGCCCCGGGTCCGGATTCGCCGGATCCCCGGAGCCGCAGGCGAAAAGCCCGAAGGAAGCGGTCCAAAGCAAAGCGTGAAGCGAAAAGCGTGTCCCGTGCACGCCCGCGAGCGTACACGGGATCGTCACCTGCGAGAAGTACAGCGTTCGACGCTTGGGGGCTCCGCTCGGCAGAGCCGAGCTATGCCCCCAAACCCCCTCAGCGCGCCTTCTTGATGCCGAGATCCACCTGGAGTTGCCGGCGGATCTTCTTGACGTCGGCGTTCGAGAGCTGCCGCAGGAGCTCCGCCACGTGGGCGCGCTCGTCCTCGGCCGGGAAGGTCAGGATGTAGAGCGGCGGCACGTCGAAGCCGAGCGCGAGGCGCTCGATCGTCTGGATCGTGATGGCGGCGAGCCCGTGCTCGACGCTCGAGAGGTGGCCTTTCGACAGTGCGCTCGCGTCCGCGAGGGCGGCGAGGGACATGTTTCGCTCGAGGCGCAGCTCACGGATACGGGCGCCCACCTGCATCGCAAACGGATCGGGAACGGATCGTCGGGGCATGGTCCTCGTCTTTCTCGGGCCAAAAAAGCGCGGCCCGACCGGCGAAACACGCCGGCAAGTCGTAAGTTCGTCGAAATGGAAGTCCCCGCGTGAATCGGCCGGATCTCACGGGGCCAGCCATCATGCACGTCCTCGGACGCACGGAGAATCAAAAAATGGTCCTCGATCGGACGTTTTACGTCCTACCGTGCCCGACGCGCCGTGACGCGGCGCGCGGGGCACGGTGGGACGAATTTTGTCCTAGCTGCGCTTGACGCGGATGCCGGTCTCCTCCTGGATCCGGCGGCGGATCTTGCGCACGTCGGCGTTCGACATCTCGCGGAGCAGCTCCGCCGTCTTCGCGCGCTCGTCGTCCGCGGCGAACGTGAGCAGGTAGAGCGGGGGCACGCCGAAGCCGAGCGCGAGCCGCTCGATCGTCTGGATCGTGATGGCGGCGAGCCCGTGCTCGACGCTCGAGAGATGGCCCTTCGACAGATAACAGGCGTCGGCGAGCTTGCCGAGCGACAATCCGCGCTCCTTGCGCAGCTCACGGATACGGGTGCCGACCTTCAGTGCAAACGGCTCGGGAACGGTTCGTCGCGGCATGATGATATGGTTCTCGGGCGACCCGGAAAAAAGGATCCCCGACCGGCCCTCCTGTGCCGGGATCTCTGAGGTTTCACGAGGACGTCTCTCCGTCCTCGCTGCGAAAGACTCGATCGCGAGATCGGGCGCGCCGGCGACTTCTCCGCGCCGCGCCGAACCCATCGAACGCGTCCATCTTGCATCCATTGGACGAACTCGTCACGCGCGAATTGTGAGTGGTAGGACATTGTTCGTCAGGGGACCGGCCTCCTTCCATCACCACGTGCGAGCGTGTATCTTCGTTCCGTCGTGGCGAACATGGATGCCGGCTTCGAGCGGATGGGGGCGCACGGGTCCCGACGAGAAGGAGCGATCCTCGTCGTGCGCTGGACCGGCGAGGTCACGCGGGACGACATGAAGGCCCTCTACGCGCGCATCGACGAGATGAGCCGCGACGAGCCCGCGGTCTATTGCCTCTTCGACAGGGCGCACTCGATCTCCGTGACGCGCGACGCGCGCGTCTGGGCCGTCCGCGAGGCCAAGGGCGCCAAGGCAATCCGCGGCGTCGCCGCCGTCGGCGCGTCCTTCCCCGTGCGTGTCCTCGGGACGATGCTGAACCGCGCCACGGACGCGCTCCTCAGGCACGGCGTGCCGCTCGCGTTCTTCGATACCGCCGAGGAAGGCCGCGCTTACCTCGAAGCCGAGCGGAAGAAACACGCCGCCCTTCGCTGATTTCGAATTCTCCGCATTCGCAAACGCAGCTCGGCCCGCCCTCCCGGCAGTTGACGATCGGGGGGGCTCGACCGGAGGTTTCCCGTGAGGGCGGCGTAGCGGCCCGGAGGCCTGTGGCTCTTCCGGTCTGGCCTCGCGCCCCGGGAGGCCATCGTGGGGGAGCCGAGCGGCGCGCCGCCGCGCGGATGGGATACGTCCGCGCCGAGGCCGGAAAGCACCATTCGAATCGAATCGATCCGGGTCGACTCCGATCACGGCACGCTCCGCGGCTGCGACGAGCCGAGCGGCTGGCGCTTTTCCGATCACGACTGCCCCGAGCCCGAATGGACGCCCGCGTCCCACGTCCCCGTGAGCCATACCCTCGGCGAAAAGGTCCGCCTTTCGCTCACCCTCGACGCGGCCGCGGTGCTGCCTGGCCCCGCCACCCTGAAGGGCGAGGGTCCGGGAGGGATCCAATTTCGACAAACCCTTCCGGTCTCTCCCGGGACGTCGGTGATCACGCTCGTATCCGACAATCCGCTTGCGCGCAAGCTCGACGATCTCTCGTTCGACGTGCGCTGGTCCGCGTCCGAGGCCGCGATCGTCGCGCCCGCCGTCACATCCATTCCCATGCTCGTCACGATGGGGCCGCCGCGCTCCACGCCCATCGCGCCCTACAAGGAAGACGGCGCGACCCCGCGGCGCGTGGCGAAGGCCGTGGAATGGGCGAAGCAGGCGAACAGCCTGGATCCGCACGCCATCGTCGAGAGCTTCCTGCGCCGATTCCCGTATTACGCTCTCCTCCCGAACCCCGACGTGCCCGCGGAGTACGACCACCCGCGTTATTTCAACGAAGTCGGCGGCGCCTGGCCGATGGTCGATTACGTCGCCGCCTCGGGCGAGTGCCAGGCCATCGTGCGCCTCGTGCGGGGCATGCTCGCGCAGATCGGCGCGCCGGGCGAGGCGCGCATGCTCGTCGTCTGGGCCGATCCGGATCAGGGCAACGGCGAAAAGCCCCTCGTCGCCGATTGGGAGAAGGAGCCTCGCGCGGGTTTGTCGAAGACGATACAGGTCGGCGAAAAGCGCCTCTCCGCGGCGCTCGTGGACGGCCCGGTCGTGGAAGGAAAAACCTACCCGCCCTCGCATACCCGCCTGCCCGACGGTAAGGTGAGCCCCGGCCTCAACCGATACGAGGCGTGCCTCGAATTCTCGCACGGCGGCACGACGCGTTATTATTGTGGCGGTGTCGGCGTCCTCTCCTCCAAGCACGACATCCTCAAGGTCTTCTGGGGCCTCGTCTGGGTCGAGTTTCTCCCGGACGAGGGATTTCGGGTCGAGAAGATCGTGCGGCGATACCGGAACGGCGAGGCATCGCCGCCCCGTGAAACCGCGCGCGACCGCATCCGCTCGTTTTTTCGTCGTTTTGCGAGGCGAATCTCATGAAATGGCTCGACGACATCGAAACCGCGCAATCCGAGGGCTTCGACGATCTCGACGGCCGCGCCGACGTGCCCGGCCAGGCCCTCGCCGAATCGAGGCACTGGGCCCGCACCCTGTTTGCCCAGGGAAAAAGCCCTTACGACGCCGCCCGTCCCGTCCGGCGCCTGGTCCATCGCGCCACCAAGGCCGCGCCGGATTTTCTGCGCCACGAATACGACGTGGACGACCTCCACCTCTCGATCGTCGAGGGCCGTTCGTTCGTGTTCGTCATCGTCTCGCGAGACAGCCTCGACGTGCTTGCGCTCCCCGAAGGCGAGCGCGCCGGGGCCATCGCGCGGATCGCCGCCACGCTCTTTCACCCCGTCTGCGTCTCCGGCGGCGTCTGCTTCCGCTTTCCCGAGCGCATCGAAGAAGGCTCGTTTTTCTCGACGAACCCAGATCTCGATCCGCGGCTCCTCGGTGCCTGGCAGGATCGCCTCGACGCCGGCATCCGCGGCGGCGAGCTCGTCTTCCTCGCCTACAAGCGTTTGCCCTGGATGGCCGGCTTCGCCGACCCCTTCGCGTGGCTCCGCGAGGGCGAACGGATCGATCAAAAGCCGCGTTTTCGTTTCCCGTTCCGGAGATCAGGCCCCAAGCGCAAGCGCCGCTGAGGGCCGGACTCGTCCATCGCCGAGGGGCGAGGGTGCTCGCAGGATCTCCTCCAGAATCGCGTCGGCCTCGTGCGCCACGCCGTCGAGCGCCTGCCCGAGCCGCGCGTGATCGGCCGCGTCGAGCGGCGCGAGCCCGAGCCGCGCGCGCACCCCGGAGACGCGAATCGCGACCCCCTCGCCGTATTGATACCCTTCGATCCACGGCCCCCGCTCGATTTCCGCGCGGAGCCGTTTCATCCGCGCGTCGAACGCGGCGCGCTCCTCCGCGGTCCGCTCGTGCGTACCGAAATGGTGCATCGTCGCGGCGGGCTCGAAATCGCCCTCGATCGCCAAAAACCCCTCCGTGAGGGCCGCGCGTGTCGCCTCGAAACCCGCGCGCCGGAGGAGCGCGCCGTCCAGGCACATCTCCCACGTGACGTGCGCGAGCAGCCCCATTCGTTTCGCCTCGAGCTGTGCCTCGCGAATGCGCGCCGCGACGAGCTTCTCCCCTTCGAGGAAGACGCGATCGCCGTGAAACCAATGGTCGACCGCCACGTGGTGCCGGATCCCCACGAGCACCTCCGCGAGCCGGCCTCCGAGCAAGCCGCCCATCTCGACGGGACGGCACGGCCGCACGCGCCTGTCCGCCATTCGCCAGAGGTCCGGCAGCATCGCGCCCGCGCCCGCCGCGCGTGAGCCCGTATGCGCCTCCGCGAGGTGCCTGTGCAGGAGAAAGTTCACCTTCGAAGCCTAGCACGCCTTCGTTCTTGCTCGGGCTTTCCATCGCGCCTCATGCGTGCTAGCCACGAGTCGCCCACGGGACCGGCCCCCCGGGCTCGGCCCTGGGCAGGAGACGAACATGAAACGTTTTGTGACTTCCTTGATCATGCTGGCCCTCGCCGGCGTGGGTTCCCTCATCGGCTGCAGCGACGACTCGAACAATACGACCGGCGGCCCCGGCGGCGGCGGCGGAAACGGCGGAAACGGCGGAAACGGCGGCGGCGGCGGCGGCGGCGACGTCCTCATCCCCATCGACGACATCGGCACCGCGACCGCCAAGTTGTACTGCGGGCTGGTCTACTCCTGTTGCACGATGGCCGAACAGGACAAGGCGTTCGAGGGCATTACCCCCAAGCCTCAGAACGAGGCCGAGTGCGCGCAGACCTTCAAGGGCATTTATGACATGCTCGTGCTCCCGCGCCTGAAGAAGGCCGTCGGGGAGGGCCGCATGGAGTACGACGGATATGTCGCGGCGAGCTGTCTCGACAAGCTCGAGGGATCCTGCACCGTGATCAACGGCGATCCTTTCGAGTCCGACCCCGAATGCCAGAGCGTTTTCATCGGCAAGGTGGCCGACGGCGGCGATTGCAGTGGCGACGACGAGTGCGCGGGCGCCGACTCCGTGTGCGTGGGCGATACCGATACGGAGCTCGGCAAGTGCCAGCCGCGCGGCGCGGCCGGAGCGGCGTGCGAGTTCGACGACGACTGCGCCACGAATTATTGCGACTTCCAGACGAGCATGTGTGCCGCGCAGAAAGCCGTCGGCGAGGCGTGCGCTGGCTTCAGTCAGTGCAAGGACTCGTATTGCGACTCCGTGACCAGCGTCTGCACGGCCAGGAAGGCCGACGGCGAGGCGTGCGTAACGCCCGACGAGTGCAGCGGCACGTGCGACTCGATGACGAGCACTTGCACCACGCCCGCGCCGATCTGCGACGGGATGTGACGTCCGCGCGGCGGTAGCATTCCTCGGCCCTCCCCACTGCTCCTTCCCACATACCGCCCCCCGCGGCCCGTCGCCTGTCGCCTCAAAGCGTCGTCCTCCGCCGGAGACACCTCCCGGGCAACCTGCTAGAGTAGCGCCGCCCGGGAGGGAACCCGGAATCGGAGGAGGACATGGAAGCGGCGCAAGCGAAGATCGGCCTCGTCGGCCTCGGGGTGATGGGAGAAAACCTCGCCCTCAACATCGAGCGGCATGGTTTTCCCATCGCCGTCTACAACCGCGAACCCCAGAAGGTGGACCACCTGCTCGCCACGCGCGCGAAGGGTCTCCGTTTCTTCGGGGCGCACAGCCCGGCCGAACTCGCGCGTGTCCTCGAACGTCCGCGCAAGATCATCCTGCTCGTGAAAGCGGGCCAGCCCGTCGATTGGACCGTCGACCAGATCCGTCCGTACCTCGAGCCCGGCGACATCATCATCGACGGCGGCAATTCCTGGTACGAGGACACCGAGCGCCGCCAGCGCGAGCTCGGCGCATCGGGCATTCGTTTCCTCGGCTCGGGCGTCTCCGGCGGCGAGGAGGGCGCGCTCTGGGGCCCCTCGCTCATGCCCGGCGGCGAGCGCGCGGCCTACGAGGAGATTCGCCCGATCTGGGAGGCCATTGCGGCGAAGGTCGACGACGGCCCGTGCGTCACGTACATCGGCCCCGGCGGCTCGGGCCATTTCGTCAAGATGGTCCACAACGGCATCGAATACGGCGACATGCAGCTCATCGCCGAGGCGTACGACATCCTCCATCGTGGCCTCGGCTTCTCCGCCGATCGCCTCGCCGAGGTCTTCGCGCGCTGGAACGAGGGCGTCCTCTCCTCGTTCCTGATCGAAATCACGGCCAAGATCTTCCGCGCCAAGGACTCCGAGACCAGCGCGCCGCTCGTCGACCTCATCCTGGACAAGGCGGGCCAGAAGGGCACGGGCCTCTGGACGTCCAAGGTCGCGCTCGACCTCGGCGTCGCCATTCCCACGATCGACGCCGCCATCATGGCGCGCCTCCTCTCGGGCAAGAAAAACGAGCGAATCGAGGCCGCGAAGGTCCTCGAAGGGCCTCGGCCCGGCGCATTCCAGGGCGACGAGAACGAAATCGTCACGGCCGTGCACGACGCCCTCTATGCCGCGAAGATCTGCTCCTACACGCAGGGCATGGCCCTCCTCCGTGCCGCCTCGGACACCTTCCACTGGGACCTGCCGCTCGGCGAGATCGCCCGCATCTGGAAGGGCGGTTGCATCATCCGCGCCCAGTTCCTCGACGGCATTCGCGAGGCCTACGCGAAGCGCCCCGACCTGCCGAGCCTGCTCCTCGACGACCGGTTCCGCGAGGCGATGGCGAAATCGCAGCCCGGTTTCCGCAAGGCCATCGCGTTCGCGCAGAGCCTCGGCATTCCTTGCCTCGCGTTCTCGTCGAGCCTCGCCTATTACGACAGCTATCGCTCGGCGCGCCTCCCGCAGAACCTCACCCAGGCCCAGCGCGATTACTTCGGCGCCCATACCTACGAGCGCGTCGACAAACCCGAGCTCGGCGCCGTGCACACCGACTGGCCCTCGCTCGTCGGCTGAGCGAAGTAGGGGCTTCCCCGCACCCGTCCGGTCGCCCCGCCGCTCGTTTTCGCTCCTCTCCGCTCGCCTGCCTGCCTGCTCGTTCTCTCTATCGGCCGCTCGTTCGCCCAGGAAAGCAGCAACGCCGCCCCCCTGATTCCCATCGAATGCTGCTGGATGCGCCCGCGGCGCGCTCGCCGTGCGGACGTCCGAGAAGGCACGAGGATGGCGGCACTCTTTCGTCCCTGGACCAATACGGCCTTCCGGATCGCGCTCATCGGTATCGTGGGCGGCGCCTTCACGCTCGTGGCCGCTCCCATGATCTGGGTGCGCACGCCGAACTGGCGAAAGCAGCTCGATCCGGTCGATCAACCCGTCGAGTTCGATCACCGGCATCACGTCCAGGATGACGGTATCGATTGCCTCTATTGTCACAAGGAGGCGACGGTATCCGCCACGGCCGGGATCCCCTCGACCGACCTCTGCATGGGTTGCCACAACCAGATCTGGAACAAGAGCCCCATGCTCGAGCCCGTCCGGCGGAGCTACTTCTCGGGTTTGCCCATTCCGTGGAATCGCGTCAACGACGTCCCTGATTTCGTCTACTTCAATCACGCGATCCACGTGAACAAGGGCGTCGGGTGCGTCAGTTGCCACGGGCGCGTCGACGAGATGGGCCGCGTCTACCAGTTCGCCGACCTGAGCATGAACTGGTGCCTCGATTGTCACAGGCAGCCGGAGAAGTTCGTCCGGCCGCTCGATCGGGTCACCGACATGACGTGGAAGGCCGCGGATCAAAGCACCCTCGGGCCGTACCTGGTCCGCGAATACGGCGTTCGAAGCGTCACCAACTGCACCGCCTGCCATCGATAGGAGAGCACCTTTGGGCAACGACGTACGCGCGCTCTGGGAGAGGATCCTCGCAGGCAAGACGGGCCGCGATTACTGGCGCAGCCTCGCCGAGCTCGTGTCCGAGGGGTCGCCGCCGGAGGACAGGCAAAGGGAGTTTCCCGAGGGGGCGGACGAGCGTCCGGACGAACCCTCGCGCCGCAACTTCTTGAAGCTCCTCGGCGCCAGCATGGCGCTCGCGGGCGTCACGGGCTGCGTCAAGGACCCCGTCGAGAAGATCCTGCCCTACACGATCCGTCCGCCCGAGGTCACGCCGGGTCTGTCCAAGTATTACGCGACGAGCATGACCCTCGACGGATTCGCGACGGGCCTGCTCGTCGAGAGCCGCGAAGGGCGACCCATCAAGATCGAAGGCAACCCCGAGCATCCGGCCAGCCTCGGCGCGGCGGGCGTCCTCGAGCAGGCGTCCATCCTCGGCCTTTACGATCCGTACCGCGCGCGGGCCGTCATGCAGAAGGGCGCGCTCACGTCGTGGGATGCGCTCGCGACGGAGCTCGCACGTCCGCGCACCGATCGGGGCGCCGGCCTCCGCATTCTGATCGAGCCCACGGCCTCGCCGCTCCTTGCGAGCCAGCTCGGCCGGCTTCTCGCGGCATATCCGGCCGCGCGCGTCACCGTGCATTCGTCGACCGAGACGGGCGCCGCCGCGCAAGGGGCCGCGCTCGCCTTCGGCCGCCCGCTGGTGCCGCAACTCGACCTCCGGAACGCCTCGGTCATCGTCTCGCTCGATTCGGACTTCCTCGACGGGCAGGGCATGCATTTGCGGCACTCGCGCCATTTCGCCGAGCGCCGCCGCCCGGGCTGGCCGAACCCCACGATGAACCGGCTCTACGTCGTCGAGAGCATGCCGAGCTGCACGGGCACGGTCGCGGATCACAAATTGCGCCGGCGATCGAGCGAGATCGGCACGTTCGCCGCGGCCCTCGCCGCCGAGATCCTCCTCGGCGGTAAGCCCCCTTCGGCCGTCTCGCCCGATATCATCATGGCGCTCCGCCCATTCCTCGGCCGTGAAGAGCGCGCCCTCGTCGGCGCTATTGCGAGGGACCTCGTCCGCGCGGGGAAAGGCGGCCTTGTCATCGTCGGCGACCGGCAACCCGCGCACGTCCACGCGCTCGGCGCGCTCGTGAACTCCGTCCTAGGCGCCTTCGGCTCCACGGTCTCCATGACCGATCCCATTCTCTGGAATCCTGCCGCGGCCGGGCAGGACCTCGCGGCGCTCGTCGCCGAAATGCGCGCCGGCGCCGTCGACACGCTCGTCATCCTGGGAGGAAACCCCGTCTACACCGCGCCGGGCGACCTCGATTTTGCCGGGGCGCTCGGCAGCGTCCGCCAGAGCTTTTACCTTGGCCTCTACGCGGACGAGACCGGCGCGCGGACGACGTGGTTCGTCCCGGAGACACATTACCTCGAAGCCTGGGGCGATGCCCGCGCGGGGGACGGGACAGCGTCCGTCGTGCAGCCGCTCATCCGTCCGCTCTTCGGCGGCCGCACGGACGTGGAGATCCTCGCGACTCTGCTCGGCGACATCTACCCGAGCGCGCACGCCCTCGTACGTGAGCAATGGCGGACGCTGCTCGGCGAGACCGATTTCGAGGCGCACTGGGAGGCGACCTTGCGCCGCGGCTTTTTGCCCGGCTCCGAGGCCCCCGTTGTCCGGGCCGAGCTCGCGCCGCCTGGGATCGCAGCGGCCCTCGCGACCCTCGCCGCCGCGCCCGCACCCGCGCCCGACCGGTACGAGCTCGGGTTTTACCACGATTCCAAGGTTCACGACGGCCGGTTCGCGAACAACCCGTGGCTCCAGGAGCTGCCCGATCCAACGACCAAGATCACCTGGGACAATGCGGCGCTCATGAGCGTCCGCACGGCGAGCGAGCTCGGCGTCGCGAACGACGACCTCATTGAAATCACGCTGCCCGGGTTCGATCCCACCGTGCCCGCGGTCACGACGAGCCCCCCGCCGGCCACGACCATCGTTTTGCCGGTGTTCGTCCTGGCGGGCCACGCCGATCGGGCCATTTCCTTGCGCCTCGGGTACGGCCGCGGGGCGGCATTGCCCGTCGCCGAGGGCGTCGGGAAAAACGTCCAGCCCCTCCGCCGCCAGGGCCGCTCGTTCCTCGACGGCGCGTCCGTGCGGCCCACGGGCGAGAAACACACCCTCGCGCAGACCCAGAAGCACTGGGAGCTCCACGACCGGCCGATCGCTCTGGCCACGACGCTCGAAGCATACCGCGACAAACCAGAGTTCACGCGCGGGCAGAAGGGCCCCGTGCTCTCGATCCTGCCCGCGGACGATTTCAAGGGCGACCAGTGGGCGATGAGCATCGACATGTCGATCTGCACGGGCTGCAGCGCGTGCGTCGTCGCCTGCCAGGCCGAGAACAACATCCCCGTCGTGGGCAGGGAGGGCGTCCTCCGGAGCCGCGAAATGCACTGGCTCCGCATCGACACCTATCACACGGGCGAGGTCGACACCCCGGAGGTCGTGCATCAGCCGATGCTGTGCCAGCACTGCGAAAAGGCGCCGTGCGAGTACGTCTGCCCGGTGAACGCCACCGTCCATAGCCCCGACGGGCTCAACGAGATGGTCTACAACCGCTGCATCGGCACGCGGTTCTGCTCGAACAACTGCCCCTACAAGGTGCGGCGGTTCAACTGGTTCGACTGGATGGAGGAGAAGCCCGGGTTCAACGGCGACATCCGTACGCTCCAGAAAAACCCCGACGTCACCGTCCGCGAGCGCGGCGTGATGGAGAAGTGCACGTTCTGCGTGCAGCGCATCCGGCGCGCCGAGATCGACGCTAGCATCGAGCGCCGCGCCATTCGCCCGGGCGAGGTCACGACGGCCTGCGCGGACGCGTGCCCGACGCGCGCCATTCGGTTCGGGTCGCTCGCGCACAAGGAGACCGACATGGTCCGCTGGCGCGAGGAGCCGCGCAGCTTTGGCGTCCTGCACGAGCTCGGCACGCTTCCACGCATTCGATACCTCGCCACGATCAAGAACCCGAACCCGGAGGTGGGTTGATATGGCCACGGAGCCGGTCTTCATCGGGCGCCCCACGGACGCCGAGCTCTCCGACCAGCTCCTCTCGACCGCCTGGCGGCCGTGGAGAAGGCTCGGGAAAATCGGTTTCCTCGTCGCCATCATCGGCACGTTGTTTCTGTTCACCGGGATCACGCTCACCGTGATGTACGGCATCGGGATGTGGGGAAACAACATCCCGGTCGCCTGGGGGTTCGGCATCATCAACTTCGTCTGGTGGGTCGGTATTGGCCACGCGGGCACGTTCATCTCGGCCGTGCTCCTGCTCTTCGAGCAGAAATGGCGTACGAGCATCAACCGCTTCGCCGAGGCGATGACGCTCTTCGCCATTCTCCAGGCCGCCATGTTCCCGGTCCTCCACCTCGGGCGACCGTGGTTCGCCTACTGGATCTTCCCGTACCCATCCACCATGGGCGTCTGGCCGCAATTCAAGAGCGCGCTCCCCTGGGACGCCGCGGCCATCTCGACCTATTTCACGGTCTCGCTCGTCTTCTGGTACACGGGCCTCATCCCGGACCTCGCGGCCATGCGTGATCGCGCGCCGACCCGGGCGAAGCGATTCATTTACGGCATCTTCGCGCTCGGGTTCACCGGCGCGTCGAGCTCCTACCGCCATTATCGCGTCGTCTATGGCCTGCTCGCGGGTCTCTCGACCCCGCTCGTGCTCTCCGTGCACTCGATCGTGAGCTCGGACTTCGCTATCACGCTCGTGCCCGGCTGGCACTCCACCATCTTCCCGCCGTTCTTCGTCGCCGGCGCGATCTTTTCGGGGTTCGCCATGGTGCTCACCCTGGTGATCCCGGTGCGCAGCCTGTTCCGGCTGGAGAACGTCATCACGAAGAGGCACCTCGACAACCTCGCCAAGATGGTCCTCGTGACGAGCTGGGTCGTCACGTATTCGTACATCCTCGAATTCTTCATGGCGTGGTACAGCGGCGACGAATACGAGATCTACCAGTTCTTCGAGGCGCGCCCCTTCGGGCCCTGGGCCTGGATCTTCTGGATGATGATGATCTGCAATTCGGTCATCCCGCAGGTCTTCTGGTCGAAGAAGGCGCGGAATAGCCTCGCCGTGCTCTGGACCGTCTCGCTCCTCGTCAACGTCGGCATGTGGGCCGAGCGCTTCGTGATCATCGTCATGGGCCTGCAGCGCGATTACCTGCCCTCGGCCTGGGACGTGTTCGTTCCGACATACGTCGATTGGATGATCTACCTCGGCACGATGGGATTCTTCCTGCTGCTCTTCCTGCTCTTCTTGCGGTTCGTCCCGTTCGTTTCGCTCGCCGAGGTGAAAGAGCTCAAGCACGAGCTCTCGCACGAGGAGGAACATTAAAATGCGGAGGACGCAGCAAAGCGGGATCGTCGGCGCGTTCGACACGCCCGAGCAGATCATCCGGGCGGCCCACGAGCTCCGCAAATCCGGGTACCGCAGGCTCGAAGGGTACACGCCGTACCCCCTCCTCGAGCTCGAACGGGCCATCGGCCGCGGGCGCTCTCGCATCGGATTCGTGGTGTTCCCGTTCGCCATCGCGGCGGCCGCGGTCGCCTACCTCGTGCAATGGTGGACGGACGGTGTCGATTACCCCCTGAATGCCGGCGGCAGGCCCGCCCACGCGCCGCCCGCGTTCGTCCCGGCCACGTTCGAGATGGCCGTGCTCTTCTCGGCGCTTTCGGCCTGTGTCATCCTCGCCCTCTGGTCCGGCCTGCCATCCCTGTGGCAGCCGATCTTCGAGGTGCCGGGCTTCGATCGCGCCAGCATCGACAAGTTTTTCCTGGCCGTCTCCGACCTCGATCCCGCCTTCGATCGCGAGGCGACCGCGCGCAAGCTCAGGGAGCTCGGCGCGAGCCGCGTCGAGCCGCTCGGGGCGCATCCGGCGACCGACGCCGAGCTCGACGAACGGCTCGAGCGAATGGAGGGAGAGGAGTCGTGAAGACCATCGCCGCCCTTCCGCTCGTCCTCGCCGTGTGCCCGCTCCTCGCGAGCTGCAACAGTTCGGGCACCGAGCGTGATTTCGAGCGCATGGTGAACCAGGCGCATTTCGAGTATTACGAGGAGGCACCGTTCTTCGACGATCGCCGCGTCATGCGCGAGCCTCCCGAGGGCACCGTCCCGCGCGAGCGGTTTCTCGGCCCGCCCGAGGTGATCAGCGGAATGGTAGACGGGAAGTTCGTCGAGGCCATTCCCATCCCACTCTCGCGGCCCATGCTGGATCACGGCCGGGAGCGCTACGAGGTCTTCTGCGCGGCCTGCCACGGCGTGGGCGGCGATGGCGTGAGTGTCGTCGCGGACAACATGGAGCTGCGCAAGCCTCCGAGCTTTGTCGAGGCGCCTGTCCTCGATTACCCCGTGGGGCGCGTCTACCAGGCCATTGCCCAGGGCTACGGGCTCATGCCCACCTATGGACAGGAGCTTGGCGTCGAGGAGCGCTGGTCCGTCGTCGCCTACGTGCGCGCGCTCCAGCTTCGTACGAAAGGCGTCGCCGTCGGCGTCTTGCCCGAGCCCGTCCGCGTGCGGATGCAGGAGGAGCTTCGATGAACACGGAACCCAGCATTTTCACCGGAGGAGGTCGGCTCATCCTCGGAGGCTTCCTCGCGTTCGTCGTCGGCGCGATCGCGCTCGTCGTGGGCGGCGTCGCCCACGGCCGGGACGCATTCTACGCCTACCTCTCGGCCTATGCGTGGCTCGTCTCCCTGCTCGTCGGCGGACTCATCTTCCTGATGATCGTCCACGCGATGGACGCGAAATGGCCCGTCGCTCTCCGCCGCGTCATCGAGGGCGTCACGGGCGTCCTGCCGCTCGCCGTGATCGGATTCATTCCGATCGCCGTCGGCATCACCACGATTTATCCCTGGACGTCGCCGTCCACGATCCACGAACACGAAGTCCAGCATCTCGTCGAGCACAAGCTGCCGTACCTGAACACGTCCTCGTTCTTCGTCCGCGCGTTCCTGTATTTCGGCGTTTGGCTCGGCATCTCGTATTTCCTCCGCCGCTGGTCGCTGCGCGGGGATTGGGCCCCGGCGGCCACGGACAAACCGCGGTTCCGCGCCCTCTCGGCGCTCGGGCTGCCTCCGGTCGCGCTCGCGTTCACGTTCGCGGGCGTCGATTGGCTCATGTCCCTCACTCCTGCCTGGTATTCGACCATGTTCGGGGTGTACTGGTTCGCCGGCGGTTTCCTGGGCGCGCTCGCGCTCCTCGTGCTCGCGACCTATGGCCTGCAGCGCGCGGGCATGCTCACCCGGGTGGGCAGCTCCCATTATTACGCGCTCGGCCGGCTCCTGCTCGCGTTCACGATCTTCTGGGCGTACATCGCGTACTTCCAGTTCTTCTTGATCTGGATCACGAACAAGCCCCACGAGGCGTCGTTTTATGCGCCCCGCATGAGGGAGTTCGCCCCGCTCAGCATCCTCGTCGCGGCCGGCCGTTTCGTCATTCCGTTCTTCGCGCTGCTCCCGTATCGGGTCAAGCAGCAGCCGAGCACGCTCGCGCCGATCGCGCTCTGGATCCTCTTCATGCACTGGGTCGACATGGAATGGCTCGTCATGCCCTCCGTGCGCGCCGAGGGGCCCATCGTGCACTGGCTCGACGTCGCCGCGCTCGTCTGCGTCGGCGGGGCCGCGCTCGCGTTCGGCACGTTCCGCCTGCGTGGTCGCCCGATTGTCCCGAAAAACGACACCTCGCTCGAGGCCGCATTCCGGTACGGGAGCCTTTGACCATGAGCCATCCCGAGCACGAAAAGCGTCACGGAATCGTCAGGCAGGAGGAGGACGTCCTCCCGCCGCGCCTGATCATGTACGCTGTCCTGGGTTCCATTGCGTTCGCCCTCGTGCTCACGGGGGTCTCCTACGTGCTTCAACGGTACCGCGAGGCCGAGCTCCGGCCCTCGGGGGTCTATCCCGAGGAGCACCTCGGCCCCATCAAGGAGCGCTCGAACGTCCACGAGGAGCTGTTTTCGAACCTCGGGCGAGGGCAGATCGTCCACCTCACGAAACGTCAATCGATCGAGCGATTCGAATGGGTGGGCGAGGATCGCAGCAAGGTGCAAGTCCCGATTGACGTGGCCATGGACCTCGTCGTGAGCGGCGCGGGTCGGTAGCGGCATCGAAGGAGCGCCGCGCCCTCTGGGGGCGTGGGCGTTAGGGGGAGCTCTTGGTGAGACGATTCGGCTGGGCCATGGCCCTCTCCATGATGCTCGCGGGCGCGCCGGTCGCCGCCGCGGAGGAGACGCGCGCGCTCCCCATGGCGGCAAGGCAGGCGGACGTCGACGAGCGCCTCGGCGGCTACGTTCCGCGCGATATCGTCCTGCGCGGCGAGCGCGGGGAAGAGGTGAAGACGGGCGAGCTCCTCGCGGGCGATGTCCCCGTGCTCCTCGTGCTCGCTTATTACCGCTGCCCGATGCTCTGCCCGCTTTTGCTCACGGGCGTTTCGAAGGGCCTCGCGGAGGCGGGGTATACGCCCGGCGAGGATTATCGGCTCGTCACGGTCAGCATCGATCCGGAGGATACGCCGACCGATGCCGCGAAGCGCAGGGATGCGCTCGCCGAGAAGCTCGGCGCGAAGCCGGAAAGCCTGCGGTTCCTCGTGGGGACGGCCGAGGCGTCGCGCGCCGTGGCGGACGCCGTGGGCTTCCGTTATGGCTATGATTCCTCGACCGAGCAATATGCGCACCCGGCGGTCGTCACGGTGCTCGCGCCGGGCGGGCGCATCTCGCGGTACCTCTACGGGCTCGAGCCCTCCGCGTGGGATTTGCGGCTCGCCCTCGTCGAGGCTGCGGCGGGCAAGGTCGGCACGATCGTCGATCGCGTGCTCGTCACCTGTTATCGCTACGACCCGGCGACGCGAAGGTACGGGCCGTACATCACCGGGTTTCTCCGCATTGGATCGCTCCTGATTCTGTGCACGGTCGGAACGACCCTGGGCATGTTGTGGCGCCGGGATCGGCGCCGGGGACGAGGGGGTGAACCCCGATGAACGAGCTGCTCCGTACGATCCTGTTTTTGCCGCGGCAGGCGTCCACCATTGCCGAGGAGATCGACAAGCTCCATTATTTCGTCATCATCATGACGATGGGGGGCGCCTTGCTGGTGACCCTCATCGGCGGGTGGTTCTTGTTCCGCTATCGCCGCACGGCCGTCCAGAAGCACCCGTCGCGCCGCGTGCCCGAGGCGACGCCGGCCATCTGGCTCGAAGCCGTGGTCGTGGTCGGCCTCTTCGGCATGTTCATCGTGTGGTGGGTGATCGGATTCTGGCAATTCATGACCATCCGCGTCCCGCCGGAGAACGCGCTCGAGATCTACGTCACGGGCAAACAATGGATGTGGAAATTCGCGTATCCAGAGGGCGCGAACTCCATCTCGACGCTGTACGTCCCCGCCGGGCGGCCCGTGAAGCTGATCCTCACCTCCCGTGACGTCATTCACAGCTTCTTCGTGCCGGATTTCCGGCTGAAGCAGGACGTGCTCCCGGGGCGACTCACCACGCTCTGGTTCGAGGCGAAGGAGCCGGGCCGGTACGACATCCTGTGCACGGAGTATTGCGGCGTCAGCCACTCGACCATGCGCGGCGAGGTCATCGCGCTCCCGCCCGAGGAATACGAGCGCTGGCTGCAAGGCAAATCGCCGGAGCCGGCCGTGGCGGGCCCGGTCGACCTGCGCCCGTCCTCCGTCACGGAATACGCGCCGCCGGAGCCCCTGAGCATGGTTGAACAGGGAAAACGGGCCGCGGCCGAGCTCGGCTGTTTTCGCTGCCATACCATCGACGGCACGCCGCACCTCGGTCCGACCTGGGCGGGCCTCTACGGCACCACGGTCCCGCTCGAAGGCGGCGGCAGCGCGAAGGTCGACGAGGCGTATATCACCGAGTCGATGATGGATCCGTTCGTGCACGTTCACGCGGGGTATCAGCGCATCATGCCGAGTTTCCTTGGCCAGATTCGCCCGGCCCAGGCGGGCGCCATCATCGAGCTCATGAAGAGCCTGCGTGACGTGCGCCCGAAGCCAGGCGCGACGCCCTGGGGCACGGTCACCGTTCCGGAGACGCAGGAGGGGGTGCAATGAGCCAAGCGACCATCGACGCCGATGAAAGGCCGGAATCGCTCGGCGTCGGCGCGGACCATCCGGATTATCTGCGCGCGGACAGCGGCCTGCGCTCGTGGCTCCTCACGAAGGACCACAAACGCATTGCCCTGATGTTCTACGTGGGCGTGATCCTCTTTTTGGGGCTCGGCGGCGTCTTTGCCCTCGTGCTCCGCACGGAACTGCTCACGCCCGAGCAGACCTTCATCGACGCGAATACGTACAACCAGATGTTCACGCTCCATGGCATCACCATGGTCTGGTTGTTCATGATCCCGGCCATTCCGACGGTCTTCGGCAACTTCGTCCTGCCGATCATGCTCGGGGCCAAGGATCTCGCGTTCCCGCGCATCAACCTCGCGAGCTTCTACGTCTACGTCCTCAGCGCGATCATCCTGCTCGGGGCCATGCTCGCGGGCGGCGCGGACACCGGCTGGACGTTTTACGTGCCGTACAGCACGACGTCGCCGACGGCCGTCACCTGGATGGGGATCGGCATTTTCGTGAACGGCATCTCGTCGATCATGACGTCGGTCAATTTCATCGTCACGACGCACACGTTGCGCGCGAAGGGCCTGAGCTGGCACCGGATGCCACTTTTCGTGTGGGCCTCGTATGCGACGAGCATCATCATCCTGTTCGCGACGCCCGTGCTCGGGATGTCGCTCATCCTGATCGCGCTCGATCACGCGTTCGGCCTCACGCTCTTCAATCCTCGGTACGGCGGCGACCCGGTGCTCTTCCAGCACCTCTTCTGGTTCTATTCGCACCCGGCCGTGTACATCATGATCCTCCCCGCGTTCGGGGTGATCAGCGAGGTCGTCTGCTCGTTCTCGCACAACCAGCCGGCGAGCTACCGGGCCATCGCATACTCGTCGCTCGGCATCGCGTTCATCGGCTTCTTCACCTGGGGCCACCACATGTTCGTGGCGGGCCTCAGCGAGTTCGACGCGGGCGTCTTCGGCGCGCTCTCGATGTTCGTCGGGATCTTCTCGGCGATCAAGGTGTTCACCTGGGTCGCGACGCTGCGCGGGGGTGCGATCAGCTTCGCCACGCCGATGCTGTATTTCCTGTGGTTCCTCTTCCTGTTCGTCTTCGGCGGGATGACGGGCGTGGCCGTGGCGACGCAATCGCTCGACGTGCACTGGCACGACACGTATTTCGTCGTCGCCCACTTCCACTTCATCATGGTCGGCGGGACGCTGACATCGTTCCTCGCCGGGGCGCATTACTGGTTCCCCAAGATGTTCGGCAGGCTCTACGACGAGCGCGTCGGCCTCTTGACCTCGGTCGCCGTGTTCATCGGGTTCGTGTTCACGTTCTTGCCCCAGTTCCTCCTCGGTAACGGCGGCATGCCGCGGCGGTATTTCACGTATCCCGAGCGATACCAGTGGCTCAACGTGCTCTCGACGGGCGGCGCCTGGCTGCTCGGGGCGGGGCTCATCCTCGCGCTCGGTAACCTCCTCGTCGCGCTGAAATGGGGCAAGCGCGCCGGGCCGAACCCCTGGGGATCGCGCAGCTTCGAGTGGATCACCGCGTCCCCGCCGTCGAAGCACAACTTCGAGGAGACGCCCGAGATCGAGCGTTCGGCCTACGAATACACGCTCTCCGAGGAGGTGGCCCGTGAGCGCGCAAAGGCTCGTTGAGCAATTCGAGACCCTCGAAAAGCAGGACCACGCCGCGCGGCTCGCGATGTGGATGTTCCTCGGCAGCGAGACGCTGCTCTTCGGGGCCCTCTTCGCGGCCTACGCGTATTACCGCGCGATGTACCCGGCCGGGTTCGTCCAGGCGCTCCACCACAACAGCGTGGCGCTCGGGACGACGAACACGGTCGTGCTCATCACGTCGAGCTTCACGGTGGCCCTGGGCGTCCATTTCATTCGGGAAAACAAGGCCCGCCTCGCCGCCGGGCTCCTCGCCCTGTCGACCGCGTTCGGCGCCGTCTTCCTCGTGGTCAAGGGCTTCGAATACGCCCACCACATTCACGAGAACGCGCTCCCCGCCGGGATGTACTCGTTCGTGGAGCAGCCGCCGGCCGGCGTGGTCCTCGGGTACACGCTCTACTGGTTCATGACGGCCCTGCACGGCCTGCACGTGATCGCCGGCATGATCATGCTCGCCGCGGTGGCCGTGCTCTGCTTGAAGGGGAGATACGGCACCCATCGCTACGTCGCCGTCGAGAATGTCGGCCTGTATTGGCACCTCGTCGACGTCGTCTGGATTTTCCTCTGGCCCCTCTTCTACCTCACGGATTGAGAGGCGACATGATCAGCGCGCACGTCACCACACCCAAGCTCATCGGCTCGTGGATCGCCCTGCTCGTGCTGACGTTCCTGTCGTTCGGGATCTCGCGCCTCGGCCTCGGCGAAGCGGAGCTCGTCATTGCGCTCGCGATCTCGGTCGCGAAGACGTTCGTCGTGCTGTTCATCTTCATGCACCTCGTCGAGCAGCGCTTCGCGAACAGGCTGATCGTCATTCTGACGTTCCTGTTCATCGCGCTGCTCGTCGCGCTCACGGCCGCCGATCCGTTGACCCGCAAGACGTTCCCGCCGCGGCCCGATCCTGCCGCGCACCCCTATCCGTGATTCGGAGAATTCACTCCTCGGTCCGCGTCCAACGCGGCGGCTCTCCGTCCGCGGGCAAACGCGGCAGGATCTCCTGCGGGTGGAACGCCGCCTTGTAACGTAAGGACGGGCAGCCCGCGACGCGATATCCGAGATAGACGTAAGGTTTGCCCTGCCTCTGGGCGATCTCCACGAGCGCGAGCACGTTGCCCACGCCGGGCGAGCGCCAGGCATAGGCGGGATCGTAAAAACAATACACCGCGCTCCAGGCGCGCGGCGTCTCGTCGCAGATGCCGATCGCCACGAGGCGCCCGCCGGCCTCGTCGTCGTAATACGCGACCTCGCGCGCGGACGGGTGCGGGAACGCGAATTGATAGAAATAATCGCGCGAGGTCAGCTTTCCCGGCGTCCATTCCCGCGCGCGCTCCCGGTCGGCGTGCCAGGTGTGATAGAGGGCGATCCGATCCGCGTCGACGCGCGGCGGCCCGACCACGATACGAAACTCCGCGCCGCGATTGCGCGCGCGGCGCTGGCTGCGGCTCGGCTTGAACTCGCTCGCGAGGATACGCGTCGGGACGCACGCGGCGCAGGACGGGCACACGGGGCGGAAGTAATCGGGACCGAAGCGGCGGACGCCTCGCTCGAGCAGGGTGTCGAGCTCTTCGGGATCGACGTCGAGCAGGATGTGATGTTCGAGCGATGCGCGCTCGTTCGGGATGTACGAGCAGGCGCGCGGGGGTTCGACGATGTGCTGAATCAGGCGGGCCATGGACGCGATCGGGCTCGGCAGCAGTGTCGCACGGACGGATAGCGCTTCACCAGAGCCCGGTCACGCGAGGCTGTCCGGCTGCTTTATTTGGTGCATTTTTCGTCGGGCACGTCCTTGCGCCGCGACCAGCCGCGGCCGCTCGCGGAGGGCCCGGCAGGCCGGTATTTCGCGTTGATGCGGTCGTCGCCCCGCTGCACGACGATCGTCACCGGCACGTCGCTCCGCCCCGCCGAGGTCAAGCCTTCGACGAGCTCGTCGCCCTCGCGCAAGCCCGCCTTCGCCGCAGGTCCGTCCGGACGAACCCCCACGAGTACGGGCGGGATTTTCGCGCGCGTCGCGGCCTCGTCGAAGCCGAGGTCGTACCGCTCGTAGCGCCGCGTTTCCCTGCGGAAACAAGGGCCGAGCGCGTTGTCGGGCAGATCGAGCTTGCCCCCGCGCTCGATCGCCTCGGCGAAGACCTCGACCTCGGCCGGGCTGATCTCGGCCGTGAGGGCAGAGGTCCACGCCGAGACGGGCAGCGGGCCGCGTCGCTCCTTGGCCTTCGCGTAGAGCGCGCGCAGGACCTCCTGGAGGCTCTTCTGGCCGCCGCTCTTCGCTCGGATCGCAGCGTCGACATGCAGCGCGTAAAGCGCCCCGCGCGCGACGAGCAGCGGCACGACGCCGGGCTCGCGGAAGCTCTTCGCGAGCGCCGCGTTCCCCTCTTTGCTGCGTGGCGACGTCGCGATCACGGACTCGAGCCCGTTCACCTCGTCGGCCACTTCGAGCGGCGTCACGAGGCCGAACCGAAAGAGCATGTCCCGCGCGAGGTGTCGCACGACGCCTTCGGCGAACCACGCGCCCTCGGCTTGACGCGCCGGATCTTCGGGCCCGATCCAGAGCCGCTCGCCGACCCACGCGCGGAGCATCTCCACCGAGGTCGCGATGCGCAGCGGCCCCGACCAGGGTTCGCCCACGGCGACGTGCAAGAGCACGCTGCGCGTGCGTCGCGCCGCGACGAACCTGCCGACGGGGCCGGGCTCGGGCACGATGAGGAACGTTTGCGGGATCGGGCTGCGCTCGCCGAAGAGCTCACCTGCGGCGGTGCGGAACGCGGCGGTGTCCGCGGAGACGGGGCGCGGATCGAAGGCGGTGTAGCCGAACCACGCGGCCTCGTCGTGCCCTTCGAGCGTGTCGAAGACAGCCGTGCCCATGCGGCCCGTGACCATCACCGCGCCGCGCAGCTCGTCCGCGGTCGTGTTCACCTCGCGCGACGCGCCGATGCCGAAGCTCGTCGCCGCGCCGCTCACGGAGGCGCCGCTCTCCAGCGTACCGTAGGGGCTCAAATCGATTTCGAGCTTCACGGCGAGGCGCAGATCGCGCGCGGCGTCGGGCAGGAGGAGCGCGTCGCCGGTGACCTCGAGGCGGTCGGGATCCGAGAGCAGGAAAGGCAGTTTTCCCGGCGTCACGCGCGACTCGACGGTGTACACGAGGCGAAGCTCGCCCTCGGGGGCGCGCGCGAGCTCGATCGCGACGTGATCCGGGTGCGGAGCCGGGCGCGCGTCGATCGTCCCGCGCGCGTCGCGCGCCTCCTTCATTCGAAAGGCCTTCGGATCGGGCGTGCGTATCGAGAACGTGCGGCCGGGGAACGCGCCGGCGCCGCGGAACGCGAGCGTCACGTCGATCGCGGCCGCCGCGGGGACGGGACGGATCGTGACGTCGAGGCCGGGTCCTTCGCGCGTCGGAGAAGCCGCGGGAGACGCGGGGACGGGTTTGGCGCCGGAGGTTTTCACGCGCTCGTTCGTGGGCTCGGGGCAGCGGGAAGGCGCGTTCGGGGGAGGCGTCGTGCAAGCGGCGGCGGCGAGGGCGAGCGCGAGGACGAACGAGCGAGAGCGCATACGGGAAAGCGAGAATACGGGTTATCCCCGGGGTTGACGAGGGCCAGCCGGGGCGGCGCATGGCCTGGGCTTTTGCCCGGCGTGGAGCTGTGCGATAGTCGTCTCGCGCATGGCCCAGACGAAAACGGACGTACTCCCCCTCGGCGCGGCTGTCGTGATGCTCCTCCTGCCGCAGCGGCCGCCGCTCTTGCTCGTGGATCGGATCGAGGGGTATTCACGCGCGCCCCGCCCCACGCTGCATGCGTCGCGCGCGGTGAGCGTGAACGAGCCGTTTTTCTCGGCCGAGCTCCCGACGCCGCCCATGCTGCCGCGGGCGCTCGCGCTCGAGGGCATCGTGCAGGCGGCGAACATGCTGCAGATCTTCGTGGCCGTGCAGCGCGAGCTCGAAGCAATCGGCCGGAACGCATCCGAGCTCGTGTCGGCGCTGCGCAACGCGGACGTCGGATACCGCCTCGAAACCGGCTTCACGCCGGGCCTCGGCGAGGACATCCTGGCCGCGATCACGATGGCGGGCCCCATGCGCACGGGCGCGATCGGCGCGAGCCAGCTCCGCTTCTTGCGCAACGTCTTTCCGGGCGACGTGCTGAGCTACGAGATCCGGCTCATCCGCGAGGGCGCGGACGTGCAGCATTTCGAGGCCGATGTCGAGGTGCGCGGGCAGACGGTGGCGCAGGGGATGCTTTCGTTATCGAAGGTCGAGGGGATCCTGCGGTGACGAGGGCGACGCGTCGGGCGTGATCGCCGGGGTCTCGATCGCGTACGCGCACTGATCGTTCAGCGATTGCTCCCACGCGGAGAGGTACGCGCCCTCCGTGTACGTGCGGCACTGCTGTCCCTCCGGATCGGCGTAGCTCTGCGTGACCTCGCCGAAGCGCGACTCGCAGCAGGATTCGAATGCCGCGCCGCAAAGCGACGGCGGCTTGCGGGGCAGGTAGTCGGTCACGCCCAGGCCATCCAGGGCGATGGAGAGATGGCAATAGAGCTCAGCGCCGATCTCGCCGACGATCTTCCCCTCGCTGCAACAATAGGCGCTGCACCGGCCCCAGACGCCATGCAGCGCCTCGTAAATGCCCTGGACCGTCCCGGCGTATTCGCAGATCGCGCGGGGGTTGTTCCGTAGCCCGCGCGGCGATCGGCGCGCTTTCCTCATCATGCGTTCCGCGACGCGGTCGAGGCGCTCGCAGACATGGGCGTGCTCGACCTCCTCCCGCGCGATGGCGCGCCCGGGGCCGCGGCCCGCCTCGAAGCCCGCCTTCTCCGCGGAGCCCCGGCATTTCCGAGGGACGAAGGGGGGCTCCGCCCAGGCCTCCGGCGCGTGTCCGAGGCCAACGATCGACGATGCGAGCATGGCTGCAAGGATCTTCATGGGAGGTTTTTCCGTAGTTCGAGGAGGATCGCCGGACGTGGGCGAAGCCCGGGGTGGCTATTCGCCGGTGCAGGCCAGCGAGCGGAACCTGTCCGGTGGATTCGTGCTCATCAGTTCGCCGCAGGTATTTCGCGCCGACTGGTCGAACTGGCGGCGACACTGCATCCGGGCGGCCGCGCCGCAGACGCGGCGGGGACCCGAGGAGAACTGCTCCACCGGAATCGAGAGGCCCCCGAGCGCGCAGTACGTATGGGCCGCATAATCGCCCACGGCCCAGTCCTGCTGCAGGACGCAGGTGCGGCAGGAGCTGTCGATCGCCGCGATCGCGTCGTAGTAGCCGTCGTGCATGCCGCTCATGCGGCAGGCGACCATCATGCTCGTGGTCGGGACCGCTGCCTCCGCGAAGGTGCTACGCACGATTTCGCGGAAATCCCGGAGCTTGCTGCAGCGATTGATCCGGCTCCAGGCGCGCTGCAGGAGGCTCTGGCCGTTCTGGTACCCGACCTCGTACATGCGCTGCAACGTGTCGGTGTCGCAGGCCGGGGGCGGCGCCGCAAAGGCAGGACGCGCGCCCGTCGCGACCAGAGAAAGCATTGCGACACCGAAAAACATACCGAATTGTCCGCGCTTCTTCATTTCGTCCTCCCCTCACAGACACAGAACCTCGACAAGGGGCTCGCCCTGCAATCTCGGCGCCGTCCCAGGCTGCGCGAGACCCTCGCGCAGCCTGGGCTTCCGTGCTCCGGGCGTGCCTTTCGCTTCCCGTTCCGCTACTCCGCGGGCGTGTAAAGCGCGATGTTCATCCGGCTCCAGAGCTCCGCCAGCCGGATCTCCGGGCTATCCGCGGGCGCGAGGGCCCCGATGCTGATCGGAGGCGGCGCGTAGCAGGCGTTGTTCATCTCGGTCCTGTACGAAGCCTCGAACATCCCTCGCGTGTACGGGCCGCAGCCCGGGTAGCTCTGAGCAGTGGCGAAGAACGTCGTCTCGCACGTGAGCCTCATGTTGATCCCGCAGATCCCGAGGGGCCCTTGAATGAATTGAGGCGCGGGGGCGATGCCGCCGAGAGCGATGGAAATCAAGCAATAAAGTCTCGCCATGACGTCGCCGATCTGCTCGCCGGTCTGGATACACTGGTTCGTGCACGTGTTGTCGATATCCAGGAGCTTCTGGAAGATGCCGTCGCCGGTTCCGCCGATGCGGCAGGCGGCGAGCCTCCCCGAGCCCGGGGCCACACTGAGCAGATCCAGTGCATCCTCGATCAGGTTGTAGAAGGACTCGAGCGCGAAGCAATCGTTCACCTGCGCCCAGGCCCGCGCCGTGAGGCTACGGCCATTGGCGACCCCCACGTCGTACATCGTCGCCGCAGAGCCCGAGTTGCAGCCGGGAGGCCGGGCGAAGGCCGCGGCGGAGCCCAGCGTCAGGCCGATTCCCACCATTGCACCCAGCATTCCTGAACGGCACTTCATTGCACACCCCCCCTGCTCGCCCTGCGAGCGCTTCGGTCCCCCATCACGAGGCTCTACTGTTTCGCCATCCACTCCAGGGTCTTTTCGGCAGACGACGACCCAGCGACCTCTCGCATGCACTTAAGAGAGGCATCCGTCCCGGTCAACGAGCGAGCTCTCGAATGTCTCTATCGGGCCATGTGCGCGGAGACGGATGAGGGAAGGGCGTCCTCGACGCCGCGGGAAAGCGCGCGGGATTCGTTCAGGGGATTCGAGCGCGTCCGGGGGCCATGGGACGCCTCCTCGAATCGAGGCGACATCCGACGCGGCTCAAGCCACCCGCGGCCGATTCTCTCGCTCGCCCGTCCTTCCGGCGTCCGTGCGCACGAGCGGCTTCGGCCGACTCTCCGCGCAATCGACGATCTCCCAATCGATCGCCTCGCCGAACGCGCGCCCGAGCCGCTCCTCGACGACACGCCTCGACTCGGGGCTCCGGTCGATCCCGAGGAAGCGACGCCCGAGCCGCGTGGCCACGCTGAGGGTCGTCCCCGAGCCGCAGAAGGGATCGAGCACGACGTCGCCCTCGTTGCTGGCGGAGAGGACGACACGTTCGAGCAGCGCCTCGGGCTTTTGCGTCGGATAGCCGAGCCGCTCTTTGCCCTTCGCCGCGATCACGCCGATCTCCCAGACGTCGGAGAGCGGCGGCCCTTTCGTCTCCTCGTCCGAGACGCCGGGCTTTCTGTGCCCGGCGGAGAAATCCGCGCGCTGCTTTTTCGTGCCGAACGTCTTTTTCGTGGACTCCGCGAGCTCTTCGTACCCGTAGAGCGCGTGGAACGTATGCTCGTTCGAGGCCTCGCGCGTGTAGAAGAGGAGCACGTCGTGCATGCGCTGGAAGCGCCGCGCGCGGGCGGGCCAGCGGCGGTAGCGCCAGATGATCTCGTTGCGGAAGCACTCCGGCCCGAAGACCGCGTCCATCAGGATCTTGAGGTAATGGCTCGCGGTGGGGTCGCAATGCAAAAAGACGCTGCCCGTGGCCCGGAGGACGCGGCGCATCTCGACGAGACGAGGCGCCATCATGGCGAGGTAGGCCATCATGTCGCACGGGCCGAGGAAGCCGTGGAGGCCCGCGAGCGCGCGCCCGACGGGCTCGCCCTGGGCGACGAGGGCCGCGAGCGCGCGCGCGGCGGCATCGCCCCAGGACCACGTATCGTCGAACGCGACCGCGCCAGGTTCGTCCGCCGCGACACCTGTGTAGAGGTGGTACGTCCTTCCGCTTTGAAACGGGGGATCCAGGTAGACCAGATCAACCGACGCGTCCGGGACGTGCTCCCGCAGGACGTCGAGGTTGTCGCCGATGAAATAGGCGCCGCGGCGCGCGGGCGGGAGGGGCGAGGGTTGGCTCGACATGAGGGGGCGAACGGCTCCTAGCAGGGAGCGCGGGCGCGGGCCAAGATGTCGGCAGGGACGTTCAGAAGTCGAGGCGCGCGCCCGCCTGTAGCCAGCGCGGAGCGCCGGGGCGAGCGCCATAAGGACGGCGGGAGGCGATGTAGGCGTTGTCGAGCAGGTTCCGTCCGAGCGCGTAAATCGTCAACCATTTCAGGGGACGGACGTTCACGGAGGCGTCGAGGAGGAAATAATCGTCCGTCGCCGTGCCCGGCGCGGGTTCGCCTTGCGAGGCGAGCTCCCGCATGCGGCTCGTGTACGTGCAGCCCACGTTCACGCCCCAGCGCGGCGTCTCGACGCCGATCGACGCCGCGACCTGGTGCTTCGGGACATACGGCAGCTCGTCGCCCGCCTCGACGTCGCCGAAGATGGGATCGGTGGATTGGAAGGTGTTCGTGAACTGCGCGTTCGTATAGGTCCAGCTCAATCGGCCGGGGAGCGCGAGGTTTTCCCGCAGCTTGATCTCGCTCTCGGCATACGCTTCGAAGCCGAGTACGCGCGCCTGTCCGCCGTCGGTCTGCTGGTCGAGGTTCTCCTGCACGCAGCCCGAGGAGAAGGAGCACAGGTTCGTGAGGTTCTTGTAATCGCTGTAGAAGCCGATGATCTCGGCGCGCACGCGCTTCGGCGCCCAGCGTACGCCGGCCTCGTAGTTCCAGCTCTTCTCGGGCCGGACGAGGTCGTTTTGCCCCGGCGGGATGGGGGAGAAGCCCTGATGCACGCCGAAGAGAAGTCCGAAATCGCGCGGCAATGCAAGGAAGACGCCCGCGCCGGGGAGGACGACCTGCTGGATGGTCAGGTTCTCTTCACCCGTGAGGTGATTCTCGAGCACGCTGCGGATCGATTCGAGCCGCGCGCCGGCCGTGAGGGTGAGCGGGCCCCAGGTCGCCGCGTCGGTCGCGTACATCGAGAGGGCGTGGGTGTACGCGTCGTTGTCGGCGGTCGTCTCCGTGGGGCGCCCCTCGGGGATCGGGTTGCCGCCCTCGATCAGGAAGCCGTCCTGGGTATGCTGGCGGCGGATCGAGTCGTAATGGAGGCGGACGCCATACTCGATCCGGTGGGAGATCGGGCCCGTTTTGGGGCGCCACGACACGGTGGATTGGAGGCCTTGCGAGACGAACGTCCGGTCGTTCGGCCCGATCATGAGCGTCTCGTCGTCCGTGCTCGGGGCGATGGCGCCCGTGAGGACGCCGTAGTAGAGGGCATTGCGCGGATCGGTGGGGTTCGAAAGGACGTCGGCGACCGAGGTGCCGCGGAACCCGTTCACCTTGCGCCAGGCCCGATGCAGGTCGTGGCGATAGGCGATCGTCGTGACCTCCAGGTTCGGGCGGAAGCGCGCGCGGTGCGTGAGCTGGAATTGCGTGCGGTTCCATTCCATGCGATCGAGCCGGCTCGCCCCGTAACGGCGATACGGCGTCGCCCGGAAGTCCGCATCGCTGAGGCCCAGGTACGTCTCGTTCGAGAGTTCGTTCTGGTAGCCCACCTTGAGCTCGAGCTCGTTCACCACAGAGCCCACGGGATCGAAGGTGTATCGCCCCTTCATCATGACGTCGGTCCGGGCAAACCCGGTGTCGCCGCCCCCGTCGAGCTCCTTGAACCCATTGTTCGCGACGTGCACGGCTTCGAGGAGGACGCCGTATTTGTCGTCGGCGATTCCTTGTCGCGCGTGCACCTTGCGGAACATGTACTGGCCGAACGAGACGTCGAGCATGCCGCGACGCTCGGAGGGAATGGCGGCCGTGGTCATGTCGATGGCGCCGCCGACCGTATGCGGGCCATAACTGATTGCCGAGGGGCCCTTCACCACGCGCACCGCATCCATGCGGCCGATGAGCGGGAAGTAATACGCGGCGGGCGCCGAGTAGGGCGCCGGCCCGAGGAGGACGCCGTCCTCCATGATCGTGACCTTCTTGCTTCGATCGGAGACGGCGCCACGAATGCCGATGTTCGGGCGCAAGCCGAAGCCGTCCTCCTCGCGGACGTAGACGCCGGGGACGGCGAGCAGGATCTTGTGGGGATCGTCGTACTTGAAGCGCTGGAGCTGCTTCGTCGTCACCACGTGCGCCGAGCCGCTCGTCTGCTGGAGGCGCGTGCCGACGACCGAGATTTCAATGGGGGGAGGAGGCTCGGCGTTTTTCGCATTCGGATCCTCCGCCGCAGCGTTTGGCGGCGAGCCCTCGGGCGGCGGGGCGGCTTCGGGCGGCGGCAGAGGCGGCGGTTCGCCTTGGGTCTGGGCGAGCGCCGCGGGCGAGAACGAGAGCAAAAGGAGCGCGGGGAGCGTCGTGCGTCGAATCAGGGGCGATGCCATGCCAGGGACTCGAGGTGAATGGGAGGTGCCGTGGGGACGGGCCGGATCCAGGTGGCCTTGGCGAGCCCGTCGGAGATGGACGCGAGATCGACCGTCGGATCGATGAGCAGCTCCGCCGGACGGCCATTGAGGGATACGGGCGCGTGCGCCCGGACGATCGGGCGCACGCCCTCGCGCGCCTCGAAATCAAGAGCGATCTGTTGCGCGAGCCGCAGGATGAGGTCGGGCTGCGTGGAGAAATCGCGCTCCTGCCTGCCATTGAGGTACTTGCGCGGGGGGACCTCCTGGGTGCGGCCCGTCCGCGGGTCCGTCACGAGATACGTGACGCTCCCGTTTTTCTCGCGGAGCATGACGCGCCAGGAAAACCGGATTCCCTGCTCGTGCCAGAGGACGTTGCCCCCATAGAGGTGCGTCCGGAGGGGCCAGAGGAGCTGGAAGGCGCAATAACAGGCAGCCACCGCGACGCGCGCGCCGAAGAAGCGGGGGAGGGGCGCGGCGGCGGGCGCGGGCAGGGCAGGGGCGGGCGCGGAGGCGCGGCGGCGGAAGAAACGGGCGAGGTTCCGCGGCCAGCTTGGCGAGAAAAACACGAGCGCCGCGACGACCATGATCGCCGGGAACATGCCGATCGGAAAGAGGAGTTTTGTAACCCCGTGGAAGAAGAGGACGACGGCATACGCGGCGACGCGGGTCCTCGGCGTCAGCAAAAAAGCCACGACGGTGAGGTCGAAGAGGCAACCGGCCCAGCTCATGGCGAAGGCGACCCAGCGCTCGCCGAGCAGCGGTCCGATGATCGGCAGGTACGTGCGCGACGAGAGCCAGATGTTGAGCGGCTGCGCGTGGAGGAGCCAATCGCTGTTGACCTTCGCGAGGCCCGCGAAGAAGTAGACGGCGCCGACCTGGACGCGGAGCAGATACGTGCACCACGCTGGCAAGGTCGCGCTCCTTTGCTTGGGGAAGAGCCAAGCGTCCACCGAATACGCGCGGTGGAGGGGCATGAAGGAGAGGAGGAGCGCGAGCAGGCTGACGAGGTAGTAATGGTTGAGGTAGTTCGTGACGTCGAGGAGCTGGACGTAGGTGAAGCCGAGCAGGAAGAGGACGATCGCGGCGCGATAAAGGAAGCCGACCGCCACGCACGCGCTCACCACGGCGAGCGCTACGAAGAGCGCGTGCATGCCCCGCGCGGAGAGCGGCGCGAGCCAATCGAAACCCCAGTAGGACAGGAAAAACCGGGGTTTTACGAAGAACTCGTCCACCCAGCCATACGCGAGGAAGCGGATCGCGCTCACGCAGCCGAGGACACCGAAGCAGAATCGGAACGCGGCAAGTGCCGCGGCGTCCTCGGGGCGGAGGAGGAGGGACGCGAGCCGCGCGAGGCGGCCCGGGGGGACCGCTTCGGCTCGTTCAGTCATTGTCCCCTTCCACGATCTGCGGGAGCTCGAGATCGAGCACCGTGACGAACTCGGTCTTGAGGCTGTCGGTGATTCGCTTCACGGCGTCGTGGAGCTGCTTCACGCTCTCGGGGGTTTCCGCGATGGCCTGGGCGAGATCGTCGGCCGGGATGGCATCGGCCGCGGCGATGGCGGCATTCACGTCCGCGTTCATTTTCTCGGCGAGCGCGGTCGCGCCGATCGCGACGAGCACGTCGTCGAAGCCCACGCCCTCGCCGTCCTTGCAGCCGCTCATCAGCATGCGGAAGCCGACGAGGTTGTTTCGCACGTGCGGCCGCGATCGGCGGGCGAAGCGGGATTCGACGGCCTCCGGGCAGGTCGCGTTGCTGCAATCCAGGATGCCGAGCGGACGCGCGAGCTTCAGGTCCTTCACGTGCGTCTCGACGTGGAACATCGCATCGCTCACCGCATTGAGGGCCATCTGCTCCGTCGTGTAGACCGAGCCGTTCTTGCCCGGGTCCCTGAGTTGCGCGGCGAAATCCCCATCGCCCGGACGCCAGGCGCCGAGGAGCTTGCCAGCCATTGCGGCGATGCCCGTCGAGACGGACGACGCATACGCGGCCTTTCGCGAGGCGAGCTCGTCTGCGCTCAGGGCGGCCCACGAGCCCGTGGCGTTGATGCCCGTCGCGGGGCTGCAGGCGTTGTCCGTGCCCGTGTAGAAGAGGAGGTATTCGGCGGCGGCGAGGCCACGCATGTTGATGAGCGCGGTGGTGCCGAAATCGGGCGCCTCGTACGCCTTCGAAACGATGTTTTGCTCGACGAGGCAACGGCTCACGAGCGGCCAGGAGTAAAGGGTGTCCCGCAGGCCCTGGCCGCCGGGCGTGTTCGTGGGGCCGCCGGGGCCGAACTGGAAGGGCTCGGCGCGTTGCCAGAGGTCGATGGCTTTGACCCACGCGGCCTGCGCCTCGACGCGGCCCGCGGGGTTCATCTTGGCTTCGGCGGCCTCCGTGGCGAGCTCCTCTGCGGCTTTCTGGAATGCGTCGAGGAGCTCGAGGTTGCACGTGGCAATGGCGTCGAGCAGCGTCGCGCGGGTCACGGTGTTCATTCCGCCCGTCGGATCGCCGCTGCTGCCGCCGGTCGAGGACGAGGCGGTCGTGGAGCCCGCATTCGAATCCGGCGGGGGACGGCCCGTCGAGTAAAATGCGATTCGCTCGCAGCCTGCGACGAGGCCCACGGCGAAAATACCCCCGAGGAGCGCGCGCGCGACGCTCCCGCCTTGCAACCACCTCCTGGGAGGCGGAGCGCTCACCTGCGATTCCTTTTGCATGGACATCCTCTTCCGGTTCGAAGCTTGGTCCCGAGCAGGAAGGCGGATGTTAGCACGCTTGTCGAACTTGAAAACTACTTTCAACTTCTGCCGAAACGAAGCATGCTCCTTGGACGGAGTTCGGTAGGCTCGGTTCGTTGGAGCACCAAATTTATGTAAATTGGCTCGCTTTCCAGTTCGTTGCTGCCCCAAGGATCTGTGAAACAGCTCTCTTTCGGCGGAAAGAGCGGCGATCGGGGGGCGATTTCAGGTTGACATGCTGCAGGCGGTGAATTACCCAGCTATCGTTGTTGAAAATGTCTTTCATTTTCCTTTTCAGGTCAGGGCGTGAGGTTGCTGGGCACCACGCCGGGCACGACCGAAAGGAACATAAGGAGGATCGTCGAATGAACGCGAATACGGGAGCCATCCGCCGCGCGTGGGCGCGAAACACGTACCTCGTTCCCCTCTCGGGCTGCCTGCTGCTCGGCGCGCTCGCGATCGGCTGCGGGGACGACGGCCCGACCAATACGAGTGGCTCGGGAGGCCAAGGCGCGACGGGTGGAACGGGCGGGATGGGCGGGACGGGCGGCGTCGGCGGGACGGGCGGCGTCGGTGGCGTCGGTGGCGCAGGCGGCGCGGGCGGCGCAGGCGGCGCAGGCGGCGCCGGTGGAATGGGCGGCGCGGGCGGCGGGGGCGGCTCCGAGGAGGCGAAGCCCGTGACCGTGCCCATTTCGGAGATGGGGCACGATCGGCTGTACGGCGTGGCGTTCGACGCGCAGGGCAACATCTACGCGACCGGCAACACGGCGGCGAGCACGGCCGCGGACGCAGATTTCTCGACGATCGTCGTGAAATTCTCGCCGAGCGGGGAGGTCGATACGACGTTCGGCGACAAGGGCATCGCGACGCACAACGTGGCCGTCGGGACGAACGGCGAGGTGACGCGCGGGATCGTGGTACAATCGACGGGGAAGATCGTCGTCGCCGGCACGGTGGAGCACGTGGGCGCGGCGGACGCGCGGGATCGCGATATCGCGGTGACGCGGTTCAACGCCGACGGGACGCTCGATACGAGCTTCGGGACGAACGGTGTCGCGCTGCTCGATCTGAGCGAAGGCGAGCTCGTGGGCAATACCTACGTCGCGGATACGCAGTGGGGCCTCAACGTCTATTCGGACGATCGGCTGCTCGTCGTCGGCGCGCAGAAGGCGCCCGGCCGCACGGACACCGATTTCGCCGCGGTGCGCCTGAGCGCCGACGGGGCGATCGACAATGGCTTCGGGACGAACGGCGTCGCGCTGCTCGACATCGCCCAGCAGAACGCGACCCCGAAGTCGGGCCGCATTCTCGCTGATGGCAGCGTAATTCTCGCCGGGTACAACCGGGACGCGGACAACATCGTGTCCCCCGTGATCTACAAGCTCGACGGCGCCGGTAAGCTCGACACGACGTTCGGCGTGGGCGGCGTGTTCAACCAGATCGTGCTCGCCTCGGTCGCCGAGGCCTACGACGTGGTGCCGCAAGGGTCGAACTTCGTGACCGTGGGGTACGGCTCGAATGGCGGTAACGATAACCTCGACTGGCTGTCGCTGCGCATCACGGGCGACGGCAAGCTCGATACGACGTACGGCCAGAATGGGTTCGTCCGCGTCGACCTGGCCGGCAACAACGACAACGGCCGCGCGCTGATCAGCCTCGGCGACAAGCGCTCGCTGCTCGTAGGTGGCGGGAGGCCGGCGGCCGACAACGTCGACGCGATGGTCTCCGTGCTGACCGAGAACGGGGCGGTCGACACGACGTTCGCGCCGAACGGCTGGAAGCAATACGATCTCGGCGGGTCGGCCGATATGTTCTGGGGCGTGGCGCTGTCGCCCGACCAGAAGCACGCGGCAATCGTCGGGACGAAATCCGTGGGCATGGGCCCCGGGAACGACGACGGCGTGCTGCTCCTCCTGCCCGTCGGGAACTGACGTCGCCGTCCCGTCATTGCTTGTTCGTCGTCTGGCCGAGGCCCGAGGCGATCTCGGGCAGGATCCCGAGCCTGACGTAGATCGGCCGCGCCGCGCGGCGCAGCGCGGGCAATTTCCGTAAAAAGATCGCCACGCCGACGAGCGTCACGAAGCCGCCGAGCCGCACCGTCATCGGCGCGCCGACACGCGCGCCGAGCCAGCCCGCCGAAAGGCTCCCGAAGGGGGCCATGCCGAAGAACGCCATCGTGTAAAAGCTCATCACGCGGCCACGTTTGTCCTCGTCGACGAGCGTTTGTAGCAGCGTATTGCTCGCCGCCATCTGCACCATCATGCCGCCGCCGACCACGACCATGAGCACGATGGAGACGGGCAGCCATTTCGAGAACGAGAATGCGACGAGCCCCGCGCCGAAGAGCGCGCCCGCGATGACCAGCATGCGCCCGAGGCCGAGCACGCTGCGTCGCGACGCGAGGAGAAGCGCGCCCGCGACAGCGCCGATGCCCGAGGCGCCCATGAGGAGCCCGAGGGAATGGGGGCCGCCGCCGAGGACGCGCGCGGCGAAGATGGGCATGAGCACGGTGTACGGCACGCCCGCGAGGCTCACGAGCGCGAGCAGGAGCAGAATGGCTCGAACGGGCGCGAACGAGGCCACGTAGCGGAGGCCTTCGCCGAGATCCGCGAGGATGCGGCTCCGCGCGGCCGCCGGCGCCGCGGGCCGCAAGCGCATCATGAGGAGCGACGCGAGGACGGCGAGATAGCTGATGGCGTCGATCAAAAAACAAGTTCCCTCGCCGACGGCCGCGATGAGCACGCCGGCGACGGAAGGGCCGAGCAGGCGAGCGGCATTGACCATGGAGGAGTTGAGGGCGATCGCATTCGCGAGATCCGCTCGATCCTCCACCATTTCGACGACGAACGCCTGCCTGGCTGGTGTATCGAAGGCGTTGATGATCCCCTGGAACGCCGAGAGCACGAGCACGTGCGCGACCGTGATCGTGTGGGTGAGCGAGAAGAACGCGAGCAGGGCCGATTGCACCATCGCGAGCACTTGCGTGACGACGAGCATGCGGTGGCGGCTCGAGCGGTCGACGAGCACGCCTCCGAACGGGGCGAGGAGGAACGTCGGGATCTGGCCCACGAAGCCGACGAGCCCGAGCATCAGCGCGGAGTCCGTCAGCCGATACACGAGCCAGCTCGTGGCGACGCGGGTGAGCCACGTGCCGATGAGCGAGATACCCTGCCCGAAGAAAAAAAGCCGATAATTGCGGTGCAGAAGCGCCCGGCCCATGGCCCTCAGCGTCGATTCGCCGGGCACTTTCGGGCTCACGAGGCGGATCCCTCATGTGTACAGGCGCGCATCATGCGTGGTCGTGGATGAGCAACAAGCACGCCAGCGCCGGCGCGAGGTCGGCCTCCCGCGCTCTCGCCTCAGGCTGCGCGGCCGCGCGAGAGCCGGAATGCATGCGTGATCGCCGCCTGCAAATTCGCGCAGGTGACGAAGCCCGAGAAGTCGGCGCCGATGTCCACGAGGGTGCGCGCCACCTCGGAGCGAATGCCGCTCAAGATCATCTGCGCGCCGAGCAGGCGCACGGCGTGCGCGGTCCGGACGAGCGCGGCCGCCACCTGTTCGTCGAGGTCGACCACGCCGGTGACGTCGAGGATGGCCACGCGCACGCGCCCGCCGCTGATGCCCGTGAGGAGCACCTCGAGCACCCGGTCGGCGCGGTTCGCGTCGATCGCGCCGATGAGCGGCATGGCCACGACATCGTCGCGGATCGGGACCAGGGGCGTGGAGAGCTGGCGCAGGCGCTCCTCGCTGGTCTGCAGCGCCTCGAAGGCCCGCTTCTGCTCGGTCATGTCGAGGATCTGCGAGATGAAATGGACCGGCGCGCCGTCCTCGTCGCGCACGAGGGCGACGTGGAGCAGGACGTGGATGATCGAGCCGTCCCGGTGGATGTACCGCTTCTTGAGCTTGTAACGCGGGATCTCGCCGCGGATGGTCTTGCCGACGAGCTCGATGTCGGTCTCCAGGTCATCGGCGTGCGTGATGTCCTGGAAGCGGAGCGCGAGGAGCTCCTCGGGCGTGTATCCGAGCATCTCGGCGAGCGCGCGATTGACGCTGATGAACCGCCCTTCGAGGCTGACGGTGGTCAGCCCGATGGGCGCGCAGTCGAAGATCTGCTGGAATCGCTCCGCGTTGAGGTACCGCTCCCGGTCGGCGAGCGCGTGTTCCTCGATGAGCAGGCGCGCCTCCTCGACCTGGGCGCGGAGCGCCTGGTTCTCGGCGAGCAGCTCGGTATTGCGGCGCTCCAAATCGGCGTAACTGGGCGCACTGTGGCTGAGGATGTTGGTGCTCATGGTCCCGGTGCGGCGAGGAATGTCAGCCCAGGATACACCCCCTTGCGCGCCTCAGGAACTGTCTGAATTTGTAATGTTTAATACGACATGATCTGCGGTTGCAGAAGCCGTGTGGTGTTACTTTCTGCCAAACCATTGACGGCGATGGCGATTGCAGAAGGACTGGAATTCCTATGTCCGCAAAATCGCCCCGCCTCCGACCGCGTCCACGACGCGCACCCCGCCCGGGGGAAAGCCGATCGCCACGAGCCGCGGCGCGCCCTTGGGTTGCGTATGATAACGCTTCCACACGGGCGAGACACCGCCGCCGTGCCGTCGGAAGACCTCCCGCTCGGTGACGAGCCAAGGGACGCCCTCGTCGTCGAGGCCCATCGCCACGGGAATGCCCTCCGCCTCGGAGGCCTCGACCGCGGAGCCGGCACGATCGAAGCGCATCACGATGCCCACGCCCGCGGCCCACGCCTCGCCCTCGGCGCCCGCCACGCAAAGGAGCAAGGCGGGTTTGTCGTTCAAGCTCGCCGCGGAGGAGCGGACCTCCTGATCGTATCCAATCCACAAGGCGCGCGCCTTCTTGCCGCGCAAGCTGCCCGCGACGAAGAAGCCGAGCGGGCCCGAGGCAATCGCGGAGACCTCGCCGCCGAGCGGCAAGAGCAGCGGTTCGGCCCAGCGCACGCCGTCATTCGAGAGCCAGAGCTCCGGCCCGCCCTCGCCCGCGTCGGCCGTCACGACCCCGAAGGCGCGGCCGTCGCCGAGCGCCGCTACGATCGGACCGACGGGCCCCTCGTCCGCGCGCCGGGGCAACGTGCCCTGCACGAACGATTCGCCGCGCTGCAGAAGGACGTGGGCCGGGCCCACGAGCGCAATGCCGCCGCCCGGGCCACGCACGAGCCAACGCGACGCGGCGATCTGCGCTCGATAAGGCCGGGGGACGTCGACGGAGAAGGTGCGCGGTTCCTTTTTGGACAAACCATGCAGCTCGCTGCCCGAGCGCGCGAATCCCCAGGGGCCCGGGAGGAAGACGACGCCGTCTGGCGAAAGGAGGAGCGGCTTTTCGCTCGTGGTCCGCGGCGGCGCGAGCGCGTCCATCGCCGCGAACACCTCCTCCTCGGACGGCAGAATACGCGTCTTGCGGAACGAGGTCATCGGCTGGTGCTCGCGCGCCGCGATTTCGATCCACCGCGCCGCGGCCGCTTCGAGGGGCGGGAGCAGCGCCTCGGCGAAGGCGTCGATCGAGGGGAATCGCGGCGGCGAGCCCTCGAACATGGATGCGCCGAGCAATTTGCGGGCGTGTGGCTCGTAAAACGTGGCGCCGTCGAGTCCCCACGTCCCCTCGGGCAATACCGGCGAGGCGCCCTGCCGGAGCGCGAGATCGATCGCGCCGAGGAGCTCCTCCGCCGCCAGAAAGCCGCGGTGGAGCTTCTTCGCCGTGCGCAGGCTGCGACGCTCGCCCACGTACCACGAAGGCATCGAGCGGCACCACTCCTCGCCCGTGAGCATGAACCAGATCGTGGAGGCGAGCGCGTGCACGTCGGTCCACGGGCCGACGAGCGGATTGCGCCGCGCGGGGGCAACCGACGAGAGCGCCTGCTCGGGGCCGCCATACCCGAGCGTGATCCCCTGCACCGTGGCGAGCGTGAGGCCGTCGACACGCGCGATGCCGCAATCGGCGATCTTCGGCGTCTCGTCGTCGAGCGGGCCCGCGACGAATACGTTGTCGGGCTTGAGGTCCCGGTGGAGGATGCCGAGGCCGTGGAGGACGCGGACGCCTTCGAGCATGCCACGCGCGAGGCGAAACGCGCGCACTGGATCCACACCCGTCTCGCGGGCCTTGTACACGCGGTCGGTGAGCGTCGCGCCCTCGCTCGACGCTTCCACGTATTCGAGCGCGATCCAGGGGAGCACGAGGGGCGATTCCCCTTCCAGTGCGACGAGGGCGCTGCCGTGCCCGTAATAACCGATCACGAATTCGCTGGGCGGGACGAGGTTCTTCACCCGATCGAGCGCCTCGATCTCGCGCTGGGCGAGATCCCGGCTCGTCATGCCCATCTGCGAGAGGCCCTGCTCGGTCCCCGGCTTGACGAGCTTCACCGCGACCCGCGAGGGCGCGAGCTCCGAGAGCCCGGGCGCCGCAAAATCCGCGTCACGCTCGGCGAGGAATACGGCGGACATTCCGCCGGAGCCGAGCCACTGCACGAGGGAGAGGCCCGAGGGCTCGCCGGTCTCGGGGTCGACGAGCGCAGGTTTGTCGTCGGCGAGATCGGTGAGCTCGAGGTCGGTGCACCGCAGAACGGGAATCATGAGCCGCCCGCACGATACCTTGCCGCGCGGCGTCAGGGAAGCCGGTTCAGAAGCGCATCCGGCCTTCGATCACGAGCACCGCGCCCCCCGCGAGCAGGACGCGATCGCCGGCGAGCGTACAGTCGAGCTCGCCCCCACGCGCGCTCACCTGCCGCGCCCGGAGCCGCGCGCGGCCGAGCGTGGAGGCCCAGAGGGGCACGAGCGTGCAATGCAGCGATCCCGTCACGGGATCCTCGGGGACGCCCTTCGCCGGCGCGAAGAAGCGCGACACGAAATCGACGTCCGCGTCGATTCCCGTGCCTTTTGCAGTGACGCCCACCGCGAACGTCTCGAGCGCCGCGATCTTCGCCATGTCGGGCCGGAGCGCGCGCACGTCCTCGGCGCTCTCGTAGACGGCCACGATGTCACGCGCGGCATGGGCCGCGATCGGCCGCTTGCCAAGCGCCTCGGCGAGCGCGTCCGTCACGTGCGTGGGCGCGGGCGGGCGCGCGGGCAGGTCGATCGAGAGCAGGCCCTCGGCGCGTCGCACGACGAGCTGGCCGCTCCGCGTGTGGAACGAGACGAAAGGGAGGTCCGGCGAGAGGAGCTCGAGGACCACGTATCCCGCGGCGAGCGTGGCGTGTCCGCAGAGGTCGACCTCGACCGAGGGCGTGAACCAGCGCAGCTCGTGGCGCTCGTCCTTCCGCACGATGAATGCGGTTTCCGAGAGGTTGTTCTCCGCGGCGATCGCCTGGAGCGTCTCGTCGGGGAGCCACGCGGGCAGGGGACACACGGCCGCGGGGTTGCCGGCGAAGGGGCGGAGCGTGAAGGCGTCGATCTGGTAGAGCGGGATCTCGGTCACGGGTCTCCTCCGAAAAGACGTTTACCATGATACGTCGGAGCAGACACCGGCCGCATTCGCGCGGAGGGCGAGCGCCTCGGGCACATGCGCCCCGTGCACCGGCAAACGTACGACGAATTCGCTGCCCTTGTCCTTGCCGTCGCTATGGGCCGTGACGCTCCCGCCGTGGAGCGTGACCATGCTGCGCACGATCGCGAGCCCGAGCCCGAGCCCGAGCCCGCCTTGCGAGCGGTCGAGCGCTTGTTTTTCCTGGGTGAAGAGGTCGAAGACCTGCGCGAGCATCTCCTTCGCGATCCCGATGCCGCTGTCCTTCACACGCAAAACGACGTCCGCGTCCTCGCGCGAGGCCGTCACCACGATCCGCCCGCCGGGCTCGGTGTATTTCGCCGCATTCGTGAGGAGGTTCGAGACGACCTGCGCGAGCCGCCGGGGATCCCCATGCACGGCGAGCCCCTCGCGCGGGACCGTGAGCGTCAGGCGGTGCGCTCGTTGCTCGAGGAGCGGGCTCACCATTTCGACGGCCCGCCCCACGACCTCGCTGAGCTCGATAGGCTCGCGGGAGAGCTCCACCATGCCGCGCGTGATGCGCGAGACGTCGAGCAGGTCGTCGACGAGGCTCACGAGGTGCCGGACCTGCCGCTTGATGACCGTGACTTCTTTTTCGGCGCCGGAGGCGCCCCGCATTTGCAAGAGCTCGAGCGCGGTCACGATCGGCGACAAGGGGTTGCGCAATTCATGGCCGAGCATGGCCAGAAATTCGTCCTTGGCGCGGTCGGATTGCTCGGCCCGCCGGCGCGCCTGGTTCGCCTCTTCATAGAGGCGCGCCCGATCGAGGGCGATGCCGAGCTGACGCGTGACGTCGTCGAAGAGGGCGCGCTCGTGCGAAGCGAAGGTCCGCTCGTCGTGGTAACCAAAAGCGACCGCGCCGAGCCTGCGGCCGCCGGCACTGATCGGGAGGACGGCAAGGGCCCGAGGCGTCGAGGCGACCGCCGGAGGGAATCGCTCGGCGATGGCATGGGGCGTCGAAAGAAACGAGGCGGTCCCAGCCTGGAATGTCGCGACGAGTGGCTCCGTGTCCTCGATGCGATCCCCGAGAAAGCGAAGCTCGGCCATCTCCGCGTCGATGAGCGCGAGGGCGCAGAAATCGGCGCCGACGCTGGCCCGGATGTCGCGGTCCATCACCTGCGCAATGGCCGCAGGATCGCCCGCTTCGGAGAGCGCCGCCGTGATGGTTTGCAGGCGCGCGAGCTGCTCGGCGATCCTCCGTGCGGCGTGCTCCTTTTGCGTGAGCTCCTCGAAGGCCGGCTCCGCCGCCGCGCTCGCCCCTGCACCTTCCGCGAGGTGTGCGAGCGCGGCCGTGGCGCACTGCACGGAATCCCACGAGCCAGTGCGGCGGGCGAGCGCGATGTCGTGATTGCGGACGACGTCGAGGATTGCGTCGGGCGCGCAGCGGCTGAGCGAATACGTACAAACCGCGATGATCCGCCGGCCGTGGAATCCCTGGTGGACGCAGGCCTCGTAGGAGACGAAACTGTCCCAGTCCTTGGGCTCGACGAAACTCGTGTTTCCGGTGAGGCGGAGGCCGGAGAAGCCGCGGCGAAGGGCCTCGGCTTCGCGATCGAGCCAGCGCTGCAAGACGGCATCCTGGGAGAGGTTTCCCTCGCGGAGATACCAATCCGTGTGGTCCAGGATCTCCAGTTGGCCCTTGCGCTCGTAATCTTCGAGGTTGGGAACCACGGCGCGGAGGGCCTCGCGCGCCTCGGCCGCCCGCAGGGGCTCTGCGGCGATCCAGAGGCACTGCTGGCCATGGGCGAGCCCGAACTGGAAGTAGGGGATCAGCGTGTCGAGAAGCTCCTTTTGGCCCCGATAGAACTGGCAGACGTGCGCGCCTCACGGCAGCTCGCCGAGCGGAGGAGCCCCAGCGGAAGCCGCGCGCAGCGTCGTTTTGGGCATCGGGACAGCCATGGGAGAATGGTACGGAAATACCAAGAGCCCGGCAACGCCCATATTTGGCAAAGGGGCTCCAGGTTCTCCGGTGATGGGCGTCCTTCCTAAAGGCCCGCGCTTTTCGAAGGGGGCGCTGTACGCTTTGTCATGAATGTCGGGGTAGCGAGCGAATGTACGAGGTCAAAGGGTTGACGGCGAGGCGCGTTTGTCGAACACCATGACCACGTCGGCCCCCGGGAGAGCGACCTCCACTCCGGTTTGTCCGGCATGCACCACGTCCTCGAACGATTGCCCTGTTTCGAGGTCGATGGTCGTGCGATGGTAGGCGCCTTCGTCGAGACGAGCGCCGAGGATACGAATGCTCCTCGGGGAAGCGGCCGTGATCCGGATCGTCAGCCAATTTCGCTCCCCGAGCGCGAGTGCGGGCGAGGGCGGGATGACGACGATGGGGCGGCTCTCGGCGCGAGGATGAAGGGCCAGGCGGCTTCTGTCGAGCACTTTCGCCGCGGTCCGAAATTCGCCGTAAAGATCATGCTTTTCGACGAGATCCCAGTACCAGAACATGGGCGTGCCGGCCTGATTGCGGAGCATGCCGGCATAGATGGCGTCGCGGACGAAGGCACGAAGGTTCACCTGCGCGGGGTGCGACGGGCCGATCTCGCCAAAAAAGGCCGGCGCGCGGGTCGGGAGCCAGCCGAGGCGCGCGAAGAGCGTGACGGCGTCCGTGTAGAGGTGGGGTTGGAGGAAGTCCATGGCGCGCCACGTCGACGGCGGCGCGAGCAGCGCGCTCGTGGTCACCGGATGGCCGTAGGGATCGAGGGCGCGGATGTAGTGCGCCATTTCGTCGTGCCACGCCGTGATGTCCGAGAATCGCCCGGCGAACGAGGCATCCGTCCACTCGACCTCGTTCCAGAGCTCCCAGGCGAAGAGGGACGGCGAATGCGAGAAGCGGGCGACGGCGTGGCGGAGCCACATTTTCATGCGCCGCTTCGCCTCGGCGTCCGCGAAGACGTCGGCCGCGTCCGTCAAGAAGCCGCCGCGGGCCGCATTCCACGGATGATCGGGCCAGTTCGGGTTGACGAGGGTGCTGAAGGATCCGTGATTGAAGAGGACCATTTGCATCGAGATGCCCGCCTTTTCGCAGGCCCCGAAGAGGGCATCCCATTTCGCGAGCGCCGGCGGCCAGAGACGATCCCGCGGCGCCGCCGGATCATCCACGGGCCAGAACGGGTTTTTCCCGTCCCAGGAGCTCGCCCAGATGCGCGTCCACTGGATCCCGGCCGCGCCCATGCGCGCGAGCTGCTCGGCCATGGGCGGCATGTCCGGCATCTGCCAGCCGAGATTGAAGCCGAGCGGGTAATACGGCGTGCCGTCGTCCCACACGAAGCGGTTTGGATTGCGCGCGTCGATGCGGAGGAAGCCGCGCGGCAGGCGGTCGTCGAGACGAACGTACGCACTCCGGGCCTCGATGGGCTGGAGGACCCCATTGCGATAGAGGAGCGGGCGATACGGCCCGGGCCGCGGCGCGACGAGGACGGCCGCGTAGGCGGAGGTCCCGTCCGGGTACGCGATACGCTCGAAGCGCTCGCCGTTCGCAGAGATGAAGACGACGCGGACGTCGTTTTCTTCAGGATCGTAGGGATTGCCCGGGAACGCCGCCTCGAATCGCGCGACGGCGGGGCCGTACCAGGTCGTGGGGAGATCCACGACGGGATCGGCGAGGGCGGGCGGCGCGGGGACCATGGTCTCCGCGAACCGTAGGGCCCGCCCGTCCGGATCGAAAGTCGGCCTTCTCGTCGTTCAGCGCGTCGCGACGAAGCCGAAGCTCGTGGCCTGGCCCGGCGCGAGGGTGGCATTGTGTGCGGCGCCGACGAAGTGTGTCGTGCCGTCCGTCACCGTATAGCCCGCATTCCAGATGTTGTCGATCGTGCCGTCGACCTGCATCGGGATGGACCAGGTGAGGCTTTCTTTTCCGATGTTCGTGACCTCGACCGTGAGCTGATACCCGCTGCCCCAATCGCTGTCGACGGTGGTCGCCACGACGTACGGGAGCGTGGGGCCGGGATCACCGCCGCCCGCGCCCGCGCCGCCGGAGCCGGTGGGATCGCCACCTCCCGCGCCGCCGGCGCCGGAGCCGCCCGCGCCCGTGGGATTGCCGCCGGGCTCCGGGGGATCCGCGACGCGCTCGGTGAAATGCGAGGTGCGCGTGAGCGCGACGAGGAGGTCGAGGACACGGAGGTTTCCTTTCTGGAATTCGTCCGCGACCTGGCTGGAAAGGCAAGCGAGCCGGCCCTCGTCGAGCTGTCCGTACGCATAACGAAGCCACGAGCGCGCATAACAACCCTGCGCGTCGGCGCTGCCCGCGAGGACGGAGGCGAGCTCGGGGACACCCACGAACGAGCCCGTGGTGGACGGGGCCGAGAGGATCTCGCCAGAGGCGTCGATCGGCAGGCCATTCTCGTCGGCGCGATACCGGCCGATGCCATCGAAATGCTCGAAGGCGAAGCCGATGGGGTCGACGAGGTCGTGGCAGCTCTTGCAGAGCTCGACGGTGGTGTGCGCCGCGTAGCGCTCGCGGGTGCTCTTCGTCGGATCGACAGGCGGCGGCTCGGCGACGACGCCGGGCGGCGGCGGCGGCAAGGGCTGGCAAAACAGGCGTTCGCGGACGAGCTTGCCGCGATGGACGGGCGAGGAGCCGGCCGGTTTTCCGTGCGTGGCGAGGACGCTGCCGTGCGAGAGGATGCCGGCGCGGCCGGAGCCTTCGAGCTCGACCCTGCCGAAATCGTTTTCGCCCCCGGCGCCCGCGGGCGCGGGCAAACCGTAATAAGCCGCGAGTTTCGGGCTCACGAAGGTGTAGGGGGCATCGAGCAGCTCCGCGATCGTGCCTTCACCATTGCGGATGACGTGGCGCACGAAGATGCGCGTCTCCTCGATCATGGCGGCGCGGATCTCGGCGTTCCATTCGGGGTAGGTGGCGGAGTCCTTGGGCGCGGCTTCGATCCGATCGAGCTCGAGCCAGGCAATGGCGAACCGCTCGAGGATCTCGTCGCTCCGGGGATCCTCGAGGAGGCGCTTGGCCTGGGCCTCGATCTGCTCCGGCGTGCCGAGCGCATTCGCGTCGGCGGCGGCGAAGAGCTCGTCGTCCGGCATCGTGCCCCAGAGCATGTAGGAGAGCTCGGTGGCGATCTCGTAGGGGGTCAAACGAACGCGGCCACCCTCGCTGGTGACGGATTCGTCGCCGAGCTCGGTGCGATAGAGGAAATGCGGCGACTGGAGCATGGCCGTGATCACGGCCTCGATGCCCTCGTTGAAGCCCTCCTTGGAGGCGATCGTCTGGTAGAGCGCGAGGTAACGCTTGCTGTCGTCTTCGCTGAGCGGGCGGCGGAAGGCGCGCTTGCCGAACGTCTCGACGAACGTCTTCGCGCAGGCCTCGGGGCCGGCGGCGACGGGGTCGCACGGCAGGATGCTCGAAGGGTTCGTCAGGGCAAGCGTTGCGATCTCCTCGGCGGCGCGGCGGACCTGGTCGGCGAAGAGCGGGCTCACGCGGAGCGCGTCTTCGTTGTTGTCGAAGCCGCCGATGACGATGTCGGGGACGAAGGAGGCGCCCCATTGCGACTCGATGCCGAAGAGCTCCGCGATCGTGGCGTCGTATTCGCCGCGGGTGAGGCGCCGGAGGACACGCGGTCCTGGCTGCACGGTGGTGCAAGCGGCGGACGGCGCGGCGCAGCCTTCGCCGCGGGTTGTGCGCGTGATGAAGAGCGAGAGCGTCGCGTAATCAGGGCTGCCCGGCTCGACGATGGTGCCGCCGGGGTGGCCATTCGGGTGCTGGCCCGAGGGGCGCGAGAGGAGGACCGAGACGCCAGCGGGCTGGTCGACGGCGAGCGCGCGAGCCACTTCGAGATTCTTTTCGAGGGCGTCGGGCTCGCTCCGCGGCGTGAGGACGAGGCGGCTCTTGCCGGCCATGCCCGTCGCGCTGTGGCAGACGAAGCATTTCTTTTCGAGCAGGGGCTCGTAGATGTTGTTCTCGAAGAACGCGAGGTCGTCCGGACAACCGACTACGCCGGGCGCCCCCTCTTTTTCGTCTTCCCCGCCGAGGCAGCCGGCGAAGGCGGCCGTGAGGGCGAGGGCGCCCGTGATCCGGATCGAATTCGAGCGAAGGAAAGTGCGCAGCATGGCCATGGCTCCCACGTTTCTAAAAAAGGGTTTCACGCGAAGAGCTCCGGCAGGGGACCCGAGCCTTTTGCCGGATCGCCGAAGGTCTTGTTGTCGAGGCCGAGGGCGTGGCAGACGGAGACGAGGAGGCGGTTGTGCGGCGCGCCGCCGAAGCTCAGATACCGGCCCGTGGAGAGGCCGCCGCCGCCCGCGAGGACGAACGGCACGGACTTGCAATCGTGGAGGCGGCTGTCGCCGAGCTCCTTGCACCAAAGGACGACGGTGGAATCGAGGAGCATGCCGCCCTGCGGATCGGGCGTGGTGGCGAGGCGCTCGAGGAGGTAGGCGAACTGCTCGGCATACCAGCGCTCGGTGGCGATGAACTCGGCGACGCCCTTGGAGTTACTGTCGTCGCTGTGGGAGAGGCCGTGGTGGCCCTCGGCGACGCCGAGCCAGCTCATGACGACGGGCCCGACGGTGTGGTTCCATTGCACGGACGCGACGCGCGTCATGTCGCAGGCGAGCGCGAGGACGAGCAGATCCATCTGGGATTTGCCGATCGTGGGGAACGCGTCGTTATCGTAGGTGCCGACCGAGGGCGGGGCCGCGGGCGGGGCGCAGAGCGGGCCTTCGAGGCCGGATTCGAGTTTCTTCAGGGATTCGAGGTGCTCGTCGAGTTTCTCGCGCTCCTGCGAGCCGACGCGGCCGCGCAAGGTGCCGAGCTCGCCGCGGAGCAGGTCGAGGATGCTCTTTTTGCGGGCGAGGGCCGCGTCGAGCTCCCCCGGACCGCCGACGGCGTCGCCGAACATGCGGGTATAAACGCTCTTCGGGCTGTCGTCGGGCGGGACGAACTGGCCGGGGCCCGCGTAGGAGATGCGGGTCTGGATGCCGCCGCCCCAGGCGCTCGTCTGCACGCCGAGCTCGAGGGAGGAGAATCGATCGTTCTGGCCGATGCGGGAGGCGACGTATTGATCGAGGCTCTTGCCCGCGGTCTCCGTGCCGACGGTGCCTCCGCCGGTGAGCATGGCGCCCATGCCGGCTTCGTGGTTGTCGACGCCGTGGAAATCGATGCCGTCGCACACGATGAGGCGGCTCTTGTGCGCGGCGAGCGGCTCGAGGATGCTGCCCGCGGGGAACGAGAAGTTCGACCCGCTGCCGCTCGGGCGCCAGTGCTTGTGAATGGTGCCGTTTGGCGAGAAGAACACGACGAGGCGACGGGCCGGCGTCGCGTTTTCGGCGCGAATATCACGCTCGAGGAGGCCGAGGACGGGGGCGGCGACGAGGGCCGCGCCCATGCCCGAGAGGAAGCGTCGACGGTTCCAGTGCTTCATGCCCCGGCCCCATCGCAACGGGCATGCCGGGGCGAGAGGATCAGGAAATCGGCCGGAAACGAAGCGCCCGGGGGAGAGGGGTGATCCGCTCGTTCATGGGGGGGTGATCGGGGCCATCACCCTGGCGCGGGACGATCCGTCGAACGGGAGGGGGCCGCCGAAGAAGGCCGCGGCGCCGCCGGGCAGGGGCGTGATGGCAAAGGCGGTCGTGGGGGTTTTTCCGGGCGAATTCTGGGGGCGGGTGAACCAGAGGACCGTGGCGACGCCCAGGGAGACGACGGACACGCCGAGGGAGACGTTGGCGAGAATGAGCTTGGTACGTACGGGATCGACGAGGTCGTCCGTACAGCGCGGCGCACAGGTCCTGTCGAGGTGATCGTAATCGCTCTTCGCGCTCACGGCGAGGCCGGTGAATGCCGCGGCGCCCGCGAGGGCCACGCCGCCGAGGACGAGGGGCGCGAGGGGAAGGGGGCGCGGCGGAGGCGCGGCGGGCGCAGGGGTTTTGGGCGGAGGAGGCGCGGGGGGCGTGAATCGAACGGAGAGGCGACGGCGGTGTTCGCCTTCGCGGAGGACGATTCGCTCCTCGACGAAAGGGGCGCCCGGCCACTCGTAACGGAGGCGGTGTTCGCCGGGATCGAGGGGGATCGCTTTGCCGTCGAGGGACGCGGCGAGCTCGCGTTCACCTTCGAGGACGCGGACGTTGGTGAGGTCCTGGCCTTCGGGGCCGCGGGCCTCGAGGACGATGGAGGGGGTGCGCTCGTCGAGGTCGGCGAGCCAGTCGGCGCAGTCCTTGCGGATGATGGGCGGACAGGCTTCCGCGGCGCAAGCGAGGAAGCGCTCGCGCGCGGCGAGGAGCTTGCCCTGGTCGCGCAGCTCCTGGCCTTGCTCGGAGGCGTCGGCGCAGGCCTGTTTTTGCTCGTCGGAGGGCCCCGGAGGCGCGGCCGCCGCGGCGCGCGGGCAGGCCCCGACGAGGCCCGCGAGGGCAAAGGGAAGGAGGCAAAGGGGCGCTTGGGAGGGACGCATGGCGCGAGGTCGACGACGGCGGATCCTTCTTTCCTACCGCTCGTGTCCGCCGGCGTCGAGCCTTCCGGTCGAAGCGCCCCGCGGCAGGCCGCGAAGAAGCCGCGCACGAAAGCGCGCGCGCAAAACCTTGCCGCCGAGGAGGCGCCGCCGCATGGAGAGGGACCAACCGGAAACACCGAGGAGAGGTGTGATGGCAAGCGAAGGCGAAGGCGAAGGAACGAGGGACGTGACGGCTCCACCGGAGCCCTCGGCGTTCCACCATGCCTACGAGGAGGGCGTGCACGCGCCCTGGGACATCGGCCGGCCGCAAGCGGACATCGTGGCGCTGGCGGAGGCGGGGGCCTTCCACGGCGACGTGCTCGACGTGGGCTGCGGGCCGGGCGACAACGCGATTTTCCTCGCGGCGCGGGGGCACGCGGTGACGGGGCTCGACATGGTGGAGAACGCGCTTTCGAAGGCCCGGACGCGCGCAGAGCGGAGCTCCGTGCCCGTGCAATTCGTGCGCGGCAATGCGCTGGAGCTCGAGATGCTCGGGCGGACGTTCGATACGGTGCTGGATTCGGGGCTGCTCCACGTGTTCGGCAGCGAGATGCGTCCGCGATACGTGGAGAGCCTTTCGCACGTGGTTCGTCCGGGCGGCATGTATCACGCGCTCGTTTGGAGCGACAAGGAGCCGGGCACGGAGGGGCCGCGGCGGCTCTCGGAGGCGGATCTTCGCGCGGCATTCGCGTCCGGCTGGAAGGTGCGGCAGATCCGGCCGGCGCGGTTCGAGCACATGCTCGGCGGCAAGGGATACGCGGAGGCGTGGCTCGTGTCGATCGAGCGGACGGAGTAATCGATTCCGCCCGCGGCCCGGGCTCGCCCGACCGCGCCGCGGCACGTCCCCTGCAATGCCGGCCTCGTCGGGGGCTCGCATGGTGGCACGATTTACGCGGCGCACGTTCATCGGTTCGGTCGGCGTGGGCCTCGCGCTCACCGCATGTGCATCCACGCGAGACAATGGCGGCGGGTCGGGTTCATCGGATGCGCCGCCGCGCGGGCCGCGTCCCGGCGCGCCGCGAGAAGGGGACATCCCGCTCCCGGCCGGCGCGACGATGCCGACGCGTGTGCTCGGCCGGACGGGCGAGCGCGTGAGCGTGGTGGGGCTCGGGGGGTTCCACGTCGGGATGCAAAAAGACCCCCAGGAGAGCATCCGCATCATCCGGATGGCGCTGGATCACGGGGTCAATTTCCTGGACAACTGCTGGGATTACAACGACGGCGAGAGCGAGCGCCGCATGGGTGTGGCACTCCAGGATGGATACCGGCAGAAGGCGTTCCTGATGACGAAGCTCGACGGCCGCACGCGGCAATCGGCGGCCGAGCAGCTCGATCAATCGCTGAAGCGGCTGCGCACGGACGTGATCGATCTCGTGCAGATCCACGAGGTGATCCGCGGAAGCGATCCGGCGCGGGTCTTCGGGCCGGACGGGATGATGGAGGCGCTCTTCGCGGCGAAGCAGGCCGGAAAGCTGCGGTACATCGGTTTTACCGGGCACAAGGATCCGGCGTACATGGTGGCCATGCTGAAGGCGGGGTTCGAGCACGGGTTCACGTTCGACACGGTGCAGATGCCGCTGAACCCGATGGATGCGCATTACAAGAGCTTCGAGAAGGATGTCTTGCCGGTTCTCGTGGAGCACGACATCGGCGTGCTCGGAATGAAGCCGCTGGCGTCGGGGATCCTGCTCGAGAGCGGCCTGGTGAGCGCGCCGGAATGCCTGCGGTATGCGATGTCCTTGCCGACGTCAGTGGTGATCACGGGCTGTGACACGGCGGGCGTGCTGGAGCAGGCGCTGCATACGGCCTATACGTTCGAGCCGTTGCGCAAGGAGGAGAAGGAGACGCTGCTCGCGCGGACGGCGCCGGCGGGCCGGAGCGGGCAGTACGAGCCGTTCAAGAATACCGAGCGCTTCGACGGGACCGAGAAGAACCCGAAGTGGCTGACGACCGCGGAGCTCTGAATTGCGCGGCAGGGGCTTGTTCGGGTAGTCTCGCAGCCGCCATGATGAACCCCTTCACCCAGGTCTCGACGAATCGCTCTTTCGGCGGCCACCAGAAGGTGCTGCGGCACGAATCACGCGCGCTCGGCTGTAGCATGAACGTGGGCGTCTACCTGCCCCCGCAGGTCGAGTCCGGGCGTTGCCCGGTGCTCTACTGGCTCTCCGGGCTCACGTGCACGGAGCAGAACTTCGTGACGAAGGCAGGCGTGCAGGAGCACGCGGCGCGGCACGGGATCATCGTGGTCGCGCCGGACACGAGCCCGCGCGGCGAGGGCGTGGCGGACGATCCGGCCTACGACCTCGGGCAAGGGGCCGGGTTTTACGTGGACGCGACCGAAGAGCCGTGGGTGCGGCATTATCGGATGCACCAATACGTGGCCGAGGAGCTGCCGGCGCTCGTGGAGGCGCACCTGCCGGCGCTCCCGGACCGTCGGGGGATCTTCGGGCATTCGATGGGCGGGCACGGCGCGCTCGTGCTCGCGCTGAAGCATCCGGGCCGGTATCGATCGGTGTCGGCATTTTCGCCGATCGTGGCGCCGAGCCGGGTGCCCTGGGGCGAAAAAGCGCTCTCCGCGTATCTCGGCGCGGACCGGGAGGTGTGGAAGGCGTGGGACGCGACAGCGCTCGTGCGCGAGGCGAAGGAGCGGCTTTCGATCCTGATCGATCAGGGGGACGCGGATCAATTCCTCGCGCGGGAATTGCAGCCGGAGCTGTTCCGGGAGGCGTGCGAGGCCGCGGGGCATCCGCTGACGCTGCGGATGCAGCCGGGGTATGACCACAGCTATTACTTCATCGCGACGTTCATGCGCGACCACGTGGAGCACCACGCGGCGGCGTTGCGATGAGTCCGATCCCGCCTACCAGGCGGCTCACTTGAAGACGCAGGAAGTGCCCCCGAGCCACTTGATGAAGATGTTCGAGTATTTGTGGTAGGCGCCCGGCTCGCTGGTCCCCTTGTAACGCATATCGTCGCGGTCGTGGCTCGCCTGGCAGTCGGACGCGAACAGCTTCCACGTCGCGACGCCCCCGTCCGAGACCCAGTAGGTGAGCTTGGTCTCCCAGGGATCCGACGGCGTCTCCTTCTGGAACGCCTCGAACAGCGTTTGGCCATTACACGAGAGGACGTGCTCCTTGGCCGCGCACGCGGTGGCGTACGGCGGACCGTAGTCGTCCGCGACCGGGTTGGTGCTCGCCGTGTGCTGGTGCGCCGTCACGGTGTCGGAGCTCGTCCAGAGGTGAAGCGAGCAATCGGCATAGTCCTCGACGTACTCCTCGATGAACGGGACGAAGGAGTTGTTCCAGCCGTACGTATAGGACCACTCGGTCGGGTTGTCGCAGTAGTAGCTCCCCACCATCGTCATGGGCGACGGCGTCTTCGGGACGCCGAGCGTGAACGGCTTCAGCGGCCGGTACTCCTCCATCGTGCGGGCGCCCCGATCGACGGCTGCGACGAGCTCGTCGGGCAACGCCATGTTCTCGGGTGCCACGGCGCGCAGGACCTCGGTGGGCGTCGTGTACGTATCGAGCACGCTCACCGCGCTCCCATCGGCGGGGAGCTCTTCCAGGACGCCCGTTTTCCCATTGCCCATGGCGCAGAACACGTACGTGGCGCCGGAGCGGGCATGCACCACGGCGAGGGTCTGATCCCCACACGGGGCGCTGTTGTCGCGGGCCTCCGGCTCCGGGAGGGCGCGCGCAGACGGCCCGTAGAAATCACCGTCGCCATTGAGCCGAGCGGACTCGGTATCGGCCATCGTCGGGACGAACGCCTCGTTCTCCGAGGTGTCCACGCCGACGCAGGCCATCGTGGAGGCTGCGAGAAGCAGGGGGAAGGTCAATGCGAGGCTGCCGGCCTTGGTGAGGGTCGTCTTGCTCATTGGAATCGTGCTCCCGGTTGTGGCCATTGCATCGTGGCCCGTGTGACCGAGTGCATCGCAACGAGCGTGCCGGAGCGCGTGACCCGTCGAAGAAGCCGATTTCCGAGGCGCGCGCGCGCCGGCAGGGGAGCGTTGTCACGCCCGCGTGACGGCGGGCGTCACGGCGGCGTACCAGTGTCACGACCGCGCAACAGGGTCGTCCTCTACCGCCTCGGATCGACCTGTTTCCCACGGGCGCGACGTAAAACCTCCTCGGCCACGAAGGCGGCGACATCCGAAGGCTTCGTGCCGGGGCCGAAGCCGCCTTCGTAGCCGAGCTCGAGCGCGAGCTTGTTGTCGATGCGCGGACCGCCGAGCAGCAGCAGGAAGTTGTCGCGGACGCCTTGTTTCTTCAGGAGATCGATGAGCGCCGCCGCGTTTTCCTTGTGGCAGTTGCGCTGCGTGATGACCTGCGAGACGAGGATCGCGTCGGCCCCGAGCGCCTTCGCGCGCTCGGCGAGCTCGACGTTCTCGACCTGCGCGCCGAGGTTGTGCGCGTCGAAGCACTTGTAGCTCTCGAGGCCCTTTTCCCCGGCGAATCCCTTGTAATTGAGGATCGCGTCGATTCCGACGGTATGCGCGTCCGAGCCGGTGCAGGCGCCGACCACGACGATCTTGCGGCCGAGCTCCTTGCCCATGGCCTCGATCTGCTCGCGGGAGAGCGGCTTCGCGGCGAGCTCGGCGACGTCGATGGTGTCGACGTCGATCTGGTGCGCGGAGTGCCCGTACGCCACGAAATACGTGTGCTGCTGCGAGCATTGCTCCATCGTGGTGATGAGCGGGTCTTTCAGGCCGTGGGCCTCGGCGAAGCGCTTCGCCGCCTCCCGCGCGCGATCCCCGGGCAGGAGCGCGAGCGTGAAGGTCATTTGCACCATCCCGTCGCCTTCACGGTCTCCGTAAGCGCGTAGCCATTTCGCCATGGTCAGCGGCCTCCTTCGAGCTCGTCGAGGATCGGGTTCAAATACTCGGGATCACGCGCCACCACGCCGGCGTGCCCCTTTCCGCCCGTGCGCTTGCGCTTCACGTCGCCGAACGCGCCCCGGCCGATCGCGTCCCAGATGCCTTCGCCCTTCACCTGGGCCAGAAGCTCGTGCGCGTTGTGCAGCACCTCCTTCGCGCGCCGCTCCACGATGCCGCCGGGCTTCCACTGGATCTCGTCGCCGAGGTGCCTGGCCGTGCCGAAGATGTATTTCGCGCTCTTCAACGAGAGGAATCGGTCCATGAGCAGGGGCGTGTGGATCGCCTCGCTGAACATGCCGAGCAGCTCGATCGACTGGTGCGTCATGATGCCCGCGAGGTTGAACATCGCGTCGTGCACGTGGCTGTGGAAGACGTCGCCCGTCTTGAATTTCGTGGGCGGCATCCACTTGATCGGGTGCTTGTCGAAGATCTGCCGAATGAGCTGGGCTTGCGCGACCTCGAAGAGGAAGCTGTCCTCGAGCCAAGGGTCGATCTCGAATGCGTGCCCGAGGCCCATCTGCTCGTCCGAGAGCCCCGCCCGCCGCGCGAACGCCTCGTTGATGAACTGCGAGGCGAGCACGGTGTGGGCTTTTTCGACCGCGTCCGCCGTCGTGAGGTAATTGTCCTCGCCCGTGTTGATGACGATGCCGCTCCTCGCCACGATCCGGCGCGAGAAGTATTGATCGACGAACGTCCGCTCCATGTTGATGTCGCGGAAGAGGATCCCGTACATCGCGTCGTTGAGGAGCATGTCGAGCCGCTCGACCGCCGCCATCCACGCGATTTCGCTCATGCACAAGCCCGACGAGTAGTTCGTCTGGGCGAGGTATTTGCCGGTCTCCTCGCTCGCCTCGTCCGCGGCCTTGCGGATGATGCGGAAGTTCTCCTGCGTGGCGTACGTCCCGCCATACCCCTCGGTCGTCGGGCCCTCGGGCACGTAATCGAGGAGCGATTGCGCCGTCGCGCGGATGACCGCGACGATGTCCGCCCCGGCGAACTTCGCGGCCTTGGCCTGGACCGCGTCGTCGTAGATGTTGCCGGTCGCGACGATGACGTATTTGAGCGGGAGCTCGGGCTCGGGGAAGCGGCTCTTGAACCGCGTGCGCGCGTGCCGAGCTTCGTCGATGCGGGCGATCGCCTTCTGCGTTTCGAGCTCGAGGGCGCCGCGGCATTCGTTCGTGGTGGGGCCGCCCTCGACGTCGAGCGAGGCGCCGCCGTAGGCGATCTGCTCGGCCGCCTCCTGCGCGGAGCTCGCGCCTTCGACGAGCGCGCGTCCGAGGAAGTAGGCGACGCCGCGGCCCGTGTGCCCCGCCTTGTGGATGCGGTCGACGAGCGCGTTCGCGAGCGGCGTGCCCTCGGGATCCGCGCCCGTGACGCCGTAGGCGCGCGCGACGGTGCGCTCGAGGCCCACGGTGGTGTGGCGGTCGATGAAGCGCTGGACGTCGTCGGCGATCGCGGCCGCCGCTGCGCGGCACGCGTCGACGGTCGCGTGATCGAGGGGGACCTTGGCCATGGCGCTCCGAGATGGCGCGGATGGGGTCGATTGTCAATGACGCGCGCTCGGGCCCGGAAGCCGCGCCGCAGCGCGTGATCCGAGGCCTCATCGAGCGAGCGGCGCGATGGTAAGCTGACGCCGTGCACGTCTCCGCGAAACCCCCGCTCGCCGTGGCAAAGCTCGTCTGGCAGCCACGCCCGGACGCCTTCGTGATGACGGTCCTCTGCAAGGCCACGTACGCGCTGCGAAACGGGCCGTGCGAGCTCCTCGGTACGCCGGACGCGCCGCAGACGATCGACGTGTACTGGCAGGATGGTTCGCCGCGCAGCATCCGCCTGCCGAACGATCTCGCGCCGTTCAAGCGGCACGTGGACGTGATGGTCGTGGGGCATGCGTGGGCGCCCCATGGCCAGGCCGTGCCGTCGCTCGTCGCGCGTCTCGCGGTGGGCGGCGTGAACAAGGCGATCGTGGTGTACGGCGATCGGTACTGGCTGCCGGAAGGGAGGCTTTCGGACGCGGTGCCGTTCACGCGGATGCCTCTGCGTTGGATGCGCGCGGCGGGCGGGCCGAGATCGTGGAATCCCGTGGGGATCCCGCCGTGCGTCGATGCGACGACGCCGGGACATCCGCCGAATTTCGAGCCGGTGGGTTTCGTATTGCGGAGCCCCACGCAGGAGATTCCGTCGGTCGGGCTCGGGCCGATCGCGGCGCGGTGGCCGACGCGCGCCGAGCACCTGCGCGCGCATCGCAATGCGTGGTCGCACGAGGCGTGGCACGAGCAGCCGCTGCCCGCGGGCGTGGATGCGTCGTACTGGAACGCGGCGCCGAAGGACCAGCAGATCACCGAGCTTCCGGCCCAGGCGCAGATCCTCCTCGAACACCTGCACCCGGAGCTGCCGCGGATGATCGCGGTGGTCGAGGATATCCGGCCGCGAGCGATGGTGACGCGGAGCGGGGGCGGCCCGCAGGAAGTGTGGTTGCGCGCGGATACGCTGCTGATCGATACGGATCGAGGGGTCTGCAGCGTGACGTGGCGCGCGGCGGTGCCGCTCCGGCACGCGAAGGAAGATGGGGTCGTCGTGGTTGCGCCGACGCGGGGGATCGCGGCGGCGAGTGTCGTGCCGAGTGTCGTGCCGAGCCCGGCGCCGAGCGTCCCGCCAAGCGTTCCGCCGAGTGTCCCGCAGGCCCCGGCGATGCCCGAGAGGCCTCGCGGCCCACGCACGATCACGATGCTGACCGACACGGCCCCGAAGCCTGCGGCCGCGCTTCCCTTCACGCCCTCGAGCACGCCGGCGATGCCTCCGCCCGAGCCGCGGCGTGAACGCCCGCCCGTGTCGTTCACGCGGGACGACGACGAGCCGACGCTGACCGGAAACGTGAGCAAACCCGAGGGGTTTTCGACCCTGCCGTTCCAGCGCTCGCCGCTGCGCCCGCTCCCGGAGAGCCATCCGGCGCCCGCGCCCGCCGTGGCGAAGACCCTGCCGCTGATCGATCCGGACGACGATGGGACCGAGACGCGTGTCCCGGAGGCGAGGGCCGTGGCGGCCGCGCCGCTGCCATTCGTCGCGGCGGGCGCAATCGATCCGGACGACGATGGCACGCGGACGCTCGTCCCCACGGCGAAGCCCGCGGCGTCGCCCGCGCTGCCCTTTCGCCCAGCCACGCCGGCCCCGGCGGCGGACGAGCCCGAGCCGGAGACCGAGCGAAAGCCGAAGATTCCGCCCGATGCAGCGCTGCCGTTCGGAAAACCGAGCCCCACGGCGACGCCGCTCTTCGTCCTCTCGGCGCCGGGAGCCATGGTCACGCCGTCGGGAGCCATGGTTACGCCGTCGGGAGCCATGGTTACGCCGTCGGGAGCCATGGTTACGCCGTCGGGAGCTATGGTTACGCCGTCGGGAGCCATGGTCACGCCGTCGGGAGCCATGGTTACGCCGTCGGGAGCCATGGTTACGCCGTCGGGAGCCATGGTCACGCCGTCGGGAGCCATGGTTACGCCTTCGGGAGCCATGGTTACGCCGTCGGGAGCCATGGTCACGCCGTCCGGAGCCATGGTCACCTCCCCGAGCGCAGCCGCGCCGCGCGGGGAGCTCTCGATCGAGCGATATGCGCGGATCAAGGTCGATCTCTGGGGCGCGCGCGACGCGCTGCACGAGGTGCTTTCGCGCTACGGAATCGACGAGGTCGCGTGGCGCGTGCACGAGCGGCAGCAAGCAGAAGCACTCGCGGGCGAGGCGCGCGAGGGCCGCTGTGACCTCGCCCTCGCGCTCTGCGCCGCGTTCGAGGCCGCAAAGGCCCCAGGCGTCGCGCCGCCACCCCTCGGCGGGATCGCGTGATGCGCGAGGAAGCGATCCGCACGCGCCGCGGACTCGTATAGAATCCGAGGCCTCTGGAGGAGCCATGAAGCGTGCCACCAACGTGCGCGGGATCGAAGCAGCGTCGGCGAAACGGGGGCCGCGGCTCCAGCCCGTGCCGGGGCCGGCCCGGCGTCCGGCATTGTTCACGGCCGAGGTGCACGCACTCCGCGAGGACGGCGTCGTGCTCGGAATCGGCTCCACGACCGCACCCGCAAAGCTCGATCCGTCGGTCCACCCAACCGTGATCGAAGGCGCCCGCGCGCGATGCGAGCGCGTGCTCGTCGAGGAAGGCGCGGACGGCACGCTCGTCGTGATCGGCGCGCTACGCACGCAGCCGACGCCCGGCGTAGACGCGGCCGAGAGCTACACCATCAAGGCGAAGCGGATCGCGCTCGACGCCGGCGAGGAGCTCTCGCTCTCGGCGCAGACCGCAGCCGTCGTGCTGCGCGCGATCGGCGAGGTCGAGACGTACGCCGAGCGGATCCTGTCGCGCGCGGAAGGCGTGCACAAGATCGTCGGGCGCATGCTGCGCTTGAATTGATCAGGTTTGCCGGGGCAATGCATCGCGGGCCGCCGCGAGCGCGCGCTCCTGGACGACGATCCAGCCCGCGACGTCGAGGTGCACCGCTCTGCGGGTCACGAGCGCGAGCTCGCGTGCGAGGATCGGCCGTTCGCCTTGGCGCGTTCCGCGCGCCGTGAGCTCGGTGAGGATCGCGGACGGCGTCCACGGCTGGCCAAATCGCATGCGGGGGTTGTCGAGGGGCCGTCGCTCCTCGAACGCGCGTAGCCATGCTGCGAGCCGCTCCTCGAAGTCGCCGCCCGCGAGCGCGCCGGGGCGTGGTGCCGAGCCGCCGCCGATTCGCTCAAGGGCCTGCCCGATTCGATCTGCCTCGTCGAATGCCCCGTTCGCGGCTGCGCGGCGGATGCCTTCGATGAGAACGGGCACGTGGTCGGGGTGCCCGTGCCAGCCGAGCCAGGGCAAACCCTCGCGATCGAGGCTCGCTTCGGTGCCGAGGAGGTTCCGATCGAAGGGGCTGCCGAGGAGGCACAGGGCTTCGAGGGCGATGCGGCGTGCGCGCAAGGCCGCGACGTCGTCCGTGCGGGGACGCTGGAGCAAGGCGCGGAGGTGCTTCGGGCCGCGGGCGTCGCCGAGCGTGGTGAGGGCCGCGGCGGCGCTTGCGCCGGTGTCGGGGTCCGGGCTGTCGAGCAGGCGCGCGAGCAGCGGCGTGGCCGCCTGTGCGGGCAAACGCGCCGCGAGGTCGATCGCCTTGTCGAGCACGGCCGGCGAAGGTGAGGGCCGCATGAGGAGCAGCACCGCGCTCGCCATGTCCACGCGGCCGCGCCGCGCCATCGCGGAGAGCGCGACCTCGACGAGCGCGGGATCGTCCTCGCGACAGAGCTCGACGAGGGTGCGATCGATCGCCTCGTTCGAGCCGAGCGCGAATGCATCGACGAATGCCGGGTACGTCCGTGGGTGCGAGCGGCGCAGTGCCAGCACGACCCAGCGCATCGCCGTCTCCGAGGCGAGACAGGAGAGCGTGAAGGCGAGCGCGAAGGTCCGGCCGAAATCGGGCACGACCCACTCGATGGCGTATGCGAAGAGCGACTCCACGAGCCCGAGCGAGGGCGCGGCTGGATCGAGCGGCCGTTCGAGCGCGACGAGCGCGTCGAGGTTGTCGAGCAGGCGCTGCTCGAAGGGGCCGGCGTCGACCCAGGGCTCGTGATCGTAGAGCCTGCGCAGGCTGCCGAGGCTTGCGATGTCCTCGAAGCAGTCGCGCGCGAGGGCGCGGATCTGCGCGAGCTCCCCCGCGGCGCCCCGCGACGCTGCGAGCAGGGCCCGCCCGCGTGCCCCTTCGGCGGCCGTCGCCTCCTCGCGCGAGAGCACCCGCGGCGGCGGCACGACGACCGGATGTGCCCGCGGGACGCCCACGCTCGCGACGATCTCCTCGTTCTGCGTGGCTTCCGCGGCCGCCCCCAGGGCCCGCGCCGGCAGCCGTCCGCGCAGCCGCTCGCTCGCGTCTGCGAGCCAGCGCGCCGCGCCCTCGATGCGGTTTGCCACCACCTCGTCGAGCGAGATCCGCTCGCGCGCCGCCTTCAGCGCGGTTGAGGTGCGCGACAGGGCTTCGAGCGCGTCCAGGTCGCGCGGTTCGTCCGCGACGAGGCGGGTCAGGAGCGCGATCCCCTCGCGGAGCGCCTCGGCGAGCTCGGCCGTGTCCGATCGATCGGCGATCGCGAGCAGGCTGTCTTCGAGCGCGGACCGCACGCCTTCGAGCAGCGGGCGCGTCGATGTCGTTCCGGGCAAACCTTGCAGCATCATGGCGCCCCCAGGGCGAAGGCGCCGCGGGCGGGGCCCTCGGACGCGAGCGTGACGAGCGCCTCCGGTGCCGGGGCGAACCCCAGGCGAAACGCCATGCACGCGTACGCTGCGTGCACGGCACCGCTCGCCGCGCCCACGTCGCCGAGCTCGTCGTAGAGGCGCGTCTCGATCGTCTTGGCCTCGTCGAAGGCCGATCGGTTCCGGATGCGCACGAAGCTCCACTCTTTCACGCGGTGCCGCTCCCCGTTCACGTCCGGCAGGACCCACGGCACGGGCGCGCGCATCGCCCCGGCGACGCGGAGCGCGACCTCTGTCGCGGCCTCGCCGATCTCCGTCCCGTCCTCGCGCTCCATCCCCGTCGCGACTGCGAGCACGCGCGCGATCGGCGGGGCCGCATCCTGCCGCGCGAGCACCACGAACGCCGCGGCCTCCGACGGGATGAAGCCGTTCCACGCCCCCTCGGCGTGCAGCCGCCGCTCCTTGTCGAGCGCCGCGAGCACGGCCGGATCATGGTGGCTGTCGACGCCGCCCACGACCACGCACGGGCCCGCTCCCGGCGCCGCGAGCGCCGCGAGGCCCCGCGCGAGCGCCGCGGCGAAACCCGCGTGCCCCAGCACCACGGCCTCCGAGGCCGCGAGCGCGACGGCCACGCCCGCGCGTTTGCCGAGGACGTCGAGGAAGTCCGGCCCGAGCGGCTCCTCCTCCTCCGCGCGTCGCGGCGGCAGCGAGAGGAACAGCGGGATCGGCCCTTTCGCCGCGCCGATCCCGCGCGTCGCCTCCACGAGCGCCGGCGCCGCGAGCTCGATCAGCCGCTCGCGCCCCTTGCAGGCGTCGTCGATGCGGATCGCGCGCACGTCTCCGATGGAGTTTCCGCGCCGATCCCGGTGCCCGGTTTTCCCGGGCGAGAGCTTGCGCGCGCGCAGCATGAGCGCCGACTGCCGCGCGTCGAGCCCGAGCGGCGTTGACATCCCCACGCCCGCGACGAGGCCCATCGTGGTCATCGACCGCCCTCCTCACGCGCCCCGCCTTCACCGAGCTTCGGCCCTTCGCGCGGTGTCTCTTCCTCCGCCATGAGGCGCGCGAGCTCCGCGGCGAACGCCTTGTCCTCGGCCGCCTTCTCGCGGAAGCGCCATTCGAGCCGCCCGAAGGCCGCGATCCCGAGCCCCGCCTTCGCGAGCACCTGCGTCGGATCCTCGCGCTTCATCTTCGCCGCGATCGCCACGAATTCCTTGGGCGTGATCGCGGCCTCCCGCGGCGTCGCGAGCGCCTGCGAGGCGCGCCGGTAGGCCCGGACGTACTCCCCGCTCGGCCCGCCGTCGGCCTCCTCGCGCACGCTCGCGAGCCGCTGCGCCCACGCGCGTTCCTCGATCCCCCAGGTGTACTCGTCGATCCTGTGCTTCGCGAGCACCTCGCCGCGAGGCCATCGCTGCTCGGCGAGCTCCGCCGCGACCTGCGCGGCCTCGTGCGGCTGCATCTCCGGCTCGGCGGCGTTCGGGTGTCCCCACGTTTCGTAGCGAGCCATCAGGAGCTCCTCCTGCCGCAGGGCGGGCGGATCCTCGCCCTTCAGCACATCCTCGCGCTCCACCGCGAAGCGGAACCGCCCGCGCGGCAGCTCCCGCAAAACATCGTCCCACGCGCCCGCCGCGTCCTCGCTCCAGCGCCGGGGAGGGGCCCAGCCGATCACGATCCGGTCCACGTCGAGGTGTGGTTTGTCCGTGGTCTCGACGAGCCCGCGAAAGGTCACGTCCACCGTCGATTGATCCAGGTCGATCGCGACGCCGTCGAGGAAGAGCTGCACGTCCCCGCGGCGCACGCGGGCGGAGCTGTAGTCCACGAGCGCGCGCGGCACGTACGCCGGCAGCGCGATCTCCCACGTCGCCGCGGGATCCGGCCCGAGCCCCGCGAGGTAGATCGAGGTCACTTCTTCGACCTCGTACGAAATCTCCGGCGTCCCCGCCTGGTAGACGCTCAGGTCGAACTTCTCCGGGTGCAGGAAATCGTGCCTCGATCCGTCGTGACAGGCCTCCGGCCCGAGATCGATCTCACGGCCGTGCGGCGTCCGCGTATACGGCGGCCGGAGCGGGATCCGCCCGGGTTTGTCCGCTTGCACCAGGAAGGGAAGGCGCCGCGCCCCGAGGCCCACCTCGGCGAGGCGCGGCAGCGCGCTCGGCCCGAGCGTGCCCGAAGGCATGGGGACGATCTCCACGTGCCCCGCGAGCGTCAGATCGACCGCGAGGCGCAAGGGAACGAAATCGTCGATCCGCACGGGCTCACCGGGCGCGCTCGGACCTGCGTGCAGGCGCCGCGGCGGCGCGGGTTCGAGCGGGATCGACCGATGCGTCGCGCTCCGATCGAAGCGGAACGTGGCGACGACGAAGATCGTGAGCCAGTTCCGATCGACGGCCCAGGGCAAGACGCCGACGTGACAAGGCAGGGGTTTGGCGTGGCGCTCTCCGGCGGGACGAACCGGCGACTCCGCGACGAGGATGCGGCGAAAAGGCTCGGCCTTGGGCATCAGTTGCTGATGAGGGTTGCGAGGTCCGTCTTCTTGAACTCGGTCTTGAGGCAATCGGGCCACCACTCACCGGTCTGCTCGTAGCTGTAGAACCAGACGTCGATCTTGATGAGACCCGTGAGCCCCGCCTTGAGCTCGCCGTCGTCCGACTTGAGCGCGAGGCCGGCGTCGCTCGCCTCGAGCAGCAGCGCCCATTCCGCCTGGACCTGGATGCGGCCCTCGATCTGAAGCCAATCACGCACCTGGACGCGGATGAAGGCGTAGATCTTGACCTCGACCGGCAGCTTCACCCCCGCCGTGTCCCATTGCCAGCCGCGCGCCTTCGTCCATTTGAACGAGATGTACGCCGCGGCGGAGATGCTCACCTCGACGCCGAACCCGATGCTCGCCTCGGCGCCCATGCGCTGGATGATCCAGCCGACCGCGCTCGCCGCGACGCCGCCGACGAACGGGACGATGGCGAGGAAGTTCGTGAGCGGGCAGCTCGCCTCGAACGTGAGCTCGAAGAGGAGGCCGCTGACGCTGACCTCCGCGGTGCGCACCATCCGGTAGAGATCCGCGTCCTCGCCCGGCTCCCACTTGAACTGGATCTCGACCTTGAAGTCGTCGCCGGGGGCCTTGATGCTGCCCTCGGTCTCGACCCTGCCGAGGCGCGCGAACTGCTGGACGGTTTCGAGGCTGCGGTTGATCCAGCGGCCCACGCGAATGATGGGCTCGAGCGGGAGCTCGAACGTGAACTCCCCCTCGGGATAACAGTGCACCTCGTAGCTGACCCCGCCGCTGCACGCGCGGCCGGTGATCAGGATCCGCACCGGGTTCTGGTACGCGCGCCAGGCCCAGAGGAACTCGGCCAGCGTGCGCAGGTTGTTCAGCGCCGCTTCCTCGAGCTGTTTGTCGCGCTGGACCTGCTGGTACGCCTGCCGCCCGTCCTGGTTCTCGACCCGCGACGAGCCACGCGCCGCCGCGTTCTGCTGCGCGTAGCGGTTCTTGTCGTTGATCCGCCGGCGCTTCGTCGCGTCCGAATCGTTCTGCGAAATTTCGCCGGAGAACTCGATCGGGCCGCCATACGGCGGGTTCCAATCCTCGCCGAGCGTGATCTCGTCGCCCTCCATCTCGCCCGTCTTCTCGGGGATCGCCGCGCCGAGCGCGGTGAGGCCGCCCGATCGGGTGAGCAGCCACTTCATGTGCGGCGGCTGAACACAATCCGGCGGCGCGTCGGGCACCTTCGCGTTTTTCCGCTTCGCGACGATCTTGATCTCGTCGCCGCGCTTGATGTCGATCTGCGGCATGTTGCCGACGAACGGGGCTTCCTCGTCTCCGCCCTTGATCTCCGACGTGTCGTAGGAGCAGCGCTTGAAGAACTCCTCGGGGTTGTCCGTGAGCAACTCCGGCGGCACGTCCTGCAGGATCTTGCCCGTCGTGTTCGAGTGGTTCTGCGTCGTGGGATCATCGGTCCGCGCGGGCGGTTTGCCCTCGGCGCGGACGTCGGGCGAGCCGGCCGTGGCCCGCGCCTCCTCGCGGTACGTGCCGCTGACGACGCCGCCGCCCGAGTCCCCGTGCGCGGGATCGCTCGGCGTGATCGCCTCGCCCACGCGCACGACGTTGCCGTTCTGGAAGAGCGTTTTTCCGGACGTGTGCTCGACGGCCTTGTCCGTCGTCACGTGGTTGATGTGCGGCACGGGCTTCTGCTTCGGCGGATCGAAGCAGACGTCCGTCGGGCCGATCGTCATCGCGGTGTGCTCGCTGGTCTTCGTCGTGACGCCGCGGTCTTCGTTCGTAACGGTCGCGCCCATCGCTCGTTCCTCCGTCGCCTCGAGATCGGTCCGTCAACAGAAAATGCGCCAGCGCCCATCGAGACGCGTCATGTAGAAGTTCGAGCCCCAGCCGAGCGTGGGTTCGTCGCGGTGCTGCGCGCGCACGGCGGGCTTGCCGGAGGCGCGGCGCACGTAGGCGACGCGGCCGTCGGCGTAGCGGTCGAAGCGCAGGTCGTGCGCGTCGAAGGGCTCCATGAGCCATGGCTCGTTCATCCGCTTCAAGGCCTCGGCGCGCGAGAGGGGCTGCGGGCCGTAATAACGCTCGAACTCGCGCACCTTCAGGTCCATCGCCGTCTCGAAGCGCCCGGCGTCGCGCGTCGCGAACGCGTCGTAGAGCTCCTGCACGGCCGCGCGTTGATCGAGGGTGCCCTCGACCGGGAACTCCTCGCGCGAGCCGCGCCGATACACGGGATCGGGCAGGTCGTCGTCGATGCGGAGCACGCCGCCGCCCACGAGCGGCAGATCGATCGGCAGGCCCAGCGCAGCGACGCTTTTCGGGTAGTCCCAGGTGAAGATGGCGTGATCGATGTCCTCCGCGAGCCGCACGGAGATCTCGAAATGCGGCCCGAGATCCGGCGTGAGGGGCGAGCGCGGCGAGGGCGAGAGCTCCACCGTGATCGTGTTCTCGCCGCGGACCAGCCAGTGCGTGACGGGGCCGACCGGCGCGACGTTGTCGGGGACGATCCGGTCGTAGATCGGGATGCCGTTGATGAGGGCACGCGCGTGCGACGCCGGCCTGTGGAAGATGCGATAGAGGTAGTTCGTGTGGGCCATCGCCTTCCTCAGTTCTGCGACGACGTCGTCGATGCGAGGTTATTGGCCTGCTGCGTGTCGATCGTGATCTCGCTCGGCGCCTTCATGTCGATCCGGCCGCTCTTCAGGTGGATCTCGGTGTCGCCGACCTTCAGCGTGATCTCGGGCGCGGAGAGGGTCGTGCTCGTGGACTCGATGCGGAGCCGTTCGAGGCCCGCGAGCAAGAGCTCCTTCAGCGACACGCCGATGTAGTCGCCCGCCACGGTCGTCGTGCGCGACTCCTCGGCGCGCGACGCGTGCTTCTCGTCGGCCTTGCTGAAGACGAGGCCGCTCACGGTCTCGTTCCGGACCTTCTCCGTGTTCTCGGCCTTGTTGAGCTTGCCGATCTCGACGATCGAGCCGCCCACGACGAGCGTCGAGGTCTTGCCGGCCGTGACCGCGTTCGTGTGCCCGGACTGCTCGAAGACGTGCCCGGCGATGAGCTCCGTCATGTTCTGCTCGACCGCGACGTTGTCGTCCGCGTGCGTGTCGCGCAGGTGCGAGCCGCCGATCGAGATCGTGTGGTCCTTGTGGACCGTGTCCGTCTGCGAGGCCGAAATGGTCGCGGTACGGTTGCCGCCGATGTTCACGGTCAGGTTGCCGTCGACCTTCGACGCGCTGTCGTCCGTCACGTTGATGGTCTCGTTCGCGCCAATCCGGATCGCCTCGTTGCCCTTGACGGTCCGCTGCTCGACGTTGCCGACCTTCTCGTCTTGGTTGTTCGCGACGACGATGTTCTGATCCTTCTGCGCGTGGACGTGGATCTCCTGCGCGCCGGCCAGGTCGTCGAAGCGGATCATGTTGTAGCCCGAGGGTTTGTCCGTCGAGCGCGGCGAGGTCAGCGAGTGGAGCGAGGTGCGCATCTTGCGGATCGGCAGCTCCTCGAGGAAGGGATCCGCCGCGTTGAAGACACGTCCGAGGATGACGGGTCTGTCCGGATCCCCCTCCAGGAACTGGCAGAGCACCTCCCAGCCGATGCGCGGCATCGCCGACGATCGACCCGTGTTGTCCTGCAAAACGGGGATCCAGTGCGAGCAGGTGTCGTCCTTGGGCTGCAGCCGATCCCACGGGAAATGCACCTTCACGCGGCCCCACGCGTCCGTGTGGATGTCCGCGCCCGCGGGGCCCGTCACGAAGCCCGTGAGCGGGTTCGGCAAGGTCGGCACGTGCGTCTCGCAGAGCGGGCGATACACGACGTCCGCGGGCAGCGCCTCGAACGCGACCGAGAACGACGACGCGGTCCGATCCCACGCATGCACGACCTTCGTCAGGACGTACGCGCCGTCCGCGACCCCCGAGGGCGCGTCGAGGAGCGAGAAGATCGTGCCCGTCGCCATGCGCCCCGCCGTCGATCGACCCGCGAGGCGGCGCTTCACGCAGGCGAGCGCCGCGGCCCGGAGGTTCGCCTTGGCCTGGCCCTGCGCGGGCAGCTCGTACTCGCCCGGATAGTCGTACCACTCGGGTCCCCACGCCGTCGGGCCCTTGGCCGAGACGTCCATGTCGAGGCGCGGCCGCTCCGGGTTGAAGTCGCGCAGCGAGACCTTGCCCGCCGTCGCGCGGCCCGCCCAGCCGACCTCGAAGATCGCGTCGCGGTTCTCGTGCAGCCCCGAGTCATGGTGGAACGCGAGCGTCCCCGGGCCCTCGACATACGCGCTCGTGAAATCGCCGAGGACCATGCGGCCCTCGTCGTCGACCACGTAGAAGATCCCCTCGTCCTCGAGCAGCCGCGCCGCGAAATCGAGGTCCGACTCGCGCATCTGCACGCAGTACGGGCGCTTGACGTACGAGCCCACGAGCCGCGGTTCCACGGTCACGCCGTGCGCGCCGATCACCTCGGCCACGATCTCGGGCGCGGATTTGTCGCGGAAGATCCGGATGTCGACGCGGTGCCGCGCGGTCGCGAGGCGCGGTTCGAGCACGAGCGTCACCTTGCCCGTGCCCGCGTTGCCCTTGCGCGTCGCGGCGCGCTTGATCTGGGTCACCACGCCCTGGATCCGCCGCTCGTCGGCGGCGCGCGTCAGCGTGACCGTGGCGTCCGTGAAGATGAGCGCGTCCGGATCCAGCGCATCGGTGGGCTCGACCTGGAGCGTGATCTCGAAGCGGTACGGCCGCGAGAGCGCCTCCTCGCCCGTGATCGTCTTGACGGGGTACGTCGCGCCGCCGAGCTCGATGAAATAACGAAGCGGATCCTCGGTTGCCACGGCGTCCTCCTCAGTTGTGCTCGATGATCCCGCTGTCGGCGTCGAACGTCGCGCCCGACAGATCGAGGCTCGGGGTCGTGATCGTGATCGCTTCCGTGGTCATCGTGAGCACGCTCGATCCGCACGAAAACCGGATGCTCTCGACCGCCTCGATGTGCACGACGGGCGCGCTGCCGAGGACCGACGACGTGACCTTCCACGTCGACGTCGTGTCGGCGTTGTCGAGGTACTTCTCGTTCGAGACGCAGACGATCGAGCCGCCGACCTCCTCGTTCCACACCTTGTTCACGTCGAGGGCGCGGTCCTTCTTCGCCACCTCGATCTTCGAGCCGGCGATGACCTGCACCGAGTCCTTGCGCGCGACCTCGGAGACGTCCTCGCCCGCGATCTTCACGACGCTGCCGCCGACGACCGTCACCATGTCGCGCGAGGTCCGGTTGATGTTGTTCGGCGTGATCTCGATCAGCGACCCGCCGACGGAGAGCGTGCGATCCCCCTTCACGGACGTTCGGTGCGCGTCGCCCACGCGGATCGTCCGCGAGCCGCCCACGGTCTCCGTCTCGTTGCCCGAGACCGACTTGATGCGCAGGCCCGAGACCGTCAGCGTCTCGTTGCCGCCGATCCGGATCTGCTGATCGCGGATCACGCGCTCCTCCTGGGAGGCGTGGATCGTCAGGTCGTGGTTTGCCGCGACCGTGCGCGTGGAGTCGTTCTGGATGCTCTCCCAGCGCGAATCGAGGACGATGTAGTTCATGTCGCGCGAGGCGTTGATGAACATCTCCTCGGCGCCCATCCGGTCCTCGAAGTAGATCTCGTTCGCCGTGCCGTCCGCGGGCACCGTCGCCGTCTTCCACACGACGCGTGTCATGTTGCCGGGCAGCTTGTACTCGGGCAGGCGCTGGCCGTCGTGGATGCGCCAGATCACGCTCGGCGCGTCGACGCCGCCCTCCTCGTTGAAGGTCGCGACGTTCCAGCCCATGCGCGGAAACAGCATCGATCCAGGGGCCGCGCGCTGCGCCACGCGCATCCACGTGCCGCCCTTCTCGTTGCGCGGGCCGAGCCGATCCCAGTGCAGGATCGTCCGCACCCGCGCGAGCTCGTCCGGATGCACCTCCTGCCCGTCGGGCCCGATCACCTGCCCGAGCTGGAGCCCCGCCTGCTTCGCCTCCGGCGTCGCTCGCTCGGGCCGGAACGCGACCTCGGCCCGGATCGCCCAGAAGCGCGTGTCGCACGGCTGATGCTCGTCGCCGTCGACCTCGACGCGCGTCACGAGGTAACGCCCGTTCAGCTTGCCGACCGGGTGCCCGTCGATCTCGAGCGTGACGCCGGGGTAGGGGCGCACGCTCGTCGACAAACCCATCACGCCCGCCCGCGCGGCCACGGCCGCGTCGCGCTGATCTCGCACCCGCACCGCGAGGATCGCCTCCATCCCCGTGCCCCCGCCCGGCGCGTCGTACACCTCGTGCCGGCCCGCGCCGGCCTGCGCCTTGATCGGCACGAGCGGACGTTTGAGGTCGTACGACTTCGCCGCGAACCGACCCGTCGAAGCCGCGCTCACCGAGCCGAGCTGCGTCACGGCGTCCTGCTTCGGCTGGAGCGCGCTCTCGCGCACCCACGGCAGGAGCGCGCCGCCCGGCATCTCCGGCGCGGCCGTCGAGTTGTCCGAGAAGACGGTGATCGAGCCCGCGTCGTGATCGAACCAGTAGTAAATCCCCTCCTCCTCGAGGAGGCGGCTCACGTAGGTCCAGTCGTCCTCGCGGTACTGCGCGCGGTAGGGGTAGCGCGGGTAGCTGCGCGTGAGCGCCCAGCGGTATTTTCCGGTGTAGTCGGCGAGCACATCGTCGACCACGTCTTGCACACGGACGTCCTGCGACGCGTAGCAGTCACGCCCGAGCGACTGCCGCCACATCATCGGCCGGAGGACGAGCGTCGCCCGCCCGCGCTCGCTATCGAGCGCCCGTGCGCTCGCCTCGGCCACCACGCCCGTGACCACGCGCTCCTTGTGCGCCTGATCCCGCAGGGTCAGCGTCGCCTCCGCGCCGATCACCACGTCGACGTCGGGCAGCGGCAGCTCGACCTCGACCTCGACCTCGTACCGGAAGAGGGTCGAGAGCGCCTCCTCTCCGCGGAGCGAGAGCACGCGGCGCACCTCGATCCCCGTGACGACGACCTCGGCGAATGCAAGTTCCATCGCGCGTTCTCCTTCAGGGCGTCAGCTTCTCGGGGTTGCCACGCAGGGTGATCTTCGTCTCGCTCTCCTGCTTGAGCGGCCCGGTGATGGTCACGTTCCCGGGCGTCATCTCGATCGAGAGCGCCCCGGCGCGGAGCGCGATCGAGGCCGACGAGACGAGCTCGATCACGCGGCTCCGGAGCTCCATGCGCTCCGCCGATCGGAAGAGCGCCGAGCCGCCCACGTTCACCTTCGTCTCTTTCGCCGACACGCTCATGTCGCTCTTCGACTTGCGCAGGACGAACCCGCTCACGAACGTGCCGAGGTTCTCGGCCACCGCCTCCTTGACGCTCTCCTCCATGCCGATCGTGATCTTCGACCCGCCGGCGTACTCGAAGAGCATCTCGCCGCCCTCGTGGGCCACCGAGCCGCCCGCCATCGAGATCGACGAGCCGCCCACGATGCGCGTCAGCGTCTTCTGGATCGAGCGATCGATCGAGCCGGTCTCGTCGTTGCCCGAGCGCGTGTAGCGGGTCCCGCCCACCGTCTCGACGTCGTTCTCCATCACGGAGGTCTCGACGCCGAGCGTGACGTCGATGGTCTCCTCCCCGCCGATCGTGTGGTCCCGGTCCACGTTGACCTTGTGCACGACGTGCCGGCCCACGGTCCGCGTCTGATTGCCGCCGATGTCGATCGTCTGGTTTTTCTCGACCGTACGCGTCGAGTTGCTCTCGATGAGCACCGTCTGGTTGTTGCCGATCGTCTCGGTCCGGTCGTGCTGGACGAGGGTCTTGAAGTCCTTCTGGGCGTGCCAGTCCATGTGCATCGAGCCGGCCGAGTCCTCCAGGCGCAGCTCGTTGAACCCGGCCTTGCCCGGGTACGTCTCCGTGCGGATCGTCATCCGGTTGCGGAACGAGGGCTGGTTGTACATCGGGACCATCTGCCCGTTGATCTGCCGCGCGAGGCCCACGGGGCGCGTCGGATCGCCGTCGATGTAGCCGACGCTGATCTCCCAGCCGACACGCGCGAGCGCGATCGAGGTCGAGATCTCCTGCGTCATGCGGATCCAGCGCGAGTCCTCGTCCGTGCCCTTGGCCTCGCGATCCCAGTGGAACTGCACCTTCGCGCGGCCGTAGGCGTCCGTGTGGATCTCCTCGCCCGCGGGGCCACGCACCATCGCCGTGTGGTTGCCCTCGATCTCCGGGCGCTCCGTCCGGACCGCCGGGCGGAACGGGACGTCCGCGGGGATGGCCCGGAAGCGGTTCTCGTAGTGCGCGACGCCCGCCTCCTCGCGATACTCGTGCTCCACGTGCACGAGCAGGTAGCGGCCGCTGAAGCTCGCGCCCTCCTCGTGCGTGAACGAGAAGATGCGCGCCGGCGCGAACGAAAAGACCGTGCTCGTGCCCTCCACGAAGCGCTTTTCCGCGCAGAGCGCCTCGACGCGGAGCTTGGCCAAAACCTCGCCCGCCGCCGGATCACGATACCCGACGGGGTAATCGTACACCTCGAGGTGCGTGTCCTTCGCGCCCGTGGCCGAGGCGAGGAGTGACAGGGCCGGCGTCTTCCAGTTGTGGTCGTTGACCGTGGCCTTGCCGGATCCCACGACCGCGCCGCGCTCGAACGAGGTGACGCCGAAGTCGCCATGCGAGAGCGCGCCCGCCGAATCGATGAGCTCGAACTCCGCGCCGCCCTCGACCTCGGGCGAGGCCGAGGACGCGTCGCCGACGATCATCGTGCCGTCGGGATCGAACGTGTAATAAAAACCCTCGAACTCCAGCATCCGCGACACGAATGCGAGGTTTGTCTCGCGATACTGCACGCAGTACGGCTGCGACGCCGATTGCCGCGTGGTGCGCCACGCGTGTTTGACCGAGCCCTCGCCGAGGACCTTCGAGACGATCGGCTCGGCGGGCTGGTCGCGCCACTTGCGCGTGTTCTTGTCGAGGCCGAGGAACCAGAGCGAGGGCCGGAGCTCGAGCTCGTAGTGCAGGTGGCCGTCCTTCTCGTCGAGGAAGCGGCCCCGCGCGAGCTGCATGGAGAACCGCCGCTTCTCCTGCCCGTCCCAGAAGATCACGACCGTCGCCGGCTCTTCGAGCAGCCCCTCGACGTCGAGATCCGAGCCCACCGCGACCTCGACCCAGGCCCCGCCGAGCTCGCTCATGCCCTCGTCCACGCGCAGCCGGAGCGCCGGCCAGGAGGCGTCGCCGATGCTCAAGAAGACTTCGATCCGCAACGCTTTCTTGCTCATGGCCTACACACTCCTCGCGCGCGTCGGATCCGCGGCCCGTCCCGCCCCTACGCTCCGGCTCGGGTCGCGGATCACGTCCTCCGGGAGCGTGCCCACCCCGAGCACGTAGATCCGCTCGAGCCGCTCCCATTTTCGCGGCAGCACGATCGACGCCCGCCACGTGAGCTCCACGGCGCGGGTCTCGGTATCGATCAGAAACCCGTCGAGGTGCGTCTCGTACGCGACCTTCTTGCCGTCGATCTGGCTGCCGAACTGCACGGCGTACCGGGGCAAACGGAAGCGCCAGACGCCGTCCGGCAAGACGCCGCCCACCTCGACCGGCTCGTCGCCGAGGAGCGGCGTTCCGCTGTGCAAACCCGGGACCGACCAGGTGTGGTGCATCGGATCAAAATCGCGCGGCCGCACGGGCGCGCGGCTCTTCGACCACGCCGCGTCGTGCGTGCCGATGCGCGAGCGCCGCGGCTCCCAGTGCGCCGGGATCGGCGCGAAGGCGCCGTACGAGGCGTGACACGGGGCGCCGCCTTCCTCGATCGAAGCCGGTTCGAGCGGCGGCGCGGGCTCGCCGAGGAGGCGGGTGGGCTGGCTTGAAAAACCCATCCCGATGGGATTCGCAGGCTCGAACGCGCCCGTGATGGGGTCGAGGCCGCCGTGACACTTGTCGAAGCGGAGCGGCACGGGCTCGACGAACGGCGCGGGATCCGAGGGAGCGACGGCGCCGCGCCAGTTCTTCACGTGCACGCGCGGCCCGTGCACGACGACGACCTTGCGCAGCGTGCCGACCTGGAGCCACGCATAAACGCGCCCCTTGGTCCCGGCTGAGCGCGGCGGCGGATACGCGACGCCCACGAGGCCGACGTCGGTGCCGGGTTTCTCGTCGGCCACGAGATCCGCGGGAAAACGCACGCCCCCGCCGCCGTCCCCCTCGTCCACGCGACGCACCGGCGCGAGCGCGAGCCTCGGCGCGCCCTCGCGGCTCACCTTGTAGGCGACCTTGGCGACGACGACGGCGACGTCACGGCCGTGACGGTCCATCATCGTCTCGCCGTCTACGCTCGCCCAGCTGATGTTCTCGACGAGCGTTTCGAAATTCATTGCGGAACGGATGGTAAACGCGGAAGGCGCCGCGCCACAAGCGTTCCGGGCGTGAACGAATCAGGAATCGAACGCGAGATCGGTGCGGGTCTCGCGCTCGCGCGGCGAGATCCGCGCCGTGGCTTTGCGCGCGCGCAGGTGATCGCCGAGGTCGAGGAAGAGGTGGGCGAGGCTCGTATAGATCTGCGCGGCCTTGCGCGTGCCCGGCTCGAAGCCGCGATCGGCCTCCTCCAGCGCGCGGCACGCGTTCATGTATGCGGCGTCGCGATCACTCTTGCTCACGGCGAGTCGCGCGAGGCTGTAATGGATACGCGCCATTCGACGGTGCGGGGTCGCGCCGGTCGAGGTCATGGCCATTTCGTTGTAAAAGTTCAAAGCCCGCTCGAGCCGCTCCTGCGAACGCGGCGTCGTGCCCGAGAGGACCTCGACCCAGCCGAGATCCATGTCGATCTCGGCGCAGAGATCGGCGGGCGCCGAGCCGCGGCTCCCGAGGTCGTGGGCTTGTTCGAGCAGCTCGCGCGCCTCGGCATACGAGAGCTCGCGCGCGCGCTGGTTGCCCACGCGGGCGAGGAGCTCGGCCGCGGGGACGAACTCGATCTGGTGCTCGACGGCGGCTTTCGTGGTCTCCTGGACGTGCGGCCAGAGCTCGGTGCGCTCGCGCGCGCTCGCCTCGAGGTAGGCCATGAGCAGGAGGTCGAGCGCCTCGTGCAGGGCCGCGATGCGCTGATCGGGCGAGAGCAAGTCGCGCACGCGTGCCCGGAACGTGGGCTCGTAGGAGACGACATCGGCCTCCTCGCGCAAGAAGCCGAGCTTGAGCAGGACCGGCAGGGCCTCGCCGAGATCGCCGAGGCGCTCGCGCGGCAGGTCCGCCTCGGCGAAGAACGCGAGCACGCGGGCGAGGCGCACGGCGCGTGGATCCTTGCGGCTGGCCTTGAGGAGGGCGCGGTCGGGCGAGACCTCGACCTCGGCGTCGACGCCGGCGAGGGCGCGGAGCTTCTTCTCGATGCTCGTGAGCTCGGCGCCGTGGGCGTCGTCCGAGCCCGGCATCGGCAGCTTTTCGAGCGCCTTGCGGGCGAGCTCGGGCTTACCTTGATCGAGCACGACGCGGCCGAAGACGGCGGCGAGCTGCGCGGGCGTGGGGAGCAGGCCGGGGAACTCACGCGACCAGCGGCCCGGCAGGGCCATCGGCGAGAGGAGGCGCATGGCGCGGTCGAGATCCTCGAGGCCGCTCTCGATCTCGCCGTGGTACGCCTTGGCGACGGCGTGCGCGTGCCAGGAGAAGACGTCGCCGCCGGGCATGAGCTTGCCGAGGATGGCGCCGTGTTTCTCGGCGACCTCGCGCGAGAGGAGTCCGTCGTACGTGCCCTCGCGGCAGCGAGCGATCCAGCGGAGCGCGAGGACGAGCTGCTGGGTCGTCTCCATGCGGCTCGACTCGACCTCCTCGTCCTCCTGAGGATCGTCGAGCCAGAAGAGGGCCTGCTCGGCGTGGTTGACGAGGAGGAAGGCGGCCGCGCGGAGGATGTCGGGCTGCTCGCGCGAGGGGATGGCGATGACGCTGCGAGGCTGGCCGGCCCAGAGGAGGAGGCGACCGGCGGCTTTTTCGGGCGGGCGCGGGCGGTTCGGGTCCTCGGAGTCGGGCGGCGGGGCGTGGACGAGGTCGGCGACGGCGCGACCGAGCGCGGCCCACTCGGCGAGGGGACGGCCTTTCTTGAGGTCGGCGCGGAGGGCGGTGACGACGCCGTGCAGGTGCTTCGAGGAGCGCAGGAGGTTCGCGAGGCGCGCGTCGGCGCACTCGGGCGACCACTCGGAGGCCGGGAGGAGCCCGCAGGCGCGGCCGATGCTGCGGAAGACGTCCTCGTCGATCTCGCCGGCGACGCTCTTGGCGTGAGCGAGGCCGAGGTGCGCGGCGCCGGAGGAGGCGTCGAGGCGCAGGGCGGCGCGGTAGTGCTCGACGAGCGTGGCGGGATTCGTGCCCTCGTGCTCCTCGTGCTGGGCCGCGACGAGGTGCATGAGGACGAACGACTGCGCCATGGTCGGCGCCTTCGCGACGCGCGTGGCGGCCGGCGGGCCGAGGAGGATCTTCCACTTGCGGTTGTGCTCGTAGAAGCGGTCGATGGTGGTGACGATGCCCTCGGTGCCGCCCTCGCCCTCGTGGCGGCCCGCGATGCCGATGAGGCGCTGGCGGCTGTCGAGGAGGGGCCCGCCGGCCTCGTTTTCGTGGACGACCTGGAGGAGGCGCGGCAGGGGCGGGAGGGTGTCGGGCTGGGACTTGCGAGGCGGCGGCTCTTCGGGTTCGCCGGCGATGAGCGAGACGCTGCTCCAGTGCAGGACGACGGCGCGCTTGGCGAGGGCGTTCTCGACGCTGTCGCGGAAGCCGACGAGGGTGACTGGGGTGTCGAGGTCGAAGTCCTTGAACTCGTCGGCCGGCATGAGCCGCAGGACGTGCGGCAGCTCCTCGGCGCAACGGAGGATGGCGAGGTCGCCCTCTTCGGGCGGCAGGACCTGCACGATCTCGGCGGTGCGGACCTGCTCGCCGGCGCGGAGGAGTTTTACGTAAGGGGCGTTCTCGCAGACGCGCCCGACCGTGAGGAGGTGGTGGGGGCCGACCGCGACGGCGGTGAAGTGGCCGCCGCCGGGAGCGAAGGCGAGCCAAATCGCCGCCTCGACGGCGGGCTGCGGGGAGGGGGCCACCATGGGCGCGAGTGTACCGGAAGCGGGCCCCGGAGAGGTAGGAAGTGATGGACGGGCAGGAAGCGGGCGTGGGAGCGGGAGCGGGAGAGATCACCTTCGCGACGCTCGTCGTACGCCACGACCGCCGCCGGCAGCGCAAGCGGGTGCGTGGTCATGGAAAGAACCCACGGGGAATCCTGCAAGAGGTTCAAGAGCGGGTGGAGTTACCCGCGCGGAAGCCACCTCCAGGCCGAAAGCTCGTACTTGACCCCTCCTCGGAGACCTCCCGAAGGTCATCGGCGCGATATCGATGCCGACACGCGGACCTTCCCGAGCCTTCCGGCTGGGGGTTGATGTCGGCTTGCCGACCTCGCAGTGGTCTCCGGCTGGGGGTCGATGTCGGCTTGCCGACCTCGCAGTGGTCTCCGGCTGGGGGTTGATGTCGGCTTGCCGACCTCGCAGTGGTCTCCGGCTGGGGGTCGATGTCGGCTTGCCGACCTCGCAGTGGTCTCCGGCTGGGGGTCGATGTCGGCTTGCCGACCTCGCAGTGGTCTCCGGCTGGGGGTCGATGTCGGCTTGCCGACCTCGCAGTGGTCTCCGGCTGGGGGTCGATGTCGGCTTGCCGACCTCGCAGTGGTCTCCGGCTGGGGGTCGATGTCGGCTTGCCGACCTCGCAGTGGTCTCCGGCTGGGGGTCGATGTCAACTCAACCGCGCTCCAGCGCCGGGCGGACGAGCTCGAAACATGAGCGTTACCGGTCGAGTTGATGGGTGTTGTCATACCTGCGTTGCCATGCGCCACCGATTGACGTCCTCCGGTGCCGCGCAAGAGAGCGCGCATGCGATACCTCGCGCTCACGTGCGACTATGACGGCACGCTCGTCAAGCACGGCGCGGTCACCGACGAGACCTTCGCAGCGCTGGAGCGCCTGCGCGCGACCGGCCGGAAGGTGGTGCTCGTGACCGGACGCGTCCTCGGCGACTTGTTGGCCATTCTCCCTCGCCCCGAGCTTTTTGATCGCATCGTCGCCGAGAACGGCGCCGTCCTTTATCGTCCCATCGGGCGCGAGGAACGCGTCCTCGCGGAAGCACCGCCGCCGTGGTTCGTCGATAGGCTTCGCGAAACGGGAGTGGGTCCTCTCTCTGTGGGTCGCGCCATCGTGGCGACGCATGCCTCGCAGGATCGTGCGGTGCTCGACGTGATTCGACAGAGCGGCCTGGAGTTACGGATGGTGTATAACCAGGACGCACTGATGGTGCTCCCTGCGGAGGTCGGCAAAGGCAGCGGTCTCCGCGTCGCCTTGCAAGAGCTCGGAATGTCGCCGCACGAGGTCGTAGGCATCGGCAATGCCGAGAACGATCACGCCTTCCTCGCGCTCTGCGAGTGCTCCGCGGCCACGGCCGACGCCGTTCCATCGCTCAGGGAGCGCGCGGACCTCGTAACGAAAGGCGAAAACGGGCGGGGGGTCATCGAGCTCGTCGACGGGCTCCTCGACGACGACCTGCGCCACGTCGAGCCCCGCCTGACGCGCCGGCACGCGCTGCTCGGTACGACGGACGACGGCCAGCCGCTGCTCATCCCTCCGTACGGAGGCAACGTCCTCGTGGTGGGCCCGTCCGGCAGCGGCAAGACGACATTCGCAATGGCGCTGCTCGAACGGCTGGCGGAGCAATCGTACCAGTTCATCGCCATCGATCCCGAGGGTGACTATTCTCGATTCGAAGACGCCATCGAGCTCGGGGACATGCGTCGTCCGCCGAGCATCGACGAAATTCTGCGCGTGCTCGACAACCCCGACACGGACGTGTCGGTCAATCTCCTTGCAATCGCGCTCGGCGACAGGCCTGCGTTCCTCGAGCAGCTCTTCCCCCGGCTGCAATCGATGCGCGCGCGGACGGGTCGACCCCACTGGATCCTGATAGACGAGGCGCACCATGTCTGGCCGTCCGCTTGGGGACCCGTGTCCCTCACGTTTCCGCAGGAGGTGGGCGAGCTCGTCCTCGTCACCCTCCATGCCGACGAGATTGCCGTCCCGATCCTCGAGCGTATCGACGTCGTGATCTCGGTCGGGCCGATGCCTGAACCGGAGCTCGTGGCCTTCAGCGTGGCGATCGGAGTCCCACCGCCTCCGGTGACCGAGCCTCCGCGCCCCGGGGACGTGCTCGTATGGAATCGCGGCGCGGGTCAAAAGCCGCGCTGGGTGACGCCGGCGCCAGGGCGGGGGGAGCACCTGAGGCACCTTCGGAAGTACGCCGAGGGCAACCTTCGCGAAAAGAGCTTTTATTTCCGGGGCCCGGACGAACGGCTGAACCTTCGTGCCCGTAACCTGGCCGTATTCGTCGAGATCGCAGACGGGGTCGACGACGAGACGTGGCTCTACCACCTCGCGCAGGGCGATTACACGCGTTGGTTTGCCGAAGCGGTCAAGGACCCTGCCTTGTCAGCGACGGCCGCGGAGATCGCCGCGCGCACGGATCTCACGCCCCGGCAGAGCCGCGCGTTGATCTCCGAAGCCATCACGACCCGCTACACGCTGCCTGCCAGGCCGTAGTCGTGCAAGTCTCCCATGTTTCGTTCTCATGTTTCGTCGAGGAAGGTTTTGATCATGACCGGTCCACGGGGCGGAACGCGACAGGCACGAGGCGGCGGCAATACGATCTGCGCGGTCCGGCTCAAGCGGGCATACGAGGAACCTGAAGCGGCCGACGGGTACCGGGTGCTCGTGGACCGCCTATGGCCGCGGGGCGTGCGCAAGGATGCGCTTGCGATCGATGCCTGGATGAAGGAAATCGCGCCGAGCGCCGAGCTTCGGCGCTGGTTCGGTCACGATGAGGCCCGATGGGAGGAGTTCGCGGTGCGTTATCGCGCCGAGCTCCGCCAGCAGCCGGCTGCGAGGCTCGTGGACGAGCTCGTGGAGCGGGCAAAGCGGGGGACGGTGACGCTCGTCTTCGGGGCCAAGGACGAGCACCACAACCAGGCGGTCGTCCTCCACGGCGTGATCGCTCGGATGTTCCGCGGGACCGTCAAGGCCGCGTCGCGTTCGTCGGGGCCCGGTGTGAGGTCGACGTCGTCCGGCGCCTCCACGGCTTCGCGCAAGGCGTCGACCCGTCTCTAGCCAGTCCACGAGGGTATCCAGCCCGGCGGATCGCTTGCGGGAAACGATTGATCGGACTCTCGATCCACCCGCTCCAAGATGTCTCCGGATTCTCGCGGACCGGACGAGCTGCCGACGCTCCTCGGCTTTGTCAGCCGCTGCTGTGCCGATTCCGGCGGAGCGTCGGCCTCGAGCACGCCGGGGCCATGATCGACGAGTGCGAGAATGTGCGCCATGGGCGGGAAGCCTGCTGTCTGCGGACACCATCGCAAGCCACCTGCGTGCCTCTCTTCATGGTTCGCTTTACTCGACCGTTGAGCCTTCATTCGGACGGGTCATCCTCGGCGGACGTGGAGCTACGGTTTCAAGCTCGGGGACCGCGAGCGCGCCGCGGGGCGCTTGCGTGAAGCAGCCAAAGCCTACCGCCATCGGTGCGCGACGATCCGGCTCTGCCCTCGGCGACGGCTGTGGCAAGCGCCCGTGCGCTTCGGCTACGTAAGGCGCGTTCTCGCAGACGCGCGCGACGGTGAGGAGGTGGTGGGGGCCGATCGCGACGGCGGTGAAATGGCCGCCGCCGGGAGCGAAGGCGAGCCAAATCGCCGCTTCGACGGCGGGCTACGGGGAGGGGGCCACCATGGGCGCGAGTGTACCGGAAGCGGGCGCCGGAGAGGTAGGAAGTGGTGGACGGGCAGGAAGCTTCCGTGGGAGCGGGAGCGGGCCGGATCACCTCCGCGGCGCGACGAACCTCCGCGCGGTCAGTCGGTCGGGAGCAACGCCAAGAGGTCGTCGATGCCGGCGAGGATCGTCCGGGCGCCGAGTTCTCCGGCGACCCGCTCTCCGACGCCGTCGGGGTCGCTGTCGACGCCGAGGATGTCTTGCCCCGCTCCCGGGTCACGCCCGACGCCGAGGTAGCCCTCGACGATCAGGTCGGCTCCGAGGAAGACCTGCACGGGACGAGACGCGTGAAAGGGCGAGGGCTTCGTGAGGTCGTGCTGCCAGAGGCGCCTGCGAAGCTCCCAGCGAAGGCGGAGGGGATGAACCGCCACGTTCTTTCCATGGCTGGCCTGGCCGGCCAGCGGCGTGATGAGCGCGTCGGCGCGGGCATCGCCTTCGGCCCGCTCGAGACTGCCGTCCTCGTGCACCCGTAGCCAGAGCCCCGGCCGTTTCTGCAGTCGCAAGAGGAGCGGGCTGCCCTGACGAGAGCGCGTGGCGATGTGCGACGCCGCCACGCTCGGTTCGAGCAAGGAATCGCCGAGGTCGTAGAGGAAAAGGTCGCCGTTCGAAGCACCGACCGCGAGGAGGCGGTCGTCCGGAGACAAACGCTGGCAGGAAAGGGTCGCCGCTGGCACCTCGCAGGGCAGCATCCCGAGCGCTCGCCCGCTGCGAAGCGAATGAAACATCACGGAAGCTTTGCCGACGCTCGCGACCCAGCGCTTGCTCCGGGCCATCGTCAGCAGCGGTTTGTCGCCATAGGGATATCCCAGGATTTCCGTGTCCCAGCAATGCACGTCGGAATCGAGGTCCCACTTGTAGAGGCGCGGCCGGACCGGATCGTCATCACGGTTGAGCGATGATTTCACGGCCACGGCGCATCGCTCGGGAGAGAGCACGAAGCCTTCCCCGAGGGCCACGTCTCGGTCTTCCTTGAACCGCGCGATCTCCGCGCCCGTCCGCGTGTCGAAGCCCACGAGATCCCACTCGAAGAAGCACCACAGCTCCTCGCCATCCCGGGCGAGCGACAAACTGCATTCGGGCTCGAAGGAGGGAATGTCCCGGAGGAGCGGCTTCGGGTCCTCGCCGGGGCGCCACGACCAGACGACGGTGTTGTCGTCGCCGAAGCCCGCCCAGTACACCCCGCCGCCCGGAGACACGCAAAGCGCCCGGGGATGGCGCATCATCTGGCGCGCGCGCGCGAGCTCCTCGCCGCTTTCAAGCGCGTATACACGAACGACCCGATCGTCGAACGTGGCGGCCAGCCGGTCCCCGGTCGGGAACAGGCAAGCCTGGTTGACGCCCTTCGCGATCTCGAGCTTCGATATGGTCCGCGCGGAATCGACGTCCCACACGCGAACCGTGGGGTCCTTCGACGCCGCCGAGACGAGCCGCGACGCGTCTCGGGTGAAGTCCGCGGCGAGGATGGGCGTGGAATGGCCGGTGAGCTTCGTGCCCGGTCTGTGAAGGTACTTCTTCATCGAAATCGCGTGGGATTGGGTGCGCACCCGCCTCTCGCGTCAAGCCCAAACCGCGGATCCGGCCCGCCGCGCTGCCCGCGCTGCTCAATCCCAGACGAGCGGCAGGCTCGTGACCGCCAGGTTGAAGCCACCCGTGAACCGCGGCGGCGCCTGGGGGTCGAGCCGGAACGGCGGAACGCGCTTCAACCACTCCTGGTAGAACACCTTCATCTCCAGGCGGGCCAGATTCAGACCGACGCACCGGTGCGGGCCCGTGTTGAACGTCATGTGTTGCTCGGTCCGGCCCATGATGAACTGCTCGGGGTTCGGGAACGCCGCGTCGTCGTAGTTGGCCGCCGGCAGGAGCAACAAGAGCGCGTCGCCTTGCTTGAGGTTCACGCCGTGACAAACCACGTCACGCGTCACCCGCCGGGGCGTGCACGCGACGCCATAGAGACGCAAGAGCTCCTCGATGGCTCCCGGCAGGAGGCTCGGGTCGGCCCGGAGCTTCGCCTGCAATTCCTGATCACGCGCCAGGTGCCGGACGCCGAAGCTCAGGGCATTCACCACGGTGTCGAGCCCCCCGAGGAACAGGGTGATGCTGTAGCCCAACATCTCCGGGAACGTGGGGTTGCGGCCCTGGATGTTCGCGTCGAGCAGCCGGCTGATCAGGTCATCCTCGCGTTTCTCCTGCCGGGCCTTGATGGACTCCGCCAGGATCCCCGCAATTTGTTTGAAGATCCCCTCGCGGGTCGCGTGATCCACCGCGGCGGACGTGGCCTGCGTGGCGAGCTCACGGAACTCGGCGAGGCGGTTGGTCGGCATGCCGGCCAGCTTCATGAACAGCGTGACGGGCAGCGGCTCGGCGATGTCCGAGAGGAAATCGCAGCGTCCCGCGTCGAGCACCTTGTCGATGAGCTCGTTCGTCATGGTCCGAATCGCCGTCTCGAGCCCGGCGACGGATTTGGCCGCCAGCGGCTGGTTGAGCGGTGCGCGGTACGCCGTGTGCTGCGGCGGATCCACCGCAATGGGCAGCATCATGAAGGCCGGCTTCGGCGCCTCGTGTTCGCCTCCATGTGCCTCCGAGGCACCGAAGAGGGCGTTGCTATAGACCTCCGGGTTCATCGTGATGTCCACGATGGCCTGCTTCCGGGTCACGAACCAATGCCCCCCATTGTGGGGAGAGAAAAAGATGGGCGGGGCCTCGAGGATGAGGGAGCGCATCCGGGCGTGCGGATCCTCGAGCATCCGCGGATCTTTGGTGCTGTCGTATTCGTAGACCAGCTCCGGGGGGACGTGCGCGGGAATCGTGTCCAATTTCTGTCCGCTGAACGGGGGCATGTTCGAACCTCTTTCGGGGGTTGGAGAAAAAAGGAGGCGGCCTACCAGGTTCTCAATCGCTCGTCTGCGAGACGGGCAGACGGACCACGAGACCATCGAGCGCGGGCGTCACCTTGAGCTGACAGGTCAGACGGCTATTGGGCCGGACGTGATAGGCGCACGCGATCATTCCCTCTTCCGCCGCATCGGGCGGGGGGACCTCCTTCAGCCAGGCCTCGTCGACGTAGCCGTGGCAGGTCGCGCAGCTGGCGAAACCTCCGCACTCGGCGACGATTCCGGGCACGAGGTTGTCCATCGCCGCCTGCATGACGGATTGTCCCTCCTCTGCCTCGACCTCGTACTCCTTCCCATCCGCCTCGATGAATTTGATCTTCGGCATCATGTCCTCCTGGATTTGGGTGATGGATTGTCTTCAAGCGGCGAGGCTCGCGAGCGGGACGGCCGCGTCGCCCAGGCGGGTGACTTCCACCTGCGCCCGGCTCGAAACCAGCCGTTTCGCGGCCATGAAATCCGCGGGGCGGCCGATGACGTCCGCGGCGATGACGCGTTTGTCCTTGAGATAAAACGCCGAGAATTCCTTGCCCCCGGCGGAGCCTCGCGTGATGCATTGCTCGTAGCCGGCGGAGAGCCCCACCATCTGCAGCTTCAAGCCGTACTGGTCCGACCAGAACCAGGGAATGGCGGCATAAGGCTCCCGCTTGCCCATCAGGGTGGCGGCCGCGACGCGTGCGTGCTCGATGGCATTGGGCACGGACTCGAGCCGGATACGTCCGCCCATGTAGGCGCTGGGCTGATTCGCGCAATCCCCGATGGCGAGGATGGCCGGATCGGCCGAACATGCGTATTCGTCGACGACAATGCCGTCGTCGACGGCCAGGCCTGCCCCGGAGGCGAGCTCCGTGTTCGGGACGAGGCCGATTCCCACCAGCACGAGATCCGCATCGAGCCGCTCGGGCACGCCGTGACGAGCGACGTGGACGCCGCGCACCTTTTGCCGCGCCTCGTCGAGCTCGAGGCCCCGCGCCTCGCAGGAGAGCCGGAACTCCACGCCTCGCTCGTGGTGAAGCTCTTCGATGAACGTGGACACCTCCGGACCCGTCACGCGGGAAAGCAGGCGCGGCGCCGCCTCCAGCACCGTCACCTGCAACCCGAGCTGCACGGCCACAGCCGCGACCTCGAGCCCGATGTAGCCGCCGCCGATGATGAGGAGCCGGTTGCCCGCGACGAACTTCGCGCGCATCGTCTCGATATCGGAGATCGATCGCACCGAGAACAGGTTCTCGAGCTCTGCCGTCTCCATTCCGGGAAGGCTCAAGCGACGCGCCCGGCCGCCCGTGGCCAGAACGAGTTTGTCATAGCCGAGCCGGCTCCCATCCTGCAGGGAGAGCTCCCGCGCGGAGCGATCGATGGCCTCGACGCGCGTGCCGAGCCTGAGCTCGATGTCGAAGCGTTCATAGGTCGAAAGCGGTTTCAGGTAGAGGTCGCTCAGCGCCACCTTTCCCTGCAAAAATCCTTTCGAGAGCGGGGGGCGCTGGTAGGGCGGATGCGGCTCGTCTCCCAGCAGGACGATACGCCCTTGATGGCCCTGCTTTCGTAATCCAGCCGCAAGCTCGCCACCGGCCTGGCCGGCTCCCACGATGACGATGCGCTCTTCCATGACCGCGACGCTCCTCTCTCCGTGCGCCCGGGATTCCGGGGATTCCGCTCGATGCTCCGATCACCTTCGAATGCAGCCGCTCAGAGGCTCCCCGCGAGCGTGCGCAGGTGACCACGCATGCGCTGTTTGGCTTGCTCTTCGACCTGCCGAACGCGCTCCTTGCTCACGCCGAACGCCGCCCCGAGCTCCGCCAATGTCGCGGGTTCGTCCGACATGATGCGGCGTTCGAGCACCTGCTGCTCCCGGGGCGAGAGCTCCGAAAGCGCGGACTTCACGGCGCGCGTGATCTGCGCGCGCTCGTCGGCCCGACAAACCTCCGCCTCGGGCGAGAGCGCGCTGTCCGCAGGACCGTCGCTCTGGGCCCCGGTGTCGATCGGCGCGTCGGGCCCCGCGAGGAGCGGGATCAATTCGTGGGCGCGCTGCTCGGACAAACCCGTCCTCGCGGCGAGCGTCGCCGCATCCCTCACGAATGCCCGGCGGAAGAAGCGCACCGCGCGCCGCTCCGCCTTCGACGTGCCCAGGCGCACGATCCGGTAGTTCCGCGTCACGTAATCGCGGATCTCCGCGCGGATCCAGTAATTCGCGAACGTCGCGAGCCGATATCCGCGCGTCGGATCGAAGCGCTGGGCCGCCTGGAGCAGGCCGATGTTGCCCTGCTGCACGAGGTCCTCGAACGGCGCGCCCCACTGCCGATATTCGCGGGCGATCGTCATCACGTACGACAGGCACGCCTCGATGAGCAGCCGCCCGGCCTCACGATCGCCCGCTTTCCAGCGGATCGCGAGCTCCCGCTCGACCTCCGCGGAGAGGATTCGCCGCCTCGCGATCTCCGCGCGGTACATCGACAACGCGTCGGGTTGTGCGTTCAATGCCCTGCCTCCACCTTGACCCCTTGCTGCGGTTTTCCGAGCAGCATCACCAGGGGCAAAAACAGCACGATGAGCATGCCCGCGAGCCAGAACGTGTCCGCGAACGACATGATCGAGCCCTGCTGCGCCACCGTCCCGGAGAGCAGCGAAAGTGCGCGCTGCTTGGCCTCCGCCGCCGACGCGCCTTTGGCCATCATCGCGCCCGTCAGCATGTTGACCCGCTCGATCGTCACGGGATCGTTCGACACGAGCTTTTCCGCGACCACGGCCATGTGAAACGCCTGCCGCCGGGTCAGCATCATCGAGAGCAGCGCGACGCCGACGCTGCCCCCGAGCATGCGCGTCAAATTGAAGAACCCCGTCGCCGAGGCGACGTCCTTGCGGGGAATGGGGCCGAGCGAGGCCATCGAAAGCGGCAAGAACATGAACACGGTGCCCAGGGAGCGCACGATGAGCGGCCAGAAGAGATCGTCGCCGCTCGTCATCGGGTTCATCGTGGAGAACATCACGAGCGAGCTCGCCAGGATGAGCGCCCCGATCACCAGCATGAGCCGCGGATCCATCTTGCGCGCGAGCCTCCCCGCGAATTGCATCATCACCGCCGTGGCCAGCGCGCCGGGCAGCATCATGAGGCCCGTCTGTTGCGACGTGTAACGCAGGATCGATTGCGCGAAGATCGGCACGGCGAAGAGCCCGCCGTACAGGGCCATGCCCACGACCACCGAGAGGATGCTGCCTGCCCATAACGAGCGGTACCGGAGCACGCGCAGGTCCACGACGGGCTCGTCCGAGGCGAGCGCGCGACGCACGAAGAGCACGAGCGACACGATCGACGTGACGCACAGGACGACGATCATCGGATCATCGAACCAGTCGTGGGAGTTTCCCTCCTCGAGGAACGTCTGCAGGCAACCGAGCCCGAGGGCCAGCATGGCAATGGAGGCCCAGTCGATGCTCTTCGGAGGCGTTTGATGCGGCTCGTCGGGCGGGAGCGCCGAGAGGCAGAGGATCACGGCGAGCACGCCGAGCGGCAGGTTGATGAAGAAGATCCACCGCCAGCCGATGTTCGTCACGATGTACCCGCCCAGCGTGGGGCCGATCGCGGGGCCCGCGATGACGATGGCCCCGAAGAACGATTGCGCCGTGGCCTGCTCCTCCTTGGGGAACGTCTCGAAGAGGATCGACTGCGCCTTGGCCATGAGGCCGCCGCCCGTGATCCCCTGCAAAACACGAGCGATGACCAGCATCGGCAGGCTCGTCGCGAGCCCGCACATGATCGAGGCGATCGTGAAGCCCACGAGCGAGAAGAGGAAATAATTTTTCTTGCCAAACCTGTGCCCGAGCCACGCGGCGAGGGGCAGGATGATGACGTTCGCGACGGCGTAACTCGACACGATCCAGCTCGCCTGGCTGAGCGACGCGCCGAGCGAGGTCTGCATGTCGGCGAGCCCGACGTTGACGATGCTCGTGTCGATCACCTCGAGCAGCGCGCCAATGGCCACCGCGATGGCCACGGCCCACTTGTTGTTCTTGGGCGCGGCGGCGGTGAGCGCGGGCGTTGCAACAGCGAGCTGGGCCACGACGAACCTCCTATCCGCGGGTATCGATGGACAGCTCGACGCTCATGCCCGGCCGGAGCACGAGGCCCTGCGGCACGTCACGCAATTTCACGCGTACCGGCACGCGCTGCACCACTTTCGTGTAGTTGCCGCTCGCGTTGTCCGGCGGCAGCAGCGTGAAGCGCGAGCCGGTCGCGCCGGACAAACTCTCGAGCTCGCCGTGCAATGTGACGCCGGGCAGAGCGTCGACCACCATTCGCGCCGGCTGGCCCGCGTGCATCTTCGCGACCTGGGTCTCCTTGAAGTTCGCCGTGACCCAAAGGAGCGGCGTCACGAGCTGCACGATGGCCTGCCCCGCCGCGACCTGTTGCCCCACGGCAATCGTCTTCTTCGAGGCCACGCCGTCCGCGGGGGCCACGATGCGCGTGTACGAAAGCTCGAGCTTCGCGAGATCACGCGTCGCCTTGGCGATGGCCACCTGCGCGCGCGCCGTCTTGGCCCGCGCATGCGCTTGCGCCACGAGCGCGTCGACGTTGCTCGATTGCTTCAGTTTTGCCGAGGCTTCCGTCGTGCGGCTCTGCGCCACGGCGATGTTTGCCCGCAGCGTCGCGAGCCGCGCCTTCGCCGCCTCCAGGTTCGCCTGCGCCACGGCGAAGCTCGTCTCCTCCTTTTCGAACGAGGCTTGCGGAAGCGCGCCCTGCTCGAGCAGCTTGCGGTTGCGGTTGAGATCGGCCTCGGCTTGCTTGAAGGCCGTCTCCGCGGACTTGACCGACGCCTCGGCCTCCTTGCGCTGATCGGCCGCCGACACCACGCCGCCCTGCGCCGTCTGCAGCGACGCCTCCGCGACGGACTTGTTGCCGAGGGCGTTGATCTCGGCCACGCGCGCGTCGGCTTCGGCCGCCTCGGCCGCCGCCTCGGCGGCTTCCACGTTTGCCTCGGCTTGCGCGAGCTTCGCCTTGGCGCTCTCGTCGTCGAGCACGGCCAGCGTATCGCCGGCCTTGACCGCTTGGTTCTCGGTGAAGAGCACCTGCGCGATCGTCCCGCCCGTGCGCGCCGGGACCGCGATCACCTCGCCGTCCACCTGCGCGTTGTCCGTGCTCTCCAGGGTGCGGTGCGTCCACCCGTACCCCCCTCCGCCGAGGACGGCGACGAACAGCAGGACGAACAGGAGCGCGCGCCCTTTGCTCTTCGGCTTTGCGGAGGCGCCCGCAGCAGCGCTTCCCTGCACGGCAGGGGCTTGGGGAACGACGTCGGAAGGGGATGTCGCGGTGCTCATGCGTGACCCTCAAGGCAACTTGTTGTTGCCATAGTACCCATCTGTGAGTGCATGGCAACAACAAGTTGCCTTTGTGGCGGAACAGCGCGAAAGTTCTGGAGGAACCGTTCGGTAGACTCAGCCCATGCGTCACGACAGCACCCCCCCGCCCGCTCAACGAACCCGTCGAACCGAGGGCACCCGCGTCCGTGGACGCGCGGAGCGCGTGGTGTCGGCCGTGCTGACCGCGACGCACGAGGAGCTCGGGCGTGTGGGCTACGGCGCGCTGCGCATCGAGGATGTCGCGGCGCGCTCAGGGGTGAACAAGACGACGATCTACCGGCGCTGGCCGACGAAGGCGGAGCTCGTCGCAGCATCCATGCGTGCGGCCGCCGAGGAGGAGGAGTTCCTCGATACGGGCACGCTGCGCGGGGATCTCCTGACCGTGGTGATGAGGACCGTGCGGACGTGCCAGACGCCCACGGGCCGGGGCATCGTGCGGATGATGCAGATGGAGCGCGCGGATCCGGAGGTCGAGGCCCTCTCGAGGATCCTGCGCGATCAACGCCGGCGGCGTAACACGGCCTTGCTCGAGCGCGGCATCGCGCGCGGCGAATTGCCCGCGGGCGTGAATACGGAGCTCATCATCGACCTGATCTTCGGGGGGATCTATACGCGCCTCATCCATCGCGGCGAGGACGTCAGCGAGGACTACGCCGCCGCGGCCATCGACACCGTGATCGCGGGCGCATGCGCAGGTGCGGCGCGCCTTTCGAACGAGTCACAGCAGCAGAAGTAGCCAGAGAGGACGATATGACCACGTCATCGAACGAAACGAGCGCAGAGCACGCGGGCAAACCGGACACGAAGGAAGTGCCCGTGCTGGAGTCCGTGGTGCTCGACCGATCCGATCCCGAATTTCTCGCCCGATCTCCCGAGATCTACGCGGAGGCGCGGGCCAAGGGGCCCGTCGTGCGCGCCCGTCATTATCCCTTCCCCCGAGACGAAGAAGAGCGCAAGAGCGTCGCTTCGGGCCATCGCCCGGTCGGCGACGTGCTCTTCGTGAGCCATTACCAAGAGGCGGCGGGCGCGCTGCTCGACGATCGCCTCGCTTCCGACCCCTACGCGCGGATGACGCCGGAGCAGCGGGCGCACATGCCGCCGGTGCCGGAGGAGCTCCGGCCCATCGTTTACTCGCTCCTCATGCTCGATCCGCCCGACCACACGCGGCTGCGCAAGCTGGTCCAGCCGAGCTTCAATGCCCGCGTGATGGAGGCGCTCCGGCCCCGCATCCAGCGCCTCACCGACGATCTGCTCGACAAAGCCGAGCGAGAAGCCGCCGCGCGCGGCGAGTCGGGGCCAGAGCGGCGGATGGATCTGATCAAGGCATTCGCGTTCCCGCTGCCGGTGACGGTGATCAGCGACATGCTCGGTATCCCGGAGGAGGATCGCGAGACCGTCAGTCGCCTGGGGGAGCTCCGCATCGAAAACCGGGACCCCGTGGCCATGCAGGAGACGCGCAAGCAGCTCGTGCAGTTCAGCCACTACCTCGTCGAGCTGTTCGAGCGGAAGCGGCGCGCGCCGGCGGACGACATGATAAGCCAGATGATCCAGGCCCAGGAGGACGGCGACAAGCTCAATGACAGAGAGCTGCTCTCGATGGTGTTCCTCCTCTATTTGGCCGGGCACGTGACGACGGTGAACCTCATCGGCAACGGGGTCGTCGCGCTCTTGACCCACCCTGAGCAGCATGCCCGCTTCAAGGCGGATCCGGCGGGCCTCGCCAAAGGCGTCGTCGAGGAGACGCTCCGGTACTGGGGGCCGGTCGATTACCTGGGCGCCGTGCGCACCGCCAAGGAGGACATGGAGATCGCCGGGGTGTCGATCCCGAAGGGAGGGCAGGTGATGCTCGGCCTCGGCTCGGCCAATCGGGATCCCGCGCAATTCGATCATCCCGAGACGTACGATATCTCGCGCGCCGATGCCCACCGTCACATCGCCTTCGGCAAAGGCATTCACCTCTGCCTCGGCGCGCCGCTCGCGCGCATCGAGGGGCAGATCGCCTTCGAGACGCTGTTCCGACGTTTCCCCGATCTACGCCTCGCCGTACCGGCCGAGACGCTGCGCTGGGGCGGCGCCGCGGGGCTCCGCGGGTTCCGGGAGCTGCCGGTGCTGTTCTAGTCCTACGCCGCCTGCGCGGATGGAGCCGCCGGAAACCACAGCCGGAAGGTCGAGCCCTGGCCCTGCGCGCTCTCCACGGCAATGGTGCCGCCGTGCGCCTCCATCAGCCCCTTCGTGATGTAGAGACCCAGGCCGAGCCCCGTGTTTTTCTCGCGCGCTCGCTGGGCCTGAGAGAAACGGTCGAACAGCCTGCCTAAATCCGCCGCCGAGATACCCGGGCCGCGATCCTCGACCGAGAGCCCCGCGCCTCCTGCCTCCGGTCGGATGGTCACCCGGATCGGCGCGCCGGCGCCCGAGTACTTGGCGGCGTTGTCGAGCAGGTTCGTGAGGATCTGCGCCAGCCGGGCCGGGTCCACGAAAACCTCGGGCACACAGTCCTCCACATGAAGGGTCACCGGGTGCTGTCCGAGGGTCGGCTCGATTTCTGCGAGCAGCGAACGCGTCGCCTCCTCCAGCGACACGGGCAGGCGATCGAGAGATAGCCGCCTGAGCTCGATGCGAGAGACGTCGAGCAGGTCCTGCGTCATGCGCGAGATCCGGCTGCCGATTCGACGCAAACGTTGGAGTTGCTGCACCGATACGACGACCGAATCGTTCTCGGGTTTTGCGAGCAGCGCGTCCAGAATCAGCGTCATGGCCGCGACGGGGTTGCGGAGATCATGAGCGATGACGGCGGCGAACTCGTCTCGCAGGCGGTCCATTTCGCGATGGGCCTCCTGCGTGCTCTCGAATTGCTGGGCGTAGGCGATGGCCAGCGCCGATTGCGCGGCGAAGAGCCGGACCATACGCTCGTCCTCCTCCGTGAACTCGACGCCGCCGTCCTTGTCGCAAAGGTAGAAGTTTCCGAACACCTTTTGCCCGATGAGCAGCGGGACGCCCAGGAAAGACGTCATCGCGGGGTGATGCGCGGGGAAGCCGACCGACCGCGGATCGGCGTGGATATCCGCCACCCGGCTGGGCCGCGGTTCGTTGATGAGCGCGCGCAAAAGCCCTCGGCCCTCGGGTAAACTGCCGATGTCGCGGGCGACCTTTTCGGAGACGCCCACGTAAACAAAGTCGGAAAGGCCGGTGCCCTTGGCGTCGAGCACTCCCAGGGCGCCATAACGGGCGCGGGTCAGCTCGCAGGCCTGCTCCACCAGGCGGCGCAGCAGCTCGCGCAGGGGTATGGCGGCCTCGATGGCCATGGCCACGTCGCGGAGCAAGCGCAACCGGCGGGCCTCGCGGCGTTCGGCATCGCGCTGCCGGGCTTGCCGCAGCCCGAGAGCACAGGCGCCCGCCACGCCCCGGAGCAAGCGGCGCTCGATCGGGCTGAGCTTCCCCGGCTGCCGCCGCGCGAGCCCCAGCACCCCGACCAGCTCGCCCCCTGCGTTCAGGGGGAACGCCGAGACCGCGTGGAGCCCGAGCTCGAGCAGGCGCAGGGTGCCGCGGAAGGTGCCCTCCGGCAGATCCTCGATGCGCGCGATCTCCTGGATGTCGCCGGTCTCGGCTGCCAGCCCCGCGACGGTGGTCGCCAGGTTCAGATTGTAATCTTGCGCGAATGCCGCGGGAACCCCGACCGAGGCGACCAGCCTGAGACGTTCACCGCCCTCGGTGGCGATGAGAAACACGGCATCGGAGCGAACGGCGGCGGCCACCTCGTCGAGCAGCCCATGGGCCAGGGCCGAGGGTTCGTCCGCGCTGAGAAGCGCGGCGCCGATGCTGGCCACGAGGTCGGCGAGCCGGATCGCGAAGGGCTCGTCGGCGACGTTTTCGAACGCGAGCAGCGCCTCGCCGGCCGCCGCGCGGCAGCGCACCAGGAGCAGGAGACGGCGGGCGGTCTGTTGATCGTACCAGACCTCCTCGTCGCTGAAGGACTCGCCGCGAAGGGCACGCCGCCACGGCAACTCTTTCTCGGGGAGGACCGCCCGGCTGCCGAGCCGGGATACCTCGAAGCGCTCCGACAGCCGTTCCGGGGTCGGTGACTCCATCTCCAGGAGCTCGCTCAAGGACGCGCTCGCCAGGACCTCACCCGTGCTGGTCAGCCTCATCATTGGCCAGGGGAGCAAGGACTCCACGATCATGCAGCAGCTCTTGGTACGCCCGAGGGCAACCGTCGAGGCGTGAAACTCACCGCCCGCTCGATGCGCGCGGAGGAGCCGTGGGCGCGATTCGCAAGCCGAGCTTCCCGAGGGCGCGCGCGAGCCCGGCTGCGAGGCTGCTCCGCGTCGACAAACCCGAAAGATCCACGCCGAGCGCGAGGACGGTCCGTGCGACCGCGGGCGAGAGCCCGACGAGGACGAGCTCGGCGCCGAGCAGCCTCGTGGCCTTTGCGGTATTGAGGACGTGTTCTGCCGTCGCCGCGTCGAACACCCCGACGCCCGAGATATCGACGATCACCACCCGGGCCTGCTCCGCGACGATGCTATCGAGGAGCTTTTCGGTGAGCGCCTGCGCGCGATTCTCGTCGACGATCCCGACGAGCGGCACGACGAGAATCCCCTCGTGGACGGTCGCGATGGGCGTCGAGGCTTGACGGATCTGCTCGAGCAGCTGCGTCTTGTCCGCGTAGGCCGCCTGGAGCTCGTCGAGCTGCGCTTTCATTTGCCGCACCTCGATTTCGACGGTCTGTTCCTGGAACACCCGCTCGCGCTGGACCAGGAGATACATCGGGCCGGAGAGCGCGACCTGGAAAAGCCATGATTCGACGAGGCCCCTGCTTTTCGCATCCACGTCGGGGGCCTCTGCCATCGCCGCGAGCAGGGCGCTGCGCAGCGAGGTCGTGAGCAGGCGCAGATCGTAATGTCCGAGCCCTTTCGGAGCGAGGTCCTCGATCAAGCTACCGAGGACGTCGCGTCCCTCCCCGTCGCCCTCGGCCGCGAGGTCCTTGCGGAGGGCCGTGAGGAGGCGCGACACGGCATCGCGCGTCGCGTCCGGGCCGATGGCCCGGAAGATCGTGCCAGCGCGCGAAACGAGGCGCGACGACAGATCCTGCGTGAGCGCGTCGGCCGAGCGATCGAGCCGTGCGAGCAAGGTGGCGCTCATCGTGGTCCCTCGCGTCGATCACCAGCTCACGCGGTAAATGCAGGAGGGCGCGCCGTGCTCCATGCACCCCGTCGCGCCGTGCTCGACGAGGGGACGTGCGCCGACGCGGCTGCAGCAGCCCTGGATGATGCCGATGTTGAGCGCGCAAGGACCCGCCGCCGTCCAGTCGAGCGTGGCGCTGCGGTCGTCGTCGAACGTGCACGTGATCCCGCCGATGCTCGGCCCGCGCGCATTCAGGCGGTATGCCGCGTCGAGGCCCGACAGCATGCTGCGGACGTCGTCGAGGCCCGGCGGGAACACGGCCGCCTCGATCATCTTCTTGCCGACCGCGAGGATGGCGCTCGGCCCGATCCGCGCGACGACCTCGCCGTAGACGACGTTGCAGCCCCAATGAAGATCGTACCAGCGGTCGGGCTCGATGCGGTCGACGCCGCAGCTCTTCAGGATCTTCTCGACGAGCGCTTCCGAATGGCCGAGCGCAAGCAGGAGCGACTGCAGAGCAGCGCCCCGGTATTCCCCCTCGTACTTGTTCATGTGACTCCCCCCGGGATGCCGCGTGGCGCCCCTTCATTCCCCCCGGCGCCATCCTATCCCGGTGGGCGGAGTTCTCAAAGGCCCAAACGGGCGCGCGCCTTCACGGCTTCGTCGGGAAAATCGCTGAACACCCCGTCGATGCCGAGGCGGTAGAAGACCTCGTACTCGGCCGCCGGGGTCGCGCCGTAGTCTTCGGCGAGGAACATTCCTTCGCTACGGAAAGTCCACGTATGGACGAACAGGCCTTTCGCGTGCGCGCGCGTGACGAGATCCGTCGGCGCGAGCGCCTTTCGATCCGCGTCGTCCACGGTCCCGTCGCCATTGACGTCGTCCGCTTCGCCGTCGCCGTTCGCGTCGACGCCCTCCACGGACACGATGTACCGCTTCCACGGCGACACACCGTCCGCGTATGTCGCGACGAACGTGAGCCCCTCATCGGTGAGCAGATCGGCGAACGTACGCGGATCGTTCTGCTTCGCGAAATCGTACGGTTTGTCGTGAGGCGGCGCGAGCTTGATTTTCCCGTCGAGCGCGACGCCGTCCGCGTCGACGAGCTGCACGAGCGGGAGCGACGTCTTTTGCCGCAGGTATTGCAGATTTCCGACCTCGAACGACTGGATGATCACCTTCGCGCCTTCGCCCGTGAGCCCGGCCTGCTCGAGCGCCGCGAGGAGTTTGTCCTCGAGCGGCAGGCCGAGGTCCGCGTGGTAGGTCGGGTGCTTCGTCTCCGGGTAGATGCCGATCACGCGCCCGGTTTCCTCCGACTTCTGCTTGGCGAGCGCGATGATTTCTTCGAGTGTCGGGATCTCGTACTTGCCATTGTGCTCCTGCGGCCTGTAGCTCCGCGGCTGGACGGCGCGGAGCTGCTTGATCTCCGCCAAGGTGAAATCGCTCGCGAAAAACCCTTCGACGGGGGCGCCGTCGACGGTTTTCGTCGTCTTCCGATCCGCGAACTCGGGCTTCGACCCGACGTCGGTCGTCGTCGAGATTTCGGGCTCGTGGCGGGCGATGAGGTGACCGTCCTTCGTGGCCACGAGGTCCGGCTCGATGAAATCGGCGCCTTGCTCGATGGCGAGCGTGTAGCTCGCGAGCGTGTGCTCGGGCAGGTACCCGGAGGCCCCGCGATGGCCGGTGACGAGCGGTTCCTTGCCGTTCAACGTCTTCCAGACCTCGGGCGGGGTCGCATCCGGACCCCCGCTGCTCGTCCCATTGCCGCAGCCGACCAGGAAGGCCAAAAGGAGCACGCCGAGGACGGCCGTCCTCGCTTCGACGCAATTCGTTTTCATGAGAATCCTCGCCGTGGATTGCAGGCGGCGGAGCGCCGCCGCGCCGATGGTCTCGCGATGCGGGGGCGATGGCAAGGCGCTTCACGCCGAAGTCACGGTGGCTTCGCGAGCGCGACGCGGAGAGCCTGCGCGCTTCAGGAACGCCTGAGCGGCGTCAAGCCGCCAGCGCTACATCCATCTCGGGCAAGAGCCGCCCGTGCGTCGCCCGATACAGACGCACCGTGGTCTCCCCATCCACCACGGCTTCCGCACCAAAAACACGCGGCGATGCGCCCGCCCGGATCGATCGATTCTCTGATCGATGCGCATGTCCATGCGCCACGTAGAGCCGCTCGCAGCGCGCGAGCAGCGTGTCCATCGCCTCGTGCGCCTGCAATCCGTCGACCCAGTGCCATGCCGCGATCGCGTGCCGCCCCGGAGGATGATGTTGCGCCGAGAGGACCACCTTCCAGGTGAAATGAGGATCCTCCGCGAGCTTGCCGAGCCGCTCGAGGGTGTCCTGCTCGATGAGGCCACTCGATCGCGTCACGGGCAAGGGCACGGCGGTCGATACGGGTACGATCAACGCGTCCCGGAGCTCGGTCATGGCGCCTCGCCGGCTCGTCGTTGCATAGGCGCGGAGGGGGCCTTCGAGGGCACGCGCGAAGGCCCGCCCATCGTCGTAGAGATCGTGATTGCCGGGGACGAGCGTCACACGCTCCGGCGAGAGCTTGCTTTCGGCGAGCACCTCCGAAAGCACCTCGAACTGCGCCGACACGCCATCCTCGGTGAGGTCCCCCGTCACGATCACGTGATCCGCGTCCGTCATGCGCGCGCGTACGAGCGCGTCCAGCGCGCGCTCGCGCCGCCGACGCGCGCAGGGCGATCGACCGAACGTCAAATAACGCAGCCTCCACCGCTCCATACCGCTGCGGCTGTCGTGGCGATCTTCCAGCAAATGCAGATCCGTCACATGAGCAATCCGCGTCATGGCGCGCGAGCATGCACGGCCAAGTTGACATTCCTGCGACGGCCACGAAAAACCTCGGCGAAAGCTCCGTCGCCGATTGTCACACGAGCAGACACCGGAATGTGACGAACGACCGCTAGCGTGCCCTCCCGAGGTGAAACGATGAAGAGCACACTGGTGGCGCTCCTCGCGGGGGGAGCCCTCTCGTCGATCGGGATGACCGTGGCCTCGCAATGGGCCGCGCTGCGGATTCTGGGTCGGGTCCCATCCGGGGAACGGCCGACGCCGCCGATCACGATCCTGAAACCGCTGAAGGGCGTGGACGATGGGCTACTGGACAACCTGCTCTCCTTCGCGTCCCAGGAATACCCCACATACGAAGTCCTGCTCGGCGCGGAAGACGCGGAGGACCCGGCGCTCGCCGCGGCGCGCGAGGTGATGGCGCGTGTTCCCCATGCGCCGTTCCGGATCATCCATTGCCCGCGCCGGACGGGCATGAATCCCAAGGTCAGCATCCTCGAAGCGCTCGCGGCCCGCGCGCGCCACGAGCACGTCCTCATCTCGGATTCGAACGTGCGTGTGGGGCCGGGCTATTTGACCGCGATGGCTGCCGAGCTCGCGGATCCACGCGTCGGCCTCGTGACGAGCATCATCGTGGGCACGGCGGAACGAACCCTCGGGGCCGCGCTCGAGAACTTGCACCTCAACTCGTTCATCGTGCGCTCGACGCTCGCGGCGAACGTCTTCATCGGGCACGCGTGCGTCATCGGGAAATCGATGCTCTTGCGGCTCGGTGATCTCGCCGCGGTGGGCGGGTTCGCCTCGGTGCGCGACGTACTCGCCGAGGATTATCTGCTCGGAAAAGCGTTCCAGGAGGCGGGCTTTCGCGTCGCCGTGTCGACGGAGCCGGTGCGCACCGTGAACGAGCGCTGGCGCCTCGATCGGTTCGTGAGTCGGCATGTCCGCTGGACCCAAATGCGAAGGCGCGTGCACCTCGGTTCATATCTGGTCGAGCCGCTCTTCAATCCCGTCCCGCTTCTCCTCTTGCTTTCCATCGTGGCCGGCGGCGCGCTCGCGTGGACCGCGCTGCTCGGCGTCGCGCTGAAGGTCGCCCTGGATGCGGCGCTCTGGTCACGAATGCGTGGCGAGGGTATGTCATGGCGGTGTGCCTTCCTCGTGCCCTTCAAGGATGTGCTGGCCACGTGGACGTGGGTCGTCGGGGGACTTCGGCGCACGGTGGATTGGCGGGGCAACCGGATGCGTATCGGCGAGGGCACGCGGCTCGAACCGATCCACGGAGCTGTGAACGTGAGCGAGCAAGCGGAGGTCGCCACGATCGTCGATCAACGATGGGCCGCGTGATCCGCGTCGGTGTGGGGCGCCTGCCGTGGGCCCGAACCCCGACGAGCCTCGAATGAAACGGCCCTGCAACGATGGGGTGACAATCATGTGAAAGCCGGCCCAGGGCAGGGGGCTCGGGTTGAAGTTTCCGCGGTCGTTCATCTACCCTGAACAAACCACCGCAGAAGCTTGCCTGCGTACCCTGGACCTCGATGCGATCCTCCATTCTCCTTGCCCTCTCCTGCGCCCTCTGCGTCGCGCTCGCGGCCCCGTCCGCGCTCGCCGCCGGCCCGAAAAAGCAGCCCACCAAGGAGGAAATGCAGGAAGCGCAGCGTCGCTACCAGCGTGGTCGCGAGCTTTACGAGGACAACGACTTCACGGCCGCGCTCGTCGAGATCCGCCGCGCGTACGAGCTCGCGCCGAGCTACAAGCTCCTCTTCGACATCGGGCAGATCTGTTATCAGCTCCCGGATTATCCCTGCGCGCTTCGCAGCTTCAAGCAATACCTCGAGGAGGGCGGCGGGGAGATCAACCCGCAGCGCCGCGCCGAGGTCGAGAACGACGTCCGCAAGCTCGAAGGCCGCGTCGCGACGCTCAAGATCACCACGCGTCGGCCAGGCGCCGAGATCCTCGTGGATGACGTGGTCGTCGGCAAGACCCCGCTCGACGCGCCCGTCATCGTCGGCGCAGGTAAACGCAAGGTGACGGCGCGCGTCGAGGGCGCCGAGCCGGTGACCCGGGTGATTGAAGTGGCCGGCACTGACGTCGTCGATGTCGCGCTCGACGTGGGCGGCGGGAGCACCGCGGCCGCACCTTCATCGGGCGACGGGACGTCCGCGCCGGGCTCGGGTGAGCCGGGTGGGGACAAGGGCGCGGGGCGCAAAGTGCCTGTCGTCCCCTGGATCATCACGGGCGCGCTCGCTGTCGGCACGGGTATCGTCGGAGGCCTCGCGCTCCGCGCCAGCTCCGATTACCGGAGCCAGCTCGACACGTTTGGCACGACGCGCCCCACGCTCGACGAGTCGTATGGCAACATGAGAAACCTCGCCATTGCGACCGACGTCTTGCTCGGCGCCACGGCGGTCGCGGGCGTGACTTCGTTGATCCTCACGCTCACGGCCGGGCCGAGTGGTCCCAAAAAGGCCGGGCTCGTCCCTGTCCACGTCGGCGTGGGCCCAGGCAATGTGTGGATCAAGGGCACCTTCTGATCGAAGCTCGTACGGGACGAACATGAAAGAGACCAAGGTCCAATCGCCGCATCGTCGCGGTCAGCCTCCCGCCTTTGGCTGGCTCCTCGTGGCTCTCGCGTTTCTGGCCATGGCGGGACTCGCGGGCGCCTGCAACCTCATCGTCGAGGGCGCGACGGATCAGTGCACCACGGACGCCGATTGCAGCAAATTCGGCAATGGCTCCGTCTGCCAGGAGGGCGTGTGCGTCCTGCCCGGCGGCTCGAGCTCGAGCAGCGGCTCGGGCGGCTCGGGCGGCGGGGAGGCGTGTTTCTCCGGCGAGCCGACGAACGACGAGCAGTATCTCAACAAATGCACGGACGCCACGTGCGTCGATTTCGACAATTGCGCCCGTCTCGGGCTCTGCAACGGCGCCGCGTTGCCCCCGCTCGTCGAGCCAACCCCCGTTCCTTGAGTCTTCCCGAGGCATGGTCATGAACGAGATCCGATTCCCCAGCACGAAGACGATGCGTCATCTCGGGGCCGCGCTCGCCCTCGGCCTCGCGGCGACACTCGTGGCGGAGGGCGCATCCGCCGTTCCCACGAAAAACTGCTTCGACTCCGTCGAGCGACCCAAGGTCGTCTACGTCGCCGGATCGAGCGCGGTGAGCGGCTTCCTCGGCGTCATTCAGGGTATCCTCGCGGCCGAGGGGTCGCCGTATACGATCGTGTATCAGTCGCAGGGCTCCTGCACGGGCGTCTCGGCGGTGTATTCCGAGGACCCCGCCGCGCGGCTCATCAAGGACATCCCGGCCGCCGGCGGCAAACCCGCGAACTATGCCAGATTCTACAACGCCGACGGCACGACCGAGGAGTGCTTCCTCGATCCAGCTGGCAACACCGTCGACGTCGGCGTCTCCGACGTGTACGCCAACACCTGCGATTTCCCCACGGCGCCCGCTGGTGTGCAAATCGCCGATTATCAGGGCCCGATCCAGCCGATGACCTTCGTGGTCCCGGCCCTCTCGACGCAAAAATCGATCAGCGCGGAGGCGGCGTACATGATCTTCGGCACGGGCGGCCACATGGGCGCCGCCGCGCCGTGGACGGATCCCACCTATTATTTCGTTCGAAATGCGAGCTCCGGCACGCAGCAGATGATCGCGCGTGCCATCAACGTGCCTGCCGACAAATGGTGGGGCAAGGATCGCGGCGGATCGAGCGCGGTTCGCGACGGACTCAAGATCCTCCTCGACGCCTCCCTCGCCGAGCAGGCGATTGGCATCCTCTCGACGGACGTCGCGGACGATGCCCGCTCCGATCTGCGCGTCCTCGCATTCAAAGCGTTCGGGCAGAATTGCGGATATTACCCGGATTCGACGCCGTTCCTCTTCGACAAACGGAACGTGCGCGACGGGCATTACCCGATCTGGGGCCCCCTTCATTTCTACACCCGCGTCAGCGCGGGCATTCCCACGGAGCAGGCGGGCGTGCTCGTCACCCGCTTCGCCGCGCCCAAGCTCTCGAATGCGCTCGTCGAGGCGATCACGAAGAAGCACCTCGTCCCCAAGTGCGCGATGCGCGTCGACCGGTCCGCGGAGATGGGCCCGCTGAAGACGTACACGACCGACTCGCGCTGCGATTGCTACTTCGAGGAGATCGTCAACGGAAAGACGAGCTGCCAGGCGTGCACGCAGTCCTCGGAATGCCCCGCGAGCGCCCCCGCCTGCAGCTACGGTTATTGCGAAATGCCGTGATCGCCCCCGCTCGGCTCGATCACCAGGGACTCTGGCCGTCGCCGAGCGCGCGCTTCTTCCCCGTCGTCGTGGCCGTCGGCGCAGCCGTATTGAACGGATCTCCATCCCCGAGCTTCCGCTTGGCGCGTGTGCTGGTTGTCGCGGTGGACGCGGGCGCCGGCGGCGGCGTGGGCGTCGCCGCCGGCTCTTCGGACGGCTTTTCGCCCGTCGCCGTATTGTTTGCCTGAGCTGCGCCGCTCTTCGGCTCCAGCACGAGTTCGATCTTCGCGTCCTTGTCGAAGGTGACGATCTGCGCGGCCGATCGATGATCCCGCGCCTCCGCATGGACGCGGTGGCTCGCTCCATCCGCGGGGAACTTGCCGGTGAACGGGTTCGTCGGCAGATGCGCGCCGTCGAGGAAGAGCTCCGCTTGTGCCGGGATCGCGCGCACCTTGATCTCCACCATCGCCGTCCCTTCGGGCGCGTTTGTCGTGGCAATCGATGCCGTTCCGACGGGCGCGGCCGACGGCGCCGGTTGCGGAGCCGCTTCCGCTTGCGTGCTCTCGGCCAACGGCGCCGCCGCATTCGGGGCCGGCGTCCTCGACTTCATGAACGCGAACGCGCCGATCGCCGCGGCCAGGACGATCGCGGCGCCAATGATCATGCTCCCTCGGTTCGACACGGGGGCCGCCGCCACCTGCATGGTCGTTTCTGGCGGCGCCCCGGGGGGCAAGCTGCTCGGGCCTGGAATACGCGCGTTCGATCCCGTCGCGCCCTTCGGATTCGATCCCGAGCCGTTCATGCTGTGCCGCCCGGAGCCTCCGAGGTTCGGGATACTCAGCGAATCGGGGGCCGCGTCGGGCGGGCCCGCGACGTCGGGGATCGCCAGCCTTTCCCCCGATTGTTGCGCCTTCAGCTTGCTGATCTGCTGGTCGATCACCCTCCGGATGTCGGCCCGTTTGTCCCCGAACGCGCCCGTCACGTAACGACCCACGTCCTCGCTCGAGACGCGCAGGCCGGCTCGATCCAGATACGCGAGGATGTCGGCGCGCATCTCGGACGCCGTCGCGTATCTATCGGCCGGATCTCGGGCCATCGCCTTGGCGCAGATCCGATCGATCTCCTCGGGCGCGTTTGGCTCCACGTCGTGGACGCGGGGATATTCTCCCGTCGCGAGCCTGTGGAGCACCTCGATGTCCGTGGCCTTGTCCCAGAGCTTGCGGCCCGCGGCGATTTCCCAGAGCACGATTCCGAGCACGAAGACGTCGGCGCGCCGATCGAGCGGCTTGCACCGCGCCTGCTCGGGCGCCATGTAGCCGACTTTGCCCTTGACGATGCCGGCGCGTGTCTCGCCCGAGCGCACTTCGGACTTCGCAATGCCGAAATCGAGGATCTTCGTGTGCCCGTCGTACGTCACGAGGACGTTGTGCGGGCTCGCGTCGCGATGGACGATGTGGAGGGGCGTGCCGTCGTAGTCGGTGAGCTCGTGCGCGTAATGCAGGCCCGCGAGCGCGTCCGCCACGATACGATAGAGCAGCCCGGGCGGAGGCGGGTCCTTCTTCGCACGATTGATGATGCGGTTGAACGGCTGGCCCTCGAGGTACTCCATGGCCATGAAGTATTCCCCGTCGGACTCGCTCACCTCGAAGGTCTGCACGACGTTCGGGTGGTTCAGCCGCGCCGCGAGCCGCGCCTCGTCGAGGAACATCTCGACGTGATCGGGATCCTCGACGTAATCGCGCCGGAGCCGCTTCACGACCTGCAGCTTGTTGAAGCCGGCCGGGCCGGGGACGACCGCGAGGTAAACGTCCGCCATTCCGCCGTGACCGAGGCTCGCGATGAACCTGTACTTGCCTATGCTCGAATCGCCGTCGTGATGGGGCAGGGGCGGGGCAGCAGACACGGCGTCATGATCCGCTCGTTCCGGTGACGAAGCAAGCACGATCCCGTGTTTCGCGTTTTTCTTCGCGCTTGCAAACGTGACGAGTGTCACGCCGTGAAAATCGTGGCGCGCGGCGTCGATGTGGTTGTCACACAATCGTAACGAGAACGTCGACAACGTGAAACTTGCGTATGCGTCACGCAATCGTGACAGGCTCCACGCCGCTCCGCAACGGAGACGCGTCACCCTCGCGCGCGACCGTTCCAAGAGGAACGAATCAAGCGAGGTGCTTGCGAATGAAACGAAGGATTGCTGGAGCCGGGCCGCGCCATGTCTTCATGTTCGCGAGCGCCGGTGTGCTGCTCGCCGCAGCGCTCGGGGCCTGCGGGAGCGACGGGAAAGACGGGGCGAATGGTCGGGATGGCCTCGACGGGCAGGACGGGGCGCAAGGGCCGCAGGGCGAAACGGGCCAACAAGGGGAGCAGGGGCCGCAGGGTGATCCCGGGGCGCCCGGGGAGCCGGGGACCCAAGGGCCCGAGGGCAATCCCGGGGCGCCCGGGGAACCCGGTCCGCAGGGACCCGCGGGAGAGCCGGGGATCACGTGGCCGGACCCTTCGCGGCCGCTCTCCGGAATGGTCGCGCTTGCGTTCATGGATGACCTCGGCACGGGCGCGGCGGATCTCGGCCAGTACGTGCGGACGCGCGTGGATCAAGTCGCGAAGGGCACCTTGCCGCCCGGCGTGCAGTTTCCGTTGGCCAATGCGGCGACCGACAGCGTGCGCGCCATTGCGGGCCTCTCGGGCAACGTGGTCGCGACCTGGCTCGATCCCCTCACGTTCGATCAGAGTCACACCGCGCCGCGGTTTGGCGCGAACAACGACTACGTCGCGTTCTTCGGGGACGGCTGGGACGCCGCGGCCGGCGCGGCGCCGCAATGGAACGGCAGCGGGGCCTCCGGCTGGATGTGGGTCAACCACGAATACATCTCGAACACCGCCCCGACGGCGACGACGGCTCCGGTGGGGCAACACCTCACGCTCGCGACCTATCTCCGGTCCATGGGCGTCCTCGAGAATGACGTCACCTCGAACGAATGGTCGGACGCGAGCCGCTCGACGTACGTGCAGGAGGCGAAGCGGCAGAACGGCGGCTCGTGGTTCCACGTGGTGCAGGATCCGGCTTCGGGCGAATGGGAAGTTGATCGCGGTGCGAAGGCGGTGCGGTACGACGCGACGAGCCATACCCTCTTGCGCATCACGGGCATCACGGCGGTCGCCGACGATCACGACGATCAGGGCAATGCATTGCCCTCCGGTGTCGTCAGCGGCATCATGGGAGATTGCTCCGGAGGACAAACGCCCTGGGGCACCGTGATCACCGCGGAGGAGAACGTCCAGGATTTTTATGGTGATCTCGAGGCCTTCTGGACCAGCGAGCAGAAGCTCGTCCTCGGGGCCGGAGCCGATCCGGGGGGGCCGATCACGTTCGAGACGAAGGCAAGCCCGACGAGCGAATATGGGATGTCGCCGGATCCGCTGACGCACCACGCGCGGGATCTGTATGGATACCTCGTGGAGATCGATCCCGGGCAGCCGGAAGGCGAATACGAGGGCAAGACCACGAAAGGCGTGGGGCACAAGAAGCTCGGCGCGATGGGGCGCGCGCGCTGGGAAAACGCGACGTTCGCGGTCGACGCACAGTGGAAGCTCGTGCCGAACCAGCGCATCGTCGTCTATGCCGGGGACGATCGACGGAGCGGCCGCATCTTCAAGTTTGTCTCCAAGAACCCGTACACGGCCGGCATGACGAGGGCGGAGACACGCGCGCTGCTCGACGAGGGCTCGCTTTACGTCGCGCATTTCGCCGGCCTCGACAGCACCACCGGCATCACGATGCTCGCCACGGGGCAGGCGCCGACGGAGTCGCAGCCGGGCACGGGGCAATGGATCCTCCTCAGCACCACGAGCACGGCAATCGCGCCGAACGCGGCCGCGCTGGGCGAGCCCGGCAAGACTGTGGGCGCCGCCCTGATGGACATCGACTACAATGGCCTCGGCGGCTTCCTGAGCGACGACGACGTGCGCCGCGCGCTCTTCACGGCCTGCGCGAAGGTCGGCATCATGGAGCTGAACCGGCCCGAGGACGTCGAATACAACCCGAAGGATCCGAGCGGCACGCCTCGGCTCTACGTGGCCTTCACGAACCACGGCCGCAAGACGCAGCTCGATCAGCAAGGCAAGCTCATTGCGCCCGCGGAGCACGACGCGACCTCGCCGAAGCGCCCCGACGCGCTCGGAAACGTCTTCGCATTCCAGGAGGCGAATCCGGCCGATCCGGGCGCGTCGACGTCCTTCACGTTCTTCCGTGTCTGGGCGGGCACGAAGGCCGCAGGACCGTACGACGCGGCAAACCCGGACAACCTCGTCATCGATCGGGACGGCGGCGTCTGGTTCGGCACGGATGGCAACTTCGGCACGAACAAGACCGCCGACGCCATTTATTTCCTCGACCTCGATCCGGCGCACGCAGCGGGGCAGCCCGGCGTCGTCTCGGCGACGTTTGGCAAGGCGTTCCGCGTCGTCGCCGTGCCGAGCGACGCGGAGGCCACCGGCCCGGCGCTCGGTCCGGACATGCGCACGCTTTTCGTGAGCGTGCAGCATCCCGGCGAGAGCGTATGGAGCGTCTGGCCGAACGGAGGGTAGAGCCATGAAGAGGACGCACGAAGCTCGCCCCGGATCGTGGCTCGCCGTCACGCTTTTGTTGTCCCTGGCGGCGGCGGCTTCGTGCGGCCGCCGCGAAGAGCGCGGCGCCGAGGCCGGATACGACCCGCTCGCTCGCGCCCGCGAGGCCGCGGGGCGCGTGCTGAACCCCGAGGCCTCGGTGCCGCCGCTTTGTTATACCAAGACGAACGGCACCTCGAATCCTTGCTGGGTCTGCCACACGAGCGCCCATGGTCCGAATACACGCTCGGACTGGGAGCTCCAGGCCGAGTATTCGTTTTCCGAGGCGGCCCAGAAGAACCACTACGAAAACCTCTTCGTCGATCGAACGGCCGACATGGCGACCCTTTCGGACGAGGAGATTCTCCGCTACGTCCGCGAGGACAATTATGGTCCGCTTCGGCGCGCACTCGCCGGGGCCCGAGGATTCGAGGGCTACGTGCCGGACCTCGACCTCGAACGTGGCTTCGACGAACAGGGATTCGCCAGGGACGGGAGCGGCTATCGCGCGGTGCGGTACAAGCCCTTCCCCGGCGCGTTCTGGCCGACGAACGGCAGCACCGACGATGTCTTCATCCGTTTGCCCGAGCCCTTTCGACGGGACGTGCAGGGAAACACGTCCCGCGTGATCTACGCGCTCAACCTTTCGCTGCTCGAAGCCGCGATTGCCTCGGATCCCGATGCCCCGACGGATCGAATCGATCGCGAAATCGAACCCGTCGACGAGCGCCTCCTCGGCTTCGACCTCGACGGCGACGGGGCCCTCTCGCCCGGCGTCACGCGCGTGCGGCGCTTGCCGAAGACCTACGCTGGCGGCGCGTCGAACGTCCCACTCGAACGAGGCCTTTATCCGCGCGGCGTCGAGTTCTTGCATTCGGTCCGCTACCTCGACCCCGACGCGCCCGGGTATGCCGCGCGGCGAATGAAAGAACTCCGGTATGCGAAGAAGGTCCTCGCCCCCGATCGATGGGCGCTCCTGCGCGCACAGGAGAAAGAGCAGGACGAAAAGGACGAGGGGCTCCTGCCGGTGTATGCCGGGTCGGCGATGAGCGGCCTTCGGAATGCTTTCGGCTGGCAGCTCCAGGGGTTCCTCGAGGACGAGGCAGGGCGGCTGCGCCTCTCGACGGACGAGGAGCATCGGTTTTGCATGGGCTGCCATTCGAACCTGGGCGTGACGGTCGATCAAACGTTTTCGTTCGCCCGCAAGGTGCCCGGCGAAGCGGGCTGGCGCGTACAAGACCTCCGCGGAATCCCCGACGTTCCGCAACTCGGGCACGCGGAGCCCGAGGTGCTCGTGTATCTCCAGCGCGTCTTTGGCGGCGACGAGCTCCGGGCAAATGACGAAATGACGGCGCGGTTTTTCCCGGGCGGCACGCTCGCCGAGGCCGAGGTGAGGCGTGCGGCCCCCGGCGGCGATCGAGATCTTGCTTTCCTCCTGCTCCCGTCACGCGCGCGTGCGCTCGCCCTCGACAAGGCCTATCGCGTGCTCGTACGCGGGCAGCGCTTCGATCTCGGCCGCGACGCGCTGCCCACGGCCGCGGTGAACGTGCATGCCACCATCACGAATGGCTCGACGGGGCTCGGAGAAGCGAATCGGATTTACAGGGACGGCCGCCTGCGCCTCGATTGGGGGGTGGCCAGGCCCCGGTGAGAAAGGCGCGCCGACCGGTGGCTACACGTTTTTGCGGTCCGCTGCGCGTGGCCGCGCGAGCCGCTCCTCGATTTCGGCCTTGTCGATACGGAGCCCGCCGGTGAGATACGTCTCGAGGAAACCGAGTCGGTCATTGCCCCAGAAGAGCTGATCGTCGACGAGGAACGTGGGGACGCCAAAGACGCCCTCGGCGATGGCCTGTTCGGTGTTCTTGCGGAGGCGCTCCTTCACCACTTTCTCTTCGGTGGCGGCGAGCAGCGCGGACCCGTCGAGGCCTGCGTCATCGGCGATGGCGCGGAGCTCGGCGTCGTTCATCAGGTCGCGCCCATGTTCCCACGTCGCGACAATCAACGCGCCGGCGAGGCTGCGCCGCGCCTCGGGGTCGTCGAGGGCGGCGCACATGCGCTGCGCCTTGAGCGGATTGAATGGATGTGCCGGCGGGCCCGTGTAGGGCCGCTTCAATGTCATGGCCCAGCGCGCGATGTCGTGGAGCATGTGGACGCGCTTCGATGGAATCTCCGCAGGCCCCTTGTTCTCGTTCGCCTGGAGGAGCCCCGCGAACAGCACCGGCTGGAGGTCGAAGCGCGCGCCCGTGCGCGCCTCGACCTCGGGAACCTGGGCCCACGCGAGCCAAACGTACGGGCTGATGACGTCGAAGTAGAACCGGACGGTACGCATGCGGAAAAACGATAGTACGTACCGCTCGGGCTGTCGACGATTCGATGCTCGTCCGGTCGTGAAGCGTCAGCTGCCGCAGACGAGCCAGCCATTCTGATTCGAGATGTCGCCGCGGCAGGCGCGCGCATTCGGCAGACAACTATAGTGAGCGCGACCGTTCCGCGTCCGGCACTGCGAGCACAGATCCCCGTTTCGCTTCCATTTCTAGTCCCAGCACGTGCGCTCGAACGAATGCGTCCTCGCCTCTGCGACCCGCGTCGGTGCCATTCCGACCCCCACGGCCGACAGAGACAGGAGCGCCAGCGTCGTGATCACCTTTTTCATGATTCCCCTCCCTTTTCGGTTGGTCACCCTCTGCATCTCCTTGGGCGAACGACCGGACGGGGCAAGTGGGAGGATCGGGCACCGGTCGCGGACCCAGCCCTCCCTCTTCAACCTTCGTTCTACGCTCCTGTCGTAAATTTCCTTCGTCAACAGATGGATGGTTGTTGAGTTCACGCAATTTGTGGAAGAGATGGTCTTGACTTTGAACATCATTTTCAATAAATCCTGTGGAGCTCATGGTGAAAAGTGTCCGTGCAAACATGTGCAGACGACACGCTCCAACCCGTCTTCCTCCGGGAGGACCGGGCAATGCCTGATTCCCGGAAAGAGCGCTGGCCTCTCTCGGCAGCGCAGCACGGTATCTGGCTGGGCCAGGCGCTCGACCCGGCGAGCCCGCTCTACAACGCCGGCGAATGCATCGAGATTCGTGGAGCCGTCGATCCGGCGATCTTTGAGGCCTCCGTACGCCAGGCGGCCTCCGAGGCCGAGACGCTGCACATGCGGTTTGTCCCGACCGAGGACGGCCCGACGCAGATCCTCGAACCATCCCTCGACTGGCCCATGCATCGAATCGACGTCGGTGCGGAGGCCGATCCATGGGCCTTCGTGCAAACGTGGATGCAGGCGGACCTCGAAAAGACCGTGGATCTCATGCGCGGTCCGCTCTTCACGGAGGCGCTTTTCACGGCCGGGCCCGACCGGACTTACTGGTATCAGCGGGCACACCACATCGCGCTCGACGGTTTTGGATTCTCGCTCATCGCGCGGCGCGTGGCGGAGCTCTATACCGCCCGTATCGATAGCCGCTCCCGCGTCGGCCCGCCGTCCGGCTCGTTGCTCCGGGTCATCGAGGAAGACCGAGCCTACCGCGCGTCGCCCGATTGCGATCGCGACCGTGATTTCTGGCTCCGACGTTTCGCCGATCGCCCCGCGACCGTGAGCTTCGGCGGTCGACCCACCATGGTCTCTCGCCCTGCATTACGAAGGATGACCTCGCTTTCGCCCTCCACGATGGAGCGAATGCAGGCGGCGGCACACCGCGCGGGCGCGAGCTGGCCCGACGTGTTCGTCGCCGCGACGGCGGCGTATGGGCATGGCCTCACCGGCGCGCCGGAGCTCGTCCTCGGTCTCCCCGTCATGGGCCGCCTGGGCTCCGTGGCCGTGCGTATCCCGGGCATGGTGATGAACATCGTGCCCTTGCGCGTCCCGATTCCGAAGGGTGCGAGCCTCTCTGCGCTCGCCCAGCACGTCGCGGGGGAGATGCGCGCGAGCCGGTCCCATCTGCGCTACCGCTATGAGCATCTCCGCCGGGATCTCAAGCTCGTCGGCGGGGAGCGGCGGCTGTTCGGCCCGGTCGTGAACATCATGCCGTTCGATTACGATCTGCGGTTCGGCGGTCACCGCGCGATCGCGCACAACATTTCTGCCGGGCCGGTCGAGGACATCTCGATCAACGTGTACGCGCGCTCGGACGGACGCGGGCCCCGCATCGATTTCGACGCAAATCCGGACTGCTATACCTCTGACGACCTCGCGGCGCACGAGCAGCGATTCCTCGCGTTTCTCGACGCGGCCCTGTCCGCGCCCGCGCAGCCGATCTCCGAAGTCAAAATTCCCGGCTTCGCGGAGCCTGCTCCCTCCGTGGCGATGGATTCGCCCGGCGTCATTCTCGACGGCGGCCCACTTCCTTCCCCCGCGCGTGACGTCGTCGAGCGGATCCTGGAGCACGCGCGCGAGCAGCCCACCGCCATTGCTCTGGAGCACGAATCGCGGCGAATGACGTACGCAGAGCTCGTGCTCGCGGCCCAGAGGCTCGCGGCCCGCCTCGCGGCGCTCGGCGCCAAACCGGGCACGCTCGTCGCGTTGCTCTTGCCTCGCAGCGTGGAGGCCATCACGGCCATTCTCGCCACGTTGTTCTCCGGCGCCGGATACCTGCCGCTCGATCCCCAGGGGCCGAGCAGCAGGACAGCGGCGATCCTCGCGGATGCCGGCCCTACGTTGCTCGTCACGACATCTGCGTACGCCGAGCAAGCGAGGCAAGCGACGCGAGCCCGCGTCGTGGTGCTGGACGAAGAGGTCCTCTCGGACGCACTCGAAGCGCCGATCCGCGAGGGCGACGAGCAGCCGGCGTACGTAATTTACACGTCCGGCTCGACGGGCCGGCCCAATGGCGTCGTGATCAGTCGCGCATCGCTTGCGCATTTCGTGGCCGGCTCTGCTTCACGTTACGGATTCCACCGCGAGGATCGCGTGCTCCAGTTCGCGCCGATGCATTTCGACGCGAGCGTGGAGGAAATTTTTCTCAGCCTGTGCGTGGGCGGTACGCTGGTGCTCCGTACGGACGAAATGTTGCAATCGGTCCTCAGGTTGCTCGACGCTTGCGCCGAGCACGCGATCACCGTGCTGGACCTGCCCACGGCGTTATGGCACGAGGTGGCCTACAGCCTCTCGACCGGCGCGTCGCTTCCACCCAGCGTTCGCATCGTCATCATCGGCGGGGAGGCCGCGCTCCCGGAGCGCGTCGCCCGTTTTCGTCGCGCCGTCGGGCCCGCGGTCCGATTGCTCAATACGTATGGTCCCACGGAGGCGACCGTCGTGGCCACGTGCGCCACGCTGTGCGGCGACGAATCCGTGGCCGAGAGCGCGCAGGAAGTCCCGATTGGCACGCCGCTGCCCGGCGTCTGCGCGGCCGTCCTCGGCGCGGATGGACAGCTCGTCGCGCGAGGCGCCGTGGGGGAGCTGTATCTGATGGGCGAAGGGCTGGCCACGGGGTATCTCGGGCAGCCGGAGCTCTCCGCCGCGCGTTTCCGGATGCTCGAAACGCTGCCCGGACAGCCGCGCGCGTATCGCACCGGAGACCTCGTCCGGCAAAACGAGGCGGGTGAGCTCGTTTTCGTCGGCCGCGTCGACGAGGAGCTCAAGATCAGCGGGCATCGCGTCGATCCGGGCGAAATCGAGACCGTTTTGCTTCGTTTCCCCGGCGTGCGCGAGGTCGCGGTGGTCGGATCCGCTTTGCCAGGTGGTATCAAGCGCCTCGCAGCGCACATCGTGGCCGATACGCCCCCTTCGTCACCGGCCGAGCTCCGCGGCCACGCGCAATCGGCATTGCCTCCCGCCTCCGTCCCTTCGGCCTTTCTGTTCACGGATCGATTGCCGAGGACCAGCACGGGCAAAATCGACCGGGCCGCGCTTCGCGACGCGGCCGCCACCCGCACGGCCACGTCGGCGGCAGCGACGACGGACCTCGAAAAGGTCGTCATGGCGGTCTGGGAGCAAATCCTCGGGGTCTCTGATCTCTCCCTGGAGGACGATTTCTTCGAGCGCGGCGGGCAGTCGCTGCAAACCATTCAGGTCGCCACGCGCCTCGGCCTCACGCTCGGCCGCGAGATCCCCGTGGCGATGGTGTTTCGTCATCCGACGATCGCGGAGCTCTCGCGCGCCCTGGAGCAATCCGCGGGCGTCACGAAGGTCGCCGCGGGGCTCACGGATGCAATGCTCGCCGACGCCGTGCTCCCGGAGGACATCGTCCCGCCCTCGCTTGCGCCCGCGACGTTGCGCCCGTCGCCCCGACAGGTCCTGCTCACCGGCGCGACCGGGTTCGTCGGGGTGCATCTCTTGCATGCGCTCCTTTTGGGGACGGTCGCGCGTGTGGTTTGTCCGGTACGCGCGGCGGACGAGAAGCAAGCGGCCGATCGGCTCCGCGCGGCCCTAGAAAAACAGCGTCTGCCGCTCGAGCATTTCGAGGACAGGGTGGTGGCCATTCCGGCCGACCTCTCGTTGCCCCGCCTCGGGCTGCGGGCCGAGACGTGGGACCGCCTGGCCACGGAATGCGACGTGATCTATCACGACGCCGCGATCGTCAGCCTCGTGCGTGATTACCGCAGCATGCGCGCGGTGAACGTGCTTGGGACACGCGAGGTGCTGAGGCTCGCGGCCGCGGCGCGCCCGAAGCCCGTGCATCACGTGTCGACGCTGGCCGTGGCGCCTTCGATCGCCAGGAGCCCCGAGGTCCCCGAGGCGTTCGTCCCGCCGCACCCGGAGCTTCTGGACGGCTACAAGCAGAGCAAATGGATCGCCGAGCGGCTCGCGGAGCAGGCAAGCGAGCGAGGAGTGCCGGTCGCCGTGTATCGCCTCGGTCGTGTCGTCGGCGCTCCCGATTCCGGGATCGTCAATGAACAGGACCTCGTCTTTCGTCTCCTCCTCGCCGGCATTCCGGCAGGGGTCTTGCCCGACCTCGACGTCGCGGAGACATGGACGCCCGTCGATTACGTGGCGCGCGCGATCGTTGCGCTCTCCCTCACCCGTCCGCAACGTGGCACCGTGTATAACCTCGCTCCCGCGCCCGACGTCCGACTGAGGGACGTGTTCCGCTGGGTACAGGAGTATGGGTATACCGTCGAAACCTGCTCGGTCCCGGCCTTCCGCGCGCGCCTGGGGAGCGGCGCCAGCGCCGCCGAGAGCGCCACGCTCGCCTTCTTCGATCTCCAGGCCGACGCCGGAGATCAACCGCAAAACTTCGGCCTCGGGCGCGTGCGCTGCGACAACGTGATTCGTGGCCTGTCCGACAGCGGAATCGATTGCCCCGCCGTCGATCGTTCGCTCGTGTTTCGTTATCTGGATCATTGCGTCGAGACCGGCAAGCTGCCGCGCCCTTCGAATGGGCGAGCGGGCCGAGCCTGAAGCGACGCCTCCACCCGAACCAAAGGAAATCACCCATGACCTCACGGACCCTTGGTGTAGACGTCGACAGCCGGGAGCGTGGTCTCCCGCGACCCATCGCAGGGGAATGGAAGCTCGATCGATCGAATGCGCTGCTCGCGGAGGCGCGCAGGCTGATCCCCGGCGTCACCCAGTCGCTCATGAAGCGGCCGGAGATGTATGCCCTCGGCTCGTTCCCGGTGTATCTCGAGGGCGGCGAGGGCGCGCTCGTGCGCGACGTCGACGGTAACGAGTACATCGATTACATCTGCGGCCTCGGGGCGAACACGCTCGGGCACAACCACCTCGCCGTCGTCCGCGCCATTCGCGAGAGCCTCGCGAATGGCGTGCTGCATTCGTTGCCGACGGAGATCGAGGTCACGGCCACGCGCACACTCGTCGATCTCATCCCCGGCGCGGAGATGGCCCGCTTCTTCAAGACCGGCGCGGACGCGACCTCGGCGGCGATTCGGCTCGCTCGACACGTGACGGGGCGAGAGAAGGTCGTCACCATCGGCTACAACGGCTGGCACGACCATTTCATGTTCGACACGCCCGGCGTGCCGGCGGTGCTGCGCGACTACACCTATCGCATGCCGCTCATGGCCGAGGCGGAAGAGAAGCCGTTGCTCGACTTGATCGCCGAAAAGGGCTCCGAAATCGCACTGGTGCTGCTCTCGTTGCCCTACAAGCGTGTCGTCTCGGCGGAGTTCTTGCGTACCTTGCGCGAGACCTGCCACGCCCACGGCGTGCTCTTCGTGCTGGACGAGGTCGTGACGGGCTTCCGGCTCGCGCTCGGCGGCGCCCAGGAGTATTACGGAATCGTGGCCGATTTCGTGTGTCTCTCGAAGGGCATCGCGGCGGGCATGCCGCTCTCGGCCATCGCGGGCCCGCGGGAGGTGATGAGCCGCCTCGCGGAGCTGCAGGTATCGACGACGTTCGGCGGCGAGATGCTCTCCCTGGAGGTCTGCAAGGCGGTCCTCGGCGAATACCGGGATACCGATTACATCCAGCGGATCGCCTCGCTCGGCAAGCGGCTTCGCGAAGGCGTCAACGAGAAGGCCACGAAGGTCGGGGCGCCGCTGCGCGTGGTGGGCTACGACGCGATTCCGTTCTTCCTTTTCGCGGACGATCTCGCGACGCACACGAAGTTCGCCGCGCAGTTCGTCGGCGCCATGGCGAGGCGCGGCGTTCTCCTGCGCCGTGACGTGAGCTTCATCTCGGGCGTGCACACGCAGGCGCAGATCGATTTCACGATCGAGGCGGCGCACGACGCGCTCGTCGAGATGGCGAAGCACGGCGCATTCGAGGGAAGCCTGGCCGGCGCGAGGTCCTGAATCTCTGATGGTTCGTACGCGCCGTTTTTCGTGCACCGGATGGGCCGGGGGCCTGGCCCTCGTCCTCTCGGTTTGTCCGACCGCCCTCGCGCAGGACGCGGAGCCGAGTGGCCCTTCGCCTGCGCAGACGAGCGCGACGACCGAGCGCACGGTGCACCCGCCCGAGCTCATCGAGGCGGTCGAGGCGGCGTATCCGGCGGAAGCACGCGCTGCCCGGCGGGAAGGCCGCGTGGTGCTGAAGCTCCGCATCGACGTCGCGGGGCGTGTCACGAAGGCCGAGGTCGTGGAGCCGGGCGGAAACGGGTTTGACGAGGCCGCACAGGAGGCGGCGCTGCAATTCCGTTTCACGCCAGCTCGTCGGGGAGACAAGGCCGTCGCGGCGATCATCCTCTACGCTTACGAATTCAGGTTGCCGCCAGAGTCAGCCCCGCCCCCGGAGGCGCAGTCCGCCATAACCCCGGCCGCGAGCGAGCCCGGGCCCGAGCCGGCGGCGCCTGCAGCGCAGGCCATGGTCGGTCCTGCCAAACCATCGATCGACGTCACGGTCCGCGGCGCGTCCGAAGGCGATCGACTCCGCCGGTCCGCGCAGGCGGTCCAGGTCATCGAGACCGAGGAAGCGCAGCGACGAACCGCGGACCTCGGCGAGGTGCTGGCGCGCTCCGAGGGCGTGGGGGTGCGCCGGGAAGGTGGGCTCGGATCGAACGCGCGCCTCTCGCTCAATGGTCTCACGGGCGATCAGATCCGCTTCTTTTTGGACGGTGTGCCCCTCGATCTCGCCGGGTATGCGCACGGGATCACCAATGTCCCGGTGAACCTCGTGGAGCGCATCGAGGTCTACCGCGGCGTCGTCCCCGTGCGTTTCGGCGCCGATGCACTCGGCGGCGCGGTGAACCTCGTGACCGATGCGGACGTCCGCGGCACCCACGCCTCGGCGTCCTATCAGGTCGGGTCCTTCAAGACGTACCGATTGACGCTGAGCGCTCGGCATCTGCACGAGCCCACCGGGTTTTTCGCTCGCGTGAATGGGTTCTATGATTACACCCGAAACGATTACCCGATCGACGTCGAGGTCTTCGACGAGCAAGGCCGCCTCTCGCCGGCCCGCGTTCATCGGTTCCACGACGGCTACCGCGCCGGCGGCGGGAGCGTCGAGGTGGGGTTCGTCGGGCGTCCGCGGGCGGAGAAGCTCCTGCTGCGCGCTTTCTACACCGAACACCGGAGGGATGTTCAACACAACGCCCTCATGTCCGTTCCTTATGGCGCGGTGACCTACGGCAAGCAATCGGCGGGCGCACACCTGCGATATGCGAATCCTTTCTCCCGGAGGACGCGGTTCGACGCGGTGGCCGGGTACACGTACACGCACAGGGAATTCCAGGATCTCTCCACGTGTCGTTACGACTGGTTCGGCCGTTGCGTTTTCGAGCTCCCGCAACGCGGTGAGATCGAGGCCCGCGCGATCGATCAGGCCATCGAGCAACACAATGTCTTCGCCCGCCTCAACCTGGTGTGGAACCCAGCGCCCTGGCATTCGCTCCGGTTCGGGCTCTCGCCCACCTATGCCATCCGGACGGGGAAGGACCATGCCATTCCCGCGGACGAATACGACCCGCTCACCGCGCAGCGGGCGCTCCTGAGCAGCGTGGTCGGCGCCGAATACGAGGCGCGCCCGTTTGCGGGAAAACTCGCGAACATCGCGTTCGCCAAGGCATATGTGCAGATGGCCCGGACGAAGGAGCAATTGCCGAACGGGAATCTCCGCGATCTCGACCGAACGACCCAGCGCGGGGGGATCGGCGACAGCCTGCGATTCCGCTTCACCGAAGCGTTTTACGCCAAGGCATCGTACGAGTACGCGACCCGTCTGCCCAACCCCGAGGAGATGTTCGGCAATGGCGCGCTCATCATCGAGAACCTGCACCTCGAGCCGGAGGCGAGCCACAACGTGAACCTCGGCCTGACCCTGGAGCGCGCCGAGACCGCCGCCGGCCTCTTTCGGTTCAACGTGAACGGCTTCGGGCGCTTCGCGGAGAACCTCATCGTCCTGCTCAGCAACGGCAATTATTTTCAGCACGAAAACGTCCTCTCGGCTCGGTCGGTCGGCGTCGAGGCGTCCCTCGGATGGACGTCCCCGGGAGATTGGGTCGCGCTCGACGGATACGCCACCTGGCATGATTTCCGCAACACCGCGAGCGAAGGCGCATTCGGCAAATTCGAGGGGGATCGTATCCCGAACCGCCCTTACCTGTTCGCCGGCGCGAGCGCTCGCGTGCAAGGTTCCGATTTGCTCCGTCCGCGCGACGTCCTTTCGCTCACGTGGCAGGCGCGCTACGTCGAGGCCTACTTCCGCGGCTGGGAGAGCATCGGGGCCATCGATTCCAAGCTCGTCATTCCCTCGCAGCTCGTCCACGCGCTCGCGCTCACGTACTCCATGAAGCACGGCGACGGGTCCGTCAGCGGGACCCTCGAGGTGCAGAACCTGACGGATGAAAAAGTCTTCGATTCGTTCGGGGTCCAGCAACCGGGGCGAGCGGCGAACGCCAAGCTCGTTCTCGAGCTCTGACCCACCCATTCCTTCCCGAGGAGATACATCCATGAAAAAAGTCACAGCGCTCCTGATCACCCTTGTGTTCCCCGCTCTCGCCGCCTGCAGCGGCGGTGACGGCGACGGCGCCGGCGGCACCGGCGGCACCGGTGGCCAGGGCGGCCAGGGTGCCGGGGGCGGTTCCGCGACGGGACCCCTGTATGCCCTCACGACTCAGGTCTTTGGCGCCAATGGCGGGGACAACACGAGTTATATCCTCGTGACCGACAAGCTCGGGGGCGACGCCGCGCTCACGCTCGACAACGGCGTCGAAATCGCGGGCCGCGCCCTCGGCGTCGGGCCCGAGGACGGGGGCGCCGTATTCATCGCGGGCGAAGCCGGGCCGACCGTGACGCGTTACGACCTGCAAGCGGACGGCACCTTGCGCTTGGGCACCACGGTGAGCTTCCAGGGCAAGGGAATCGCCGCGCTCGGCGAGTATCACGGTCAATTTCAGTTCGTCTCCGAGACGAAGGCATATTTCTTCGACGGCCCCACGGCCCAGGTCGTCGTCTGGAATCCGAAGGACATGACGGTCACCGGGGACATTTCCCTGAATGAGCTCGTCATCGCGGATACTACGTTGACGTTCACGGCTGCGCCGCTGCGCCTGGGCGACGACGTGATCACCTTCGCCGGGTATCGAAAGGGTCCGGAGGTCCCGAGCAAGGCGGTGGTCGTCGTCGTGAATGGCAAGACGGATCAGGCGACCATCGTCACGGATGATCGCTGCGGCTACGTGCGGGATGGCATCGAAGGGCCCGATGGAAAGATTTATCTCGCCACGGAAGCCTACGGCGCGGCCGTGCACCGGCTGAACGAAGCCAATGCCGCGCCGCCTTGCATGCTGCGGTTCGACCCGGCGACGAAGACGTTCGACGCCGCGTTCCATGTCGAGCTGAACACGCTCTTTGGCGGACAAACCGCCGGCTCCCTGCTCCGCGGGCCGGGCAACGAGGCCTTCCTGCGGGTGCTCGACGAGAGCGCCTTCCCGATCATGCCGGACACGCACCCGCGCGTCCTCGCGAGCGCGGCGGCCTGGAAGTGGGCGACCGTGACGCTCGGGGATACCCCGACGGCCGAGGTGCTCGACGCCGCGCCCAGCAATGGAAGCGTCATTCCGCTGCAGTTCGGCGACCGGAGCTTCGTGTCGCTCTTCCAGGGCCAGGACTCGACGAAGCTCCTCGAGCTCGAGGCGAAGGGCCCGGGTGAAGTGGCGCTGAGCACGCCGGGCCTCGTTTTCTCGGCCCTGAAGATCCGATGACGAATCCGGCTTCCGCGAAAGAGGCCCCGCCGCCCCGGGCCGAGCCCCCTCGCCGCCGAGGGTATGGCGCCGTCATGAAATTCGTCCGGCGCCTGCACATGTATCTCGGCCTGCTGGTGTTCCCGTGGGTGCTTCTCTTCGGGCTGAGCGGCGCGCTCTTTAATCATCCCCAGATCGGGCGAGATATCGAGGAGCGGGACCTCTCCGCGGCGGAGCTCTCCACACTCACCGGAATGAAACCCTGGGATCCGAACGAGATCGCGCAAAAGGTCGTCGGGCAGATCAACGCCGGATCCCCGGGGGGGTACGCGCTTGATCCGGGGGCCCCGAGCTCCTTCTCGGGCTGGCCCCTGCTCGCGACGCCGAGCCGCGCGGGAGGGCGTCACGTGCTCATCCTCAGCCTCGACGGCGGCGGCGCGACGGTCTCCACGCATGCCCCGGAGCCGAAATCCGATCCTCCTCCCTTTGCCGGCGCGACCATCGAATTGCCCGAATACAAGATGGCGGCGGTGCAGGAGCAGGTGAAGGAGCTCCTGCCCAAGCTGGGGATCGACGCGGAGGGACCCTTGCGGGCGCATCCGAAGGTCCACCCCGAGCTGCGCTTCCGTGTGCGTGATCAAAGTGGCCGCGCTTGGAACGTCGTCTACGATCTCGGCTCGGGTCAAATCGACGGGCGACCCGCCGGTCCGGGCCAGCTCCGCTTCGTGGAGCTTCTGGAGAAGCTGCACACGACGCACCATTTCCCCGTTCACGGCGACATGGCCTGGTTCTTTGCGCTCTTCGCGGACATCACCGGCATCACGCTGGTCGTGTGGGCGCTCAGCGGCCTCGCGATGTGGTGGCAGATGAAGCCCACGCGGGTCCTCGGCGCGCTCGCCATCATGATCGCCGTGGCCGCCGCCGCCTTCGTCATGCGCGGGACGGCCTCGGAGGTTCAATTCGGCCGCGTGCAGGGCGACGGCCCCTGAGCGCCGCACGGCGGCGGCGTCACACGCCGAGCGTGGCGCCGCCGTCGACGCAGATATCGTGCATGGTGATGTGCCGTGCCCGATCCGAGAGAAGAAACAACACCGCGTCCGCGACGTCCGTCGGGTCCGCGATTCGTTGCAGGGGGATTCCCACTTTATAAGCGCCGGGCGCGCCGTCGATGGCGGCTTGCGCTCCGTTCTCGTCCTTCCACAACGATCGTTGCATCGGCGTATCCGTCGATCCCGGAGAAACGACGTTGCACCGGATGCCGTGCTGCGCGAGCTCGAGGCCGATGCACTTCGTGAACATCGCGGCGGCCGCCTTCGAGGCCGCATACAACGACATGTGCATGCGTGGCGTCCGCCCGGCATTGGATCCGACGGTCACGATGGCGCCGGATTTGCGCGGCACCATGCGCTGGGCCACGGCACGGCAAAGGTAAAACACTCCCCGGGCATTGACCGCGAAAGTCTGCTCCCAGTCCTCGTCACGCAGCGCTTCGACGAGACCGACGCGCAGCACACCCGCGACATTGACCAGGAAATCGATGGGGCCGAGCTCGCTCTCGATCTGGTCCACCGCGGCGTCGACCGCCTCCCGGTCCGTGACGTCCGCAGAGAATGATGCCGCGCGGCCGCCGCTTGCCCGTATTTCGGCGGCCACCACGTCGAGGCGGTCGCGGTTCGAATCCACCGCGGCCACGCTCGCTCCACGCGCCGCGAGCGCTCGCGCGACGGCCGCCCCGATTCCCTGGGCGGCGCCCGTCACGAGCGCGATTTTACCCTCGAACTCCATGGGCTTGCTCCTCGGCTCCGGTCCATCGCCCGTGCGGCATTCGCGCGGAGAGGATCTCCCACCAATCGTCGAGCGTCGTGCGCTCCGCGAGCTCCACGAACGAAATGTCGAAGTTTGCGGCGCGCAGCCGTTCGACGAGCGTCATGAGGCGGATGGAATCGAGGCCCAGATCGAGGAGCGAATCGCCGCTCTGGATGTCGGAGGCGGGGCGCTCGAGGAGCCCGGCGACCTCGCTGCGCAGGTGCTCGAGGTCGAACGTCGCGGCGCCGGACGATTTCTCTGCGAGCGCGTCGAGCACGTCGCGGGTCGACACGACCACGCCGCACCGCTGCGCCACGTACGTCATGGCCATCTCGTGCCAGTTCCGCGTGAAATCGGAGGTCGCGTCGGCCACGAAGAACGGCTGCACGTCGTTCATGAAGGCCTCGCCGGCCGTCAACATGCATCCGATGTGCGCATAGACGCCGCAGATGATGAGCTGATCGCGCCGCCACCGGCGCATGAGTTCGAGCAACTCGGTCCGTTGAAACGCGCTGTAGCGCCATTTCGTGAGGACGGTGTCCGACTCCGCCGGCGAGAGCTCGTGCACAATCCCATGTTTGTGCGGCTGCGCCGTCAGCCCGGGACCCCAGAAGTCGAGGAGCAGGCCACGTTCCTCGGCCGTCTGCTCGGAGGGCTGCATCGTATACACGACGGGGATCCCGAGCGCACGGCACCGCTCTCGCACCTGCCGGATGTTCTCCAGGAGCTCGACGACCGGTGAGGCCCGGATATCGTAATAATCGAGGAAGTACTGCTGCATGTCGTGGATCAGAAGGACGGCGCGGCCCGGATCCGGCGTCCACGACATCCGGTTCTTGGGCAGCTCCTCTTTCCGAGGCATGAAATAAGGCTGGATGCTGGGGATTCCCATGGTCGATGTCCTCCGGTCGTCATTGGCCCTTCTGGGCGATCTTGTCGGCGATCCAGCGACGGAGCGCCTGTTTGTCCACCTTCCCCACGTTCGTCTTGGGGAGGTCGCCCGTGAGCTCGATGCGGTCCGGGATCTTGTAGGCAGCGAGTCCGCGCTCTCGCAGGAATGTGGTGAGCTCACGCGGGGCCGGCGGCGTCTCGCGGGGGACGACGACTGCGCACGAGCGCTCCCCGAGGAAAGCATCCGGCATGGCGACGAGCGCCACGTCCCGCACCGCTGGATGGGCGAGGAGGTGATTCTCGATCTCCTCGGCCGCAATCTTTTCGCCGCCGCGGTTGATCTGATCCTTCGCGCGTCCCTCCACGACGAGATACCCCGCCGGCGTACGCCGCACGACGTCGCCGGTCCGGTAAAACCCGTCGCGCGTGAATGCCTTCGCGTTGTGGGCTTCGGCCTTGTAATATCCGCGAATGGTGTAGGGACCCCGCGTGAGCAGGTGGCCCACCTGGCCGACCTCGACGTCGCGGTCGTCCTCGTCGACGACCCGGACCTCGTCGTCCGCAGAAATGGGCCGCCCCTGCGTTTCGATGATGACGTCCTCGGGATCGTCGAGGCGGGTGTAATTGACGAGCCCCTCGGCCATGCCGAACACCTGTTGCAAGGTGCATCCGAGCGTGCCTCGCACGCGGCGCGCGACCTCCGCGCTCAGCTTGGAGCCGCCCACCTGCAGCAAGCGAAGGCTCGAAAGATTCTGCCGGGCATTCCGCGCGGCTTCGAGCCAGACCGCGCAGAGCGGCGGCACGACGGCGGTCACGGTGACGCGCTCTTTTTCGATCCAGCGGAATGCCTCGTCCGGGCTCGGGCGCCGGCTCAGCACGACGCGGCCGCCGGCATGGAGCACGCCCAGGCTGCCGGGAGAGCTCAGCGTGAAGTTATGCGCGACGGGCAACGCGACGAGAAAGACGCTGTCTCCATCGAGCGCGCAGATGTCGGCGCTGGCACGGACACTGTAAAGGTAATCGTCGTGCGTGCGGGGAATCAGCTTGGGGATTCCCGTGCTACCACCCGAGAGCTGAAAGAAGGCGACGTCTTCGGGCGCGAGCGTCGGGAGCGGCGCAGGCTCGTCATAGAGGCTCTCCAGCGCGGTGAACGGCCCTGGCTCGCCGGCGACGAGGACGTGCTTCACGGTGCTCGCTTCGGCCTGGATCTCCTCGGCGAGCTTGCGATAATCGAATCCACCGTCCTTGTCGGCGATGATGTACGCAACGGCCTCCGTGAACTGACAGAAGTACGAGATCTCGGCCCGCCGATGCGGGGGCAGGGCGAGCACGGGGAGCGCGCCGAGGCGGAACAGGGCAAAGCAGACCTCGAAGAACTCCACGATGTTCGGGAGCTGCACGACAACGCGATCCCGCGGCTTGATGCCCAGTCGCGCGAGGCCGGCCGCGAGGCGCGAGGCGCGGGCATCGAGCTCGCGATAACTCAGGCGGCGCCGGTCGTCGACGAGCGCGGTGCGATCACCGAATCGTTCCGCTCGGTCGCGCAAGAAATCGCCGAATGTCTCGCCGATCCAGTAACCCGCTCGCCGGTACCGCTCGGCGAAATCGGCAGGCCAGGGCGTGAACCCCGCGAGCGTCCCCGTTTCCCGCAATTCGTCCGTGCGCATCAGAGATCCTCCGGCAAGGGATCGAGGCCGAGCGCGGTGAGCATGGTGCGCATCTTGGCCGCAATCTCGGCGCGCTCGCGTTCGGGCGACGAACCGGCGACGACGCCGGCCCCGGCATACACGCGAAGTGCGTCGCCGCCGATCTCGGCGCAGCGGATGGTCACGGCCCATTCACCGTCGCCGGCCGCGTCGCAATAACCCACGAGGCCCGTGAAGAAGCCACGATCGAAGGGCTCGATCGCTTCGATGGCCGCGCGCGCGCTCGTGGTAGGGTATCCGCACACGGCCGGCGTCGGGTGCAAGGCCATTGCGAGCGCGAGCGACGAGGTCGAGAGATCCGCGAGCTCTCCCGTGATCGGCGTCGACAGGTGCCACATGGCCGGCGTGTGCAAGAGCGAGGCGCGCGGCGGGACGACGAGGCGCTTGCAGAAGGGGCGAAGCGCTTCGACGACGGCGTCGATGACGACCGCGTGCTCGCGCCGGTCTTTCTCGGAGGTGAGGAGCGCGCTCGCCCGCCGCTCGTCTTCCTCGGGGTCGGTGCTCCGGGGCGCGGAACCCGCGAGTGGATTGGCGAATACCGTGTTCCCAGAGCGCGACACGAGGAGCTCGGGGCTCGCGCCGATCAATGTACGCGGCTCGGGCGCGAGGGCTCCGCGCGCCTCGGGGAGCTTGAGCGCGAACGTGTACCCGGAGGTGTTCCGTTTCGACAACCGCTCGAGGAGGAGAGCGAGATCGACCGGCTCCGAGGAACGCAGCTCCAGCATTCTGGAGAGGACCACCTTCGAGAGCGCCTCCGTGCGTATCAAGGCGAGGGCGCGCTCGACGCCGCCCAGAAACCCGTCGCGGTCGGGCGACAAACGCATCCATTCTGCAGAGACCCGCGGCGGTGCGGGGAGCGATATCGACGCCGCATCCAGGGGGCCGGCGATGCGGGTGGTTCGCGGCACGAGGAGGTGGGCCGGGGATCGGGTATCGAAGGGCACGGCGCCGACCGCCAGGGGGCGCTCGTGCCCGGACTTTTCGAGCGACGCGAGCACCGCCGCGACGCGCTCGGGAATGCCTTCGCCGTGCGCCGTTCCGCCGACGATCTCGCGTACACCCTGCGCGAGAACGGTGCGGGTCGGGGACGAGAAGAAGAAAGACGATTCCTGGTTGTACGCCTGGAGGAGCTCCGTGCCGCTGCGCACGGTGGCGGCGAAGGCTTCCGGCGTCGAAATCGAGGTCATCGAGCGACTCTCCTTGCTGGCCCGGACGGGGCCATGAACGAATTCTTCCTGGGCTCTCGCGGAAAGGGCGCGCCGCGGCGCCACGGTCATGGGCGCATCGCCCGCATGCGCCGCGCGATGCAATACGAGAGCTCGAGTGCCTGCGATTGATTCAATCGGGGATCGCAGACCGTCTCGTATGCGTGGGAGAGGTCCTCCTCACGCACGCTCCCGCCGATGCATTCGGTGACGTGGTCGCCCGTGAGCTCGAAGTGGACGCCGCCGAGGTAGGTGCCGCAGGCGTCGTGCGCGTCGAACGTCCGATCGATCTCGCGCACGATCGCCGCGAATTCACGCGTCTTCACGCCCGAGCTCGTGGTGATCGTGTTGCCGTGCATGGGATCGCACACCCAGAGCACGCGCCGGCCCGCGCGTTTCACGACCTCGAGCAAGGGCGGGAGTGTGGCGTCGACGCGCTCGGCACCCATGCGCGTGATGAGCACGATGCGTCCGGGGATCTCGGTGGGGTTCAGCGTATCGAGCAAGCGCAGGACCTCGACCGGCGTGACCGACGGGCCGAGCTTGATGCCGATCGGATTGCTGATGCCCCGGAGAAACTCGACGTGCGCGCCGTCGAGCGACCGCGTCCGCTCGCCGAGCCACGGCATGTGCGCGGTGAGATCGTAATACTCGTCCCGGTGCGGCGCCGCGCGGGTCTGCGCGGACTCGTAATGCAGGTTGAGCGCCTCGTGGGACGTGAAGAACTCGACACGCGAGAGCTCGCTCCCCGCGCCGCCGAGCGCGTCCATGCATCGAAGCGCGTCTTCGAGCTGCCGCGTCGTCGCCTGGAAGCACTCGCGCACGGGGGCGGGCAGATCTGTGCGCTCGGAGAACGAGAGATCCCAGCGATCCGGGCGTTCGAGACCGGACAATCCGCCGGCCGAGAGGGACCGGACGAAATTGAGCGTCATCGCGGCGTGGTGATAACAGGCGAGCATCCGTTCGGGATCCGGGCGCCGCGCCTCGGGCGTGAACTCCGATCCATTCACGAGATCACCAAAATAACTCGGCAGCTCGATCCCGCCGCGCACCTCCGTGGGGCGCGAGCGCGGCTTCGCGTATTGCCCGGCGAAACGCCCCACGCGCACCACCGGCTTGCCGCCGCCGACGATGAGCACGAGCGACATCTTGAGCAAGATGTCGAGCTTGTTGACGATCGTCTCCGAGCGGCATTCGCGCATGGTTTCGGCACAGTCGCCGCCCTGGAGCAGGAAGCGCCGGCCGAGCTGCGCCTCCGCGACGAGGGAGCGGAATCGCTCCACCTCCCACGAGCTCACGAGCGGTGGCAGCTCTTCGATGCGCGAAGCGATGCGCTCGACCGCGGCGGGATCGTCGTATCGCACGGCCTGCGAATCGGGCCTCGATCTCCAGGACGTAGGGCTCCATTCGCTCGTGCGCGAACGCGAAGGCGCGCGCGGGCGCGAGGGCGGGATGTCTCCGGGCGGATGCTGCACGGCGGCCTCGTGGTTCGAGGAATTCCTCACCGGCGTGCCCATGGCGATTTCGTGAATCATCGAAAGTTGCTCACGGTTTTCAGGTCTGCGCTGCGCGCTGCGGGGCGGCGCTGCGCCCGAGCACCCACAGAATACAAAGTGCGAGGAGCGACACGCTCGACGCGAGGAATCCCATAGGGCCGAAGCCGACCAGCGCGCCCTCGGGGGTCGTCGTGATGAAGAGACCGCTCGTCCACGCGGCGAGGCCGGAGGCGCCGTCGCTCGCTGCCATGTTGACCGCGAGGTAACGCCCGCGCAGCGCAGGCGGCACCCGGGACGTGATCAATGCGATCGTGGGAATGGCGCGGCCGGAGGTCAGGGTCATGAAGAGGACGAAGAGCGCGGCCACGCCCGCCTTCGGAAGGATGGGCAGGTGCGTGAAAAGGAGAAACGGCGCCAGGGTGGCGACGAGCAGAATGCCGAGCACCCGGGGCGGACCGTGACGGTCCACGAGGGCGCCAATCCAGCGCGACGTGAAGAGCGTCGCCGCGCCGCCGCATAGATAGATCCAGGGCAGGTCCGAGAGGCGGAGCCCGAGATTGCCCACCATGAACGTGCTCAGGTAGGGAATCAGCAAGAAGCCCGCGAAAACCACGCTGAACGTGAGCGCCCAGCCGAGCGGAAGCCCTGGCATCGAGAGGAGCGGGGCGGGAGCGTTCGGGCCCTTTCCGCGCGCTCCCGTGAGGTGATGATCGACAGCGGGCAGGATGCGCCACGAAAGGAGCCACAGGATGCCGGCGAGCGCGCTGATGGCCCAGAAGGGGGTACGAAAGCCCCATTGATTGGCGAGCGCGAGGCTCAGCGGCACGCCGCCGACGGCCGAGATTCCGTAGGATGACATCACCGTGCCAATGGCGCGGCCGCGGCGCTCGGCCGGCACGCGATCGGCGAGAATGGCCATGACGACGGCGCTCATCAGGCCCGCGCAGGCGCCGGCCACGGTCCTCGAGAGGAGCAACCACGTCGGGCCGTTCGCGACGCCGCACGAAAACGTGGCCGCGATGAAACCCATATAAAGCAGCAATAGCGCGCGCTTGCGGTCCCATCGATCCAGCCAGAGCACGCCGAGCAGGCCCATGGCGGCCGAGGCGAGCGTGTAGGCCGACACCATGGCCCCGAACTCCGCCGCCGAAATATTGAACTTGCCGATGAGCTCCGGCCCGAGCGGCATTAAGATCATGAAATCGAGCGTATGCGTGAGTTGAACGGCACCGAGAAGCCAAACGAGGTGGCGCTCTTGCCGTGTCATGGGGGAATCGGCCACGAAAAGACTCCAGGGACGCCCGGGGGTGTGCGAACTGTTGCGTTGCCTACCCTCACCTACAGAGAACCGCGATCTTGATGAAAGTGATAATGAAACCCATTATCAACTGTCAAGGTGATCGTGTGGAGGCGTGCCAGAATTTCGTCCGAAGGGGTGTAATTTTACGTCTTTGTTGGAAGTTTTTCGTACAAAATGAGTGTTGGGACACGTTTTCGGGGGACGAGCACGCGTCGAACGACGCTGTCGCGTCTTCCCCGATCGCCTTCGAGGGATGCCCGTCGAGGTGGTCCAGGGCGAGCCGGCGCTTCACGTCGGCTTCGGTCGTTGCTTCACTCGTGTGGGCGAATCGTGGTATCTGCACTGCCCATGCGTCCGGACCTCCCGACGAATGATTTCGGCTCCGAGGGTTGGTACCGCACCGGTGGCCACACGTATCGGTGCGAGGACGCGGGCATCTTGTTCATCCGCACCGGGGGGGATCTCGCCGAGGACCACGTGGCCGCCCTTTTCGACGCATTCGCGTGGCTCTGCGACGAGCGCGGGCATTCGCACGTGTTCTGGCTCATCGACATCGGGCGGCTCGGCGCCGTCTTACCCGGAGCGCGCACGCGCGCCGCGACCACGCCGGTGCGACCTGAAAACAAGGGCATGGTGCTCTTCAATGGGAGCTTCCGGCAACGGGTGGTCGTGAAGCTCGTCGACAAGGCCACGTCGCTGCTTCAACCGAATACCCCGCCGCTCGTCTTTTCCAGCACCGAGGCGGAGGCGCGCGCCTGGATCGACGAGCGCCGGCGCGTGCTCACGATGCGCGAGAGCCAGTGACGCCGCTTCAGGCGACCCGCTTCATCTTCGCCGCCACCCCGTCCACGATCCGCTGCACCTCCTGGAGGTCCACCGGCTTCGTCAGGTGGTAATCGAATCCCGCCTCGCGTGCTTGCCGCCGGTCTTCCTCCGTCCCCCAGCCCGTCAGCGCCACCAGCACCACCCGACCGAGCCCTTCCTCGGCCCGCAGCCGCTGCGCCACCTCGTAGCCCGTCATTCCCGGCAAACCGATATCCAGGAAGACCACGTCCGGCTCGAACGCGCGCGCCGCGACCAGCGCCGAGGGGCCCGTGTGCGCCACTTCGGTCGTGTGTCCCGTCAATTGGAGCAGCTCTGCCAGGCTCTCCGCGCCGTCGACATTGTCGTCGACCACCAGCACCTTCAGACCGCCAGTCGCTCCTTTGGCCGGCGCATCCCCGCTCGGACCCACCGCTTTGGCTTCCTCGGCAGCTCCGAGGGGTAGGCGCACCGTGAAAATCGAACCTCGGGACGGACCATCACTTGCGGCTTCCACGGTGCCCCCATGGAGCTCCACGAGTCGCCGCACCAGGGTCAAACCGATGCCCAGGCCCCCCTGCGCTCGCTCGATCGAGCGGCCGACCTGCGTGAACATGTCGAACACTTTGGGCAGCATTTCCGGCGGAATGCCTACGCCGGTGTCCTCCACGCGCACGACCACGTGCGCGCCTTCCCGCTCCGCCGCGACGCGGATCCGGCCCCCTGCCGGCGTGTATTTCGCCGCGTTGTTGAGCAGGTTCGCCAGGATCTGCGAAAGCCGCGTCGGGTCGGCCATGAGCCACAGCGGCTCGGTCGGCAGCGACACCGATAACACGTGCCCGGCCGCCTCGATCAGCGGGCGGCTCGTCTCGAGCGCGCTCTCCAGCACCGTCCCGAGCTCCACCCGCGCCTTGCGCAGCTCCACCTTCCCCCGCGTGATGCGCGAGACGTCGAGCAGATCGTCCACCATCCGCACCATGTGCCCGACCTGCCGCTCCATCATCTCGCGAATGCGCCGCGCCTGCGCCTCGTCGCGGGCCATTTGCAGGAGCGTCAGGCCCGTCCGGATCGGGGCAAGCGGGTTTCGGAGCTCGTGGGCGAGCGTCGCCAGAAACTCATCTTTGCGCCGGTCCTGATCGCGCAATTCATCGTAGAGCCGCGCGTTCTCGATCGCCACGGACGCGATGTGCGCGAGCTGGATCAAAATGGCCTCGTCCTGCTCCGTGAACTCGCCTTCGTACTTGTCGGAGAGCTGGATGAGGCCGAGGTTTTTCCCGCTCCGCCCGATGAACGGCGCCGCCAGCCAGCCTCGCATCGGCGGGTGCCGGTCCGCTTCGCCGCTGAAGTTTCGCCACGCCGGATGGGACACGAGCTCGGCCTGCGTGAGCCGCATCGGGCGGTTCGTCTGGCAGACGAGCGCGTAGATGCCCTTGCCCGTGGGCGCCCCCTGGTAATTGCGAAATGCCTCGTACTTCGGCGACAGGGACGGGGCGCTGACCGCCTGGGACCAGTCGTTGCCGAGCGTCAGGCTCGTGACCGACTGGTGCGCGCCGATGATGCGCCGCGCCTCCTCCGTGATCACCCGGAGCACGCTGTCCAGCGACGCGGTCGCGTGAATCGTGAGCGCCGCGTCGGCCACCTGCTCGAGCAGCCGGGCCTGCTCGCGCTCTCGTTCGAGCAACCGCGCGAGCCGCTCCTCGTGGAGCTTGCGGACCGTGGCGTCGACCGTCACCCCGTCGAAGCGCCTGGCCAGCCCGTCCGGCCCGTACGCCGTCCCGCCGAGCGCGCGGATCCATTTGATGGCCCCGGTCTCCGGATCGACCGTCCGGTAATCGATGTCGTACGGCGTTGCATTGTGGATCGAGGTCTCGATGGCCTGCCGCGTCCGCGCCCGGTCGTCCGGGTGAATGCGCTCGTAGAACGTGTCGATCGTCACGCGGGCGTCGGGCGGGAGCCAGAAATGCTCTTTGACGCGTTCGTCCCAGTTGAGCTCGTCGAACGGCAGATCACAATGCCAGAAGCCGATCCCGGCGAGCTCGACCGCGAAATCGAGCCGCTCGTCTCGCTCGCGCAGGCTACGCGCCGTCCGGGCTCGCTCGAGGGCCTCCCAGCAGCGGCCCACGACGGTCCGGACGAGCTCGACCTCCTCGGACGTCCAGCGCCGCGGCCTCGCTTGATCGACGGCCATCAATGCGATGAGCTTGCCGGCCTTGTGTAGCGGGACGCAGATGCCGGCCTGGATCCTTGCCGCCCGATAGGCCGAGAGGTCGTTCGCGGCCCGCGGATCCTGGTCCACGTCGTCCATCACGTACGGCTGGTTCGCCTGCATGGCCTGCTCGAACGCGGGCCCGAAGCCGTCCAACGGCCACCGCCCGGCTATGCTCGGGACGCCCTGCGTGTAGTCACCTGTGACGATGAAGACACGCTCGTCCTCGATTTCGGCATAAACGCAGCGGTCGACGCCGAGGTGCTGGGCGAGCAGGCGTGCCGTCGTGGCCATGATCTCGTCGGGATCGGTGAGCGGCTGCGTGGCGGCGGCGAGCTCCGCGAGGAACCGAAGGCGGCCTTCGCTCGCGCGGAGCGCCTCGTTCGCCTGCTTTCGCTCCTCGGCCAGGGTGAGGACCTTCGTGGCGCTCCCGGCGAACCGCGACAGGCTCGTGAGGATCCGGGCGTCTTCCCGGTCGAACTTCCGCGTCTCGTTGCGTGTGAAGACCCAGACCGTGCCGACGGGTTTGTCGCCGTCGTGAAAGGGGACGGTGAGCGCTTCGACGATGCCCATGTCGGGCACCCCTTCGCGCGGGAACATCTGCGCGGGGTCGCGGAAGAGCAGGGGGGCATTGCGGGCGACGACGACGCCGCAGGGGCTGTTCCACCGATGCATCACCGCGCCGAGGCTGCCCGCGTCCGCTCCTGCGAGGGCGCGCCACCGGAACACCTCCTCGTTGCCGTCGCGCTCGATGACGCTGACGCCGGCCGTGTCTGCCTGGCAGAGGGAAAGGGCGAGCTCGACGAGCTTCGGGAGAATGGCCTCCGGGGCCCCGGTCAGCGTCTCGGCGAGCGCGACGAGGGCGCGGTTTTCGGCTGCATGATCAGGCTGCCTGGACGTGCGACGTGCGAGCTCCACCTCGCAATCTTGCAGAGAGTCCCCTGCGCTCGGGGGGCCCGGCTGTACACGCATGACCCTGGTCCGTGGAAACCTGAATAGGAAGCCAGAGTAACTGACCTAATGGTTCGGGGCAATGAGTAGGGGGGAAAGGATGAGGTAGGGATTTCTCTGAGGGGACCGCTCGCGCGTCTGCCGGCAACCAGCCGGGGCCGGTTCCCACCGGCGCTGGGAACCGGTTCCCACCTGCCGGCGCGTGATGGCCCGAAAACCCGAGGATTTCCGGATGGCACGTGCCCTGCTCGGGTGGGGCGCGGAGGCTTACCATGACCCTTCGTTCCTTCGGTTCCCGTCTCGCCCTGCTCCCCCTCGTTCTCGCGCTCGTACCGGCCTGCGCTGTCGAAATCGTCTCCGGCGGAGGCGCAGAACCCGGCGAGGGAAACCCGCCCAGCGTGCCCGAACCCTCGAACGAGCCCGCGGCCTATGCGGGCAAGGGGTTCGTCGTGCACGAATGGGGCACCGATACCGTGGTCGTCGGCTCGGACGGCTCGCTGCAACGCGGATTGCACCACGAGGAGGAAGATCTCCCGGGCTTCGTCTACGACCGCGTCCGCGCCGGCACGTTGCCGGGCTCGACCTCGGTGCATCTGAAAATGGAGACGCCCGTCACGTACTTTTACGCGGACAAACCGATGAAGGCGCGCGTGCAGGTGGCGTTCCCGAGCGGCGTGCTCACGCAATGGTACCCCGCGGTGGCGAGTTTTTACCCGTGGGTGGCCGAGGCGTACGCGGTGCCGGGCCTCGTCGCCGCCGGTGATCCGGTGCTCGATCCGGCGTTTCCCTGGAATGGGCCGACCTGCCAGGAGAAATACGGCGCCGTCGGGCAGGGGCTGCTCGACTGGGGCGAGGTGGAGATCCTGCCGCGTGGCGAGGACGTTCCGCTGCCCGAGGCCTCGCTCGACGCATTCACGTGGAGCCACGCGCGCGCCGTCGACGCGAATGCGGTGCGCGTGACGGCCGCGCCGACGGCGAGCGGCTCGCCCGAGGCCGAGCGTTTCCTTTTTTATCGAGGCCTCGGCAACCTCACGCCGCCCGCGCGCGTGACCGCGGCCGCGGGCGCGGTCCGCGTCGAGAACACCCTACCCGATGCGCTCGGGGCGCTCTTCGTGGTGAACGTCGGCCCCGCGGGCGGCGCGTTTTCCGTGGTCCCCGCGGGCGTTTCGCCCGGCCAAACCGTGGACCTCGACGCCCCGACGCTCGCCTCCGCCGCGCCGCTCGATGCGTTCGCCGAGGCGCTCGGCGAGGCCGTGACGAGCGCGCTCGACGGCGCGGGGCTCTACCACGACGAATCCCTCGCCATGGTGGCGACCTGGAAGCGGCAATGGTTCCGCACCCCGGGCCTGCGCGTGTTTTACCTCGCGCCCCAAACGTGGACCGACGCGACCTTGCCGCTCTCCGTCGACCCCGCGCCGGACAGCGTGACCCGCGTCATGATGATTCGCGTCGAGGTGATCACGCCCGACCTCGAGGAGGGCGACGTCGCCGCAGCGAAGGGCCTCGCGGATCCGGCGACCGAGGTCGCGTCGAAGGCTCATTTCCAGGGCCTCGGCCGGTTCGCCGAGCCACGCCTGCGCCGCGCCCTCGGTCTGCTCGGCCAGCCTTCCTGGGGCGAGCCGTTCCTCGCGGCGGTGACCTCCGCCGAGACGCGCGCCACGGTGGGCGAATGAGCGGATAGACTCGGACGCCATGGGACGCCGCGACCGAGATGCGCTTCTCGTGCATGCCCGATATGCGGCCGGCGAGCCGCTCGGGCGCGGCGCGCAAGGGATCGTACTGCGCGTGGTGGATCGGGAGGATCCGGGCCGCTCGCTCACGGCGAAGGTGTTCCGGCCGGGCGCGTTCGAGCCTTCGGCCTTGCTGGGCGAGTTCGCGTTGCTCTCGCGGCTGCGACTGCCCGGCGTGGTGCGGGCGCACGACCTCGGCCACGACGAGCGGACGGGAGCGCCCTTTCTGGTGGAGGATTTCGTGCCGGGGCTCGATGCGGCGACATGGGTGCGAGGCGCGACGGGCGACGCGGATCGCAATCGGCGGCTCGCGGACCTCTGCGCGGGTGTCGCGGCCTCGCTCGCGGCGCTGCACGACGCGGGCTTTTTGCACGGGGATCTCAAGCCGGCGCACGTGCGGATGCGGCCCGACACGGACCGCGAGCGGCCCGTCCTGCTCGACCTTGGCGCGGCGGTGTTTTTCCGGGCGCGTGCGCTGGGACAATCGATCGCGGCCTCGCCCGGGTATGCGGCGCCGGAGGTGCTGGCGGGCGCGGCGCCGACGATTCGTTCGGACCTGTATGGCCTCGGTGCGCTCGCCTGGGCCGCGGCGACGGGCGCGCCTCCGCCGCTGGGAAATACGAAAAAGAGGTTGTCTGCGTCGTGCCCGTGGCTCCGGCCCACGCTCGCCGAGATCGTCGAGGCGCTCGTCGAGGTGCACCCGCTCGATCGGCCCGAGGATACGCGTCGGGTTCTGTCGTTCCTCGGGGCCTCGGCGACAAGGGCGGGCGAGCGGCTCGGGGCGCCGCCAACGCCTGTCGGACGGGAGGCGGAGATCGCCGCGCTCTCCGCGCCGTCCGTATCGCCCGTTCGTTATGTCGTGGGGCCGAGCGGCGCGGGAAAAAGCCACCTCGCGCGGGAGCTCTTGACGCGTACGTTATGCGCGGGCCGGGCCGCGCGGCTTGTCTCGTTGCCCGCGGAGGCGGGCTCGATCGTGCCGCGTCTGATCGGGTTTTTCCGCGGAATGGAGCCGGCGCCGCCGCTCGCGCCCGCGGCGGAGGGCGGGACGGCGCTGCTCTTGATCGACGGGCTCGAAGCGGGTCCGCCGGAGCTCGCGGCGGCCCTCGATGCGTATCGTTGCCGCAACGCACGGGCGCCGGGGCTCGACGTGGTGGTGACGGCGCGCGCCGCGCCTGCGGGCGCGGATGTGCTCGGGATCGAGCCGCTCGCGGGGGAGGCGTTTGTCGCGCTTTGCCATTCGCTCGGTTTGTCCGACGCGGCGGCGATCGAACGCGCGCGGGCGGCCTCGGAGGGTTTGCCCGGGTGGCTCCTCGCGTCGCTCGGGCGGGTGCCGCTCGAACGGGATACGGCGCTTGGGCGGGCCTCTGGTTTGCCTCTGGGGGCGCGGGGCGTGCTCGCGGCGATCGCGCTGTCGGGCGGGGCCATGCCCGAGGGGGTTTGTCATGTGATCACGCGGCGTCTCGGGGGCGAGGGGGCGTCGCTGCTCGCGGAGCTTCTGTCGGCGTCCTTGATCGGACGTCGGGTATCCGGGGACGTGCGGTACGTGCTTTCCTCGCCCGAGCTCGGGCCCGATCTCGCGGCGGCGCTCGCTACACCGGAGCTCGTGGACCTCGTGGCCGAGGTTTGGCTGAGCGAGCCAAATGCCGATGCCGCGGCGCTGCTCTCCGTGGCGAAGGCGGCGGCGCTGTCCACGCGGCGGGACGAACTCCTCGCGCGGGCGGCGCGGGCGGCGCGAGAGAGCGGGCTTCTTTCGCTCGAAATCGAGGCGCTTTTGTTGCTTTTGCAAAACCCGGCGCAGCGCACACGGGACTTGCTTTGCCGCCTCGAGCGGCTGGTCCGCGACGCGGGTTTGCCCGGGGCGCATCCCGAGGTGCTCCGCTGGCTCGACGAGGCGGCCTCGCAGGACGCGAGCTTGCGCCCGCTCTCGTTGCGACGGCGCGCCGAGCAAAAGGCCCGCGCCGGCGCGACGCCGGAGGCGCGCGCGCTCGCCGAGGAGGCGCTCGCGGCGGCGCGGCGCACGCACGATCGGCAGGCCGAGGCGTTTGCCCACGGCACGCTCGGCCTCGTGGCATTGTTCTCCGCCGATTACACCGACGCGGCCGAGCATCTCGCCCGCGTGCAGGCGATCCTCGGCGAGCGGGGCTCGGACGATCCCGAGGAGCTCGCGCGGATCCACCACAATGCGGGCGTCGTGGCCCTGTATCGGAATCGCGCGGAGCAGGCAATCGAAACGTTCTCGCGGGCGCTCGGGGAGAAGCGGGGCCTCGGGGATCGCGCGGGGATGCGCTCGTGTTTGATGAACCTCGGCATGGCGCTCGGGCGCGCGGGACGGCATGCCGAGGCGGAGGCGGCGCTCGCCGAGGCGACGTTGCTCTCGCGATCCCTCGGGCAAGAGGCGGGGCTCGGCTGGTGCCTTTTTACGCGCGCGGAGCTCGAGGTTCGTCGCGGCCATTTCGCGGCGGCGGCGCCGTTCGTCGTGGAGGCGTGGGCGCTCGGGGAATCGCTGCCCGCGGTGGTGCGGGCCGACCTTTTGATCCTGCGCGCGCGGATCCGGGCGCGCGCGGGCGACGGCGCGGGCGCGCTCGCGGCGCTCGGTGAGCTCTCGGCCGAGGCGCGGGCGCGGGATGCGCTCGTCGATGTGCGGGCGCGACTCGCGGAGGTGGAGGCGAGGCTCGCGACGTTGCCGACAGAGCCACGGCGCGCGGGGCGGATCGCGATCGGGGCGCTCCGGCGCGCGCGGGAGGCGCGGCTCGTGGAGGGCGAGGCCGAAGCGCGGGAAGCCCTTTCGCGTGCGCTCGCGGCGCGGCGACCGGTTCGATATGCTCCGCGCATGGCGGCGGAGGACGCGGGGGAGGAAGCGCTCTGGGAATTTCTCGCCGGCGCGGCGCGCGCGTCTCCCGAGGAGCTTGGCCTCGACCTCGCGCGGCGCATCGCTTCGCGCGCGGGCGCGGAGCGGGCGTTCGTGGTGCTCGCCTGCGGGGCGGTGCGGATCGGCTCGGTGTACGGCGCGGATCTGGACGGGCTCGCCCTCACGGAGGCCGGGAAGCGGCTCGACGCGGGCCTCCTGCGAGAGGCGCTCGGCAGCGCGGAGCCATTGTATCAGCGGGACATACCCACCGCGGGCGGTCGAGGCGCGCGGCTCGTCGTCGCGGGACCCGAGGGGCCGCAGGGCAGCGCGATCGTCGTGGTCGAACATCGATTCCGGCCCGGCGCATTCGATCGCGTGACGGCCGCGGAGGCGCGTCGATGGGGCATTCTCGCGGCGCTTGTCTTTCGACTCTCGGCCGCTGCCGAGCCGGAGGAGGAGACGCTCGCCCCGCGCCCGGTGACCCGGAAGGATCCGGGTTTGGCAGGGAAACCTGCGCCGGATCCGCCGGGCGCGACGACGTTGATTCCGGTCTCCGGGCCGCGCCGCAGTTTTCCCGGGATCGTGGGCGATTCCCCGGCGCTCACGCGCGCGCTCGGGCGGCTCGAAGCGGCGCTCCCGAGTGATCTGCCGGTCCTCGTCGTCGGCGAGACCGGCGTGGGGAAGGAGATTTTCGCGCGGGCGCTGCATGACCTTGGTCCGCGGGCGCGGGGTCCGTTCGTCGCGATGAACTGCGGCGGGATCCCGGACACGCTTTTCGAGGCGGAGCTCTTCGGGCACGCGCGTGGCGCCTTCACGGGCGCGGAGCGCGCGCGGACGGGGCTCCTCGTGCAGGCGAACGGCGGGACGCTTTTGCTCGACGAGATCGGCGAGCTCTCGCTCCTCCGTCAGGCCTCGCTCTTGCGGGCGCTCGAAGCGCGGCGATTCCGGCCGATCGGCAGCGACGAGGAGCGCGCCTTCGACGTACGGATCGTGGCCGCGACGAACCGCGACCTCGAAAAGGCGGTGGCCGACGGAACGTTCCGGCAGGACCTCTTTTATCGATTGAATGCGATCACGATCCGCGTCCCGCCCTTGCGCGAGCGGGCCGAGGACGTGCCGCTCCTCTGCCGCGCCTTCCTTCCGGGCGCGACGTTCGCCGAGGACGCGCTCGCCGCGCTCTCGGCGCATCCCTGGCCCGGCAACGTGCGCGAGCTACGCAACGTGATGGAGCGGCTCGGCGTGCTCGGCGCGTCGCGGATCGAACGGGCGCACCTGCCGCGGGCGATCCGGGGGCGGGGCGCGGCGATCCCCGAAGCGGACGAGCGTGCGCCGATCCGGCGGGCCCTCGCGGAGACGGGAGGGAACATCAGCCAGGCGGCTTCGCTCTTGGGTTTGTCGAGGCAGGGGCTGAAGAAACGAATGGTGCGGCTCGGGATGCGCGAGCCGACCACTTCGCGGAAAAAGCTCGGGTAGGTGGTGGACGTGATGGGCAGGGATGCAATGCGGACATGGGTGGCGTTTTTCGGGGCGATTTGTCTCGCGGGTTGCGGCGCGGAGGCGGAGGGTTCGTCCGATGGAACGGCGCCGCTCGTTTGCGCGGCGACGGCGGCGGAGGGGATCGAGGTCGCGGCGACGGACGGCTCGGGGGAAAACGGGTATTCGCTGGGATATGCGCCGCACGCCGTGGCGAGTTGCCTTCTCGTGTACGTGCATCCGGATGGATCGCTGCGGGCGCGGGATCTCGCGCGGGGCGGCGAGGAGACGCTCGCGGAGGCGGTCGAGGCGCCGCGGCGGCCCACGGCGTTCGGCGGGGTCGTGGCCTGGGAAGCCCTGGAGGCGGGGCAGCGCGTGGTGCGGGTGCGCGCGGAGGGAGCGACGCGGACGGTGACGGGCCCGTTTGATCACGCGGGGGAGCCTCGCGCCGCGGGGGATGCGGTGGTGTTCACGGCCTGGCTCTCGGCGGAGGAGGCGGGGGATACGGATATTTTTCTTTACGAGCCGGGAAAGGCCTCTGTCATCGTCGTGGCGAGCGGACCCGGACAGCAGCGATTTCCCGATATTTCGGATACGTACGTGGCGTTTGCCGATTTCGCGGAGGACGCCGACGGCCGGTTCGACGAGAATGCGACCGACGCTTCGGATGTGGTCGTGATGGAGCGCGGGACGGGACGAACGACACGCCGCGCGCGGCCGGGAAAACAAGCCTTTCCGCTTCTCGGCGCCGACGAGCGTGTGGTCTACCTCGAATGGGGGCCGCTGCACCCGGAGCCGAAGTTCAGCGCGTATACGCTGATCGTGGGGGACGTGGGTGCGTCCGGGGAGACGGACGTGGCGGTCGTGGACATCGAGACGGCGCGGCCGTATGTGCGGCCGACGGCGCGGGGGGGCTTCATCGAATGGGTGCAATGGCGGAATGGAGCGCCCGCCACGCTGTTCCGGCAGCCGGCGGATCTGGGCGCGGAAGCGACGGTGGTGACGGGCATGGAGAGCGATGAGCTTCATGCGCCGGTCGCGGGGGAGGGGATGACCGTGGTCGCGGCGCGCGCGGCGGCCGGGGCGATGGTGATCCGCGCGGCGGAGCGGTGAGCTTCAGCGCCTGGTTTTTCGAACGAGACCACGTGCGGAGGCGAATCCACGTCGACGCTCGGGCCGCAGCCTGCCGCGGCAAACAGCGTTATGAGAGCAGCCTTTCGTGCATCATTTGTCTTTCAAGAAAGCACGACATGGCCCTATGCTCGCGCCGTCTCCCCGGAGAAGCCATGCCCTTCCGACCCGATCCCACGTTTTATCCGTCGCCGCGTATGGCCATGGACGCGCCGCGCGAGCGGCTCGCCTACGTCGCCGCCCCGGACGCGAACGCCGTGCTCGGACGCCCGAACCCGCTCCGCGACGGCCTCGCCACGGTCGACCTCGACCCGCGGTCGCCCACGTACAGCCAGATCATCGCCCTCGCCGAGGTGCCGAACTTCGGCGACGAGCTGCATCATTCCGGCTGGAACGCGTGCAGCGCCGCGCTCTGCCCGTACGCGCCGCACCCCCACGTGGAGCGCCGCTACCTGATGCTGCCGGCCCTGCGTTCGTCGCGCATCTACGTCTTCGACACGAAGCTCGATCCGCGCAGGCCCAAGCTCGTCCGCACGATCGAGGCCGAGGAGATCGCCTCGCGCACCGGCTACTCGCGCCCGCACACGCTGCACTGCGGGCCCGACGGGATCTACGTCTCGGCGCTCGGCAACCCCGCGGGCGAGGGCCCCGGCGGCATCTTCGTCCTCGACTGCGAGAGCTTCGACGTGCTCGGCCGCTGGGAGATCGACCGCGGGCCGCAGCACCTGCACTACGATTTCTGGTGGCACCTCGGCCACGACACGCTGATTTCGAGCGAGTGGGGCACACCGAACATGATCGAGAACGGCGTGGTGCCGGAGCTGCTCCTCGGCAAGAAGTACGGCCATCGGCTGCACGTCTGGGATCTCAGGCGCCGCAAGCACGTCCAGGCGCTCGACATCGGCGACGAGCACCAGATGGCCCTCGAACTGCGCCCGGCCCACGATCCCACGAAGGCCTGGGGCTTCATGGGCGTGGTCATCAGCGTCGCGGACCTCTCGGCCTCGGTCTGGCTCTGGTACCGCGAAGGCGAGCGCTGGGCGATCAAGAAGGTGATCACGATCCCGGCCGAGCCCGCCTCGGCGGACCTCTTGCCGCCGCTGCTCAAGGGCTTCGGCGCCGTGCCGCCGCTCGTGACGGACATCAACCTGTCGCTCGACGACAAGTACCTCTACGTGTCCTGCTGGGGCACGGGCGAGCTCCGGCAGTACGACGTGTCGAACCCGCACGAGCCGAAACACGTGGGCTCGGTGCACATCGGCGGCATCGCGCGGCGCACGCCGCACCCGCGCTCGGGCGGTCCGCTCACGGGCGCGCCGCAGATGGTCGAGGTGAGCCGCGACGGCAAGCGCATCTATTTCACGAGCGGCCTCTACACGACCTGGGATGAGCAGTTCTACCCGGACGGGCTCAAGGGCTGGATGGTCAAGGTCGACGTCAAGGAAGGCGGCGGGATCGAGCTGGATCCGGACTTCTTCGTGGACTTCGGGCCGCGCCGGGCCCACCAGGTCCGGCTCGAAGGCGGCGACGCTTCCTCGGATTCGTTCTGCTACCCGTGACCAGCATCTGGCCCTGGATCACGCTCGCGGCCCTCGGCGCCTACCACGGCTTGAGCCCCGGCATGGGCTGGCTCTTCGCGGTGGCGCTCGGGCTGCAAGAGAAGAGCGGAAAAGCCGTGCTACGCGCGCTCGTCCCCATCGCGATCGGCCACGCCGCGAGCGTGGGCCTCGCGGTGGGGCTGCTCGCGGCGGGCAAGGCGAGCATTCCGACGGGCATCTTGCCGTGGATCACCGGCGGGGTGCTCGTGGCGTTCGGCATCTTCAAGCTCGTGCGCCCGCGGCACCCGCGCTGGGTGGGCATGCGCGTGAGCGCGCGTGACCTCGTGGTGTGGTCGTTCCTGATGGCCACGGCGCACGGCGCGGGGCTCATGCTGCTGCCGGTCTTCGTGCTCGGCGAGGACAACCCCGCGCCTTGCCACGGCCCGTCGTGCCACGACGCCGCGGGGATCTCGCTGTCGAGTCCCGGCGGATACCTGGCCGCGATCTCGCTGCACACGCTGGCGATGCTGGCGGTCTCGGCGATCGTGGCGCTGATCGTCTACTACAAGGTCGGGCTCGCGATGCTCCGGCGCGCGTGGTTCGACCTCGATCGCGTCTGGGCGGGGGCCTTGATCCTCGCAGGGGTGATCGGGCTCGTGCTCTGAACGGCGCCGCGCCGGGGCTCTGCCCCGGACCCCGCGGGGGCTGTTCGCCCCTCGACCCGAACCAGGGCAAGCCCTGGACCATTTGGGGAAGAACTGCGCGATGCGCAGTTCTTCCCACAGGCCGGTGGCAAGACCATGGAGGTGCGTTGCACGCTGGCGACGGGCGCGTGGCCCGTTGAACCGTCAACGCCGCGGTCTTGGCAGGCAGGATCGTCGCCGGTCTTGACCTGGCCTGTTCGATGAACTGCGCATCGCGCAGTTCATCGACCCCGGGTCCAGCGCTTGCGCTGGTCCGGGTCCCGGGGCGGATAGCCCCGGGTGGGGCCTGGGGCAAAGCCCCAGCGCAGCGCCACCCAGATGAGACCAATGCTCAGCCCTGAGCAAGACCCCCACGGCGATCGTTGGGTTGTGCAGGACGCGCATGTGCGCCAAGAAGAAGGTCGGGACGGGCCTGCTCGACGGAGTGGTGACCGGCCCCTTTCGAGGTGCCCATGTTGAAGACGTTCCTCAGTCAAGCCATCGCGGCGGCGCTCGCGGTCCTGGTCGCAAGCAAGATCATGCCCGGGGTTCGGGTCCGCAAGGGCAACACGGCGATCGGCATCGCTGTCGCGTTCGCGGTGCTCAACCTGTTCTTCGGGTGGCTCTTGCGGGCCGTGCTCGCCGTCGTGCTCCTGCCCGCCGCCGTGCTCACGTTCGGCTTGCCCTACCTCGTGCTCGGCCTGCTCGTGAACGCGATATTGCTCTACATCACCGACAAGTTCATCGACGATTTCGAGATCAAGGGCTTCTGGCCGCTCGTCGGGACGGCCGGGCTGATCTCCGTCGCCGCGTGGCTTTTGCCGCGCATCTTTTGAGGACGCCCCTACGAAAGTGCGGGACGGCGCGCGCAATCGACGGATCGCGCGACGCCGCCCGCTGGCATCCTTGACGTGTTCAGGATGGCCCTCCACCACGCGGCTCAAACGGACGACGTCGCGCTGCTCGATGCGCTCCTGCATGCGTTCGACAGCAACGCGGAAATCGTCGACTTGCTCCTCGAGCGTTGCGCGGATCCGAACGCCAGGACGCTGAGCCAGCGCAGGTGGCAGGTCGGCAGGCAATACGTCATCGGCGCCGGAGCGAGCCCGCTCGACCTCGCGCTCGTCAATCGCCACGATGCCGTGGCAGCGCGTATCGTCGCCGCCGGCGGCGTTCGGACGACAGCGCAGGTCGAGCGATACTGACGCCCGCATCTCATTCCAACGCCCTCGCACCATTCAGGGCGGATCGTGGGGGCTCCCGCGACGAACCAATGAGGTCCACGTCGCCGGGGACAAACGGAAGGGCCACGCGGCCAACGTCCTCCATTATGCTGAGTATGGCATTCCCGAATACTTCATTTTCGATCGGGGACGCCTCACACTTCACGGCTACCGCGTGCCGTCGCCCAAGGCGCGCCGATGAGGAGCGCGCCCGCGCCGACCGCGCCGAGGTCGAGCTCGCGGCCGTGCGGGCCGAGCTCGAGCGTTTTCGTCGCTCCTGAACCCTGCCATCGCGCCTCTGCCGTCATCGACGGCTCGGCCCTTCATCGCAAAACGCCCCGGTCGGCCGCTCCCCTCGCCTCTTCGTCGACGCGCTTGCCCGGGTTGCGACGCGGCGCGGCGGGAGTACAGATTCCCTCGTCACGCGTCACGTCGGAGGGGGGCATGGCGTACCGGATGGAGGACCTGATCCGCGGGTCCATGCGTGGTGGGCTCATTTTCGGGTATGTCCCCGCGTCGCCGGAGCACGCATCTCCCGCGATGTACAAATCGGCCCTGAGCGCCGAGCTCGACCGCATGAAGGCCGCGGGGCTCGCGGCCGATGCGTGCATTTCGAGCGAGCTCGAGGAGCTCGACGAGGCGCGCTTCTCGCCCGGCATCACGCTCTGCGGCCTCGTCCCGGATCGCGTCGGGCCGCAGGATCTCGAGCGGATCCTGCGCTGCGTGAAGAGCGACGACCGTCCCTACTTCTCGAAGCGCTTTCGCGCCGATCCCGCAAAGCACCGAAAAAAGCCGCCCTCGCTCGCTCCGCAGCAACGGTCGAGCCTGTTCGAGCTCTTCCCCGAGGTGCACCAGGATTTCGTCCTGTTCATCTCGCACGAGCCACGCGTGGCCGAGCTCTTGCGGCTCTCCGCGCACGCAAGCTCACCGCTCTTCGATTACCGGCACCACTACCGGATCCTCGATCTGCCCTGAGCATTCAGCGGATCATGCACATCTCGTCCGCGGCGATGCAGGTGCCGAGCTGGGCACCGCTCGCGCCGCAACAGTTGCCCGTCAAACAATCGTCGTAGGTGAGGCAGCCGGAGCCCTTGGAGCACTTGAATCCGAGCATGCCGCAGGTCGGGCCGCCACAATCGACGCCGGTCTCGTCCCCGTTGGCGAGGCCGTCCATGCAATCGGGCGCCGCGCCGCCGGTGCCGCTCGTGCTTCCGCCGGTGCCGGTGCCGCCGCCGCCACCGGTTCCGCTCGCACTTCCGCCGCCGCTACCGCCGCCGCCTCCGCTTCCGATGTCGTCTCCGTCCGCCGTGCATGCGGCCGCGGTGACGAGGAGCGCTGCGAGGCCCCACCCGAACGCCTTGCCCATTTCCGAACCTCTCCAGTCCTGATCGCCGCGGACGGAAACGCGCGGCAGAGCCTATCACGGGGCTCTGTTCGCGGGCCGTTTTCATGAGAGAATCAAGCGATGGACGAAACGTTCCGCCAGCATGTCCGTGCCATCGCGGCGGAGGGCAAGGGTGAGCCTTTCGGAGGGCGCACCTTCCTCCCGCTCGTGACGCTCGACTCGGGCGCGCGTGTGGGCGTCGACGGCGATGGGACGTTCGTGCTCGCGAGCGCGGAAGGCGACACGATCACTCCGTACAGTACGGAAGACGCGCATGTTTTCCACGAGGTGCTGGAGTGGAAACGCGACGCCTTCGATGACAAGCTCGAAGAAGCCGGACGCGCGCTGGGGTTGCCGGAGCTTGCGGCCTCCCTCGCCTTCCCCGCGTTCGGCATCGTTCGCGCCGTGCTCGCGAAGAACATGCACTACACGACTCGCCTGGCGCTGTCGTGGCTCCTGCCGTCGGAGCTCCGCCAGGTGCAGGACGACATCCGCCGCGTGGCCGAGGACAGACAGTTGCCCACGGCCCTGCGGGATTTCGCGCGCAGGCTCCTGGTATCGCCCTGACGAACTTTTCGTTCCGGGACGAGCCCGACCGCGCTACACAGGTTCAGCGTTCGTGAAGGAAAGGAACCCCATGCCCGAGCCGTCTACGCCCCCGCCTCCGGGCCTGATCAGCGAGCAGGACGTGGAGCAGGAAATCCAGCGCCTCTTCCTCGCCCAGGCCGGATCGGGTCTCGTCATCCGCGTCTACGGCGAGGAGGGCGGGACGGCCGAGAACCTCGAAGCCTTCCGCGAGATGCTCACGTCGCTCCGCATGTACGACTACGGCTCCGCCGCCGGCGACGTACTCGTGGACGCGCCGAACCGTCAGATCCTGACGCGCGCACTCTCCGTCCTCGCTCGCGAGCAACACCAGAAGCGCATCCTCGATCACGTCCTCACGACGTTCGGTCGGCACCTCATCGATCCGCTCGCGCTGATCCTCGACACGAACCCCGAAGGCACGCTCATCTCACGTCTCAGCGTGCTCCGGGACATGTTCCTCGCGCAGATCGCAGAGCTCAAGCTGACGCAGGAGTCGCAGAGCATGCTCTCCGACGACCTCCGTAAGCTCCTGACGGACGAGTACCTGTCGATGGTCGCCGAGCACGAGGAGCGGGTGCAAAGGCCGCGCGTGCGGCGTCTGGCGCAGCAAAGTTTGCGCCTCGTCGGCTCGACGTTCCACAAGGCGCTCCGCGGCTGGCCCGAGCACGCCGAGCGCATCGCCTCGATGGTCGCACGTCGGATACACGGCAAAGTGCAACTCCGCGAGGTGCCCACGCTGATCCGCGATCAGATTTGCAACGCGATCGAGGAATTTTTGTGGGTCGAGACGGCGAACGAGATCGAGGGCGCGCTGACCTCGCTGTTCTCCGAGCACCGCGGCGTGATGAGCGAGCCGCTACGCGAGCTCGATCGTTCGCTCTACCAAGAGTTCGCCCAAGCCTGCTGGGAGATCATCGCGGAGTACTGCTAGGCGCCGGCACGGCCTTCGCATGGCGCGGGGCAACGAGCGTGCTGTCCATGCGCGCCCGTCCGCTCGACGTCGAGGTACCCCGTGATCCGCACTTGTCCGTCTTGCCAGACGAAGAATCGAATCCCCCCCGAGCGTCTGAGCGACACCGGTCGCTGCGGCGCCTGCAAATCCCCACTCCCGCCGCTCGCCGAGGCCCTGGAGGTCGACGCCCGGGAGTTCGGAGACATCGTCCGCACCGCGAAAGTGCCCGTCCTGGTGGATTTCTGGGCCCCCTGGTGCGGTCCGTGCCGGATGGCGACCCCCGAGGTCGCCCGCGCCGCCGCCCAGCGAGCAGGCAAGGCGATCGTGCTGAAGGTGAACACCGACGAGCACCCTGAGCTCGCCAGTCGCTACGGTGTCCGCGGCATCCCGCATTTCGTGGTGCTGCGCGGCGGCGAGCCAGTCGTGTCGCAAGCCGGGCTCGTCCGAGCCGCGCAGCTCATCGACTGGATCGACCGCGCAGCCGGGACCCCTCCCCGGCGCGCACACGTGGCCTAGCCCAGATTTCTGCCTAGACTCCGCCGCATGAGTGGAGCCCTCCTCGACGGGAAAGCCCTGGCGCAAAAGGTGCGTGACGAGGTGCGCGCAGACGTCGCGCAGTTCGTGGAAAAGCACGGTCGTCCGCCCGGTCTCGACGTGATCCTCGTGGGTGAAGACCCGGCCAGCGTCGTCTACACGCGCAACAAGGAAAAAGCCTCGAACGAGGTCGGGATGCGCGGAAGGCTCCATCGGCTGCCCGCCGAGACGAGCGAGGCCGAGCTGCTCGATCAAATCGCAGCCCTGAACGCAGACGAGTCCGTCGACGGCATCCTCGTTCAGCTCCCGCTGCCGAAGCACATCCGCGAAGATCGCGTGATCGATGCCGTGTCGCCAGCAAAGGACGTGGACGGCTTCCACCCGATCAACGCAGGGCACCTGGCCACAGGCAAAGCCGCACTCGTGCCATGCACGCCGACAGGTTGCATGCGGCTGATCGCGGAGACGGGTCGTTCGCTCGAAGGAGCACGCGCCGTCGTCGTGGGGCGGAGCAACATCGTGGGCAAACCGATGGCAATGCTGCTGCTCGGAGCAAACGCAACCGTGACGATGGCGCACTCCCGCACGAAGGATCTGCCCGCCGTATGCCGCGAAGCCGACGTGCTGGTCGTGGCCGTGGGGCGCGCGCGCATGGTGAAACGCGACTGGATCAAGGAAGGCGCCGTCGTGATCGACGTGGGCATGAACCGCGACGAAGTCGGCAAGCTCTGCGGCGACGTCGACACGGACGGCGCCCGAGAACGCGCCTCGTTCGTGACACCCGTGCCAGGCGGCGTCGGGCCCATGACCATCGCATGCCTGCTGCAAAACACAGCGCGCGCAGCGTGGGCACGGAAGGTGGCTGCCGGCTGAGGCGTGGCGCCCCGGGGTTTCACCCCGGACCCCAGCGGGGGCTGTCCGCCCCCTGCACCCCGGACCAGGCACGGCCTGGACCGAGGGCGGATAAACCGCGCGATGCGCGGTTTATCCGACGGGCCCGTGGCAAGACCACGAGCGGCGTTGCCTGCCGAGACGGCAGCGCTGCCCTACCCGCGAGCAGACACGTCGGCGCTGCGGTTTTGACCGGCAAGGTCGTCGCCGGTCTTGCCTCGGCCCTTTTCAAAAACCGCGCATCGCGCGGTTTTTGAACCCCCGGTCCAGGCCGTGCCTGGTCCGGGTCCAGGGGTGGACAACCCCTGGTCGGGCCCGGGGTGAAACCCCGGCGAACAGCCTTCCAGCTAGAGCCGCTGCGCGTACGTCATCACCAGGTACATGATCGTCTCGACCGCGTCTGGGTTTCGGTACACGTGGGGCACGTCGGCTTCGAAGACGATGGCGTCGCCTGTCCCGAGCATTCGTTTTTCGGCGCCGATCGTCATCTCGCAGCGGCCTGCGTTCACCACGAGGTTCTCGACGGTCCCTGGGGGGTGCGGGTCTGCGCGTTCTTCGGCGTGGGGGGCGAGGCGTAGCTCGTAGAACTCCACGCTGCGCGGCCGGTCCATGGGGAAGAGGGCGCGCGACTGGAAGGTGCCGTCGATGCTGCGTAGTACGCGGGCGCGCGCGGCGGGCAGGACCATCGCGCCGGGGCCGGATTCGGGGTTGATGAGTGCGGAGAAGGGCACGTCGAGGGCGCGTGCGATCTTCCAGAGCACGCTGATCGTCGGCGTGCTTTGTCCGAGCTCGATTTGCCCGAGCATCGCGCGGCTCACGCCGGAGGCGCGGGCGAGCTTCTCCAGGGAGAGCCCGCGCTCGGTGCGCAGACGCTTGAGGTTGCCGCTGACCACGGGTGCGATGTCGGCTGCGGCCTCGCCTGGCGGCGGAGCTGCGCCCTCTTCGGGCGTCTCCTCGGCTGGCTTTGCGGGTGCCTCCTCGTGGGTGACGTCTTCCGCTGGCCGCGCCTTGCTGCCCTTCGTCGCTTTCATTTGGGGCGCGTACTTTCGAGGATGGCCCTGATCCCGTCAAGGACAGGTCTACAACGTGAACGCCGCGACCGTCGCTGCGCTCGCCTGGATCGGGAGCTGGATCATGAAGCCCTGCTGGGCTGCGTCTGTCAGCGTGAATGTGCGTTGCTCGGCCGTCGCGGGCGCATCGACGTCGAAGGCGAGGATCACGCCTGCTGCGCCTGTCAGGTTCGTCTGGTTCGAGTAGAGCCCGACGCCTGTGTCGTAGGCGATTTCTGCGCCCGGCAGCGGCGTCGTCAGCGTCACTCCGGAGAGCGGCTGACCGTTGCGCGAAACCTTGATGATGAGGTGCGCGCGTGACGTCTGGATGACGATGGGCGCGGGCAAGGTTGCGGCGATCGACGAGAGCACGTTGCGATCGACCACGGGCAGGGTCACGGGGCCCGACGAGGGCACGCGCACGGCGGAGTGCGTGGACAGAATGCCTGTGGCCCCGAGGGTCTCGTCGCGCACGAAGATCCAGGGCGTCCCGCTGATCACGGAGGGCAGGCTGAAGCTCGTCACCATGTCGCCGTAGGGCGCTTCGAGCAGCATGCCTGTGCTCGACGTGGCGAAGATCGTCGCGGCGCCGGCGTAGGGGCCGATTTGCGCGAAGCTTGGCTCGTTCAGCACGCCCACGTTGCCGGTCACGTCGTTCGAGAGCGTCCCGCCCTCGCCACCCTGCCCGCCTCCGCCTCCGCTCGCGGTGGAACCGCCGCTCGGGTTCACGCAGCCTGGGCCGGTGCACGGAGACCGCGGGTCGAGATCGGTCTCCGCGGACCCACACGCCGCCGCGACGGATACGAGGCTCCCGAACATGGAGACACGAAGGAGAAGCGAAAGCGAAGAGGGCATCGTCATGTCGCAAGGATAAGCGCTTCCCGCGTACGGCAAAATGCCTCGCGGGGTGCGCGCATCGATCCTGCGCGGACGGTCAGCTTGCCGCTGCGGTTTTTGCGGTCGGGGAGGCCGGGGGCGTGGCCTGGGAGCTGCGGGTGCGGTGCTTGTGGAGGGCGAAGGCCAGGCCGCAGATCGCGAGGCCGATGAGCTGGGACGTGGAGAGGCCGAGGAGCGCGCCGCGATCGTCGGCGCGGAGGAACTCGAGCAGGAAGCGACCGATGGCGTAGAGCGCGAGGAACGAGACGAAGACCTGGCCGTCGTAGCGCTTCCGGCCGTGCACGTAGAGCAGACAGAAGGCCGCGATCCCGAACGAGACGGCCGACTCGTAGATCTGCGTCGGGTGCACGGGGTGCGAGACGTGGTTCATGCCGGGCAGCTCGGAAAGCTTCCACTGCGCCTCGCTCGCGGGGCTGTTCGCGGGGAACGCGAGCCCGAGCGGCCCGTCCGTGCGCACGCCGAAGCAGCAGCCCGCGAGCAGGCATCCCATGCGCCCGAACCCGAGCCCGAGCGGCACCGCGAACCCGGCCATGTCCGCCGCTTTCCAGAAGGGAAAACGATCCCGCTTGAGCAGGTAGACCGCCATCAGCGACGAGCCGATGAACCCGCCGTAATACGCGAGCCCGCCCTGCCAGAACTTCGCCCACGCGAAGCAGTCCTGCGCCGGCGGATGGCAAACGCCGCGCGCCGCGTCCCAGACCCCGCGCGCGACCCGTTCTTCCTGGCCGAACGGGTACCAGCCGAAGACGTTGAGCCCCGATCCGCGCGGCACGAGCTGCCCGCACTGGGCCTCGTTGTAGGGCCAGTCGACCTTCGTGGGATCGATGCAGAGGTGCACGTAGTCCCAGAAGTAGCCGTCTGCGATGACGTGGAGCAGGCGCCCGCCGACGACGCCCATGAGCAGACATGCGAGCCCGAGATCGACGATGACATCGGGGTCCTGCCCGATTCGCCGCGCCCACATGGATCCGAGGGCCGTGGCGAACAGGAAGCCCGTGAGCAGCAGCCCGAAATAGGCCGGGAACCCGATGTCGAGGTAGAAGACGCGGAAGAGCTCGGGTCGCATGGCTCCTTCAGGAAGAGGCTTCTTCGGCCTTCTTCGGTGGCGCGCTCTTCTTGCGCGACGTGAACATGTCGACGCCCATCAGGATCACGCCGGCCACGATCGCGATGTCGGCGATGTTGTAGGTCGGCCAGTGGTACTCGCGCATCGGGCCCGAGATCTTCTCGACCAGCTTGTCGAGGCCGGTGCCGTTGCCGATGTACATGTCGATGAAGTCGATGACGTGCCCGTAGCGGATACGATCGACGAGGTTGCCGAGCGCGCCGCCGAGCACGAGCGGCAGGCCCCACCGGAGCGCCGTCTGGTTCGGGGCGAGCTTGCGGTAGAGCGAGACGATGAAGGCGATCGCCACGACCGACACGAGCACGAAGAACGGCCGGCGCACGTTCTCGCTCTCGTTCTGGAGCAGGCCCCAGGCGCCGCCGCGGTTGTGCGCGAGCGCGAGCGAGAGGTAACCCTTGATCAGGTCGACGCGGGCGAACGGCTTGTCGAGATTCTGGACCGCCCACCACTTGCTGCCGAGATCGAGCGCCAGCGTGATGACCGCGACCACGGCGAGGAAGGCGTACGAGGCGCGGTACGGCGGCGCGGCCTTCGGGGCCTCACCCGCCCCGGTCTCCGGGGCCTCCGCGCTCGGCTCTTTCGACCTCTCGCCCCCTGCCCCGGCGGCCTCTAACTCCTCGGATTTCTCTTCCGTCATGGTCTTCGCGATGGTGCGCCCCGCGGGCGCGCCAAATCTTTCCGTAGCGTGTTCGGCGGTACCCCGAGGCGTGTCGGCTGTCCAGTGTCGAATTGCCTCACGCCTCTCCCGGAGGCAGTGGCGCTTCCGGCGCGGGGCTTGCGGTCAAGGGCTCGGCAGGCGGCACGGGCTCGCCTGATCCGCCGCGCGTCTTGCGCGACAGGAACGTGTCGAGGGCCATGAGCAGGACGCCGGCGACGATGGCGATGTCGGCGACGTTGAACGTGGGCCAGTGGATCTCGCGGCCGTTCCGGATGACGTAGAAGTCGATGAAGTCGATGACCGAGCCGTAGCGGATGCGGTCGACGAGGTTGCCGACGGCGCCGCCGAGCGCGAGGGGCAGGCCCCAGCGCATGGCCCACTGATCGCGGTGGATGCGGCGGTAGACCGAGACGATGAAGACGATGGCGGCCGAGGAGACGAAGAGGAAAAACGGGCGCCGGAGGTTCTCGGGCAAGCTGCGGAGAAAGCTCCAGGCCCCGCCCGGGTTCAGCGTGTAGATGAAGTCGAAGTGATCCTTGATCACCTCGATGCTCTTCGCGCGGCCCTTGTCTGCCCCGGACAACGCGGCCTTCGCCCAGCCCTTCGAGGCGAGATCGGCCGCGGCGGACACGACCGTGACCACGGCGAGGAAGAGCAGGGACGGGCGGTAGGCGTCGTTCGGGGGCGCCTCCGCGCGTGTTTCCTCGGCGTCTTGTCCGGTCATGGGTCGACCATGTGTACGCGATGGGCCATGGACCTGCAAAGCGGCCCAGCGGGCCTCCTTGTTCCCCGGGGCGTGGTGGCGCACCGCGGTACATCCGTTTAGTATGCGCGCCATGCCGCTGCCGCCGTGGAAGCAGCCCGTGGGCGTCGATGCCGTGATCGAAGGCTGGCTCGCCTCCGGGTACGTGCGCCCTTGCCTCACCGCCGACCGGGCCCTCCCCTCGTCGGAGGGGGACTACCGCGACATTCCCGAAGGCCTGCCCGACGCGCTGCGCCGCGCGCTCGCGTCACGCGGGATCACGCGGCTCTACGCGCACCAGGCCGAGGCGCTCGCGGCCGCGAAGGAGGGCAAGCACGTGGTGGTCGCGACGCCGACGGCGAGCGGCAAGAGCATGTGCTTCCACCTGCCCGTGCTCTCGTCGCTGATGGCCGATCCCGACGCGAGCGCGATCTACCTCTACCCGACGAAGGCGCTCTCGCGGGACCAGGAGGCCGGGGTGCAGAAGCTCATCCGCGACGCGGGGCTCACGATCCCGGCCATCGTCTACGACGGGGACACGCCGGGCGACGCGAGGCGCGCGGCCCGCGAGCGCAGCCCGATCGTCATGACGAACCCCGACATGCTGCACGCGGGGATCCTGCCGCATCACGCGCACTGGGCACGCACGTTCCAGCGGCTCAAGTACGTGGTGCTCGACGAGCTTCACACCTATCGCGGCGTCTTCGGCTCGCATGTGGCGCACGTGCTCGCGCGGGTGCGGCGCGTGGCGCAGTTCCACGGGTCGGATCCGATCTTCCTGTGCGCGACGGCGACGATCGGGAACCCGGGCGAGCACGCGTCGCGGCTGCTCGGGGTGCCGGAAGATCGGATCCGCGTGCTCGGCGAGTCGGGCGCGCCGCGCGGGGCGCGTCGGCTCTTCGTCTACAACCCGCCGGTCGTGAACGCCGAGCTCGGCGTGCGCGCGAGCACGCTCAAGGCCTCGGTGCACCTCGCGGTGGATCTCATCCGTGCTCGGGTGCCGACGATCGTGTTCGGGCAGTCGCGGAACTCGGTGGAGATCATGCTGAAGTATCTGCGTGATCGCGTGGGCGACGAGGTCGGGCCCGACGCGATCATGGCGTACCGCGGCGGATATCTGCCGGAGACGCGGCGGCGCGTGGAGCACGGGCTACGCGAGGGAGAGATTCTCTGCGTCGTGGCCACGAACGCGCTCGAGCTCGGGATCGACATCGGCGAGCTCGACGCGGTCGTCTGCGCGGGCTACCCGGGCAGCATCGCGGCGACGTGGCAGCGCTTCGGACGCGCGGGAAGGCGCGGCGGCACGAGCATCGCGGTCATGGTCGCGAACTCGACGGCGCTCGATCAGTACCTCGCGACGAACCCCGAGTACCTCCTGCGCGGCGAGATCGAGCAAGCGCGGATCGATCCGGAGAACACCGAGATCCTGATCCAGCACCTCAAGTGCGCCGCGTTCGAGATGCCTTTCCTGCGCGGCGAGGACTACCGCGGAATGGACCCCGAGAACACGGAGGCGGCGCTGCGTTTCCTCGCGGGGCACGGCGTGGTGCACGAGTCCGAGGATCGGTTCCACTGGTCGACGGACGCGTACCCGGCGAACCACGTGAGCCTGAGGACCGTGGGCTGGGACAACTTCGTCATCATCGATCGGGCCCAGGGCAAGGTCCTCGCCGAGCTCGACTTCCGCTCGACGCACACGATGCTGCACGAGCAGGCCATCTACCAGCACGACGGCGAGCAGTACCAGGTGGAGAAACTCGACTACGAGAACCACAAGGCGTTCGTCACGAAGGTCGAGCCGGACTACTTCACGACGGCGATGACGAAGCGCAAGGTGGCCGTCATCGAGGAGAGCGCGCGCGCCCCGCTCGGCCGGGCGATGTCCGGCTGGGGCGAGGTGAGCGTCGTCGAGAAGATCGTCGGGTACAAGAAGATCAAGTTCCACACGCACGAGAACACGGGCTACGGCGACGTGCGGCTGCCCGACATGCAGATGCACACGACGAGCTTCTGGCTGACGGTGCCGGAGGAGGTGTGCATGGAGCTCGGGCTCGGCCGCGCCGCGGCGATCGAGGGGATGCGCGGGATCGCGGTCGCGCTGGAGACGGTCTCGACGCTCGCGCTGATGTGCGATCCGCGGGACATCGGGCAGACGCTCGGCGACGGCGGTGACGACGAGAACCAGCCGCCGCAGGCGTCGGGGGGTCCGCACGCCGGGTTCGATCCGACGATCTTCCTCTTCGACAACGTGCCCGGCGGCGTGGGTTTGGCCGAGCGGATCTACGAGTCGGCGCACGAGCTCGTGGCGCGGACGCGTCAGCTCGTCTCACGCTGCACGTGTCAGGCCGGGTGCCCGATGTGCGTGGGCGCGACGAGCGGAGACGGGATCCGGAAGAAGGCGGCGCTCGGGCTGCTCGCCTCGATCTTTCACTGAGTCAGTCGTCTCGTCCCGCGGCGTCGTCGTCGTCGTCTCCGACGTCGGCGACGCGGGATCGATCCTTCGTGAGCGGCGGATAGAGGTTGTCCACGAAGGCCTCGGACACGACCCCGGCGATCCGCGTGTCCATCTCGGACAGGTGTGCGCGTAGCTCCGCGATCGCGAGCTCCAGCGCGGCTTTCAGCGTGCGCTGCCGCGGCAGCGACTCACGCTCCATCGCGGCCGTCGCCTCGCCGAGGCGGTCTCCCTTGGAGGCGCGCTGCTCGAACGTCGCCGCGCGGATCGCGCCGCGGTAGCGCACGCGCTCGCGCTCCAGAAAATCGCGGTACGCCTTCACCGCGCCGGAGAGCTCCTGGATGCAGTTGTCGAGCCGCCCGAGCTCCTTGCGCAGCGCCTTCTTCGGCTCGGCGTCGAGCCCGCTGTGCTCCACGTGCGCGGCCAAGGTCGCGTAGATCTCCCGCGCCCACCGGAGGTGACGGAGCCCCGACGCGCCTCGCGTGAGTTTGTCCACGGCTCGTTGCTCCTTCCTTCAGCAGGGCTTCTTCTTGTTCTTGCCCTTGAGCTTCTCGCGCATCTTCGGACAAACGTCCTTGATCGTGCCGCTCTTGTCCTTGTACGCGGCCTTGATCTTCTCGAACTCGTCCGCGTTCTTCTTCTTGAGATCCACCTTTTCGGCCGGATCATCCTTCAGGTTGAAGAAGCGGTAGCCCGCGTCGTCGCCCTCGGCGATGAGCTTCCAGTCGCCACGCACGAAGGCCCTGCGGCGATCGTTGTCGCTCGTGCGCGGGAGATCCTGGATCACGTCGCGCTTCTCGGGATCCTTGCCGTAGAGCTCGGGCACGAGGCTCGTGCCCTGCATGGCCGGATCCTTCGGCTGGCCGAACATCTCGAGGATCGTCGGCGCGAGATCGACGCCGCTGCGCGGCTCGTCGATCTGGCGGGGCACGATGCCCGGGGCGCGGATGATGAGCGGCACGTGCGTGAGCACGTCCCAGAGCTCGAAGCCGTGGCGGTACATGCCGTGCTCGCCGAACGCGTCGCCGTGATCACTCGACACGATGATCGCCGTGCGCTTGCCCCACTCCTGCGAATCGACGAACTCGAAGAGCTTGCCGAGGTGCTGGTCGGTGAACGTGACCTCGGCGTCGTACTTGTCGCGCGTCGACTTGCCGTACGGGCCGATGCCGTCGTGCGGCATGTACTGATCGTGCGGGTCGAGGAAGTGGAACCAGGCGAAGAAGCGGCCGCCCGTGTTCGCCTTCTCCGAGAGGATCTTCTTCGCGAGATCGACGTGCTGCGGGCTCGTGACGTTCTTGTCCGTGGTGTTGTCGACCGAGAGGCCCGGGATGATCTCGTAGACGTCGAACCCCTGGCGGAAGCCGGCCTTTTGATCGAAGTAAAAGTGCGCGTGCGCGGTCAACGTGCGCACGCCGGCCTTCTGCAGAAGCTCCGGGAACATGAGCACGCTGTCGGGATAGTTCCCGAAGAAGTAGCCGCTTCGCTCGAGCTCGCTCGGATACCGGCCCGAGAGGAAGCCGCCGAGGCTCATCGCCGTGTACGAGGAGACGGCATAGAACCGCGAGTACGAGACCGCGGTCTTCGCGAAATTGGTGAGCACCGGCGCGATGTCGCGCGGGTAGCCGAGCCAGGGCATGTCGGCCCGCAGGCTGTCGACCGTCACCACAAGGACGTTGAGGTCCTTCGGGAGCCCCGTCCCCTTCGCGTCAGCCGGCGCGGCCTTCGGAGCCTCGGCGGCAGTCGCGGCGGCCGGAGCTGCGCTTGCGGCGGGCGCGGTCGAGGTGGCGGGCGCGGCGGCGCTCGTGGTCTCGGCGGCCGGGGTGGCGGCAGGCTTCGGCGGCTGGGATTCGCCGTTCTGGGTGCAGGCAGCGGAGGCCCCGACGAGGGCCAGGAACGCGGTACAGCGCAGAGCAGAGGGCATGGCGCCGGCTATCTACCCCCGTTCGTGCCGGACGGCCGCGAAAACAACACACTTTGGTGTAAGGCCACGTATCCTCGCGCGTTCGAGGCAACGAATGAGCCGCTTTTCTCACTTTCGACTGGGCGCTGTGGGTGGGTTTCTCCTTCTGGCCTCCGCACTCCCCCTCGCGGGATGTGCGCGAGGACCGGACGTCGCCAGCGGTCTCGCGCTCCGGCGCGTGGTCATCTACCGCAACGGCGTCGGGTACTACGAGCGCGCTGGGCACGTGGACGAGGCCGAGGTCGCGTTCAAGGTCCGGACCGAGCGCATCGGCGACTTCCTCGCCACGCTCGCCGTGATGGAGCAAGGCGGGAGCAGCGTGCGCAGCGCGTCGTTCCCGGTCGAGCTCGAGAAGGACAAGGACGAAGGCGATGGCGAAGAGGAGGACGAGGACAGCGAGGCCGAGCCGCCCGCCCCCGAGCCTCGGTACGGCATGCCGATGCCGCCGCCGCAGCCTCCGAAGCCGCCGAAGAAGAAGAAGGGCGATGGCCGCGAGACGGTGCGGCTGACGCTCGACGGCGAGGAGCACGATCTCGTGGTCGGGTACGTCGCGGAGACGCCGGTCTGGCGGCCCTCGTATCGCCTGGTGATCGGGAAGGCCGAGAGCACCGGCACGGGGAAGGCGGACCTGCAGGCCTGGGGCATCGTGCAGAACCAGTCGGGCGAGGACTGGAAGGGCGTGCGTTTGTCGCTCGTCGCGGGCGCGCCGCTCGCGTTCCAGGCGACCCTCGACAAACCCGTGGTGCCGCCGCGCCCCGTGGTGACGGATGAAGGCGAGGTGATCGCGTCGGTGCCCGTGGGCGAGACGAGCCTGCCCACGATGGCGTCCGCGCCTCCGCCGCCGCCGCCCATGCCGATGGACGCGTCGCGGACCGAAGAGGGCGGCGAGAGCCTCGACGGTCTGCTCGCCGAGGCCGAGGCCACGAAGGATGAGGCGGCGGACGGAGATTTCTCCGGCGAGGGCCGCGGCCCCGCGCCGCGCGCGTCGACGAAACGCTCGTCGGCGGCGCCCGCGAAGAGGGGCCGCGTGGCGGCGAACTACGGCGGCGGATATCCGGCCACCGGCCAGGCGGCCGCGCCCGCGCCGTATCCGACGGAGATGCCGCCCCCGGTGACGCCGTCGAACCCGCGCAACGTGAACGCGCTCGCGGCCGTCGCGATGGAAGGCGGCACGACGCGTTACGATCTCCCCTTCGCCGTCGACATCCCGAACAAGAGCGCGACGATGGTTCTCTTGCTCGCGCAAAGCGTGCCCGGCGAGGCGATCTTCCTGTTCTCGCCAGACGGCGGCGTGCGCGACTCGTTCTCGCACCCGTTCCGCGTCGCGCGCTTCACGAACAACACGAAGGGCATCCTCGAAAAAGGGCCGATCGCAGTGTTCGACGGCGGCGCATTCCTCGGGCAAGGCATGGTCGATCCACTGCCGCCCGGTGCCGTCGCGACGGTGCCGTTCGCCCTCGAACGAGGTCTCGCCGTGACCACGGACCGCACGGAGGACGAGCTCAGCGCGCGGCTCGCGAAGATCGAGGCGGGGCAGCTCTACATCGAGCGCGATTGGGTCTACCACACGAAGTACACGATCAAGAACGGCACGGACCTCGACGCAAAGACGCTCGTGAAGCACGCGCGGATGCCCGGCACGCGGCTCGAAAACCCGCCCAAAGGCACCGAAGACAACGTCGGCACGGGCAGCGCGCTCGTCCCGCAGACGACGCCGAAGCGCGGGATGAACGTGCTCGACGTGGAGGAACGTCGCAGCTTCACGCGGCAGGTCGACGCACTGTCGCAGCTCGCCGACGACGCGGTGAAGGCCTACATGAACGATCCGCGCGCCGACAAGATCGTGGTGGCAGAGCTGAAGAAGGCGTGGGACGCACGCGGCAAGCTGCGGACGGCGCTCGACGAGCGGAACAAGCTCCAGTCCGAGCAGAACACGCTCGAGCGCGAGAGCGAGCAGCTCCGGCGGAACTTGAAGGCGATCGAGAAGATCAAGGACGACCCGCGGGACACGGTGTCGCGGCAGAACACCGAAAAGATGCGGCAGGACTTCACGGATCGTCTCGGCAAGGCGTCGACGCGTCTCGGCGAGATCACGAAGCGTCTGACAATCCTCGAGATCGAGGTGAACGAGCAGTCGGTGCGGGTGCGGGATCTGCTCGCCTCGATCAAGCTGGAGAAGGCGCTGCCAACCCCGTGACGTGAGATGCGCGGAGCGGGGCTTTGCCCCGCACCCCCGCAGGGGGCTGTCCGCCCCCTGCACCCCGGACCAGTGCAAGCGCTGGACTCAGGGTCGATGAACTGCGCGATGCGCAGTTCATCGAACAGGCCGAAGCAAGACCGGCGACGATGTTGCCAGTCAAAACCGCAGCGCTGACGTGTCTGCTCGAGGCGTGCAGCGCTGCCGCCTCGGCTGGCGAGGTGGTTCGTGGTCTTGCCACGGGCCCGTCGGATAAACCGCGCATCGCGCGGTTTATCCGCCCTCGGTCCAGGCCGTGCCTGGTCCGGGTCCAGGGGTGGACAACCCCTGGTCGGGTCCGGGGTGAAACCCCGGCGCTACGCTACGCTCAGGCCTTCGAGGCCTTCGACGATCCTGGCGAGCGCGACGTGCCCGCGTGCGTCCACGTCCGCTCCGCGCCGAGTGCGAGCCAGGTCATCTCGATCGTTTGCTCTCCAACGACCGCACGAACCTTGTCTCCCCAGGCTGCGGGCTCGGGCAAGGACAGGATCTTCTGCCCCTTCAAGCCGTCGAGGGACGCGGGCGGTACCTCGAACGTCGCGATGCCTTCGCTCGCGAGCGCTCCCACCGCGGTGCTCGGGACGAACGGCGCGACGACGGCGCGGAGCGCCGGCAGATCGACCGTCTTCTCCACGACGGCGCGGACCTCGTCCAGTGAACGGAGCACGACCACGACGCCGCCCGTGGTGGGCGGACCTCCGGGGGCCGCCTGGATCTCCGCGGGTTTGCCGTTCGAGCCCGATCGGGATGCACCTTCGATCAGGTTGAGCTCGAGCAGCCCCTTCCACGACACCGGTGGCGGCAGCGCGGGCGACTTGCCCGCGGCCGCGCCCTCGCCCTTCTTGTCGCGCAGCACGAGCACGTCGTCGGTGGGCAGCGCGCGCGGCACGGTCACGCGCACGGGGCGCTTGAACGAGCGCGGATCCCCGACGGTCCCCGTGGCCACCGCGTACGCGAGTGTCTCGGCCGAGGCCACGACGAACGACGGCACGCCCGGCACGCGCGGCGCCGGTTCCGCTGTGCGCAGCGAGATCGTCCCTGATGGCGGCGGATAGAGCTCCCCCGTCACGACGCGCCGATCGGGCTCGATGATGCGCGCGCCCGTGGCCACGAGATCCACGAGCGCGCCCGATTGCGCGAGGACCTCGAGCACCTGGCGCGACGGCGGCGCGACGAGCAGGTCGAGCCGCGAAGGAACACGCTTCGACTTGAGGAGCAGCGCGGCTGCGAGCATGTCGCGCAGGGTCACGCCCGAGTCGCCGCCGAGCACGACCTGGCCCACGGGCTTGCCCGCGAGATCCCGCACGGGTCGCACGACCCCCGCCTCGTCCATGAGCAGGGGATCCACCGTGCTGAGATCGAGCGAGACGACCTCTTCGCATGGCGCGCCCGGATCGGGGACGAGGGCGCGGTGCGCCTTGGAGCGTCGTTGATCTCGAAGGAAGACCTCGGTCTTCTCGTCGCTCACGAACAGGGCTGCGGCGGCGCCGACCTGGGGCGCGATGCCGCAGAGCACCGCGCGCTCCGCGACCGAGAGCAGGCGCGCGCTCGGGCCCGCGAACTCGAGCACCACGGGGGCGTGATGCTCGGCCTCGATGCGCCGTACGATCTCGTCGATGCCCCGGCGCAGGAGCTCGAGCGCCACGTCGCGCGCGCACACGAACGGGCGCACGCGGCCCGAGAGGTGGATCTGCACGCTGCGCGGTGGGCGCACCCAGGTCGATCCCGTCGCGAGGGCCTGGCCGAGCTGACTCGGGGAGACCACGAGGGTCAGCATCCCGACCCCGCCGACGGGGGCGAGGCGCGCGTCGTCCGTGAGCGCGAGCCTCGCTGGCGCGGCGAAGCGCTCGAGGTGTACGGGCGCGGGGAAGCCGATGCCGCCGCGGGCGATGGGCACGTTGTACGCGGGCAGCTCTGGCGAGACGGCTTGCGGCGCGCCGGCGGCCACGTCGGCGAGGGCGCGCGCGTCGGTCACGCAGGTGCCGTCGTAGGCCACGGCCATCTCGACCGGGGTCTTCTTCATCCCGGCGGAGAGCGCCTCACCGAGGGCCCGGTTGGGCGATCGCGACAGGATGATCTGATCGACCTTGACCTGGACCAGATCTCCTCGGAGCTGCGGATCGGCGGCGCGTCCCGCGAGGATCTTCTGGGGCATCGTGCGGGGGGGATCCCCGGCTCGTGCGCGCATTTCTTTGGGCCGTCCTTCTCGTTCGGATACGTGGGGACAAACCAGGTGCCACCGCGATGGGTCGGTGGGCACGTAGCCGCGACGCACGTTAGCCGCTCGGCGGGACGAGGGTCAAGCGCCGGTTAGGGCGGGCCCGTAGGTGCGGGAATGGCCCGGTTGGCATCGGGATGCAAGAGGCAAAAGTGGCTCCCCCGAGACTGTCAGGACGATCGGAGGACGGAAAGCGCGCCTGACCGGACGGACGTCCTGGGGTGCCAGGCCGCAAATCCGAGGCTCTTCGAACGAACCTCCCCTTTCTTTTTCCCGTCCGCCTCGGGTTTCGCTAAGGTTTCAGCCCATGTTCCAGAGCGTCCTCAAGGAGGTCGTCGAAGGCACGGAGGGTGGCATCGCCAGCCTCCTCATGGATTTCGAGGGCATCCCGGTCGACAGCTACTCGAAGCCCGACGCCCCCTTCGACATCAACACGATCGGCGCGGAGTTCAGCGTCGTCATCAAGTCGATCCAGCGTGCGGCCCAGATGCTCGAGGCCGGCGATACCGCCGAGATCGCCATCGAGGCCGCGAAGGTGACGACGGTCATCCGCGTGCTGAACGAACGACACTTCGTCGCGGTCTCCGTACGGCCCGACGGTAACGTCGGCAAGGCGCGGTACATGCTGCGCGTCAAAGCGCCGGTCCTGTTGAAGGACATGTGAGCACCTCGCCGAAACGCGTCCTGGTCGTCTCAGGACCGAACCTCGACAGGCTCGGCAAGCGTGAACCTTCCATCTACGGCACGACCACCCTCGACGACATCCACAAGGCCGTCGAGGAGGTCGCGCGGAGCGAAGGCGTTCTCGTGTCGTTCCTGCAGTCGAACCACGAGGGCGAGCTCGTGACGGCCATCGGACGCGCCGCGGACGAAGGCTTTCACGGCATCGTCATGAACGGCGCCGGGCTCACCCACACCTCGGTCGTGCTGCACGACGCCATCCGCGCGAGCGGCCTGCCCGTGGTCGAGGTACACATCACGAACACCGCGGCGCGCGAGTCGTTCCGTCACCACTCGATCACGGCCGGCGCGTGCCTCGGCACCGTCGCCGGCTTTGGTCCCGCGTCGTACGTGCTCGGCTTGCTCGGCCTCGTCTACCACCTGCAGCAGCGCGAAAATTGACGTCCAGCGTCACATCGCCGACGCCCTCGAATCCCCTTCCTTTTTGCCATCCTTCCGCTAGAAAGCACCCCGACTCTGGCGGGTCGCTTCCAGGAGAGCGGCCGCCACCGCGCGGGAACGGATTGGCATGAACATCGACCTCAAGCAGCTCCGGACGCTGCTCCGCGTCCTCGAGAAGCGTAACGTCACCGAGTTCGAGTTCGAGGACGAGCACGGGCGCATCCGGCTCGCGCGCGGCGCGGGCGGCGCGCGCGTCGTCGCCTACGAAGAACGCCCCGAGGTCGCCCCCGGCGCCCCGGCGCCCCGCCCCGTCGAGGCGGCGAGGGCCGAGAGCGACGAGAAGTGCGACTTCGTCACCTCGCCCTTCGTCGGCACCTTCTACCGCTCCCCTTCCCCCGAAGCGCCGCCCTTCGTCGAGGTCGGGAGCGCGATTCGAAAGGGCCAGGCGCTCTGCATCATCGAGGCGATGAAGCTGATGAACGAGATCGAGGCCGACTGCGACGGCACGCTCGTCGAGATCCTCGTCGAGAACGGCAAGCCCGTCGAGTTCGGTCAGAAGCTCTTCAAGATCCGGAAGGCTTGAGCGCCGCGGCGGCAAAGAGGAGGTAGGCGTCGTGTTCGGCAAGATCCTCATCGCGAATCGCGGCGAGATCGCGATGCGCATCCTCCGGGCGTGCCGCACGCTCGGGATCCGCGCGGTCGCCATCCACTCCGACGTCGACGCGAGCGCGCCGCACGTGCGCTTCGCCGACGAGGCCGTTTGCGTGGGCCCGGCCGATCCGCGCCGGAGCTACCTGAACATCCCGCAGATCATCGCCGCCGCCGAGATTACGGGCGCAGACGCGGTCCACCCGGGCTACGGCTTCCTGTCGGAGAACGCCGAGTTCGCCGATCTGTGCCGGCGCTGCGGCCTGACCTTCATCGGCCCCACGCCCGAGGCGATGCGCCTCTGGGGCGACAAGGTCCGTGCGCGGGAAGCCGCGAAGAGGTTCGGCTTGCCGCTCTTGCCGGGCACGACGGTGCTCCGCGACGGCGACGACGCCGCGGCGCAAGCGGCGGTCGTCGGCTACCCCGTGATCCTCAAGGCTGCGGGCGGCGGCGGCGGTCGCGGCATGCGTGTCGTGCGCGACGAGAGCGAGATCCGCCGCGCCTTCGAGACGGCGACGAGCGAGGCGCTGGCGGGCTTCAAGAACCCCGACGTCTACCTCGAGAAGTTCGTCGAGGAGCCGCGGCACATCGAGCTGCAGGTGCTCGGTGACAACCACGGGCACATCTTCACGTTCGGCGAGCGCGAGTGCTCCTTGCAGCGCCGGCACCAGAAGATCATCGAAGAAGCTCCGAGCCCGGCCATGACGCCGGAGAAACGGGCCGAGCTCTCCGCGGCGTGCACGCGCGCGCTCGTCGAGACGGGGTACACCTCGCTCGGGACGCTCGAGTTCCTGATGGATGAGCGGGGAAATCTCTACTTCATGGAGATGAACACCCGCGTCCAGGTCGAGCATCCGGTCACGGAGATGGTGACGGGCATCGATCTCGTGGAGAACCAGATCCGCGCCGCCGTGGGGGAATCGCTCAACCTCCCGAGCGGGCGCGCGCTCGGCTTACGCGGCCACGCGATGGAGTGCCGGATCAACGCGGAAGATCCACGCACGTTCGTCCCCTGGCCGGGCCTCATCACCGAGTACCTCCCGCCGGGCGGCGGCGGCGTGCGCGTCGAGTCGGGCGTCTACGGGGGCTTCCGCGTGCCGAACAACTACGACCCCATGCTCGCGAAGGTGATCACGCACGGCGCGACCCGCGCGGAAGCGATCGCTCGCATGCGGTCGGCCCTCGACGAGTTCATCATCGGCGGCATCCGCACGAACATCCCGCTCCACCAGGCTCTCCTGCGGGATCCGGACGTGGTCGCCGGCAAGATGTCTACGCGCACGATCGAACGACTACGATTCTAGGAAAAGTACGAACGAGCCGGACAGGCTTGAGCGAATCTCGACGAGTCCCCTTCAATCGTCGGGGTGGCTTCCCCATATTTCATCGCTAAAGACAGCAGTCACGACAGGAACGCTGGTGATGCAAGACGGTCTGCAAGTCGACTTCTCCTCCTGGGTGAACGCCACCTCCGAACCTTCCGAGCTCGTGCTCGGCGAGCCCGGGTTCGTGTACGCCGATCTCTTCGACGCCGGTCGCCTGGCCGAGCTCACGGGGCGGTTTTATGCGTACTTCGAGGCAGCGGATCCCACGGGGTACGAGCGGTTCTCGAAGTACCGCGCGTGCCAGGGGAGCGGCATGACCGCCGAGGAGATCTCGGAGGCCTTGCTGGCCGGCGCGCCGCACCTGTCCCGCTTCGTCGTGCGCCTCTTCGGCGTGGAGCGCGAGGCGGAGGCGCTCGCCGCGGGCGCCGAGGAGCGCTCGCCGCTCTGGGCCTTCAAGAAGGATTTTGCGAAGAAGCGCCTCTTCAAGCCGGGCGCGGGCAAGGCGTGGAAAGGCACGGCCGTCGAGGCCGCGCATGCAGCACGGCGCGCGCTCGCGGCGGTCGGCGCGGACGCGAGCCGGCTGGACTGCGGATCCGAAGCGGAGGAGCTCGCGGTCGCGGCGGCGACGATCGTGCTCGTCACGATCGATGATGTCGCGCGCAAGGCCGCGAAGGCAGGCGGCGCCTCGTGGACGCCCGAGCTCCACGAGAAGGCCGCGAAGGTGCGGGCCGCGATCGCCGCGGATCCGATGCTCACGCAGGTCGCTGCGGGCGCGGTGGCCGTCGCGGGGGATACGCCCGCGGACGCGGAGGACGCTGCGGTCGTCGCGTTCGCCCTCGACGCGGTGGAGGCGTGGCTCGCGGCGCGGCGCGTCGATCACCACGATCCGGCGCGGCGCTGGTCCTCGCTCAAGGCTCCGGCGACGCTCGATCACAACCAGCTCGTCCAGCTCCGCCGCGCGGACGACAAACTGCCCGAGCTCTTCGTCGGGCCCGAGCACGAGCGGCGCCACCGCGACGGCTTCGCGCTCACCGATCGGCGCGGGACCGCGCGCGAGGTCGAGAGCGAGGTCGACTACTGCCTCTACTGCCACGATCGCGACAAGGACTCGTGCTCGAAGGGCCTGCGCGACAACAAGACCGGCGCGATCAAGCCGAACCCGATCGGCGTGACGCTGAACGGCTGCCCGCTGCACGAGAAGATCAGCGAGATGCACGTGATGCGGCGGAGCGGCGACTCCATCGCGTCGCTTGCGCTCGTGTGCATCGACAACCCGATGCTGCCCGGCACCGGTCACCGCATCTGCAACGACTGCATGAAGGCGTGCGTCTTCCAGAAGCAGGAGCCGGTCAACATCCCGCAGATCGAGACGAGCGTGCTCACGGACGTGCTCGGTTTGCCCTGGGGCTTCGAGATCTACGGCCTGCTCTCGCGCTGGAACCCGCTCAACGTGAAGCGGCCGCACCCGCGCCCGTACATCGGCAAGAACGTGCTCGTCGTGGGCCTCGGGCCCGCGGGTTACACGCTCTCGCATCACCTCGCGCTCGAAGGTTTTGCGGTGGCGGCCGTCGATGGGCTCAAGATCGAGCCGCTCCCCGTCGAGCTGACGGGTGATGCCACGCGCGCGCCGCGGCCCGTGAAGGACTACAAAAAACTCTACACCGAGCTCGACGAGCGCATCCTGCTCGGGTTCGGCGGCGTGAGCGAGTACGGCATCACGGTTCGTTGGGACAAGAACTTCCTGACGGTCCTCTACATCACGCTCGCGCGTCACCAGAACTTCCGCGCCTACGGCGGCGTGCGGTTCGGCGGGACGCTCGATCTCGACGACGCGTGGAAGCTCGGCTTCGACCATGTCGCGATCGCGGCGGGCGCGGGCCGGCCGACGATCATCCCGCTCAAGAACAACGTCGCGCGTGGCATCCGCAAGGCGAGCGACTTCCTCATGGCCCTGCAGCTCACGGGCGCTTACAAGCGCTCGTCGCTCGCGAACCTGCAGGTGCGCCTGCCCGCGATCGTGATCGGCGGTGGCCTCACGGCGATCGACACCGCGACCGAGCTCATCGCCTACTACATGATCCAGGCGGAGAAAACGGACGCGCGCGTGGCGAAGCTCATCGCCGAGCGTGGCGAGGCCGCCACGATGGCCTCCTTCGACGAAGAGGAGCGCGAGTTCGTCCTGGAGCAACGCGCGCACGCGGCGCAGATCCGCGAGGAGCGCGAGAAGGCGCAACGCGAGGGCCGCGCGCCGAACCTGCAGAAGTTGCTCGACGCGTGGGGCGGCGTCTCGCTCGTCTACCGCAAGCGCGTGATCGACTCGCCGGCCTACCGCCTGAACCACGAAGAGGTCGCGAAATCGCTCGAGGAGGGCGTGCGCTACATCGAGAACATGGCGCCGGTCGAGGCGGTCCTTGACGAGCGCGGGCACGTGCGCGCCATGATCTTCGAGCGCCAGAAGGTCGACGAGGCCGGCAAGTGGACCTCGAGCGGCGAGATGGTGGAGCTACCGGCGCGCAGCGTGTGCGTCGCGGCGGGCACGAGCCCGAACGTGATGTACGAGAAGGAAAAACCCGGCACGTTCGCGTTCGACAAGAGGAAGCAGTACTTCCAGCCGCACAAGGCGTTCGTCGACGAGGCGGGCAAGCTCCACGTCGAGGCCGTCGCGGATGCGCGCGAGGGCTTCTTCACGAGCTTCAATGACGGCGCGCACGCGGTGAGCTTCTACGGCGACAACCACCCGCACTACGCCGGCAGTGTGGTCAAGGCGATGGCGAGCGCGAAGGACGCGTACCCGCACGTGGTCTCGCTCTTCGCGAAGGACATTGAGCGCCTCGGCGAGGAGCCGCAGGCCGCGCGTGATGAGCGGCGGCGCGCGCTCTACACGAAGCTCGACGACGACTTCAAGGCCGTCGTGGTGAAGGTCGAGCGCCTGACGCCGACGATCATCGACGTCGTCGTGCGCGCGCCTGCCGCGGCGCGGAAGTTCGAGCCTGGCCAGTTCTACCGGCTGCAGAACTACGAGGTCTTCTCGAAGGTCGTCGAAGACACGCGCCTCGCCATGGAGGGCATCGCGCTCACGGGCGCGTGGGTCGACAAGGAGAAGGGCCTGCTCTCGCTGATCGCGCTGGAGATGGGCACGTCGACGCGCCTGCTCTCCTCCCTCCGCGTGGGCGAGGAGGTCGTGGTCATGGGCCCGACCGGCACGCCGACCGAGATCCCCACGGGCGAGACGGTGCTGCTCGCGGGCGGCGGCCTCGGCAACGCGGTGCTCTTTTCGATCGCGAAAGCGCTCAAGGCGAGCGGCGCGAACGTCGTGTACTTCGCGGGCTACAAAAACGGCGAGGATCTCTTCAAGCAGGAGGAGATCGAGGCCGCAACGGACCAGGTCGTGTGGTGCACGGACGCCGGCGTGGAGATCGCGCCGCGCAGGCCCGCGGATCGGCACTTCCGCGGCAACATCGTGCAGGCGATGAAGGCCTACGCGGAGGGCGCGCTCGGCGGCGAGATGTTCAAGCTCTCGCAGGTGAGCCGCATCATCGCGATCGGTTCCGATCGCATGATGAACGCGGTGCGCGAGGCGCGGCACGGCGTGCTCGCGCCGCACCTGAACCCGAAGCACGTGGGCATCGTGAGCATCAACTCGCCGATGCAGTGCATGATGAAAGAGGTCTGCGCGCAGTGCTTGCAGCGCTGGGTGGATCCGGAGACGGGCAAAGAGCAGTTCGTCTTCACCTGCTACAACCAGGACCAACCCATCGATCGCGTGGACTTCAAGAACCTGTCGGCGCGCCTCCGCGCGAACAGCGCGCAGGAGAAGCTCACGAACATGTGGCTGGATCGGCTCCTCGCGAAGAAGCCCGATCTCAAGCGGATCTAGGAGCAAACGCGCCGTGCATCCGCTCGCGGAGAAGGTGCTCGCCCGGGACATGCGTGGCACGGCCCGGGCCTGCCGTTGGGCCGACGATCGCACCGGGGACTATCTTACGGTCCTGAAGGATCTGTTCCCGCACACGGGCCGCGCCTGGACGATCGGCGTCACCGGGAACCCCGGCGCGGGCAAGAGCACGCTGACGGATCGGCTGATCGCGGTCTTCCGCAAGCAAGGCAAGCGCGTCGCCGTGGTCGCGATCGATCCGACGAGCCCGTTCTCCGGCGGCGCGATCCTCGGCGATCGCATCCGGATGCAGGCGCATTTCAGCGATCCCGACGTGTTCATCCGATCGCTCGCGACGCGCGGCGCGCTCGGCGGTTTGTCCAGGTCGGCCGCGGACGTGATCCGCGTGCTCGACGCGTGGGGCGCCGACGTGATCCTCGTGGAGACGGTCGGGGTCGGTCAGGACGAGCTCGAGATCACGCGCACCGCAGACACGACGCTCGTCGTGATGGCGCCGGGGCTCGGCGACGACGTGCAGGCGATCAAGGCAGGCCTGCTCGAATGCGCAGACGTGTTCGCCGTGAACAAGGCGGATCGCGAGGGCGCGGACGCCGCGGTGCGGGACCTCGAGCTCATGATCGCGCTCGGTGGTGAGGTCGTGAAAGCGGGCGTGCACAGCCGCGGGCACGCGGCGGGGACACTCGACATCCAGAAGCAGGTGGTGCGGCACGACGCGAACAAGTGGGTGCCGCCCGTGGCGCGGACCGTGTCGACACGGGACGAGGGCGTGGCCGCGCTGGTGACGCAGCTCGAAGCGCACTACGCATGGCTCACGGGCACGGAGTCCGGCGCGGCACGGCGGTTCGAGCGGCTCCGCGAGGCGATGCGCACGCAGCTCCGCGAGGCGCTGCTCGACGCGGCGATGGGCGAGCTCGGCAGCGCGCTCGACGACGCCGCGCAAGCCGTGGCGCATCGGCAGACCGATCCGTACACGGCCGCCGAGCAGCTCGTGACCGCGTTCCGCGGCCGTTAAGCCCGCCCGCTCCCCTTCCCTTTTGCAGCCGCTTTCTTCGGCGCGATCCGCGTCGCCACGCCCTTCTTCACGACGACCTTCTTCGCTGCGGTCTTCGTCGCCGCGACCTTCTTCGTGGCCGCCTTCTTCGCGGCCTTCCTCGGCGCCGCCTCGATGACCACGGCCGGCCGCTTCTTCGGCGGCTTGCGCCCCACGTTCTCTGCCGCGAACGCGCTCGGGCACGCGTCGTTCACCCCGCACGCGGCGCACGCGGGCTTCTTCGCGAAGCAGACCCGCCGCCCGTGGAAGATCAGGACGAGCGACAGCATGTTCCAGTCTTCGGGCGGAAACAGCGCGCAGAGCGCCTTCTCGATGGTCTCGGGCTTCTGCTCCGTGGTCCAGCCGAGCCGCTGCGATAGCCGCTGCACGTGCGTGTCCACCACGACGCCCTCGGGCCGGCCAAACGCAACGCCGAGCACCACGTTCGCCGTTTTTCGCCCGACACCGGGCAGCTCCACGAGCTCGGCGAGCGTGCGCGGCACCTCGCCGCCGTGCTTCTCCACGAGCTTTTTCGCGAGCCCGACGATGTTCTTCCCCTTCTGGTTGAACATCCCGAGCCGCTCGCGCAGGAGCGCCGCGACCTCGGCGACCGGCGCGTTCGCGAGTGAGGGCGCGTCGGGCCAGCGAGCGAACAGCTTCGGCGTGATCTGATTGACCAGCACGTCCGTCGTCTGGGCGCTCAGCACCGTGGCGACGAGGAGCTGGAATGGGTTCACATGGTCGAGCTCGCAATGCGCGTCCGGGTGGATCACGCGCAGGCGCCTGAAGGTCTCCTGCGCGAGCGCGCGCGGCTGGTTCGTCGCGGTCATGCCTCGGGTCCCGGTAGAAATGGCCATCGCCCCGCGATCTCGCTCGGCTGCGAGCGTCATCTCGGGGCGATGGTTTTACCTTCTGGAACCCCTCGTGCAAAGGGGTCGTGTTTGTCTGGGGATCAGCTCACGAACGCGCGCTTTCGCGTCTCGTACTCGTCGAGGAGCTTCTCCACGCTGGAGAGCGCGTTCTCGACGGCCTCCTGCACCATCTGGAGCACGGTCGTGGCCGAGCCCTTGAGCGCCTCGTAGTAACGCTGGCGCTCGGTCGAGTGGATGATCGACGGCGGCAGGCCCGAGCGGATGAGCAAGAGGTTCATGAACAGCCGCGCGACCTTGCCGCTGTCCGACTGGAAGGGATAGACGCGCAGGAGGTCGTAGTGGGCGCGGGCCGCGATGCGCAGGCCATTGCGGGTCTTGCGCGTCTCGGGATCGTTCAGCCAATCCACGATCTGCCGCACCTTGTAGGCGATCTTGTCCGGCGGCGCATACTCGTGGAAATACAGCCGGTGCTGCGGGATGTCCTTCCGATACTTGACGGTCTTGATGTCTCCCTCTTCCGGATGGAGGATGAGGTAGATCTTCTTGATCACGTCGATCGTAATGGGCAGCTTCTTCTTGCCGTAGTCGCGGACGAACTCGATCGCCTCCTTGTGGCGGCGGATGTCGTCGTACGTCGGCTGAAGGTTCGTGTCCGAGACCGGCGGCGCATAACCGGAGAGCGCCGTGCGTAGCTCCTCGAACGTGTACACGACGCCTTCGAGCGCGCTGTCGTGGAAGATCCACGACATGTCGAAGCGGTCCGTGTAGTTCTTCTGGAACTCCTCGCTCTGCGAGGTCAAGCGCTTTTCGATGACCTCGGAGCGCTCCTCGATGGTCGCGCGGCGCTGCGGGGGAAGGAGCGGCAGCGGGAGCGCCACGACGCGCGGCGCAGGCTCGCGCACCGCGATGAGGCGGCCCTCGCGCGGCTTGTCGGCCTTGAGGAGCTTGCCCTCCTTGCCCTTCTTCTTGTCCTTCTTGTCCTTGCCGCCCTTTTCCTTGGCGACCGGCTCTCGCTCCTCGACCGGCCTCTCCTTGGCGACCTTGCCCTTCTCCTTGAGCGGGAGGGCCTTGGCCTTTTCCTTCGGAGCCGGGGCCTTTTCGGCCTCCTTCTCCTTGCGGGCTTCCTTGTCCTTCTTCGCCGCCTTCGCCTTCCGGAGCGCTTCCTTGGCGGCGAGCCGCTCGGCCTCCTCCGCCTCACGCGCGGCGCGGGCCTTGGCGGCGGCCTCGGACTTGCGGGCCTCCTTGGCCTCCTTCGCCTCCCGCGCTTCCCTCGCCTCCCGGGCCTCGGCGGACTTCTTGCGGGCCTTCTCGGCGGGGCGGACCTTCGCGGCCGGGCGAGCCGGGCGCTTCGGGCGGGCCGGCTTGGCGACGCGCTTGGCCGGGCGGGCCTTCGCGACCGGGCGCGCGGTGCGTTTGACCTTCGGGAGCGCGGCCTTCTTCTTGCGCGAGATCGCGCGCGCCTTCTGGCGCTCGGCCGCGCGGGCGGGTTTGCGCGCGACCTTCTTCGACTTCTTCTTCGCGATGGCGCGCTTGACCCTCTTTTTCGTCGGGCTTTGCGCCTTGCGGACCGGCGCGCGTTTGGCCCGGACGACCGCTACCTTTTTCTTCGGCTTCGCCGCCTTTGCCTTCTTCGCGGCCGCGCGCTTTTTCACCACGGCCACGCGCTTCGTCGCGCGCGCGGCGGCGGCCTTGCGGACGGCCTTCTTGGCGGCTGGCTTCGCTCGCTTCGTGGCCTGCGCACGCGGCTTTTTCTTGAGCTTCGCCGCCGCGGTTTTTCGCGGCGGGGCTGCGCGCCGACTCGCCTTGGCTCGGGTAGCTGCCTTCTTCTTGGTGTTTTTGGCCAATTTACGGGTCTTTTTAGCCGCCATGGAGCGTGATTCCAGCGGTCGCTCGGAGAACCCCCCGCGGCGACACGGCACGATGAGTCTGTCGGGCCCCTCGAGGCCCGTGCGACGGGGCGTGAGGGTAGCAACCAAGGATTTTGCCCGTCAACCGCTGTTCTTGCACGAACGGCGCGGCCGCGTCGCCCCAATTCGTACCCCCTCGGCCCAGAAGCGCGCAAAAGGGCCGCTCGGATCTCCGAGATCGGCCCCTTCGCGCGGTCCAGACGATGTCGTTCAGGCGTCGATGTTGATGCCTAGCTTACGACGGATCGCGAAATAATCCTCGCCGACCGAGAACAGAACGAGCTCCTTCAGGCGCTCCTTCTGCGGCACGGCGCTCGCGGAGTCGTCGGCGGCCTTGATGATTTCCTGTGCAATCTCGAGGTCGTTCGCCACGACGAAGCCCGCGCGGTCGGCCGTGAGGTCGACGCCCGCGACCCACTTCTTGAGGTCGATCGCGCCGGCCTGGAGGAGCTTCGTGACGGCGCTCGCGAGCTCGTCGCGCCGCGCGCCCGTGATCACCGCCTCGATGACCGCGAGGTTCTCCTTCACCGGACCCTCGATGTCCTTGGAGATCGGGAAGTTCGGGGAAATGAGCTTGATCGCGGCGAAGAGCCACGCCCGGAGCCCCGTGCCCGTGGGGACGAGGTAGCGGAGGTACATGCCCGGCCGGTAGTACGTGAGGTGGCGGCTCGCGATGAACGCGCCCATCTGCGGGGGGACCTCCGTGGCGAGCGCGGCAGCGCCGAGCACGATCGCGGGGTTGTGGGCGTGGAGGAACGAGAGCCCCCCAGGATCCATGGGATTCTGGAAGCAGATGGGCAACTCGAGGCCCAGCACGCCGGCCGCGAAGACGATCGTCTGCGAGAGCGGGTACGGGTGCCGCATGAGGTCGATGGCGTAGGCCATCTGGTAGCCGAGCGCCTCCAAGGGCTGGCCGTTCTTCATGATCACGGCCGGCTGGATGACGGCGAAGACGTTCGTCAGGAGCGGGTCGGCGTCCGGGTGCGTGAGGTTCGTGAACCAGTCGTCCTCACCGAGCGGGACCTGCGCCGCGGCCGCCGTGTCCGAGCGCATGCGCTTGAAGAAGCGCTCCTCGTCAGGCTCGGCGAAGCTCATCAGCGTGAGGGCCTGGCAGAGGCAGTACGCGGAGTCAGCGCGCTTCGACTCGGTGTAGAGCTTGCGCAGGAGCTTGTACGGCTCGGGGCGGTAGGGGTTGCGACGGAGCAGGATCGCCTGCGCCGCCACGGCCTTGTCGAGGTACTGCGCAGGGTCGCTCGCGTAGAGCTTGGCGAGCAGCTCCTCGCGCTCGTGGTTCTCGGGATCGAGCGTCTGCGCGGCTTCGTACGCGTCGATCGCGTCCGCGATCGCGCCGAGCTTGTCCTTGTAGAGCGCGCCGAGCTTCTCCATCGTGGCGAGCACCTTCGACGTGTCGTTGCGCTCGGTCGCTCGCTCGAGATCGACACGCACGAGGCGCTCGACGCCCTCCCAGTCGCCCTTCTGCTCGCGGACCTCGATCGCCTCGGCGAGCGCCTTGTCGAGCGAGGGATCGAGCTCGAGGACCTGGTCGTAGTACTCGATCGCCTTGTCCGAGTCGCCGAGCTGACGCCAGCTCACGATCGCGGCAGTGTGCATGTACTTCGCCTTTTGCCGCTTGTCGTCGATCTTGCTCGCGAGCTTGAGCACGACCTCGATGAGCTTCGACCAGTCCTTCTCCTCGCTGTAGAGCTGCATCAGCTTGGTCAGGATCTTCCGATCGTCCGGGCGCTCGTCGAGCGCGGCGACGTAGCTCTTCGCGGCGCGGGTGCGATCGCCGAGCTGCGCGGCCATGATGTCGCCGACGTCGAGGAGCAACGCGACGCGCTCGTCGCCGCTGACGACGTCGATGCGGCGCATCTTGAGGCGGATGACCTCCTCCCAGTCCTTCTTCGCCTCGTAGAGCCGCACGAGCGCCGCGATCGGCTCGGGCGCCTCGGGCATGAGGTCGGCTGCGTCGAGCAGCGGCAAGACCGCCTCCTCGACCTCGCCGAGCGAGAGTCGCGCCTGGCCGAGGTAGAGCATCGCCTCGGCGCGATCGACCGGATCGAGCTTGTCGGCGAAGCGGTTCGAGAGATCGACGTAGAGCGCGGCGCTCTCCTTGTACTGCTTGGCGTCGTAGCGGACCTTCGCCGCGCGGCGGATCGCCTGCGGGACGTCGGGCGCGAGCGCGAGCAACGTCGGGAGGACGGAGACGGCCTTTTCGGTCGAGCCGATCTTGCTGAGCGCGTCGATGTAGTGGCTGACCACGTCGAGCGCGAGGTCCTTCGGCATCGCGTCGGAGCGGTTCGCCAGCGACTCGAAGTGCTTGGCCGCCTCGACGAAGCGAGAGGCGTTGAAGGCGATCTCGCCCGAGACGTAGAGCGCCTTCATGTTCGTCGGATCGAGGTCGATCGCCTTCGTCGCAGCCGCCTGGGCGCGATCGGTATCCTTGAGCTTCTCGTGCAGGAGGAAGGCCATCTCGCCGTAGTGGCGCGCCTTCGCGAGGTTGCCCTCCGCCGCTTCGATCTCGCGGCCGAGGAGCTCGACGGCGCTGGTCGCGTCGCCGCGCGCGAGGTAGGAGGCGCGGAGCGCGGTGGAGGCCGCGACGTTGCCGGGCTGCGCGTCGAGGGCCTTCTTGTATCGCTCGATCGCGCCGTCGCGATCGCCCTTGTCGTCGAGCAGCTTGGCGGCGCGGATCCAGAGATCGGCGCGCGTCTCGGGCGTCGTCGCCTTGACGGCGAGCGACTCGATCGCGGAGAGCGCGGCGAGCGCGTCGCCGCTCGCGGCGCGGACGTTCGCGAGGGATTCGAGCGCGCCGCCGTGCTGCGGATCGATCTCGATGACCTTCTCGTACGTCTTCGAGGCGCGCTCGGGCGAGCCGACCTGCTCGACGAGCACGCGGCCCATCGCGAGAAGCAGCTCGATGCGGCGCTTGTCGTCGATGACGATGCGGAGGAGGCGCTCGTAGAGCGAGACGACGTCCTCCCAGCGCTCGAGCGCGCGGTAATGCCGCATGAGCGCGGTGAGCGTTCCCTCGTGCGCCGGATCGATCTGGAGGATCGCCTCGTACGCCTCGGCGGCCTTGCCGTGATCGAGGAACTGCTCGTCGTGGATGCCGGCGAGCCGCTCGTAGAGGTTGATCTTCTGGCGCGGCGTCGCGCTGATCGCGATCTGCTTCTCCAGGTTGCCGACGAGCTCCTTGTAGCGGCCCGTGCGGTTGTAGATGCGATCGAGGCCCCGCAGCGCGGTGAGGCCGTGCGGGTCGACGTCGAGCGCGGCCTCGTAGCGGCGCGTGGCCTCGCCGAGGTCGTTCAGCTGATCCTCGTAGAGCTCGGCGACCTTGCAGATGGCCTCGACGCGGGCCTCGCCGCGGAGCGCGTCGGCGCGGCGCTCGAGGATCTTCGCGTAACCGGCCCAGTCCTCCAGGCGGTGGTAGATGCGGCCGAGCGCCTCGGCGGCTTTGTCGTTGCTCGGATCCTCCTGGAAGATGTGCTCGAAGAGATCACGAGCGCGCGAGGCGTCGTTGAGCCGCGTCTCGAGGACGTCGGCGGCCTCGGCGCGGATCTCGCGGGAGCGCTCCGGCGTCGCGGCGCGATCGGCGCGGGTCTGAAGGATCTGGCAGAGCTCCTGCCACTGCTGCGCGCGGCGGTAGAGCTGCGCCATGCCGTCGAGCGCGCCGTCGTGCCCAGGCTCGGCCGAGAGCACGGCCTGGAAGCAAGGAAGGCCCATGTCGGGCCGCGCGATCTTCTCGGAGTACCAGCGCCCGAGCAGGTTGAAGAGCGCGATCTTGGCCTCGGTCGACATCTCCGCGCTGGTCGTCGCGGTGCTCAAGATCTGGAGCGCCTCGGCCCAGACCTTCATGTCGCTGCCGGCCGAGCGCTCGAGATCCTTCGCGTAGTCCTGGTTCTGCGGGAGGATGGAGAGCGCCTGCGCGAAGGCGAAGACGCCTTGCTCGACGTCTTCGAGCTCGCGCACGTAGAGGCGGCCGATCTCGTTCAGCGCGCGCGCCCGCGCCGGCGGATCCTGCGCCTTCTCGCTGCGCTCGAGGAGCATCTCGACGACCTCCTCGTGCTTCTTGAGCTGCCTGCGCACGTCCTCGAGCGCGCTGAACGCGACGTCGTCGTCCTCGTCGAGCTCGACGATCTGCTGGAGCACGCCCTCGGCCTTCTCCAGATCCTTCGCGACGTTCTCGTAGGTGCGGGCGGCGCGGAAGAGGAGCTGCTTCTTCGTCTCCGCAGCCTTGATCTTCTCGCCCGCGCTCTCGCCCTCGTCGACCTCGGAGGCCGCGATGACGAAGGCCTCGGCGACCTTGTGCGGATCCGCGCCGTCACGCGCGGCGCTCTCCAGCGCGAGGGCCGAGTCGTGATCCATGGGATCGGCCAGGAGCAGATCAGCGAGGTCGTTGATCTCGTCGTCGGTGAAGGTCTTGCCCTTGGGCGCTTCCTCCGCGCTCTTGGCCGTGGGATCGACGAGATCGAGCGCGCCGCTCACACCCTTGGGGCGCGCACTCGGGTTCTTGTCGAGCAGGCGCGCGATGATCTCGTCGAGCTCCTTGTTGACCCAGCCCTTCGGCGCGATCGAGGAAGCAGCAGGCGCCTCGCGGACGAGGTGCGCGGCGGCGATGTCGGCGCCGGTCTCGGCGTTGAACGGAGGCTTGCCCGCGAGGAGCTCGAAGAGCATCGCGCCGAAGCCGTAGATGTCGCTCTGCGCGTCGATCGCGCCGGCGCGGATCTGCTCGGGCGAGAGCGCGCGGGCGAGCGTGGGGACGCCGAAGGGACCACCCACGCCGGCGCCGAGGCGATCGCATCCCGCGTCTACGAGGTACGCGCGGACCTTGCCGCCTTCGCCGCGGCCGACGAGCACGTTCTCGAGCTTGATGTTGCCGTGCACGACGCGCGCCTCGTGCAGCGCGGTCAGGGCCGAGAGGACGGCGCGGACGATCTCGCGCGCCTCGTTCATGTGCAGCGCGCCCGTGCGCGTCACGCGCGCGGCGAGCGGCTGGCCGTCGATGGGCGCGTACGCGACGTACGCGTGGCCCGAGACGACGCCAGCTTCGAGCGACGCAGGCAGGCCTTCATGCTGCACCTTCGCGGCGAGACGAACGGCCGTGAGGAATCGCTGGAGAGCGCGCGGCCCGGAAGCGGCGTCCTTGCGAAAGACCTTGAGGCTCCGCTCCTCGGGCTTGTCCTCGCCCTCGACCTTTCGGGTCGCGGCGTAGACGACGGCGCGCGGGCCCTCGCCGATCTTGCGCGTGATCGTGAACGCGCCGAACGCCTCGCCGGCCTTGATCTCGGTGTCTGCGCTCGTGCCCTTCTTCGCGAGCTCGCGCAGTTTCGCGTCGGCCTCGGGCCTCACGGCGAAGATCGCGTCGAGCAGCGCGCCTTCGGCGTCGTTCTCGAAGCAGCGATCCGTGAGCGCGCGTGCGAAGGATGCCTTCGAGACGGCGCCTCCAACCTGGGCCGGATCGAGCCCGAGCAGCTCGCTCGACAGCGCGGTCATTTCATCGAGCGAGAAGAGGCGCTCGAGCTCACCTCGGACGATATCGATCGACATGCAATCTCCTCGGATCCTTCGCGCGGGCGTCCTCGTCTGGTCATGGTTCGGTCCAGCCGAACCGACCAGGGCGTCCGCGGGCGGGCGTATGCTAGCCAAAGGTCCGGTCGTTCGCGAAGAACAACTGACGCAAAAGCACGGATCTTTACGAAGGACGCGAGCCCGGAAAGTTGACCGGGCGCCCGCGGCCGTGGCAGGGAGATAGACGTGCGTCGACTCACCTTGGCGATCGAGCGGGTGCTGCCGGTCGGAATCCTGATCGTGGCGGTCATCGGGGTGCCGGTGATGATCCTTTCCCCGGAGGGTCTGCCGCGGCTGCGGGGGCTCGAACGGGAGCTCGAGCAGGTGGAAGAGGAGAGTGCGGAGATGCACCGCGAGATCGACGCACTGCGCGGTCGGGTCGAGCGGCTGCGGGACGATCCGACGGCGGTCGAGCGCATCGCGCGGGACAACCTCGGGCTCGTGCGACAGACCGAGGTCGTCTTCCAGTTTCCCGCGTCGCGCTGAGGGCCCAAGGCGCCCCTCGCCAACATAAAGAGTGATATCGTTCGCGCCGTGTCGGTGGAGTTGGGGCGACGCCTGATCGCGGCGAACCTGGTGACGCGGGAGAAGGTGCAGGCGGCGCTGCTCCTGTCGGTCGTGCGGGGAATTCCCTTCACGCGCGCGCTCGTAGATCGCGGGGCGATCACGGAGGCCGAGCTCGACGAGGAGATCGCGCGGTACGCGGGTCCCGGGCTGCGCCACGTGCAAGGCGCGCCGGACCTCGTAGCGAAGTTGCCGCGCGCGATGTGCCGGAGGCTCTGCGCGCTTCCGACGCGGCTCGATCCGTTCACGGGGACGGTGGACGTGGCCGCGGCCGATCCGCTCGACACGCACATCGAGTCGGAGATGTCGTTCCACCTCGGCGCGCCGGTGCGCGTGCTGCGCGCGCCGATCGGCGCCGTGGAAGAGGCGATCCGGCGGATCGAGCTCACGGCCGCGCAACCCGAGGCTCCGAAGAAGCCACGAGGTCGCCGCATCACGCCGCCCTCGCCTTTCGGCGCGCCGCAGTCGTCGATCCCGCCGCCGCCCACGATCAGCACGCCGATCCCGCTCGTGAAACGCGTGCCGGAGGGCGGTGACGCAGATCCGACGAACGCAGCCACGCCGGCCACGCGACGCGGCGCGCCGGGGACGTTGCGTGGAGCGGCGCCGATCGAGCGGCCCGTTCGTTCCGCGTTGCCCGCGACGAAGGCCGCGGCAGCGGCTCCGGCGAGCGGGGACGATCCGCCGCGCGTGTCGTTTCCTTCGACGCCGCCGCCGGGCCCGGCCTCGGTTCCCTCGCCGCTCGCCGTGGCGCCGCCCGAGCTCACAGCGTGGCGCGGCGCGACACGTCCGACCCTCGATCCATCGGTGTTCTCGCGTTCGCCGTCGAGCGACGGAGGCACGGCGCCGCGCGTCGTGGGCGACGCGGCGAGCGCGGAGAAGGCCGAGCGAGCGGCGGCGATGTGGACGACGCATGACGCGCCCGTCTCGCATGCGCTCGCGCCGGCGCTCGGGGCCCCGATCGCGGAGCCGCCTGCAGGGCCGAACTCGTTCGCGCCTGCGCCGTCGGCGCGTCGTGGTGGTGTGTCGGTGCCGCCGCCCGCGATGTCGCTTCCGGTGCCCGTGAAAGGCCAGGTGATCGCGCCTGCGCCGACGCCCGCTCCGGATTCCGAAGAGGAGCCGCAACGCCAGACGTTCGTCGGTCCGCCTCCCCTGCCCTTCCCGGATCCGAGCGCGATCCTCGGAGCGCTCGCGCGCGCCGCGACACGCGACGAGATCGTCTCGCTCGCGCTCGGAGGCGCGGCGCTCTTCGCGCGACGCGTGGCGCTCTTCGCGGTCAAGCGCGATGGGTTCCACGGTTGGACGTGCAACGAAGACTTCGGGGACGAAGAGGCGCTGCGAGCGCTCTCGATCCCGCACGACGTGCCGAGCGTGTTCGCGACGGCGACGGCGACGTCGATCTACCTCGGGCCCGTGCCCGAGACGGAGGCGCACGCGGGGCTGCTCGCGGTGATGGAGCGCGCGAGCACGGACGTGGCCGTCGTGGCGGTGCGCGTCGCGGGGCGGCCGGCGGCGGTGCTCATGGTCGACGATCTCGGCGACACGCTCACCGGCACGCGCAGGATGGACGAGCTCGCTCGCGCTGTGGGCGAGGCGCTCGCGCGGCTCTTGTCGGCGCGAGGTTGAACGTCGAGGACGACGAACGATGAAGAGCGACGACCGAGCGGAAGGCCAGGCGAAGGAAGAGTTCGAGAAGCGGCTCGCGAAGGCGCGCAAGGCGGCGAGGCCACGCGCGCCGCTGCTCTCGGGGCCGCCCGGATCGGTCGGCGAAGGCGCGGACGATCTCTACGACGAGGAGACGCTCGAGCGCCTCGGCTTCGAGCCCGCGCGTGATCTCGGCTTCCCGGGGATGCCGCCGTTCACGCGCGGCGTGCAGCCGAACATGTACCGCGGGCGCCTCTGGACGATGCGGCAGTACGCCGGCTTCGGCACCGCGGAGGAGTCGAACGCGCGCTACCACTACCTGCTCTCGCAGGGACAAACCGGTCTTTCGGTCGCGTTCGATCTGCCGACGCAGATGGGGCGCGACTCGGATCACGCGCTCGCGGCCGGCGAGGTGGGGCGCGTGGGCGTGGCGATCGACTCGCTCGGCGACATGCGACGGCTGCTCGCGGGTCTGCCGCTCGACACGATCTCCACGTCGATGACGATCAACGCGACGGCGGCGATCCTGCTCTCGCTCTACATCGCGGTCGCGGATGAGGCCGGGGTTCCGAGGGACAAACTTCGCGGCACGATCCAGAACGACATCTTGAAGGAGTACATCGCGCGCGGGACGTACATCTACCCGCCGCGGCCTTCGATTCGGCTCATCAGCGACATCTTCGCCTTCTGCTCGAAGGACGCGCCGAACTGGAACACGATCTCGATCAGCGGCTACCACATGCGCGAGGCGGGCTGCGATGCGGCCCAGGAGATCGCGTTCACGCTGGCCGACGGGATCGCGTACGTGAAGGCCGCCGTCGAGGCCGGGCTCGACGTGGACGACTTCGGCGGGCAGCTCTCGTTCTTCTTCAACGGGCACAACAACCTGCTCGAGGAGATCGCGAAGTTCCGGGCGGCGCGCAGGCTCTGGTCGTCGATCATGCAGGAGCGGTTCGGCGCGAAGACGGACCGGGCGCGGGCGCTCAAGTTCCACTGTCAGACGGCGGGGATGACGCTGCTCGCGCAGCAGCCGATGGTGAACGTGGTGCGCGTGGCGATGCAGGCGCTCGCCGCGGTGCTCGGCGGTTGCCAAAGTTTGCACACCAACGGATTCGATGAGGCGCTCGGACTGCCGACGGCGGAGGCGGCGACGCTGGCGCTCCGGACGCAGCAGGTGATCGGCTACGAGTCGGGCGTGACGGACTTCGTGGATCCGCTCGGCGGCAGCTACGCGGTCGAGGCGCTGACGACACGGCTCGAACAGGCGGCGCGTGAGTACATCCGGCGTGTCGACGAGCTTGGCGGGATGGTCTCGGCGATCGAGCAGGGCTACGTGCAGCGCGAGATCCAGGCGGCGGCGTATCGCTATCAGCTCGAGATCGAGGAGAAAAAGCGGATCATCGTGGGCTTGAACGAGTTCGCCTCGGAGAGCCCGCCCGTGCCGGTGATGAAGATCGATCCGCGTATCGAGCGCGAGCAGGCTGAGCGGACGCGCGCGTGGCGCGCCGAGCACGACACGCCGGCGAAGGCGGAATCCCTTGCCGTGATCGATCGCGTCGCGAAGGACGGGAGGGAAAACCTCTTGCCGCCGATCCTTGCGGCGGTGAAGGCCGGCGCGACCGTGGGCGAGATCAGCGACGTGCTACGTGCCGCCTGGGGCGAGCACACGGAAATCCTCACCATCTGAGTGCATCGACCGCACCGCGGTCGATGCATCAAACGTCCAGGGCTTGCCCTGGTTCGGGTCCAGGGGCGAACTGCCCCTGGTCGGGTCCGGGGTGAAACCCCGGCGCCACGCTGTCCCCTACAATCACGTATCGCCGGGATCGTACAAACCGCGCTTCTTCAGCAACGCGCGGAGATGGTTCCGCGCGACGTCGGCCTGACGCGAAGCCTTCGAGAGGTTGCCGCCGCAGCGACGAACGAGGGCGTCGAGGTAGGCGCGCTCGAAACGATCGATCGCGCGGGCCTTGGCTTCGGCGAACGTTCCTTGGAGGTCCAACGGCTCGCGCTCGGCCTCGCTCCCGCGGAAACCGAAACCCTCGCCGGCGAGATCGTTCTCCGTGATCGTCCCGTCCTGGCAGAGCGCTGCCGCGCGCGCGATCACGTTGCGCAGCTCGCGCACGTTGCCCGGCCACTTGCGCAGCGTGAGGCTTCGCAGCGCCTCCTCCGTGATCGAAAGCGGGCGCTCCGACGTGGAGAGCTCCTCGAGGAAGTGACGCGCGAGCAGCGGGATGTCTGCTGGGCGCGCGCGGAGCGGCGGCAAGAAGACGCGCGCCTCGGCGAGGCGGAAGTAGAGGTCCTCGCGGAAGCGGTGTGCCTCGATCTCGGCGCGTAGATCGCGGTGCGTCGCGGCGATCAGGCGGAAGTCGACCGGGATGATCTCGTGGCCGCCTACGCGCGAAAATGTGCGGCTCTCGAGCACACGCAGGAGCTTCGGCTGCAGGTCCATCGGCAGCTCGCCGATCTCGTCGATGAAGAGTGTGCCGCCGTGCGCGCGCTCGAACGTGCCGATGTGCCGCGCGTCGGCGCCGGTGAATGCGCCGCGCTCGTGGCCGAAGAGCACGCTCTCCGCGAGCGTCGGCGGGATCGTGGCTGCGTCGAGCACCACGAACGGGCCCTCGCTCCGCGGCGAGTGCTTGTGGATCGCGCGTGCGAGCTCCTCCTTGCCCGTGCCGGTCTCGCCTTGCGCGAGCACGGTGAGCTGGCTCGGCGCCACGCGTTCGAGCGTCGCGAAGAGCTCGCGCATCTCGGCCGAGACGCCGATGAGCCCGCCGAATCGGCCGCCTTCGCTGCCGCGCTCGGGCTCGGCGCGATCGTCGACCTCGACGCGGACGAGCGAGTCGCCGATCTTGAGCAGCGCGCCTGGGCCGAGCTCGACCTCATTGAGGCGGTGCGGGCCGAGCCATGTGCCGTTCGTCGTGCCGAGATCCCGCACGAGCACGCGACCTTCGGGCCTGCGTTCGAGCTCGAGGTGCGTCGCGGAGATGCGCGGATCGGGGATGACGAGGTCGTTGGTTTGGTGCCGGCCCACGGTGGCGCGGGCGCGGGTCACGAGGAGCGTCTTGCCGGCACCCGGTCCCTGGGTGACGACGAGACGCGCGACGCCGCCGCCTGGTTTGGCCTGGCGGGGCGCGATTTCGGTCGCGGGAAGCTTAGGGGAAGCAGTGTCGCTCACGGTCAGCTCGGAGGGGTATCATGAACGGGCGACGCGTACTCTAGAAACCGGCTTCGTTCACTTGCGTCAGGGGCTTGGTGCCGCCCCGCGTCGTCGTCACCGCCGGCCGTGTGGGCGGAACCGAGGCCGAAGAGGCTGCTGCGCTCGTTGCTTGCACTACCGGGCGCACCTCGGCTGCGGGAGACGTGGTTACGGGGGCTTGCGTGGGGCTCGACGCGGGCTTCGTTCGAGGATCGTGCTCCTCTGGGGTCGGCGCGGCGGCGCCGCTCGTTGCCTTCGTGGGGGCGACCTGGGGGGCCGGGGCGGGATCCCGCGTCAAGAACGTGGCGATCGTCCCGCCAAGGAGGGCCGCGCCGGCCATCAGGACGACGCTGGCGAGGGCGCGGGATCGCTGCGGCTTCGGCGCTTTCGTCTCCGCGAGGATGGGCGTGGGGATCGGCGCGGGAGAAGGTTTTGCGACCGCCGTGCTCGCGGGTTTTTTCGTCTCGGGGGGCGGCGGCTCGGCGGGCGTCGGATCTGCTGCGGCCGAGCAGAGCGCGGTTTGCAGGGCTTCGGCCATCTCGCCGGCGTCCTTGAAGCGCTCGGTGCGATCGGTGAGCAGACAACGATCGACGAGCTTCGCGAGCGCGCCGGGCACGTCGCGCGCGACCTCGGCGAGCGCGGGCGCGTCCTTGCGGCGGATCGCGGTGAGCACCGCGTTCGCGTTCGGTGCTTCGAACGGACGCCTGCGCGCGAGCATCTCGTAGAGGATCACACCGAGTGCCCACACGTCGCTGCGCGCGTCCACGTCCGGATCTCCGAGCGCCTGCTCGTAGCTCATGTACTGCGGCGTGCCGAGCACCTGCCCCGTTGCCGTCAGCGTCGCGCAGAGCTCGGGATCCGCCGCCGCCGCGCGCACCTTGCTGATGCCGAGATCGATGATCTTCGGCACCGTGCTGCCGTTCGTACGATGCAGGACGATGTTGGCGGGCTTGAGATCACGATGGACGATCCCCGCGCGGTGCAGGGCCGCGACGCCGCGCGTGATCGCGAGTGAGATCGCGCCGGCTTCCTTCCAGTCGAGGGGCGGATCGCGGGCGATGCGATCGGCGAGCGTCTCGCCGTCGAGCAGATCGAGGACGAGGTAGAGGAAGCCGTCCTCGGTCTCGCCCACGTCATGCACGCCGACGAGGTGCTCGTGCTGGGCGAGCGCGAGCAGGCGCGCCTCTTTCATGAAGCGATCGCGCACCTCGGTGCGCCATCCGGCCGCGTCGAGTGAGATCGCCTTGATCGCGACCTCGCCGCTGGAGACGCGATCCTCCGCGACCCACACCGTGGCCATCGCTCCCTCCGCGAGGGGGCGAACCAGCGCGTAACGCTCGGCGAGGACGCGGCCGATCTCCACTTCCGTAAGAAGTATCATACGAGGCTCGTTTCCGGGGAGACGCGTGCTCTCCGGAATCGCGCCTCGGGTTCAGTCGGAGGGCATCGGGGCGATCACGATGCGATCGTCCTCGGTGCTGTCGAGGGCCGCCTCCACGACGACACGGATGCCGCCGCAGGCGAGCTCGAGGACCCTGGGGGCGCGGGTGCGCTTCCGGCATGCGGGATCGTCCGAGATTCGCGCGGAAAATTCTCGCCGCACGAGTTCCGTCGCGCGGGACACGCCCGCGGCTCGTCCGCTCGGATCTCCGAGATCGATCGCCCGACCGCTGACCGTCTCTTCGAGGCGCACGAAGAGATCCGGCCCGCCGATCGTGACGCTCCGCGGCTTGCCACGCGCGTCCTCGACGACCACGACTTCGACGGTGGCTTGACGCTCCTCCGTGCCCTCCCCCTTCGTGACCTCGTACGGCAGCTCGAAAAGCTTTGCGCAGCGCATCTCTCCGCCGCGCGCCTCGTCGTTCCACGCGCACCGGGGCCACGGGAGCGAGAGGCTCCACGGGACGAGGAGCTCCGCTTTCGCCTCTGCGATCGGGCGCGCGAAGGCGTCCGGGTCGAGCCACGCGCGGAGCGACGTCAGGATCTGCTCGCGCGCGGCGCCGCGCTTGCCGGCGAGCCTCGCGAGGCGATCGTTCGTGCCCATGACGGTTCGATCGAAGCCGTCTTCCGCGCTCGGTCCCTTCTCGGCGAGCCGATCGAGCCGTTGCCTTGCCTCGGCGGCGTGCGGGCCGCGCGGGAGCGCCGCGAGGTAGACGTGAAGGCCTGCGGCGGTGCCTCGGTGCTCCTCGAAGTAGAGCGGCTCGGCCATCGTGTAGAACGCGCGCACCTCCGTTGCGAACGTGCCGTCGGGGTACTGCGCGAGGTACCGCGCCGCCGCGACGATGCGGCCTTCGAGCGTCGGCGAGATGCGCGTCTTGCGGAACGCGCTGTACTCGGCCGCGGACGTCGTGACGGGGCGCAGCACAGCGCATCCCGAGGCGAGGGCGACGAGCGCTGACGCGAGGACGAGCCATCGGGCTTCGAGGCGCCGTGATCTCGTCACGGCTTCGCCTCCGGCGGACAGAAGTTGCACTCGGTCGAGATCGTCGAGCCTTGATCCGCGACGAAGCTCGCGTACGTGTCGCACGAGGCCGCTTCGAGTGCGCGGAGACAAACCTCGCCGTCGTGCACGATGGGGTAACAGCCCTCGGGGAACGATTGCGTCGGCTGCGTCGGATCACAGGCGCGCGCGCACGCCGCCGTGGAGAAAACGCACTCCTTGCAACGCGCGCAGTCGACCGAGGCCTTCTCGCGGAAGAACGCGGCGGCGTCGAGATCCGCGGGGGCTTCGCCGCAGCTCCCGATGTCGCCAACGGTCGGCGCGGCGACGACGAGGACGAGCATCGCGGCGAGGCGCACGAGCTCGGCGCGGCCGATCGCCCGACGCGTCACGGTAAAAACTCCACGTCGACGATGAGGCCGAGCGACGCCGACAGCACGGGATACGCCGGGTATTTCTTCTCCCACGTGCTCGCGCCGTAGAACAGGCTGCCTGCCACATCGAGCACGAGCCCGAGCCCGCCCGTCACGAAAAACGCGCCGCCGCCTGCGGCCGTGAGGCCCACGTTGAGATCCGGCGAGAGCAGGATCTCCGGGCCGACTCGCCCGTACGCGAGCAGTCGACCCGGTCCGCGGTACATCAGGACGTACCCGGGGGTGAGCACGGTTTGCCCGACGCCGCGGAGCGCGAAGGTGACCCCGAGCATCCCTCCATGCTGCAAGCCATCGGGCGGCCCGAACGCGAGCGCGCCCATGAGCGTCGTGAAGGGCGCGGTCGCGCTCGGCGACTCCGCCGACGCGCCGAGCTGCGTGGCGAGTCGATACGGATTGTTGAAGCGGAGCCCGCCGCCGAACGAGAGGCCAGCGAGCGTACGTACGTAACCCTTGGGCGGTGCCGACAGAGCCTCGTAAAGCGCGCGCCTCGCTTCGGCTGCGTCCTCTCCCTGCGCGTTCGGCACGCCTTCCGCGGCGATCGCGGTCCCTGCGCAGGCGAGGACGCACCCCGTGGTGAACGTCGTCACGAGGGCCGTCGAACGGCGGGGCCGCGGGCGTTTTTCGCGCATGCTGGGGCCCCTGGATCTTACCGCGTAACGTGCGTTCTTCGCACGTCAAATCACGCGCGCGACTCTTGCATTCGGGGTGGCGCGTGAACAGCAACAAACCCCTCAAGCCGGCCCGAACCGGGGCGAAACACGCGCGGGCGGCCGCCCCGTCCACCCAGGCTCCGCCCCCCGCATCGAGCGTACGCAGCAGCGAACACCGCCACGGCGTCACCCACGCGCGGCGCCCGGGGATGTCGTTCGAGGAGAGGCCCCCGCGGCCCGTGCTCGAAGATCTCGACGAGTTCGCCGCGCCGCCTCTGCCCGGAAAGGTGCACCCGCCCGACGCGATGGACGAGCCCGTGCACACGCTCGACGACAGCGATCGTGTCTTCCGCCATCACCCGAACGATCAGGTGAGCGAGGGTTTTTCCTTCGATCCCGACAACGCCGACGCGGCCGCGGATCTCGCCGGCGATCTCGGCGCTGAGTTCCTCGAAGGCGCGACGCGCGGCCGCGACATGAGCGACGTGATCCTGTCGGACGAAGGGCAGGATCTCGAAACGCCGTTCCTCGTCGAGGAGATCGGCGCCGAGGCCGAGGACGTGTACTTCTCGGAGGAAGAGCGCGGAACGATGGAGGACGCACTGCGCGAGCGGACCAAGCCCGCCTCGCGCAAGCGCGCAGGCCCCACGGAGTGAGCCGAGGGCGCTACGCGCGAGCCTTCTTCTTGCGCGCTGCGCCCTTCTTCTCAGGCTTCGCCGCCGCGAGGATCTTGCGCGCCAGCGTGGAGACGCCGACGCCCTCGGCGGTTTGCTCGAGCCACGCGAGTCGCTCGTACGGCGCCGTCGTCGGCGCTTCGAGCGGCCAGGGCCGATCCGCCCGCGCGCGCAGCACGAGCACGTCGAGCTCGCGGTGCGTGAGCACGTGCTCGACGCGTCCCACCTCCGTGAGCTTCGCCTCCGCCGCGACGCCCGCGCCATGGAGCGAGCTCTTCGCGTCCTCGGCCGTCCGCGCCTCGACCATCGGCGGCTCCCACAGCCCGCCGAACAGTCCGCCTTCTCTGCGCCGCGCGAACAGAAAGCGCCCCTCGTGCTCCACCACGACAGCGACCATCGCCACGCGCGGCGATGCCTTTTTCTCGCCCACGATCGGCAGCTCGCGCTCCCTGCCCTGCGCCCGCGCCGCGCACGCGTCGCGCACCGGGCAGATGAGGCATGCAGGGTTTTGCGGCGTGCAGATCGTCGCGCCGAGCTCCATGAGCGCCTGGTTCCACGCGCCGGGCTCCTCCTCGGGGACGAGCTTCTCCGCGACGCTCCAGATCCGCTTCAGGCCCGCGGTGCTCTTCACGTCGTCCTCGATCACCTCGAGGCGCGCGAGCACCCGCGCGACGTTGCCGTCCACGAGCGCCGCGGGACGATCGAACGCGATGCTCGACACCGCACCGGCGGTGTACGGGCCGATCCCGCGGAGCTTGCGTAGCTCCGCGGCCTCCGCGGGGAACACGCCGCCGTGCTTCTCGGCGACCTCCTGCGCGCAGCGATGAAGCTCGCGCGCGCGACGGTAGTAGCCGAGCCCGCTCCAGAGCGAGAGCACCTCGTCGAGCTCGGCGGACGCGAGCGCACGCACGTCCGGAAACCGCTGCAAGAACCGCTCGTAGTACGGGATCACCGTCTCCACGCGCGTCTGCTGCAGCATCACCTCGGACAGCCAGATCGCGTACGGATCCCGCGTCCTGCGCCACGGGAGATCCCGCGCGCTCTTCCGGAACCAGCCCTTGAGCTCGATGGCGAGCGTCGCCTCGCGCGACGCGGATTTCGCCGCGCGACCCATCGCTTTTTGCTTCAAGCGTCTCGGCAGGCGCGCTCGACCTCGTCCGGCGCCTTCGGGATGTCGGCCGTCAGGTTCTCGTAGCCCGTGGCCGTGACCAGGATGTCGTCCTCGATGCGGATGCCGATCCCGCGGTACTCCGCCGGCGCCTTCTCGTCGTCCGGCGCCACGTAGATCCCCGGCTCGATCGTGAACACCATCCCCGGCTCGAGCTGCCTCGCCTCGCCGTCGCGGTAGTAGTGCCCCACGTCGTGCACATCCATGCCGAGCCAGTGGCTCGTGCGGTGCGGGTAGAGCCGCTTGTACGTCTCTTTCTCGATGATCTCGTTCACGTCGCCCGAGAGCAGCCCCTCGCGGACAAACCCCTCGACCAGCGTCCGCACCGTGATGTCGTGCAACGCGTCCACCGTCACGCCCGGCTTCACGGCCTCGATCGCGGCCATCTGCGCGGCGAGCACGATCTCGTAAAGCCGCCGCTGCACCGGCGAAAACGTCCCGTTCACGGGGAACGTCCGCGTCACGTCGGACGCGTAGTACTCGTACTCGCAGCCAGCATCGATGAGCAGGAGCTCGCCGCCTTCGAGCTTCTTCCGGTTCGCGTGGTAATGCAGGATCGTCGCGTTCGGCCCTGCTCCCACGATGGGCGTGTACGCCGTGCGCTCGGCGCCGTTCCGCCGGAAGACCTCGCGGATGTGCGCATCGACCTCGTACTCGTAGCGACCCGGCGCCGCGAGCCGCATCGATCCGAGGTGCGCCTCGCGCGTGATCGCCGCGGCGCGCCGCATGAAGCCGAGCTCCGCCTCCGACTTCACCGCGCGCATCTCGTGCAGCACGTCGCCCGGCTCCACGATCTCCGTCGGCCACGTCTTCTTGGTCCGCGTCCCCTTCAGCCGGAGGAGCTCCCGCGCGCGGAGCACGCGTTCGTCGAGCGATCGGTTCTGGCCGAGCTTGTAGTAGAGCCTGTGGTTGCCCTGCAGGTAGTCGATGAGCTTGTCGTCGAGCTCGTCGATGGTGAACGCCGCGTCCGCGCCGAACTCCGCCTTCGCGCCCTCCACGCCCGCGCGGGCCCCGTCGTACTTCTCCCGCTCCGGGTCCCGCTTGCGGACGAACAGAACCATCTTGTGCTCCGGGTGCTTCGGGGCCAGAAGGAGCACGGCGTCGGGCTCGCCGAAGCCCGTGAGGTAGTGGAAGTCGGAGTCCTGGCGGTACTCGTGGTGGACGCTGTTGTTGCGGATGAGCTCCGGCGCCGCCGGAAGGACGAGCACACCCGGAAGTCGCTCGAGCAATTGCCTGCGGCGTTCGGCGAAGATGTTCATCGGGCCGGGACTCTAGCGCAGAACCTTGGCCGGCCAAACCCACGACGCGCCCGCGCGCGCCTCGTCCTGGCCGCGCTCGCAAGCCTCGCCCTCCTCACCGGCTGCCGCGACCGCCCGCGCCCCTGGGAGCAAGCCGGCGGCGCCGCCTCCGCCCCCGACTCCCCGCCCCCGACCCCGCCCTTGCCCAAGCTCCCCCCCTCGATGCTCGGCGAGGTCCCGGCCGACGCCGACGGAGGCGTCGCCGAAGCCGGCCCGGTCGCGCGCGACGAGGACCCCCTCGCCTCGCCCGTTCGTGTGGGTGGTCCCTGGATTCGTTGTTACGGTAACTTTCGCCTGGAAGGGGATCTGCGGAAGGACCTCACGCGCCTGACCATGTTGTGTGGTCCGGAAAACGGGATGCGACGGCTCACGAAGGAGCCGGTCGAGGCGGAGGTCGCCGAGGGAGGCGCGCCGGTCCCGTTCCCGCTCGAAGCCAAGAAAGGCGAGTGTTATCGAATCTTTGCGGTCGCCGAGCCCACGGTGACGGACCTCGACGTCGTGGTCCGATCGAGCCGAGGCGCCTCGATCGCCGCGGATCACGGCGAGGATCGGTGGCCCATCGTCCAGCCCGATCGGCCGTTCTGTCCGCTGGAAGACGATACCCTGACGGTGGAGCTTGCCGCCCGGCGCGGAAAGGGAAAGGTCGTCGCCGAGGTTTGGGCGCTGCGGGTGTCGATGTCCGATTGACGAAGGCCCCCTTCATGGCTAGTGAGCCGGCGGATGGGCGACATCGATGATCTTCCGAGCCGCGAAGAGCCGCCCGAGGGGGAGAAGCCGGAGACGGAGCGGCGGCGCACGTTCGACCGTGCCATTCCAGACCTGCTCAAGCGCGCCGTCGAGCGCGCTGTCGAGACCGGCGTCGGGAAGCTGAGCGAAGGCCCCGACACCCTTCGGCATTTTGTGGGGGACATGAAGCTGCCGAAGGAGGTGTTGAACTACCTCTACCAGCAGATCGACGACACCAAGACCGGGCTTTACCGCGTCGTCGCGAAGGAAATTCGCGACGTCCTCGAGCACACGCAGTTCGCCGACGAGCTGACGAAGGTGCTCACGAAGCTCTCGTTCGAGATCAAGACGGAGATCCGCTTCGTCCCGAACGACGCGCGTTCCGCCGAAAAAACTCCGGCCGAGGAGTCGGACGCTGAGGAGTCGGAGGAGGGAGAGTCAGCGGCAGCGGAAGGCCAGAAAGGTCTGCCGAAGCCGTCCGTCTCCGCGCAGGTGACGGTCAAGGATCGAGGAAAAGAGACGCGGCGCGAGCGCAGAAGACGCGAGGGTACGTGATCACGAAGAAGCCGAAGACCGGTGGCGAGATCGATTCTTATTGCACGAAATGCAAGCTTGACCTGACTCACCGCATCATCGCCATGGTCGGCGACGAGGTGAAGAAGGTCGAGTGCAAGACGTGCGGCTCCCATCACCTCTACCGCCGCCCGAAGAGCGAGAAGCTCGCGCCGCTGGCGCCAAAGACCAAGGCCGCGTCCGCGACGAAGCGCGAGGGCTCGGGCGAGGAGCGCAAGACCTCAGGCGCCCGCGCGAGCGCCGCCGCGCAACGCGAGCGTGACCAAACGATCCAGTGGGAGCACGCGATCGCCGGCCAGCCCATGGGCGCCTTCAAGCCCTACCGCGTCACGCTCACGCTCGGCCCAGGCGAGCTCGTCCGTCACCCGAAGTTCGGCGACGGCGTCGTCGCCCGCGTGATCGATCGCGGCAAGGTCGAGATCCTGTTCAAGGACGGACCAAAAACGATGGCCCACGGCCAGGTCGTTTGACGCTCCGCACACACGCCTCCGCTTGGGTCCCCAGGCCGTCCTGGGGTACCCTCCCGGCCCCGTGACCGGCCCCGAGACAGACAAGAAGAAGAAGCCACGGCGCTGGCGACGGCGCGCAGCCATTGGCCTCGGCGTCACGTTCGTCGCGGGAGGCGCGACGTGGTGGGCCATCCACAACGTCCCAGGCTTCGGCCCCGCGCTCGCCGACGGCGTGCGCGCAGTGCTCGGCCCCTCCGTGGTCGCATGGATCGAGGACACGGCCTACGGGCTGGCCGACCGCGTGAACGTCTGGCGTCACGGCGACGAGGCCCCCACGACGTTCTGGGAGACCCCAGCCTCGTCCTCGGCCGCGCTGCCCGCCGCGCCCGCGCCCGAGGTCGTGCCCGCGAAGGTCGACGTGGCCGACGCCTCCGCGCCCGAAGCCCCAAGTTTCCCCCCGCCACGCTTCGAGGCGCCGTTCACGAACGTCGCGGCGACGGGCGACGGGACATGGCTCGTGATGCAGGAGGGCAGCCGCGAAGGCGAGCCGCCCGTGCTGGTCAAGGCCGTGGTCCACCCCGATCCGAAGCGTGGCTTCGCCGCGGTGGCCGTCGTAGCCATGGATCTCCAGCGCGTCGCAATCCGTCTCGTCGCGGGTACGACCGAGCCCGTCTCGCAAAACGTGCCGCTCTCCGAGCGTCCCGGCCTCGTCCCGGCGACGGAGCACGCGGCCCTGATCGCAGCCTTCAACGGAGGCTTCAAGGCGCTGCACGGGCAGTACGGGATGATGATCGAGGGCAAGACGTTCCTGCCCCCGCGCGACATCGCCTGCACCGTGGGTCTCTACCGCGACGGAGCAATCCGCATCGGCACCTGGCCGACGCTCGCGCCGACGGAGGCCCAGATGGCGGCATACCGGCAAACCCCCGCATGTCTCGTCGAGGGCGGCGAGCTCAACACGAAGCTGACCGAGTACAACAAGAACTGGGGCGCGACCGTCAGCGGCGAAACCGTGATCCGCCGCTCCGCGATCGGCATCGACGCCGCAGGACGCACGCTCTTCTACGCACTCGGCGAAGCCGTGACGGCGCAATCACTCGCGCGCGCAATGAAGGCCGCCGGCGCGCGCGACGCAGCGCAGCTCGACGTGAACTACGCCTACCCGCGCTTCCTGCTCTTCGAGCACCCGCCCGCCGCCGAGCGCCGCGTCGTCTCGTCACTCGTGCCGCACGTCGACTACCGCACGCACGATTACGTGAAGGAGCCGTCCCCGCGCGACTTCTTCTACATCACGCGCCGCGCGCCGTAGCGTAGCGCCGGGGTTTCACCCCGGACCCGACCAGGGGTTGTCCACCCCTGGACCCGGACCAGCGCAAGCGCTGGACCCGGGGTCGATGAACTGCGCGATGCGCAGTTCATCGAACAGGCCGAGGCAAGACTGGCGACGGGCTTGCCCGTCAAGACCGCAGCGCTGACGTGTCTGCTCGCTGCAAGCGCAGCGCTGCCGTCTTGGCTGGCAACGCGGCCTCGGGTCTTGCCACAGGCCCGTCCGAGAAACCGCGCATCGCGCGGTTTCTCGGCCCTCGGTCCAGGCCGTGCCTGGTCCGGGGTGCAGGGGGCGGACAGCCCCCTGCTGGGGTGCGGGGCAAAGCCCCGCCGCGCATCCCTACGCCTTCGGCCGCGCGAGGTTTTCCTTCAGATCGATCCACCACACCGGCGCGCCTGCCGCGGGCTCGCCGCCGGGAGGCCCGACGCTCACCTCGACGCGGATCGGACCGACCGCGCGCATGTAGATTCGCTGCCCGACGGCCGTCGCGCCGAGCTTGCAGATTGCCACCTCCACGCGCGGATCGTCTGCGGCGACCTCGCCGTCGTCCTCGGCGCGCATGTACAGCACCTCGACGTTTGGCTTCGTGCACGCGCCGACCTCACGCCACACGTCGTACTCGACCGAAGGATCGAGCACGTCGGCGAGCTGGCCGTGACGGTTGCGGCCCACGCGATACTTGAAGGCGTCGCGCTTCTCGGCGCGCACGTTCGCGCCGATGCGTTCGAACTTCATCGCGAGGGCGCCGAGCGCGCATGCCGTCTTCACGGTTGGTGCGCCGAGGTTCAGCCGATCGGGCTCGATGAAGCGGTGGATCTTCACGTTCTTCGGGAGCGTCGCCGTGAGTTTGTCGAGCAGCGCCGGGTGCATGCTCATGCGACCGCCGAGCATCACGCGCAGGCCGTCGTAGGGATCCGGATCACGCCCGATCTTCTCGAGCGCCTTCTCCAGGCCCACGCGCACCTCCTCCACTGCCTCGGAGAACCAGCCGTCGATCTCCGCGGCGACCGCTTGCCGATCCACCTCGAGTGGGAAGTCGAAGAACGGACCGTCGAGCGTGGCGAGCTTGATGGACTTTGGCAGGCGCGTGTCGCCGCCTTCGAGCAGCGGCCGGATGGCGTCCTTCAAGACCTCGGCGTTTGCGCGGCCCTCGGGGCTCGCGACGAGCAGGTGCTCGAGCGCGCCCACGGGTGTCTCCTCGCTCGGGCGATCGAAGGGCACGCGCGCTGCGCCCACGCTCGCCTCCGCAGCGACGTAGAGCCGGTACGCGAGCCGGTGCAAGAGCCGCTCCCCGCCGAACCACGGGATGCTCGTCGGCTCGAGGTACTCGATCATCCGCTCGTAGCCGCCCTCCAGTTGCTCCTCGGGTTTGGCGTTGCGGAACAGGCCGAACACCACGCCCGTCTCGCTCGCGCCCGCGTCGATGGCCACGAAGGGCACCGGATCGGGCTTCGGCTGCACTGCGAACGCGCGGAATGCGAACGCCGCGAACGGGATCGCTGCGGGGCCCGCGTCGACCACGTTCAGCATGTCCATGTCGTGGAACTCGAGCATGCCGGCGGGCAGGCTGCGGAAGAGGCCACGACGCACGGCCACGAGCGCGCTCTTGCGCCGATCGTCGTTCCAGCCCGAGGGCATCGCCACGAGGTAACGCGTGTGGATACCACGCGTCCTGTGGTTGACGTGCAGGCCGATGTAGTAGGCGTAGAGCTCGATCGGATCGAACGGATCGTGTGCGCCGATCCCGTCCTCGTCGATGATCGGCGGCGCCGGCTTCTTGAGCGTCTCCTGCGTCTCGGGATCGCCGCGGCCGCGCAGCGAGATCTTCTCCTTGCGATCCACGCGTTCGCGCAGCATCGGCAGGTGCGTCAGCGTCGCCGCGCCGAGCGCGAGCGACTCCTCGCCGCCCTTCCTGCGCAAGGCGCGTGCCGCGTGCCCGATCGACACCTCGCCCCAGCGCGTCATCGGCAGGATCACGCGATCGCGCCACGCCTTCAGCGTGCGCCCGAGCTGCTCGAACGAGATCTCGCTCGGGTTCTCGTAGTCGGCCGAGACCACGGGCGCGCTCGTCGCGCCGATACGCACGAGCTCCGGCGCGCTGCGATCGCCGCGCAGGGCGACGACCGTCGTGCTCGAACCGAGATCGATCGACACCCACTCCTTGAGCACGTCGAGCTTCGGATCACGCCGCTTGATCTCCGGCGGCACCGCGTCCTTGTCCGTGCGCCCGATCCGCCGATGGATGCCCACGACCTTGCCTTGGCGCAGGATCGCGATCGCCGTCTGCCCCACGTACCGCGCGCCGTTCCAGAGACCGGCCGAAGGATCCGTGAGCAGGTGCCCCTTCACGCAGGGCAGGTTCGCCACGGCCGTCGGGAACAGATCGGCGAGGTGATCACTCGACGCGACCCCATCGTAGCGCTCCACCTTGATCGCGGGGCTGTAATAGTCCTGCGCGCCGGCGCCGTAGATGCGCGGCGTCGTCTGGATCAGCTTGAGGTACGGGACGGGCGAGGTGTGTTCGTCGAGCCTGTACTCCTGGTACTGCTTCGCCCACCCGATCTGGTTCTCCATCTCGGGACCGATGCGGGGCACGCTCGCATTCATCTCGGTGCCGAAGTAGAGGAACTTCGTCGGCGCACCGCCCACGAACGCCGCGATCCGCACCTCGATGAACGACTGCGAGGCTGGCAGCGGAGGCAGCGGGATCGTGTAATCGAGCACCAGCGTCGTGGACCAGGGCTGATCGAACAGGCGCGACTCCCACCGTGTCACCAGCGTCGGAAAGCCCCTCCCCTCGAGCGAAGTGAGCCTCTCGGCCTCGCGAAGGTGGGCGTCGTCGATCGACAGCTCGTAGAGCGACATACGGGGGCGACCTTAACACGAACACGCTTCCGGTCGGCAAAGGCCCTGTGGGGCATCCGTGACCCCCACGTCCTGCCGGCGCCCCCGCCTTTTCCCCCACCCGCCTCCTGGGCTCGCGCCCGGCACCCGTGGTAAGCTCGAGACGTGTTGGATTCCTTCCGCTTCTCGCGAGCGACGATCCGATGACCCTCACCCCCGGCCAAGTCATCGACGAAAAGTACCGCATCGTCCGGCTCCTCGGCACGGGAGGGATGGGCGCGGTCTTCGAGGGCGAAAACACGCGGATCAAGCGCCGCGTCGCCATCAAGGTCCTGCACGCGAGCGTCTCCGGCTCGGGCGAGACCGTCGCGCGCTTCGAACGCGAGGCCCAGGCCGCAGGAAGGATCGGCTCGGAGCACATCTGCGAGGTGCTCGATCTCGGCGTTCTCCCCGACCAGTCGCGCTACATGGTCATGGAGTACCTCGACGGCGAGACCTTGAGCGCGCGGATCAAGCGCTCGGGGCGCCTCCCGCCGGCGCAAAGCATCCCGCTCATGTCGCAGGTCCTCGACGCGCTCGGCGCCGCGCACGCCGCGGGGATCATCCATCGCGATCTGAAGCCCGACAACATCTTCATCCTGCCAAACAAGGCGGGCCGCGCCGACTTCATCAAGATCCTCGACTTCGGCGTCTCGAAGTTCTCGCAGATCGGCGGCGAGGAGATGAACGTGACGCGGGCCGGCTCGGTCGTGGGCACGCCGTACTACATGTCCCCCGAGCAAGCGCGCGGCATGAACGTCGTCGACGCGCGCAGCGACATCTACGCGCTCGGCGTCGTGCTCTACCAGGCGACGACCGGTCAAGTCCCCTTCCGCGCCGAGACGTTCAACGAGCTGCTCTTCAAGATCGCGCTCGAGCTCCCGCCTCCGCCACAGCAGTTCGTCCCAGATCTCGATCCCGAGTTCTCCCTGATCATCCAGCGCGCGATGGCCCGCGAGCAGGTGCACCGCTTCCAGTCCTGCGCCGAGTTCAAGGAGGCGCTTCTCGCCTGGCAAGCCGCGCGTGGGGGCAATCCGAGCATCGTCCCCGGCGCGCGTCTGCCGACGCAGCCGCCCGGAGTGCTCATGGCACCGGGGCCGCTGACGGCGACGCCGCTGCCCGGCGTGATCCCGGGCGTCGGAATGGCGACGCCGCCGCCCGGCGTGCCCGGCATGGGCATGACGGGACAAACCGGCACGTCACTCGACGGATCGCAGGGCACAGCGAACGCGTGGGGCCACACCTCAGGCGCCGCCGCACCGAAGCCGTCGCGCGCGAACGCGATCGTGGGCGGGCTCGTCGGGCTCGTTCTGCTCTCAGGCCTCGGCGTCGCCGGCTACCTGATGCTCGGCAAAAAAGATCCAGCGCCGGCCGGCGGCTCAATCCCAACCACGAGCGTCGCCCCGCCCGTCCCGACGACCGCCGCCACGCCGAACACGGCGCCGACGCCGAGCGCCGCAGAAGTCGTCAATCCCCCGTCGCAGGACACGAAGCCGACCGAGCCCACCACGAGCGCAGCGCCGACCCCGACAGTCTCGACCGCGCCGCTCGGCACGGCATCGACGAAGCTCGGCGGTCCACTCCCCAAGCCCTCCGCGACGTCGACAAACAAGACGAACAAGGGCGGGACGACGGGCGGCGACTTCGGCTACTAGCCGCGTAGCGATGCGCGGAGCGGGGCGTTGCCCCGCACCCCAGCAGGGGGCTGTCCGCCCCCTGCACCCCGGACCAGGCACGGCCTGGACCGAGGGCGGAAAAACTGCGCGATGCGCAGT